>NZ_SSNH01000009.1:14248-181466 GCF_005877005.1 Sinomonas susongensis | reverse complement strand
GGAGAAGTACGGCCCCGAGACCGGCTACGAGTTCCTCGCCAACGAGGGCCCCGTGCCCGTGGAGGCCATCGAGCCCACCGAATTCCTCCGCTTCGTCCTCCACACCTTCTAGAACCCCACAGGCGCGCGGCGCGGAAACCCCCGCGCCGCACCCACCGGATAGCGGGAAGAGATATGAACGCAAAATGCGTCGAGTGGCCAGCCTGTCGGCCGGAAAGACGAATCACGACGACACAGCGCAGTGCAGCTCTGGTGCGAACCACGCGTCCCGCTAGGTGGGGACGCCAACTCGTGACCGACTTGGCGTCCCAGGGATGCGGGGTCTGGTCTGATACGACGGGGCAAGGCTGGATTCAACTCGAGCTGGGCCGGCTCGAACTGCGCTGCTCAAGTGCCGGGCTCTACCGTGCAGTCGAGGGCGATACCTACGCCCTTGATGAGTTCGAGGAAGTGGCTGGCAACCATCTGGCGAGGTTCTCGCCCTGCGGGGCACTCCAAGTTGGCTGGACTCGGCCGGACGGATCCCGAGGGACAGAGCAGGGTCCGCCACTCCCGCCGAACCGTTCGACTGCGCGCATCTAGGACGCAAGGCGCGGCCTCTGAGAAATGCAGAGCGCCAATTGGGACTAATTGGCCGGCGACGTGAGGGTCAGCGGCTGTGCATCCGGGCGAAGCCCCGGGGCGGGATTGCTCGAACAGGAGAGACATACATGAGCGATACCAAGGTTTTCAACATCGCCTCGATCCCCGGGGACGGTATCGGCAAGGAAGTCGTCGCCGCGGGCCGCCTGGTGCTGGATGCGCTCGCCGCGCAGTCCAACGGCAAGTTCGCCTTCGAGTGGACCGAATTCCCGTGGGGCTCGGACTACTACGCAAAGCACGGCGAGATGATGCCCACGGAGGGCCTCGACGCGCTCAAGGACTTCGACGCGATCTACTTCGGCGCGGTCGGCTGGGAGAACGTCCCCGACCACGTGAGCCTGTGGGGCCTCCGCCTGAACATTACCCAGAATTTCGACCAGTGGGCCAACATCCGCCCGGTCAGGTTCCTCCCCGGCGTCGAGTCCCCGCTCCGCAAGGCCGACTCGGCCGAGCTTGACTGGATCGTCGTGCGCGAGAACAGCGAGGGCGAGTACGCAGGCCTCGGCGGCCGCAACCTCAGCGGCCGCGGCCCCGGCAACGAGGTCGCGCTCCAGACGGCGCTCTTCACCGAGAAGGGCTGCGAGCGCATCATGCGCTTCGCGTTCGACCTGGCCCGCACCCGCACGGTCAAGAGGGTCTCGAGCGTCACGAAGTCCAACGCCCAGCAGTACGGCATGGTCCTGTGGGATGAGGTGTTCAAGCGCGTCGCTGTGGATTACCCGGACGTGCAGACCGAGAGCGTGCTCGTCGACGCGATGAGCGCGAAGTTCATCCTCAAGCCCGAGGATCTCTCCGTCGTCGTCGCCTCCAACCTCAACGCGGACATCCTCTCCGACCTCGGCTCCGCACTCGCCGGCAGCCTCGGCCTTGCCGCGAGCGCCAACCTCAACCCCGAGCACCGCTTCCCGAGCATGTTCGAGCCGGTCCACGGTTCGGCCCCTGACATCGCCGGCCAAGGTATCAGCAACCCGATCGGCGCGATCGCGAGCGCGGCCCTCATGCTGGACCACTTCGGGCTGCACGAAGAGGCGCGCTGGATCGAGGCGGCCATCGAGAGCGCGACCGCGGCTGGTCACCTCACGCGCGACGTCGGCGGGACGGCGACGACAGCGGAGGTCACGGAGGCGATCGCTACGACGCTGAGCACGCCATGAAGAATCGTCAGGTGCTCCAGCCCATCACCCAAGAGTCCACTCCATCCCTCATTGCCGCCCAGCTGAGGAGGCATATCTCGAACGGAACCCTCGCTCCTGGCGCCCAACTCGTGGAAATGGACATTGCGAGGGAGCTTGGCGTTAGCAGGGGGCCTGTACGCGAGGCGATCCAGCGCCTGACCCAGGAAGGCATCCTGGTGAGCATCCGCAACAAAGGGGTCTTCGTAGCCGAGTTTGGCGAGGACGACCTTCGTGATGTCTACGAGGCTCGGACGGCAATCGAGAAGGCTGCCGCGGGAATGCTCCTCTCCGGTGACTATTTCCATGGTGGGGAGGAGTTACTGGGTTGCGTGGCGCGGATGGAGGAGGCTCGAGTCTCAGGTGATCCCGCGGCGATGACAAAGGCTGACCGCGCTTTCCACGAACGGCTTGTCGAGATGGCTGGAAGCCCGAGGCTTTCCAGAATGCACACAACCTTGCTCGCCGAGACGCGAATGTGCCTCAACCGGTTTGACGGTCGATACGAAGACGAGTCTGTTCGCGTCGTCGAGCATCGCGGCCTTGCCGAGGCCCTTCGCGAGGGGAAGCGCGATCTGGTAGCAGAACGCTTGGATGCGCATAAGGTTGATGCGCTAGCACGGCTCCTTCCCGTCGATCAGAGGAGCGTCGAGGCGGCTTCGTAACAGCGAAGCTTGCGCATGCAGCGGTACAGGTTTTTTCGGCAACCCCTCTTGATCCAAGTTGGACTCTCGGCCTTCGGTTGCCTACGGCGCCTAGCTAGGACGGCCACCAGGCCGGCACGCCATCGAGCACAGTCAGTCGGCGATCTTGAGGGTGCTCGCCCTCCGCCTTGCCCCGATCTGCACCGCCCAGTGGGCCAGGATCAGTCCGGCCTGGCGTCTCATCCGTCGGTTCCGTGCTGTCCGTCCGAGTCCGCTAGCCGGAGATCTTCGGATCCGTCGCACCTGCCGACACAGCAGTGAGCGTCGGCCCGAGTGCGGTATGCAGCTATCCGAGGATCTCCGGCATGACCAGCCACGTGCCACGCGTCTGGCAGATCGAGGGTTCTCCTGTGCACCTGACCTGATGAACCAGGTCTGGGGGCGGGCGCGTGACGGTGTCGATGCGGTTGATGTCGGCGGGAGAGGGCTACAAGTACCTCCTGCGGACCGTCGCTGCCGCTGACGGCAACCGGCCGCTCTCGACACCCCTGACCCGGTACTACAGCGCCGAAGGAACCCCGCCCGGACGCTGGCTCGGCTCCGGCGTCACCGCCCTCGGCGGGGGGCGGCTTCGCGAAGGTGACAAGGTTTCCGAGGCGCAGCTTCAGCTCTTGATCGGGATGGGCCGGGACCCGCTGAGCGGGGATCCGCTGGGCCGCGCGTACCCGGTGTATGCCACCCGTGCCGAGCGGATCGAGAAGCGCACGGAGGCGCTCGGCCCGGACCTGACCGACGGCGAACGGGAGGCGGCGGTCGCGCAGATCGCTGCGGAGGAGGCTGCGGCGCCGTCGCGGCGTGCGGTGGCGGGGTATGACTTCACGTTCTCGATCCCGAAGTCCGCGTCCGTATTGTGGGCGGTCGCCGATGCCGGGATGCAGGAGAGGATCGCGGCGGCGCATCATGCGGCGGTTGCCGAGGTGGTTGCGTACATGGAGCGTGATGTTGCAGCCACGCGCGCGGGTGCAACCGGCCGCAATGGTGCCGTTGCCCAGGTCGATGTCACCGGCCTGATCGCGGCCGCGTATGACCACTTCGACTCCCGAGCTAGAGATCCGCACCTGCACACGCACGTCGTCATCTCCAACAAGGTGCAGACTGTGCTCGATGGCAAGTGGCGCAGCCTCGACTCCCGCCCGATGCACGCGGCGACCGTTGCGCTCTCCGAACTCCACGAAGCCGTTTTCGCCGATCTCCTCACCCGCGCCCTCGGGGTCGGGTGGGAGGTCCGCGATCGCGGCCGCGACCGAAACCCCGTCTGGGCCATCACCGGCGTCCCCGAGCAGCTCGTGGGAGAGTTCTCCACCCGCGCGCGGCATATCGAGGTGGAGAAGGACCGGCTGATCGCGGAGTACGTGGCGCGGCACGGCCGGCAGCCCTCGGACACCACGGTCATCAAGCTCCGCGCGCAGGCCACCCTGGCCACCCGCCCGGAGAAGGAGGTCCGCTCGCTCGCGGACCTGACCGCCGAGTGGCGGCAGCGCGCCAGCAGCATGCTGGGGGCGGACGCAACCGAGTGGGCGCGCACCGTCACCGCGAACGGGGAGCCTCTGCTGCTGCGCGCCGACGACGTGCCTCTGGAGGTGATCGCCTCGCTCGGTGCGAGCGTGGTGGAGGCGGTGGGGGAGAAGAGGTCGACGTGGCGGCGGTGGAACCTCACGGCGGAGGCGGCACGGCAGACGATGGGCTACCGGTTCGCCTCCACCGAGGACCGGGAGGCCATCGTCGGCCTGGTCGTGGATGCCGCCGAGGCCGCCTCGCTGCGTTTGACGCCGCCCGAGCTCGCCTCCAGCCCTGCGGTGTTCCAGCGCGCGGACGGCACTTCGGTGTTCCGGCCGAAGCACTCCACGGTGTTCTCCTCCGAGCTGCTGCTGGCTGCCGAAGACCGCCTCCTCGAGCGCGCCCGCACCGCCACCGGCCCGACCGTCTCGCTGGCGACACTCGAGAAGATTATCGCCGGGCCTGACCGGGAGGGCCGGATGCTCGGGGGCGACCAGGCTGCGGCGCTGGCCAAGGTCGCCGCCTCCGGTGGGCAGGTCGATGTCCTCGTCGGCCCCGCCGGGGCCGGGAAGACCACCGCGATGAGCGCCCTGCGGCGGGCGTGGGAGGCCGAGAACGGGGCCGGCTCGGTCGTCGGGCTCGCCCCCTCCTCCGCAGCCGCGCAGGTCCTCGCCGAAGACCTCGGCATCGACACGGAGAACACCGCCAAGTGGTGGGACACCCACGAGCGCACCGGGCAGTCGTTCCGCGAGGGCCAGCTCGTCATCCTCGACGAGGCCTCCCTCGCCGGAACGCTCTCGCTCGACCGCATCACCGGCCTGGCCGCCGCGGCGGGGGCGAAGGTGCTCCTGGTGGGCGACCACGCCCAGCTGCAGTCCGTCGACGCCGGCGGAGCGTTCTCCCTGCTCGTGCACGACCGCGACGACGCCCCAGAGCTCGTGGACGTGCACCGCTTCGCCAACGAGTGGGAAAAGGCCGCCTCCCTCGGCCTCCGCCACGGGCGCACCGAAGTCATCGACGCCTACATAGAGCATGGCCGTGTCCTCGAGGGGGAGACGGAGGCGATGACGGATGCCGCGTACACCGCCTGGCGCGCCGACCAGCTCGCAGGACGGGCCACCGTCCTGGTCGCTGACTCGAACGAGGCAGTCACCACGCTGAACGAGCGGGCGCGCACCGACCTGATCCTCGACGGCACCGTGCACGGGCCACGCGAGGTCGAACTCCACGACGGCATCCGCGCCGCGGCCGGCGATACGGTCATCACCCGCCGCAACAACCGCCGCCTGCGCGACGGCCGCTCCTGGGTCCGCAACGGCGACAGATGGACGATCACCGACGTCAGGGAGGACGGCTCCCTCACCCTCCGCCGAGCCGCGCACAAGCGAGGAGGCACCGTCGTGCTCCCATCCGACTATGCAACAGAACACCTGGACCTCGGCTACGCCGTCACCTCCTACCGCGCCCAGGGAATCACGGTCGACACCTCACACCTCCTGGTCGACGCGAGCATGACCAGAGAGAACCTGTACGTCGCCCTGACCCGGGGCAGGGAGTCGAACACGGCCTACGTCGCCACCGACAATCTCGACAATGAACACGAGGGGCCGCACGCCGGCGACAACACCGAGGCCACCGGCCGCAGCGTCCTGTACGGGGTGCTGCAGCACGTCGGCGCCGAGCTCTCCGCCCACGAGACGATCACCGCCGAGCAGGACGCCTGGGGCTCGATCGCCCAGCTCGCCGCCGAGTACGAGACCCTCGCAGCAGCCGCGCAACACGACCGCTGGGCCGCCCTCATCCGAGCCTCCGGCCTCACCGAAGAACAGGCCGACGACGCAATCAGATCCGATGCGTTCGGGGCACTCACCGCAGAGCTGCGGCGCGCCGAAGCCAGCCACCACGATGTCGATGCCCTGCTGCCGCGCCTGGTCGGGGCGCGTGGGTTCAACGATGCCGATGACGTCGCCGCCGTCCTCCACCACCGCCTCGCCCGGGCCACCGCCCGGCCAGCAGGCTCCGGGCGTACGCGCAAGGCACCGCGGCTGATCGCTGGTCTCATCCCCGAAGCGACCGGCAGCATGAGTCCCGAGATGAGGCAGGCACTCCACGAGCGCCGCGACCTCATCGAAGCCCGCGCAGACGCCCTCCTCGACCAAGCCCTCAACGATGGCGAGAGCTGGACGGCCGCCCTCGGCACCCCGCCCCGGGACGAACGGACGACGATGAACTGGCGGCTCCTCGCCCGAACTGTCGCCGCCTACCGCGACCGATACGGGATCGCCGCACGCACACCCCTCGGGACATCTGCAGAAACCGAGGCGCAGAGGACCGACGCCTCCCGAGCCCGCGCAGCCCTGGACCGAGCCACCGCATTGAGCCGAAGCCATGAGCCGCGGCCGGAACCGACGCACCGCCCCAGTCAGGCACGCTCCAGCCTTGGCCTGTGACATCAGCGGTTCCCGACAACTGATGCTGTCCTCCCAAGATCCGAACCCGCGTTGCGACTCATCAAATACCCATCTCAATCGCCCGGGACGGACCGCCAACGACCGGGTAGACTCGGACCACGCGAACCGCCCGGTTCCCTGTCAACACAAGGGAATCCGCGATTTCCCGAGACGATCGGTCAGTCCCCGAAATGGCCCGGACCCTCCAGAGGGTCGCCGGTTCGAATCCGGCAGGGGGCTCCACAACCCCTCTCCGACCTGCGAAAACGCAGATTTGAGAGGGGTTTTTCGTCGACGGTGTGGCTCTGGCTGCGGGCGGCATAAGGCGTCGTCCCGTTTCGACGCGCTCACGAACAGGCTGTCTTCCTCCAAGGTGGAAGACTCAATTGTGGCAACCGCAACCTCCCGGTCCGCTGCGAGTCGAAGTCTGCGCCGCCTCGTCGGACGACCACTGCTGCTTAGCGTTCCGCGACCTCCTCGACCAGGCCTTCCTGAGATGGCATCCCGGTAGCACGAGCGAAGCTGGAGTCGAGCAGGCCGATTGCCGCGCCCGCGGCTGCCGCTTCATTTCCTTGTCCGAGCACCGTCATTCGAACCGCAAAAGTGGGCCGCGCTCCAGCTGAGGCGAACCGGTCCGAGACGGCATGTGCGGCGTCGAGGAATGCATCCTCTAGGCTCGCGAAACCGTCGCCGCTGAAAACGATGAGGTCGAGATCGAGCAGTGTCGCCATGGTGGCGCTGGCAGCTGCGACGTCTTGAGCGACCTTGGCCATCAGCGCCGCCGCGAAGGCGTGTCCGCTCCGCGCACTGGCATAAACACGTTCGATGTCCGCGGCCGTTCCCGGGCCCTTCGGGCTCACACCGACCGCCAGCTCCGGTGAGCTCCGGTCGTATGACCGAACACGGTCGATGATCGCCGGAGGTGCTGCGTACAGTTCAAGGCAACCGCGGTTTCCGCAGTAGCACTCCGGGCCATCAACGTTGATCGACAGGTGAGCTATCGCGCCCGCGTACGAGTTCCTTCCGAGCACGAGCTGGCGGTCAGCGAAGATGCCGGAGCCGAGCCCTGACTGGCCGAGATAGATGCACGCGAAGTTGCCCGACGCCCGGGCGTCCGGGCTGATGCTGAACTCACCGCTCGCTACAGCGTTTGCATCGTTCTGCATCATCACGGACATACGAAGCCGTTCGGACACCTGGTCGCCCACCTCTGCGCTGAGCCACTGATCGGCATAGGGGCCAGCCACGGCTGGACCCGCCATGGATCGGTCGTGGGGCCCTTGTCCGGCGATTCCGATGCCGACGATGCGGTCGGCGGGAACATCTGAATCAGCTATGAGGGCATTCACGCCGGCGACTATGGCGTCCACGATGGAGACGACGCCCTGGCCGGATTCAGCGGGCTCGATCCTGTGCACGATGGTGCCGCGGAGGTTCACGATCGCGAAGTACGTCTTATGCAGATCTACCGACACGCCGATCGCATATGCGGCGTCCTCCCGTATCCGAAAGAGCGTCCGCGGCTTGCCGCCGGTGTTGCCCGAGCTTCCGGCTTCTTCGATGAGCCCTTCTGCCAGCAAGCTGCGCACCAGGTTCGTCATCGCGGCGACCGTGAGTCCCATCTGCCTGGCCAGCTCGACCCTGCTGAGCGTCCCGTTCACACGGATGAGCCGCAATGCCAGCGCGCGACTTCCATCGGCACTTCGAAGATTTCTATCCACCCGGCAGTTCCTCCGGCGCATGAGGGCGCCTTTCGAGTAGTCGTCCCCTGTTTAGCACTGGCCGACTCTACTGCACTGTTCCCGCTTCCGGCACGACGCCGCACGTACGGAGAAAGGTGCGATGGGGCGCACCGGGTCGGAGACTTGGATGGCGGCGGCGGCCTCCGCTGCGCGGTAGGCTGCGGACACCAGAGCCACAACCCGGACCGACTGAGCCAAGTTGTCCTCCCCGTCGCGGCCTTCGTCGATCGAGTCCAGGAAGGCGGCGATGGGCCGCTGCCAGGGATCGAGCGACGGTTGGGCGACCCAGTGGGGTGCGTCGTTGAGGCGCACACGCACCGTCAGGTCTTCGGAAGAGACCACTGCCGAGCCCTTGGAACCGTGAATCGAGGCCCATCTCGCGTCGTCGGGCGCCGCGCTCAGGCTCGTCTCAAGCACGCTGACCGAGTCATCCGGGTACTCGAGCAGCACAACCGCGTCGTCTTCGACGCCACGGCCGGTGTGGTGTGCTGTACGACAGGTGACCCTCGACGGGAAGGCGGAATGGAAGAGCTGGCTCAGATAGAAACCGTGAACGCCCAAGTCGATAAGTGCCCCTCCGCCTGCCTCCGATGGTGAAAAGAATCCATCATGCAGCCACCCGTCGACGGCTCCGGCGTGCTGGAAGCGGAACCGGGTCGAGACGATGCGGCCGAGAACCCCAGAGGCGACAACCTCGTGCAGAGTGCGGACCCATGGTTCGGCAAGGCGCTGGAATGACACGAACAGAAGTCGCCGGGCTCGCCGAGCGGTCTGCTGCAGTGCCTGAGCATCGGCCAGATCGATAGCGAGCACCTTCTCCGAAAAGACGTGCTTTCCCGCCTCGAGGGCTCGGGTGATGACATCCACGTGATCGGCAGTCGCGGTCGTGACGACCACGGCATCGACCGACGGATCCTGCAGCATCTCCTCGAATTCGGGGACCGTCCGCAGCCCGTGAGACTGCGCGAACGCTGCAGCGGCCGCTTCGTCCCTGTCCCAGACGCCGTGAATCTCGACATCGGGGCGCTCGAGCAGCTCGGTCACGTAGTCCTCCGCATGGACATGCCACACGCCCACGATTCCGACCCGGTGCATTTTCATGATCTGATTCATCCTTTCACTGACCCGGTGCTGAGTCCGCCGACCACCCAGCGCCGGAGCGCGATGACAAGCACCAGGATGGGCAGCAGCGCTACGAGGGAGGCCGCGAAGATCGTTCCGTAGGGGAGCTGGAAGGCGCCGCCGAACAGCGCGATTCCGACCGGCGCAGTCTGGTATGTGGGGTTGGAATTGAAGCTGAGTGCCATCAGGAACTCCTGCCAGCATGCAACGAAGGTCAGAACTGCGGCGACGAAGATCCCGGGAAGCGCCTGCGGAACGATGATCTGCACGATCGTCCGCATTGTGGAGGCACCGTCGACCTCGGCCGCTTCCTCCATCTGGTGGGAAATGGAGAGCAGCGAGTTGCGCATCGTCCAGATCGCGAGCGGGAGGTTGAAGGCGACGTACGGCAGGACGAGCGCTTCGTAGCTGTTGAGCCAACCGAGTGCACGAAGAGAGACGTACAGAGGCGGAATCGTGGCGATGACCGGGAAGACCGAGATGACGAGCAATCCTGTCAGGGTGGCAGCGCGCCCTCGCATTGAGGTGCGGGAGAGCCCGTATGCCGCGGGCAGCCCCAGGCACACCACGATGACCGTGCTCAGGATGCCGACGATGACGCTGTTCATGAGGAACGACCCGAAGTCGCTCGGTCCGAATGCGGCGTCGAAGTTCGCTAGGGTCGCCGGGATGGGAAGCAGCTCGGGAGGGAAGTCTCCGAGGGCGCTTACCGGCTTGAACGCTGAGATTGCCAACCAGAGAACGGGCACCATAAAGATCACGGCGATGGCAATGCCGACGGTGTTGGCCGCAAGCCCCTCTCTGGTTCGCGCGCGCCGTCGTGACGTCGGGAAGTGACTAGTCAACGGAATCCTCCACTCGAAATGCCCGCAGGAAGAGCACAGCGAAGATGATCACGACCAGCGTCGTGATGCATGAGATGGCCGCGCCGTAACCGATGTTGAGGTCCTGGAAGAGCGCGTTGTACGTGAGCATGGCGATCGATTGTGTGGCGTGGCCGGGACCGCCGTTCGTGAGCACGAAGGGCAGGTCGAAGATTCCGAACGCCTGGAGAACCCGGAAGACGACCGCGGTGATGATCGACTGCCGTATGAGCGGGATGGTGATGTGCGTGAGGATGCGCCCGCTGCCGGCACCGTCGAGTCTCGCCGCGGCATACAGTTCCCTGTCGATCGTTCGCAGGCCGCCGAAGAGGATGAGAGCGACGAAAGGAACCGTCTTCCACGAGTCTGCGACCAGCAAGGCGACGAATGCCCCCGCCGGATTGCTCAGGAAGCTCACGGGTGCGGACACGATGTGCGTGACGACCAGCAGGTAATTGGCGAGGCCGTAGACACCATTGAAGATGTACGACCAAAGCTGTCCGGAGACCACTGTGATCATCGCCCACGGCACCAGGAGCAATCCGAGCACGATGCCCGTGCCCTTGGTCATTCGGTCGATCACCAGCGCGACGCCGAGGCCCAGCAGCATCTCGACCGAGACGCTGATGACCGTGTACAGGGCGGTGAATCCGAGCGCCGCCCAGACCGTGGGGCTTCTCAGCGCCGTTGCATAGTTGCCGACGCCGATGAAGGTGTAGTCGAACCCGTCGGCGCCCGCGTCGACACGGCAGAGGCTGAGGTAGATCGAGAAGGCGATCGGCACGACCGTGATGAGGGCGACAACGGCGAGGGCCGGACTGCTGAGCAGCACCCCCCGCCGGCGAGACCGGGCAGTCCGGCGCAGCGTTCCCGAGCGGGGTGCCGATCCCGATCCCGATCCGATGAGGGACGCGCCATTCGAGTTTGTGCTCGCTTGGTTCCCATCGTCCACTAAGAGGGACGCGCCATTCGCGTGTCTGCTCATTTGGTTCCCATCTCCATTGATTGGAAGGTTCTGGCGAGTCGCAGCCGCCCCGGACGGATGCCCGGCTCGCGGCTGCGACTCGTTGTTTTGCTCGTCTACTGCGAGCCGAGAGCGCTTGCGACTTGGCTGTCAGCTGCCGAGAGCGCCTGACTTTCGCTCGCGTTGCCGCTGAGGGCGGAATTGACGTTCTGGAATACGGCGCGGGATACCTGAGAGTACGCGGGCGTGCCCACCGGGCGACCGACGATCTTCAGTTTGGCCAGCACCTGACCCACAGGACCCACTTCCTGCTGGGCCTGCGGGGTCTGCGCCTGCACGTTCGCTGGCAGGACCTTCCCAACAGAGGCGAACATGCTTTGCGCGTCCGTGTCGGTAAGCCAGGTGAGGAATTCCACATCCTGCTTGACGTACTTCGAGTGCGGGTTGATGAACATGCCGCCGCCGCCGTTGGTCGACGCGCCCGGTTCGGGCTGGCCAGCGAAAGTGGGAAGGGGGGCCATTCCCACCTTGCCGACGACCTTGGACTGGGACGGGTCCTGGGTGATCGCCCAGGCGTAGGACCAGTTCCGCATGAAGAGTGCATTGCCCGCCGTGAAGTCGTTCAGAGACTGCGGCTCCTGGAAGGTCGGGGTGGCATTCGGGCTGACACCGCTGGCGATGGTCCCCTTCAGGAAGTCAAGGGCCTTCGTCCCCGCCGCAGTGTTCAACGTGGCCTTGGTGTAGTCGCCGGAGACAATGCTGCCCCCAGCGTCGGCGACGAGTTCACTGTAGACGCAGGTGAGCCCTTCGTACCCTGCGCCCTGCCAGGTGTACCCGTCCTTCACAGCACCGGTGGCCTGGATCTTCTTGGCGTCCGCGACGAGTTCTTCCCAAGTGGTCGGGACTGGCAGTCCAGCCTGCTCGAGGAGATCCTTGCGATAGTACATGAATGCCGCCTCCGTCCAGGACGGGACGCTGTACGACTCGCCGTTGTACTGAGCCAGCTTGACCGCGCCGGGCGAGAAGCGATTCCAGAAGCTTGCCGGGAATTCCTTGGTCAGATCGAGGGCTAGTCCCGCCTTTGCGAACTGGGCGGGCCAGGTGACGTCGCCTTCATACACGTCGGGGGTGGCCGAGCCGCTGCCGAGTTCGGTCGAGAGCGTGCCGCGAACTGTGTCTACATTCGTCGGCCCGACCGTGAGGTTCACCTTGATGTTCGGGTGGCTCTTGTTGAACGCTGCGACCAAATCCTGCCAGATGGAGGTGCTGTTCAGCGGCTGCACGTACCAGTTGATCGTGACCTGCTGGCCACTGCTGCTGTCGTTCGCGGCGGAGCACCCGACCGCGCCGAGGCCGACCGCGACTGCGGCGGCGGCTGCCAGGAGGGGTCGTCGCAATGAGTGGAGGTTCACCGGAGAACCGCCTTGCGGAAGACGTGCTTGACCTCGGACGAGAGCCCCTCGAACTCGGCACTGTCGATCTCGACGACGCCGTGGTTGTACCAGGGACGGTTGTAGACCAGAGCCATCATCGGCCGCGGCTCGTTCGATCGGTTTGGTGTACCGCGATGCCACATCCGGATGTCCCGGATGACGACGGAGCCTGCCGGGGTGATCACCTGCTTGGGTGACATCTCTTCCTCGGTGAAGCGTCCGAGCGGGGATTCCCGAAGCTCCTGGATTCGGGTGAAGTCCGGAACCGGGACGACCCGCGGATCACCGACAAGATGCGTGCCGTACGGCCAGATCTCCGTCGGCCCGTTGTCCGGGCGGAAGTCAACAAGGGGGATGTTCACCACGTAGCAGAACGGCGGCAGGCTGAGGTTATCCTCGGGGAAGAGCGGGGGGACGTCGGAGTGCGCCTGCTGGTACTGGGACCCGGAGAGCGCCGTATCCGAGGCGAAGAACGAGCAGATCACGTCCTCACCGAGGATCGACCGAATCACCTGCAAGATGATCGGGTTCGCCACAAGCGTCGTGCTCGCGAACGGCTCCTCGAACGGCAAGGGCATCCCGTACCTGCTCGCGCCCCGGTTGGGGTCCGTCTTTTCGACATACGCGTCGAGCAGCTCCGAAAACCGCGACTTCAGGGCGCTGAGCTGATCGGCATCGAACACGTCCTCGATGACGACGTAACCCTTGATCTTCAGGTTCATCTGAGCTGAAAGCAGGTTCTCCGGAGTGAGCTCCCCAGTCTTCCACTCAGCACTTGTGACCTTCATCTAGTACCTCCTCGTCTAGTTCGCGGGGTCTTCGCCCCACTGAGAACCCTTTCTACAGTGGCTTTACTTACGGGGTCAATAGGTGTCAGGATTCATCCATGGACGGGAACGAGGATGCGCTGGCCGAGACGACGGATGTGCGGTGGCTTGCGTCCGCAGCCGAAGGCTTCGCCGCGCTGGCGCAAGCGGACCGCGTACGACTGATTCTCGCGTTGGGGGACGACGAGCTTTCTGCGAATCATCTGGCCGACATCGCGGCGTTGTCACCATCGGCGGTACACGAGCATTTGGCGGTGCTCGCCTTCCACGGTTTCGTCAGTTCTCAACGCTATGGCGACCGGCTCTTCTACCGCGTCAGCAACCCGCTCGTTTCACAGTTCATCCTCTCGAAGCTGCCCATCCCGGCCGATACCCGATTTGGGCATCCCCGCGGGGACCCCAAGGGAGAAGGCCAACGCTGACCGTCGATCCTCGGAGGCGAGCTCGCCGCCGAGCACGCCTCGCTAGCCGAGCAGTACTCTGCAGCTTCCTCACGGACCGGCCTGATACGACGTGTCGTGCTTTTCCTATATCCGCATCCTTCCTGATTGGAATCAATGTGGCGGGAAGCCTGTGCCGGTTCAGACCTCTACGAACCCCGAAGACAACCAGCGCTGGATCCCTGAAGCGCGCTGAGAAGTTGACGTTGAAACGAGTCACAGCAGCCCTGTTCTGCGACCCGGGAAGGTCCTTTCGACCCTAAAAGAGCGGACCGAGCCGGGGCTATGTTCTGCGCATGGAGACAACGCAGTCCAAGTCCCAACGAAGTGCCGTCCTCGTGCACGGGACATGGGGCAACCCTGGCGACTGGCAATGGGTCCGGCGGATCCTCGAGGCCAACGGCTTCGACGTCGCCGTCCCGGACCTTCCATCACATCGCCTAGACGCGGGCCTGCTGGAGGACGCTGAGGAAGTGAAGTCCGCGATCCGGGGCTACGCCGGCCCCGTCGTCGTCGCCGGGTGGTCCTACGGCGGAGACGTCATTGGGCTCGTCGCAGCGGGGGAGCAGAACGTGGCCCGACTCGTGTACGTATCGTCCGTCCCCCAGCCCATCCAGGAACACCCGCGTGAAGCCACCATCTGGGACGGCGACCCGGCGGTCCGCTGGGACGACCCGGACAGGTTCGTCCTCGACAACGACTGGTGGGTCTACGAGGAGAAGGGCACGACGTTCCCCGAAGAGGTGCGCCGCCACATCCAATCCAACCCGCGCCGCTCCGCTTCGCGCCGGATACTCACCGACCCGATACCGGCTGCCGCGTGGATGGAGTTTCCCGTCTCCGTCCTGATTGGGACCCGCGACGAGCTGGTCAGCGACGACAGACGAGCGTGGGCGAAGCAGAACATCAAGGACGTGCGCGACGTCGACGACGACCACTTCCTGATCTTCAACAGCCCAGACCTCCTTGCGGACGCCATCATGGAAGGCAACACCCAGGCACAGGACGCTTGAAGCCGTGTGCGCCCCTCTCGATCAGGCATTTGCCTGATCGAGAGGGGCGCAGAGAACAAGCTGGACAGTCAGGCGCCGACCGGGTGGAGGACGACTTTGGTCCAGCCGTCTTCGCGGTTGTCGAAGTTCCTGTAGCCCTCAGGTGCCTGATCCAGCGGCAGCTCGTGGCTGACAATGAAGGAAGGGCTGGCCTTTCCGCCGGCAATGAGATCACGCAGTGCCCGGTTGTATTTCTTGACCGGACACTGTCCCGAGCCCATCGTCTGCCCCTTGAACCAGTAGTTCCCGTAGTCAAAGGCCACTTGGCCATGCTGGGCGAGTTCGTCCGGGGCCCCGGGGTCCTGGGGAAGGAACACGCCTACCACGCCAAGGCCACCGACGAACCGGACCGAGTCCACGAGCCGGTTTAGGGTCAGGTTGGGCTGCTCCTTTCCGTTGGTGTCGTGGGCTTGGTAGCCGACGCATTCGCAGCCCCGGTCGGCCCCGAATCCCATGGTCTGGTCCTTGACGAACTCCACAGGGTCCACTGCCGAATCATCCACGGGGATGGCGCCGATCTGTTCTGCCAGCTTCAGACGGTCGCTTTGGCGATCGACGACCATGACCTTGCCGGCGCCTTTGATAATGGCTGAGTAGGCGGCCATGAGGCCAACGGGTCCGGCTCCGTAGATGACGACAGAGTCGCCCGGATACACCCCAGCCAGCTCGGTGGCGTGCCAGCCTGTGGGGAAGATGTCGGCGAGCATGACGTAGTCAAGCTCTTTCTCCTCGGCGTCCTCGCCCAATCTAAGACAGTTGAAGTCCCCGTACGGCACGCGCAGGTACTCGGCTTGTCCTCCTTGGTACGGGCCCATATCTGCGAACCCGTAGGCCGCGCCGGCAAGCTTGGGTTCCGGTTGCATGGTCAGGCAATAGTTCGTGAAGCCGCGTTCGCAGTTCTTGCAGAATCCGCAGGCGACGTTGAATGGAAGGACTACGCGCTCGCCCACCTGCACCTTCCTCACCGCGGGGCCGGTTTCGACCACCTCGCCGAGGTTCTCGTGCCCGAAGGTGCGTCCGCGTTCGAAGCTGGTGCGGCCCTCGTACATGTGCAGGTCCGACCCGCAGATGTTCGCCGAGGTGATCCGCACGAGCACGTCGGCTGGGTGCTCAATTTTTGCATCCGGTACGTCCTGGACGTTGACGTCGTTCGGTCCTGCGTAAACTACTGCCTTCACTTTTCGCTCTTTTCTTTCTTGCCCCTACTGATCGTGCCCAAGTAGTCGTAACTTCCCGAGAACGGCGGCGCGGACGTTACCTAGGTACGCGAATCAAGCCAGCGAGGAAGCGGGGGATGAGGATTGTGGGCCGTGTGGTCCAGCGGAAGGAGTTGGGTGGCCAAAGGCTTGGAGACCGCAGATAGTCCGAGAAGAACTCGGCTGCCGGTCTCTGCGTGAAGAGCAACCTGATGGAGCTCAATGCTAAGCACCGCTCCGTAAGGATGTCGAGCAACGACGAGACGCCGCTCAATCCTGCATGAGCCGCTATCGATCGCCGCCGGATAACGCCCAACGTCTCACGCCGACGCAATCCACGGTCTGCTGGAGCGTGCCGTGATGATGCCTCCGAGGACGACGAGCGCAAGAAGTATCGTCGCCAGGAGCAGGCTGTAGGGGAGAAGGTTCGCTGCGAAGAGGAGTGCGCCGACGAGCGCTCCGACGAACATGCAGAGCACCGAGGTCAGGCGTCGCCCGGCGTGGCTGCCTTCGCCACCAGTCGCACGGCTGTCCGCGGTGATCCCCGTGAGGGTCATCGTCAGCACCGTTGTCGTCAGGTCGGGGACTCCCAGTCTGCGCGCGGTTGCGTTCTGGAGACCCATCGCAAAGGCCAGCAGAACGATCAATCCGACCGTCGATGCGGTCGGATACGGTGCACGACTCGCTACCGCGACGATGAATGCGGCGAGGACGACCACCAATTGCACGGCACCTGCCGCCAACGCCATGCGCCCACGGTGATGAGTGAAACGGTGTCCGATCCAACCGCCGAGGAAGGCGCCCAGCGAAAAGAACACGATTGCCAGCAGGGACGCCGGCCACTGGAAACCCGACGTGCCGGCGAGGGCGAAGCCGAGAAAGACCACATTGCCGGTCATGTTTGCGACAAACACGTGACCGAGCCCGAGGTACGAGAAGGCGTCGACGAGACCGCTGACCACGGTGCAGAGGAGGAGAAGCGGTGGAAGGGGGCCGTGGCGTGACTCTCTCTCCGGGACGACGGTACGCCAAGCCTCGACCAGATAATTGCTCATGCGTCAGCCCTCCTTGGTTACCGGCCAACCCGCCGGGCCCCCTCCCAGTATGCACAGCCGCACTTTCCCGGGCTTGAGCGGGGAAAGCGCGGGTGTGGAGCCGTAGCAAAAGTGGGGAGCAGGTTACCGCTACGCTCGCTGGGTAGTTCGTGGGCATGCAGCCAATCCACGTTGGCCTCCTGGCCGATCCCGCCTCGCCGACCGAGGTCGCGCGGCGGATGGGCGACCTCCAGCCGCGCGGGGAGGATCGCGACGCCTGGGACATCGAGATCGTGAGCGAGTCGTTCACCACAGACTGCGAGGACGTCAACACAGCGTTGGCGCGATTGAGGGACCGGGCCCGCCAGCACGAATGGGACATCCTTATCGGTCTGACGGAGCTTCCGCTTCGGGACGACGACGGCCGTTACCTGCTGACCAAGACGGACCCGCAGCGGCGCACGGCTGTCCTGTCGCTACCCGCGCTTGGCGGCCTCCGTATGCACGCACGCGCCCGTCACGCAGTGCGCTCCCTCGTCCGCGGCATGGCCGAGCCCGCTTCGAGGGACGAGCACCGCGTGCCCCTCCCTCGCCTCGGTGGCCGCTTCCGGCTGCTCTTCGGAATGGTTCTCGCCAATCGTCCGTGGCTCCTCGTGCCCGGGCTCAAATCCGCGCTCGTCGCGGCACTGGCAACCGGAGCCGTCGGCACGGTCAACGCCACCATCTGGCTGTTGGCCAGCTCGCTGTCATGGTGGCGCCTTCTGGTCGCGTCGATCGCCTCCATAGCGCTCGTCGTCGGCTGGCTTGTGATCGACGGCGGACTGTGGGACCGTCCCGACCAGAACTCACGTGAGGCCAGGGAAAGGTCGCGTCTCTACAACACCTCGACCCTGCTGACCCTGACCGTAGGGGTGCTGATCTGCTATCTGGCGCTCTATGTCGTGAACCTCGCTTGGGCGTTCTTTGTCCTCGACCCGAATGTGATGGGCCGCTACCTCCACTCATCAGTCGGCTATGGCGACCTCTTCGTGCTGACGTGGTTCGTCGCGTCGGCAGCGACCGTGGGTGGTGCCCTCGGCAGCAGCCTGGAGTCGGACGACGCTATTCGCTCGGCTGCGTACTCAAAGCGTGAGGAGGAGCGACGCAGCCGGCTCGCGGGTGATCGGAGGTAGGCAGCCGCGGGAGGCTAGCGGTTGCGCAGGCCGTTGACGCCCTCTTGCCCTTCCCTCACTTGACACCTAGATTCTCTAGGTATAGGACGCAGTGCAGTGAACGGACAGCTGGACCTCCTCCTTCTGGCCTCGCTCGGCGCAGGCGAAGCACACGGCTACGGGCTCATTGCGCGCATTCATGAGCGCAGCGGCTGGCGGCTCGACCTTCAGGAAGGGTCCGTCTACCCCGCGCTGCACAAGCTCGAAGCCTCGGGCTCGGTCGAGAGCCGATGGGCGGACGACGACGGCGGCAGACGCCGCGTCTACGCCCTCACCAGAGCGGGGCAGGAGGAGCTTGCGCGGAAGGCGGAGGAATGGAAAGGCTTCTCGGCGGCTGTCCGCGGAGTCCTGGGGACGGCGTCATGAACGCCGAGGACCGGTCGATCCGGCCGGAAGGACCGATCGACGCCTACCTCGACGAGCTCCTGGCGAGCATTCGGGACGGCGAGCCCTCTGCGGTCCGCCGGCTCCTCGCCGAGACCGAGGCTCACCTCCATGAAAGCGCACGGCGCCTACATGCCCAAGGGCTTGAACCCGAGGAAGCCGAGCGTGAAGCGGTCCGCCGCTTCGGTCCTGTCGCGACCGTGACTCCCGCCCTCCGGCCGCCTCTGACGGCACTCGGGAAGATGCCTCTCCGCGCCTTCGTGCGTCCCGCCGTCGGCCTTGCCGCGGTCGGGGCGATCGCCGTCGGCCTCTCCGGTGCCCTCTCGGAATGGTTCGGGCGCATCTGGGGCGCGGGCTTCGTCGCCGGCGATCTGCCGGGAATGGCCTACACCGCTGCCCGCTGCGCCGTCCTGCAAGCGCCGTACCCGGGGCTCGACTGCTCGCGGGCCGCCGCGGAGCATCACTGGGGCGAGGTAGTCGAATACCGAGTGGCGCTCGGTGTACTCGGCCTTCTGGTGTTGCTGATCTCGCGGTTCCTGCCGCGCGAAGCGCCGCTCCCGGCAGGCTTCGTGCCAGCGCTCGCTGCTGCCGCTTTCCTGCTCGCCGCTGCGGCCACGGGCCTTCAGACCGTGAACGCCGCCGTCCAAGGGGGCCAGGGCATGGGCGCCTGGCTGAGCGCCGTCGTCGTATCCTTCCCGCTCGCGGTCGTGTTCGCCGTCGTTGCCATCCGTCACTCCGCGGGACGCGTCAGGTACGCACCGGCCGCGTAGCTGGCGGTGGCCACGGCGAACAGGGAGGCCATGATCATGGAGCTGAAGTCCTCGCCGTAGTTCAGGTAGCTTCCGCCGTTGAATCCTGCACCGAGCACTGCCACCAAGCCGACGATTGAGGTCGTGAGCGGGGCCCTGCTGCCGCTTCTGGCAGCCTGGGCGACGGCGAAGGCTGCCCCAAGGACCAGGACCAGGCCGAACGCTGCGTGTGCTGCGAGCCAGACCCCGCCGTCGGCAATGGCCCATGTGACGCTCTGGGCTACGCCGTCGAAGTATTCCGGTGGCTTTGCGCCGGGGTGGTCTTCGGGGATCTTGACGAAGAGGTTGACGGCCATGCCGAGGAGGAACTGGCACAGGAGAGCCAGAACCATTACGGCCTGGGTCTGCCCGGCCCGTCGCTCTCGGGCAGGCCATGCCCGCCGGTCCTCTGCTCGGATCGGGTGCATGTCCATGGGCCCCCTCCAGATCGGATCGGGTGCAGGCCGGCGTGAGCCTTCCGCGATCAGTATGCGCCGAACGCGCGAGCCCTCCGCCGAATTCGCCGAGTCCCGTCCGCCTTCTCGGCAATAGCGGACGGCGACCGTCCTCTATTGCTTCTAGTGTCGCCCACAAGGCGACTCGGTGAGCCGCCGAAATGGAAAGGACAATCCCATGCAGTTCGTCTCCACCCGCGTCATCACTCAGAATGTCGATCGAATGGCCGCCTTCTACGAACTCGTCACAGGGGTGACCGCGAGCCGCCCGGCTCCCGTGTTCGCAGAACTGATAACACCCACGGCAACGTTCGCAATCGGGGACGTCAGCACCGTTCCCGCATTCGCTCCCGGCGCGGCCGAGGCTGCCGCAAACCGCTCGGCCATCTTCGAATTCCTCGTCGACGATGTCGACGCCGAGTTCGACAGGCTAACAGATCTCGGTCTGGAAACGGTGACGGCGCCGGCGCTCATGCCATGGGGCAATCGAGTGTTCTTCCTCCGCGACCCGGATGGGAATCTGATCGGCCTTTTCAAGCCCGAGACGGCAGACGCCGTCGAACGGTTCAGGGAGCGGCCGCATGCTCGTGCGGTCTGACGCTGCTCGTGAACAGGTCCATCAGAGCCTATAGGCATAACGTATGCCGTACGTCATAGCGATTCCATTGGAGGCCACACCATGCCGATGATCGATGTCTACGCCACGAAGGGGACGTTCCCCGACCCGTCCGCTCTCGCGAAGAACCTCGCCAAGACCCTCATGGCCATCGAGGGCGTCCCGAACATCCCCATGTTCAAGGACAACACCGCCGCTTTCGTGCACGCGCCCGACGCGATCTCGAACGTCAACGGTGACTCCAACTACGTACGGGTCCAGGTCCTGACGAACGCCGGCGCCCTCGACCGCGACAAGCAGCAGGCTGTAGTCGAGCAGTTCACCCAGCTCATCGCCGAGGCCGCGGGCGATGAAGGCTTCAAGGCCCGTACGTGGGTTCTTCTCACCGAGGCGGTCGACGGCGGCTGGGGCCTGTGGGGGAGGGCCCACACGAACACGGAACTCGTCGACGCGGCCCGGGCTGAAATCGCGAACCTGCAGGGAGGCCAAGCGTGAGCCTCGAGGCTGTCTTCGTCACTCCGACGTAGTTCGGAGTCCCAGCGTTCGTCGGCTCCCGCGGCCCTAGTGTCATGTGAGCGGTTCAGGGCAGCAGGTGCGGGGCATTCATTGTGCAGAGACAACGATGGGCTGCGTCGGACTTGAACCCACCACGGGTGGAGGGGGAAGCCGAGTAGGGCGGTTGGGGGATGTCAGTGATCGACAAGCGCAAGGCCGACGAGCTGCGGGCCCGCCTCGAGGCGGCAGCCGGGGATCTGGAACCCGATGAGCGTCTTTGGTTTGAGGTTCGACGTGTCAGGCGTGCAGGCCGAGCGCGATGGAAGGCAGCGGTCTGCCGGACCGAGGCGGTGGAGTCAGAGCTGGCCACGTATGGAAGCGCGGTCTTCGAGCTGGATTACCCGAGTCAACTGGCCGAATGGCTCGGAGCCCTCGGCGTGCAGCCGGTGCAGCCGATCCCGAGTCGCTGGAACGACCTCGTGTTCTTCGGATGCAAGGTCGAGGTAAACGGCTCCAAGCCCCGCGTGCCCTAGCCGCGTGGCTCTGGAAGGCCCGGGGTCTGGAAGGCTCAGGACCGCTTGATGGCGCGTCGGAGCAGCAGGGCTGCGACGACTCCGGCGAAGAGGACGATCACGGTGCCCGCTTGGCGACCACTGCCGGAGGCGTGCCGGAGTTCCCCCGAGGCGGACCTGACGGCGATGGCGTTCTGCCCGGCCTTGACAGCCTTCCTGCCAGCTGGCACGGGGGCGTCGGACACCGCATCCGCCAAGTGCTCGGCGGCCTCGGCCAGTCGGGCGGCCGCTGCCCTTGCCGCTGTCTCCGCCCTCCGGGTGCCCTTCGTGGCTGCTTGGCCCACGCTCTCTCCCACAGGGGGAAGGGACTCGAGCCGGTGGCGGAGTCCGTCGAGAACTTCGTCGAGCCGACCTCTGATCTGCGGCGTGACCCTGTCCAGGCTCGACTCGATCCTCTCGACCGAGCGCCTGATCGCGGCTTCGGCCGACGACAAAGTTGCCTTGCCATCAGATTTCGTCGTCCCCATGGGGGCCTCCTGTTCGATTGCGTGTGCGATTAGGGTACGCCGCACCCCGGGGCTGGGACACACTCCCGCAGCTTCCCGTCATTCCGAGGTTTGGATGAGAGGACCTATCGGGCAATAGTTGCGTATGAGCAACGAACGAAGCAAGGGCAATCAGGATTTCTTCACTCGCTTCACCACCAAGACGGCAAAGGTGCTGGGTCACGCTTGGGTCTTCGCCGCGGCTGTCGCTGTCCTGGTCATCTGGGGGCTCAGCGGTCCGCTCTTGGGTTTCTCAGACACATGGCAGCTGGTCATCAACACCAGCACGACGATCGTCACGTTCCTCATGGTCTTCATCATTCAGAACACTCAGAACCGGGACACCGCCGCGCTGCATCTGAAGCTCGACGCCGTAATGCGCGAGCTCCAGATCAGTAACGCCAAGCTCTATGAGGCGGAAGAGGAAGGCGAGAAGGAACTCGAGCGGGAGCGCCACCGCATAGAGGAGCAGGCCAGGAAGCCGAACTAGATGACGGAACCAGCTTCAGGAGACGACGATCTCCTCGCCGTCGAAGAGGCCGTCCTCTTCCTCTTCGTCCCAGAACTTCTCCTCCGGGCCGTCCTGGAAGTCCAGCGAAGGATCTTCCCTGATCGGACGACGGACAGAGAGGTGGCGGTCTCCATTGACCATGAGCACTCCTTCACGCGCGGGATCTAGACAGAAGACCACCCCGGAGGGGGTCATAGCACGGTCGTCACACGCCCGGCTGCAAAGGGGCCATGCGGATGAAGCCAGCCGGGTGAATCGAGACTACGCCGCTCACGCCCACGTCGGCAACGGCCCCCGGAAGAGGGTCAACCGCTCCACGCGGGCTTAAGCCAATGCGCTGGCCGAGGAATACTGGATTGGTGACCAGGGCATCCACTGAAGCCGCCCGAAGGATCCTCTCGGGCCAGGAGACCATCAGGGACTGGCAGGAGTCCCTCTACAGGGACTTCCACCTCAACCCGGAGCTCAGCCACGAGGAAATGCGCACGGCCGGGATCGTCGCGGAACAGCTCGGGGGGCTCGGCTACGACGTCCATCAGCGGATCGGCGGCACCGGCGTCGTCGGCGTGCTCGCCAACGGCGAGGGCCCCACCGTCCTGCTCCGCGCAGACATGGACGCGCTGCCTGTCAAGGAGGCGACGGGCCTGGACTACGCGAGCACCGCTGTCGCCACCGATGGCGAGGGGAAGCAGACACCCGTCATGCACGCGTGCGGGCACGATGTCCACGTCAGCTGCCTCCTGGGCGCGGCCAGGCTGTTCTCGGAGCAGCGCGCTGCATGGACCGGCACACTCGTGGCGCTGTTCCAGCCCGCGGAGGAGCTCGGCGACGGCGCACGGGGAATGGTCGACGACGGCTTGGCAGCCGTGGTGCCGCAGCCCGACGTCGTGCTCGGCCAGCACGTGCTCGCCCACCCCGCCGGCACCGTCGGGACGCACCCGGGCCCGTTCCTGTCGATGGCCGACAGCGTCCGTATCACGCTCTACGGGCGCGGGAGCCACGGGTCGATGCCGCACCTCTCGATCGATCCGGCCGTCCTCGCCTCGATGGTGGTCGTGCGCCTGCAGGGCATCGTCGCGCGGGAAGTGCAGCCGGGGGAGTTCGCCGTCCTCACGGTAGGCAGGATCGCCGTGGGCGCCAAGAGCAACATCATCGACGACCACGCCGTCCTCGAGCTCAACATCCGCACCTACAGCAAGGCCATCCGGGACCAGCTCCTCGCGGCTATCGAACGGGTCGCGAAGGCTGAGACCGCGGCGTCGGGATCCCCCGAGGAACCAGACATCGAGGTCTACGGAAGCTACCCGCTCACTGACAACGACGCCGGCGCCACGGCGACGGTCACGGCCGCGTTCGAGGACCACTTCCCGGCTGGGGCGGTAGGCGACTACGGGAGGCAGACGGCGAGCGAGGACTTCAGCGACGTGCCGACCGCGCTGGGGGCCCCGTACACGTATTGGGGCGTCGGCGGCACCGACCCGGACACCTACGCGAAGGCGGAGGAGGCCGGTGCGGTGAGCAGCATCCCTGCGAACCACTCGCCGCTCTTCGCCCCCGTGGTCCAGCCGACCCTCTCCACCGGGACGGCAGCCCTCGTGGTCGGTGCGTCCGCGTGGCTCGGCAGCGACTGATGGCCCCCTCCGGCGGGAGGGGGCCATCAGTCGTCACCCCCTATGGGTGAAACGGACCGGCGGTCAGAGGGCGATCAGCCGTCCTCGTGGTTGGTCGAGCCCGCAGGGATGCCGGGCACGTCGTTCGGACCGTAGATCTTGGCATCGCCCGGGTACGGGCTCTGCCAGTTGTGGGTCTGGTACCAGGTCCAGCGGTTGAACAGGTAAGGGTTCGCGAAGTCTTCCTTCGCACCGTTGCCGGTCAGGTGCTGCTGCTCCGACCAGTTGTCCCACTGTTCGGCGATGTCCTGCATCGAGGGCGGGACGGCCGCCTTCTGGGCAGCGGCAGTGTTCACCGCCGCAGCAGCTGAACCGCTCTGGCCAAGGGTATCGAGGCCACAGGACGGGGCCGTCTTCACCCCTTCGGTCAGCGGCACCTGGTTCGGAACCGCGGTGTACGGCGTCATGTCGGCCTTGTTGGTGAAGGCGTCGAACATGGGGGTCGCCGCCGCGACCTTCTGGTTCAGCGGCTGGGCACCGAGTATCTGCTGGATGGTCCGGACCATGTTGATCTGCGAATAGAACGTGCTGACAGTCTGGCCGTGCACCGCATACGGGCTGATGACCTGGACCGGGGCGCGGTGGCCGTCGACGTGGTCGGCGCCGTCCTGGCTGTCGTCCTCCGCGATGAAGATCGCGGAGTCCTTCCAGTACTGCGAGTGGGAGATCTCGTCGACGATCTTGCCCACGGCGAGGTCGTTGTCGGCGACCTGGGCCTCCGGGTCGGCGGTGCCACCAGTGTGGTCGCTCGAGAGCCACATCATCTGGAAGTTCTTCGGGCCGTTCTTCTCGAAGTCCTGCTTCCAGGTCTCGTAGCGGTAGATGTCCGGCACCGACGTGTCGAAGGGCGCCGCGTTCGGGTCCGCGATCGCGTTGAGCGAGGGGATGGCCGAGCCCGCGTGCATCTGGAGTGCCGGGGTGAAGAGCTGCGAGGGGTCGCCGCCGTTCATCGTGCTCGTGGCCGCGCAGTAGTACTGCTGCCACGTCGCGCCAGCCGGCTTGCCCTCCTGGTATTCGAACTCGCCGTAGTTCCTCGCCGTGTTGCCCGCGGACTGCACCGAGGTCCAGAGGAAGCCTGAGCGCTGGTGGCCCAGGACGTCTTCCTCGGTGTCGTAGGAGCGCGTGTACTCTCCGGCGCTCGTCTCGGTGTACGCCGGGTTGTCGCCCTGCATCATCCAGTTGTGGCCTTCGGCCGAGTTCGTGCCGATGTCGTACGTGTTGTCGTACAGGCCGAACTGGGTGGCCAGCGCGTGCTGGTTCGGCGTGACCTTGGCGCCGAACTGCGCGAGCGACGCGTCCCCGTTGCCCTGCTTCATATCGCCGTAGACCTGGTCGTAGGTACGGTTCTCCTTGACGATCAGGAACACGTGCTTGATCGTCGACAGGTCGCCGATCCGCTTGGGCACGGCCACCGCGGGGATCTTGGCCGCATCGGCGGCCGTCGCCTGCTTGACAGAGCTTCCGTCCCAGCCGTTCTGCTGGAAGACGGTCGCGGTGTACTGCTGGATCTGGTCGTCGCTCGGCAGGGTGAACCTGGTGAGCGAGGCCGTGGTGGAGTGCGTGCCGTGGCCCGTCGCAACGGTCGTCCCCGGGCCCTTGTTGAAGCTCAGCTCGGGGCCGCGAGCGTCGATGCCGCGGATGTTGGTCACCACGATCTGGCCGTTCACCGCCGAGACATTGCCCGGGTAGTAGTCGGTCGGCAGGAGGCCGATGTAGCTGGCCGGGTCCCTCGGGTCCAGCTTGTTGACCTTGTAGACCGCGATGGCGTTGGCGCGCCCGAGCGAGACCAGCAGGTGGTCACCCTGCATCGTCACCGCCGTCGGCTCGTAGCCCACCTGGGACGAGGCCCACGGCTGGGTCGCGATGGTCTGCACAACCTTGTTGCTCGCGGTGTCCACGACCGAGACGGTGTCGCTGTTGGTGTTCGCCACATACAGGGTGGATCCATCGAGGTACATCGCCGTCGGGTGCAGCTGGACGTCGACCGAGGCCACTGCGGCGGAGGCGTTCGCCGTGTCGATGACGCTCAGCGTGCCGGTCGTGGAGGTGCCGAGATTGGTGTCGGCGGGGACCTGCGTCCCGTACGAACCCATTGTCGCGTCGCCGGCGACGGCCTGGCGGCCTCCCTCGTCGGAGACGTACAGCTTGGTGCCGACGAACCTCAGCTGGCGCGGGGCGATGCCGGTACTGAAGGTCTGCTTCACCGTGCCTGCAGCGGGGTCGACCGCGACGACGGTGTTCTGGCCGTTCACGGCCGCGTACAGCGTCGAACCGTCGGGGGAGAAGGCCATGCCGGCCGTCAGGGCCTGCTTGCCGCCGGCCGTCGGGATGCTGATCTTCGTACCGGCCCCGAGGGAGCCGTCCGCGTTGAACGGATAGCGGACTACCCCGGTGGCCACCGGCGCGTAGAGGAACTTGCCGTCGGGGGAGAAGACCGGGCCTTCCTGGCCGACCGAGCCGTCGGTGATGTGCTGGTAGGCCATGTTCATGTAGCCCGCGTTGCTTGCGGCCGCCGCGAACGACGTCGCCGCAAGAGTCCCTGCCGCGGCGACCGGCTTGTAGGTCTTGAGATCGAAGACCTGCAGATCGACCGAGCGGTCGGCGCTGGTCCCGACGAGGTAGCGGCCGTCCGGGCTGATGGTCGAGCCCATGATCTTGCCGAAGGGCGTCATCAGGCGGTCCCCGATGGGCTTGATGACCTGGTTCGAGGAGATCTGCTCCCCGTTCTCGTACTGGCTTCCGACCTGCTGCTGTCCGAGCGGGATGGTCGACGCCGCGGCGATGCCGCCCCCCGCGAGGAGGAGCGCGCAGCTCGCGGCGGCGATCGACAGCGGCTTCCGGCGGTCTTCGGGTGCCGAAGGACGGTGCAGGCCCCAGAAGGCGGGATGCAGCGCCTTGGGGAGTCTTCGGGTGGATTCTGATGGTTCGGCCATTGCGGTTCTCCTCTTCTCAGCCCGCAGCACCTTGGCACCGACGGGCGATATTTCCGCGTTGAAATCCGGGGTGGCTCTCGTCGAGCGGCTTGAGAGGAGTCAGATCTTTGAGGGCCGGATCCCGGCCCTCAAAGCCTTCCGGCATTGCCTTACGTCCCTGTGAAGAACCTGTGATGCGCCGTTGAACTCACGAGGAACAGCGGCGGCGCCGAGGAAGAGCGCTGACCCCGCTGCGGTTCGCCTGGCCGGAGCCAGCCCTTCGGTCGCAGAACGGACCCACCGGTAGTCTGGGCACATGGTTGACGTGACTGTTGCCTGTGTCATCCGGCGGCCACGTGCAGAGGTTGCGGCCTACGCATCGGACCCGCGCACGGCGCCGGAGTGGTACCAGAACATCATCGGGGCGACGAGCAGGACTGCCTCGGAACTCGCGGTGGGCAGCGAGATCGACTTCACGGCGAAGTTCGTGGGGCGGATTTTGAACTACACCTACCGTGTCGAGGAGTACGTCCCCGGCAAGCGACTCGTCATGGCTACGGCAGAGGGGCCGTTTCCGATGCGCACTACCTACGAGTGGTTCGACACCGGCGGCGGGACTCTCATGACCCTGAGGAACGAGGGCGGCCCGAAGGGAATTGCTGCGCTCGCCGATCCGCTCATGGGACTCATGGTCCGCCGCACCACGGCGGGGGAGCTCAGGCGGCTCCGGGCAATCCTGGAGTCACGGGACTCCTGAAAGGCCCAGGCGGGTGCAGAGGCCGCCGCGGCCGTAGGGCCACACATCCCCGGCCCCGGTCAGGAGGAGGCGGCTCGCCGTTCGCTCAGCAGCTCCTTGCTGCGAAGGAGCCGGAGCGCAGTCACGAGCAGCAACCCGCCCAGGACGTTGAAAACGGCGGTGTAGGCGAACCAGCCGAGCCACTGCCCGTAGCCGAAGGGTGCCCCAGCATGCAGGGCCCCGAAGATCAGCAGGGAGTCGAGCACCGAGTGGAACAGCGGAAGGCCCGAGAGCAGGAAGCCGCCCGCGACGGCGGCGACGATCCTGGCCGGAACCGAATCCGTGCCCTGCTGCATCCGCGTCATCAGCGTGATGGTGCTGCCGCCCAGCGTGGCCAGGCAGAGGGACTGGAGGTTCGGCGGCGCCTCGGTGAAATGCCGGGCGGAGTCGATGACGGTAGGGGCCCATTCGGGAAAGGCCTGCATGACCAGCCACATGAAGCACCAGCCGCCAACGAGATTTGCCGCGAGGGTGCCCAGCCATAGTTTGATGAGGTGCCGGACGCGCGCCTGGCGCGCTGCTACTGCGGCGATCGGCACCAGGAAGCCCTCCGTGAACAATTCGCTCTTGGCCAGCAGGAGGGCGATGAACCCGATGCCGAATGCGAGCCCGGCGAGCAGCTTGCTTCCGGTGGAGTGCTCGACGGCGAGATAGGCCATGACGCCGAGGCCGACTTCGACACCTCCGAAGAAGCCGGTGATCAGCACCGATCGCCACGTTCGGTGGAGGCGCTGCGCCCCTTCCCCCACGATCCGGTCGAAGGACTCCTCGATTTCCTCTTCTACGGGAGCGTCGTTGCTGCCGAGCTCCCGTCGACGGGTTTCATCGCTCACGCACAGGCCTCCTCGCGGCCGGGATCCTTCTTGGTGTCAAGCTGGAACGGCGGCACCGGCCGTCGCTCCCCGGTGCCCAATCTAACCCTGCAATCGCCGCGGCTGCCCACGAGTCTTACGGAAGGCTATGGTCACGCGAGGGTCTGGAGGAGGATCGGCTTGGTGGTCGGATGGGGTGAGCCTCCAGCAGGTTCGATTGTCAGCCCCAGATAGGCAGCATTGCCGAGGCCGCCGGGGAGTTCATTCCACGTGGACCCGTCGCCAGCCTGGACAAGTCCCGCCGGCTTCGCCGAGCCGGCCGCGTCGATGAGCCAGAGCTCATAGGACTTCCCCGGGGCAGGGGCCGCCATCCCGATCGTGACGACGCCGGCGAGCGCGGCGTCCTTCGAATGCGCGATGAGCATTGTCGCGCCCCCGGGCGCCGCAACTTCCTGCAGCCTGGCGTCCGGCGCAGAGAGGATCCGGTCCATGACTGCGGAACGCGAGCCCTGCTCAGCGGCGAGGGCGCGGACCGCCTGATCCCGCTGCTGCTGCTGCTCGAACCCCCATAGCCCTGCGCCTCCTGCCGCGACGAGGAGCACGGCTGCAGCGGCGGCGAGCCACCGAGCGCTTGTGGGGAATGCACGACGGCGGCGCTCCGCGAAGGGCTCGACGGTCGCCTCCTGCGGTTCCGGGCTCTGGGAGGGGGCCGGACGCGCGGCCGGATGCGCGACCTCGGTCGGTGCCGCGTCGGCGCCTGCTGTGTCGGACGGTGCAACTTCAGCCGGCGCACCGTCAGCCGGTGCCACTTCGGCCTGCGGGGTGACCGCGATCTGGGCCATGAGCCGCGCCTTGAGCGCAGGCGGAGGGGCGACCGGCGTCGTCCCCGCGGCCAGCAGTGCTGCGGTCTCGCTCAGCTCACGCGCCTCCTGCGCGGTGGGATGCCCGAACGGAAGGCCGCTCTCGAAGCGGCTCCGCTCGGCGCCGTCGAGCGCGTTGAGCGCATAGACGCCGGTCAGCAGGTGCAGCTGGTCATCCATGGCTCACTCCCAACAGGTCTCTCAGACGGATCATTCCGTCACGGATTCGGGTCTTCACTGTGCCCAGGGGCAGCCCCAGGGCGTCGGCGACTTCGCCGTAGGTGTAGCCGCCGTAGTAGGCGAGGCGGATCGCCTGCCGCTGGACCTCCGTGAGGGACTCGAGCGCCTTGTTCACCCGCTCGCTCTCGAGGGCCACCTCGACGCGGTGCTCGACGTCGTCGTAGCTCTCCTTGAAGTCCTTGGCTCCCTCGCGGAGGTCCCGATCGGAGGCGGCCTGCGCGGCGCGGACGCGGTCCACTGCCCGGCGGTGGGCCATGACCGTGATCCAGGCCCGGGCGTGGCCGCGATCGGCATCGAAGCGTTTGGCCTGCTGCCAGACCTCGAGGAAGATCTCCTGCGTGACCTCTTCGCTCTGCGCAGGGTCCCGCACCACGCGCAGCACGAGCCCGTGGACGAGCGGGGCGAGCGAGTCGTAGAGGCTCCCGAAGGCCTCCTGGTCGCCTTGGGCGACTTGTGCCATGAGCGCGTCGATGTCCGGGGAAGGGACGCTGCCCGCGTCTCGGTGCGGCATGTAGACAACTGTCTCACGTCTGGTCACTGGCGCTCCCATGGACGGCCGGGTTCAGGCGCGGGGGCCGCCCGGTTCCGGTCCGGGCGGCCCCCGGGCCGGGGGTTGTCGTCGGTCAGTTTGCCGGGGGCATCAGGACCGAGTCGACGAGGTACACCGTGGCGTTTGCCGTGTGCACGCCGCCGCAGATCACGTTGGCCCCGTTGACCTTGAGGCTGCTGCCCGAGCCGGTGACCGTCAGCTTCTGGCCCTCGACCGTGGTGTGGTCGCCACTGATCGCCGAGGGCTCGATCTGCCCGGGGACAACGTGATACGTGAGGATCTTCTTCAGGGTCGCATCATCGGTCTTGAGGCTGCTGAGGGTGCTCGCATCGATCTTGGCGAAGGCGGAGTCGACGGGGGCGAAGACGGTGAACTGGCTCGAATCGAGCGTGTCGACGAGGTTGACCTTCGGGTTGAGCTTGCCCGACACGGCCGAGACCAGCGTGGTCAGCATGGGGTTGTTCGAAGCGGCGACTGCCACAGGGTCGGCTGCCATCCCCTGCACCGAGCCCGGTCCGCTCGGGTTCGACTGCGCGTAGGCGGCGCACCCGGGCCCGACGAGGTTGGCCGCCGGGTCCGTGGTGGCCGACGGGGAGGCCATCGCCGACGTCGGGCTGCTCATCGCTGGCGAACTCATTGCGGGCGAACTCATGGCCGACGACGACGAGCCGCCCGAAGCGGTGGACGCTCCGCAGGCGGCAAGGCCCAAGGCTGCGAAGGCGGCGAGGCCGACGACGGCCGAGGTGCGCTGGATGCTCTTCATGGCTTCACTCCTGTTCAACGGTGTCCCCGCCGGTGGGGCCGGGATTGCCGAGTGTTCGGAGCCGGTACGGAAACGGATTGGAACGCCCCGCGACCAATCCGCGCCGCGCGACCGCTTCGAAGGGGAGGCATGAGCGCAGACATCCTCATCGGCTTCCTCGGGGGCCTCATCACCGGCATCTCGCCGTGCATCCTGCCTGTCCTGCCGGTGATCTTCGTCTCCGGCGGGCTCGACAGCGCGCGTCAGGGGGCGCCGTCGTCCGCCCCGACCCGCAAGACCTCGAAGTGGAGGCCTTACCAGGTGATCGCCGGTCTCGTGCTGAGCTTCAGCGCCTTCACCCTGCTCGGCTCACTCGTACTCGGCATTCTGGGCCTGCCGCAGGACTTCTTCCGCTGGGCCGGGATCGGTGTCCTCGCCGCCGTCGGGCTCGGTCTCATGGTCCCGCGGATCGAGGAGCTGCTGGAGAAGCCGTTCTCGTGGATCCCGGCCCGCCGGGTCGACTCCCGGCGCGGCGGCCTGGGCCTGGGGCTCGCGCTCGGGGCCGTGTTCGTTCCGTGCGCCGGGCCCGTGCTGGCGGCCATCACCGTCTCGGGGGCCACAGGGAGGATCGGACCCGAGACGATCGCGCTGACGCTCGCGTTCGCGTTCGGTGTCTCGGCCCCACTCCTGTTCTTCGCCCTCGCCGGCCGCCGCCTCGCCGAGCGCCTCAAATCGTTCCGGCGCCGCCAGCGCCCCATCCGGATCACTGCTGGGGTGCTCATGATCGCCCTCGCCGCAGGCCTCGCGCTCGACCTTCCCGCGGCGGTACAGCGCCTCATTCCCGACTACACAGCCGGCCTGCAGGACAGGCTCGCACCCTCGGCCGGCAGCCCTCTGAACCTCGGCGGCCTAGTCACCGACGAGAATCGCGGCCTCGACCACTGCACTCAAAACGCCACCGTCCTTCAGGACTGCGGCCCAGCACCCGACTTCCACGACGTCTCCGCCTGGCTCGGCACGCAACCGCTGACTCTGGCCCAACTCCGCGGGAAGGTCGTGCTGATCGACTTCTGGGCCTACTCGTGCATCAACTGTCAGCGGTCCCTGCCCCACATCATCCAGCTCAACGACACGTACCGGTCCGACGGCCTCGTCGTCGTCGGGGTGCACACGCCCGAGTACGCATTCGAACGCGAGCAGCGCAACGTCCAGTCGGGGATCGCCGAGCACGGCATCGACTATCCGGTCGCGATGGACAACTCCTACGGGACATGGACCGCGTACCGGAACAGGTTCTGGCCAGCCCAGTACCTCATCGATGCCAACGGCACGGTGCGGCACGTCCAGCAGGGCGAGGGCGGCTACCAGACCACCGAATCGCTTCTGCGGCAGCTGCTCGGACAGGCCCACCCCGACCTGTCGCTCCCGCAGCCGGTCGAGGGCAAGGACACCGCCCCCACCCCTGGGAGCACGACGCCCGAAACCTTCCTCGGCGTCACCAAGCAGGTGAACTACGCCGGTGCCCAGCCGTACTCGCCGGGCACGGCCACGTTCTCCTATCCCCCTGCCCAGCGGCCTGACTCCTTCGCGCTCGCAGGACCGTGGAAGGTCGACACCCAGAGCATCACGCCCGCCGGCTCGCCCGGCTCACCCGCGCCGGCCTCTCGAGTGCGCTTGGAGTACCACGCACGTGAGGTCCAGGCTGTGCTCGGCGGAAACGGGACAATCACAGTTCGCGGACCCGAGGGGGAGAAGACGCTCAACGTGACGGGCGCGCCCCGCTCCTACGTTCTCGAGAGCACGGCAGCCGAGCAGGCCGGAACCCTCGAAGTCACCGCAAGTCCCGGACTCGAGCTCTACTCGTTCACCTTCGGATGAGCGGGGTGCCGCGCTGGTTTCCCGGTCCACAGCTGCTTGCTGGAGCTTCCTGTGACAGTATGTGCGCCATGGCGAAGCGTGTAGCGGCCGCGGGCAGCGTCGTGATTGCCCGTCCGATCAGCGAAGTATTCGGGTTCTTCGCGGATGCAGAGAACGATCCGATGTGGCGGTCGGGGGTGAAATCGATCCGTCGTCGGGGCGAACTCGGGGTCGGCACCGAGTATGAGCAGACCGTGGCCGGCCCGGGCGGCCGCGGTGTCTCGGCCAACGTCCGCGTCACGGCGTTCGAGCCGGAGAGGCGGGTAGCGTTCGAGGCCACATCGGGCCCGGTCCGTCCCGAGGGCGAGTACCGCTTCGAGACGGTCGACGGCGGCACGAGGGTCACCTTCAGCCTCGCCGCCCAGCTCTCCGGGCTGAAGTCGCTCGTGATGTCGGGCCCCGTCCAGAAGACGATGGACGCCGAGGTCGGGGCTCTGTCGAAGGCGAAGGAGTACCTCGAGAAGTCGGCGTAAAGCACAAGGCCTACGGGATCTTCTCCTCCCACGAGGATGCCGAGCGCCTTATTGCAGGTGATCCGTTCGCTGCCGGGAGATTTGCTGAACCGCGGATCCTGGAGTGGAACGCAGTGCGTTTCGACTGAGGTCCTCGGCTTCCTGCGCCACGGGCCGTCCGTCAGGCCGGCGACTGAAGAACCGCCCGAAACCCCCGAGGAGGGTGGCCGACGGCCGAAGGGTGAGGGCGGGAGCGGCCGATTTCCGGTAGTTCCGTAACGCCTTGGCCAGAGCGAGGCTGGCCGTCTGCCGGAGCTCCTCGGAAGCCTGCCGGAGCTCCTCGGAAATGGTGGGGCCACCACGGCTGGCATCGGCAACGCGGCCGAGCTGACGGTCGTCGCTTGCGGCGGCTTGTGCGGGGGGCGGATCGGTGGTGTTCATGGCAGGTCTCTCTGCTGGGGGCTGGGGAGGCCCGGTCTCTGGGGACAGGAGCTCCAGGGAGAAGGCCGTAGGAACGGGCAGCAACCGGGGGTCCTGACCGTCGCGAGGTGCCGAAAGCTCAACCTGGGCCCAGGGAATGGGCGCGGAGCTGGTCGAGACTGATCGCCAGTCCCGACCAGGGACGAGCGATGCTGGGCAGGAAGACGTCCTTGGCCTGGACGCGCCGTCGCCGGAGTCGTCCCGATGCCACCTGCCACACCACGAGAACCCGCTCGCCGTCGGCTTCGACCGCGTACCCGTGGATTTCGCCTCCGACCCCCCTCGCGATGACCTTCTGCGGTCCACTGAGCTCAGCCGAAACTACGGCTGTGTTCGGGGCTGGCATCTGCGGGCTCGAAGGGCTCACCGTTCCCCATGCCGCGGCGAATCGGGGCAGCAGGCCGGTGCCGAGCGCGAGGCGTCACGGACGCCGGCCAGCTGCTGGCTCAGCTTCCGGACTCTCTCGTGCTTCAGATCAGCGCGGTTGGCCACACATAAGACGCTACCGGCGCAGGGGAGGGCTGTATTCACCCCTGCGGGTGTGAAGAGGGGCACCAAAAGGTGCGAAGATGTCTCCTATGCGCGTCGCCTTGGTCAACGACTACGAGATCGTGGTCCATGGAGTGGCCGCGATGCTTCGCTCCTATCGGGACCAGGTGGAGATCGTCGAGCTGGACGTGGGCCGGAATCCGGCGGAGCCGGTGGACATCACCCTGTACGACACCTTCGCCGCGACTCAGGGCGACAGCGAAGCCGTGCATCAGCTCTCCCAGGATCCCTTGGCGGGGAAGGTCGTCGTCTATTCGTGGAACCTCGACCCGGCCCTGATCTCCGCGGCCACCGCGAACGGGGCGAGCGCGTACCTGTCCAAGGCGCTGCCGGCTGGGCAGCTGGTCGCAGCCCTGCAGGCAGTACACCGTGGCGACCGGCCCGAGGGCCCTCGGGGCAAGGGCGCCACGACAGTGGTCGGCGGCGACTGGCCCGGCAGGGAAGAAGGCCTCACGCAGCGTGAAGCCGAAGTCCTGGCCCTGATCGCCCAAGGCTTGAGCAACGCCGAGCTCGCAGAGCGCACGCTTCTGTCGATCAACTCGGTCAAGACCTACATCCGAAGCTGCTACCGTCGCATCGGAGTGACGAATCGCTCCAACGCGATCCTCTGGGCGCTGGAGCACGGGTTCCGCCCCTCCCGCGAACGCGTCGTCCACCCGGACGACCGCCCCGCAGCCAGGTAGCGAGCGCCCTCACCGGCATTAAAAAGTCTTACCGACGCTCCTGGGCTGCTTGGCCCGGCCCCTCTGATCGCGGGGCGAGGTTGGCGGCGATAGCTTCGGCGGCGGCGTCAGAGAGTCGTTCGAGCATGTTTCCCAGAGCAGCGGCGTCCTCCTCGCCACCGACGCCTTCCAGTGCCTGCCGCAATGCCACGTCGAACTCGCCGTAGACCACGTCCATCGCCTCGCGGCCCTTTCGGGTGATGACGATCAGCAGGCTGCGCCGGTCGGTCGGATGGGCGGTGCGGGTGATGTAGCCCCGCTTCTCGAGCCTGTCGAGCACAGCCGTCACCGTCCCGGAGCCCATGTCGAGCAGAGCACCCAGCTCCCTGGGAAGGGCCGGCCCTTCCCAGTACACGTGACCCAGCGCGACGAAGTCGCTGCTCGCGATCCCCAGTCGCTTGGCGCTGGTCCTCCGGAAGTCTTCCCCTATGTGGATCAGGTGGCGGAGGCCACGGGTGGCGTCCATGAAAGGAAGCGCGTCACTTGCCCGTTGGGCAGTCATCCAGCCGTCGTCCCATCTGCTCGGAGCATCTTGTACCGTTCCAGAATCGTAACTGGCGAACCTGTCCGTTTCCGGCCTGCTTAAAGCTTGCATGACGAGTAGCTTGTCCAAGGATTAGCGCAAGATTTGGATAGATAGATCATCAAGCAAATACAAATGCGATTGAGTTGTTTCGTGGCTGATCTTCAGCCCTCGGCTTCGGCCGGAAGAAGCTCCGAGCAGCGGGCCAGCGGCCCGCGGCTCCAGAGAAACGAAAGAGACACTCGATGCGTACATCCGTCAAGATCCTCACCGGCCTCGGCGCAGCCGGCCTTGCCCTCGCGGCCGGTTCGGCCTTCACCGGCACAGGTGTGACCAACAGTGCAGGCAGCACCCAGTTCCTGGGAGGTACGGTCAGCCAGTCCGTGACCGGTGCGACCCTCTCGAGCATCGGCTACGGCTTCACCGACGCGTCCGACACGGCCGTGAACGAGGTCACCCTGCACTTCGCCGATGCCACGGGCGGAAAGACCCCCACGATCTCCCTGAACAACGGCACCGGCACCGCCTTCACCTGCACCGCCATCGACGGCACGACGTTCCAGTCCACCTGCACGCCCGCCAGCGGCCAGAGCCAGACCGGCCTCAGCAGCGTCGCGGTGACGGTCAGCTAGCCGGAAGATCCCCAGCAGAGCCATCCCCTGAAGCTGTGGCGGGCCGCCGCCGACACCGCTGCGGCCCGCCCACCCTCCTGACCCCATTCCCTCTGGAGCCCTGGAATGACCCTCGCCCGTCGCTTCGGCCTCGCCCTGCTGGGCCTGGCCGCGTCCGTCGTAGCACTCGCGGCGGCGGCCCTGCTGAGCGGGCAGTTCTCGGCCGTCTCCACCCACGGGGTGAGCATGAACCCCGTGTACTACCAGGGCGACCTCGTCATCGTCCAGCGAGCACCCGCGTACAGCGTCGGTGAGATCGTCGCCTACCGAGTGCCGGGCTCCGGCACTGTCGTCCTGCACCGGATCATCGGCGGGAACGCCGAATCCGGCTTCATCATCAAGGGCGACAACAACCAGTCCACCGACGTCGTCAAACCCACCCCGCAGCAGATCCTCGGCCACGCCGTCCTCCACATCCCCCACGGGGGAGCGGTCCTCAACACCATCACCAGCCCCTGGGTCCTGGCACTGGTCGCCTTCGCCCTCGTGGCGGGCGGGGGAACCGGTGCGATGACCCGTCGACGCCGCCGTCGAGCACGAAGGAGCACCGCCGTGTCCCGCCACCTCACCTCCCCGAAAACCGGGCTGTGGCACATCCCCCGAGCATCACTGGCAGCCGGCGGCCTCGCGGCCATCCTCCTCGTCGGCGGGGCAGCCGCGGCAGCGACAGCGTGGACACCCGTTGCCCAGCCGGCCACTCCGGGCGCGCTTCAGGGTGCCGTGATGCAGTTCTCCTACAGCGCCGCCGTGGGGCGGACACCCGCCTACGACGGCCCAACGGCCAGCTCCCCGGACCCGATCTTCCGCAAGGTGGCCAACACCGTCGAGGTACGGATGGACTACAGCGGTCAGCCCGGGACGATCGCGGTCACGGCCGAGCTGTCCAACTCGGGCGGCTGGCACACCACGCTTCCCCTCTCCGCCCCTGCACAGTTCTCCGGCACTCGGCACGAGAGCACCGTCGCCTTGGACCTGGACACACTCGACGCCAGAGCCCAGGCTGGCGCAGCCGCGACGGGAACGCCGGCAAACCCGGTCGAGGTGACCCTCACCGCCGTCATCCACAGGACATCGGGAGAGGACTTCGCCCCCGCTCTGAAGCTCCGGCTCACACCCCAGCAGCTTGCCCTCGACGGAGACGCCAAGGCGCTCACCGCTACGGCACCAACCGCCAGCCAGCCCTCTCCCGGGCAGAGCGACACGGTCAGCCTCCTGGGGATGCGTCTCCCAGTCGGCACCGCTCGGATCGCCGTGGTCGCCGCGCTCTTGGCGGGCGTGGCCGCCGCCGCCGTCGCATTCCTGCTGGGGCGCCCAAGTGCCCGCCCTGCCGACCCTGACGAGGCGATCCGGAGGCGATACGGCCCCCTGCTGGTGCGCGTCCACCCGCTCACCTCACCTCCCGGACGGGCGATCGTGGACGTCACCTCGTTCCTCACATTGGCCAAGCTGGCCGAGCGGTACGGGCTGCTCGTCCTGCACTGGACCCGGGCCGGGGTGACGACCTACGTGGTCCAGGACGAGGCGATCACATACCGCTACCGGGGATGCGTCCCCGACCCCGGGCGCTTCGGAGAGGGATCGACGGCCGCGCCGAATCCCGACGCAGCAGGAGAGCCCGACGCCACTCGAGAGAAGGAGATCATGACCGAATTGGGCGACCCATCAGAAGACCCCCGACCGATGGGCGGCGCAGCATCCACCCAGCGGATGGCATCGCCAGCACAGGATGCAGGGGTACGGCCTGGTGATCAGCTGTGACGGCGACGGCACCCGGCCCCATGGGCCTGACCGGCACCCAGAAGGCCGCCATCGTGCTCATGCAGATGAGCAACGAGGCCGCCGTGAAGGTCATGGCCCAGTTCAGCGAACCAGAGGCCGAGGCGATCGCCGCCGAGATCGTTCGGTTGAGCCGGGTGGAACCGGCGGTTTCGGAGCGGGTGCTTGCCGAATTCCATGACATCGTGGTCAACGGCCGGCGTCATGTCCGCGGAGGCCGCGCCCTGGCCGCCGGCCTTCTCGAGGCCTCGCTCGGCGCAGAGCGGGCCGAGGGAGTCATGGGGCGCCTGAACGCCAGCATGGCCGGGAACGCCCTCGAGTTCCTGGAGACCATCGACCCCGCCCATCTGCTGACCGTCCTCGACGGCGAACTGCCCGAGACCATCGCCGTCGTCCTGGCACACCTGCGCCCGGAGAAGGCTTCCCAGATCCTCGCCGGCCTCGGGCAGCCGCATGCAACCGACGTCGCCCATGCATTGGCCACCATGGGCCCCACCGCACCGGAGACAATCGGCCTGCTCGCCGACGGTCTCCGGACACGTCTGGGCGCGCCCGCAGCCGGAACGCGGAAGCAGGCCGAGGTCCTCGGAGGTGTACAACCGCTCGTGGACATCATCAACCGCTCGGACGCGATCACCGAACAGGACGTGCTCGACGGCCTCGACGAACTCGACCCGGCGCTCGCGGAAGAGGTCAGAGCCAAGATGCTCACCTTCGCCGACATCGTCAAGTTCGAGCGCCGCGACATCCAGCACATCCTGCGCGGGCTGAACCCAGCGCTGCTGGCCACTGCCATGAAGGGCGCCCCGCAGCCCGTAGTCGCAGCGATCCACGAGAACATCTCGGAGCGCAACCGGGAGCTCGTGGATGCGGAGAGCGCCGCCCTCGGCCCGGTTCGGGCGTCCGAGGTGCAGGACGCCCGGGCCCAGATCGTCCGGCAGATCCGCGCGCTCGAGGCTGCGGGTGAGATCACGGTCCGCCGCATCGACGAGGACTTCGTCTACTGAACTATCACCACTGGCTGAACCGTCACGGGCCTCATCAAGCCCGAGGAGCTCGAGGAAAGGCTCGAGGAAAGGAAAGGGAAAATGGGAATCCGATTCGGCCAGCACCTGCGCACCCAACGGCTGGCCAGGGGACTCACGCTGGACGAGCTGGGGGAGGGGGCCTTCCCCGCCAGCTACATCTCGCTGATAGAGGCGGGCCGGCGCGAACCCGGTCCCGCCGTGGTCCGAGAGCTCGCTCGACGGCTCCAAGACCCACCGCGGGGGCTTCAAGGAGGGAGTGGGCAGACCGCAGCCGGCGACGGCGCTTACCTCGCGTCCGCCTTGGCGGCGCGGCAGGCGTGGGACCTCCGCGAATACGAGCACGCGGCCGGGCACGCCGAGACCGCCGCCGCAGCCGCCCAGACGGCGGGGAAGGCCAGCAGCTGGTGGGACATGGCCTGCCTGCGGGCTGAATGCCTCGTGAAGCTGAGGAAGTTCGAGGACTGCGTCGTCCTCGTCAGGAGGCTTCTCTCCCACCCGCTCTCGGAATCGCCAGCGCTGGCCTCCCGAGCCCACGAAATGCTCTCCCTCAGCTTCACCGGCCTCGGCAGGACGGCGGCAGCACTCGAGCACGCCCACGAAGCCGTCCGTCTTGCCGCCGAGATGCCCGGCAGGTCCGAGGTCCTCTTCGGGGCACTCCGAAGGCTCATCCGTGCCCTCGCGGACAGCGGCAGGCTCGATGAGGCTTGGGAACGCTGCCGTTCCCTGTCGGACCTGATGGCCGAGACCGAGACTGCCCCGGTGAGCACGGGCGAGAGCGAATGGACCATCGGCAATGTCGCCTTCATCCGGGGAGACCACACCGAGGGCGCCGAGCGGCACCGGCGAGCTGCGCGGTTCCTGTCGTCCGCCAACGACCTAGAGCTCTGGTCCCGGTTCAACCAGGAAATCGCGTCCACGCGCCTCGCGGGAGGGAACCTCGACCAGGACACGCTCGACGCGCTCAAGCGCGCAGAAATGGGCTTCTCCGTCATCGGCTGCCCCCGGGCCGACCAGCTCGAACTCGCGCTCCTGCGCGCCCGTTGGCTCTGCGCAACCGGCAGTCCGGCGGAATCGATCCCGCTGCTTCGCGAAGTCCATCAGGGCAGGGGCCTCCTGCGGCCTCACGTGGCCGCAGAAGCCGCGAAGCTCCTGGGTCAAGCGCTGAGAAAATGCGAGCTCACGGATGAGACGTCGGCTTCGGGCGAGGAGGCCCAAGGGGAGCCGGTTGTGTCCGCTCCGGCTGACGCACTGCCCGTGAGCTCCTTCGAAGCGAGTTTGGGATAGGGAGAGCCGGGTATCGGAAGAGTGGGCCGGTCAGGGGCCCTGCGGTTTGTCCCGCTGGGGAGCGGGAGTGCTTCATTGGGGTAGGGAGGGTCCGGGAAACCGGACCCTCCCTTTCGCATATGGCCTGTAGTTCTTCGAGTCGTGGAAAACCTAGGCGACGGAGGGCCAGCGTGGCCCACAAGAGGCCGTCGCAGCGTCGCAGTCCTAGAGGTTCGCTGGGTCTTCGGCGAGGACGCGGACGTCCCAAGCGCCGAGTTCTATCTTTTCGAGCACCTGATGCGTCGGTTCGAGGAGGTCGCGCATCTGGCCGGGGGCCGCGACGGTGGCAGGTTCCCAAGACCAGTTGTGCACGAAATGAACGCGGGTCCCATCGGCGCCCGTCGCCGAGTATACGGTCACAGCATTGGGCAGTTCCCGCCACTGGCTTGGGGTCGGGGGCACGAGCCAACGGACGATGTCCTCGGCAAGGGCGTCATCGGGCAGCGTCCCAACCGCCGTAATCCGTCCGCGGCCCGCCTCGACCGTGGTGATAGCGGCATAGCTCCCGAACTGGGGGTGCACGTAGCGTGCCAGGACAGTTGCTTCTCCGGGTTCGACGTACTCCGCCCAGCGGGTGGCGCGGGCCTTTTCGGACAGCGTGAGGCTCCCGGTGGCCACGAGTTCCAGCGGAGCATCGAGCTGGGAGAACTCCTGGTAGCTCATTCCCGCTGCGGCGTGGAGCCTAGCCGGCTTGGTCTCCCTTCGGGCACGGGCTTCGTGGTCAGCGTAAGCCGAGCGCATGCCCAAGACGAGATGACCGCCCGCTTGGGCGTACGCCTGAAGCCAGTCAAGGAGCCCGTCGTCGGCAATGTAGAGGCCGGCCACGATTAGCACGGGAAGCTCCTCCGCCACCTGCTGCGGGTCGAGACCGCCTTCCGGGGAAGTGATCTGGGTGTCGTGGAGGATCCTGACCGGGACCCCCGCTTTGTGGGCCCCGCGGTAGAAGGCCTCGAAGATCTTCTGGTAGGAGCGCTCGTCTCCCTCCATGGGCTGGTGCTCGACGTGGAAGCAGGGTTGGCAGGCGAGGCCCCATTTCGACTCGTTGGAGTAGACCATCCCGATGCTGGCATCCGGAACTAGCCCGGTCAGGACGCTGCCAGCCGTGTCCAGTTCCTTGCCGATGCGGGCGAGCTCGCGGTAGACGCGTCCGGGCTTCTGATCGTGGGGGAGGACCCCCACCCAGTAGGTCTCCGCGCCATAGTGGTTCGTGGCCCAGTGCCAGTACTCGATCATCTCGGCTCCACGGGAAATAAGGGCGTACGCGGCTTGCCGCCATTGCCCGTCGAAGGCGGGATAATGCATCGCCGATCCGCCGATCGCCCCGGCGTTGGTCTCGGTGACCAGGAAGGGAGCCTGCTTGGAGGAGTACATCCTGTCCCCGCTCTGGAAGAGCGTCCAAGCCCCTGCGGTGGCCCAGCCCTGTGGTTCGGTGGTCGCCCTGCCCGCTGCAAATGCTTCCTGCATGGCGTAGTACGGGTTCCCGGCGGTGATGTCGAATGCGCGAGTCAGCTCTTCGTCGTGCTGAGAGGGGCGGTCGTAGGCGATGCACGTGGTGACGAATTGTTCGGGAGACGCGTATTCCTTCACGATGGCCGTCTGCCAAGCCAGGTATTCCGTGGTGAGGCGTGCCTGGAAGCGCCGCCAGGCCAGATCGTACTGGGGCTGGGCGTTATTGTCTGGAGTCCACAGGTCTGCCCACGTGGAAAGCTGGTGTGACCAGTAGACCAGGCCCCATTCTTTGTTCAGGTTCTCGACGGTTCCGTACTGGTGGCGCAGTTCGTCCTTGAAACGCTCGAAGACCCCGCGATTGTGAAAGCTGAGCAGGCCCGGTTCGTTGTCGACCTGAAAGCCGATGACCGCGGGATGTCCGGCGAAACGGCCTACGATCGTGCGAATGGCCCGCTCGGCGTGGAATTTGAAGGCTGGATGGGTGTAGTCGACCTCCTGGCGGGCCCCCCACCCGAGTGGCTTGCCGGTGCGGGTCTCAGCCGCGATCTCCGGATAGCGGCGGGCCAGCCACATGGGGACCGCATAGGTTGGGGTGCCGAGGACTACAGAGATACCGCGCCGGTGGGCGCCGTCGAGGACCGGCGTCATCCATTCGAGGTCGAACCGGCCGTCTTCGGGCTCCCACTGGGACCAAGTCGATTCGCCCACCCGGATGACGGTCATGTGGGCCGCGACCATGAGGTCGAGGTCTTCCTCGAGCCGGGGCGAAGGCTGGTATTCGTGGTAATACGCGGCGCCGAAGAGTACTTTGCGTGGGCTTGCAGACATGGTCTTCTTTCAGATGGGAGCATGCGGAGATCGATCCGCACAGGAGACGGAGGGTGCGGCTCAGCCCTTGGTGCTGCCGGTTGCGAGACCGGTCTGCCAGTAGCGCTGGAGGTAGAGGAAACACAGGATGAGCGGCACGACGGAGACGACCGATCCCGTGATTACGGTGGAGAACAGGGCTTGGGCTCCGCCACCGGCAGCACTGGCCGCCTGCTGTTGGGCAAGCCCCACCGTCAGGGGATAGAGGCCCGAGCTGTTGAGCATGATCAGGGGAAGGAAATAGTTGCTCCAGGTCGCCACCAGTGCGAAGAGGAAGACTGTGACCACGCCAGGCCCAAGCAGACGCAGGCCCACCTGCCAGAAGATTCGCCACTCGCCAGCTCCGTCCATTCTCGCCGCTTCGATGAGCGAGTCCGGGATCGCGTCCGCGGCGTAGACCCTCATCAGGAAGACGCCGAACGGGCTCACGAGCGAAGGGAGGATTATGGCCGAGGGAGTGTTCGTCAACCCTGCCGAGCTGAAGAGCAGATAGGTGGGGATGGCAAGGGCAGTGAGCGGGATCATGATGGCGCCCAGGGTCACGCTGAAGAGCGCCCTCCCTCCCGGAAAGTCGTATTTGGCGAAGGCGTAGCCGGCCATGGTGGCCAGCAGGGACGCGCCGACTGCGCTGACTCCTGCGTAGAGGACGGTGTTGAGCGCCCAGTGGAGGTAGATGCCGTTCTGGGTGCTGAAGACGGTGGCGAGGTTGTCGAAGAGACTGAACCTCTTCCCGAACCAAAGTCCGAAGCTTGTGAACAGGTCAGCGTTGTCCTTGGTGGACGCGACCACGAGCCACACCAGCGGGAAGGCGAAGTAGAGGCCGCAAACCCACAGCAGGAGCGTCAGCAGACTGCTCCGGCGCTCCTCGCGTCCTTTCCTGCGCCTCCCGATTCGGACACCGGGCGTTGTGCGCCGCTCGGCACGAGTGCGGGTAGCTGGGATGGCGCTCATGCGTTCTTCTCCCGCTTCTGGGTGCTCAGCTGCACCACGTAGGACACGATCATGATGACAATGCCGAGGATGAACGCCACTGCGGCGGCGTAGTTGACGTTTTGGTCGACGAAGGCGAGGTTGTACGCGTAGAAATTGGGGGTGAAGGAGTTGCTTATCGCGTTGGGTGCCAGATTGTGGAGCAGGCTCGGCTCGTTGAACAGCTGGAAGGTTCCGATGACCGAGAAGATGATGGTCAGGAGGATCGCGGGGCGGATTGCAGGGATTTTGATGCTCCAGGCGATGCGCCATTGGCTGGCGCCGTCAATCTCCGCCGCCTCGTAGAGCTCCCCGGGGATCGACCGAAGGGCCGAGTACATGATGATCATGTTGTAGCCCGCAAACTCCCAGGTGACGATATTCATCAGGGAACCGAGGACGTTTTCGGGTGAGAGCAGATCCGGGGCGCCTAGCCCGATGGCCCGGAGGGTCTGCGCGATGGGTCCGAAATCGTTGCCGTAGAGGTAGCCCCACATCAACGTTGCTACAACGCCCGGGACGGCGTACGGGATGAACATCAGGAGCCGGAGCACCTTGCTCCCACGGACCCAGCCGCTGTCGAGCGCGAGGGCGCAGAACAGGGCCAGCGCGAGCATGACCGGGACTTGGATCACGAGGAAGAGCGCCATTCTCGCAACTCCTCCCAAGAACGCCGTGTCGGTGAACGCGTGGAGGTAGTTGGCGAATCCGACGAAGCTGACCCCGCCCACGAGTCTGGTCTGAAAGAAGCTGAGATAGCCCGAGTAGAAGAGGGGCACGATCAGCATGGCCACGAACACGGCGAAGAAGGGAAGGACGAACAGGTAGGCGGCCGCGTGCTGTCGGCGTCTGGTGCTTCCAGGCCGGAGACGGTGCTTGTCGCCTGTCCTGGACCGGGGACGGGCTGCGATCGTGCTGGCCATAACAACTCCTTGTGATGCTCCCGCATCTGGGCGGACTTGTGAGGGCCCTTGGGGGGACCGTGGGTCCCTCCCAAGGACCGGTTTGGATTGGGGGGTCTTACTGGACGGTGAATCCCTGCTGGGTGCCGTAGTCCTTCAGCTCTTTCTGCCACGCGTCCAAACTCGCGGAGATGTCCGACTTGTCCGCGATCGCTTTGCCGACCGTGTCGTTGAAGCTGGAGTAGGCGTAGTCCATGTAAGGCAGCCATTGGAAGGTCGTGTCGACGTTGTTCGAGATGCCGGCGAAGAGCTTGTTGACCTGTTGTCCGCCGTAGAAGTCAGACTTCTGGTCGACGAAGGAGGGGTCCTTCAGCACGGTCGTGTCCGTTGGGAAGAGGAACTGCTTCGTGGCCAGCTGGTTTGTCGAGGTCGCGTCGTTGTTGATGAATTTGGCCAATTCATACGCCGCGATCGGGTTCTTGGTCGTCTTCAGGACGGCGTCCGCCGAACCTCCCCAGTTGCCCGCCTTCTGCTCGCCGGCGTTCTGCTGGGGCAGCTGGGCGGCATTCCACTTCCCGGCCGTCGAGGCGGCTGTACCCTGAAGGAAAACCGGCCCCCAGGCTGCAGTTAGCCATCCTGCGTACTTTCCGTTGGCCAAGCCTTGGTACCACTGGTCCGTGAAGTCGGGGTCGACTGACACGAGGCCACCTTGGATGAGTTTCTGCCAGTACGCTGCGACGTTCTTCGCCTGCGGGCTGGCTACGTTGACTGTGACTGTCTTGTTCCCGTCGTAGCCGAATGGTTTCAGCCCGGCCTGCCAGAACAGTCCCATCAGCTGCCCGGGGTCATTCGGGGCGAGATTTGACATGTAGGCACCGGTGGAGGACTTCACGGCCTGCGCGTCCTTGGCGTACTCGTCCCAGGTCGCGGGAGCGTTCGTAATCCCTGACTTGGCGAAGAGGTCAGTGCGGTAGAGGTTCCCCATGGGGCCCGAATCCTGAGGAATGCCGTAGACCTTCCCGCCCTGGTCGACCTGATTCCACACCCACGGGACGTAGTCTCCCTTGAGATCTCCGGCGCCATACGGGGCCAGGTCCAACAGGCTGTCGGTCAGGGCGAAGGACGACGTCTCCTGATACTCCATTTGCACCACATCCGGCGCTCCCTGACCAGCCTTCAGCGCAGTCCGGATCTTGGCGTAGTGCGGGGCGCCCTGCCCGACGTTCTGCAGGTTCACCTTGATGGCGGGGTACTTCTTCTCGAACAGGTCTACCTCGTCCTGCATCTTCGGTGTCCATGACCAGAAAGTGAGGGTGGTGGGGGTCTGCATGGCCTTGTCGATATCCGCCTGTGACACGGCAGAGGCTGACGGGGACGACGAAGGCGACGCTCCCGCTCCGCAGCCTGTCAGAACCATGGCCCCTGCAAGCATCCCCGCGCCCAGTGCTGATGCGGAGGCAAGTCGATTTCTCTTCAACGGTCTTCCTTATGGTCGGTCACTCCGATGTGACGATCACTCCCGCCCCGGCGCGGGTGGAGAACTAGGCGGCCGCCGCGAAGTTCCGTGCCCCGCCCCTCGGCTGCCCATCGGGGGCTGCAGGAGGCCGTCTGTGTTAGCGCTAACTTGAACGCTGGCATCACCCTACGCCTCTGTGTTAGCGGTAACAAGAGTCTGGGGCGGACTTCTTTGCCTCTGGAGGCCTAGGCTCCCGGGGCTGCCGTGGAATGACCCACAATCAGCCGAGGAGGAGCGGGCACAGCGGGCGTTGGTGCTGCCGCCTCCACTCCCATGGAGAGGAGACGGTCGATCGCCGAGGCGCCCAGGCCTTCGAGATCTAGGCGGATGGTGGTGAGGGAGGGTCGGTAGAACTCCGACTCGGGGATGCCGTCGAAGCCCACAACGCTCACCTCATTCGGGACCCGGACGCCTCGTTCGCCGAGAGCAGCCAATGCGCCCAGAGCCATCTGGTCGTTCCCAACAACAAGCGCCGTCACCCCGGCATCCAAGGGCATCTCCATCGCTGCCCGGTATCCGGATGCCGCCGTCCAGTCGCCGTGGACGGTACCTGCGGAGGTGGTGGTGTCCGCGAGGTTTTCAAGTGCCGAGTCGTAAGCGGCGGCCCGAGCGCGGGCCGAAGGCCAGTCCGGGGGGCCGGCGATCTGGAAGAACCTGCGGTGGCCCAGTGCTGCCAAGTGGTCCATCAGCATGCCAGCCCCCACCTCGTTGGCCGCGGGGGTCGCGGAACCTTGCGGCGGCATGTCTGACTCAACGTGCACGGGAACGGTGAATCGCACTCTGCCGACGGCGTCAATGACCCGGTCCGTGGGTGCGAACACCATCACTCCTGCGAGGTCGTGCTGGTTGATCAGGCCTATTGCCTGGACGATGGCAGCGTCGTCATTTGGGTCTAGGCTCACGATGTCCAACAGGTATCCAGCCTCTCGGGCCCGGATGCTCGCCCCGTGGATGATCTTGTTCGGTCCGACCTCCATCAGTTCGTACACAAGCGCACCGATGCGATTTCCCCGGCTCGTCGCCAGGGCTCGAGCGGCACCGTTCGGCTTGTAGTCGAGAGCCTTCACGGCAGACTCAACCCGGTCTCTTATTTCCGGGCGAATGTTCGTATGGCCTTTGACGAATCGCGACACGGTCTGATGGGAGACGCCTGCAAGGGCGGCGACGTCATAGATGGTCGGCGGTCGGCCCTTCGACTCATTGCTCATGCTCTCCCTGACCTGACTCGACTGTCTGCCCCCTCTAGGTTACCGGTAACTCGATCCCGAGGGGCTGTCCTGTCTTGACAGCATCGAGCAATTTCGCGCAATCGGGCTTTGCCCTGGGCCATCCGGCGCCGCTCGTCGGTGCCTCGCCTCTCGCGGGCTCAGACGCAGGAGTGGTCGTAGTCGTAGGCGCCGGAGATGTACTGCGTGAGGGCGACCTTGCCGCCGCCCGTGAGCGGGGTGGCGGAGCAGCCCGCCTGCGCGGCTGCCGGGGTCGATGCCCCTGCGAGCCAGCTGCTGAGGGAGTAGAGGCTGCTGGTCGACGGCACAGTCCCGACGATCTGCGCCCACTGGGCGCTCGAGGAGTAGATCCCGATCCGGGCCCCAATACTGTTGAAGTAGTAGGCCATGCCTTCGAGGTCGGCCGTGTTCGCCGCAGGGTCGGTCGACCAGCTGTTGCTGGTCTCGACGTCGAGCCACCACGTGTAGGAGGCAGGGCTGCTCACTCCGCGGCTCGTCACGTCGTCGTACGCCTTGGCGTAGCCGTACATGTAGGAGCAGGCCGCGTCCTCCAAGCCGGCGCACAGGCCGTAGGGATTGGACACAGGGGTCCCGGCGTAGGTGTTGCTCGACGGCCACCATGAGCCCGCCGTGCCCGGATTGGCGGTGTTCACGTAAAGGGCCACCCGAGGCTGGCTCGTGCCCCCTGCCGAGGTGGACGCCCAGGACAGCTCTGAGGCCAGGCACGGGTTGGTGCTGGAGGCCGTGCCATTGTTGACGCCGACGACGGCGAACGCCTGTCCGCTCGGCATGGTGGCACCGCACTGCGGCCAGGACACGTCGTTGCCGACGACGGCCGCCTGCGGGTGGGTGAGTTGATAGAACCGGTACATGAACGCAGCCATCGCGTCCCGCGCCACGGCGTCCAGCGGCCGGTAGGTCTTGGACCCGTCTGCTTCCGTCCATCCGGTGCTGATCCCGTTGGTGGCCAGCCAGGTGATCTCCTTGTAGAACTGGGTGCCAGGCGTGATGTCTGCGAACGGGGAATCTGCTGGCGGGGTGAAGGCCGGGGAGGCGTCGAGGCGGTACATGAAGGCGGCCATCGCGTCCCGTCCCACCGGCTCCAGCGGACGGTACTGCCTGGTCCCGTCGGGCATCTGCCACCCAGTGCTGATGCCTTGGGCATCCAGCCAGGTGATCTCCTTGTAGAACTGCGCGCTCGGGGTGATGTCCGTGAACGGGGAATCTGCCGGCGGGGTGAAGGCCGGGGACCCGGCGAGGCGGTACATGAACGCTGCCATCGCATCCCTGGCCACCGGCAGCAGCGGCCGATACTGTCTCGTGCCGTCGGGCATGATCCAGCCGGTGGAGATCCCCTGATCCGCAAGCCACTGGATCTCTGTGGAGAACTGCGACCCCGACGGCACGTCCGCGAAGGAGCCGGACGATGTGGGCGTCGTCGCCGGCACTGCAAGCGCCCGGGCCACGGACGACGCCGATCCAGCCGGCGTTGCGGCCAGGGCGCCCGAGGGGGTGCCCAACACGCCAGCCACCACCACGGCCGCGCAGACTAGGACACGCGCCACCACACCACGGAGCATCGCACCGGGCCCTTCCGCTCGTTGGACGGAAAGACCCGCCCAGAGAACCGGCACTCAGGCACCGGCTCTTGAACCCTAGCCAGCGCCAGTCGTTTCGGGCAACAGAAGGCTTCGACGTCTGCCCCCAGCCATGGCAGTTGGACCTCAGCCAAGGTAAGTCGAATAGCGGTGCATGAACGCCGCCATCGCGTCACGGGTGACGGCGGCTCCCGGCCGGAAGGTGCCGTCCGGGTAGCCGGTGGAGATGCCGGTCGAGGCCAGCCAGGTGATCTCCTTGTAGAACTGGGTGGACGGCGTGATGTCCGTGAACGGAGACGTGGCGGGCGGCGTGAAGGCAGGGGATCCGGCGGCACGGTAGAGGAAGGCCGCCATCGCGTCACGGTTGACCGAGGCGAGGGGCCTGTACGTCCCGTCCGGGTAGCCGGTGGTGATGCCGGTCGAGGCCAGCCAGGTGATCTCCTTGTAGAACTGGGTGGACGGGCTGATGTCCGTGAACGGGGACGTGCCAGGAGGCGTGAACGCGGGGGAGTGCTTGAGCCGGTAGAGGAAGGCCGCCATGGCGTCGCGGGTCACGGGGGCAGTGGCCCGGTACGTGCCGTCGGGGTAGCCGGTGGAGATTGCTGCCGATGCCATCCAGCACATATCGGAGGCGAACTGGTCCACGGTCAGGACATCGGTGAACCCGCACTGGCGCGGGGCGATGGCCCTGAGCCCCCGGAGGGTCCCATTGCCGGTGGGTGCGTCATAGCCCGGCAGGCTCGAGCAGAGGTACGCCACGCTGCAGGTGCCGTTGCTCCCCGAAGCAGGGTCGAAGAGCCCGGTGGGGGCCGAGTAGGGGAGGCTGCCGGGATAGTCGGTGGTGGGCTTGCCCGCCATTGCGTAGGCGGCGGCGACGAGAGGTGCCGCGGCGCTGGTGCCGCCCATGACGAGCCAGCCGCTCAGGCCGTTGGGGCCCGGGACGCTGTCGTAGACAGCTACTCCGGTGGAGGGGTCTGCGACCGCGGCAAGGTCCGCCTCTGTCCGTGCGCCGCAGCCGTTGTCCTTCTGCCACGCAGGCTTTCCCTCATAGCCTGAGCAGCCGCTTCCGCCGTACTGCCAGGCCGACTCGCTCCACGCGCCGGTTGCGGCGTCCTGTAGCAGGCTCGTTCCTCCCACGGCTATGGTCTTCGGCGAGGCCGCCGGGTATTCCGTGCCGTAGCCCTGATCGCCGCTGCTGGCAGTGACAGCGACCCCAGGATGGTCGAAGTACGCGCTGTCGTAGGTGTTCTGGCCGCTGAACTCGGGGGCGCCGTAGCTGTTGGACACCGCGTCCGCGCCGTGGGCGACTGCGGTGTTCACTGCGGTCCCCAGATCGTCGATCGAAGCGCTGTCCGCCTCGACGAGCAGGATCCTGCAGTTCGGACACCCTGCTGCGGCCATCTCCATGTCCAGCGAGATCTCCTGAGCCCAGCCCGCGTCCGCGGCAGGGAACTTTGCTCCTCCGCGCTGGTCTAGCTTGGTGAAGCAGCCGCTCGACGAGGTGCAGGGTGGGAGGCCGTACTTGCTCCGGTAGGTGGCAAGGTCTGATTCCGCGTTGGGCTGGTCGTAGGCATCCACGATCGCTATGGTGCGCCCCGTACCAGCGCTGCCCCCGGGCAGCTGATAGGCCGACTGCAGGTCAGCGGGGGAGTAGCCGTAGGGGAGCGCGTTCGGAGCGACCTGTCCGCTGACGTCCAGGTCGGCCACCGCATTGCAGGCCATGCGGCCGGGTTTCGGGGCTTGGCAGACCTTGGCATGCCGATGGCCCTTCAGCTGGTCCGGGACCTGGGCGCCGTGGGGATTCGGAGACTTGCCGGTCGCGACGTGGCTGGCTGGAACTGCTGCCCCCGCCGCCGTTGGGACCTCCGCAGCCGAGGCGGGAGCGGGGACGGCGCCGAGGACGAAGAGTGCGCTCGCGAGCAGCAAAGTGAGCAGACGAGAGGACTTCAACGGCATTCCTTCTTCCTGATGCATGCCAATCACCGCGGAGGCGGCTTTCCTGCGGCACGAACAGACTTTCCTGGAGCACGAACAGTCTTTCCTGAAGTCTGACAGGACAACCCGTTTCCAGTCATACCCTTTCATCCCCCAGTCTGAAACATGACGGATCCGTCAAAGCCGCGCGCGCCAGAATGGGGCGGTGCAGGCAGGTATCCATGTAGCCGAAAAGCCCGGGGCCGGTCCCGATAGAATGGCTGAGCAGCTGGCCGCTGTTCGGGCGGTCCAGTCACGTCATGCGCCCTGGTTCTGAGGGGCGCTCACCCTGCCATTTACGAGGTCGAAGTTTGTCTTCTGAGAGTCAGCCGCGCGTCGCGATCATCACCCGGACGAAAGACCGGCCGCGCCTGCTGCAGCGCGCGCTCAGAAGCATTCTGGCCCAGGAGTTCCGGGACTGGGCGCTCGTCGTCGTCAACGACGGCGGTGATCCGAACAAGGTCGAGGAGGTCCTCGCCGAGCACGCGGACAGGCTCGCCGGGCGGGTGCGCGTGCTGCACAATCAGGACAGCAGCGGCATGGAAGCAGCATCTAATCAGGGAATCCGAGCCTCGGAGGGCGCGTACGTCGCCATCCATGACGACGACGACGAGTGGGCGCCGGAGTTCCTGGCCGAGACAGTCGCCTATCTCGACGCCCACCCCGAGGACGGCGGGGTGACCGTTCAGACCGAGATCGTCTTCGAGCAGCTCACGGAGAACGGACGCGAAGTCCAGGAACGGGTCCCGCTGGAGCCGAACATGCAGGCGATCACGCTGGTGGACCTGCTGCACTACAACAGGTTCGTCCCGATCTCCTTCCTGTTCCGGCGGGAGGCGTACGAGGCTCTCGGCGGCTTCGACGAGAGCCTTCCCGTCGTCGGCGACTGGGAATTCCACCTCCGCTTCGTCGTCCAGCACCGCGTCGGCTTCATCAAGGGAAGGCCCCTCGCCTTCTGGAACCAGCGCCGTGACGCGAGCGGTTCGGAAGCGAACAGCATGATCGCAGGACTCGCCGACCACCATGCGTTCTCGCTCCAGGTCCGCGACCGGCTCCTGCGCGAGCACGCCCAGGCCAACGGGCTCGGCCCACTCCTGTACGAGAGGGAGCTCCTTGGCTTCGAGATGCATCGGCTGCACGAGCACCTTGATCGAGTCGAGCGAGAGCTGCATGACCTCAAGGACATGGTCCGGGAGTCCACTCTTCCTGGCACGTGGCGCCTCCGCCGGGGCCACCGCGCCGTCCGCAGCCTGGCAGCCCGCCTGAAAGCCGCCCTTCCGGCCTCTGATCGGGGGAGGAACGCATGAAGACGGCAGTGCTCGGCGACGTCGGCCAGACCCAGTACCACGTGGGCGATGAAGCCATGGCGCACGCAGCAGCCCGCGAGCTCGAGGCCCGCGGAATCGAAGACCTGGTCATCCTGACCCGGGATCCGAGCGAATCCGAACGTGAATACGGGAAGCCCGCCCGGTTGAGGCCCCAGGTCCCCTGGAACGCGTTCGAGCGCCATCGGGCCTTCGAAGAGCTGCTCGACCCCTCCGGCCGGAGCGCCTCGGAAGGAACCCGCGCACTGCGCGCCGCGATCCTCGGAGCCCTCGAAGGGTGCGAGGCACTCCTCCTTGCGGGGGGAGGCAATCTGACCTCCCAGTACGGAGGACTGCTCTTCGAGCGGATGGCCTTCATGCACCTCGCTGCCCAGCAGGGGATACGTGTCGTGGTGTCGGGGCAGACCGTGGGTCCGGTCCTGACCGCCCCGGACGCCGCCCATCTTGGTCCCGTCCTCGCCGACGCCCGGCTCGTGGGTGCACGCGAACGAGAGTCGAAGGAGCTGCTGGACGACCTCGGCGTGCCCTCGGCCTGGGTCCTCGACGACGCGTCCTTCCTGACTCAGCGCTCGGAAGACGGGGGCTACCTGGCTGTCACCCTGGCCCCCGGGAGCGGAGCCATGGGCCGCAGCGACTACATAGAGACCATGGCGCGGCTCGTCACGCGGGCCGCCCGGGCATCCGGGCTCCCGGCCCTCTTCGTCCCGCACGTTTCGACCTTCGGCCAGGACGACGGCGATACGGAGGTCCACAGGGCCGTGGCCGCGCTGCTCGACGGCGTCGAAGCAGAGGTCCTGTCGCAGAAGAACGCCCTGGAGACCTCGCAGGCCACCGTCGACGCCTCCCTCGTCCTCTCGACGAGGTACCACCCCGTGGTCTTCGCCCTGGGGGCCGGTGTGCCGGTCATGCCGGTGGCTGTGGACCTCTACGGTGAAGTCAGGATCGGCGGCGCGCTCGAGAACTGGGGCGCCCGGGGTCTCCTCCGCTCCCTGCGCCAGCTCGGGGGATCTGAGGAAGATGCCTGGACCGAGGCGGCTCTCCAGACCCGGGGGAGGCTCGCCAGCCACCTCGACGGACTGCACCCGAAGATGGCCGAGGCCCACGGCCGCTGGTGGGACGCCGCGGCCTCGGCCCTCCGAGGGCAGCCGGCGAGCCCTACCGCTCTGCCCGAGGCTCCGATCTGGCAGGACGGGTCCGGTGTGCTGGCCGCTGGTTCGGAAGGCTGGGCTGGGCCATTGAACGCAGGCAATGAGCTCGCCATCGGAAACCTCCTCCAGCACGTCGACTGGCTCCAAGGCGAACTGCGGGCCGAACGCGACAATGCCGCCGGCGCGTCTCCTTCAAGTCCGGACCCCCTGCGGCGCGCAGCCCGCAGCGTCGTCTCAAGATTCCGCGGGGCGCGGTCCTAGCGCCTCGGCTGCGTCCGATTGCCCCCGGCTTCCTGGGGGAATCAGACGGGCGGATGAGAGCCGCAGGGCGTCATCTGAGCAGGGCTCTGCACGCCAGATGGAGCGCGAGCCGGGATTCGGGGTCCGAGAAGTCGATGCCGAGAATCTCCTGCGCCCGGTGGATTCGGGTTGCGACGGTGTTGCGATGGAGGTTGAGGGCCGTCGCGGTGGCGACGATGTTCGATTCGTGGTCGAGGTAGGCCGAGAGGGTCGTGAGGAGTTCGTTTCGGTCCTTGCGGAGCGAAGCGAGCAGGGACTCGGCTGCCGGGATGAATGTGTCGCTGCCGGTCCATGCGAGGAGCAGCTGATCGAGGCCGAGGCTGTCCACGCGGAGGAACCATCCAGTGGATGCCCGGTCGGCGGCAATGCGTGCCGCGTCCGCGGCCTCACCGAGCGTCGAAGCCAGGCCGGGTGATCCGTGCTGCATCGATCCGACGCCGGTGGCGATGTTGAAGGATCTGCGTGTCTGGGTGTGGAGCTCGCGCAGTGCCGACACTGCCTTCTCCACCTGGTTCGGAGGGGGCATGTCAGGGAAGCTCAACCATCCGGTGACCCCTCGGCCGCTTGTGGTCGCGTGGGAGTCGGTGCCGAGGCGGCCCAAACCCTGAGCGACGTGGCGCAGCAGCTGGAAGGGATCGACGCGACCACGACCGATCACCCGGAACCCGAGGTGGTATCCGGCAGTTTTCCACCCGTGCTCGAGCATCCGCCGTTCGACCTCGGGATCGGACCCGCCGCGCAAGTCGAGGAAGTCCCTGAGCAGTCCCGATGAGGCCGCGGCGTCGTTGACGGCGGCGACATCGTCGATGAGGATGCGTGCCGCGATGGCGGGCATGGCTATCTCGGCGGCTGCGGAGAGAGCCCTGAGCTGAGCGCTGCTGAGCCCCTGTCCGAAAAGGACGAGGCGTAGGCCCGTGTGGGTGGGGCTCTCGATGCGGACGGAGACGGCGCTGGAGGATCCGGATCGGGCGACGTCGAGCCAGGCGTCGAAACGGATGTCCTTGCGCAGGCTGTCCTCGAGATGGCCGCCTGCTTCATGGAGTACACCAGAGGCGTCGACGACGGCGAGGCCATGGCCCACGTTTCCGGCGAGATGGCGGAGGAGGCCAGCCAGATCCTCGGCCGAGTACGCGAATGACTGTGCAACTCTGCGCACATACCTGAGAGTGAGGGCGTCCCCGGCCTCGGACAGTTCCCAGCAGGCTTTGGTGAGGTCGATGGGGCGGTCGACGTCGAGGACGGCTAGCCCTAGGCGTTCGGCGATCTGCCGGGCGCCCGCGCTGAGCCGTTCGGCCCGGGGGAGGGCGACGATTGGGAATCCACGCTCGTGGACGCGGCGCATGAGGGCGTCCTGCTGCCAAGGGGCTGAGGACAGGGCCGTGGTGAGGATGGCCAGCTGGCCTCGCCCGCTGCTGGGCAGTCCGGGTTCGTCCTGTTCGACGACGGCCTGGTCCCAGACAGTGGAGCCCGACCCCACGATCATGCGGAGTCCGCCATTCGCGGGGTGGGCGAGCAGAGCCTCAAGCGTGAGCTGCTCCGCGGTCACGTGATCGCGTCCAGTTCTGTCAGTCCGTAGGCCGAGGGCTGGACCCGTCGGAGCCTGTGGGGTGAGGCGTGCCACCACGCAGGGCCCGGCAGCTCGATCGCCACGATGTGCCGGGCGAGGGTCAGGTCGGTGACCTCGAGGATCTCGCGGGACACCGCATCGAGCAGGGCAATGACGGTCGGCGCGGACGCCTCGAGCCGGCCGTCGGTCATGAACGCAAGGGTCTCTGTCCGCGAGACGATCCGGTGGACCTCGCCGTTGACACCGGCCAATTCAACGGTCCTCACGAAGGGATCCCGGTCATCGGTGTCGACGGAGGTGATCCGCCCGTGCCCCAGGAGCCGTCCGCCCAGGGCGCCAGCCAGCGCTGCCGGAGGCCAATGGGCAGAGCTCAGGTATGCGCTTCCGAGCCGGAGCGCCACGTCGAGGTGACCTGGAATCGCGTGCTCTATGAGGTCTCCGACTGTGAACCCTGCGAAGACCGCCCCGCCTGCACCCCCGGCCTGGATGATCGCCGAACGGATGACGCGCTCGGCGTCTATGGCCCGGTCGGTGCTGACCAGCATTGCCCCACCAGCCCCGGTGTCGCACGCGGCGACGATGCCTGGGAGGCGGTCGACGAACAACGATATCTGGTCAAGTCCCGGGACGGCCCTACCGGTGCAGTCCGCATCCACGACGATGCGGTCGGGCGCGAAGGTGAGAGGAACCAGGCCGTTGAGCCCGCCGCCCTCGAGGGAGCACACCGCGGGGACGCGGATGCCCAACCATCGTTCGACGGCGTGGACCAGCGGCTCGAACGGTGCGTCGCCGGGCAGGCGTTCGCCGAGCAGGATTGTCGAACCGACGAACGCCGCGGCGAGGCACGGCGTCGTCGGATCCAACTCTTCCGGTCCGGCGATGGCGATCGGCCAACCGCGGGAGCGTCCGAGCATCAGCTCGAGCATTGTGGTAGTACCGCCACCGCCGGACCCCAGAAGTGCGAATCCCCGGGCGAGAGCAGGCAGCTGGGGCCGTTCGAGGGTTCTGGCCATGCTGTCAGCCTACGGGCGGAGTGCCACGGCCGCTCCCTCGACGGGTGCGAAGTCCTCCTTCAGACCGAAGGACGACGGCCCGAATGCTTCGAGGGCCTCGGGCGTCCGCATCATTTCGGGAGTGGAGATTCCGAGGACGCGCACCCGTTGGCCGTAACGGAGTCCTTCCGTGGTGATCGGCTCCGCCGACTCGTGGTCGACGACGCAGACGAGGTCTGGCACGATGGCCACCACTTCCCCGCCCCGGCGCGCGATGAGGTTCTCGTTCTGGAACTCGATCTCGAAGTCCTCCCCGTCCCCCGTGCCGGAGATCACGGCCCGCCCCTTCGCGAAGCCGTCCGTGGTTCGGCGCTCCACGTCCGTGACCTTGCCGACGAAGAGCTCGCGGACATGAGCGTACTGAGTCCCTGCCAGGGTGAGGGCGATGGCGTCGAACGGAGACCGGTGCTCTTCGCGGGCCAAGCGCATCGAGCGCCCCAGCGACAGTGCCATGGACAGGGTCCGAGGCACTGCTGTGCGCTTGACCTCGGCCCCGGTCATCGCGTACTCGGCGATGTGGGCCACGCCGCCGAGTCGGATGGTGATCCCCCGGGCGAGCCATTCCATCTGCCGGTCGTCGTCACCCGTGTCGATGACAACCCGCTCGCCGCGCTCTCCGGCGATGGCAAGGGGGGAGCCGTGAACGCCGTAGACAGCGAACGTCTCCATGTAGAGCTCGGGGAATGCCCGGCCCATGCCGTCGGCATCCACCACGGGGAGCCCGGTCTCGGCTGCGACGATGAGCGGGATCATCGAATTGATGCCTCCGCATTCGATCGGCATCGTCGCGTCGGCCTTCCTGCCGAGGTGTTCCTCGAGTGTCCGAAGGGCGAGAGTGGGTTCGGTTCCGGCGGGGATCTTCTCGACCATGACGGTGGGTGCGCCCATCTGCGCGGTCGGGATGACGAACGCTTCGTCTGCGAGGTCGTCCGGGTCGAGGACCGTGATAGCCCGGTCCCCGAGCACCCGCTCGGCCAGCATCCTTCCGATGTAGGGGTCGCCTCCGCCTCCGGTCCCAAGAAGCGTCGCGCCGCGCGCGAGATCGGGGAGGTCGGACGCTCTCAGCTGCCAGCTCACGCGATCGCCTCCGCCAGGTCTTCCACCGAGCCGTCGAAACGGTAGGAAGGGTGGTCGTAGCCGAAATAGCCGGGACCGACCATGGCCAGGGCCGCGGACGTGTGCCACCGTTCGTCCGAAGGTGCTGCGACCACGCGGACGCGCTGCCCGTAACGGAGGCCCTCGGTTGTAATGGGTTCGCCGGTCTCGTGTTCGAGCACGATGATGAGGTCCGGAGTCGTGGCGAGGATCCTGCCGTCGGATTCCGCGACAAGATGCTCGTTCTGGAACGAGAGCATGAGGACTGCGTCCTGCCCGTCGATTCGAGCCTGCCCGCGGGCAAAGCCTCTCGTCGTAGCCCTCTGGACGTCGGCGACCTTGCCCGCGAACAGCTCGCGGCCGCCCAGGAGCTCGACGGCGGCCGCCACGGGGTCGGACTTTGCCGCGCGTGCCCGGACGATCTCCTTTCCGATCGCGATGCACCTCGAAAGCGAGCCCTCGACAAGCGATTCCCGGGCTTGGGAACCGGTCATCCGGAAGCCGGAGATCATGACGGAGCAGCCCATCTCGACGCATGCGACCCTTGCGATGCGCTCCGTCCAGCTGTTGTCGACAGTCTGGAGGACGCCGACATTGCCCTTCTCGTCTCCGAAGGCCAGTGGGGAAGCGGTCACACCGTAGAGCGTGGGAAGGACCATCTGCAGCTCGGGGAATGCCCGCCCCATGCCGTCGGCGTCGAGGAGCGGCAGCCCCAGGGCGGCTGCGGCCGCGACGGGGATCGTGGAGTTGACTCCACCGATTTCGGCACACGCGATGTGAGTCACGGGTCGGCTGAGGTACGCGCCGAGTTCACGCACGGGGGCGATGACCTCCTCGAGGCTTGGGAGCTTCTCGACCATGACGGTGGGTGCGCCCATCATCGCGACGGTGAGCACCAGCGCGTCCTCGGGGAGCTCCTCGAGCGTCACCACGGGGATTTCCCCGTGTTCCTGAAGCGCGCGGGTCGCCAGGAGCGCCCCGATATAGGGATCTCCACCCCCACCGGTGCCCAGGACGGCTGCGCCCCGGGCGACGTTCTCGACGTCGCCCGCTGTCATTGTCCAGGCCATTTCACGCCCCCATATCGAGGTCGCCGACGGCCTTGACGCGGATGCGCGTGGCGTTGCCGGGAAGGTAGGGGAGGGGCACCTCGTCGAAGTCTACGATCATGACCGTGGAGGGTTTGGCGCCGGCAGCTACCGCCTTGTCCGAGGCCTCGGCCCGCACCTGGGCAAGGGTCTCCTCACGGTGCCCGGGTTCGACGGCGAACACTTTGTCGATCTCGCCGCCGACCTGTGCGATCGAGGCGCCGATCGCATTGGCAACGGCGTAGTTCTCCGGCCGGTGCACTGTGCCGAAGAGCGGCAACCGGTCAGGCAGGAGGACCGAACCCCCTCCAACCGCGACCACGGGGATGGGATCAGGCGAGGTGCGCATCCGGTCTACCGCCTCCGAGATCCGCTCGGCGATCCGGTCGAGCACCCGGCGGATGAAATCCGGATCGAGGTGAGCGACCTTCGACGGGTCACCGATGTCGGCACGCCCCGCTGCCACGGCGATGTCTGTCGCTGTCAGGGTCGATCCGCCGAAGACGAGCGCCTCCGTCGTGAGCCTGTAGCCCACGGACTCGGGGCCGACCTCACCCGATACGGGATCGACGATGCTCCCGCCGCCGATTCCGATGGAGAGCACGTCCGGCATGCGGAAGTTCGTTCGGATGCCTGCGACCTTCACCTCATTGGCGGTCTCACGGGGGAACCCGTTGATGAGAAGGCCTATATCGGTTGTCGTTCCTCCGATATCTACAACCGCACAGGTCGCGAGCCCGCTCGTGACGGCGGCCCCGCGCATGGAGTTTGTGGGGCCTGAGGCGAAGGTGGCCACGGGGTAGAGGCGGACGTAGTCCTCGTCCATGAGCGTCCCGTCATTCTGGCTGAGGAAGATCGGAGCGCTGATCCCCTCGGCTCGGACGGCGGCCGTGAGGCCGTCGACGATTTCCGAGGCGAGTTCCCGCAGCGCTGCGTTGATGATCGTTGCGTTCTCGCGCTCGAGCAGCCCGATCCGGCCGATCTCGTGGGAGAGCGAGATGGCGACCTCCGGGCCCAGCTCGTCGGCCAGGATTCGGCCGGTCTCGACCTCCAGATCATGGTTCACAGGGCTGAACACGGAGGAAACCGCGACAGAGCGGATGCCGTTCGACTTCATGTCCGCCGCGTGCTTCCGCAGCTCCTCTGGGTCCAGGGGCGAGATGGGGCGCCCGTCGAACTCGTAGCCCCCGTGGGCGAGATAGCTTCGGCCCTGGATGGCGCTGCTCAGCGCCTCCGGCCAGTCGACAAGCGGGGGGAGGGCCTTGGTCGCAGGGAGCCCGAGCCTCAGGGCCGCTGTGGGTGCGAGGCGATTGGCCTGCACGAGGGCGTTGATGAAGTGGGTCGTGCCGATCATCACCGCGTCGATCTGGGTGTCCTGGAAGGGATGCCTCGCTCGGAGGTCCTCGATGGCCTGCACGATGCCGGAGGTGACATCGGGAGTGGTCGAGTGCTTGACCCCCTCTATTGCTCGGGTGCCCTCCATGAGGACAGCGTCTGTGTTGGTGCCGCCGACGTCGATGCCGATGTGCATGATTCTCGCTTTCTCGTTGGATGGGGTCTGTGTCAGGCTGCTGCGTCAGCGACGACGGCGGGTGGGGCCTGCTTCGTGACGGCGGCCCCGAGGCCGCGGACCAAGCCGAGCTTCCCGGCACCGATGTAGAGCACCATGGACAGCAGCAGGCTGAGCAGGGGAGGGATCCCCCAGGTGGTGAAGTAGCCCACCAAGGCGGAAGCGAGCCAGACGACGATGGTGGCCGGGACGATCCGAGGGGCGGTGGCAGGCAGGGCACCTGTGGCACGCGTGGCGTCGAGCTCGCCGCGCCACCGCTTCACGACGAAGTATTCGGCGACCATGATTCCCGCGATGGGAGGGAATGCGACCCCGAGGATCATGAGGAACCCGGCGAACTGGGAGAGGATGCCCGCTGCGGCGAGGATCGATCCGACGACGCCCAAGACGATCGTGGCGGACATGCGGTGCAGGTTCCTGCCGAACGCGGTCGAGATGAAGTTGACCAGCCCGAGTGTGGAGGAATAGAGGTTCCAGTCGTTGATCTTGAGAGTGCCGGTGATGACGATGACGAGACCGACGAAGCCGATGGAAGAGGTGACGATGGCCACGATGTCACCTGTTGCCGCCGCGTGGGCCAGGAGCACGCCTGCGAGCCCGATCACGAATTCGCCCAGGCTGACGCCGACGACGGTCTGCTTCACCACATCGGCTTTGGAGCGGTTGAAGCGGGTCATGTCGGCCGTGATGATCGCACCGACGATCAGACCGCCCGCGACGATCCCGGTGCCCTGCCACACGCTCATGGCCGGCCCGGGTGCGGGGCCGGTGAGGAGCGTCCCGAAGTCGTGGCGGGTCAACTCGCTGAGCACGGACCAGCCGACGAGGATCAGGAACAGCGGCACGGTGATGTTGGCGAGCCACTGCATGCCGACGAAGCCGAAGGCTACGATTGCGGTGACTCCGAGTCCGAAGAGGAGGCTCCAGACCCAGGCGGGCAGGACGCCCGGCATGAGCGCGTCGAGGGACTGCGCCGAGATAGCGGATTGGATCCCGAACCATCCGATGAGGCTGATGCCTATCGCGAGGCCGACAAGCGATGCGCCGATTTCCCCGAAGCCTGTCCATCGGGCCAGGAGTGCCGTGTTCAGGCCCTCCTTCTGACCGATGATGCCCACGATGCACATGATGACCTCGAGGATGACGGAACCGAGCAGCAGCGCCAGGGCCGCCTCGCCGAAGGTCATGCTGTAGCCGAGCGTTGCGCCCAAAAGGAACTGCGAGAGTGCGGAGACCTGCCCGAAGCGCTGGACCGCGATGCCAAACCACGGTTTCCGGGCCCCGGGCGTCACCCGAGAGAGAGCGAAGTCATCAGAGTGAACCTGGCTAGCCATCGTGGTCCTTCCAAGAAGATGGGCTGATGACCGTCAGGCTATTCAGGTTGAGGTACGGATCACATATGCATGGTGCACTGAAAAGGCCGAGCAGGGTGCTTAGTGCACACTGCTCGGCGCGAGGAGTCAGTCGGTGGTGAGGACTACGCGGAAGCGAGCCTTGCCGGACATCATGCGATCGAAGCCGTCGGCGGCCTTTTCGAGGGGGTAGGTCTCGATCAGGGGGCGCACCCCGGTGCGGGCCGCGAAGCGCAGAGTGTCCTCGGAGTCCTTGGCAGTGCCGGAGGCGTGACCGGCCACCGTGCGTCCGCCCTGGACGAGCTCGCCCGCGTTGGCGGCGAGGGGCTCGTGCGGGACGCCGAGGACGACGAGGCGGCCGCGGGCCGCGAGCCCTGGAATCGTGGCAGACATCGAGTCGGCGTCGGTGACGGTCGCGAGGACGAGGTCGGCTCCGCCGAGGGCCTTCAGTTCCGCGGCGACGTCCGAGGTGGTGCTGTCGATGTAGTGGTCGGCACCGAGCTCGCGGGCGAAGTCGGCCTTCTCTGCTCCGCGGGCGATCGCGATGGTCTCGAAGCCGAGCTTGGCTGCGAACTGGACGCCGAGGTGGCCGAGGCCGCCGAGGCCGAGGACTGCGACGCGGTCGCCCGGGCGGACACCGCTCGAGCGGATGCCGTTGAACGTGGTGACGCCGGCGCACATGAGGGGTGCGGCCTCGGCGAAGCCGAGCTCGTCGGGGATGGCGGCGAGGGCGTCGGCCGGGGCGACGAGGTACTCGGCGTAGCCGCCGTCGGAGGTGAGTCCGGTGACTTTGCCGACGTGGCAGGAGACGAAGTCACCGCGGCGGCAGGAGTCGCACTCGAAGCAAGCTCCGCCGAACCATCCGATGCCGACCCGCTGGCCGGGTGCCCACTGGGTGACGCCCTCACCGAGGGTCTCGATGGTTCCGGCGACTTCGTGGCCGGGGATGCGGGGGTAGGAGGAGGCCATGCCGGCCGCGGGCATGGAGTCGCTGTGGCAGATGCCGTTGGCCGCGACCTTGACCAGAACGTGGCCGCGAGGCACATCGGGGATGTCGCGCTCGACGAGTTCGAGGTCGGCGCCGGGGGAGCTGATCTGCGCTGCTCGCATGGGGGATCCTTTCGACGATCCGAAGCACGTTCCGCTTCGGTTGGGGTGCCACGCGGTTGGTACCCGGGCACGACGGGCCCACACATGAGGCAGCTGGCCAGCGGATGAACATGCCGTGAAAGCCGAGCGCCAACCGGTGACGGCGCGGCGAGGGCGGGAGAAGAATCGCCAGAGAACGCAGGTCCGGAGGGGTCGAGAGGATGGGAATCATGGCGGACAGCAGGGTGAAGCGAGTCATCGTGATGGTGCAGGAGAACCACACGACCGACAACTACTTCCGAGGACTCGCTCCGTACGGGGCGAACGTCGTCGCCGACTGGCCGATCCAGCCCAACCCGCCCTCGTCCGACCAGCCCCACGACCGGCGCGCTTACCACGACTGGCTCACCGGCCACCACGCCGCGACGCATACCCAGTTCGACACGACGGCGGTGTTGCCCTTCTATGCCCATCTGGCACTGACCGGGGCCTTCCTCGAGAACCACTGCAGCGGGTTCGGGACCAACTCGACGCCGAACCACCTCCTGCTGCTCGGAGGGCAGTCCCCGACGCTGCGCAACCCGTCGCGGACCCAGCCGCCCCCGCTGTGGGATATGCCGTCCGTCCCGGGCCTCGCCGAGGAAGCCGGCATCGCATGGCGCTGCTACACCGGAAGCAACAGCTACCCGGCCGGGTTCTACCCGCAGCTCCACGGCTCTCCGAACCTCCTGCCGAACGCCCGGTTCGTATCCGACGCAGCGGCCGGCAGCCTGCCGCCGCTCGTCTACCTGTGGCACGACTCACCCCAAGACGAGCACCCGCCCGCCGACGTCACGATCGGGATGAACAAGGTCTGGGAGGGCGTGGACGCAGTGGTGAAGTCCGGCGGTTGGGACGAGACGGTGTTCATGCTCACGTGGGACGACTGGGGGGGCTGGGATGACCATGTCGCCACCCCGAACGTGGAGCACACGCCCGACGGCGTCCAGCTCGCCTACGGCCCCAGGGTCCCGCTGCTCATGTTCGGCGGCCCGGTCAAGGCCGGGATCGACAGCAGGTGGTCCAACCACGCCACCGTCCCGCGGACGGTGATACAGCTGCTCGGGCTGCCGCAACTGGGGGTGGACAGGGTGGACAGCGACCACGGGCTCGCGGACCTCGTCGACCCCTCCGTGCACAATCCGGCTCCGCCGTCCTACGGAACGACGGCGGACATCCCTCCCGCTCCGAATCCTCCTCGAAAGCCGGCTCCCCTTCCGCCTCCGCCCGTCCCTGCCTCGAAGCCGGTGGGACCTGTCGTCCTCCGCGGCGGCGGGACGCTGCCCCCGCCCAACGATGTTCCGCTCACGCCGGTCCGCCACCAGGGGGGCTGAGAAGGTTCGGCGTTCCCGGGTCGTGCGGCTCGCGAGCCCGCGATGACGTCAGCGGGACGCGGGACCTGGCGCTCGGGCGACGGAGGCGATGGCGGGGATGCCATGGCCTAGGCCGGGCACGGCACCCGGAGGGGTGTGGAAGAGCCACAGGGACAGGACCTTGTGCGCGTTCCAGTCGCCGGGGCGCACCCGCAGTGATGCGGTCTGCCCGCCGTCACCGTCGGCTGAGACTTTCACCGTCTCGAGCTCGACGGCGGGCGCTTCAGGAAGCGTGAGCTTCGCCTGCCCTTCGGGCGGGAGGACGGCCACGGGCAGGTGGACCTTCACCCCGCCCACGGAGATGTCGATCAGCTGCCCGTCGACCCCGTTCACCGTCACCGCGGCGGAGACGGCGACGCGGTGGGCGTTCCTGCGGGAGGTCGCGAACTTCTCGGAACGGATCCTGGCGACACCGAGCGCGATCACGGCGGCCGAGAGCAGCAGCCACGCGCCGGCGGCGACGGTGGAGGAGAGCGTGGCCCTCCAGGCAATCACTCCGGCGAGGCCCAGACCGCAGTACAGGACGAGCGAGGCGATCCCCAGCGCGAGCACCATCAGGATGGGGGGCAGAGCTCCTCGGGCCCGACTGTCCGCTGCGCCCTTTGGGGTCACTTCGAAGCGGAGGTGCCGTCGTGTGGCCAGCCACCAGACGCACGCGATGCCGATCGGTATGCGGAAGATCCTCAGGGCGAAGGCCGTGGGCCAGTGGATCTGGTGGCGCATGAGGCGCTTCGCTCCCCACAGGCGAGCCGCGAACGTCACTGCGAACACGGCCGAGAACGTCAGGGGGTCGGCCGTCGAGGTCTGCGCACCCGAGACCAGCGCGAGCGCCGGGATGAGGAAGGCGAAGAGGGTCCCGATCCCCTCGAGCCACCAGAGCGTCCCATTGAGGTACTCGTGGAAGTTCCGCCAGGACATCCACCGCTTCGCCGCCCACAGCTTCTCGTGGGTGAGGATCTGCATGGCCCCCATTCCCCAGCGCCTGCGCTGGAGGAGGTACTGCTCCGGGGTTGCGGGCGCGAGGCCCAGCGCCAGGGTCTGGTGGTGGTAGACCGTCCTCCACCCTCGCCGGATGAGCTTCAGGGTGGTGTGCATGTCTTCGGTGATGGTCTCCGTCGCCACTCCGCCCACCTCGCGGAGGGCCTCGACACGCAGCAGTGAGGTGGATCCGCACCAGAACGAGCCTGCGCCGGCCGCGTTGCGCGCCCGCATCTGCACGTTGAAGAAGAGCCCCTGCTCGCCGGTGACGCCGTCGTCGTCGAACGCGCCGCTGTTGTAGAAGGACTGGGGCCCTTGGACGAGGGCGATGTCAGGGTCCCCGAACCATCCGAGCGTCGAGCTCAGGAAGGTCGGGAGTGGAACGTGGTCGCAGTCCAGCACCGCGATGATGTCGACGGCCACGGCACCGGCTGCGGCCTCGCGCTCCATGAGGCCGAGCGCGTGGTTGATGTTCCCGGCCTTGGCGTGATCGTGCACGTCGCGTCTCACGTACCGGGCGCCGTAGGCGCGGCACAGGTCGGAGACCCACGAGCGGTCCCCGTCGTCGAGAACCCAGGTCTCGTGGGCGGGCTCCAGCTCGCAGGCAGCGGCCACTGTCGGGGCGAGGACCTCGGCCGGTTCGTTGTACGTGGGGATCAGCAGGGCGACGGTCCGCCCCCCGCCCTTCCCGCTCGGCGGCGGCGCACTGGCGTCGATGTTCCACCACGTGACGGTGTTGAGGATCATGCCGGGCAGCGGCAGAGACTCGAACACGACCATGGACCAGGCTGCAACCTCGTCCAAGGGATCCGTGGGCAGGGTGAACACGATCCGCCACACGAGATAGAAGCAGAGCGCGGCGGCTGCCACGACCCCTCCGACCCGGGCCATGCGGCGTGTCCAGACCTCCTCGGCGGTCGGTGCACCAAGATGCGCTGCCCATCCGGCGATGCCGGCGCGGCGGAGATCCGCGAGGCTCGCACGACGGCGTCGGCCCTCGCCACCGCGCGGTCGGGGCCCGCGCCGAGTGCGGGACCGCCCAAGGCCCGGGACTGGAGCGCGAGGGGCTCTGGGGGGATCAGGAGAGGCCGCGGGAGCCGTTGGCGGTGCCTCAGCCGGGGCGGCGGGTGGCATCGCCGGTGCCTCGATGGTCATCCACTGCCTCCTACCCTCTGGTGCCCCGCAGCAAATGCGCCGCCGGGAGCGGGAGCCACCCCGAGGCTAGGACTCGGACCTTTACCGCTGGCAACGCGACGATGAACGGAACGAGCCGCTCTCGCGCTGGAGCTCGGGCCCCGGTGCCCGGCTCCGGCTAATGGCCCTGCGTCGGCAGATGCCGCCTCCGGAGGAAGGCGGTCATCGCTTCCCGGTGGAGTGGCACGCTGAAGTGGTAGCCCTGCCCCATGACCGCCCCCAGGCGCCAGAGCTCCTCCGCCTGGCCCGCGTTCTCGATCCCCTCGAACACGGCTTCCAGGCCGTAGGCGCCGACGATGTCCAGGACCGCCGCGACGAGCCTGCGGTCCCGCGGATTTCCCGCGGGGTCGCCCAAGAGGGTCCGGTCGACCTTGACCAAGGTGGCCGGGAGGCGGCTCAAGTAGCCGATGGAGGAATACCCGGACCCGAAGTCATCGATGTGCAGTCCTACGCCCAGGGCACGCAGCCTCCGCATGGCCGCCGTGTCGGTTTCGGTTCCGGACACGAACGACTCCTCGGTCAGTTCGACCGCCAAGCTTTCCGGGTCGATCCCTGTAGTCGACAGGACGTGCCGGAGGGCATCGGTCTGGACAATGGACGCCAACTGGCTGTTGCTGGCATTCACCGAGAGCGTGAAACCCGGCCCGACGGAACGGGAATCCGTCCAGGCCCGCAGCTGCCCGAGGGCGGTCGTGACCACGAGCTGGGCAAGTTCCGGGCCGAGGCCGAATTCCTCGGCGAGGGGGATGAACTCGAGAGGCGGGATGGACCCGAGCACGGGGTGGCGCCAGCGCGCGAGCGCTTCGGCTCCGGACACGGCGCCAGTCGGAAGCCTGACGATCGGCTGGTAGGCAAGCTGGACCTGGGAAGTCCTGATCGAGGCCTCCAGATCCTCGGCGAGGGCGCTGCGGCGGCGTCGACGCCTGAGCATCTCCGGATCGAAGACCTGGACCGAGCCCGGCCCCAGCGTGCGCGCCTCCTCCAGAGCGATCCAGGCCTCCTCCAGCACGTCCTCCGGCGCGGTTCCGGGTTCGACGGTCCTGACGCCGACGCTGCCGAGGGGTGCCGGCACGATGCCGCCGACACCTCGGGCGGCGGCGAGGGACTGCTGGATTCTGCGGGCGAGCGCAGCGGCCCTGCGGGGTCCGAAACGCCGGACCAGCACGGCCAGCTTGCCTCCGGCGAAGGCCACGAGGACCCTCTCTTCGCCGACGGTGCCGTGGATGCACTCTTCGACGACCTCGAGGGACCGCTGCAGCGGCACCGCGCCGAGCCCGAAGGGGCCGCACCCGGAGAAACCGGTGTCCAGCAGCAGCAGGACAGACTGCCCGCCGCCGCTCCGGGCCGCCCACGATGCTGCTGCTCCGACTTCATCGAGGAACTGGATGGTCTCTGCCGCCACGGTCGGGTAAGTCATCCAGGTCATGAAGTCCGTTCGAGGAGTCAGGGCGTGCGGGGCCTCTCGGCAGTGGGCCGCCGGGCGCGGGGCGCTGGGCGCGGCCCCAGCCGATCCGAGCATGAGGTGTACGTGATGCCGGTTAATGGGAACCGACCGGCCGGTGAATGGACAGCTCCGCGGGCTCTCGGATCCTCTGGCCCTGACGGGCAGCGTGTGGCAACATCGGTGAATGCAGGAGCGCACTGAGGATCAGGCACTGGCCGATGTTCAGGCTCGCTTGGCGGGACGGTTTCCGGAGTTGGACCAGGAGGTCGTCGCCGCCGCCGTCCGGACGGCCCAGGCCGAGATGACCGGCCCGATCCGGGACTACGTCCCGCTGCTGGTGGAGCACACAGCACGCGACCGGCTCGCCGTCCGGGCCCATCATCAGCCTCTTCCCACTGTGCCGGGAGCGTAGCTGAAAGCGTGAGCCAGGTTCGGAACAAGCTCCAAGCAGCAACAGATGTTCACCAGCTGTTGGAGCAGGCTTCGACTGGGAGGCGCCGCCCGGGGCTAGACTCACGCCGGGCACCGTGACTGTTCCACTCGATGGGCGGGGACATCCCTGTGCCTGCCATTGCCATCCTGAGACCCGGAGATGCCGCATGCCTGAGAGGGAACCCGTGCTCGGAGGAGGCGCCGTGGGGGGCGAAGACGCCCCCGTCCGCAGCGGATCTCCATCCGATCTGGCGGGGGTCCGGCGGCTGGGCCGTCCTGTCCCATCTGTGCCTGCGGGTACGCCTGCCGCCGAGGTGGACGGGCTGTTCAGGATGAGCCCGGAGCTGCGGGGGGTCGCCGTACTGGACGGCCCCGGAGGACCCGGCCTTCTGACCCGCCAGAGGACGGAATTCCACTTCTCCGGCCGCCTGGGCTACGGCCGGGCCCTGCACGCCCGCAGCGCGGCCGCAGACCTGCTCCCTCCGCAGACGCTCGTCCTGGCCGAGGACATGAGCCTTGACGCAGCAGCAGATCTCGCCCTGAACCGTCCGGAATCCAGCAGGTATGAAGACATGCTGATCCTGGCCCCCACCGGTCCTCAGCTGATCACGGTGTCTGAGGTCTTCGAACAGCTCTCCGCCTCCTTCAGGCATGCAGCGTGGCATGACGGACTCACGGGGTTGGCGAATCGGCGATGGCTCGCAGACCGCGGCCCGCTGCTGCTGGAGAAGTCGGACCCCCAGCGGACCGCCATCCTCTACATCGACCTCGACAACTTCAAGGTCGTCAACGACACCTACGGGCATGAGGCGGGGGACGCGCTGCTCGCAGAGTTCGCCCGGCGCCTCCGCGTCTGCCTGCGCGACCAGGACATACCGGTGCGCCTCGGCGGGGACGAATTCGCCGCAATCCTCCTAGGTGCGACCGGAGCTGGGGCGGAGGCGGTGGCCGCCAGGGTACTCGAGGCCACGTCACTGCCTTTCGATCAGGCCGGTCACAGCCTGCAGGTCTCGGCCACCATAGGGGTGGCCACGGCCGCCGACATCGCCCAGGACGAGGAGCTCAGCCCCCTCGACGTCCTCCTGCGGCACGCCGACGGGGCCATGCTGGCCGGAAAGAAGTCCGGCAAGCAGCGCGTCCAACGGGCCCCCGCCGGCCGGGTGGATCCGTTCGCCCGGCGCGCGATGGTCCAGCGTCGGCTTCTGACCGCGCTCGACGAGGACGCGTTCACCCTTGTCTACCGCCCGATCCTGGACCTGCGCACCGGCACCTGCAACCGGGTCGAGGCGGCCCTCAGGTGGGACGCGCCGGGCCTCGGCCGAATCACGGCCGACGAGTTCATCCCGGTGGCCGAGCGGGGAGGGCAGCTCGCAGCGATCGGGCGATGGGAGCTGGAACACGTCTGCCGTCAGGCTCGCACTTGGATCGAGCAGGGATTCCCGTGGAAAGTGGGAATCAGGATCTCCTCGGCCTGGCTGCATGATGGACCGTTCGCGGCCCACATCATTGCGTCCTTGGCCGCCCACGAGATCCCAGCGGCGTGGCTGCGTGTCTCTTTCGTCGGCCAGATCCCCTCCTCCGGGCTCGGCCATGCGAGAGAGGAACTGCTCCGGCTCCGGGAGGCGGGCATCGAGACCGCGCTCGATGGCTACGGAGGCCATCAGATGAGCCTGCTGGACCTGTGGTCCCTGCCTTTCGGGATGTTGAACATCGCGCCCGCCTTGATCGCCGAAGTCGATGCAGACCCTAAAGGGGCCGGCCTTGTCGCGTCCGTTGTCCACACGGCGGGTGCGCTCGACATGCTCGTGTCGTGCGACGGCGTCGAACGTGAGGGCCAGCTCCTCACGCTGGGCAGCCTAGGGGTCAGCGAGGCGTCGGGCCCGCTGGTCTCCGCCCCACTGGCTCCTGATTCCCTCCCGGACCGGCTCGCCGAACCGGCGACCGGCCTACTCGGCGCCGATGAACCGTTCGAGGCTGACCACCGTGAGTCCGGCGCTGAGCTGGGCAGATCGGAAGGCATCAAGGTCTGACGCGAACTCCGGCCGGAAGTGCATGAGCACGATATCGCCGGGCCGCAGCGCGTTGCCGGCCTGGTAGTCCATGTGGCCCGCGTTCGACTTCGCCTCCCAATCCACAATGGCCTTGAGGCCCGCGTCGGCGCACGCCTTCCGCATCGTGGCAGAGTACGCTCCACCGGGCGGTCGGAAGAGGGTGGGGCGTCGACCGTAGGTGGTCTGGGCGTAGTCCTGCATGCCTGTGATCTCCGCCAGCTGGTATGCGTAGGACTTGGACCACATCTGGGTGTCGTGGCTGACCGTATGGTTCTCGACGAAGTCGCCCTCGCGCATCAGGTCCCGGAAGTAGTCCGGCTGGTCCTGGACGAAGTTCTTCGTCAGGAACATCGTCACCGGATAGCCGTGCGCCTTGAGGAGGGCGATGGCCTCCGGGCGTTTGGTGATGCCGTCGTCGATCGTCAGGAAGACAACCGGCTGGGCGGTGGTGATCCGGGTGATGACCGGGACGAGACCGCCTCGGATGGGCGGGACAGTGAAGTCGGAGGCGAAGGAAGGTGCGGGAGCCGGGGCAACGACCGGAGCCGCAGTCGGAACCTCTGCCTCTGTCGTCCGCAGCGGCGTGCTGCTCGGCGCGGCTGAGCTCCCCTTCGCCGTGCCCGGAGCCTCCCCGCCGTCGCCCGGCAATGTCCCGAACGACCCGCACCCCGCCATGGCCAGGCCAACGGCTCCCGCGCCCAAAGCTGCCAGCGCGGCGCGCCGCGACGGCATCTCGCCGCCACTACCTTCACGCATGCGTCCCCTCACCCGATGGTGAATTGCTTCCGATGTCGAATGCTTCCGCAAAGTCATAGCGGTCGCACGTGAACACGCAGGAAACACGCGATGCACAGGACAGTCAGTGCTGGGAGCGCTCAGTCCTGCCGCAGGACGCGGAGGGCGAGCATGCAGGTCGTGCGGACTTCGCCGTCGGACAGGTCGACCTGCAGCAAGTCCTCGATGCGGCGGAGGCGGTAGGACAGGGTGTTGCGGTGGATGAAGAGCTCACTGCACACCGCTCGCGAATTGGCGGCGTTCCGCAGATAGGACTCGAGGGTCTGTCGGAGGGCTGCCTTGGGATCCGCGGCGTCGAGCGGAGCGAGCATCTTCTCGGCAAGCGCGACGAGTCCTGGGCGCGGCAGTCCTTGGACGATCGAGGTGAGGTCTGCCGCGGGGGCAGCGGTGAGGCCGGGTCTGCCTGTCTGGCGTCGGGCCAGCTTGAGCGAGAGGGGCAGCTCGTCGAAGGTTCCAGCTTCGGCGACGACGATCGAGAGTCCGGGGGTGTCGGCGAAGAGGGAACGTGCCTGGTCTTGGAGGCTCACATTGTCGGTCGGCTCTTGGACGAGGAGCGTGGTCATGAGGGGTTCCTCCATGAACCGCACTGTGGCGAAGACTTCCTCGAGTCGGACGCGGGCGCGCCACGCCAGTGCCCGGAGCCGGAAGCGGTCCGTCCCTTCGGTCGCTTTGATGAGGAGGGCACCCCAGGCCTCATGCGGCTTGAATCCCGTCTCCGTGGCCAGGCGCTCGAGTGTCCCTTCCGGCACGGGCTGGTCGTCGTACAGGGCATCCATGAACCGTGACGCCTCGCGTGAATGAAGCGGAGTTCTCGAGCCGAGGGTATAGCTGAGCTGGACGGCGAGGACGGCGGCCACGGGACCCAAGAGCGGCTGGAGCAGAACGTTGCTCTTGACCCCCTGGATCTGGAGGCGGAAGAAATGCGGCTCGCCACTGGGGAGGCGCAGGCTGGAACGGGGTGCGCCCGCCTGCGCCCGCCCGGCGCTGACGAGTTCGAATCCAGTCTGGTCCGTCACCGCGACGCGCGCCCGGATCGCTTCCGCGACGCGGTCCAGCACAGTGACGAGTGAGCGGCCTTGGGCGGCGAGGCGCGTGCACTCGTCGGCGAGGTCCCACCCGCGCCGGAGCTCGTCGTACCGTTCTGTCGCGAGCGTCTGCTCGACGTGGCGCATGACGAGGATGAAAGGGACGTGGGGCGGAAGCTCGAAGAGGGGCACGCCGTGTGCCTCGCACGCTTTGATGAGCCCGTCCGGCATTTCCCGGTGGGCGCTGCCCGTTCCGAACACGAGCCCCGCGACGGGCACGGACGCGAGACGCTCCACGTAGGCGTCCCAGATGCGATAGTCCTTGACGTTCAGCCCCATGCCGCTCGTGAGCACAAGTGCGTTCACTGAGAGGAACGGCGTCGGATCCATGTGCTCCGTGGGGGCGCACCAGGCGATGGGCCTCGAGAGCCGCTCGTCGGATCCCCTCACGCGAAGGCAGATGTCCAGATCGGGGAGATCGGCGAGGGCCGAGAGGCGCATGGGATTCCCTCACGTGCTTGGCGAGATTGTGCAAACAGCATAGACCGGGACCAGTTGTTCGGCGTTCGGACCAGTTCCTGCTCGCACAATCGTTTGGCTAGGGTAAATGACATGCCAAACAATGTGACCTCTGGCACGTCACGGCGCGTGCTGCTCAACTCGGACATGGGCGAGGGGTTCGGGCTCCACGAGTTCGGGAACGACACCGAGCTGATGAAGCTGATCGACGTCGCCAATGTCGCCTGCGGCTACCACGCCGGCGACCCGGACGTGATGGACCGCACCGTCGCCCTCGCCGCCGAGAACGGCGTTGCGGTCGGTGCCCACCCCGGTCTTCCGGATCCTGCCGGCTTCGGCCGCCGTCGCATGGCGCTCGCCCCGGAGGAGGTCGAATCGATCATCCTCTACCAGGTCGGCGCGCTGACGGCCTTCCTCTCCAAGCACGGCCTCGAACTCAGCCACATCAAGCCCCACGGTGCGCTCTACGGAATGCTGGCCGGCAACGAGGAGCTCATGGTGGCTGCGGCCTCCGTGGCCAAGCAGTTCGGCGTACCGTTCTACGGCCTCGCTGGCACCCTCCATGAGTCGGTGTGCCGGGCGGCCGGGGTGGAATTCGTTCCCGAGCTCTACGTCGACCTGAACTACGGGCCGGAAGGCCAGCTGCTCATCCAGCGTCGCCCGGAGCCCACTGACCCCGAGGCTGCCGCGGACCGTGTCCGCCGGGCGATCGACGGCGAGCCAGTCCTCGCGGTCGACGGCTCGCCCCTCAGCATCACGTTCAGCAGCGTCTGCGTCCACTCGGACGCCCCGAACTCCGTCGCGGTCGCCTCGGCGGTCCGCGAAGTACTCACCCAGCGCTGAGCACGCTCAGCAGGAAGCAGGAATTGCATGGCTACCGTCATTTCGCCGCTGCCCGGGATCTTCTACCGCAAGCCGGGTCCAGGCAAGGACCCGTTCGTCGAGGTGGGAGACGCCGTCGAGGCCGGCCAGACGATCGGGATTGTGGAGATCATGAAGCAGTTCACGGAGATCCAGTCCGACACCGCCGGCGTCATCGAGTCCTTCGAGGCCGACGACGGGGCGATGGTCAATCCCGGCGACACCCTCGTCGTCGTCCGTGAGGCCACCGCATGAGGAAGCTCTTCATCGCCAACCGCGGCGAGATCGCGGTCCGCATCGCCCGGACCGCCAAGGAAATGGGCATCGCCACCGTGGTCGGAGTCAGCGAGGCCGACGTCGACTCGCTCGCCGCCCACTCCGCTGACGAGCACGTCGTCCTCGGACCGGCACCGGCGCTCGCAAGCTATCTCAACCAGGACGCGGTCGTCGCGGCGGCCCTCGAAACGGGCTGCGACGCCGTCCACCCCGGCTACGGCTTCCTCTCGGAGAAAGCCGACTTCGCCCGGAAGGTTGCCGCAGCCGGCCTCATCTGGGTTGGGCCCTCGGCCGAGGCCATCGAGACGATGGGCAACAAGGCTCAGGCGCGCGAGGCAGCACGCCGTGCTGGCGTCCCGATCCTCAAGGGGACTGACGGGCAGCTCGACCCTTCCGCGAATGCCGTCGAGGCCGCCCGGGAGATCGGCTACCCGCTCGTGGTGAAGGCTTCGGCTGGCGGCGGAGGTCGCGGCATCCGCTTCATCCACGACGAGTCCGAGCTCCTCCCGACCATCGAGATGGCGCGGGGCGAAGCCGCGGCCGTCTTCGGGGACCCGGCTGTCTACCTCGAGCGCTTCGTCGAGTCCGCACGCCACGTGGAGGTGCAGGTCCTCGGCGACGGGACGAGGTTCGTCCACCTCGGCGACCGCGACTGCTCCATGCAGCGCCGCTCGCAGAAGATGATCGAGGAGGCCCCCGCGCCCGAGCTGCCCGACGCCGTCCGCGAGACGATCCGCGAGTCGTCGGTCGAACTCGCGCGCCAGTGCGGCTACACGGGCGCAGGCACGGTGGAGTTCCTCTACGACCCGGTCCGCGAGGAGGCGGCGTTCATCGAGATGAATACCCGCATCCAGGTGGAGCACCCCGTGACGGAGCAGATCACGGGCGTCGACCTGGTGCGCGAGCAGCTCCTGATCGCGTACGAAGGATCGATGTCCCTCTCCCAGGAGCAGGTCACGTTCAACGGGCACGCGATCGAATGCAGGATCAACGCGGAAGACCCGGACAGGAACTTCTTCCCCAGCCCGGGCCTGATCCAGCACCTCCGCTGGCCGCACGGGCCGGGCATCCGGGTCGACAGTGGGGTCGAGGAAGGCTCGACCGTCACGCCCTACTACGACTCGATGCTCGCCAAGCTCATCGTGCACGCTCCCGATCGGGCCTCGGCTGTCGCGGGGATCCTCGAGGCGCTCGAGGGCACCGAGATCAGCGGCGTCAAAACGACCATCCCCCTGCACTCCAGGCTCCTGTCCCGCCCGGAGTTCGCACGGGTGAGCCATCATTCCAAGTTCATCGAAACCGCTCCCGACCTGCTGGAGACGCCATGAGCACCCCGATCCTGGAACGGCGCGAGGCCCGCTACACGTGGGGCGGCGACGAATTCCTCTTCGTCGAGGTCGACGAGGCCATGAGCCTCGCGGCCAACTTCAAAGTGATGACCATCGCGTCGAAGCTCGCGGAGGCCGGGCTGCCCGGAGTGACGGACGTCTGTCCGGCGAACGCGTCCCTCCTGATCCGCTTCGACCCGGACGTCCTTCCTCCCGCGGAGCTCGAGGCAGCCGTGCGGACGTTCGAGCAGGAGGCGGCTGCCGGCGGCGCGGACACGCTCGAGACCCGCATCATCGAGGTGCCCGTCTGGTACGACGACCCCTTCACAGCCGAGGTGGCCCAGCGGTTCCGCGAAGGCTTCCACCAGGAACCCGAAGGCAGCGACCTCGAATACGCGGCCAAGGTCAACGGGCTCAAGGATGCCGCCGAATTCATCCGGCGCCACCACGAGCAGCCCTGGCTCGTGTCCATGGTCGGGTTCGTCGCAGGCCTGCCGTTCCTGTTCCAGCTCGTGGACCGCAAGAATCAGCTCGAGGTCCCGAAGTACCTCAGCCCGCGCACCGACACCCCGAAGCTGACCGTCGGCCACGGCGGCTGCTTCGGCGCCATCTACTCAGTGCGCGGTGCGGGCGGGTACCAGATGTTCGGCATCGCTGCCGCTCCCATCTACGACCCCGCGCAGGAACTCGCCGACTTCAAGGACTTCATGGTCTTCTTCCGGCCGGGCGACATCGTCAAGTTCAAGCCTCTCGACGAGCAGGAGTACAACGCGATCCAGACGGAAGTCGAGAACGGGACCTTCCGGTATCGGCAGGCCCCGGTCGCCTTCGAGCTGCGCAGGGCCCTCGAGGATCCCGAGGGCTACAACCGAGAACTCCTGGAGGCCCTCAATGGCATGTGAGGTCATCAGCCCGGGGCTTTCGACCACGGTGCAGGACCGCGGTCGGCCGGGCTACTACAACGTCGGCATCCCAGAAGGCGGGTCGATGGACCGGTACTCCGCTGAGCTGGCCAACGCCCTGGTCGGGAATCCTCCCGAGGCTGCGGTGCTCGAGTGCACGTATCTCGGGCCCGTCCTCCGCCTCACCGAGGCGGCAACCATCGCGGTGACCGGGGCGCCCGTCCCGGTGAAGGTGAACGGCGAGGAACGCCCAGGGTGGACGCGCCTGGCACTGGAGGCGGGCGACGAACTGAGCTTCGGCACGCTCGGTGGCGGCACGCGCTTCTACATCGCCTTCGCCGGGGGAATCGATGTCCCGGAGGTCCTGGGCAGCCGGTCCACCTACATCCTCGGCGGGATTGGAGGGGTGAACGGACGCAAGCTCGAGGCAGGCGACGTCGTCCCGATCGGGACGTCGGAGACCGAGCCCCCGGGCGCGGGAACCCTGCCCGAGGAGTTCCGCCCCACCTTCGCCAAGGAGCAGTCCGTCCGGATCGTGATGGGCCTCTACGACCACCGGCTCACCGAGGCGGGGCGCGAGAGCCTCCTGTCGAGCGAGTGGAAGGTGACGCCCGTCGCCGACCGCATGGGGATCCGCTATTCGGGACCGGGGGTCGAGTGGAAGGAGCGGGAGCAGCCCTTCGGGGCAGGCTCTGATCCGTCCAACATCGTCGACGCCGGCTATGCCGTGGGCTCTATCCAGATCCCGGGCGGCACCCAGCCGATCATCCTCCACCGCGATGCAGTCTCCGGCGGCGGCTACGCGATGGTCGCGACCGTGATCAGTGCCGACATGGACCTGCTTGCCCGGGCAGCGCCGGGCACCGCGACGCGTTTCGTCGAGGTGAGCCTCGAGGAGGCGCTGGAGGCACGCAGGGAGCGCGCCGCGTACCGCGATCGTGCGCTGACCTCTCTGGCCGAGGCCTAGGGGCAAGGCGCCGACTTAGAGGCAAGGCGCCGACGCGTCAGCGCTCAGGCGCTGCTCTCGCGCACCTGCAGGGTCGGCTCGAGCCGGACCGACTCGACCGGCTTGCCCCGGAGCGTGTCCTGGAGCAGCCGGACGGCGCTGCGGCCGATCTCGGCCATGGGGGAGCGGACGGACGAGAGCGGAATGGGCAGCTCGGCGGCGAGCGATGTGTCGTTGTACCCGACGACGGCGCAGTCCGGACCCACGATCATCCCGTGGGTCCGGAGGGTGCCCATCGCTCCGATGGCCGCGAAGTCGTTGACCGCGAAGATGGCCGTCGGTGCAGGGCCTGCGGCCAGGATCTTCTCCGCCGCCTCTCGCCCGCCCTGGGTATCGAATCGCGACCAGACGATGGAGTCATCCGTGATGTCACCGCCGAGGGCCCGCCAGCGGCCCACGAAACCGGACGTGCGGTCCACGGCCGTGCTCGCATACGGTTCGCCTGCTATCACCGACACCCGCCGATGGCCCTTGTCCCAGAGGTGTTCGGCAGCGAGCTCCCCGCCCCGCGTGTCGTCGCAGGTCGCGGAGGGGAAGCCGGGATGACGTCGGTTGATGAGCACGAAGGGGATGGCCCGGCGCTTGAGGTCGGGCAGGACGTCCCCGTCGAGGTGCGAGTCGCCGATGATCAGCCCGTCGACCCTGCGGGCGAGCATCATCTCCACCTTGCGGCGCTGCTCGTCGACGTCGTCACGGGAGTTGGTGACGAAGGCGGAGTAGCCGATCCGGGCGGCCGCTTCCTCGATTCCCTCGTACATGATGGCGAGCACGAGGTCGGAGAGGCGGGGGACGACGACGCCGAGCAGCTTGGTCCTGCGGGTCCGGAGGCTCGTGGCCTGGGGGTCCGGGGAGTAGCCGACTTCCGCTGCGAGCTCGCGGATCCGCTGTGCCGTGGCCTCGGAGGCGGCGCCCCTCGCCGACTCCGCGTCAGAGTGCAGCACGCGGGAGACCGTGGACGGGTGGATGCCCAGCTCCCGCGCCAGATCCTTGAGGGTCACCGCCCTCTCGCTCGTGTTGTTGTCCATGCCCCAGCTCTCTCCGTTCGCCTTCCATTCTGCACGGCAACCTCTTGTCCCGTCCCCGAAGTCATGTTCCAAGAGGACCTTGACCGTGATCGGGACCACATCGTAAAGTCAATCGAAGCTTACCCAATCGATTGGGTAAGCGCTCGATGCGGGAAGCTGCCTCCCTCTGGAAGTAACCCTGCCGAAACCGATCCCAGCCTTTCCACGAAACATCGCCTCGCTACGCTCGGGCCCACCCAAACGATTGGGCCACGAGCAGCCGCGAGACGCAGAAGCAGGAGCAAGAATGACAACGAGCCCGTCCGACGAGCACCTCGTGCTGCTCGCGACCGGCGGAACGATCTCCTCCCGGACCCGTCAGGATCTCGGAGGGGCAGCGGTCGCGTCCGACGGAGCGGATGAGCTGCTGCGCAGCGCGGGCGAGGGACACCTGTTCCCGGTCCGAGTGGTCGATGTCCTTCGCCTCGGCTCCTACGCCCTGGACTTCGACGACATGCTCCTCGTGTGCAGGCGCATCCAGGAGGTGCTCCTGGACCCGCACGTCGTCGGCATCGTCGTCACCCATGGCACCGACACCATGGAGGAAACGGCGTTCCTCGCCGACCTCGTGCATGCTGACCCCCGCCCCGTGGTCTTCACCGGCGCCCAGCGGGCAGCGGACTCCGAGGACCCCGACGGCCCTGGCAACCTGGCGCGGGCCATCGCCCTTGCCGGGTCGGCCGAGGCACGCGGGCGTGGAGTGCTGGTCTCCTTCGCGGGCGACGTGTTCCCCGCTCGCGGCGTGCGCAAGACGGAGACCGTCCGCCAGCAGGCCTTCAGCAATCCCGACTACGGCTCCGCTGGGAGCGTGGGCGATGGCGGAGAGGTCAAGCTCGCCGCGGCCCCGGCCGCGCATCGTGAGCCGCTGCCGCTGCCCGACGACGCTGCCGGGCAGACCTGCCGTGTCGACGTCGTCGCGTCGTACCCAGGCGCCGACGCCGCGCACCTCAGTGCGTCACTGGCGGCCGGTGCCGACGGGATCGTCCTCCAAGGCACGGGCAGCGGGAACACGAACCCCGAGCTCTGCCGGGCGGTTGGCGAGGCAACGGCAGGCGGGACCGTCGTGGTCACCAGCACACGGGTGCACGCCGGACCAGTGCTTCCCGTGTACGGCGCAGGGGGCGGGAAGGACCTGCTCGCCGCGGGAGCCATCCCGTCGGGCCTCCTCCGCCCTTCACAGTCGCTGGTGCTCCTGTCCCTCCTCCTGCGACTGGGCAGGTCCCCGGAGCAGATTGCCGAGTCCTTCGCAGCGAGAGGAGGCAACCCCTGATCCGTTCCGCTGAGCACACAGCTTTCCCCACCCTCCGGTTCCACCCATCCAGAAAGGCCCAACCATGACGAAAGACATCCAGGTCGCCTTCGGCGTTGACGTCGACGCTGTCGCCGGCATGCTCGGCTCCTACGGCGGCGAGGACTCGCCGTGCGACATTTCGCGCGGCCTCTTCAGCGGCGAGGTAGGCGGCCCCCGACTGCTCCGCCTCTTCGAGAAATACTCGCTGCCGGCCACGTGGTTCGTCCCCGGGCACTCGATCGAGACCTTCCCCGACCTCACCCGCATGATCGTGGATGCAGGGCACGAGATCGGCGCCCACGGCTACTCGCACGAGAACCCCATCGCGATGACGCGCGAGCAGGAGACGGCGATCCTCGACCGCTCGATCGAGCTCATCGAGAAGGTCTCCGGCCGCCGGCCGACCGGCTACGTGGCCCCGTGGTGGGAGTTCTCGCCCGTGACCAACGAGATCCTCCTCGAGCGCGGCATCAAGTACGACCACTCCCTCATGCACCGCGACTTCGAGCCGTACTACGTCCGCGTCGGGGACAGCTGGGACAAGATCGACTACACCAAGCCCGCCGAGACGTGGATGCAGCCGCTCGTCCGGGGCGAGGAGACCGACCTCGTCGAGATCCCCGCGAACTGGTACCTGGACGACCTGCCTCCCATGATGTTCATCAAGGCCTCGCCCAACTCCCACGGCTTCGTGAGCCCGAGGGACATCGAGCAGATGTGGCGTGACCAGTTCGACTGGGTCTACCGCGAGATGGACCAGGCCGTCTTCACCATGACCATCCACCCGGACGTCTCCGGCCGTCCGCAGGTCCTCCTCATGCTCGAGCGCCTCATCGAGCACATCAACAGCCACGACGGCGTCAGCTGGCTCACGTTCGACCAGATCGCCGATTCGTTCCTCGCCCGCAGCCCCCGGAAGGAAACCTCGAAGTGAGCACCCGTTCAACGATCGACCTGTCGGCTCCGGCCGTCAACGAGAAGCGTCGGTTCCCGACGTTCTCGAAGCGCGCCACTCGCACGGCGACCATTCTCGCCCTCCTGGCCTGGACGATTGCCGTGTTCGACTACGGCCTCTTCGGCACGCTCCTGCCCGCGATGCAGGAATCGTTCGGCTGGAGCGCCTCGGAGGCATACGCGATCAACACCTGGATCGCCGTCGGAACGGCCGTGGTGTGCTTCGCCATCGGGCCGGTCATCGACCGCCTCGGGCGCCGCAAGGGCATGATGACGACGATCGGCGGCACCGCCGTCGTCTCCACCCTCACTGCGGTCCTTCCGACCGGCCTGGGTGCCGCCAGCAACGTCCTGCTCAGCGTGGTCCGCTCCTTCGGCGGCCTCGGCTTCTCGGAGCAGGCGGTGAACGCGACCTACATGAACGAGGTCTACCAGGTCACCGAGGACGAGAAGAGGCGCAAGCGCCCCGGCTTCCACTACTCCTTCATCCAGGGCGGCTGGCCTCTCGGATTCCTCCTCTCGAGCGCCCTCGCCCTCGCGTTCCTACCCACCGCCGGCTGGCGGGGCCTCTACGTGATGGCCGCTGTTCCCGCGGCCATCATCGTGTGGCTCATCGCGCGCAAGCTCAGGGAGACGCCCCAGTTCGAGCTGCACCGGAAGCTCACCGAGCTCGAGAAGGAGGGCAGGCCCGAGGAGGCCCACGCCCTCGCCGCCACGTACGGCGTCGAGCACTCCTCCACGGCGCCCCTCAAGCGCCTCTGGGAGCCGCACCTGCGCCGCAACACGATCGTGTTCTCGCTCGCCTGGATCATCAACTTCTTCGGCATCGCGATCTTCAGCGTCCTGGGCAGCTCTGTCCTGAAGAACGCCAAGGGCGTCGAGCTCTCGGACGCGTTCTGGATGCTCATCGTCATCAACCTGCTCGCCTACTTCGGGTACGTCTTCCACGGATGGCTCGGCGACAGGATCGGGCGCAAGAAGACGATCATCATCGGCTGGATCATCTCGGGCCTCTCCTTCGGCGTCATGCTCAGCCCGATCGCGTCCAACCCGTTCCTCATCATCCTGACCTACGGCGCGGGGCTCTTCTTCCTGGTCGGTCCGTATGCGGCCATCCAGTACTTCATGGCCGAGTGCTACCCGGTCAGCTGCCGGGCGACGGGGACTTCGTTCATCGGAGCCATGAGCCAGCCCGGCACGATCATCGGCGGCGCCCTCTTCACGGCCATCGCCGCGGGCTCGGGCACCGGCACCGCAGCCCTGTGGGTGGGTGCCCTCGGCACCCTCGTCTCGGGTCTCCTGATGCTCGCCGCGAAGCCGCCCGTCGAAGCACTCCTGGAGGACCATCCCCATGCCTGAAGCGAAAGCAGCGATCGTCACGGGCGCGGCCAGCGGAATCGGACGCGCACTCGCCGTCCACTACGCGGGACGGAACGTCCGCACCGTGATTGGCACGTTCCCCGGCGACCCCCACGATCCTGAAGAGACGCTCCGACGGGTGAAGGATGCCGGCGGCCAGGCCGTGATCCATGAGGTCGACGTGCGCAGCACCAATTCGGTGGAGGCCTTTGCCGAGCGCGCGGTCGAAGAATTCGGGCGGCTGGACTACGCGGTGGCCAACGCCGGAATCCTCCGGAACGCGCCCCTGGCCGAGCTCTCGGACGAGCGTTGGCACGACATGCTCGACGTCGACCTCACCGGCGTCCTCCGCACCCTGCGGGCCGGGGCGTCCCGGATGGGTGACGGCGGGGCCATGGTCGCGGTGTCCTCGATCGCCGGAGGCGTGTACGGGTGGGAGGAACACGCGCACTACGCTGCGGCGAAGGCTGGCGTCCTGGGCCTGGTCCGCAGCGTCGCCGTGGAGCTCGGCCCCCGGCAGATCCGGGCCAACGCCGTCATCCCGGGCCTCATCGAGACCCCGCAGTCGCTCGATCCGGTGAACTCGCTCGGTCCGGAGGGCCTCAGGCGCGCCGGGGACGACATCCCTTGGGGGCGGGTCGGCCGTCCGGAAGAGGTGGCCGAGGTCATCGGCTTCCTCACCTCGCCGGCCGCCAACTACGTGACCGGCCAGGCTGTCGTCGTCGACGGCGGTCTGACCGTCAAGATGCGGGCATGAGCGCGCCGCTCAGCGGCGGGCGCGCCTCCGGTCGCACCGTGGTGGTGACCGGAGGCGCGAGCGGCATCGGCAAGGCCATCGCCGAGGCGTTCCGCGAGAACGGCGACCGCGTCGCCGTCCTCGACCGGACCGACTCACCAGGGGTGATCGGGGTGGACGTCGCGGACGAGGGCCGGGTGCGTGCTGCGTTCTCGTCGGTGCGCGAACAGTTCGGCACGATCGACGTCCTGGTCAACTCCGCCGGACTCCTGACGGAGTCTCCTGTGGAGGACATGGACCTCGCGATGTGGAATGAGACCATCAGCGTCGACCTCACGGGTGTCTTCCTGTGCAGCCGCGAAGTCCTCAAGCCGATGCGCCAGCAGGGCTGGGGGAGGATCATCAACGTTGCATCCCAGCTGGGCATCAAGGGCGGGGTGGGGCTCGGCCACTACAGCGCGGCGAAGGCGGGCGTCATCGGATTCACCAAGGCCCTGGCGCTCGAGGTCGCCGCAGACAACGTCCTCGTCAACAGCATCGCGCCCGGACCCATCGAGACGCCCCTCGTGGACGGGATCTCTGAGGACTGGAAGAGGGCAAAGCGCGCCGAACTGCCGCTCGGGCGGTTCGGCACGCCGGCGGAGGTCGCACCGACTGCCGTCCTCCTTGCGAGCGATCCGGGCGGGAACCTCTTCGTCGGGCAGACCCTCGGGCCGAACTCCGGCGACGTGATGCCCTGAAGCGAAAGGAACCGGAATGTGCGGAGCCTGCGGAAGGCACGTGGCAGCCGACCCCGTCTTTCCCGAGGGGCGGACCCTCCGGGGGAACCTGATCGCGGCCCAGATGATCAACGAGCTGTGCTCGTCCGTCACCCCGAGGGTCAAGGTCGGGGGGCACGCTGACGGATTCGTCGTCTCCCAGCCGGGCAGGCGGCAGGAGCTGTGCTCCACCGTGGGCGAGGCGTGGGCCGCGGTCTTCGCGGCAGCGCCCGCCCGCGCCGTCGTCCTCGACGGCCTCCCCGACGAGCAGGAGGGCCTCCCCGACGAGCAGGAGGGCCGACACGGCGGCCGGGCTGAGCACCGGCTGCTGCAAGCAGTGATCGCTGCGGGACTCGAGGCCGCGCGCCTCCATGTCCTGAAGGAATGAGAAGGAGAAATCAGTGCCCAACTTCCCCTCACTGTGGAAGCCCATCAGGATCGGCTCCACCGAGGCCGGGAACCGGGTCGCGCTGGCCCCGATGACACGGATCAGCGCAACCGAGGAAGGTCTCGCAACCGAAAGGATGGCCTCCTACTACGCCGCCTACGCGCGTGGCGGCTTCGGTCTGCTGATCACGGAAGGCATCTACCCGGACACGGCCTACAGCCAGGGCTACCTGTTCCAGCCCGGCATCGCCACGGGCGAGCAGGCGGACTCCTGGACCAAGGTCGTCGACGGCGTCCACTCCGCCGGGGCGGTGATCTTCGCCCAGCTCATGCACGCCGGCGCCCAGTCCCAGGGGAACCGCTTCAGGGACTCCACCATCGGTCCTTCCGCTGTCGCACCCAAGGGAATGCAGCTGGGCTTCTACCGCGGTGAAGGCCCCTTTCCCGTTCCCTCGGAGATCACCCCCGGCCAGATGGAGGACGTCCGCAAAGGCTTCGCCATGGCCGCACTGCGGGCCAAGGAAGCGGGCTTCGACGGGATCGAGATCCACGGCGCGAACGGATATCTCATCGACCAGTTCCTCACGGACTACCTCAACAGGCGGACCGACAGCTACGGGGGTTCCCCGGAGAACCGCGTGCGGTTCGCAGCCGAGGTCTGCGAGGCTGTCCGTGCGGCCGTGGGGCCGGAGATGACCGTGGGAATCCGCATCTCCCAGGCCAAGGTCAGCGACAACGACCACAAATGGAGTGGCGGCGCCGAAGAAGCCCGGATCATCTTCTCCACCTTGGGCTCCACCGGAATCGACTTCATCCACACGACGGAGTACCGGGCTGCTGCCCCGGCGTTCGGCGACAGCGGGGAGTCTCTGGCAGCCCTCGCCAGGCGCCACTCCGGCTTGCCCGTGATCGCGAACGGCAATCTGGATGCCCCCGAAGCGGCCGCCCGCCTCCTCGAGCAAGGAACGGCCGACGTCGTCGCGCTCGGCAAGGCTGCGCTCGCGAACCGCAACTGGCCGTCGCGCGTCCGCGCCAATCTGGCCCTCGACGAACTCGACGGAAGCATCTTCACCCCGCTCGCCGACGTGAAGGACTGGGAGCTCGAGATGCCCGCGTAGAAGCGCGAGCCGGGCCGGTGCCCGCGGCGCGTCCGTTTTGAGTCGGACCCCGCGGGTATCCCGGCGGTGTGAGCGGCCCGTGCGTGGCAGCGCAGAGAGGTAGCGGCTGATGCTGACGGTCAGGGTCGCGTTGGCCGAGGGCCTGAGCGTCTTCTCCTCCACCCACTGGCTGGGTATCCCGATAGCGCTGCTCGGCGCCGTCTTCCTCGCCCTCGGAACGATCTACCAAAGCCGGGGTGTCGAGGCCGAGGGTGAGCAGGAGACCAGCTTCCGTGGTCTCGTGCGCCGGCGGGCCTGGCTCGTCGGGACGGGGCTGATAGGTGCGGCCATCATCCTGCAGTTGGCCGCACTGAGATTCTCCCCGCTCATGGTCGTACAGCCCATCGGCGCTGCCGCCCTGGTCGTGACGGCAGTGGCAAACGGCGCGCGCTCCCACCGGATGCCCGGCAAGCGGGAGAGCCTTTCGATCATCCTCTGCATCGCGGGCATCGGCGCCTTCGTCGCTGTAGCCGCGCTCTCGGCCGAGGACATTCAAGTCGACCAGCAGCACATGCTCGAGGTGCTGATCCTCATGTGCTGCGCCATCGTGGCGGCCTTCGTCGTGTGGGTGCTGACGCGCCGCCATCCGAGCGCGGCGGCCGCCACGGCGGGAGCTGGCGTCCTCTACGGATTCGTCGCAACCCTCGCCAAGGCCGTGATCGGGCGCATCGTCCAAGGCGACTTCGAATGGCTTGCGCTCGCGGGACTGGCAGGGCTGGGCATCGCCCTGGCCCTCGGGACGAGCCTTGTCCAGAAGGCACACGCGAGCGGCAGCAATGAACTCGTAGTGGCGGGGCTGACAGTGATCGACCCGCTCGTCGCGGTCACGCTGGCGATCACCGTGCTCGGGGAGGCAGCCAGCGCCCCGCCGGTGGCCTTTGTCGGTTTCGTCGCGGCGGGAGCTGCGGCAGTCGCCGGGGTGTGGATCATGTCCGTGCACCAGCCGGAGACGTCGGAGGACCTCGAATGAGGGCAGGCGGCGTCTACCAGCGCGGGTGGACGGCCTCGCGGAAGTGCTTCTCGTAGATCCGCCGGACGCCATCGTCGAACTCCGGGCCCAAGCGGCCGACGGCGTCGGCCGCGGCGGCGTTCGCCTGCGCCTGCGCGGTGTTCCTCGCGCCGGGGATGACCGTCGTCACCCCGGGCTGGGCGAGGATCCAGGCAAGGGCAGCCTGCGCCGTCGTCACACCGTCCGGGACAAGCTCCTGGAACTCTGACACGGCGTCGAGGCCGCGCTCGAAGTTCACCCCGGAGAAAGTCTCGCCGACGTCGAAGGCGGAGCCGTCGCGGTTGTAGTTCCGGTGGTCGTTCTCCGAGAACCTGGTGTCGCGGCTGTACTTGCCGCTGAGCAGTCCCGAGGCAAGGGGCACCCGCACGATGATCCCGACCCCGGCAGCCTGCGCGGCGGGGAGGACCTCGTCCTTCGGCTTCAGCCGGAACGGGTTGAAGATGATCTGGACGGATGCAACGCCCGGGCGTGCGATCGCTGTCAACGCCTCCTGCGCTGTCTCCACGCTGACGCCGTAGTTGCGCACCACGCCCTCCTCGACGAGCTGGTCGAGGGCGTCGAAGACCCGGTCATTCGAGTAGACGGGGGTCGGCGGGCAGTGCAGCTGCACGAGGTCCAGGGTGTCCCGGCCGAGATTCCGGCGGGAACGGTCCAGCCACCCGCGGAAGTTCTCCAGCGTGTAGTTCTCCGGCAGCTGCGGCACGCGGCGCCCCATCTTGGTCGCCACCATGACGCCGTCATTCGGATGCGCGGCGAGCCACTCCCCGATGATCTGCTCGCTGCGACCGTCGCCGTAGACGTCGGCAGTGTCGAAGAAGGTCACCCCGGATGCAGCGGCGGCGTCGAGCACCTGAAGCGCTTCGGACCTGCCGACGTCACCCCAGTCCGAGCCCAACTGCCACGTTCCCAACCCGATTGCGGACACCTTCCGGCCGGTCCGTCCCAGCACGCGCTCTTCCATGCTCACCGACTATAGGCTCTTCTGCAGCCAGAGGCTCTTCTGCTCAGTCCGTGACACCGGAACCGAGGTCGAGGAGGGTCTTGACGGTGTCTCCGTGCTCCCCGCCCATGAACAGCTCGGGGAGTTCGGCCAATGCGATGCGCCGGTCGACGAGCTGCGAAGGGACGACGATGCCGTGTGCGCTGAGTCGTTGGGCCCGGTCCATCCACCGCATCACGTCCGCTGGATTCCGGTGATGGAGGCTCAGGACCCGCAGCGCGCGGTAGTTCCAGCTCTCCATGTCGACCGTTCGCCGCCCCTGGTTCGATTGGTGGTAGCCGAGGATGCCGAGGGTCCCGGCGATCTGGACGAGGCTGCTCGCCAGCTCAAGACCGCCCGCCGAGCCCGTGGCCTCGACGACGACGGGGTTGCTCGCGAGCATTTCGGCCGGGACGTCACCGGGGGCCAACGTGGTTTCCGCACCCCACTGGGCGGCGATGCCACGGGTCCTCTCCCGCGGCTCGACGACCGTGACCTGCAGGCCCCGGCCCACCATGAGGCGCAGCGCGAGCAGGCCCATGAAGCCGGCCCCGACGAGGACCACGTGCGGCGTGCTGGCAAGATCGAGCATCTCCACGCCACCGATGGCGCACGCGAGGGGCTCCGAGAGCGCGGCGTCTGCGAGCGAGCACCCTGGATGGAGCGGGATGATCCGTTCCGAGGGAACCTCCACCTCTGTGGCGTAGCCGTCGCTGATGTACGCGGCGACCCTGGTTCCCTCGGGCAGCTGCGGGTCGCGACTCTCGACGATGGTGCCCGAGACCTCATGCCCGAGGCGTGACGGGAAGGGGCCCTGGCCTTCCCTCACCATGGCGGTGTCCGAATGGCACACGCCGACGAAGGCCACGCGCACCCGCACGTGCCCCGGCGCCAGCTCGGGCCGGGGACCCCGGTCCAATCGGACCGTTCCCTGCCCGACGGCGGTGAGGTAGTCGATCAATCGGAAACCCCTTCCTTCTGATTCATTCTGGGGCCGGCACGTTGAGGACTAGACGGCGGCGGCCTTCTTCATCCGGAGCAGTCGGACCGCCCGGACGATGACCAGCGCGTTCAGGGCCAGGCCTACTGCCTGGAGGCCGATCGAGCCCGTGCTGAGCATGTAGAGCACGGTGAGGACGAGCGAGATTCCGGCGAGCACGATCGCTGCCACCAGGGGCGCAGCAGACGTCGCTGTGCGGGCGACGATGTTCCAGATGCCGATCACGGCGTAGCCGAGGGCAAGCAGGCCGAAGACCACGATGATCGCGACGGCCATGGCCATCGCGCTCTGCGGGACCGAGCCGCCGGCCGCCTCAATGGCCCTCGTAGCGCTGACGACCGCGATGGTGTTCGTGAACGCGTAGAAGCCGCAGGCGAGAGCGAGGACCAGCGAGCTGATGCCGACGACCACGCGCCAGCGGCGGGAAGCCTCGGCGTCCTCCGGGGAGAGACCAGTCGGAGCCGCCAGCTGGTCGTCACCGTTACGCAGGGGCGAACGCTGTGGCGAACGGCCGAGGCCGGACTCAGGCGGCCATGGACGAGGGCGGCCCTGCTGGTCGCTCAGCTGATCGCTCATACGGAGTGCTCCTTCTCGGCGTACCCGGAGCACCTCCCGCGCCCCCACTAGGCAGAGCATAACGCGAGGGCCTGTCCTCGTCCTTGGAGCCAACAATCGTCCTTGGAGCCATCCATGGGACTTGGACGCGGAAATGAGAGCCGTGTTACTGGATGGTTGCGGTGCATGGGCGGGGGTATCTCGTCGACAGCGTCGTCCGGACGGCGTCACGACAGAAGAATCCGACGCACCAATCCAAGGAGGACCAGTGGTCACCAAGGAGCACATTGATCGTCTCATCAGCAATGGCGGAAATGTCGTCGCCCCCGACGGCGAGAAGCTTGGGGGAATTGGGCAGTTCTACCTCGACGACGAAACCGGCGAGCCGAACTGGGTCACCGTGAAGACCGGGCTCTTCGGAACGCATGAGTCCTTCGTGCCTCTTGACGAGGCCCGGCTTCAAGGGGAGGACCTCGTCGTGCCCTATACGAAGGAGCAGGTCAAGGACGCGCCGCGGGTCGATCCTGACCGGCACCTGGAAGTCGATGAGGAAGCACGGCTGTACGAGTACTACCGAGGGCTCGGATGGTCGGGTGGCCGTGCGGGCACGGATCGCACCGTCGGCGAGGGCCAGGGGATGGACACTCCCACGGCCGACGCCGCGACGACAGGCACGGGATACGCGGCCACCGGCGGTGGCGTAAGCGGGCGCGAGGCAGCCCAAGACGCCCCCGGGACCGTTGGGCGCGACACGTCCGGACCCAGCACCGATGATGCGATGACTCGTTCCGAGCAGCGTCTCCACGTCGGCACCGAGCAGCAGGAGACGGGTCGGGCCCGCCTGCGGAAGTACGTCACGACGGAGAATGTGACCAAGACGGTCCCGGTCCAGCGGGAAGAGGTCAGGCTTGAGCGCGAGCCCATCACGGAGGCCAACCGGGACGCAGCCCTGGCCGGTCCTGAGCTCTCCGAGGAGGAGCACGAGGTGGTCCTCCATGAAGAGCGGCCCGTCGTGGAGAAGGAGACGGTTCCCGTGGAGCGTGTCCGGCTCGGCAAGGAGAGCACCACTGGGCAGGAGACCGTGAACGAGGAGGTCGCCAAGGAGCACATCGACGCCGACGGTGTCGAGGGCCAGCGGTAGCCTTCCTCAGCCAGCGCTGCGGCGGTGTCGGGCCCCTTCGACGGCCCGGCACCGCCGCATGCGCGAGCTTCAGCAGCCTTACGGGCCTGTGCCCTGGGGCACTGGGGGAACCGGCGGTCCGATGAGGCTTGGGGGCGCCGGATCGAACGGGCCGTGGTCGTACAGGCCGAGGACATGCTGCATGTAGTACGCCCATTGCGGCCCGGCGATGTATGCGCCGTCGATCACGGGCCAGAACCTGCCGTTCACGATCACGTTGCGGCCCAGATGGTCCTCCGGGTTGCCGAGCGCTTCACCGAAGTACGACGCCGTCGAGAGGCCCCGCGTGTAGCCGATCAGCCACGTTTCGCTGTTGTACTGATTGGTGCCCGTCTTGGCCGCGTCGGGAACGCCGAGCGTGATGGTGTGGCCTGCGCTGTCCTTGATGTTGTACCCGGAACCCTTCGTGAGCACGTCCTGTAGGACGTCTGTCACGGCCTTCGCCACGTCGGGACGGATCGAGTTGGGCCGGCACGACTGGGCCTGTCCGCCGATCTTCTTGCCCTGCGCATCGGTCACGCTCGCGATGGAGATCGGCACACAGTAGGTGCCGTTGCTGGCGAACGTGGCGTACGCGTTGGCCATCGTGAGGGGTGCGACGTTCATGCCGCCGAGGAGGTCGCCGAGCGTGGACATGTCGATCATCTGGCCATTGCCCCCGCCGTCCTCCATGCCGAGGGCGTTGGCCGCCCGCTGGATGTCGCAGAAGTCGTTGAGGGCGGCGGCCGAGGCGAACGTCGCCGTGTTGATCGACTGGTACACGCCCTCCCGGACGGTCATGGGTTCGTACCAGCCGGGCTCGTCGTTCTGCAGGTTCGGCGCCGCACCGAGGCTGACCTCGGCGTCGTCGTAGGCGCCAACCACCTTGCCGCAGCTGTCCTTCCAAGGGTAGTTCAGCGGGTACACGCGGTGCGATGCGTCCACGATGGTGTTCGTCGTCTTGCCCTCGGTGAGCCACGCGGTGAGCGTTATGGGCTTCATCGAGGAACCGGGCTGCATGCCGCCGGCGCCTCCGAGGGGATTGCCGTGCGCGTCAGCCTTGTCGACGTTGAAGTTGTAGCTCGTGACGTAGTTCAGGCCCTGCCCCGGGAGCAGGCGGCTGTTCTGCGCCATCGCGAGGATCCGACCCGTGCCGGGCTGGACCGTGACGAGCGACGTGCCCCACTTGTCCGGGTTGGCACCGGCGGTCGCGTCGACCTGCGCCTGGGCGGGCCCCTGAAGGCGGGGATCGAGCGTCGTCGTGATGGTGAGGCCCGAGCGCATGACCTTCTGCAGGCGGTCGGCCTGCGTCGCGCCGTACGCAGGGTCGTTGAGGATCTCGTGCAGGACGTAGTCGCAGAAGTACTGGGCCTGGGTTGCGTAGGGGCAGCCCTGCTTGGGCGGGCTGACCTTGAGCTGGAGCGGCGTCGCGACCGCGTCGTCATGCTGCTTCTGGTCGATGTAGCCGTGCTGGAGCATCGCATCCAGCACGAGGTTCCGCCGGGTGACCGCGTTGTCGGGGTGCACGGTGGGGTCGTACACCGACGGCCCGTTCACGAGGGCGGCCAGGAGGGCCGCCTGAGGGAGGGTGAGGTCCTTGGCATGGACGGAGAAGAAGTACTCGCTCGCGGCCTCGACCCCGTAGGCGTTGGTGTTGAAGAACACGATGTTGAGGTAGCCCTGGAGGATCTGATCCTTCGTGTAGCGCTGCTCGAGCGAAATCGCGAGCTTCATCTCGCGCAGCTTGTCCCCGATGGTCTTCTGGCCGTTGAGCACGACGTCGGCGCTCGTACCCTGGGCGATCTCGTTCTCCTTGAGCACGTTCGCCACGTACTGCTGCGTCAGCGTCGACGCGCCCTGACGGTCGCCGCGGAAGTCGGCGATGAGGGCGCGGGCGATGCCTGTCGTGTCGATCCCCCCGTGCTCGTAGAACCGGTAGTCCTCGACCGCGACGATCGCGTTCCTCATAGTGGGGGAGATCTGGTCCAGGGGTACGGAGGTCCGGTTCTCGTCGAAGAGGGTCGCGATCTGGGAACCGTCTGCCGCGAGGATCCTCGTCACCTGGTCCGGCGGCGTCACGGTGAGCTGGCTGGGCAGGCTGTTGAAGAACTGGACCGAGCCGTCGGCCGCGGCCCACGCGCTCGCAACAGCCGGGGCCATGAGCGCCGCCACGAGCACCCCGCAGACCGCGCTGACCAAGAAGAACGCGAGGAGCTTCCCCAACCCTCTCGCGGCACTCGAGGCAAAGCCCATGGCTCGGATTATAGGAGGGCGTCCCGGCCGTCTAGGGGTGTCGGAATGTCACGATCCGGAGGCGGATCTGCCCCGACCGGACCGGAGGCTCACCGCCGCCGCCCGGTCCACTCGAGGAGTCGCTCGAGCGGCCAGGTCGTCACAATCCGGTCGGCGGGGACTCCGTTTGCGGCGGCCCGTGCCGCCCCGTACTGCAGGAAGTCGAGCTGGCCGGGGGCGTGGGCGTCGCTGTCGATGCTGAAGAGGCATCCGGCGTCGAGCGCTCGCTGAATGAGGTCGTCGGGCGGGTCCTGCCGTTCGGGGCGCGAGTTGATCTCCACAGCGACCCCGTTCTCGGCGCAGGCCGCGAAGACGCGCTCGGCGTCGAATTCCGACTCTGGACGGCTTCCGCGTGAGCCCGTGACGAGCCGTCCGGTGCAGTGGCCGAGCACGTCGGTATGCGGATCTTCGATACCGCCGAGCATGCGGCGTGTCATGACCCGCGCCTCGGAGCGAAGCTTCGAGTGCACGCTCGCGACGACGACGTCGAGGCGGTCCAGCATCCCGGGGTCCTGATCGAGCGTCCCGTTCTCGAGGATGTCCACCTCGATCCCGGTGAGCAGGCGGAAACCGTCGGCTGCCGTCTCGTTGTAGCCGTCTACGAGGTCGAGCTGCTGCGAGAGGCGCTCGCTGCTCAGGCCATTCGCGATCGTGAGGTTCGGCGAGTGGTCGGTGAGAGCGAGGTAGTCACGGCCGAGGATCCTCGCGGCCTGTGCCATGGTCTCGATGGGGGAGCCGCCGTCCGACCAGTCGCTGTGGCTGTGCAGGTCCCCCTTCAGGAGCGAGTGCAGCTCGCGGCCTTCCGTGGCCAACGGCTGCTTGGCCCGCTCGCGCAGCGCCTGGAGGTAGTCGGGGATCCCGCCCTCGGTCGCCTGGAGGATCACCTCGAAGGTCCGGTTCCCGATTCCCTTCGTCCGTCGGAGTCGCCCGTCGCGCGCGCGGGCGGCGACGTCGTCGTCCGTCAGGCCCGAGATTGCGGCGGCAGCATTGCGGAACGCCTTGACCTTGAAGCTCGGGGCGAGCTCGCGCTCGAGCCAGAAGGCGATCTCATTCAGAGCCTCGACTGCATCCATAGGCCCATATTGCCCGCCACGCGGGCGAGTTGACCGTTTGGCACTGCCGCACCCCCACATTAGGCTTACGTCTAGGACGGCGTGGGATCCGGCCGCATGAGCGGCCACGGCGCTGCCCGGGAAAGGCAGCACCATGGCTACAGGCACCGTCAAGTGGTTCAACAGCGAGAAGGGCTACGGCTTCATCGCCCCCGATGACGGCTCGGCGGATCTGTTCGCCCACTACACGCAGATCGAAGGCCGCGGCTTCAAGAACCTCGAAGAGGGCCAGAAGGTCGAGTACGAAGTCGGCCAGGGCCAGAAGGGCCCGCAGGCACAGAGCATCCGCCCCCTCTGACGAGAGAGCGGGACAGGGAGGGGTCCCCGGAAGGGAATCCCTCCTTTTCCGTGCCCTTTCGGCGTCCCAGATTGTCCGGACCGCGGGCTGGCCTGAGGTCCTTGCAAGGCTTTCCGCAGCTTCTGCCCAATTGCGGCGGTCCGGGTGCGGCCTCCCCCTAGCGTCGATGTAGGCGAGCTTGCAGCAGTGCGAGCTCCCAGACTCTCAGACCCGAAGGGGGCGTTACCCATCAGGAAGCTGCTCTCCGCCGTCGGCCTCGCGCTGCTTGTCGCAGTCGGGCTCCTCGCCGGCACCAGCGCCGCCATGGCGGCACCATCAGCACAGGCTCTCGAGCACTCGGCCAAGGTGTGCTCGCTTCCCGCCGCCGGCCAGGCGGCGTGCACCGCGCGCGTCGTGACCGACACCAAGGGCCGGCCGCTGACGACGACGACGCCCCCGGCGAGCGCGCTCACTCCGGCTCAGCTCCGGGACGCGTACAAGCTCACGGGCACCGCCTCGGGCGGCCGCACCGTCGCGATCGTCGACGCCTACGGCTACCCGAACCTCGCGAGCGACCTCGCGAACTACCGCAAGCAGTTCGGCCTCCCGGCATGCACGGCGAGCACCGGCTGCCTGCGCGTCCTCAACGAGTCGGGCGGGACGGCCGCGCCGGCGTTCAACGTCGGCTGGGCCCAGGAACAGGCCCTCGACGTGGACGCGGTCTCCGCGTCCTGCCCGGACTGCAAGATCGTCGTGGTCCAGGCGTCCTCGACCTCGTTCGCCGACCTCGGCACGGCCGAGCAGACCGCCGCGAAGCAGCCCGGCGTCGTCGCCATCTCCAACAGCTACGGGGGCTCCGACGCCTCGGATGCGACGTACGGGAAGTACTACAGCTTCCCCGGCATCGCGGTCACGGCGAGCGCGGGAGACAACGGCTATCAGGGCGCGGCGTACCCCGCGACGTCGAGCTACGTGACGGCTGTCGGGGGTACGTCCCTCGTCAAGTCCTCGACAGCGCGCGGCTGGTCGGAGACGGTGTGGAGCGGCACTGGGTCGGGCTGCTCGTCGTACAACGCAGCGCTCCCGGCTGCGGCGAACGTCGGAACGGGCTGCGCAAAGCGCGCCATGAATGACGTCGCAGCGGTCGCGGATCCGAACAACGGCGGCCTCGCGGTCCTCTACCCGACTTCGAGCACGGCTTCGTCGTGGGGCCAGTTCGGTGGCACGAGCGAGGCTGCGCCCATCATCGCCTCCGTGTACGCGCTGTCCGGCAACACCGGGTCGAAGGCGAGCGGGACCTACGCGAACAGCATCCCCTATGCCCACGCGGCGTCGCTCTTCGACGTCACCTCGGGCAGCAACGGCACGTGCACGACGCCTCAGTGGTGCGCCGCCCGCACCGGCTGGGACGGCCCGACGGGTCTCGGGACACCTAACGGCATCGGGGCCTTCTAGGCACCCGGCGCACCTCCGAATCGGCTGCTCCGCACCTTCCTCCGACCCCTCGGCGGAAGGTGCGGAGCAGCTGTCTTCTCGAGCAGCTTCAGGCAGGAGCAGCCGTCTTCTCGAGCGGCAGTTTCAGCTGCGGGCCGTTCGGCGTGGTTTCGCAGAAGCTGGGTACCCATCCGGCATGCTGCGACCCTTCATCGCTTCCCTGCTCGAGCAGGCTGTCACCTCGTCCGAGGATCCCTTGCTTGCGGGCGAGGGCACATCGATCCCCGAGGGGGACCGCTGCGAGTCGATTTTCGGCCTCTACGCGGCGGGCGTCCCGCTCGGCGATATCGCCCACATCCTCGGATGCAGCGTGTTGACCGTCCAGGACGACATAGAGCAGGCACGGGGCAGGCGCCCCGTCCTCGAGAGCCATGACGAGCGCGTCGCGTGGGAGCTTCACCGCGCGGTCGTGGACAAGCTGCGCGATGACGCGGGGCCGGTCCTCGCCGCCGCCCGGGCGAACCTTGCGGCGGCACCGCTGGCCGGCACAGGAGGGATGGCCAGCCAGATGGCTGACGGGTCCCCGGGGGAGATGGCCTTGGAGGGAGTGGCCGCAGGGACGGTATCTGCGGGAGCCGTCCCCTCGGGGGCCGTCAGCCCGGGAGCCGTCCCCTCGGGAGCCGTCAGCACAGGGACCCTATCCACGGCGAGCGTCTGCACCGAGGACATGCACGAGGACGTGCATGCGGAGTGGGCGCGGCTGCTCGACGGGGACGCTGAGTCGCTTATCGATGCGATGCTCGCGCCGGGTGAGCGGGGTGCTCGGCTGCGACGGGCGACGCCGTTCTCGCATGCTCTGACGAACGACGAGCGGCTCGCCGCCGTTCGCAAGGCTGCAGTTCCTGCGCCCCTCTGACCGTCCTCGCCTCATCGGGTGAGTCTTCTTCGGGTGAGTCGCCGTCAGGCGAATCACCGCAAGGGGGTGCGCCCAGCAGCGCCGTCCACGCCATGGCCTTCAAGGCAGACCTCAGCCCGCCGTCGTCGACCTCCAGCCGGGCAATGGGCCGGTAGATGATCATTCCTGCCTCCTCGGGTCCAGTGGGTGTACGTTCCACTGTCCTCGGGGCAGGTGTCCGCGGGCTTTGGGGCACCTTTCAACTGGCTGTGGCCCCGGGGTGGCGTCACGAGGCCGGCGGGAAGCGGCGCGGCTGCCGGCGGCGGTGCCGCGGCACCCAACGGCGGCGGAGCACGTGGTGGTCCGCGGGTCCCGCTGCGGCCGCACTTAGGGGAGGCGGCAGGGCTGAGGCGATCTCCTCGAGCGGGGCCACGACGCCCGACTTGAGCAGGTCCCGCACCACCGGACACGGCCATGGCTCGCCGCAGCCCTCGCACGGATCGCCGACCCGGGGAGTCGAGGGCCGATGGCTCTCGGCCGCCGGCTCCCAGACTTCCGCCTCAACCGACTCCCGCAGCGAACCGCTGCGTCTGGCGGCGGTGAGCCGCGCAAGGATCTCCGCGTAGATGTGCTCCGCTGGCAGGACCTCCATGACGGCTCCTTACCCATGCCGGAGGAGCAGTCACATCATTCGGGTTCGCCGCCGAGATCTTCGCCTTCTCCGCCTTCCTCGCCCTCGGGCACGCCGAGTCCATGCCCCATCGCTGCCTGCGTCTCCGGGCTGTCGGTATCGTCGGGGAAGGGCTCGGTCTGCCGGAAGTCCTCGACGTGGCCGGGACGCCCGCTGCGGATCGTGCCCTGGTCCTCGTGCTTCATCTCGTCGTCCAGCTGCGGTCCGTGCTTGTTGCTGCCTCGCTCGATCATGATGCTCTCCTTACGGCGCTGACCTTCACGTCCCCCAGCGTTACCCGCCCGCCGGCCGGCCAACCGGGCCACGGCTGGAAGAAGCGGGCGGGAAGGGGAGCGGGCCCGAATCAGCCCTCGCCTCGGTCGAGGGTCGTCGGACGCGGCCCCATGACCCGTGCCGCAAGCGGGTCCGAGGGGTCGAGCGATTCGAGGAAACGGCGCAGGCGCAGGGCGCTCGCGAGCTCGGCCTCCGGATCGGCGCTGGGGGGCGGTTCGACCGGCCCGGCATGCAGCGCCAGGTCCCCGTGCCCCTGCCCGACCTCGAGTTCGAGCGCCTCGATGGGGGCTATGCGGCGGGCGAGGGCCACGGCGCGCGCCACCTGAGGGGGAACAGTCTCCGCAACGATCGCGGCGTGGTGTTCGACGTCGGGGAGCGCCTGGCGCTCGACGGCCCAGTGTGAGAGCGCGCGCAGCATCTGGTCCTCGTCCGCCTCGCCGAGCTGGACTTCGACGACGTGCCGGGCGCCGCCGTCGGGCTCGGCGAGGACGACGGCGAAGCGGTCGGGTTCCGGGTGCGGGACGATGCGCACGACCACCGGTGCGGCCATGCCGACGCCGATGAGCTCCGGGTTCCGTTCTATGTGCAGGGCGAGGGTCGCAGCGTCCAGGCGCGGAGGTGTCGTGTCCACGGGGCGATCCTATGCTGGCCCGACGTCGAACAGGTCAGTCCGGGGTGAAGAAATCCTTGACCTTTCCCACGAAGTCCTCGGTCTTCCTCTGGGCGACCTCGTGGGCGACGGTCTCGACGGTGCGGTCGATGGCCTTCTTGCCCAGCTCCGGGAGTCCCTTCCCTTCGGTCTGCTTCGCCAGGTTCAGCCTGCTGGTCGCCTCCGCGTAGCGGAGATAGGTGTCCACGCTCGCCACCACGAAGCGCGCGTCGACCGTGAGGACGTCTACACCGAGGAGGGAGAGCTGCACGTAGGCGTCGATGACGAGGCCCTTGTCGAGGATCACGTTGAGCACGTCGGCCAGCGAACTCGAGTGCGGGCGGTCGAGATAGCCGCCGCTGCGCGGTTGTGTCCCGGATGGCCGTGCCACATCGTCCATGTCGACTGCTTCCTCAGACCAGCCGGGCGTAGTAGTCGCCGGCAGCTCGTTCGAAACCTGCTGCTTGCCAGTATCGCGCCAAGGAGCGCTTCGCACGACGGCGGGCGACTGCGCCGTCGATTCCAGTTTCGCCTGTGGCCACTCTGCCGGTCCGGCCGATGCCCATGCCGGCGTCCCCGTCGTCGTCCAGCTCGCCGCTCAGCTGGGGCGCGGCCTGAAGGATGACGAGACCCACCCCGCGGCCCACAGCCTCGAGCAGCGCGCGGAGGATGCTCCGCCCGAGCCCCTGCCCGCGGAACTCCCGGTGGAGTTCGAGGTCCGCGACGTACATCAGGTCGTGGCGGGTGCCCGCCGCGAGGGCAGCCAAGAGGTCAGGACGGTCTGTGAGAAGCATGGCCGCGACGTCGGCGAGCTCCTGGCTGTGCGCGTCGAGGACCTCGAAGAGGTCGATGTCGGTCGCATCCGGAACGACATACACGCGGCCGCGGCCGACCCGGCGTTCGCGGCCGTCGTCGTCGAAGCGGTGGTAGACGGTCGCCGAGACGGAGAAGCACCACTCCTGCGGATAGTCTTCCGGCGACTCGTCAGCGTCGAGGAGGCCATCCTGCACAAGGCGGTACTTGAAGGACAGGCGCTGCGGATCGAGCTCGGCCATGGAACTCCCTCTCGAGCGAGCGCCGGCTGCGTCGCCCACACGCCCGAGCCTAGACCCACAGGCCGCTCCGCTCCTCGGAGTCCGGCCCCTGGGGCCCAGTCGGGCTTCCCGCTCTCCTCGCTGTACGCCTCAGAGGCGGGCGGGGGAGGCGAAGGGAATCCGGTCGGGGGAGATCTCCACTCCCTCCCACGGCGTCGCCGGGTCCGGAAGCCGGACCTGCGCGAGTTGAACGATTCGCTGCCTGCGCCGCCCTGACGCCGTCGTCCACACGACGCGCGCCGACTGCACCCCAGCTGCCACCAAGTAGCAGTGCAGTTCGGCGTTGCGTCCGTCGACGATGACCTTGCGGTCGCCCGCGAGGGCGCGCCTCATTTCCCCCTTGGGGTCCAGTTGCTGCCTCACGCGCAGGCCTTAGGCGAGTTCTCGGCACCCTCTCGGTAGCGGCGGAGAGCCATCGCCAGGGCCAACTGCGCCACTTCGCGCAGTTCTTCCGCCTCGTCCACGCGCTCTCCCGCGAGCGCCGCTGAAGGGGACACAGCCCTGGAAGCGGCCCCGCCGAGGGGCAGCCGGCTCATCAGCTCAGTCACAGCGTCCTCCTACTCACCGCGGAGGGCCGACGCCCTGTCGGCCCGGTTGAGACAGAACGGTCTGTCTGCTCAAGAATTTTCTACATGTAGACAGACCTGTCTGTCCAGTCAATGCGATAGGATGGCCAGCATGGACGCTCGGGGCGATGCTCGCGCGGCCACGGGCAGAAAGCCTGGTGCGCGCGAAAGAATAGTGGACACTGCGTACGAGCTCTTCGCCCGGCGTGGTATCCGCGACGTCGGTGTGGATGAGATCATCGGCCGCTCAGGGGTTGCGAAGGCAACCTTCTACCGGCACTTCCCATCCAAGGACGCACTCGTCCTGGCCTATCTGGACCGGTGGTTCCTTGCGAGGAGTGCCGCCGTCGAGGCGGCCACCAAGAGCATCGACAGCCGCGACGAGGCCCTGCTCGCGGTGTTCGGCGTACTCGACGACTGGTTCCACCGAGGGAAGGCCGAGGCAAGCGCCTTCCTCCACGTCATGATCGAGATGGGTCCCGACCACCCTCTGGGCAAGGCCAGCATCGAATACCTCAGCCGGACGCGGGACCAGCTCGCAGCGATCGCCATCGCGGCCGGGCTCGACGACCCGGACGGCTTCGCCTGGTCGTGCCACATCCTCATCAAGGGCGCGATGGTCGCGGACGCAGAGGGCGACACGCGTGCCGCCGAGCGCGCCCGGCTCATGGCGCGCCTGCTCATAGAGCATCACCGGCAGCGGCAACAGCAGGGGCAGGGTTATCGCGTTGCGAGCGGGGACGAGTCCAGCGGCGGGAACAGGCACGAGGACGGGCAGCGCAGCGAGAGCCACCGGAATCCGCGCGGCGGAAGCCTGCGCAGCAACGACGAAAGCCTGCGCAGCAACGGAGGGCAGCATCTGGCCCCTTTTCGGCCCCGGGAGGCGGCGGCCGAGGCGGAGCATCGGGAAGGCAGGCCCCGCCGACTCGCAAAGACCAGGGAGACCCTCAGTCGGGTTGACAGCAACTGACCCTGAGCGCTGACCCCGAGGGGTAAGCAGGCGCGGGCGGCTCCGGCCGGGACCGTGCGAGTCGGGCCATGACGTCGCAGTTTGCCCCGCGGTCGACGGCGCGTGGGAGAATAGTAGTCGACTCACCGGGCCGGGCAACGCGAGGGGACAGATGACACGCCAACTTTTCGGAGCGCAAGGGACACTCCTTCCAGATGGGACGCGCCTTGTGCGTGAGACCATCCTCGCGGCCGGGCAGCGGCTCGCCCTCGCCGCAGACTACGCGGTGCTCGAGCGGGTGAAGTCGCACCGCACCCTCGCCAGAGTGCTGAACGTGGCCAGCCGCGTCCTCGTCGTCGTCGTCGGCCTTGCGCTTGCGTACGTGGTCGTGACGGATCGGATCAGTGTCGTCGCTGCGGGGATCTTCGCCGTCGTGCTCCTGTTCGTGCCCGACCTGTTCCGGCGGGTGGACGCGTTCATGACGGCGGTGAGGAACCGGGCGGTGGCCGGCCTCGTCGTGGCCGAGGCGTTCTTCGAGCACGCGGGCGCGCTCCTGCAGGCGCTCTCGCGGGAGGAGCAGCTGTTCCGGTACTTCGCGCTGCTCGTGACTGGCGAGGTCTCCTTCGGGCGGCTGCGGGTCCGCCTCGTGGGCGAGGCGGACGGCAGCGCCCGCCTGCTCACGGTCGCGGCTTAGGGCTTCGCAGCCCCCTCGCTCAGCCCTTCCGCCAGTCGTCGCCCGTGATGTGCGAGCCGCCCTGCGGACCCATCTGCAGCATGCCGCCGTCGACGGGCCACGAAGCACCCGTGACGTAGCTCGAAGCGGGCGAGGCAAGGAACGCGATGACGGCCGCCACCTCGCGCGCGTCTCCCGGGCGGCCGAGCGGGACCCCGGGACGTGAGACACCGTGCGGGTCCTCGTCCTCCTGGCCGGTCATGGGCGTCGCGATCTCGCCCGGCGCCACGGAGTTCGCCGTGATGCCGTGCTCGCCGAGCTCCAGGGCGATCGTCTTGATGAGGCCCCCGAGGCCGTGCTTCGCGGCGTCGTACGCCGACGAGCCGACCCGAGGCTGGTGCTCGTGCACGCTCGTCACTGCGATGAGGCGCCCGCCATTGCCGGCCTGAACCATGTGTCGCGCTGCCCGCTGGAGGCAGACGAAGGCCCCGTCAAGGTCGGTGGCGACGATTTCCCGCCAGCGCTCGTACTCCATGTCGAGGAACGGCTCGTTCGCGCCCGTGCCGGCGTTGTTCACGAAGACGTCGAAGCCGCCGAGCTGTGAGACCAGATCGTCGATCACGTCACCGCAGGCTGGCGTGTCGGCGACGTCCAGCTGGGCAACGTACGCCTTCCGGCCGTGCCTGCGGATCTCCTCGGCGGTCTCCTGGGCGCCCTTCTCGTCCGAGTGCCACGTGACGCCCACGTCCATTCCCGCTGCCGCGAGCGCGACGGCGGTCGCTTGACCGATTCCGGAATCGGAGCCGGTGACGATGGCGGTGCGCGGTTCGAAACTCATGGCTTCTCCTTCAGATGGTCCGACGTGGTTGCTTGGACATCGAAGGTGTACCCCGGACGGCCGGCTTGACGCAGGGCGCTTGTGACACCCGGTTGCAGGGACGGCCGCCCGGGCTAGGGGTCACGCGTGGGCGTACGGATCGCGGTCGCCGATGTGCCCGGGTGCGTCCGCGGCAAGGACCCGTGCCACGAAGGCGGCGTATTCCGACATGTAGTGGCGCAGGAAGCTCTCGGTCTGTTCGTCCGAGACGGAGCCGTCGTTGCCGAAGACCGCCCGGTCGAACTTGATGTAGCCCTCGGGGGAGTTCAGCTGTGGCGCGTCGAGGAAGCTCAGCACCGCGCGCATCGACGACTGCATGACCGCGGTGCCGATGTTGCCAGGCGAGGCCCCGATGATCCCCGTGGGCTTCCGGGCGAACGAATTGGTGCCCCACGGCCGGGATCCCCAGTCGATCGCGTTCTTGAGCACCCCGGGAATCGAGCGGTTGTACTCGGGGGAGACGATCAGGATGCCGTCCGAGCTTTCAACCGCGTCCTTGAACGAGCGGCCTTCGGGCGGGTAGTCGGCGTCGTAGTCGGAACTGTACAGCGGGAGGTTTCCGATGGGGATCTCGGCGAACTCGAGCTCTTCCGGGGCCAACCGGATGAGGGCCTTTGAGAGGGTGCGATTGATGGAAGCAGAAGCAAGGCTGCCGACGAGGTAGCCGATCCTGTACGTTGCCATGGGCCTATTGGTCCTTCCCGGGCGGCGCGGCCGCCCTCGGCCGGTTCGATGGGCGGCAGTGCCCGGGTGGGCCTCTGCCGCCCGACCCAGTCCAGCACGGCGACCGTGCGGGCGCGAGCCCCTGAACCGATATTCGTCGGAGCAGCTCACCCGGCCTCGGACCTCCGTCCGAGGTCTGCGGAGAGCCCTGACAGTGAGACAGCCGAGACGGCGAGCAGCACCAGCGCGCAGAGGGGCCCGAGGACCACGGACGGCGCGCGCTCGACGTAGGCCATGCCCTCTGCGAGGACCAGGCCCCAGTCGGGATGCGGCGGCTGCGGGCCCATCCCGAGGAAGCCGAGCGCTGCGAGCGCGAGCACCGTGCCCGGCAGGCGCAGCGCCGCGTGGCGGACGACAGGCCCGACGACTCCGGGCAGGACGTGGCCGAGCATCGTGCGTGCGCGGCCCGTGCCGAGCACAGGTGCGATCTGCACGTGCGCCTGAGCGCGTGCTTCGGTGGTGAGCGCCGCTGTGTGCGCCGCGAGCGGAGCCCAGCCGACGGCCGCAACGGCGATCGCCGCGCCGGTTGCCGACGCCCCGATGAGGGCGACGACGACGAGCCCGGCGATCACGGGCGGAACCGCCTTCGCGACCTCGATGGGTCCTAGGGCGGCGCGCCCGCACAGGCCGAGGGCGAGCCCGATGGCGAGGCAGACCGACGTTACGAGGGCGGCGGTTCCGATGGTCGTCAGAGCACCGTGTGCCACGCGGGCCAGCAGGTCGCGGCCGCTCGCGTCCGCCCCGAGCGGAATGACGACCGACGGCGGTGCGAGCCTTCCGTGCGCCGTCGAGTACGGGTCCCGCGGCAGTCCTGCGGCGACAAGGCCGGCGAGGGCGAGGAGGGACGCGGCGGGGACGAGCCACGTGCGGCGTGTGCCGGCGGGGACGGGCGCGGGCGCCGGGACGGCGGAGGCCCGAATCGCCGGCCCGAGCAGCACCCGTCTGAGGAGGCCCGCGGCGCCCCCGAGCGCCGTCGAGAGCAGCATGAGCAGCATGACGCCCGCCTGAATGGTCGGGACGTCCTGGGCCGACACCCCGCCCAGGGTCGCGCGGCCGATGCCCGGGATCGCGAAGACGCGTTCGACGGCGACGGCGCCGCCGACGAGTCCGACGAGAACGAGCGCGAGCTGCGGAAGGACCGACGGCAGGCTCCGGCGGAGCGCGTTGAGGGCGATTGCGCGACGCGAATAGCCCGAGACGATCCACGTCGCCACCCATTGCTCACTCAGGGCACTGGCCAGGGAATCGGAGACGAGCCTCCCGAGGAGGCCGCCGGCGGGGACGCCGAGGGCCAGCGCCGGCAGCACCGCCGACGACGGGCCAGACCACCCGTACGGCGGGAACCAGCGGAGCCAGACAGCGCCCGCCACCAGCAGGAGGGCCGAGAGCAGGAACTCGGGCAGGGACGTGAGCGCCGCGGCCAGGGCTCCGGACGTCCTGGCTGTTCGCCCGTCGAGGCCGCGGCGGAGGGCCGAAACGTTGAGTGCTGCAGCGACCACGAGGGCGACCGTGAGCGCGGCGGCCATGAGCCCGAGCGAGACGAGCATCGCCTGCACCATACCGGGCAGCACGGGCCTTCCGCTGACCCAGGAGACACCCCAATCGCCGGTCAGCGCCCGCCCGAGCCACCCCGCGAAGACTGCGAACGGGCCGGCGTCGAGGCCGAGCTCCTGCCGGATCGCGCCGAGCGCCTCGGGAGTCGCCTCCTGCTCGGCGGACCTTGCGCGCAGGATCGCGAGCGCGGGGTCGTGCGAGGAGAGCCACGGCAGGATGCCGAGCAGGAACACGACGAGCGCGACGGTCACGGATCGGGAGGCTGCGGCAACAGCCGAGTGTGCTCGCGGCCATGCGGCGCTCCGCCGGTGCGTGCGGCGTCGTCGTACGCCATCCCCGCGCCCGGGGATGCGGCCCATCCTCAGCGCTCCCCGCGCACTGCCGCGCTCTCGCCCGTGATGAGCGCGCGCTCCCTGGGATCGCGCGAGACACCGGACACGCCCGCCGCCTCGCCCTGGATCACCCGCTCGTGGAGCATCGGGAGCGCTGCGTCCCGCTTGAGGATCTCCGCCTCGGCAGCCATGATCGCTGCCCTCCGCTCCGGTCCCGGCTCCGCGGACGACGCCTTCGCGAGGGCTCGGTCGATCTCCGGATCGCACACGTGCGCAATGTTGAACGAGCCCTTGCACGAGAAGTCGCTGAACATGTACGCGACTGGGTCGCCCGAGTCGAGGACCGTGGCCCGGGAGAGGATGACGGCGTCGAACGCGCCCGCGAGCATGTCCTTCTCGAAGTGCGCGTACTCACGGACCACCTGCTCTACCACGAAGCCTGCCGCCTCGAGCTGCTGCTCCACGAGCACCGCGACCTCGGGCAGCTCCGCCCGGTCGGAGAAGGTCCCGAGCCGAATCCGTGCGCCCGCCGGGGAGCCCGATGCCGTGGCGGACTCGCCTCCGGCGCGAAGGGTCGCTGCCCACGGCAGTGCGGGTCCGAGAAGCCCCGCCGCGACGTCGGCCCGCCCCTCGTACACCGTCTTGACGATGCCATCGGGGTTCAGCGCCTTCCGCGCCGCCGCGCGGAGGCTGGAGTCCGCGAAGGGTCCCATCGCGTTGTTGAGGTAGAGCGTGTTCGTCCGCGGCATCGGGACCTCGTGAATGAGGCTGTCGTCCAGAAGGGGCGCCTGGGAGACCGGAATCGCCTCGACCACGTCGGCGGAACCTGTGCGGAGGGCCGCGCCGCGGGCCGTGCCGTCGGGCACGAACGAGACGTCGATGCCGGGCGCCGTCGAACGCTTTCCCCAGTAGCCGTCGAAGCGGTCTAGCGTCGCGGTGGACGTGCCGTTGACGGCGACGAGCCTGAACGGCCCCGACCCCGTGCCCACGGGGCTCACCGTGCCGTCGGAGCGATAGGCGCTCTCGGCGAGGATCGCGAGCTGGGGGCTCGAGAGGCGCTGGGGGAGGAGGGGATCGACCGCGGCCGTCGCGACGCGCACGGTGAGCTGGCCGGTTGCCGCGGCGGTGAGTTCGACGCCATCGAGGATCCGGGGCTTGGGTGCGGCCTTCGTCGCGCGGGTGAGCGTGTTCGCGACCGCGGCAGCGCTCAGCTTGGTCCCGTCGTGGAACTCGACGTCGTCGCGCAGCGTGAACTCCCAGGCGTTTTCGCCCACGCGCTTCCATCCTGTCGCGAGATGAGGGAGGGCCTCGCCGTTCTCGTCCAGCATCACGAGCGTCTCTGCCGTTCCCCAGCGCGAGAGCTTGAACGCGTCGTCGCTGAACGGCGTGAGCCCCGAGCGCGGGGGCTGCAGCATGGCGAGGCGGATCCGGCCGCCGTCGTCCTCCGCGCTCGGAGCGCTGGGCGAGCAGCCTGACATGGCGGCCGCGAGCGCGAGTGCGGCGCCCCCGGCGCGCAGGGCACGGGTGGTCTTCATGGTGTGTTGGTCCTTTCTCGGGTGCGGGAGTGAGGCTCAGACAGTGAGGCTCAGACAGGCAGCGGTGGGACTGCGGCGAGGAGCTCCCGCGTGCGGAAGTGGGCGGGACGGCTCAGGAGGTCGGGTGTCGGGCGATCCTCGACGATGCGGCCCGCGTCCAGGACAAGGGCGCGTTCGCACAGGCTCGCGACGACGGAGAGGTCGTGCGAGACGACGAGCAGGCCCATGCCGCGCTCGTCGGCGAGCCGTGCGAGGAGGCCGACGACGCGCTCGCGGTTCGGGAGGTCCAATCCGCTCACGGGTTCGTCGGCGAGGAGGAAGTCCGGGCGCGTCACGATGGCGCGGGCGATCGCGACACGCTGCGCCTGGCCCCCGGACAGCTCGTCGCGCCGCCTCGCAAGGTGATGCCGGCTGAGGCCCACGGATTCGAGGGCCTCGAGGACCGCCGCTTCGCGGTCGCCGTCGTGCCCGAGGCCCACGAGCGGTTCCGCGATCAGGTCCCGCACCTCCATGCGCGGATCGAGCGTGTTCGCGGGATCCTGCGGGACGTACTGCACGCGGCGCCGGTACCACCGGAGCTCCCGCGCGCCTGCGGGAAGGACCGCGCGCCCGTCGCAGCGCACGCTGCCGTGATCGCCGGGCTCGAGTCCGAGCATGATCCTCAGCAGGGTCGTCTTGCCGGAACCGGACACGCCGACGATGCCCACGCGTTCAGAGGGGGCGATGGCGAGATCTGTCGGGTGCAGGGCGGTTGCGGCGAGGGCCGACTGCTTGGCTGCCGGCGCGGGCCCCGGACGGGACCACCCGCGTGCTGCCCTGGACCTCGCCGGGAAGGCCTTGCTCAGCCGGTCGAGCTCGAAGAAGGGGCGGCCATCCCGAGCGGGGCCGGCGGTCTGCCTGGCCTCGGCGGCGTGCGGCGCGCGCGGGCCTCGCGCACCGTCGAGCGACGCCGCGCGTGCGGCGCCGACGAGGACCTGGGTGCACGGGTCCTGAGGTTTCCCGAAGATTTCGCGGAGCGGCCCGCGTTCGACGACGCGTCCCGAGTCGAGGACGACCGCATCGCGGCACACGGCGGCAGCGACGGCGAAGTCGTGCGTGATGAACAGGACGGAGGTGCCCGCCCCAGCGGCGGTTTCGGCCCCGAGCACGTCGAGGACCTGGGCCTGCGTCACGACGTCGAGCGCCGTCGTCGGTTCGTCCGCGACGAGGAGGCGGGCCTCGCACGCGAGGGCCAGCGCAAGGCAGGCCCGCTGCCGCTGCCCGCCAGAGAGCTCCTGGGGGAACGCGTCCAGGAGCTCGGCGGGGAGGCCCACGCGCTCGCCGAGCCGGGCCGCAGCGCGGAAGGCCTCGGCGCGCGGGAGCGCCCGGCGCCTGCGCAGCGGGTGCGCGAGCTGCTCCCGCACGCGGACAAGCGGGTTGAGTGCGACGGCCGAGTCCTGGAAGACCATAGCGGGTCGTGCGCCCGGCGGCCGTTTCGAGGTCGGCACGCCGAGAACCTCCGTCCCGTGGACCCGCACGCTCCCGGTTGCCACGGCGCCGGCAGGGAGCTGGCCGACGACGGCTCGAGCGATGAGCGTCTTCCCCGATCCGGACGCTCCGAGGAGGCACGCGCGGCCCCCGTCTCGGATGGCAAATGAGACGCCGTCGACGAGGACGGTTCCCCGCAAGGAGATCCGAAGGTCCTCCACTTCAAGAGCTGACATTGAACACCGCCTTCTATTGCTAATGAGAAACATTAGCAATAGAAGACGAAGGCTCAGTGCCGGGGAAGATCCTTCCTAGGGGTCCGGCTCTACATGCAGGGGCCGCTAGCGGCCGTCCCGGCCGAGCCGCTTGAGGTACGTCTCGACGTCGTAGGGGCTGCCCGGGTCCTCGGCCCCGCCGCCGGGCTCGGGTGAGCCAGCAACCGGGCCGCCGGTGCCGCCGTCGTACGCCTCCGGCACCGCAGGCCTTTCGAGGCGCGCATGGCGGTAGCGGCGGTTCTCGAACGCCTGCCGGCGCTGCCGCCGAACCGCGGAGAGCCCAAAACCCATCAGAATGAGCACGACCACGGGCATCCCATCCGCTCGCCCCAGGGACAGGATCACGATGAAGAGCAGCGCGACGGCGAGCCACTTCCCGAAGATCGCGAGCACGTTCATGACCCAGCTGTCCCGGCCGCTCCGCCACAGCGGGCGGGGATCGACGTTGATCGCCGCGAGGATACGCTCGGCCTGACCCACCGTGAGGCCACGCAGGCTCGGCCGGACACCCGTCTCCTGGCGGACAGCCGAACGGACATAGTCGATCTGGTACGGGAGAGCGGGCGGCGTTCCATCCGGGGCGAGGAGCTCACGCCATCGCTCGGTGGCCTCAGGAGACGGGGCGTCGAGCGGGTTGCGGCGGCTGGGGGTCGGTTGCAGCGGCGGAACCGCCTGCTGCTGCGGAACTGGTTGTTGAGGCGGCGGAACCGGCCGCGGACGAGCCTGCTGCCGCGGCTGCTGGAAGTGCCGGGAGCTCTTGGGACTGCGGTAGTGGAACCGTGCCACGGAGGCCCTCCTCTCGCCCTTCCATTCTAGGCTTGCGGGCGCTGCTTCACGGCCTGCGACGTGCTCCAGGCCTCCGATCCTGAGGAGTCACTCGAAGCGCGAAGTGTCGCCCGCTCCCTCGCGTGCCACTTCTGCATACCCGTTCGAGAAGTCGATCACCGTGGTCGGCTCGGTGCCGCAGTCCCCCGCGTCGACGACGGCGTCGAGGACGTTGTCGAGGCGGTCCTTGATGTCCCAGCCGTCGATGAGCGGGTCCTCGTCGCCGGGCAGGAGAAGGGTGGACGAGAGGATGGGCTCGCCGAGCTCCGCGACGAGCGCTCGGACGACGTTGTTGTCGGGGATGCGGACGCCGACCGTCTTCTTCTTCGGGTGCAGCATGCGTCGTGGAACCTCCCGCGTCGCGGGGAGGATGAATGTGTACGGGCCGGGAGTGACGGCCTTGATGGCGCGGAACACGTCGTTGTCGATGCTCACGAGCTGTCCTAGTTGGGCGAAGTCGCGGCAGACGAGGGTGAAGTGGTGCTTGTCGTCGAGGCGACGGATCTGCCGGATGCGGTCGAGTGCGGCCCGGTTGCCCATCTGGGCACCCAGCGCGTAGCAGGAGTCGGTGGGATAGGCGATGAGCCCTCCCTCCTGCAGGATCCTCACGATCTGGCCGATCAGGCGGGGCTGGGGGTCCACCGGGTGGACGTCGAAGTAGCGCGCCATCCTCCGAGCCTACGCGGATTCCCGGCGCGCCGGGGCAGGGTCCTTATTTTGTCGGAGGGGAAACCTAGCCTCGAAGTATGAGCGCACTTGCTGTTGAAGAACTCGAACTCCACCGACTGCCCGACCGCTCCGCAGCTCCTTCCGAGGATGCCTGCATGGACTGCAGGGCGGCGCTTGCCGAATCCTACGAGGTCCGCTGCGCCGACTGCGCCGACCTCGCCGCCCATGCAGAATGCCATGATTGCGGCGCCGTGCTCCGGGACGCAGACGTCGACGCCGGGGTCTGCACCGACTGCCTCGCCTGACCCCACCGATGCGCCTCCCGAAGGTGCCTCTCGGTGAGGGCAGAGCAGCCTGAGGAGGGTACGGTGGGACGGCGCACTCAGCGTGTGTCCGCAGGTCAGAGGAGGATCCGGCACGGATGATGGGCCCTCACCACGCTGCGTGCGGCGCCGCGGCCTGGGTCGCTGTGACGACCCGGGTCCACCTTGACCTTTCACCGCTGTCGGCGGTCCTCGGTTGGGGTCCGGCCCGCTTCGATCTCGGCCTTCCCCTCCTGCACGCTTCGCCCCTCGGCGTCGTCGCCGGTGCTCTCGTGACGGCCGGCGCAGCGCTGCTCCCGGACGCCGACCATCGGAGCGCAACAATCGCGCATTCGCTCCCGCCGGTCTCGCGGCTGGTCTGCGAGGGGATCGGAGCCGTCGCAGGGGGCCACCGCAACGGAACCCACTCCCTTCTCGGGATCGCGGCCTTCACTGCGATCGCCTGGGCCGCCGGCCGGTGGACCGCGGGGATAGCGGGGATAGCGGGGATCGGGACACTCCATGTCGGGGCCGGTCTCGTCTCGCTCCTGCTCGTTGCTTTCGCTGCGAAGGTCCTGGGCGTCTTCCCCGAAGGTGTACGGCGGATTCCGTGGCTCGTCGCGGTACCCCTCGCGGGATTCATCACGGTCTTCGCACCCCACGAGCAGGACTGGTTCCCGCTCGCCGTCGCCCTCGGGTGCGCCGTCCACATCGCAGGGGACATGCTCACGACGGGCGGGTGCAACCTCCTGTGGCCGATCGCGTTTCGCCGGCCCCGCCGCCTCTCCCGCATCCCGCTGCTTTCCTGGATGTGGCGACCAGGAGGCCACGTCTCGTTCCCTGTTCTCGGCGACGCCGGTTCCTGGAGGGAGCGGCTCATGCTCGTGCCCGTGAGCGGCTACGCGCTGACAGGGGTGGGCAGCGCCATCTGGGCGCTGGGCCGGGCGGGCGTCGCGACGGTCGCCGCCACGTGGGGAGCGCGCTGAGGCCTGATGATGCCGGCGTGCGGAATGTCGGACGCGTAGGGCAGAGTAGTCTTCGTGACCCAGCCTGTTGTTCCCGCTCCTTCACGCCCGAAATCCGTGCCTTCAGTCCCCGACCAGAAGGCCTCAGCCCAGGAAGCACGCCGGAGTGCACCCCGAGCGATGGTCGCTGACGAGACCGCCGAGAAGATCAACGGCACCATCGCGGACGAGCTCGGCGTGAAGGCCTGGCAGGTCGCCGCTGCCGTGGGCCTGCTCGATGGGGGATCCACGGTGCCGTTCATCGCCCGGTACCGCAAGGAGGTCACTGGGACGCTCGACGATGCGCAGCTCCGCGACCTCGAAGAGAGGCTCCGCTACCTCCGCGAGCTCGAAGACCGACGGGCGGCAGTGCTCGCCGCGGTCCAGGAGCAGGGCGCCCTTACCGACCAGCTGCGGGACGCCGTCGCGAAGGCGGCAACGAAAGCCGAGCTCGAGGACCTCTACCTCCCCTACAAGTCGAAGCGCCGCACGAAAGCGCAGATCGCGCGTGAGGCGGGCCTCGAACCCCTTGCTGACATGCTGGTTGCGGACCCGGCGAGGATTCCGGACGAGCTTGCGTCCGCTTTTGTGAGCGACGAGAAGGGCGTGCCGGGCCCGGCCGAGGCGCTCGCGGGGGCGAGGGCAATCCTCACCGAGCGAGTGGGCCAGGACACCGAGCTCGTCCACGAGCTGCGGGAACGGCTCTGGGCACGAGGACGGGTCCGTGCACAGGCCGCGGACGGCGCGACCCCCGAGCTCGCCGGGAAGTACGCGGACTACGCGGACTACGTCCAGCCACTCGAGAACCTCCCCGGGCACCGCGTGCTCGCGCTCCTCCGCGGCGAACGCGAGGGGGCCCTCACCGTCGCCGTGGCAGAGGCCGATCCACGCGACGAGGCGGGGCTCGACGAAGCCCGGGCTGGGTACGAGAACGCCGTCTCGCGCTCGCTGGGGATCCGCGGAGGAGCCGACACCCCGGGCGGGAAGTGGCTTGCGCAGACAGTGCGGATCGCGTGGCGTGGCCGTCTCCAGCCTCGCCTCGAATCGGACCTCCGCTCGCGGCTCTTCGAAGCCGCCGAAGAGGAGGCTGTCAAGGTATTCGCCGCGAATCTCCGCGACGTCCTGCTCGCCGCGCCCGCTGGGAACCGGGCTGTGCTCGGCCTCGACCCGGGACTCCGGACGGGAGTCAAGGTGGCAGTCGTCGACCGGACCGGGAAGGTCGTGGACACTGCGACGATCTACCCGCACGCGCCGGCGAAGAAGTGGAAGGAATCCCTCGCGACGCTCGAAGCCCTCGCGCTCAAGCACAGGATCGAGCTCGTGGCCGTCGGCAACGGGACAGCGAGCCGCGAGACTGACCGGCTCGCGGGCGAGCTTCTGGCCAGGCTCGCGCAGCACGCGGATCCGGCACCAGCCCAGACGGACGACGACCAGAACCAGGGTGGCCAGACGGACGGCCCTGCCCTCAAGCCCGCGAAAGTCATCGTGTCCGAGGCCGGCGCATCGGTCTATTCGGCGTCGCCCCTTGCCTCGGCGGAGCTCCCGGACCTCGACGTCTCACTCCGCGGCGCAGTCTCGATCGCCCGGAGGCTCCAGGACCCGCTCGCGGAACTCGTGAAGATCGAGCCGAAGTCGATCGGGGTCGGGCAGTACCAGCATGACCTCGCACCGGCGAAGCTCGAGCGCTCCCTGGCCGCGGTGGTCGAGGACTGTGTCAACGCGGTGGGCGTGGACGTCAACACGGCTTCGCCGTCCCTGCTGGCCCGCGTTGCCGGCGTCGGACCGCTGCTCAGCCGCAGCATCGTCGAGTATCGCGACGCGAACGGGCCCTTCGCGAGCCGCGCCGAGCTCACGAAGGTCCCGCGGCTCGGTGCCAAGGCGTTCGAGCAGTGCGCAGGCTTCCTTCGCGTCACGGGCGGTTCCGAGCCCCTCGACGCCTCCGCGGTCCACCCCGAGGCCTACGGCCTCGCGCACCGCATTCTCGCTGCAGTCGGCGCGAAGGCGGGGTCCGGAAGCAGTGCGACGCCGGGGGCGGCGACGGCGGGGGCGGTTGCGACCCTCGATCCCGCGCAGTTCGCCGACGAGCGCTTCGGCCTCCCCACGGTCAAGGACGTCATGGCAGAACTCGTGCGGCCGGGTCGGGACCCGCGGCCGGAGTTCGTGACCGCGGTGCTCAAGGAGGGCGTGGAGACCATCGCGGACCTCAAGCCGGGGATGGTGCTCGAGGGAACAGTGTCCAACGTCGCGGCCTTCGGTGCCTTCGTCGATATCGGGGTCCACCAGGACGCGCTCGTCCACGTTTCGGCCATGAGCTCGAAGTTCGTCTCAGATCCCCGGGAGGTCGTGAAATCGGGGCAGGTCGTGCGCGTGAAGGTGCTCGACGTCGATGTGCCGCGCAAGCGCATCTCGCTCTCGCTGCGGCTCGACGACGAAGTGTCCCGCCCGGGCGAGGGCCGGCGCGCAGGCGAGGACAGGAACCACGAGGAGAGGAACCGCGACGACAGGACGCCGCGGGACCGGAACCCGGGCCAGGCTCGGCAGGGTGAGCAGCGGCGCGCGGGGGAGGACCGGCGTCGTCCGCAGAAGGGCGACGGGGCACCGGCGGGCGACCGCTCGCGCGGCGGCGACCGCGGGCGCGGACGCGGGCCTCAGGGCGCGCCCGACACCGCACTCGCCGAGGCACTGAGGCGCGCAGGCCTGACGAAGTGAGCGGCTCGGTGGCCGAAGACCTCACCATCAGGGGCGAACGCGTGACCCTCCGCGACTGGTCGCGGGCGGACATCGAGGCATACCGCCGGTGGATCGTGCCCCCCGAGGGCGGCGGCGTGCACGATTGGCAGCTCTACGACGGACCGTTCTACGGGCGGTGGACCGCGGACGGCGCGAACCGCTGGTGCGATGGGCTGCTCCTCAAGGCGCACGACGGCGCGTGGCCGCACGTGCGCGAGAACCTCGCGGTCGTGGACGCGGCAACGGACGAGTTCGTGGGACAGGTGTCGTGGTACTGGGAGGAGAAGCCGGGCGACCCGTCGCCGGACGGGACGAGGCTCCTCCCGTGGCGCCGGCTCGGTCTTGTGATCTTCGACCCGCTGCACTGGTCGGGCGGCTACGGCACGGAAGCCCTTGAGCTCTGGACCTCGTACCTGTTCCGGGCCACGGACAGCGAGCGGCTGGATTTCGCCACCTGGAGCGGAAACACGGGGATGTGCAGGGTGGGGGAGAAGCTCGGCTTCACTGAGGAGGCCCGCTTCCGCCGGGCCCGCATGGTGCGCGGCGAGTTGCATGACGCAGTGGTCTACGGGGTGCTCCGAGGGGAGTGGGCGGCCCGGGACTAGGTCGTTCGATTGGCCAGACAGGGCTGGCTCTGGAAGCATTGCAACGGTGTCGTTTCCTAACCGTCCCCGTAAGGACGCCGCCGAAACGCCTGTTTGGCTGAGGCGGCCTCGCCGACGAGCGAGCCCTTGGAGCCGCCCGCCCCTCTGGTTCGCGGGGGCTGTTGCAGTGGCCGGCGTCCTGTTCGCCCTCGCAACTGTCCCCGTTGCCGTCATGCTGGCCTGTGGCCTTGTCCTGGTTGTCGCCTCCTTCTGGCGATTGAGCTCCCGCCGCGCCGGCGGCTCCGGTGTCGTGCCCATGGCCTTCCTCTGGACCACCCTTGGGGCCTTGGTCCTCTCGGCCGGCGCTGTTGCTGTGCGGGGCGTGCTCCCCCAAGGGAGCGCGCCGACCGCGGCGCCCCCCGCGCCGACGGTCCAGCTCGGCTCCAACCCTGCCAGGTTCTCGAGCCCGCTCTCCGCCGGGCAGTCGCCGTCGGGCGCCGTCTCGGCGCCGGCGTCGATCGTCGGCAGCGTCTCGCCGTCGTCCCTGCCCAGCCTTTCTCAGGCGGGCCTCACGCCGCCGCCGGCGCTCGCGGCGCCAAGGCCTCCCCTCGCCCCGTCCTCTGCCCCGCTGTCGGGTACAGGGGCTCCCGGCTCGGGGACTTCCGGCACGGGTGGCGCCGCCCCGGCGGCGGGCGGCTCGTCGGCCGGAGGGGCTCCGGCCAGCAACGGCGGGGCTGCGCAGCCCCAGACCCCCGCCGCGGCGGCGTCGCCCTCGGCGGCGCCGACGGCTGCTCCCTCGCGGAGTGCTGCACCCGCGACGACGTCGGGCGGCACCCCTTCGCGGAGTGCAGCATCGCCGTCGCCCACGCCCTCCCCGTCGAAGGGCTGCGGGACGAACGTCCTCGGCATCGACGTCGCGCCGCAGAGCTGCAACTGAACCCCACGAGGCTGAAGGCCACCTCCCTCCGGGGGTGGCCTTCAGCGTTCCCTGCTGCTCCATCGCTTCTCAGTCCCGCGCGTGCTACGCTCCCCCCGAATTCCCCAGACGACCGTGTGCACGTCGCGATCAATCAGGAGGCTCGCGGTGCCGGACACCACCTGCCATATGTCGATCTCGCTGGACGGCTTCGTGGCCGGACCGGACCAGAGCCGGGAGAACCCCCTCGGCAAGCGGGGGCACGAGCTGCACGGCTGGCACATGGGCGACGCGCGGGCCAACGACGCCGACAGGGTCGCGAACGGGTGGCTCATGCGACCGCGTGGCGCGTATGTGATGGGCCGGAACATGTTCGGGCCGATCCGCGGTGACTGGGACGAGGAATGGCTCGGCTGGTGGGGACCCGAACCGCCGTACCATGCGCCGGTCTTCGTGCTGACCCATCACGCCCATGACCCGATCCAGATGGACGGCGGGACGACGTTCCACTTCGTCACCGAGGGCTTCGACGCGGCCTACTCTGCAGCGCGCCAGGCCGCAGGGGACAGAGGCGTGGACATCGCCGGCGGGGCCTCGACCGTCAGGCAGGCCCTGGACGCCGGCGTCATCGACGAGCTCACCCTCGACGTCGCACCGGTCCTGCTCGGTTCTGGCGAGCGCATCTTCGAGGGGGCTGAATCCTTCGGCTTCGAACCCGTCGAGGCGCTTCACTCGCCGCTGGCCACCCACATCCGCTATCGCCGCCTCGGCTGACCCGTAGGCGAGGTCCGCTCCACGGAGACTTCGTTTGCTCAGCGGGAAGAGGCATAGCAGAATTGGGCTGTGCGGCAGGCTTTCCGCATACCCACAACTGAACATGCCTCTGATCTGCGGCGGGAGAGTCCTGCAAGCATGAGCAAGCAGGCGCCGTAGGAGCAACACCTCCCCAGGAATCTCTCAGGCACCTGTACCGCCGCGGCAAGGCGCCTCTGGAAAGAAGTCCCGGTTTCGGCCGCGGGCTCACCGACGGTGCAAGCCGGCCCGCAGGGCCGGCGGAATCTCTCAGGTCCGATACAGAGCGGGGAGGAACGCGATCGATGCCGTGCGTGCGCGGCCCGAGTATTGGAGTTCCCCCGTGACGGATCACGCAGTTCCCGCAGCCTTCGTCGACCGGCACATCGGTGCGCGGCGCGACGAGGACATCAAGCACATGCTGAATGCGGTCGGCCATGACAGCGCAGATGCGCTGGCCGACGCCGCAGTCCCCGAGAGCATCAGGCAGGGGAGCCCGCTCGTGCTGGCCCCGGCGCTGGGCGAAGCCGAGGTGCTCGCGGCGCTCCGCCGACTCGCAGGCAAGAACAGGCCCCGCGTTCAGATGATCGGGCAGGGCTACTACGACACGGTAACCCCGGCGGTGATCCGCCGGAACATCGTGGAGAACCCGGCCTGGTACACGGCGTACACCCCGTACCAGCCCGAGATCTCCCAGGGCCGGCTCGAGGCGCTGCTGAACTTCCAGACCGCGGTCGAGGACCTCACGGGCCTGGCCATCGCGAACGCCTCCCTGCTGGACGAGGCGACGGCGGTGATGGAGGCGGTGCTGCTCATGCGGCGCGCGAACAGGGACAAGGCCGCTTCCCAGGGCAGGACGGTGCTGGACGCGGACCTGTTCCCGCAGTCGATCGCGATCGTCACCGGCCGTGCGCGGGCGCTGGGCTTCGAGGTTGAGGTCGCGGACCTGAGCGAGGGCCTGCCGGAGGGGCCTATCAACGGTCTCGTCATCCAGCAGCCCGGCGCGTCCGGCAGGGTCGCGGACGCCACCGAGCTGATCAAGGAAGCCAAGGGCCGCGGGGCGATGGTGACGGTCGCGGCGGACCTCCTGGCGCTCACCCTCATCAAGTCTCCGGGCGAGCAGGGGGCGGACATCGCGGTCGGCAGCGCCCAGCGCTTCGGGGTCCCGCTGTTCTACGGGGGTCCGCACGCGGCGTTCATGGCCGTCCACCAGGGCTTCGAGCGCCAGCTCCCGGGTCGCCTGGTGGGGGTCTCGAAGGACGACGCCGGCCGGCCCGCGTACCGGCTCGCGCTGCAGACCCGTGAGCAGCACATCCGCCGGGAGAAGGCGACGTCGAACATCTGCACGGCCCAGGCGCTGCTGGCGATCGTGGCCTCGATGTACGCGGTCTACCACGGTCCCGAGGGCCTGAAGGCGATCGCGCAGCGCACCCACTCCCACGCCCGCACCCTCGCCGCCGCGCTCGAGTCCGCCGGAGTGGAGGTGGCTCACCGGAGCTTCTTCGACACCGTCACCGCCCGCGTTCCCGGCCGCGCCGCAGCCCTCGTGGCCGCGGCGGAGGCCAAGGGGATCAACCTGCGCCTCGTCGACGCGGACACGGTCGGGATCTCGTGCGACGAGACGACGACGGCCGACACTGTTGCCACCGTGGCCGGGGTGTTCGGCGCCGGCCCCGCGGGCGACGGCCAGGACGCGCCCACCGGCGGGGCATCGCCCGCCTTCGGCCTCGAGCCCGCCGTGCACCGGACGAGCCTGTACCTGAAGCACCCGGTGTTCTCCGCCTACCGGTCCGAGACGCAGATGATGCGCTACCTGCGCCGCCTCTCAGATCGTGACCTGGCGCTGGACCGGACCATGATCCCCCTGGGCTCGTGCACGATGAAGCTCAACGCGGCGGTCGAGATGGAGGCCATCACGTGGCCCGAGTTCGCCGGCATCCATCCCTTCGCCCCGGATTCGCAGACGGAGGGCTGGCGCGAGCTCATCGCCGACCTCGAGAAGGATCTGGCCTCCATCACCGGCTACGACCAGGTCTCGATCCAGCCCAACGCCGGCTCGCAGGGCGAGCTCGCGGGCCTGCTCGCGATCCGCGGCTACCACCACTCCCGGGGCGAGGCGCAGCGCGACGTGTGCCTCATCCCGGCCTCCGCGCACGGGACCAACGCGGCCTCGGCAGTCCTGGCCGGGATGAAGGTCGTCGTCGTTGCGACGGCCTCGGACGGCACGATCGACCACGGGGACCTCGCGGCCAAGATCGAGGCCAACGATGGCCGGGTCGCGGCCATCATGATCACCTACCCCTCCACGCATGGGGTGTACGACGCCGACGTCCGCGAGGTCTGCGACGCGGTCCACGCCGCGGGCGGCCAGGTCTACATCGACGGGGCGAACATGAACGCCCTGGTCGGCCTCGCCCAGCCCGGGAAGTTCGGCGGGGACGTCTCCCACCTGAACCTGCACAAGACGTTCTGCATCCCGCACGGGGGCGGCGGCCCGGGTGTGGGCCCGGTCGCGGCCCGGGCCCACCTCGCCCCGTTCATGCCGGGCGACGCCGCGACCTGGACCGGCCGGACCGAGGACGGCCAGGACCAGCACGACCTGCCGGTCTCGGCGTCCCGGTTCGGCTCTGCCGGGGTCCTGCCCATCTCCTGGGCGTACGTGAAGCTCATGGGCGCAGACGGCCTCACCGAGGCCACGAAGTCGGCCCTGCTCGCGGCGAACTACGTCGCGAAGCGCCTCGACCCCTACTTCCCGGTCCTCTACACGGGCGAGGGCGGCCTCGTGGCGCACGAGTGCATCCTGGACCTGCGCGAACTGACCGCGAAGACGGGGGTGACCGCCGAGGACGTCGCGAAGCGGCTCATCGACTTCGGCTTCCACGCCCCGACCCTCGCGTTCCCGGTCGCGGGCACCCTCATGGTCGAGCCGACCGAGTCCGAGGACCTCGGGGAGATCGAGCGGTTCATCGAGGCCGTGATCGCGATCACGGCCGAGATCGACCAGGTCGCCCACGGCGACTTCGCGCTGGCGGACTCCCCGCTGCGGCGCGCACCCCACACGGCGGCCGCCGTCGTCGCCAGCGACTGGGACCGTCCCTACACCCGTGAGCAGGCCGCCTTCCCCGGCCGGACCCCTAGCCAGGACAAGTACTTCGCCCCCGTGGGCCGCATCGACGGCGCGGCCGGCGACCGCAACCTCGTGTGCGCGTGCCCGCCCCTCGAAGCCTTCGAAAACTAAGGACCGGACTATGACTGCAGGAACCCAGGCAACGACTCCGGCCACAGCTGGGGCCACCGAGAAGCGGACCGCGCTCTACGGGCGGCACGAAGCGCTCGGTGCAAGCTTCACCGACTTCGGCGGCTGGCAGATGCCGCTCAAGTACGGCTCGGAGCTCGCCGAGCACCGCGCGGTCCGGGAGGCCGCCGGACTCTTCGACCTCTCGCACATGGGCGAGGTCTGGGCCACGGGCCCCGCCGCGGGCGCGTTCCTCGACTACGCGCTCGTCGGAAAGCTCTCCGCGATCGCGGTCGGAAAGGCCAAGTACTCGCTCATCTGCGCCGAGGACGGCGGCATCATCGACGACCTCATCGTCTACCGCGTGGCCCCCGAGCAGTACCTCGTCGTCCCCAACGCCGGCAACGCCGACACGGTGGCCGCCGAGCTCGAGGCGCGCCGCGAAGCCTTCGGTTCGGACGGCGGCGGGGTGAGCCTGCGCGACGCTTCAGCGGAGACCTCCCTCATCGCCGTCCAAGGCCCGAACGCGCAGGAGATCGTCCTTTCCCTCGTCGCCGCGGATCAGGCCGACGCCGTCACGGGCCTCAAGTACTACGCCTCCCTGGGGCTCGAGCTCGAGCTCAGGGACGGCGGCGTCCCGGTTCTCCTGGCCCGCACGGGCTACACCGGCGAGGACGGCTTCGAGCTCTTCGTCGCCAATGAGCACGCAGCCGGGCTGTGGGACGCCATCCGCGCGGCGGGCGAGGGCCGGGACCTCATCCCGTGCGGCCTCGCGGCCCGCGACTCGCTCCGCCTGGAGGCCGGGATGCCGCTGTACGGCAACGAGCTCTCCCGGGACGTCACGCCCTTCGAGGCGGGCCTCGGCGGCGTCGTCGCCCTCAAGTCCAAGGACGGCGACTTCGTCGGACGGGCAGCGCTGCAGGCCAAGAAGGACGACGGCGCGGGCACCACGGGCGGCAGGCGGCTCGTGGGCCTCCGCGGCCTCGGGCGACGCGCGGCCCGCTCGCATTACACCGTCCTCAAGGACGGCAGGCAGGTCGGCGAGGTCACCTCGGGCCAGCCGAGCCCGACCCTCGGCTACCCTGTCGCCCTCGCCTACGTCGACGTCGAACTCGCCGAACCCGGCACCCAGCTCGAGGTCGACCTCCGCGGCAAGGCCGAGCCCTTCGAGGTAGTAGCACTTCCGTTCTACAAGCGTGAGAGGTAATCCCATGAGCAAAGTCCAGAGCGGCCTCCGCTACTCCGAGGAGCACGAGTGGCTCGACACCGACGCTGCCCCCGCGAAGGTGGGAGTCTCCGCCGTCGCCGCGGAAGCGCTCGGCGACGTCGTCTATCTCGACCTTCCCGAAGTCGGCAGTGAGCTGAGCGCCGGCACGACGTGCGGTGAGATCGAGTCCACGAAGAGCGTCTCCGACCTCTACTCCCCGGTCACGGGAACGGTCGTCGAGGTCAACCAGGAGGTCATCGACAACCCGGCCCTCGTCAACGAGGACCCGTACGGCGCGGGGTGGCTCTTCACCGTCGACGTCACGGCTGAGGGCCCGCTGCTCTCCCCCGAGGAGTACGCCTCCAAGAACGGCGGCGAGCTCTAGGGCCGACCGCGGTCCCCGTCCGGCGCATCATCCCGTTGGGCACCCGACTCTCAGGAAGGAATCCGACATGGCCGTCGGCGTCTTCGAATTGTTCTCGGTGGGCATCGGCCCCTCGAGCTCCCACACGGTGGGGCCGATGAGGGCCGGCGCCGTCTTCGCTCGAGAGCTGCGCGAGCGGGGGCTGCTCGAGGAGGTCGCGTCGCTCCGGGTCGACCTCTACGGCTCGCTCGCCGCCACCGGCCGGGGGCATGGCACGTTCACCGCTGTGCTCCTCGGGCTCGAGAGATTCGAGCCCGAGGAGATCCTCCCCGAGCAGGTCGAGGAACGGCTCGCGGCGATGGCCCAGACGGGCCGGCTCAACCTCGCGGGGAGCCGCGAGCTCGACTACACCGTCGACGACATGCTCCTGCACCCCCTCACGGTCCTGCCGCGGCACACGAACGGCATGAGGTTCCAGGTCGCGGACGACGCGGGCGCCACCCTGCACGAGGCGACGTTCTTCTCCGTGGGAGGCGGCTTCATCGTCCGCGAGGGCGAGGAGGAGACGGCCCAGAAGGAGCTCGAGGAGTCCAAGAAGGAGCTCCCGTTCCCCTTCCACACCGCCGCCGAGCTCCTGGGCCGGTGCGCCTCGAAGGGCCTGAAGATCAGCGACATAATGCTCGTGAACGAGAAGGCGTCGCGCAGCGAGGAAGAGATCCGCGAGGGGCTCCTGCACATCTGGCGCGTCATGGAGGCCTGTGTCGAGTCGAGCCTCAAGCGCGAGGGGCTGCTGCCCGGGGGGCTCAAGGTCCGCCGTCGTGCGCCCGACTGGCACGAGCGCCTCCTCAAGGAGGACAAGGACCGCGACCCGCTGTACTGGCAGGAGTGGGTCAATCTCATCGCCCTCGCTGTGAACGAGGAGAACGCCTCGGGCGGCCGTGTCGTGACCGCGCCGACCAACGGGGCGGCCGGGATCATCCCCGCCGTCCTGTACTACGCGTTGAACTACGCGCCCGGGATGGCGGGGGCGACCGGGCGGGACGCCCAGAGACACCGCGACGACGTCGTGGTGCGCTTCCTCCTCGCAGCCGGCGCAGTCGGCGTGCTCTACAAGGAGCAGGCCTCGATCTCCGGCGCCGAGGTGGGCTGCCAGGGAGAGGTGGGATCGGCGTCGTCGATGGCTGCGGCGGGGCTCGCGGAAGTCATGGGCGGGACCCCCGCCCAGGTCGAGAACGCGGCCGAGATCGCGATGGAGCACAACCTCGGCCTCACGTGCGACCCGATCGGGGGTCTCGTCCAGGTCCCGTGCATCGAGCGCAACGCCATCGCGGCGGCGAAGGCGATCAACGCCGCCAAGATGGCGCTGTGGGGCGACGGCTCCCACCGGGTCTCGCTTGACGAGGTCATCGTCACGATGCGCGAGACTGGCCGCGACATGAGCAGCAAGTACAAGGAGACCGCGATGGGTGGCCTCGCCGTCAACGTGGTGGAGTGCTAGGGGCGCACCCGAGGATCAGACCTCCGCGTGCCGTCCTTCCGAGATCTCCTCGAGCATCTTGCTGCAGAAGGCCTCGAGATCGCCCGGATTGCGCGAGGTCGTGAGGCCTCGGTCGGTCACGACCTCCTCATCGACCCAGTTCGCCCCCGCATTCTTGAGGTCGCTCTCGAGCGACGCGTACGACGTCATGTTCCGGTCCTTCACGAGTTCCGCCTCGATGAGGAGCCACGGAGCGTGGCAGATTGCCGAGATCGGCTTGCCGGCCTCGGCGAACGCCTGAACAAGCGCCACGGCGTCGGGCTCGAGCCGCATCTTGTCGGCGTTCACCGTGCCCCCGGGGAGCACGATCGCGTCGAAGTCATCGGCCTTCGCCTGGGCGAGCTGCTGGTCGACGGGGAACGTGTCCCCGTACTCCCAGTCGCCCTTCATGGCCGTGATCTCGCCCTCCTCGGGCGAGATGAGGACGGGCTGGCCGCCAGCCTCCTGGACGGCCTTCCACGGCTCGGTCAGCTCGACCTGCTCGACCCCGTTGGTCAGGAGGAACGCAACTTTCTTTCCACTGATGTTGTTCGCCATAAGTCGTCCCTACCCACTCGCACCGGCGTAAACCGCCGACGCGCGGACGACTAGACTGGGCAGGGCCCCGAGACCCGACTTGAAGGGACGCACCCTACCTTGAGCAGCTTCACCGCGCGCTTCGCGAGCCAGGACGAGATCGAGCACTGGGACAAGCACGTCACCGCGAACCCCAACGGCGGGAACCTGCTGCAGTCGGCCGCGTTTGCCGCCGTCAAGAAGAACTTCGGCTGGGACATCCGGTATCTCGTCCTCGACGGCCCGGACGCGAGCAGCTACAACCTCGTCCTCGAGAAGTCGTTCCCCCTCATGGGCCGCCTCTGGTACCTCATCAAGGGGCCGGACGTGGCCTCCGTGCACGACGTACCGCCGGCCCTCGAGGCCGTCAGGGAATTCGTGGCCCGCGAGAAGCTCGGGGTCTTCGCGGTCAAGATCGAGCCGGACATCGTGGACACGGACGAGGCGCGTGCCGTGCTCACGGACGCAGGCCTCGTGAAGTCGTTCAACCTCCAGCCCAACGACTCGACCGCGATCCTGGACATCACGCCGGAACCGGGTCCGCTCCTGCGCAGCCTCCACTCCCGCGGGCGGAACGCCGTGAGGCGCGCCGAGCGCGAGGGCGTCGAGGTCGAGGTGGCCGAGCCGACCCTCGCGAACTACCGCACGATGCACTCCCTCATGACGGGGACCCTCAACACCAAGTCCCGCAACGGGGCGCAGGTCCGGAGCTTCGAGTACTACCGCCAGTTCTGGACGGAGTTCACTTCTCGGGGGCAGGGCCGGCTGTACTTCGTGTACGAGAACGGGCGCCCCTCGGTGGGCGCGTTCGTCATCAACTACGGGCGCAAGGCGACCTACAAGGACGGCGGCTCGCTCCAGCACCGCACCCAGTACGGCGACTCGCACCTCGTCCAGTGGACCGCGATCCTCGACATGAAGACCCTCGGCTGCACGGAATACGACTTCTGCGGCACCCCGCCGGCCGACAAGCTCAAGGACACGTCCCACCCGTTCCACGGCCTCGGCCTCTTCAAGACCTCCTTCACAAAGTCGGTCACGGACTTCGTCGGGGTGTGGGACTACGTGATCGACGTCCCCCGCTACACCGCGTGGACGACGGCGGGCGAGCGCGTCGCGCGCCAGCTCTACACCCGGCGCACGGGCCAGCAGTTCTACTGAGGGCCGGCACCATGGGAGAAGAGGATCCACGCACCCGGCCGCTGCCTCACATCTCGCCAGCCCAGGCGCGGGCGAACAACGCCGCCGCAGTCAGGATGCTGCGGCGGCTCATCTCGGGCGACAGCCCGCCCACGGCGCCCCTCTCGATCGTTGACCGGCTTGCGGGCAGCCCGTACGCGAACCCGACCATCCGGGTCGGCGGAGTGGACGAGTCTGCCCGCCGGACCCTGGACTTCGCACTGCTCCTCGCCGAGACGATGTTCCGGTACGGCGCCGGCGCGCTCGAGGTCGAGTCCTCGATGATCGCGGTGACCGCCGCGCTCGGACTCCAGCACATCGAGGTCGACATCACGAACCAGTCGGTCGCGATCAACTACTCTCCCCGGGACCAGACCCCCATCCAGCTCCTCCGCGTGGTCCGCTCCTGGACGAGCAACTACGCAGGCCTCGCCCTCGTGCACCAGCTCGTTAGCGAGATCGCCGCGGGCGGCGTGGGACGGGACGAGGCAATGCGTCGCCTCCAGGGCATCACGAAGCGGTCCAAACCGTTTCCCCGCTGGGCGGTCACCGCGGCCTACTCGCTCTTCGCGGCGCTGTTCGTCGGCGTGCTCGGCGGGGGTCTGATGGCCTCGCTCATCGCGTTCCTCAGCAATCTCGGGGTCTCGCTCGTGAGCCGGGTCATGGGGCGGTGGCGCGTGCCGGACTTCTTCACGACGCTCGCGAGCGCGTTCCTCGTGACGCTCATCGCGCTGCTCATGTTCTGGGCCCAGATCACGGTCGCGCCGGCCATCGTCGTCGTCGGGGGAATCCTCCTGCTGTTGCCGACCTCCCGGCTCGTCTCCGCCACGCAGGACGCCATCAACGGCTTCCCCGTCACGGCGGCGGGCCGTTTCCTCTCGGCCTTCCTCACGTTCGCTGCGCTCGTCGCAGGCATCGCCGTAGCGTTCCTCGCAGGGCAGCTCCTGGGGGTTTCCCGGATCGACGTCACACAGACGTTCCCGCCCGCGTATCCGTACTGGGTCCAGGTCATCCTCATCGGCGCATCGGTCGCGGCCATCGCCGTCACCGAGCAGACGTCGCGGCGGCTCGTGATCCCGACGGCGCTCGTGGGAGTCGTCGGCTACTTCGTCCTCACCGGCGTGCAGCTGGTCGGCATCGGCGACAGAGTCGCCCCGGCGGCGAGCGCCGTCGTCATCGGCTTCCTGGCCCGGATCGTCGGGCTCAGGATGGGTGCCCCCCAGCTCGTCGTGGCCGTGCCCGCAGCGCTCATCCTGCTGCCCGGCCTCACGATCTTCCGCTCTATGTACGTCGCGACGCTCGACGTCAACCAGACGAACACCGGGGCGGGCGGCATGCTCACAGCGATGGCGATCATCCTCGGGGCGGCGGCTGGGATCGTGCTCGGCGACCACCTTGCCCGCCCGTTCACGCAGAAGACGGGGTCTGTCGACCGACGCCGGCGGTGGATGCGCCGCTGACGGGCCGTATGCCGCCGGTCAGGCGCCCCTGTGGCAGGCGCCACCGGTTGGGCGCCGGTGGAGGCAGGCAGGTCAGATCTGGCCGACCGGCATCTTCTTCTCGGCCTGGAACTGGTCCTCGACGCGGCCGTGCGCCCAGTAGCCGGAGAGCGAGAGCTTCTCGCGCGGCAGCTCGCGCTGCTTGAAGATCGCCCGCAGCTCCTTCATGGCCCCGCGCTCGCCGTGGGCGAAGACACTCGGCGTGCCCGGCAGCCACTCGGCGTCGGCGATGGCCTGCGCCAGGACGACCGTCTCGCCGGCAGGCTCGCCCTCGCGGGATATCCACCGCACGTCGACACCAGCCGGCGATTCGAGCTCCATGACGTCCGCGCCCGACCCGGTCTCGAGGAACGCGATCCCGCGCGCCGTGGCGGGCAGGGCCTCGAGGGCGGCCGCGACGGCGGGCAGGGCGGACTCGTCGGCGGCGAACAGGTGCCATTCCGCTTCCGGATCGGGGGAGTAGCCGCCTCCCGGGCCGCTGCAGACCAGCCGGTCACCGGGCTTGGCGGCGGCCGCCCACGGCCCCGCGATCCCCTCGTCGCCGTGCACGACGAAGTCGATCGCGAGCTCCTGCGCCCCCGCGTCGAAGGAGCGCACCGTGTACGTGCGGGTCACGGGCCACTGCTCGGAAGGGAGCGATTCATGGAGTCCCGCGAGGTCCACGGGGCCCTCCGGCCAGACCCCGTCGGGCAGCTCCGTGGGGAACGCGATCTTGACGTACTTGTCGGTGAAGCCGTTGTCGGCGAAGGCGTTGAACCCCGCACCGCCCGCGACGACGCGCACAAGGTGCGGCGTGAGCCACTCGGTCCGCGCCACCACCAGGTCCAGTGTGGGGCGGGGCTTCTTGGCGGGAGCCGTGGTGGTGGTGGCTGAAGTCATGCGGCCCAGAATAGCCGTTCAGGACCACCCGACCGGTTCCGAGCCCTGTTCGACAAGTAACGAATTGGCCCGGCTGAAGGGATGGGAACCGAAAAACCCCCGTGACGCGCTCAGCGGCGAGGGATGTGCGGAGGCGATGACCGGCGTCGTGCCCAGGAGCGGGCGCACAGTCTGGGCGTCCTTGCCCCACAGGATGGCGACGAGGGGAACGCCGCGGGCGACGACGGCACGCACCGCCACGTCGGTCACTTCCTCCCAGCCGACGCGCCGGTGGGAGCCGGACTCGCCGGCCCTCACCGTGAGCACTCGGTTGAGCAGGAGGACGCCCTGTTGCGCCCACGGGGTGAGGTCGCCGCAGGACGGCGACGCGCCGACGTCGTCCGCCAGTTCGCGGAACAGGTTGGCGAGGCTCCGGGGGAGCGGCGCTACCTCCGCACGCACGGAGAAGCACAGCCCCATCGAGTGCCCGGGGGTGGGATAGGGATCCTGGCCGATGACGAGGACACGGACTGCGGAGAGCGGATCGCGGAACGCGCGGAGGACGGCGTCTGGCGGCGGGAGGATGACCGCGCCGGCCGCGGCGTCCATGGCCGCTGCCCGCAGCGCCCTGCGGAGCGCCTGCTCTGCGGGTGCCAGCGCCGCGGCCCACTCGGGGTGCACGAGCGAATCGAGCGGCGCGCTGGCCATTGCGGCGAGGTGCTCGGCCTCCTCCGCGGGAGTCGGCAGCACTGCGCTGGCGTGGTCGCCTGCGGCCCGGGGGGGCTCCTCGCCGGGGAGGTCGAAGAGCGGCTCGGTGTCGATCACGTCCCCAGTCTCGCACCTGCAGCGTCTGAGGGGGCGCGCCCCGGGCTGCGAATGACAGGCGTGTAGTTCCCTCCTAGACTGGTCGGAGCACGGAAGGCGGGCCGAAGGGAGTGGACGTGGGCGCAGCGGAGTCGGGCGAGGCAGCGGAGCACGACGGCGAGTACCACGAGGCGCCCGGACTCGGTGATCCACGGCGGCTCACGGAGCGCGAGCTCCAGATGCTCGCCCTCGAGCGCAACTGGTGGAAGTACGCCGGCGCCAAGGAACAGGCCATCCGGGAGCTCTTCGACCTCTCAGCGACCCACTACTACCAGCTCCTCAACGCGCTCATCGACACCGAGGCTGCGCTCGCCCACGACCCGATGCTCGTGAAGAGGTTGCGTAGACTTAGGACGTCGCGGCAGCGCGCGCGCACGGCCCGTCGCCTGAGCGGCAGCGCGTGAGCCTGCCGCGGTCCCCCCAGCGGAGCATCGGACGAGGACCTGACGCCATGAGCACATACCCCCGCGACGAGTTCGACGACATCCCCGAGACGCCACGGCGCCAAGGAGTGCACCGGACTCGGACGGTCGCGGCGACCGGTCGCCGCGGCGCGTTCGCATGGGTCCTCGTGGCGGCGGCAGTCGTCGTCGTCCTCGTCGCCGTAGCGCTGTTCCTCGTCCCCAAGCTCCTCCATCCGACCGCAGCGCCGGCGCCCGCCAGCACGTCACGCACGACGGCGAGCAGCGCGCCCAGTCCCTCCGCGACGGCAAGCCCCAGCTCGGCGCCGGCGTCGAGCTCCACGGCTTCAGGGTCGACGTCGTCCGCGTCGTCGGCCCCGACGTCCGCCGCCGCTGCCGACCGGAGCCTGGCCGTCGGCGTCTACAACGCAACCACGACCGCGGGCCTCGGCACCCGCGTCGCGACGACGGCACGCTCCGCGGGGTGGACGGTTGCGGCGGTCGGGAACTGGTCGGGAAGCCCCGTCAACACGTCGGTCGTCTTCTACCGCGACCCCAGCGAGAAGGCGTCAGCAGACGCCCTCGCCGCAGACCTCGGGATCGCCACGGTCCTCCAGGCCCAGCAGCTCGGCTATCCGCTCGCTGCCGTGGTCGGTCCGGGGTACACGGGCTAGTGTCCGGCGCTCCGCGGGGCGGGCGTGGCGCGGCGCTCGCGGCCGCGAGCGCCCTCCTGGCCGCGCTCGCCCTCTCGGCGTGCTCGGTTTTCGCGACCAACGCCCGCCTTGCGCGGACAGAGGCGTCCGGGGACGGGGTGCTGCGCATCGGCATGCTGCTCGACAACACCGGCGGCCAGGCTTATCTCAACAACGCCCAGCAGACCGCCGTCGAGCTCGCCATCCAGCAGGCGAACTCCGCAGGGGGACACAAGGGCCGCCCGATCGAGTTCATCGAACCGTCCGTGACCTCGGACACCGCGGCAGCCGCGCGCCAGCTCGTGGCTGCCAAAGCCGACGTCGTCATCGGGCCGACCGACTCGAGCCGCGCGCCGGCCGCGATCGACGTCCTCGACAAGGCCAAGACGGTCCTCATCTCGCCGGCGAACCTCGATCCGGCGCTCTCGGGCTACTCGAGCGGAGGCTACTACTTCCGGACCGCGCCCTCCGAGACCGCGGAGGGAGCTGCGCTCGTCGCGCTCGCCAAGGAGGGGGACGCCAAGAGCATCGCCGTCCTGCGGCAGAAGGGCACGTACGGTCAGACCGTCGGCGACGCCGTCGCCGGTGCGGCGAAGGCGGCGGGGCTCGCTGAGAAGGGCAGCGGCGAGTTCACGGGCCACGACGCGGGGGCCGCGGCGGCCGCCGCCCAGGCCGCCGGCACGGGGGCCGTGGTCGTCGTCGCCCGCGATGAGGCACAGGCCGTGCTCGCCCAGGTGCACGACGCCGGAGTCCCCGGCCCGAAGCTCCTGCTCGCCGACGGCGCTGTCGCCCAGTACGGAACAGGGCTCGCGGGTGGGGCGCTCGACGGGGCAAGGGGCGTCGTGCCCGGAGTCTTCCCGGGCTCCGCCTTCCAGACGGAGATCCTCAAGCTCTCTCCCGGGCTGCGCGACATGACGTTTGCCGCCGAAGCCTACGACGCGGCTGCGCTCGCGATCCTCGCCGCCGCGGAGGCGCAGGACGACGCCGGAGCCTCCATCGCCTCGCACCTCATCGCCGTCTCGGGCGGCACAGCCGGTGCGCAGGGTTCGGGCGGGCGCACCAAGTGCACGGCGCTCGCGGACTGCCTCGCCCTCGAGTCCAAGGGGAAGACCGTCGATTACGACGGGCAGTCGGGGCCTATTGCGTTCGATGCGAACGGGGACATCACGACGGCGAGCTTCACGGTCATGGGGTACGGGGCCGACAATATGGCCCACCAGGCGGGCACGCAGGCCGTCGCCCGCTGACGTCCAGACGGGCGCGAGCGCCGCTGGGAACGCGGCCCGTTCACGCGGGGCACGACGCCGCGCTGGCGCTTGCACTCGACCCTGCAGAGTGCTAATTATTGACCTAGCACTCCCACTGGTCGACTGCTAAGTCGGCGGGGTCGCAAGACCCGGCCGGGCCGCCGTCGTCCGCGGGGGGAAGGGAACACCTCGCTGGGGTGAGGCGTCCGCCGACCGTTAAGGAACGGAAGGCTGGCGCCGGCCGTCGCGGGCGCTGCAGCGGGTGCGCTCACCACAAAGATCGTCCCGAAAGGACAGAAGCCGTCATGGCCAAGATCATTGCATTCGACGAAGAGGCCCGTCGCGGCCTCGAGCGCGGTCTCAACCAGCTGGCCGACGCTGTCAAGGTCACCCTCGGCCCGCGCGGCCGCAACGTCGTCCTGGAGAAGAAGTGGGGCGCCCCCACGATCACCAACGACGGCGTCTCCATCGCCAAGGAGATCGAGCTCGACGATCCGTACGAGAAGATCGGCGCTGAGCTCGTCAAGGAGGTCGCCAAGAAGACCGACGACGTCGCAGGCGATGGCACGACCACCGCAACCGTCCTCGCGCAGGCCCTCGTCAAGGAAGGCCTCCGCAACGTCGCCGCAGGCGCCGACCCGCTCTCCCTCAAGCGCGGCATCGAGAAGGCCGTCGACGCCGTCACGGCCGAGCTCCTCGAGTCCGCCAAGGAGATCGAGACCAAGGAGGAGATCGCCGCAACCGCGTCCATCTCCGCTGGCGACTCCCAGATCGGCGAGCTCATCTCCGAGGCCCTCGACAAGGTGGGCAAGGAGGGTGTCATCACCGTCGAGGAGTCGAACACGTTCGGCCTCGAGCTCGAGCTCACCGAGGGCATGCGCTTCGACAAGGGCTACCTCTCGGCCTACTTCGTGACCGACGCCGAGCGCCAGGAGACGGTGCTCGAGGATCCCTACATCCTCATCGTCAACTCCAAGATCAGCTCGGTGAAGGACCTCGTCGCGGTCCTCGAGCGCGTCATGCAGGCCAACAAGCCGCTCCTCATCATCGCTGAGGACGTCGAGGGCGAGGCTCTCGCGACCCTCATCGTGAACAAGCTCAAGGGCACCTTCAAGTCCGTCGCCGTCAAGGCTCCGGGCTTCGGCGACCGCCGCAAGGCCATGCTGACCGACATCGCGATCCTCACCGGCGGTCAGGTCATCGCCGAGGAGGTCGGCCTCAAGCTCGAGAACGCCACGCTCGAACTCCTCGGCAAGGCCCGCAAGGTCGTCGTGACCAAGGACGAGACCACGATCGTCGAGGGTGCCGGCGACGCCGAGCAGATCGCCGGCCGTGTCGCGCAGATCCGCGCCGAGATCGAGAACTCGGACTCGGACTACGACCGCGAGAAGCTCCAGGAGCGCCTCGCCAAGCTCGCCGGCGGCGTCGCCGTCATCAAGGCGGGCGCGGCCACCGAGGTCGAGCTCAAGGAGCGCAAGCACCGCATCGAGGATGCCGTCCGCAACGCGAAGGCTGCCGTCGAGGAGGGCATCGTCGCCGGTGGTGGCGTGGCCCTCATCCAGGCCGGCGCGAAGGCGTTCGCGAACCTCACCCTCGAGGGTGACGAGGCGACCGGTGCCAACATCGTGAAGATCGCGATCGAGGCTCCGCTCAAGCAGATCGCGTTCAACGCCGGCCTCGAGCCGGGCGTCGTCGCCGACAAGGTCCGCGGCCTGCCCGCCGGCCACGGCCTCAACGCTGCCACCGGCCAGTACGAGGACCTCCTCGCCGCCGGCGTGAACGACCCGGTCAAGGTGACCCGCTCTGCCCTGCAGAACGCGGCGTCGATCGCCGGCCTCTTCCTCACCACCGAGGCCGTTGTGGCCGACAAGCCCGAGAAGGCTGCCCCGGCGATGCCGGGCGGCGACGAGATGGGCGGCATGGGCGGCTTCTGACAGAAGCGGCTCGGCTAGAACTCGGCTGAAGGCAGTAAGCCAGCCGTAGTTCGTCAGCATGAAGGCGGGGTCTCCACTCACGTGGGGACCCCGCCTTCGCTTCCCCTGACGTCTCGGGTACGCCAACCACCCTCTCGCCCCGTCTCGGGTACGCCAAGTCCCCTCTGCCCCCGTCTCGGGTACGCCAAGTCTCGTCTCCCTCCGTTTCGGGTACGCCAAGTCTCGTCTCCCTCCGTTTCGGGTACGCCAACCACCCTCTGGATGGATGTCAGATCCTCATCGGTCAGGACGCCTGGAATTGGTGTACCCGAGAGGGTGGGGGAGGGGGAGTTGGTGTACCCGAGAGGGTGGGGGAGGGGGAGTTGGTGTACCCGAGAGGGTGGGGGAGGGGGAGTTGGTGTACCCGAGAGGTTGGGGGAGGTGAGTTGGTGTACCCGAGAGGGTGGGGGAGGGGAGTTGGTGTACCCGAGAGGGTGGGGGAGGGTGGGTCAGGCTTCTGGGGTGCCCTGGTGGAAACGGAGGCGCCAGCGGCCGTCGGCCCGCTGCCAGAGGGAGCTCCTCAAGGCGGAGCCCTCGGCGCTCGCGGTGCGGTAAAGCACCTGGATGAGATCGGGGGAGAGTGCGCTCGCCTCGACGAGCTCGAAGCTCACGCTGAGCTCAGGGTCCTGCACGAGGGCGTCCACGACCTCATCCCGGACCCAAAGCCGTCCTGACTGACCGATCTCGCGATACTCCGGATGCAGCAGATAGGCCAGCTGGCCGAAGTCGCTCCGCGTCTCGGGATCAAGCAGTTCCTGCTCGAGTTCGACCACGGCCTCGACCTCCCGTGGCTCGGCCCCCGGGACTTCGACGCCGAAGAGGTCGTCCTGAACAGGTTCCGGGGCTTGGGCAGGGGGTTCCGGGACGGCCCTGGGAGCCGCGGCGGGGAGCTCGCGCGGCAGCGATCCGTCAAAACCCGGCCCCACCACGGGAGCGGCACCGGCCTGGAAGGCTGTTGCGCAGGCACGGGCGCGTTCGTCTGCGGCTTCGTTGAGCGCGTGGCCCGCATGGCCTTTGACCCATTCGAACGTGTAAGTGCGGCCGGCGAGCTCCTCGTCGATCTGTCGCAGGAGGTCAACGTTGAGGACGGGCTTCCCGTCCGCCTTCTTCCAGCCCCGTCGCTTCCAGTTCGGCATCCACTTCGTGACGCAGTTGATCACGTACTGGCTGTCGCAGAGGATCCGCAGCGGCTCATGTGGCACGTGGGCAGTGGAGCGGAACAGGTCGAGGACGGCCATGAGCTCGCCCTGGTTGTTCGTGCCGTGCGGCCAGCCGCCCGCGTGCCACCGGTTCTCGTCGATGTACCACGCCCAGCCCGCGGGGCCGGGGTTACCCAAGGCAGAACCGTCTGCAGCGGCGGTGATTGTCATGCCGTCAATCCTGCCAGAACAGGGGGACAACCTGAGCCGGGCCCGCTTCCAGCTGCGCAGCGGGCCCGGCCAAGGCGGAGAGCAGCGGTCAGAGGAAGAGTCTCGCGTTGCTGCTCTCGATTTCCTGATACCCAGCACTCGCTTGCTGAAGCGCAAGACCAATCGCGTCGAGCGAGGTCTCGACCTGGACATGCGTTCCGGCCCACTGGGCCACGATCCCTTGGAAATTGGCCGCCGCCTGCCCCTGCCAGCTCGCGCCGAGTCCCTCGAGATCCCCGCGGAGGCTTCGAACCTCAGCCCGTACGCGCTCGACTGCCGCGGCAACCTTCTGGGCGCTCGCGTTCATGTGCTCGGTATCCGCCTTCAACACGGCCATGGCTATCCCCGTTCGCTCTGCATTTCACGCCCGGTCCGTCGCCCGGCGTCGCCACGAGCCTAGGGAGCCGCGGAGTCCCGGCGGAGGCCGCCGCCGTCGTATGTGGACAACTCAGGAGATCTGGCTGCCTTGGGGGGAAGAGGAGTCGGGGTCGACGTGGCGGAGGCCGCCCGTGTCGAGAGCCGGAAGGCTGTCTGGCGGCAGGGACTGCTGCTCCGGGGCCGTCTGATGCGGAAGCTCGATGACGAACGTCGCACCGCCCCCGGGCGTCGGCCGGTGTCGGACAGTGCCTCCGTGGGCCCCGACGATCGCGGCGACGATCGCGAGCCCCAGACCAGTCCCGCCTGTGTCGCGCGTCCGGGAGGTGTCGGCCCGATAGAACCGCTCGAAGATCTTGGGGGCGTCTTTCTCCGAGATGCCGGGGCCGTGGTCCCGTACCTCGAGCACCGAGAAGGCCTTGCCTTCCTGCGGGCGGGTGCCGACCGCGATCTCGAGCGGCGACCCCGGCGGCGTGTACCGCAGGGCGTTGCCCACGAGGTTCCCGACCACCTGCCGGAGCCGGCCTTCGTCGCCGAGAGCCGGCGCCGGGGCCGGACCGATCCCGGGAGCAAGGCCTACGAGGCGCACGCTCCTGTCCGGCGCGGAGGCTTGGGCGTCGACGACGGCGTCGTGCCCGATCGGGAGGAAGTCCACGGGCCGCAGGAGGACGGGCCGCTGCTCGTCGAGCCGTGCGAGTGTGAGGAGGTCTTCGACCATGGTCCCCATGCGCTTGGCCTCGCTCTCGATCCTGCCCATCGCCGTCCCCACGTCTTCCGGAGTCGAGAGAGCGCCGTGCCTGTAGAGCTCGGAGAAGCCGCGGATGGTGACCAGGGGAGTGCGCAGCTCGTGGGACGCGTCCGAGACGAAGCGCCGCATCCGCGCTTCCGATTCAGTCCGGTCGCGGAACGCTCGCTCGATGTGGGCGAGCATCGCGTTGAGGGAGGTCGACAGCCGTCCCAGTTCCGTGCCGGGCGCCTCCTCGTCGACGCGCTGGGAGAGATCGCCGGCTGCGATCGCCGCGGCGGTCTTCTCGACGCGGCGGAGCGGACGGAACGCGCGCGTCACGGTCCAGGACGCGACGAAGAAGACGATGGCGAGCGTGAGCACGCCGACACCGATCTCGAGCAGGAGCGTGTGGTTCATGGCGTCGTCGACGCTCGTGAGCGGTAGCGCAATGAGCATCGCGGCCCGCTCGCCGGTGCTCGTGATCCGGACGGGGATGGCGATGTAGCGCCAGTCCGAGACACCGTCCGTCCCGTTGGCCTGCCGGATGATGTGCTGGCTCTGCATCTGCTGCGCCTGATCGGGCGTGATCATGGCGACATCGGGCCGCGCCTGGTTCGGGTTGGGCACTGGGTAGGTGCGCGGCGGCGCACCGCTCGTGTAGAGGACCAGGACGTAGTCGGTCGGAAGCTCGGGATTCGGGGTCGTGAGCAGGTCGATGTTCTGGTTCTGCTGGGCATAGTCGGACGCGTCGATGAGCTTGCCGTCGACTTGACCGAGCAGGAACTGGTGGAGCTGGGTCAGCGTGCCGGCGCTCGTGAAGACGATGGCGGCGGTGAGGAGCACCATCATGATGGCGACGAGCTGGGAGCGGAGCGACGCCCCCTTCCAGCGGGCTAGCACGCTACCGCTTCTCGGCGGTCCTGAGGACGTAGCCGACACCACGCTTGGTCTGGATGAGGCTCGGTCCATTCGCGTCCACCTTGCGCCGGAGGTACGAGATGTACGACTCGACGATCGACGCGTCACCGTTGAAGTCGTATTCCCAGACGTGGTCGAGGATCTGCGACTTCGAGAGGACCCGGTTCGGGTTGAGCATCATGTAGCGCAGGAGCTTGAACTCGGTCGGGGACAGGTCGATGGTCATTCCGCCCCGCCGGACCTCGTGGGCATCGTCGTCGAGCTCGAGGTCGTCCACCCGGATCACCGCGTCGTCGTCGAGGATGGGCTGCGTGCGGCGGAGGACGGCGCGGATGCGCGCTACGACCTCGTCGAGGCTGAAGGGCTTGGTGACGTAGTCGTCGCCGCCCACTGTGAGGCCTTGGACCTTGTCCTCGGTCTCGTCCTTGGCGGTGAGGAAGAGCACGGGAACGTACCGTCCGGAGGCGCGGAGCTTCCGGGTCACGGTGAACCCGTCCATGTCCGGGAGCATGACGTCCAGCACCATGAGGTCCGGAGCCTGTTCCTCGGCCGCCGCGAGCGCTTCGCGCCCGTTGCTCGCCGCAATCACCTCGAAGCCTGCGAAGCGCAGGGAGGTCGAGAGCAGTTCGCGGATGTTGGGCTCGTCATCCACGACAAGGAGCTTGGCTTCTGGTCCCGTCTTCTTCACGCTCCCATGGTGCTCCCGGTTTCTGAGAATCGGCTGGTGGTCGTCTGTGAGCGGGTGACGGCGCGGCTGGGCTCCGGGTGGGCACGGCCTGAGCGGAACGACTCCTGCCCTCACCCCTTGGCGAGGTCGCCGGCGTCGACGATCCGGTAGGCGTACCCCTGCTCGGCGAGGAAGCGCTGCCGTTTCGCGGCAAACTCCTGGTCGAGCGTGTCCCGCGCGACGAGCGCGTAGAAGCGGGCCGCCCGGCCGTCGGCCTTCGGCCGCAGGAGCCGGCCGAGCCGCTGGGCCTCCTCCTGCCGGGAGCCGAACGAGCCGGAGACCTGAATTGCGACGGCCGCTTCCGGGAGGTCGATCGAGAAGTTGGCGACCTTCGAGACGACGAGCCGGTTCAGCTCGCCGGACCGGAACGCGTCGAAGAGCCGCTGCCGTTCCCTGACGCTCGTCGAGCCCTTGATGACGGGTGCGTCGATGCGTTCGCCGATCTCGTCGAGCTGATCGATGTACTGCCCGATGACGAGGAGCTGGTCGTTCGCATGCCGCGCGACGAGGCGTTCGACGACGTCGGTCTTCGTCTCGCTCGAAGCGCACAGGCGGTACTTGTCGGCGTCGTCGGCCATCGCGTAGGCCATGCGTTCTTCGCGGGGGAGTTCCACGCGGACCTCGACGCAGTCGGCCGGTGCGATGTACCCCTGCGCCTCGATGTCCTTCCACGGCGCGTCGTACCGCTTCGGCCCGATGAGTGAGAACACCTCCCCTTCGCGGCCGTCCTCGCGTACGAGGGTCGCGGTGAGGCCCAGACGACGGCGGGCCTGGAGGTCGGCTGTCATGCGGAAGATCGGCGCGGGCAGGAGGTGGACCTCGTCGTAGACGATGAGTCCCCAGTCGTTCTGGTCGACGAGTTCGAGGTGCGGGTAGAGGCCGCCGCGCTTGACGGTGAGGACCTGGTAGGTCGCGATCGTCACGGGCCGGACCTCCTTGACGGAGCCCGAGTACTCGCCGATCTCGTCCTCTGTGAGGCTCGTGCGCTTGAGGAGCTCCTGTTTCCATTGGCGTGCGGAGACGGTGTTCGTGACGAGGATGAGGGTCGTGGTGGAGGACTGGGCCATGGCGGCGGCGCCGACGAGTGTCTTGCCTGCACCGCACGGGAGGACGACGACGCCGCTGCCGCCGGCCCAGAAGTTCTCCGCGGCGAGGCGCTGGTAGGGGCGCAGGGCCCAGCCGTTCTCCTCGAGCGCAATGGGGTGCGGGGTGCCGTCCACGTAGCCGGCGAGGTCGTCCGCGGGCCAGCCGATCTTCAGGAGGGCCTGCTTGAGCTGGCCGCGTTCGGAGGAATGCACGACGACGGTCTCGCCGTCGATGCGCGGGCCCAGCAGCGGTGCGATCTTCTTTGCCCGCATGACTTCCTCGAGCACGGGGTAGTCGTCGGTCCGCATGACGAGGCCGTGCTGCGGGTCCTTCTCGAGCCGCAGCCTGCCGTATCGGGACATGGTGTCCTCGATGTCGATGAGGAGGGAATGCGGGACGGGGAACCGGGAATAGCGCAGGAGGGTGTCGAGGACCGTCTCGGCGTCGATCCCGGCGGCGCGCGCGTTCCACAGGCCGAGGGGGGTCACCCGGTAGGTGTGGACGTGTTCCGGCGCGCGCTCGAGTTCGGCGAACGCGGCGATGGCGTGCCTCGCCTCGGTCGCCTGCTCGTGGTCGACCTCGAGCAGGATCGTCTTGTCGCTCTGGACGATGAGGGGCCCGTCGGTCACGGGAGCTCCCCGCCGTTCGGCGCTTCCTTGGTATGCGGCATGCTGGCCTCCCTTGCGGGCCGGCCGCAGTTCAGGCCAGCTCGACGTCGATGATGCGGTGCACGCTGAGCACGCGCTCGGTTTCCCGTTCGGGGTCGAAGACGCGCACGCGGCCCGCGGAGATGGAGACCGGGCGCAGCTCCTCCACAGTGGAGTTGCCGAGCGCGTCGACGATATTCAAGCGTACTGCGCGCTTGAGGCGGATGGCCTTCTGGAGGGTCTCGATCCCGAGCATGGGCGCAGCCTCGTCGCCGTTGGCGACCACCGCCGACTGGTTCCGCAGGATCGCGAGCTGGGCTTCGACGTCGTCCGCGGCCGGGACGGGCGGCCGGGGCTCGGGCCTCGCGAGTGACGTGGCCCCCGTGCCGCCCCGCGCCCGCTGGAGCCGGACGAGCGGGTCGAAGGAGGAGTCGACGGCGGGCGCCAGGCCGAGTTCGCGGAGGACGGTCGCGGCCTCCTGCGGCGTCGCATTGCTGACGAGGACCGTCGGTGCGATCTGGGTGAGGCCGAGCTGCTGTGCCGAGGGCTCGCGGAGGAGGCCGGCGAGGGCTGCCTCGTCGTCGCTCGCGATGAACGACCCTGCCCGCCCGATGCGGATGCGCCCGTACCGGCCCGCCGTGTCTTCGATGAGGTAGGCGAGGGGCTGCGGGAGGCCCGCCTCGGCATGCTGGGTGAGGAACGCGGAGATCGACGCCGCGTCCTCGCCCGCGTCGAGGGCCCGGCGGAGGCTTGCCGCCGAGAACCGGTAGATCGTGGCAGGCCCTCGCCCCTCCGGATCGGCGAGGAGGGCGAGGCGCCGCGCAAGGCCCGGCTCGAGGTATCCGGGGGCGACGGCGGTGAGGTCGGCCTGCAGATGCACGCGGTCGACGCTCGGCGGGAGGATTTCGTCGAGCAGCGAGCGCAGGCCGTCGTAGTCTCCGCGCAGGACGGCGGATCCGGCCCTGGTCATCGCGCCGGACCCGATGAATCCGATCATCGTGGCCTCGGCGAGCACTCCGTCCAGAAGTCCGCGCAGGCGCCGCGCGAGGCGGGGCTGAGCCCATTCGAGGCGGGCCCGGATGTCCTCGGCGCGGACGACGACGGCGCGCCCCTCCGAGCTGCTCGCCTCACCGCTGAGTTCGGCCGCGACTTCGAGGACGCGCCGTCGGACGGCCGCCGCGTCGGGGCGCTGCCCCTCGCCCGCAAGGGGGGCCAGCTGGTCGCTGCCCGCGCTGGCCATCGCCAGCGACGCGACCCGGGGCGTGTCGAGCCACGAGGCCGCCAAGAGGAGCCACTGGTCGGGGCGCGGGAGCGCGAGCCATTCCTCTGCTCCCGTCGCGCGCCAGGTCGAGGTGTCGACGTCGAGCGTGATGATGGCGGCGGCAGCGGCGACCTCGAGGGCGAGGACCGTCTGGTCGGATTCCGCCCTGAGGGCAGCGGTCAGCCGGCGCAGTTCGCGCGTCCCGACTCCGCCTGCCCGAAGCGTCTCGATGGGCCGTCCGGATGCTTCGACCGCCAGCCCGCTCACGAGCCGAAGGATCTCGCCGATCGCGCCGAGCGCCGCGTTGCGGCGGAGGGCCGTGCTCGTGGTCGCCGTGGGCGCGGGCGGCGGGTCGAGCGCGAGTTCGGGGACGATGCGGCCGCCGCGCAGGGCGAGGCCGACAGGGCGGGGGAGCTCGACGTGCTCGTCGTCGAGGGGGACGAGCAGGCCGTGCGAGAGGAGCCAGTCGACGGGATTGTCGGTCTTCCTCCCGGGACGCACGCGCGCCTCCGCGTGGGGCACTGCGCCGACGGGCCAGTTCGTGAACTTGGCGAGGACTTCGCGGGCTTTGGCGGGGGCGCTCTCGAGGGCCTCGGGGAGCCCTGCCCAGCGCTCGAGGGCGTACGCAGCGGCGATGTGGTGCTCGACGTGCTGCTGCTGTGCGGCGGCCGGGATCGCGTTGACGATGTCCGCGGCCTTTTCCGCGAAGAACTGTGAGACCGACGTGAGCTCGGTGTAGCAGCGGCCGAGCCCTGCGGGATAGCTTCCGAGCACCTCCCTGACGCGTGCGACGGGCTGGTAATAGCGCCGCCGGCTCCCCGAGGCCGAGTGGATCGAGTCCGGCGGGTCTGCCCGGTAGATGAGTGCGAGCTGGGAGAGCTCCCCGAGGATCGCGTCGAGAGTCCCGAGGGTCGCATTGCCGACGGCGTGGCGCAGCTCGACGGCGCTGCCGCTGCGGCCTTCGTCCTCGTCCGTCGTGAGGACGAGCGCCTCGAGGACTTGGAGCTGGGGCTTGGAGAGGGATTCGAGGGCCCGCTGGAGGCTGACCCTCGCGCAGGCGCGGGCGGCGAGCGCGGCGAAGTCGGGAACGCCGGGCGTGATGAGGTCCGGCCTGGCGGCGAAGAGGCGTCGTAGAGCGTCGTTGCCCCGAGCGGAGAGTTCTTCGGCGAGTGCGCGGATCGATGACATGCCCCTAGCGCTTCCTCCTCTCGAGGAAAGCCGCGAGGAGCGATGCGCCCATGCAGGCGAACGCGAGCGGCAGACCGTAGAGCACGACGGCGGCCATCCAGCCGGGAGGCGTCCTCCCCGAGGCGGCCAGGGCGAACGCAAGCGCGACCATCGCGAAGGAGAAGGCTGCGACGGCGGCGCCGCCCCACGAGGCGACGCGGCGGAATGTTGGCGCCATAAATCCAAACCTAACAGTGCGAGCGCCTTCGGCGCGTCCGTGGCTGGCCGGGACGCAGTAATCTAGGAAGAGCGGCTCGCGCCTATCGCGCCCGCTATCTCTCTTCTTCGAGCAGTCAACAGATTGGGGTCAGGGCGGTGCCCACTGGCAAGGTCAAGTTCTTCGATAAGGCGAAAGGCTTCGGGTTCATCGCGGGCGATGACGGGCACGAGGTCTTCCTGCCGAGCAGCGCCGTCCCCGCCGGCGCGGGGGAGATCAAGACCGGAACCCGGCTCGAGTACGGCGTGGCAGAGGGCAAGCGCGGCCCGCAGGCGCTCGGCGTTCGGGTGCTCGAGAAGCTCCCATCCGTCGCACGGGCCAAGCGCATGCCCGCTCGCGAGCTCGCTCCGATCGTCCAGGACCTCGTGAGCGTCCTCGACGACCTTTCCGGGCAGCTTGCCAAGGGGACCTACCCCGAGAAGGGCGCGACCATTGCGGCCGCCCTCCGCCGCGTCGCCGATCAGCTCGACGTCTGACATGGCGCGTCAGGATCCTTCCCCGAGCACTGCGGTCGGTGCGGCGACAGGCGCAGCGATCAGGCCCCGCGCGGGCGTGCCGGTCTGGCGGGTCGGCAAGCCGGACACGCTCCTTGCGGGAGCCGTCGAGACGGCTCGTGCCGCGCTCCTCGACGTCGTCGAACCAGAACAGGTCGGCCGGCATCTCGGGGCAAAGAGCGAAGGCGAACGGCTCGTCACGCATCTCTTCGAGTGCGTGCGCCCGGGCTACCGGGGCTGGCAGTGGTACGTGACGGTCGCGAGGGTTTCGCGGTCGAAGATCGTCACGGTGAGCGAGCTGGGCGTCCTGCCGAGCGAGGACTCCGTGCTGGCGCCCGAGTGGGTTCCGTGGTCGGAGCGGATTAGGCCCGAGGAGCGGGAGCAGGCAATCCTCGACGCCGCCGCCGAGGGCATCGAGGTCGCCGACGAGGCTGAATCAGACGAGGCCGAAGCCGACGAGGCCGAAGCCGACGAGTCCGAGGGCGAGTCCGACGAGGCCGAGTCCGACGAGGGCGCGGGCCACCCGGTCGATGCAGGCGACGCCCTCGACCCCGAGGAGGAGCTCGAGGCCGAGGGCATCACGGACATCGACGACGAAATCGACTGAGGGCGCGAGCGTCAGTCGCGCAGCGCGCCCACCACGTAGTCGATGCACTGCGTGAGCCTGGTGACGTCGTCGGGCTCGATGGCCACGAAGGTCGCGATCCGGAGCTGGTTCCGGCCGAGCTTGCGGTAGGGCTCGGTGTCGACGACCCCGTTCGCGCGCAGGATCTTGGCGACCTGGGCTGCGTCGACAGATTCGTCGAAGTCGATCGTCGCGATCACGTTCGAGCGTTCCGAGGGGTTGGAGACGAACGGGGTCGCGAAGTCGGAGGCCTCGGCCCACGAATAGATGCGGTTGGCGGAGTCCGCCGTGCGCTTCGCCGCCCAGTCGAGGCCGCCCTGGTCGTTGAGCCACTTCACCTGGGTGTTGAGGCCCACGAGCGTCGTGAGGCTCGGCGTGTTGTACGTCTGGTTGAGCTTCGAGTTGTCGACCGCGGTCTTCAGGTCGAGGAAGTCGGGGATCCAGCGGCCGGAAGCCTTGATCTCCTCGACGCGTCCGAGCGCCGCGGGAGAGAACAGCGCGAGCCACAGCCCGCCGTCGGACGCGAAGTTCTTCTGGGGGGCGAAGTAGTAGACGTCCGCCTCGGCGACGTCGACGTCCAGGCCGCCCGCGGCGCTCGTCGCGTCGACGAGGACGAGCGAGCCCTCGTCCGCGCCCTCGACGCGGCGGACGGGAGCCGCGACTCCGGTCGAGGTCTCGTTCTGGGGCCACGCGTAGACATCCACGCCGGCCTCGGCTTCGGGCTCAGGGCGCGTGCCGGGCTCGGACGTGCGGATGCTCGAAGCCTCGAGGAACGGCGCCTTGTCAGTGGCCTTGGCGAACTTCGAACCGAACTCGCCGAACGAGAGGTGCTGGGCCTTCGAACGCACGAGCCCGAACGATGCGGCATCCCAGAACGCCGTGGAGCCGCCCACGCCCAGGATCACCTCGTAGCCCTCGGGAGCCTTGAAGAAGGAGGAGAGCCCTTCGCGGATCGAGCCGACGAGGTTCTTGACCGGAGCTTGGCGGTGCGACGTGCCGAGGAGCTTTGCCCCAGCTTCCGCAATCGCCTCCACCTGCTCCTGCCTCACCTTTGATGGGCCGGCCCCGAATCGGCCGTCGGCCGGGAGGAGGTCGGCAGGAATGTCCAGCTTGGTCGTTTCGCTCACGGTGCTCCTTGCGACGATTCCGGGCGGAGGCTCCTTCCGCCCCCGAACAGTCTGCCGCACCCGTTTCATTCCGGGCCAATTGGAGACGCGGGCACGACGCACCCCTGCCCCCCGGACCGACGGGATCAACCCTAATCTGAGCAGTTCAAAATAAGCTAGACTGGCCCTGCATCGCCTCGTGCCGCCTGCTCCTCCCGCGGATACGGGCCCCGCTGTTCTGCCGCCAAGGAGCCGCTGACCGCATGACCGACCTCATCGACACCACTGAGATGTACCTCCGCACCATCCTCGAGCTCGAGGAGGAGGGGATCGTTCCCCTCCGGGCGCGCATCGCAGAGCGTCTTCGGCATTCGGGCCCCACGGTGTCCCAGACGGTCGCCCGCATGGAGCGCGACGGCCTCGTGGTCGTCACGGGGGACCGCCACCTCGAGCTCACGTCCCACGGCCGGAAGCGTGCGACCGAGGTCATGCGGAAGCATCGCCTCGCGGAGCGGCTGCTCTCCGACGTCATCGGACTCGACTGGGCCTACGTTCACGAGGAGGCGTGCCGGTGGGAGCACGTCATGAGCGAGCGCGTCGAGCGGCGCCTCTACGACCTCCTGGGCCGCCCGAGCGAGTCCCCGTACGGGAATCCGATTCCCGGCCTCGAGGCGCTCGGGGGAGAGCCGGCGGCTGGTTTCACTGCGGGAGTCGTCACGCTCGTCGATGCTATGGGTGCGTATGTGACGGGTTCCCGTGTCGTCGTGAGCCGGCTGGCGGAGCCCATCCAGGTGGATCCAGAGCTTCTCGCGCAGCTCGACGAGGGTGGCATCCGCCCAGGCGCCGAGCTCGCGCTCGAACGCGTCGGCGACTACATCTCCGTGCGGACCCCTACGGTCGACGGCGCACTCGAGCTTCCGGTCGAGGTCGCCGCGCACGTGTTCGTCTCGCTCCCGTAGCGTGCTCTTGGCTTGACGGCCAAGGAGGGTGCGTGTGGGCACCTTAGCTGCTCCGGAAGACCTCACACGTTCGAACACGCCGAGACGAGAAAATCCAGTTCTTGGACAATCACCGTCGGGTTAGCCGCGAGCGATGTCTCAGTAAAGGTTACGGGGAGATCACGACCACCCCTCCCAGTGATGAACGACACGGGGCCACCACGAAGGCCGAAAGTGGGAGATCACGGCTCAAATCGGCCAAAACTCCCTGTTCTCAGCCCTTTTCGGGCCTCGGGCGAGCCCCAGCCGTGATCATCTGAGATCTTGCTGTGATCCTAATGTGACTTTCCGTGCGAAGTCGGCTACGCTCATTCCTGTTCCAACTCCAACCAAGATGGAACATCCGGTCAGATTGCCTAGCTCTGCCGCTGGCCGGAATCCGTTCGCACAACCGTATGGCAGGGGCGGGGGAACCAATTTCGGGCCTCCTCACGGAGGTCCTTGGGGTAAAGCAGCCCGGTGCTTGCACCGGGAGGCCGGATACTTCCAGTCCGAACCCGACAGCTCACCTCGCAGGCATTGGGAGAGGCTACCTCTGTGTCGTCACGCAACGTCATTGCGCGTCGTCGGGCCACGCCGGTCCGCAGCAGCCGCACCGCGGCTGTCGCTCCGGCCACCCCTGGCGACGCAGGCATCGTCGGTCGTACGGCCGTCGCCGCTGCGGCACGCTTGACCATTGCCACGGGCTCGCCCGTGTCAAACAAGCTGCAGCGCAAAGCCTCGGTCCTCTCCGACGTCGACAGCGCCCGTACCGCGGGCGTCGTCGCGTCAAAGAAGTCGGTTTCCGGCCTGCATCCGCAAGCCGCTGGTTCCGGTTTCTATACGTTCCGCTGACCCCCTGACCGTGAGGGTTCACGGCCGTCCCCAACGGCCGCGACCCCATCCGTGTGCCAGACCCCCAACGGCACGCGGGCGACGAAAGAGAGAAACGCCCCAGATGTCCACTCGTGCTGGAATCGCTCGGCACCGGGCCGAGAACACCTCGTCCATCGCCATCATCGCGAAGGCTATGACGGAGAACGCCGGCGGCATGGGCCGCCAGGCTGCTGTGATCGCTGCCGCCTCGGGCCTCGTCCTGACCAGCGGCGTTGCCGCCAACGCCGCCGAGCTCCCCACTCAGCGTGAGGCCTCCGCGCCGACCGCCCTCCAGGTTCAGACTGCCGTCGACGCCCACGTCGCCGCCGATGCTGGTGCTCAGGTGAGCTTCGAGCGTCCCGCTGTCGGTTCCGAGGCCGCTCCGGCCCCGGCTCCTGTCGCGGACCCGACGCCCGCCCCCGCGGTGCAGCAGGCTGCAACGACCATCACGCAGGCTGCGGACACCACCCCCGCGCCTGCGGCCGCCACCACCGCAACCGCGACGGCCGCCGTCCAGACGGCTCCCGCCGCGTCCTCGAGCGGGAAGGGTGCCGCGATCGCTGCTGCCGCGTACGCCCAGCTCGGCGTCCACCAGGACTGCACGATGCTCGTGACGAACGCGCTTGCCGCTGTCGGCATCTACTTCCACGGCTGGCCGGCTGACTACATGTCCCTCGGCCACATCGTGAGCGCCGGTGCGGCCCAGCCCGGCGACCTCGTGTACTACCAGAACGGCGGCATGGGCATGGCCCACATCGCTGTCTACGTCGGCAACGGCATGGCTGTGCACGGCGGCTGGGACGGCGACAACACCGTCCTCTACAGCGTGAACGTCGGCTCCGGCCCGGTCTTCATCCACGTCGACCGCTGATCCCGGACCTTCCGCTCGAACGGCGCTCCTCCTGACGGAGGGGCGCCGTTGTGCGTTCCCGCCGGCCGATGTCGCGGCTCGTCCCGAGTGCCCCCGCGAGGTGTCACGAGAGTGAACAGTCGGATACAGCTTGCACCCCAAGACGACGCCAGTTCGTACAACTGCAAATTCGTTCAGTACTCTAAGAGAGTCGATCAGCCCGACCATGCACAGGGCAGCCGGCCCTGTGCCCCTGATCGGGTGCGGCCGTGAAGAGGAACGCAGCATGCGCACACTCGTCCTGAATGCCGGTTACGAACCGCTGGCGGTGGTCAGCTTCCGCCGAGCGCTCGTGCTTGTCCTCGCCGGAAAGGCGAGCATCGTGGCGGAGGACGGCGAGCCAGTCGTCGGTCCACGCGATGTGCTCGGACGCCCGTCGGTGATCCTGCTCAACCGCTACATCAGACCCCGGAGAACGCACACCGCGACGGTCAGCAGACGCGGGGTCCTGCGCAGGGACGGGCACCTGTGCGCGTACTGCGGCAAGACGGCGCACACCATCGACCATGTGCTGCCCAGGTCGCGTGGCGGCAAGGACACGTGGGAGAACCTGGTCGCCTGCTGCCTGCGGTGCAACAACGTCAAGGGAGACCACACTCCCGGCGAGATGGGGTGGAAGCTCCGCTTCATTCCCCAGGCACCGGTCGGCACCGTCTGGCAGATCAAGGAGCTCGAGAAGCCGGTGGCCCAGTGGAGCCCCTTCCTCCTCCCGGAGTCGGCGGCCTGAGCACGCCCCAGGCGGTTCCTGCCTTCGACGCCGTCATCCTGGCCGGAGGACGGGCCTCACGACTCGGGGGCTACCCCAAGCCGCAGCTCGTGTACGAGGGCGTCACGCTCCTTGAGCGCGCCCTCGCCGCGGTGGGCGATGCCCGCCGGGTCGTCGTCGTCGGCCCGCGCCAGCGCGTCGGCTCCCGAGCAGGGACGGCCCCTCCTCTCAGCTGGGCGCGCGAGTCGCCGCGGTTCGCTGGGCCGGTGGCCGCCCTCGGCGCTGGGGTCGCCGCGCTCACGGCCTCACACGAGGACGGGGGCGGAGAGGAGGCAGCGCCGTGGGTTGCCGTCCTGGCGGCCGACCTCCCGCTTGCGGACGAGGCGCTCGCGCCGCTCCTCGAGGCCTGCGCGCGCGAGCCGGCTGCCGACGTCGTGCTCGGCGAGGACGACGCCGGCCGGCAGCAGCCGCTGCTCAGCGTCTACCGCTCGGGACCCCTCGAGCAGGCCCTCGCCGCGCTGGCCGACGGCGGCGGCCTCGCCGACCGTCCACTGCGGGATCTCATTGCTAGGCTGTCGGTGCAGCCCCTGCGCCTGACGCCCGGCCTCGCCGACGATGTCGACACGTGGTCCTCCGCGGAGCGTTGGGGCATCCGCCGCCCGGACGGACCGGGCGCGCAGAGCGAGTTCGAGGAGCCCGAGATGCCCGAGACGGACAACGACGAGATCCTGCGGGCATGGTGCGCCGAGCTGGTCGAGGCCTTCGAGCTCGATGGGCTCGAAGTCGACATCGACGCCGTGCTCGGTCTCGCGGGAGTGGCGGCCCACGGAGTCGTGCGCCCCGCCGCACCGCTCACGACCTTCATCGCGGCCTACGCGGCCGGGTTCGCCGCAGGCAGCGGCCAGGCCGGGGAGAAGACCGCCATGGAATCGGCCATCGACCTCGCGCGCAAGACCCTGAAGTCGCGGGCCGAACGGTCCGGGTCCGGGGAATGACCGACGGCGCCGCGGGCGCCGCGCACTCCCTGCACCACTCGTGGTCGGAGGCCCGCGCGGCGGCGGCGGCCGCGGGCTCTCCCATCCCGCCCGTCGAAGCCCCGCTTTCCGTGTGCGCGGGCCGCGCCCTCGCCAAGGACCTCACCGCGCTCACCCCGATGCCGCACTACGCGTCGTCGGCCATGGACGGCTGGGCCGTGAGCGGGAGCGGCCCGTGGATCCTCGCCGAGCGTGGGGAGCCCCTTGCCGCGCACCAGGCGAGCCCCATCGTGACCGGTGGTGTCCTGCCGCCGGGGACCCGCGCCGTCCTGCGCCGCGAACACGGTGAGATCGCGCCCGACGAGGAGGGCCTCCCACACCTGCGCCTCAGCCCCGCCGCCCCGCCCGGGGCGCCGTCCGGCGGGGCCGACATCCGCCCGGCGGGGGAGGAGGCGCAGCCTGGCGACGTGCTGCTGGCGGCCGGGACCGAGCTCGGCCCGGCCCAGCTCGCGCTTGCGGCGCTTGCTGGGTACGACGAGCTCCCAGTGGAGGGGCGGCCGCTCGTGCGGATCGTCCGGACGGGTTCCGAGGTGGTCGAGTCCGGGGTCCCCGCGCCGGGCCGCGTCCGCGACGTCTTCAGCTTCCTCATCCCGCCGCTCGTCGCCGCCCACGGCGGCGTCCTCGTGGGCCAGCGCAAGATCGGCGACGGCGCAGAGGAGTGGCACGCCGCGCTTGCCGACGACGATGCTGGCGGTCCGGCAGCGCCGGGGGCCGGCCCCCTGGGCCCGGCGGACGTCGTCATCACCACGGGTGGCACAGGGAAAGGCGAGTCCGATCACCTGCGGGACGTCGTGGCCCGACTCGGCGGACGCCTGCTCGTGGACGGCATCTCGATGCGGCCAGGGCACCCCACCGTCCTGGCGGAACTGCCCGACGGCCGGTTCTTCGTGGGGCTCCCGGGCAACCCGCTCGCAGCCGTCATGGGATTCCTGGCCGTGGGGGAGCCGCTCCTCGCTTCCCTCGCGGGGCGCGAGCCGCTTGGGGCCGTGGAACTGCCGTCCGGAACGGTCTTCGAGCCCGAGCTCAGACGGACCCGCCTCGTCCCGTTCCGGCGCATGTACGGCATGGCCTCGCCCGCAGGAGCGAGCGGGGCGGGCATGCTCCGCGGGCTCGCGCGCGCCGACGGCGTCATGGTGATCCCGCCGCACGGCGTCCAGCTCGGCGAACCCGTGCAGGCGCTGCCTCTCCCGTGGGGGCGGCCGCTCGCGGAACCCGCCACGCTGGCAGTACCGAAGCCGAAGCGACGCAGCGTCACGTCGAAGGAACCCGTCGACTGGAGCGGGCTCGACGCGTGAGGCCGCCCCGAGCGCGGCCCGCCTCGCCTTCAGGAGCCGAGAGGGGCAGGATGGTCCCACGAGCATCGACGGAAGGATTCCCATGGGCCGGCTGAGCCAGCGGCGCCGCGTGCGCAAGTTCGTCCTCGACAGCGAGTACCCGGTGCGGGACAAGGAGGACGTGCTCGCCGTCGAGGAGCCACTCGAGATCCGCCTCGCGGCGCCTTCCGGGAGCCTCTCGTACAGCGTCACGATGCGCACTCCCGGGGACGACTTCGACCTTGTGGCAGGCTTCCTCGTCTCGGAGGGTGTCGTCTGGGAGCCGGGGCAGATCATCGCCGAGCGCTTCTGCGGCGGCGAGGACGAGGAGGGCCGCCAGACGTTCAACGTCGTGCAGGCCCAACTGCGCCCGGACGTCCCCATGCCGGAGAAGGGACGTGCCGTCTACACGTCGAGCTCGTGCGGGATCTGCGGGACGGATTCGATCGAGTCCGTCCGGCGCGCGGGGCACCACAGCCCCGCGGACGACGGCGTGCGCCTCCTCCCCGAGCTCGTCGCGGGGCTCCCGGCCCGGCTCCGTGAAGCCCAGGCCCTCTTCGAGAAGACCGGCGGCGTGCACGCGGCGGGGCTGTTCCGGGTGGACGACGGCGGGACCTCCGCCGAGCTGCTGTGCCTCCGGGAGGACGTCGGGCGGCACAACGCCGTGGACAAGGTCGTCGGCTGGGGGCTGCGCTCGGGCAGCCTCCCGCTCGCGGGCACCGTGCTGCAGGTCTCGGGCCGCGCTTCCTTCGAACTCGTGCAGAAGGCCGCCATGGCGGGAATCCCCGTGCTCGCGGCGGTGAGCGCGCCCTCTTCGCTCGCCGTCGAGCTCGCCGAGGAGTCCGGCGTGACCCTCATCGGGTTCAGCCGGGGCACCGGGTTCAACGTCTACGCAGGGCACGAGCGGCTGCTCTCCTGACCCCTGGTTCTCCGCCCACGGCCGACGGCGGGCGCTTCCACTCCTGACTACGGTCGAGTAGGTTGGAAAAGGGGTCCGTTACTCCATCGATTGGAGCGAGAGCGCACGTGCACGACGATCGGCTCATCACTGAAGCGCGCATCGACAGGTTTCTCCGCGACCGGCTCGAACAGGCCGTCTACCGCCGCAGCCTCCCCCTGAGGGCGGAACGCTGGGACGCTCCCGGTGAGCCTGTCTCCGTGAACGAAGCGCTCGAGCAGGCGTACCGGCCCACCGCCGAAGGCGATGCCTGGGGGCCGACGTGGGGAACCACTTGGCTGCGGCTTTCGGCCGAGGTGCCCGAGGACTGGGGCGGGCAGGGCTTCGACGTGGAGGCCGTCGTCGACCTCGGCTTCTCGCCGCAGGTTCCGGGCTTCCAGTGCGAGGGGCTCGCATGGTCGCCGGAGGCCACGCCGATCAAGGCCATCAACCCGCGCAACCGCTACGTGCCGCTCGCCGAGCTCGGCGGCGGCTCGCGCGTCGTCTTCTACGTCGAAGCGGCCGCCAACCCTGACCTTGCATTGAACTGGGGCTTCGTGCCCACGGCCCAGGGCGACCTCGAGACGTCGAGCCGCGAGCCCCTCTACCGCCTCGGGCCGATGGTGCTCGCCGAGCGGGACCACGAGGTGTGGGAGCTCGTGCAGGACGTCTACAGCAGCCGCGGGCTCATGCACGAGCTTCCCATGGACCGTCCGCGGCGGTACGAGATCCTCCGCGCCCTCGAGCGCATGTGCGACGTCGTGGACCCCGACGACGTCTCCGGCACGGCGGCGGCCGGACGGGAAGCGCTCGCCGGCGTGCTCGCTGCCCCGGCCACCGCGAGCTCGCTCCGGCTCGTGACGACTGGGCACGCCCACATCGACTCGGCCTGGCTCTGGCCCGTCCGCGAGACCATGCGCAAGTGCGCCCGGACCTTCTCCAACGTGGTCTCCCTCATGGACGCCGATCCCGAGTTCACGTTCTCGTGCTCCTCCGCCCAGCAGCTCGCATGGATCAAGGAGCTCTACCCGGACCTGTTCGAACGCATCAAGGAGAAGGTCGCCGAGGGGCGCTTCGTGCCCGTCGGGGGCATGTGGGTCGAGGCCGACGGCAACATGCCGGGCGGTGAGGCGATGGCGCGGCAGTTCGTCGAGGGCAAGCACTTCTTCCTCGAGGAGTTCGGCGTCGAGTGCGAGGAGTGCTGGCTGCCGGACTCCTTCGGCTACTCGGCCTCCCTCCCGCAGATCGTCCGTTCCGCCGGCGCCCGCTACTTCCTCACCCAGAAGACCTCGTGGAACCAGGTCAACCGGATTCCACACCACAGCTTCTACTGGGAAGGCATCGACGGGAGCCGCGTCTTCACGCACTTCCCGCCGACCGACAACTACAACTCGGACCTCGCGGCCTCGGAGCTCGCGTACGCCGAGCGGAACTTCCGCGAGAAGGGCCGCGCGACCATGGGCCTCGTGCCCTTCGGCTACGGCGACGGGGGCGGCGGGCCCACGCGCGAGATGCTCGCGGCCGCGCACCGCGCGCGGGACCTCGAGGGCTCGCCCCGGGTCGAGCTCGGGCGCCCCGGCGACTTCTTCGCGGAAGCGGAGGCCGAGTACAGCGACGCGCCGGTGTGGACCGGTGAGATGTACCTCGAGAAGCACCGTGGGACCTACACGACCCAGGCGGCGACGAAACGGGGCAACCGCCGGTGCGAGCACCTCCTGCGCGAGGCCGAGCTCTGGTGCGCGACTGCGGCCGTCCGGGCGGGCGCCACCTATCCCGCTGCCGAACTCAAGCGGCTCTGGCGGACGGTGCTCCTGCAGCAGTTCCACGACATCCTGCCGGGAAGCGCCATCGCCTGGGTCCATCACGACGCCGAGCGCAACTATGCCGCCGTCGAGGCCGAGCTTGAGCGCATCATCGCCGAGGCCGCCCGCGCCGTCGTCGGCGAGGGGGAGACTCGCCTCCTGCTCAACGCTGCGCCGCACGCCCGCGGGGGCGTTCCAGCGCTGGGGGCCGGCGACGTCGCGCCCTCGGCTCGGGGCGCGCACGTGAGCGAGCAGACGACGCCCGACGGACGCACGTGGGTCCTCGACAATGGGCTCGTACGGGCGGAAGTCGACGAACGCGGCCTGCTCGTGTCGCTGCGCGAGGCCGGGGGAGGCCGCGAGACGATATCGCCGGGCCACGCGGGGAACCTGCTCGAACTGCACCGTGACACTCCGAACGAGTGGGATGCGTGGGACGTCGACGTGTTCTACCGGCGGGCCAGCACAAGGCTTGAGGAAGCATCGTCGGTCAACGCGTCGGCGGGTGCGGACGGTGAGGCGGCGGTCGAGGTGCGGCGGGAATTCGGCGGCTCGAGCGTCAGCCAGCGCCTCGTGCTGGCGCCGGGCTCGCCGTCGCTCCGCATCGAGACCACCGTCGACTGGCACGAGCGCGAGAAGCTCCTCAAGCTCGGCTTCCCGCTCGACCTCAGGGCGGAACGATCCGCCTCAGAGATCCAGTTCGGCCACGTGTTCCGGCCGATCGCAACCAATACCTCGTGGGACTGGGCCCGGTTCGAGACGTGCGCCCACCGCTGGATCCATGTCGGCGAGGGATCGTTCGGAGTCGCGCTCACCAACTCCTCGAGCTATGGGCACGACGTCACGCGGAGCGTGCGCTCGGACGGGGGCACGACGACGCTTGTGCGGCTCTCGCTGCTGCGCTCCCCGCGCTACCCGGACCCGGAGACGGACCAGGGCCGGCACTCCTTCACGGTGACCGTACGGCCCGCTGCGGGAATCGCGGATGCGGTCGAGGAGGGTTACCGGACGAACCTCGAGCCGAGGTTCGTGAACGGTGCCCGCCCAGCTGCTCCGCTCGTGGCGGTCGACAATGCGGCAGTCGTGGTGGAGGCAGTCAAGCTCGCCGAGGACGGCACGGGCGACGTCGTGGTGCGGCTCTACGAGTCACGCGGCGAACGGGCGGAAGCGAACGTGGTTCCGGGATTCCCGGCGGCGTCGGTCGATTCTGTGGACCTCCTCGAGCGTCCGTGGGCGAGCGGCGAGGCGGCCGCTGCCCGCCTTGAGCGCGGCCCCGATAGCTCCGCGGCGATGGTGCTGAGGCCGTTCCAGCTCGTGACACTGAGGTTCAGGAGAGACGCGTAGGGCCGGATCCGGAGGGCCCACTCCTTGGCTGAGTGGAGGCGGCCCGAAGGCCGCCGCCACTCATCCCCCCAATGCTGAAGCGCCCATCCCCCTGACGGCCGCGTTCACACATCCATGATTCTCACACAGAGTAATGAATATGTGAACCTATTCATCAAGTGTGTGGATTTTTTTCGTCGGCGCCGACAAAGTTGCGCGAGCGCGCCTTGCCCAGGACCGACGACACCCACACGAGCGCCAGGCCGACGCAGATCAGCAGGATGGTGCTGTAGTTGATGCTCTGCGAGAGCCACAGGTCCTCCTTCGGAAGGACAGTGATGATGTTCGAGACGGCGAGGTCCACGTAGCCGAGGCCGAGGAACGCGGCGGCCCACCTCAGGAGGGGCGGGCCGGGGCGCCGCACCGTCGAGGCGAGGACCGGAAGCAGCACGATGCCCGTGAACGTCGGGTAGATCCGTCCCATCGTGCCGTAGACCGCCGGCCACAGTTCGAGGTCGGGCGTGTTGAACCCGACGCGCGAGGTGGTCACGTCGGAAAGCACGAAGGAGGCCACGAGGACTGCGCTCGACGCGGCGAGCAGCCCGAGCCCGAACGGCCCGAGGAGCGCGCGCTCCGCCCGGTAGCCCGAGAACGCCCGGGCCACTCGAACGCCGAGCAGGAGGACGAAGCCGTAGATGACGAAGCGGAGGATGAGGTTCGCCATGTTGTGGCCCCCGAGCAGGCGATCGACGGCGAGGTAGGGGCCCTCGATGCTCAGCAGGACTGCGAGATCCAGCAGTGTCATGAGCCAGAACATGAGTCGGTTGTGGCCGTGCAGGAACGCGGGAAGCCGCGTCAGCAGGAGGATCGTGACGACCGCGCAGGTCGCCCACTGTAGCCAGATCACGCTAGATGGTCCCATGCTCGCCGGGCGGCCCGCTCGTCGTGTTCCTGGCGCTTGAGCGAGCGGCCCAGCACGGCGAGGCGCTCCGACGCGAGCAGCGTCAGCTCGGCGTCGCTCAGCCGCCCGAGGGCGTCCTGGACTGCCGACGGCGGCCACCCGGCTTCGTCAGCCGTGACGAGCCCGGTCACGACGAGGCCGTTGCGGAGCCCGACGCCGGCCTCCCGCGCTGTCCGGACCGCCAGCTCGGGCGTGAGCCGGTTCGCGCTCAGCTGCGCCGAGTAGTTCTGCGGGGCGATGCCCGCGGCGAGGCTCACGCGGTGCCGGAGTTCGCCGTCGTCGATCGCCTCGACCCACTGCCTCACCGCGGGCCGCTCGCCCAAGCCCTCGTCCGCCGGGACCGCCGGTGCGGGGCCGGCCGGCTGGGCGCCCACCCGCACGAGGAGCTCCTGGAGGAGGCGCGCCGTCGGGGTCTGGCTCAGGACCTCCGCGTCCGTCGGCGGCGCGACGCTCACTGCCAGCTCGCGGTACTGGTCGAACTCCGCGAGGCCCAGTACGGGGTTTCGCCCGTACGCCCGCGCGACGGCGACGACGGTCGTCTCCGCGACCTTCCCCCGCACGAGCTGCTGGGCAAGGGTGCTCCGCTTGACGCCCGACTGGCGGCACACGTCAGCCGTGCTCGACCCGGGCGCCAGCTGGCTGATCCAGCGCTGGAACGCGACGGCGGAGACGGACATTCAGCACCTTTCTGGTCAGGTCGGGCGGCTCCCGGGGCAGACGGCGTGTCGGCCGAGTCTGATTTTACGACCGCCGCAGGGTGATCTATGCTGAATTCAGGCCCGCCGGCTCGCGCACCCCCCAATCGCGAGCCGGCGGGCGCTTCACTTGTGTGAGGGATCCGCGTCCGGGCCTATCCTGACAAGGCACGGAAAGGCGGTGACCGGCGCATGAGCATGGACCGGGCGGCGTGGAGCTACATGCACGCCATGGGCAAGGCGAAGGACGGGTCCAATCCCTTTACCAGGGCCACCCTCAAGCGGGTCCTCCGGTTCGCAAGGCCGTACCGCTGGCGCATCCTCGTCTTCGTCGTCGTCTCGATCCTCGACGCCATCGCGTCCGTGGCCACCCCGGTCCTCGCGGGGCAGGTCGTCGATTCGATCGTCGCGCGTTCGGGCCTCGGCCCCGTCGTCTTCCTCGCGGTCCTCATCGCCCTCCTCGCGGTCGCCGACGCCGGCTTCAGCCTGCTCTCCCGGTGGATGTCCTCGCTCATCGGCGAGGGCGTGATCCTCGACCTGCGCCGCGCCGTCTTCGACCACGTCCAGAAGATGCCGATTGCGTTCTTCATGCGGACGCGGACGGGCGCCCTCGTGAGCCGGCTCAACAACGACGTCATCGGCGCCCAGTCGGCGTTCGCCGGCACGCTCAGCGGCGTCGTGAGCAACAGCGTCTCGCTCATCCTGACGGTCGCCGTCATGCTCCAGAAGTCGTGGCTCGTCACGCTCCTCTCGCTCCTCCTGCTGCCGCTCTTCCTGTTCCCCGCGCGCCGCATGGGCACGAAGATCGCCGAGATGCGACGCGAGGCGGCCGCGTACAACGCCGCGATGGGCAATCAGATGACGGAGCGGTTCTCGGCGCCGGGAGCGACCCTCATCAAGCTCTTCGGCCGCCCGGACGAGGAGTCGGCCGAGTTCGCCGCGAAGGCGACGCGCGTGCGGGACATCGGCGTCCGCAGCACCGTCCTCGCGTTCGCTTTCATCACGTCGCTCACGCTCGTCTCCTCGCTCGCCCTCGCCCTCGTCTATGGGGTCGGCGGCGCGCTCGCGGTGAGCGGGCAGATGGCGGCGGGCGACGTCGTCGTGCTCGCGCTGCTGCTCACCAAGCTCTACGCGCCCATCACCTCCCTCTCGAACGCCCGCGTCGACGTCATGAGCGCGCTCGTGAGCTTCGAGCGGGTCTTCGAAGTGCTCGACCTTGTCCCCCTCATCCGCGAGAAGGACTCGGCCCGCCCACTCCCGGACGGCCCCGTCTCGGTCGAGTTCGACGACGTCCGGTTCTCGTATCCGTCCGCGGACAAGGTCTCGCTCGCCTCGCTCGAAGAGGTGGCCGTACTCGACACCCGCGGGGGCGAACAGGTCCTCCACGGGCTCTCGTTCGCCGTCGAGCCGGGGCAGACGGTAGCGCTCGTCGGTTCCTCGGGCGCCGGGAAGTCGACGACGGCGCAGCTCATCGCGCGCCTGTACGACGTCGACTCCGGGGCGGTCCGGATCGGCGGGGTCGACGTCCGGGACACGACGTTCGCCTCGCTCCGGCGCACAGTGGGCATGGTGACCCAGGACGGCCACCTCCTGCATGAATCGATCGCGGCCAACCTGCGACTCGCCGCTCCGGTCGCCACGGACGACGAAATCTGGGACGCCCTTCGGCGGGCCCGGCTGGACGGCATGGTCCGGTCGTTGCCCGACGGCCTCGAGACCGTCGTGGGGGAGCGCGGATACCGGCTCTCGGGCGGCGAGCGCCAGCGCCTCACGATCGCCCGCCTCCTGCTCGCCCAGCCCCGCGTCGTGATCCTCGATGAGGCGACCGCTTCGCTCGACTCGACGAACGAGGCGGCTGTCCAGGCTGCCCTCACGGAGGCCCTCGCGGGACGCACCGCCCTCGTCATCGCCCACCGCCTCTCGACGATCCGGGCTGCCGACCAGATCCTCGTCGTCGAGGACGGGCGCATCGTGGAGCGGGGGACGCACGCGGACCTGCTCGCGGCCGAGGGCCGGTACGCCGAGCTCTACAACACCCAGTTCGCCCAGGCCGTCGCCGTCGCCGAAGACTCCGGGCTCGACGTCGCCCGCTGAGGGAGAGGGCCCGCCCCGCGATAGGCTCGCGGAGTGGTTCCTCCCATCGTGGTTTCTGCCGTCTGCGTCTTCTCGCCGGACGGCCGACTGCTGACCGTGCGCAAGCGCGGGACACACCGCTTCATGCATCCGGGCGGCAAGCCGGAGGCGGGCGAGAGCCCGGCAGAGGCTGCGAGCAGAGAGCTCGCCGAGGAGGTCGGGATCGCGGTGGCGGCAGAGGAGCTCGAACCGATGGGCTTCTGGATCGCCCGCGCGGCCAACGAGGCTGGGACGGACATCGAGGCCACGGTGTTCACGGCGCCGGGCACCTACGAGCCCTCGAGGGTCCATGCCTCGGCGGAGATCGCCGAACTCCGATGGCTCGACCTCGCTGCCGAGCTTCCGGGAGACCTCGCCCCGCTTCTGACCGACCATGTCGTCCCCGCGCTCACGGCCCGCCGTCGCGCCTGACGGCACATGGGGTCACGGCACATTCGGTCAGGCACGCGAATTCCGGGTGAACGCTCGGTGACATCCCGCCCGGCAGGTTCTACTAGCCGGTAGGTTTAGGGGCCGTGAGCATCTCCCGCCGCAACTTCCTCTCCGCCGCAACGGTGGCAGCTGCCGGCGCAGCCGCCCTCCCCGGCGCGGTGCCGCAGACTGCCCGCAGCGCCGCGCAGGCGCCGCTGCCCGCCCCGGGCGCATCCGGGATCGACCACATCGTCGTCGTGATGATGGAGAACAGGTCCTTCGACCATTTCCTCGGCTGGCTCCCCGGCGCCAACGGCCGGCAGGCCGGCCTCACCTACATCGACCGCTACGGGGTACCGCACGGCACCCATCACCTCACGGACTACCAGGGCTGCAGCCACCCCGACCCCGACCACTCCTACGAGGGCGGACGGATCGAGTTCAACAACGGAAAGTGCGACGGCTGGCTCCGTGCAGGGGACAACGACGAGTTCGCGGTGGGCTACTACACGTCGGCCGATCTCGCGTTCTTCGCCCAGGCCGCGCCCGCTTGGACGGTGTGCGACAACTACTACGCCGCCGTCATGGCCGAGACCTACCCCAATCGCTTCTACCAGCACGCGGCCCAGACGGACCGGCTCCACAACTCCACCGTGACGGCCACCATGCCCACGATCTGGGACCGCCTGTCCTCCGCCGGCGTGACCGGCAAGTACTACTACTCCGACGTACCGTTCCTCGCGCTGTGGGGCACGAAGTACCTCCCGATCTCGTCGCCCTACGCCCAGTTCCTCAGCGACTGTGCGGCGGGCACCCTTCCCTCGGTGAGCTTCGTCGATCCGAGGTTCACCGACGAGAGCTCCGGCACTTCCGGGGACGACCACCCCCACGCCGACGTCCGCTCCGGCGAGCTGTTCCTGAACGAGATCTACCACGCCGTCACGACGTCGCCCGCCTGGTCGAGAACGCTCCTCGTCGTGAACTTCGACGAGTGGGGCGGCTTCTTCGACCACGTGGCACCATCGACGGCCCCCGATGTGAGCCAGACGACCGCCCTGCGCGGCTTCCGCGTGCCAGCCCTCGTCGTCTCGCCCTACGCCCGGCGGGGCTCGGTCGCGTCCGGAGTCTACGACCACACGTCGGTGCTCAAGGCGATCGAGTGGCGCTGGGGCCTTCCGGCGCTCACCCCGCGAGACGCGAACGCGAGCAACATTGCTCAGGTCCTCGACTTCTCGGCGGCGCCGAACCTCTCGGCGCCGGCCTTCACCGTTCCGCCGTTCGTGGCGGGTCCGGCGTGTACGCCCCTCCCCGGCGGCGACCCCGAGGACGAATGGACACCCCTCAAGACGAAGGCCGTCGCGGAAGGATGGAACCTCGCATGAACCGCCTCCCCCTCCTCGCCGTGCCACGGCGGCGCGTGCCCGCCATCGTCCTTGCCGCCGTCGCCGTGATCCTCCTCGTCGCGGCAGGGCTCCTCCGCGGAGGCTTCGGGCAGGCGACCGCCGCGTCCAAGACGCCGCAGTACCTTCCGCCGACCGCCCACGTGTTCGTTGTCAATCTCGAGAACAAGGGCTACGACGAAACGTGGGGCTCCGGCTCGCAGGCGCCCTATCTCTCCCAGACGCTGCGCTCGCAGGGAGTGCTCCTGAACTCGTACTACGGCATCGGGCACAACTCCCTCGACAACTACATCGCCGAGATCTCCGGCCAGGGCCCCAACGACCAGACGCAGGCGGACTGCCAAAGCTACACCCCGTTCGCCCAGACGGGAACCGTCTCGCCGGGCCAAGCCGTAGGCAGCGGCTGCGTCTACCCGACGGGCGTGCCGACGCTCGCGGACCAGCTCGCAGGGGCGGGGAAGTCCTGGAAGGGCTACATGGAGGACATGGGAACCGCCTGCCGACATCCCCAGCTCGGCGCAGTGGACGACACCCAGAAGGCGCGCGTCGGCGACCAGTACGCCGCGCGGCACAACCCCTTCGTGTACTTCGCGGGCATCACAGGCTCGCCGTCGTGCGCCACGAACGACGTCGACCTTTCGGCCCTCACGCACGACGTGGCGTCAGTCTCGTCCACCCCGGACGTCTCCTTCATCACTCCGAACCTCTGCCACGACGGCCACGATTCGCCATGCGTCGACGGCGAGCCGGGCGGACTCGTCTCGGCCGATGCGTGGCTCAAGCAGTGGGTCCCGGTCATCACCGGTTCCCCGGCCTTCAAGCAGGACGGCGTGCTCGTCATCACGTTCGACGAGTCGGACAGCCCGCAGCAGGATTCGACGGCGTGCTGCGGCGAGGGCCCGGGCCCGAATGCTCCCTTGCCGGGAATCGCGGGAATGGGCGGGGGCCGGGTCGGGACGCTCGTTCTCTCGCCGTCCACGGCGGGTGGCACGTGGTCGACAACGCCGTACAACCACTACAGCCTCCTCGCGAGCATCGAGGACCTCTTCCATCTCCCGTACCTCGGGTACGCGAACACGCCGGGGCTCAACCGCTTCGGCCTGGACGTCTTCAACAAGAACGTCTGAGATTCAGCGGGAGGGGTGGCCGCCGACCCTGCCGACGTCGCGCCGCAGCCTGGTGGTGAGGAGCTGGTCCTTCCGGGGGCCCCGGACATCCCACTCGTACTGCAGCTCATCCGGTCCGAGCACCGTGTAGGCGACCCGGTAGTCGTCCGGCGCGCACCAGTGCTCGGCCTGCCACCTAGGACCCTGGTCGCCGCCATCGCCCGCGCCCGGCCGAACTGCGCCCAGGCGCACGGTGTGGAAGAAGCGCCCGTCGGGGAAGAAGACGTCCATGGTGTCAGGCGAAGCGGTCGGGCGCCAGACGTATTCGCGCGTCGCCTTGGCCTCGTGCTGCCCCCAGCGGAGGCGGCCGCTCTCACGCTGGAGGAGGGCGCCGTCGTCGCCCGCGGTTTCGGGAGGGCCGAAGGTGACGGTCCCGGAGAACGTGCCCCGGGCACCGGTCGCACGGTCGACGAGGGTCCGTTCGACCGTCCATACGCCGCTCAGGTAGGCGGACAGATCCGGGACTGAATACGACAAGTGCCCCCGACCGGAATCGAACCGATGGCCTGCCCTTTAGGAGAGGGCCGCTCTATCCTACTGAGCTACGGGGGCCTTGGGCCCGGGTGCCCGGGCACGCTCTCTAGCATATCGTTTTCCCGCGCCGGGTTCCGCCACCTCCCCGGCGGCGCTGGCTAGTGTGGCCTCATGCGCTCCCGGCAGACCTTCCCCGCCCCGGCGGACGTCCGGCACTACCTCGGCGCATGGTCGGCCGTGAGCGTCGTCCAGTTCTTCGCGGCCGAGTTCGTTGTCGCGCTCCACTGGGCCGGGCCCGCTCCCTACAGCCCGACGGCGAATTTCATCAGCGACCTCGGGGCGCTCCACTGCGGAATCCACTCGGGCAGGGAAGTGTGCTCCCCGCTCAACTGGCTCATGAACGGCTCGTTCGTCCTGCAGGGCCTCGGCATGCTCCTGGCGGCGGTGCTCATCACCTCCACCGTGCTCGGGGTCGCCGCTCGGCCCGACGTTCCCTCCCCGAAGGGGCTCACGGCGACGACCGCCGTCCGCGTCCTGCTCGCCGCGGCAGGTGCGGGACTCGTCGTCGTCGGCCTCGTCCCGGAGGATTCGATCGACGCGCTGCACCTCACGGGAGCGGGGTTCTACTTCGGCGGTGCCTCGCTCGCCCTCGTCGTCCTGGGCGCGCAGTGGCTCGCGCACACGCGCGCGGGCTGGGCGGTTCTGGGACTCGGGCTGATCTCGCTCGTCTCTACGGCCATCGGCGCCGCGACGCGACTCCACGTGCCCGAACCAGGCCTGCTCGAACGCTTCATGGCCTACCCGATCACGTTCGGCATAGCGGCAATGGGCGCCGTGGTCTTCGCGGGTGCGCGGCGCCAGAGGACCGAGATCAGGCGTCTGCGGGCTGCGCGTCCTTCTTCCGCTGCCAGTTGAGCAGGGCGACGGCGCCGCCTCCCAGCACGACTACGACGAACAGCACCCACCCGAGCACCACGAGCACCGAGGCAAGGGCGGCGAGGCCCGCGTCGAACGCGTGCGCGCCGAGGGCGTCGTCGATCGCGATCTGCCCCCAGATGCTCACGACGGCGAACAGCAGGACTCCCGCGAAGCCCGCCCGGCGAACCGCCCGGGACCTGGCCCATGCCCCGAAGACGAGGAGGAACGTCAGGCTGAAGACGACGACGAAGATCGTCCCAGCCGTCTTGTGGACGTAGCTGAGCTGGCCCAGGGCATCGGAGTTCAAGGCTCCGCGGAGCTGCTGGACGTAGCCGCTCGAGAAGCCGCCGATGAGCGAGTCGGGCATGGCGAGGCCGTTGCTGAGCTGCGTCATCTGCGTGAGCGTCAGCAGGTGGAAGTACCAGAACATGAAGAGCGTGGCACCGAGGGCGGCGATGATGATCAGCCTCGGGTTGCCATCCCCCGGATGGGCGCTCGTCGTCTGGGGGGCGGGAATGCGGGTGTCGCCTTGGTGCCCCGAGGGAGCGACGGCGGCCCTCTCGCCATGCTTGCGGGCGCGTTGGGCGGGGGTCTTGGACATGATTCCATTATCGCTAGGCTGGAGGGGTGCCCCAGTTGACGGAAGACCTGGCCTTGGACCCTGCCCTCGACGACGCCGCCCTCGCGGCCGCCCTCGTCCGCAACGCCGGCGGCCTCGCCCTGCGGATGCGGACGGACGGGCTCTCGGCCGAGCGGAAGACCTCGGTCTCCGACATCGTCACCGCCGCGGACAAGGCGGCGGAGGCGTACGTCGTCGAGCAGCTGCAGCGATGCCGCCCCGACGACGGCGTCTTCGGCGAGGAGGGCGCCTCGATACCCTCGTCGTCCGGGCGCACGTGGGTGATCGACCCCGTCGACGGAACGTTCAACTTCTTCTCAGGCTCGCACTACTGGTGCTCTGCCATCGCGCTCAGGGGCGAGGCCGCGACGACCGAGGCCGACCCCGACGTCGTCCTCGGCGCGATCTTCCAGCCGCAGGAGGAGAAGCTCTGGGTCGGCGGGAAGGGGGTGCCGGCGACCCTCAACGGCGAGCCGCTCGCCGGTCCCGCGGACGCCCCGCTGGCACTGCTCGGCACCGCCACCTCGATCCAGCCCCGCTGGCTCGAGCAGCCGCTCTCCGCGATGCCCTGGCACAACGCCGCGGTCAAGGCCGCCTCCATCCGCATCCTCGGTTCCGGCTCGTGCGACCTGGCCCGAGTCGCCCAGGGGGAGATCGGAGCCTGGTTCCAGCACTCCTGCCCGCAATGGGACTGGCTGCCGGGCAAGGCCATCCTCGGGGCCGCCGGCGGAACGACCGGTACCGTCGTCGTCAACGGGCTCACGTGGTTTGTCGCAGGAGGGCCGACGGCCGTCGGCGAGATCCTCACGGCGCTCGCCGAGGTGCAATTCGCCTGACCCGCGGCGGCCTTGACCCATCCCGCAAGCAATGCTGTGCTGGAAAGACCCAGTCAGCGATCGCTAGGAGGGGCATCATGGCCAGTATCGAAAACCAGGATCCGGTCCGCAGCCTCAGCGAAGACGAGGACCCGTCGCTCGACTACTCGGTGGAGCCAGATCTGCCGGTGTGGGACGAGGAGGACGTCGTGATCGACGACGAGGACGCGGTCGTCGAGGCCGATCCGGCCGACATCGCGGAGCAGCAGCGCAGCGCTGACGCCTGAGGCCTCCGGCCGCGCCGGGCGTTGCCGCACTCTCCGCTCCGCGGGAAAATTGAGGCAGGACTGCTCGGCACGGCCGCTGCCTTGGCGTCCGTGGTGCGCAGGTCCGCGGAAAGCGAGGTCGCGCTGTGTTCGAATACTTCACCGAAGCCCACGAGCTCTTCGTGTACCGTCTGGGCGTCGCACGCGGCACGAGCCGCAGGGCCATCGTGACGCTCGGGACACTCGAGCAGAACGCCCAGCGACGGGCCGTTGCCGCCCTCATGAGGGACCTCCAGGAGGATGCCCGCCTCCACGCCGCCGTCGTCGAGGACATCTTCGCCGACCTCGAGCGGAACGTCGCCGTGCCCGCGGTGCACACCGCCGACGGCCTGAACCACGAGGCGAACACCGTGCTGCGCAAGACGGACAAGTCGATCCTCGACCTTGCCGTGCTGCCGTTGGCGCTCGAAGTCCTCTACGGATCGGTCGCGGCGTACGAACCGCTCGCCGTCTACGCGCGCGATTGGCTCCAGGCCCGCATTGCCGAGCGCCTCGAAGGGATCCTGGTCGAGCTGCTCGCGGCGAGGAACCGGATTCTGGGGCTCCTGGGCGAGGTGTTCGAGAGCAGCGAGACTGTCGAGGCGACGACGGATTGAGCTGCGGGATTCCGAGCTTGCCGGAATGGAGAGCGCCGGGGCGTTTGGAGAGGATGGAGGAACCATGAGCGAGTCCAGGGCTGAAGGCGGGCGCCACGTGCAGACTGGCCAGAACGGCAGTGGCCAGAACGGCAGTGGCCAGACTGGAGGGGCCGCATCGGGCGAGTCCGGGTATCCGAAGGATGCGGCGCCGCACCACGCGAAGGTCGATCGCGCGGAGCTGCGGCACGAGCCCGGGGCTCCGCACTCGCGGCTCGGCCACTTCATGAGGACGATGGGGCACCTGCGGAGCGTCTACGGTCCCGCGGCGCATCGGGACCTGCGCGAGGACACGAGCCACGGCCACAACCCCGAGGACCTCAAGGAGTCCCGCGAGCTCGACGGGATCGACGTCCAGACCGACTCTGAAGGGCACCGCTACGGTGTCCGGAAGCCGCCCGAGGGGGATCAGGCCCCGCAGTGATCCGCCCGGGACGACCCTCCGTCGGGCCCGCGCCCACAACTGTCGGGACTCGGCCTTAAAATGGAAGCATCATGGAGATGCTCTTCGACCCGTACGCTGACCTGCCCAAGCCCGGCACGCCCGGGGGTGCGCAGGAACCGGACGACGTCGAGGCTCCGGTCCGCGACGTCTTGCCCGACGCCAGGGCCGAGCAGCTGCTCGAAGGGCTGAACCCCCAGCAGCACGAGGCAGTCGTGCATGCTGGAAGCCCGCTGCTCATCGTCGCCGGCGCGGGCTCGGGGAAGACCCGCGTCCTCTCGCACCGCATCGCCTACCTCATCGCGACCCGCCGGGCGCACCACGGCGAGATCCTCGCCATAACGTTCACCAACAAGGCCGCGGCCGAGATGCGCGAGCGCATCGAGTCGCTCGTCGGCGACAGGGCGAAGCGGATGTGGATCTCGACGTTCCACTCCTCGTGCGTGCGGATCCTGCGCCGCGAGGCCTCCGCAGTCGGCCTCAACTCGAACTTCTCGATCTACGACGCCGCCGATTCCCTGCGGCTCATCACGCTCGTCCACAAGGCGCTCGAGCTCGACCCCAAGAAGGTTGCCCCGAAGGCGGTCCAGCACAAGATCTCGGCCCTCAAGAACGAGCTCATCGACGCCGAGGACTTCTCGGCGCGCGCCAACATGAACGACCCGTTCGAGGCCGGCGTGGCCGAGGTCTACCGGAGCTACACGCAGCGCCTGCGGCAGTCGAATGCGATGGACTTCGATGACCTCATCGCGGAGACGGTGTACATGTTCCGCGCGTTCCCGGCCGTTGCTGAGGGTTATCGCCGCCGGTTCCGCCATGTGCTCGTCGACGAGTACCAGGACACGAACCACGCGCAGTACGCGCTCGTGCGGGAGCTTGTGGGCGAGGGCGCGGAAGCCTCGGAACTCACGGTGGTGGGAGATTCGGACCAGTCCATCTACGCGTTCCGCGGGGCCGACATCCGCAACATCGTCGAGTTCGAGAAGGACTACCCGAACGCGCGGACCATCAAGCTCGAGCAGAACTACCGCTCGACCCAGACCATCCTCTCGGCGGCGAACGCCGTCATCTCCCGCAATCCCAACCGGCCCGAGAAGACCCTCTGGACGGCCGAGGGCCACGGCGAGAAGATCATCGGCTACGCCGCGGAGAACGAGCACGAGGAGGCCCGGTTCATCGCCGGCGAGATCGACCGGCTCGTGGACACGGGCGACTATCGGCCCGGCGACTTCGCCGTCTTCTACCGCACGAACGCCCAGTCCCGAAGCCTCGAAGAGATCCTGATGCGGGTCGGCCTGCCCTACAAGGTCGTCGGCGGCACGCGCTTCTACGAGCGCAAGGAGATCAAGGACGCGCTCGCCTACCTGCGGGTCCTCGTCAACCCGGACGACGACGTCAACCTGCGCCGCGTGCTCAACGAGCCGAAGCGGGGGATCGGGGACCGTGCGGAGGGTGCACTCGCCGCTCTCGCGGAGCGCGACCGCATCCCGTTCATGGCTGCGATGCGTCGCGCCGATGAGGCTCCGGCCATGGCGACCCGCTCGGTCAACGCCGTCAAGGGCTTCGTGAAGCTCCTCGACGACCTCGCCGTCGTGGCTGCCGGTTCCGGAGCCGTGGCCTCGCTCGAGGCCGTGCTCGAACAGACGGGTTACCTCGCAGGGCTGCGCAACTCGACTGATCCCCAGGACGAGTCGCGCGTCGAGAACCTCGCCGAGCTCGTCGCCGTCGTCCGCGAATACGAGCGCGACAACCCGGAGGGAACGCTCTCCGACTTCCTCGAGCAGGTCTCGCTCGTGGCCGACGCGGACCAGATCCCCGACGCGCCCGGTGCCTCGCAGGAGGAGGTCGAAGCCGCCGTCGCCGAGGCCAAGCGCCAAGGGGTCGTCACGCTCATGACGCTCCACACTGCGAAGGGGCTCGAGTTCCCCGTCGTATTCCTCACCGGCATGGAGCACGGGGTGTTCCCACACCGCCGGTCGGCCACCGATCCGGACGAGCTCGCGGAGGAGCGGCGGCTCGCCTACGTCGGGCTGACGAGGGCGCGCGAGCGGCTCTACCTCACCCGCTCGGAGGTGCGCAGCCTCTGGGGACAGAGCGAGTACTACCCCGCGAGCCAGTTCATCGGCGAGGTGCCGGCCGAGCTCATCGAGTGGAAGCGCGAGGGCTCTGCCCGGCCGCCGGCGGTCGGTACTGCGGGGGATCGTTTCTCGTCACGGTACTCGGGCTCCTACTGGGGCTCGGGCTCAAGCCGGAATGCCCAGTTCGACGCGATCTCGTCGCCCCCGGCCGCCGTCCGGGCCAACCGCGTGCAGCCCCAGAAGGAGATCATCTCCGTGGCCATCGGCGACAAGGTCAACCACACGGCGTTCGGCGACGGGACTGTCATCGGCGTCGAGGGCTCGGGGGACAAGACCGTCGCGAAGGTCACGTTCCCCGTGGGGGAGAAGCGGCTCCTGCTGCGCTACGCGCCCTTGACCAAGGTGAGCTGAGGGATTCGAGGGGCGCTCGCCCGGGTTCGCCCGGGTCCCCCCCCCCCCCCCCGGGGAGTTCGGCGGAGAAGCTGGAGCGTTCGGCGGAGAAGCCGGACAGCTCAGCGGGGCCCTAAATTCTACACGATGTAGAGCTGTGCGGTTGGTCACGAAAAGGGCCCCCGGGGGACTGCTCCCATGGTGAGGGGCTAAAGTTTCCCCTTGGAGCACTGGGCCCGCCGACGGGGAGCTCCCAACGGCGAACCATGGTTGTTCCGAGTCAGAACTACTTCGACGTAGAGGACACTGAACCGTGGACCTGTTTGAATATCAGGCGCGCGATCTGTTCGAGGCACACGGTGTGCCCGTGCTTGCCGGAATCGTTGCGCATACCCCTGAGGAAGCGAAGGCTGCCGCCGAGAAGATTGGCGGCGTGACCGTCGTCAAGGCGCAGGTCAAGGTCGGAGGCCGCGGGAAAGCCGGCGGTGTCAAGGTCGCGAAGTCCGCGGATGAGGCTTTCGAGCACGCCCAGAAGATCCTCGGCATGGACATCAAGGGCCACACGGTCAAGAAGGTCATGATCGCCCAGGGCGCGGACATCGCCGAGGAGTACTACTTCTCGGTGCTGCTGGACCGTTCGAACCGCAACTACCTCGCGATGTGCTCGGTCGAGGGCGGCATGGAGATCGAGCAGCTCGCGGTCGAGCGCCCCGACGCCCTCGCGAAGGTCCCCGTCGACCCGGCTACGGGCATCGACCAGGCCAAGGCCAACGAGATCGTTGAAGCGGCTGGCTTCGCCCCGGAGCTGCGCGAGAAGGTAGCCGACGTCATCGTCAGGCTGTGGGACGTCTTCAAGGGCGAGGACGCCACGCTCGTCGAGGTCAACCCGCTCGTCAAGACCGGTTCGGGCGACATCGTCGCGCTGGACGGCAAGGTCTCCCTCGACGAGAACGCCTCGTTCCGCCACAAGGACCACGAGGAGCTCGCGGACAAGGATTCCGAGGACCCGCTCGAGGCGAAGGCGAAGGCCCTCGACCTCAACTACGTCAAGCTCGACGGCGAGGTCGGCATCATCGGCAACGGCGCGGGCCTGGTGATGTCCACGCTCGACGTCGTCGCCTACGCCGGAGAGAAGCACGGCAACGTCAAGCCGGCCAACTTCCTCGACATCGGGGGCGGCGCTTCGGCTGAGGTCATGGCGAACGGCCTCTCGATCATCCTCGGCGACGACCAGGTCAAGAGCGTCTTCGTCAACGTGTTCGGCGGCATCACCGCGTGCGACGCCGTCGCCAACGGCATCGTCGGTGCCCTCTCCAAGCTCGGCGACACGGCGAACAAGCCGCTCGTGGTCCGCCTTGACGGCAACAACGTCGACGAGGGCCGCCGCATCCTGCACGAGGCCAACCACCCGCTGGTCACCCTCGCCGAGAACATGGACCAGGGCGCCGACAAGGCCGCCGAGCTCGCCAACTCGTCCAATTCCGTGAAGTAAGGGACGCAAAATGTCGATCTTCCTGAACAAGAACAACAAGGTCATCGTCCAGGGCATCACGGGCAGCGAGGGCTCCAAGCACACCGCGCGCATGCTCGCGGCGGGGACCAACGTCGTCGGCGGCGTGAACGCGCGCAAGGCCGGCACCACCGTGAAGCACGACGACCAGCACGGCTCGCCGGTCGAGCTCCCGGTCTTCGGCTCCGTCAAGGAGGCCATGGCCGAGACCGGCGCGGACACCTCGATCGTGTTCGTTCCCCCGGCCTTCACGAAGGACGCCGTGGTCGAGGCGATCGAGTCCGAAATCGGTCTCGTCGTCGTCATCACCGAGGGCGTCCCGGTGCAGGACTCGGCCGAGTTCTGGGCCCTTGCGCAGTCCAAGAAGGACTCCAACGGCAACCAGATCACCCGCATCATCGGGCCGAACTGCCCCGGCATCATCACCCCGGGCGAGGCCCTCGTCGGCATCACCCCCGCGAACATCACGGGCAAGGGCGGCGTCGGGCTCGTCTCGAAGTCCGGCACGCTCACCTACCAGATGATGTACGAGCTCCGTGACCTCGGCTTCTCCACCGCCATCGGAATCGGCGGCGACCCCGTCATCGGCACGACCCACATCGACGCCCTCGCGGCGTTCGAGGCCGACCCCGAGACGAAGGCGATCGTCATGATCGGCGAGATCGGCGGCGACGCCGAGGAGCGCGCGGCCGAGTTCATCAAGAACAACGTCACGAAGCCGGTCGTCGGCTACGTGGCCGGCTTCACCGCCCCGGAGGGCAAGACCATGGGCCACGCCGGCGCCATCGTCTCCGGCTCCTCCGGCACGGCCCAGGCGAAGAAGGAGGCCCTCGAGGCCGCTGGCGTCAAGGTCGGCAAGACGCCGTCCGAAACCGCCCACCTCCTCCGCAGCGTGTACCCCAAGCACGAGGCACCCTCAGCACTCTGATGCGCCAAGCCGCCCTCCCAGAGGTCGGCGTCCGCTAACAGAGACCGACGGCGGGCGGCGCCGTCCCCCGCGGGAGGCGCCGCCCCCCCGCGGAGGGCGGGGGGCGGCGTCCCCGCGGGTTGG
>NZ_SSNH01000009.1:0-14238 GCF_005877005.1 Sinomonas susongensis | reverse complement strand
CCCCTCGGTGCCCCCCCCCCCCCCCCCCGGGGGGGGGCGCCCCCCCCCCCCCCCCCGGGGGGGGCGCCCCCCCCCCCCCCCCCCCCCCCCCCCCGCCGTCGTCGTGAGGGCGTCGTCGTCCCCGAGGTTGGACGACGGGAGGCCGGGTAGCGTGAGGCAGAGAGAACAAGCCCTTTTCCCGCAGGAGACACCTATGCGCGCCACAATCATCCACGGAACCCGCGACATCCGCGTCGAGGACCGGCCCGACCCCGAACTGCACAGGCCGGACGACGCCATCGTCCGCGTGACGGCGGCCTGCGTGTGCGGTTCGGACCTCTGGCCGTACCGGGGGATCCGCAGCACGGAGAGGCCGCACGCGATCGGCCACGAGTTCGTCGGCGTCGTCGAGGCAGTGGGGGACGAGGTCACGACGGTCAAGGTCGGCGACCTCGTGGTCGCGCCGTGGGCCGTCTCGTGCGGCAAGTGCCCCCAGTGCCTCAACGGCGTGCAGGTGGCGTGCGACCACCGCGCTGCCTGGGGCGGCACCGACGAGCACGGCTTCCACGTGGACGGCGGCCAGGGCGAACTCGTGCGCGTGCCGATGGCCGATGGCACCCTCGTGCCCGTGCCGGGCGTCAGCGAGCCGGACGAGGCGCTCCTCAAGAGTCTCCTCACGCTCTCCGACGTCATGGGCACGGGGCACCACGCCGCCGTGACCGCGCAGGCCGGGCCGGGCCGGAGCGTCGTCGTCGTGGGCGACGGCGCGGTGGGGCTCTGCGGCGTCCTCGCCGCCAAGCGGCTGGGCGCGGAACGGATCATTGCGATGTCCCGTCACGAGGACCGTGCCGAGATCGCGCGCAAGTTCGGCGCGACGGACGTCGTCGCCGAACGCGGTGAGGCAGCCTCGGAGAAGGTGCGGGAGATCCTCGGCGGCGTGCTGGCGGACTCGGTGCTCGAATGCGTGGGCACCTCGGAATCCATGGACCAGGCCCTTCGCTGCACCCGCCCGGGCGGCAGCCTCGGCTTCGTGGGCGTTCCGGCGGGTGGGGCCGAGCTCCCGATCGGGGTGCTGTTCTCGAAGAACATCACGGTGGGCGGTGGCGCGGCCTCGACCCGCGCGTACCTGCCCGAGCTGCTCGAAGATGTCCTCTCGGGCGCGATCGAGCCCGGCCTCGTCTTCGACTCGGTCCTCCCGCTCGAGGAGGCGGCCGAGGCCTACGCAGCCATGGACGAGCGCCGCGCCATCAAGGTCATGCTTCGCCCGGAGGCAGCGAACTGATGCCCGACGCGGTGTTCGAAGGTTTCCGCGCGGCTGGCCGGCAGAGCACCCGGACCTGTGGGCCGAAGACATCGGGGAACAGGCGAACGGGGTGGCTCCAGGGGGTTGCCGGACACTGAAGCGGGTACTGCTCCCGCATGGAACGTCATCGGCTTGCCCGAGCCCAAGGACTGTTCAACGTGGTGAGCGGGCTCTGGCCGCTCATGCACCGGCGCAGCTTCGAGGCCCTCTTTGGGCCCAAGGCCGACTGGTGGCTCGTGCAGACCGTCGCCGGGCTGCTGGTCTCGAACGGGGTCGCCCTGCTGCGGACGGCGCGCGACGAGCAGAGCCTCGAGCAGGCGCGGCGCCTCGGCATCGCAACAGCGGCGACGCTCCTCGCCGTCGATCTGCGCTACGTGCCCTCGGGACGCATCGCCCCAACCTACATGGCCGACGCGGTCGCCGAGATGGGGTGGATCCTGCTGTGGACCAGGAGCCGCCGGGGTGGCGGCAGCGTCACAGCACAGAGCCCACCCAGAGGCCGAGTGCGGCTCCCGCGAGCGTGAGGGCGAGCGTCCCCAGCGCGTTGACGGCAGCGGTCGCCACACGGCCGGCCTGGACCAGGCGAACCGTCTCAACGCTCGCCGTGCTGAAAGTGGTGTAGCCGCCGAGGAAACCGGTTCCGGCGATCGCCTGCAGCGCGGCAGGGGCTCCGTGCAGGGTTGCTCCCGCGAGGACGCCGAGCAGGAACGAGCCCGAGACATTGATCGCCATGGTTCCGAGGGGGAGGGCGGAGCGGAAGCGGGCGCGGACGACGCCGTCGATCACGAAGCGGGCGATCGCGCCGAGCCCGCCCGCGAGCCCGAGGAGGACCACCGTGAGGGCGTTCACCGCAGCCGCCGAGACGACGAGCGGGCCCCGAGCCAGATGCCGAGGAAGGCAGCGGCGACGCCGCCCAGAAGGGACGCTGCCAGATATCCGAGGCCCGCGTCGAAGCGCCCGGCCGCAAAGAGCCGGTCGGTCTCGACCGCGAAGGTGCTGTACGTCGTGAAGGCCCCGAGGAAGCCAGTTCCCAGGAACAGGCGGAGGGTCCTGCGCGGTCCGTGGTCCGGGCCCCTCCGGGCCAGGACCTCGAGCAGCACCCCGAGAACGAATGCGCCGGCCAGGTTGATCACGAGCGCGGGCAGCGGCCATGAGCCGGGGGCCGGCAGGGCGAGGCCCAGGCCGTAGCGGGCGAGCGCTCCCGCGATGCCCCCGACACCGACGAGCAGGATGTGCCGGGGTTCCAGGTGGAGCGGGCGCGGGGGACGCCCGGCGCCGAGCGTCCCGGCGTCCGGGTCGACGTCGGCCCGACCCGGACGCCGGCTGGCCGGTTGCGCGCGAGGCTCGGACTCCATCAGCGCTCCCCGCCGGCGCGGCGACGGGGGTGGGGGCCATGGCCCAACGGAACGACGACGACGGGCCGGTTCTGCCCGTGGGCGAGGTGTGTCGCTATGGACCCGCCCACGAGTTCCTCGAAGCGGGTTCCGATACCGCGCTCACGCGTTCCAACCACGATGAACGAGGCCTCCACCAGCTCCGCGTAGGCGCCGATCGCCTTCGCGGGTTCGCCAGAGACCCTGGCGAACTGCCACTCGAGCCCGGAGCCCTCGAGCTCGTCCCGCAGCCCGCGGAAGAGTTCGATGCGGACGCTGGCTGCAGCGTCGTCGACCGCGTCGGGATCGATGGGAAGGACGCTGATGCGCCCGTCTGCGTCGCGTTCTTCGACGGTCGAGGGGTCCGCGTGAACGCACACGAGCGGGACGGCGAGCCCGTGCGCGAGGTCAGCGGCCCGGTGGAGGACGGCTAGGCTCTGGCCGGGGTTCACCCCGGCGACGACCGGACCGTGGGGCCGCTGCGGCCGATAGCCGATCCTGCCGGGCTCGCTCGGCCCGACCCCTGGCCCCTCCCGGTCCACGGTTCCTCCTTCCAGGGCATCCGCCAGAACGCGGGAAGCCCGCCGACAGACTACCGCCGGAAGAGGCCTACCGGCGGATCAGCCCCAGGCCTCCTCCGCCTCCATGCGGGCATACTCCCGCCTGCCGAGGAAGTCGACGGTGCGCAGAGCACGGATGAGTCCCACGACGAAGCAGATCCCGCCGATGAGCTCCACTCCCAAGCCCAGGAGCTCGAAGGGGATTGCCTTCTGGAATGTGGCGGGGTTCACCAAGGTGGCAGGATTCGCCGCCATGGCGAGGGCGATCACGAAGAAGATGGCGGGCCCCACGACCCAGCACAGGACCATGCCCGTAACGACGGCCGCGAGGGAGCTGCGCGGAATGTAGTTGTCCAAGTCGGATCCTCTGTTCGGCTTCTCGCGGAGGGGATCAAGGGCCCCGCGTCGGAGATCCTACGCGTGCACAGGAAGTGTTCCGGGCATGTCCCCGCTCGCGTCGTGAGGTTCGGTGTCGTCGGCCCGGCACTGCCCCCTGTCCGCTTGCCGATAGGCTGGGCAGGCCATGACAAGGAAGACTATGAAACCGTTCGGCGAGCTCCATGTGCTCGACAAGCGCCACAGCGTCGAGGTGCGCACGGGAGGAGAGGGCGAAAAGGCCTTCGCGCTCGTCCACGGGATCGGTGCATCGTCCGTCTATTTCGGGCCGCTCGCGCACGAGCTCGCGCGGCACGCCCGCGTGTACCTGCTCGAACTCCCCGGACACGGCCGGAACCTCGAGCCGCGACGCGCCCTCAGCATGGCCGAGTTCGCGGAGACGGCGTGGAGCGCGTTCGACAGGCTGGGGGAGCGGCACCCGGTCGTGGTAGGGCATTCGATGGGCTGCCAGGTGGCCGTCGAGATGGGCATCCAGCGGCCGGGACCCGAGCCGGTGGCCCTCCTCGCGCCGACGGTCAACCCGTCCGAGCACTCGGTTGTGATGCAGGGGCTGCGGCTCGCCCAGGACACGCTGCGCGAATCCAGCGGTGTGAACAGGATCATCACCAACGACTACTTCCGCTGCGGCGCGCGCTGGTGGCTCAAGACCCTCGGGTCCATGATGGAGCACCGGATCGAGGAGCGGGTCGGCCACCTCGACCGCAAGGTGCTCCTCGTGGGCGGCGAGAAGGATCCGATCGCGCCCCCGGCCTGGCTCCACATCCTCGCGTCGCTGTGCCGCGCTCCCGAGGTCAACATTGTCGAGGGCCAGCCGCACGTCATGATGTACCACCGCCCGGCGGAGGTCGCGCGGTTCCTCCTCGAGAGAAGCAGCTGAGGTGAGCCGCGGGGTCAGCCGTGCCACGGCCCTTGCCCTGCTGGCTGTCGGCCTGATGTCGCTCAATGCCCGCGCACCACTCGTGGGCCTCGGACCGGTGCTCGGCAGCATTCAGCACGACACGGGCCTGGCCGCCGCGCTCGCCGGCCTCCTGACGGCGATTCCCGTGCTGTGCTTCGGGCTCGTGACCCCGGCCGCGGCGTGGTTCATCGGGCGGATCGGGATCAACCACGCCAATCTGTACTTCTTCGGTGGCCTCGCAGCCGGTGTCGTGCTGCGGTCCTTCGGGGGAGCGGTCGGCGCGATCGTCGGGACCGTGGTGATCGGTGTCGCGATGACGATCGTCAACGTCGTCACGCCGCTGCTCGTGGGCCGCGACTTCCCCCAACGCGCGGCTCTCATGACGGGGCTGACGACGGCGGCCGTCAACGTCGGCACGACGCTCGCCTCCGCGCTCACCGCGCCCCTCGCCGGAGCCGTCGGGTGGCAGTGGTCGCTCGTCTCATGGCTGGGCCTCACGGCGCTCGCGGCCGTAGCGTGGTTCTCGGTGTTCCCGCCCTCGAAGGACGGGCCGCGCTGGTCCGACGCCGAGTTCCCCGGACCGCTCGCGCGGGCGGTTGCCCGCCGTCGTGCGGAGCTCAGCGCCGCGAACGGCCAGCCGGGGACGTCGACGGGCCCCCTTCCGGTCAGCCCTGCCCGGAGGGTCGGGCGGGGCGAGAGGACCAGCCCGCGCGAGAAGATCAGTCCGGCCAACCGGCGCATGATGCGGTTCTTCACGGTTGCCTTCGCCCTGCACAACCTCGGCTACTACGCGATCACGCTCTGGCTTCCGACGTTCCTCGTCCAGACGCGGGGGATGACGGCGTCCGAGGCGGGCCTCGCCGCGAGCCTGTTCCAGCTCTTCGCGATCGTCGGGCCGCTGCTGATCCCTGCGCTGTCGCGTTGGGTCGGGTGGGGGCCGCAGCGGCTGTTCATTCTGGTCGCGGCCTGCTGGATCGCGCTGCCCGCCGGCATCCTCGTCGCCCCTGAGCTGTGGCCGCTCTGGGCCGTTGTGGGCGGCGTGGCGCAGGGCGGGACGTTCACGGTGGTCTTCACGGTTGTGATCCAGCGGGCCAGGTCCCTCGACGAGAACCGCCGGATGACGGCGTTCATCCAGTCCGTGGGCTACGGCTTCGCGTCCCTCGGCCCGATCCTCATGGGCTACCTGCGCGACGCCGCGGGCGGCTGGACGGCGCCGTTCCTCCTCGTGCTGGTCGCCGTCGTCGTCATGGCGGCCTCCGGGCTCGCGGCGATCAGGACGCACGACGACGCCCGGCGCCCAGCGGAAGTGGCCCGGTAGCGCTCGGGCTGGCTTGTGCGGGTGCGCGACGCCCCGCTCAGATGAGGCCGAGGGCGGCGAACGCGTCAACGAGCCCCTCGCGCTCCGGACCGGGCACGACGTGGGCCGCGGCCTCGAGGACTGCAGGGACCGCGCCGTCGATGGCCACGCCGACACCGGCATAGGCGATCATCTCGACGTCATTGGGGCCGTCGCCGATCGCGATGACGTCCTCGCGGGAGATGCCGAGGTAGTCGACGACCGCTTGGATTCCCACGGCCTTGTGCACGTCCGCCAGGTAGAGCTCGCCAGCCGAGTCGCCCATGCCCGGGATCGAGCTCGGCAGCGCGCCGATGCCGTCGCCGATCGCCGCGGCGAGCGCGACGACGGGGACGGGCGAGTCGAAGTAGGTGATCTTGCCGAAGGACGCGGCCGAGAGGTCGGCAGTCATGTCGAGGACGTTGAGGATGTCGATCGGCCCGTCGTGCTCCGAGGCGTCGCCCGAGCGCAGGTGGTTCCCAAGCAGGGCGGTGAGCCGCACGTCAACCCCGGGCGGCCCGTAGATGGCCTCGGGAGCCTCGAGCAGGTACGCGACCGCGTGCCTGTCGAGCACCTCGACGGCGCGGGCCGCGAGGTCTCGCGGGAACCGGCGGTCCACGAGCTTGTGCCCGTCGATCTCGACGTATCCCCCGGCGGCCGCGACGAAGCCGTCGAATCCGGCGGCGAGCAGGTGGGTCGAGAGCATGGACTTGGGCCGGCCCGTGCACAGCAGTACTCGGTGTCCGGCGGCCCTGGCGGCGCGGACGGCGTCGACGTGCCCCGGTGGGACGATCCCCCGGTCTGCGTAGGTCCCGTCCACGTCCAGGAAGATGGCGCGCGTCGAGCTCATGGTCGTTCCTCCTGGTGTTTCCCGCCGGGGAGCGGGGGCGGCGCCGACGAACTGCGGACGACGAGGCGTGGGTCGCTCTTGAGGTCGACGGCGTGGGCGAGCGGATCGGCGAGGCGGTCGAGGGCTACCCGCCCTGCCGAGCGACCGAGGTCGAGTGCATGGAGGTCGATCGACGTGAGGTCTACGCCGTGCAGCCTGGCGATGCGTGAATTGTCGTAGCCGACGAGGGAGAGGTCGTCCGGGACGGCGAGGCCGAGGCTGTAGGCCGCCTCCCTCGCGCCGACTGCGAGCTCGTCGTTGTGGGCGAAGACCGCCGTCGGCCGATCGCTCCCCGAGAGGAGCCGGCGAACGGCCTTCTCCGCTGCCTCCTGCGTGTAGTCGTCCGCCGTCACGACGCGCGAGGGGAGGCCTGCGGCCGCCATCGTGCGCTCGTAGGCACGACGGCGCCCTTGGTGCCCCTCGTGGGGCGGACCTGTGAGGTGCGCGATGCGGGTGTGTCCGAGTTCGACGAGGTGGCGCACAGCGGTATCGGCTCCGGCCGGATCGTCCGAGTAGACGCTGTCGATGCCCTCGACCCGGCGTGCGACGTTGACGACGGGGACGGTCTGGGCGAGGTCACGGATCTCGGAGTCCGAGTCCAGGAGGGTCGCGGCGATCACGATGCCGACGCGGGCTTCGATGAGGGAGTCGATGGCGCGCCGGCCGAGGGAGTTGGCGGTGGGGGAGACGCTGAGGATGAGCCGGTTGGGAGCGTCCCCCAGGGCCTCGCGCACGCCGTGGAAGATGTCGGCGTAGACCTCGTTGCGCAGGTCGAGGAGATAGAGTCCGATGGCGGAGGGCCGCTTGCGTGCGAGATCTGCCGCTGCCGCGTTCTGCCGATACCCGAGGCGTCGGGCTGCCTCGAGGATGGCCTGCCGCGTTTCGCTGCTCACGCCCGGGGCGCCCCTGAAGGCGAAGGAGACGAGGGTCCGTGAGACGCCGACCTCCCGCGCGATGTCCTCCTGCGTCACTGGGCGGCGGGGGCCGGGCGGAGGGAGGGTCACGCTCCTCATCCTCGCACGGACGACCCGTTTGAACATTTTGTCCATTTGACCTTACATTTCGATCTTTCGCGCGTTAGTCTGGATGAGACGCGGGCCACATGCCCGGTTGCAGATCGACAAAGGAGTCCCTAATGGCTACAGCCCACGCCGGAGCATCGAGCTCCGCCGCGCTCCCGCCGCTGACTGGCGGTCCTCATCGCAAGCGTCTCGGCCTCGTCGCCCTCGTTGCCACGTTCGGCGGCCTGCTCTTCGGCTATGACACGGGTGTCATCAACGGAGCGCTGAGCCCGATGTCCACCGAGCTCGGACTGACGCCGATCACGGAAGGCGTCGTCACCTCTTCGCTCGTCTTCGCCGCCGCGATCGGCGCGATCTTCGGTGGGCGCCTCTCGGATGCCTGGGGGCGCCGCAAGACGATCATCCTGCTCGCCGTCCTGTTCTTCGCCGGGACGCTCGCGGTCGTGATCACCCCGAACTTCGGAGTCCTCGTCGTGGGCCGCATCCTCCTCGGCCTCGCCGTCGGCGGCGCCTCGACCGTCGTGCCGGTCTTCCTCGCAGAGCTCGCTCCCTTCGAGATCCGGGGCTCGCTCGCGGGACGCAATGAGCTCGCTATCGTGATCGGCCAGCTCGCCGCCTTCGTCGTCAACGCCGTGATCGGCAATGTCTTCGGCAGTGTCGCCGGCGTGTGGCGGATCATGTTCGCGATCTGCGCGCTCCCCGCGATCGCCCTGTTCTTCGGCATGCTGCGGATGCCCGAATCGCCTCGCTGGCTCGTCGAGAAGGGCCGCCGTCAGGAGGCGCTCGAGGTCCTCCGTACTGTCCGCTCCAGCGACCGGGCCCTCGCCGAGCTCGCCGACGTCGAGCATGTGGCCCAAGAAGAGCGGGAGAGCCACCAGATCGGGTGGCGCGCCATCTTCTCCAACAAGAACCTCTTCCGGATCCTGCTGATCGCGATCGGACTGGGCGTGGCCCAGCAGCTGACCGGCATCAACTCGATCATGTACTACGGACAGACCGTCCTCACGGAGTCCGGCTTCAGCAAGGACGGCGCGCTCATCGCCAACATCGCCCCCGGCGTGATCGCGGTGATCGGCGGCCTGATCGCCCTGAGGATGATGGACCGCCTCGACCGTCGCAAGACCTTCATCACAGGCCTCTCGCTGACGACGGCCTGCCATGTGCTCATCGGACTCGCCTCGATGGCTCTGCCGGCGGGCAACCCGGCGCGCCCCTTCGTGATCCTGTTCCTCGTGGTCGCGTTCGTCGGCTCGATGCAGACGTTCCTCAACATCGCCGTCTGGGTCTACCTGTCCGAGATCTTCCCGCTGCACATGCGCGGCTTCGGCATCGGCGTCGCCGTCTTCGCCCTGTGGGTCGTCAACGGGTTCCTCTCGCTCTACTTCCCGTCCATGGTGGCGGCGATGGGCATCACCGGCACGTTCTTCCTCTTCGCCGCCGTCGGGGCCCTGGCCCTGATCTTCGTCATCACCCAGGTGCCGGAGAGCCGCGGCCGCACCCTCGAAGCCCTCGAGGAGGACGTCACGACGGGCGCCATCTACCTCGCCCACAGGAAGTAGCGAGGGCAAGGAGCGGGCGCGTCGGGCGTTCCGCTCCTTGGTCTCCCATCCGCGGATCTCCCATCCGGCGATCTCCCATCCGGCGCCGCCCTGCTCCGGATGGGCCACGGGGGCCACGCCCAACCCACCAAAGTTTGTTAGAACAAAGTTGCGTAAGCCGCACATTGTCCTTATTGTTCTAATGTAAAGACAAAGTTCCCAGCCAGGAGTTCCCATGCCTCTCGTCCGCATTGACGTCAACGCCGGCCAGTCCCCCGAGCAGCTCGCGCGCCTCAGCCGGGCGATCCACGATGCGATCCTCGCGGAGTACGGGATCCCCGAGCGGGACTACTTCCACGTGCTGACCGAGCATGCCCGCGGGCAGATCGTCGCGCAGGACGCGGGTCTCGGCTTCGAGCGGACGGCAGGCGTGGTCATGATCCAGATCTTCACCCAGGGCGGCCGGAGCCAGGAGGCGAAGGAGGGGCTCTTCGCGGCGATCGCGCGGAACCTGGGCGACGCCGGGATCCCCGGCGAGGATGTCTTCATCGGCTACGTCGAGAACGGGGCGGGCGACTGGTCCTTCGGCTTCGGCAAGGCGCAGTACATCACGGGCGAGCTCGCGATCCCGGCCCGCTGAGCAAAGAATCCGGCTTGGCCGGCCTCGCGGCCGACCATGTCAGTACAAACTTTTGACAGCACATTGGATGTGTAGGACAGTTGGACTGTGGCCGTCACCACAGGCAGCGCAGCCAGCCCGGTTCCCGGGCTCGAAGCAGGAAGGGCACAACGATCGTGACCTACGACGTTCTCACGATGGGGCGCATCAGCGTCGACATCTACCCCAACGACATCGGCGTCGGCCTCGCGGACGTGACCAGCTTCGGGAAGTACCTGGGCGGCTCGCCGTCCAACGTCGCCGTCGCTGCAGCGAGGCACGGGCGGCGCACCGCCGTCGTCACCCGCACCGGTGACGATCCCTTCGGCGAGTACCTCCACCGGGAGCTGGCCAAGTTCGGCGTGGACGATCGCTTCGTCACCCCCGTCGCCAGCCTGCAGACCCCGGCGACGTTCTGCGCGATCATGCCGGAGCAGCACGAGTTCCCGCTGTACTTCTACGGCCGCTTCCCGACCGCGCCCGACCTGCAGATCAGGGCCGAGGAACTCGACACCGAGTCGATCCGCGAGGCGCGGATCTTCTGGTCGACGGTCACCGGGCTCTGCCAGGAGCCGAGCCGGTCGGCACACGTCGCCGCGCACGAGGCGCGCCCCCGCTCGGGCCTTTCCGAAGGCCAGTTCACGGTCCTCGACCTCGACTTCCGACCCATGTTCTGGGACTCCGAGGACGCCGCCCGCGAGCAGGTCGCGAAGGTCCTGCCCCACGTCACCGTCGCGATCGGCAACGAGGAGGAGTGCGCTGTCGCCGTCGGGCACGGCACGCCCGACGAGCAGGCGGACCGCCTCCTCGCGGCGGGGGTCGAGATCGCGGTCGTCAAGCTCGGCCCCGAGGGCGTCATGGCGAAGACCCGCACCGAGCGCGTCGTCTCGGCCCCGGTTCCCGTGCAGACGCTCAACGGCCTCGGCGCCGGCGACTCCTTCGGCGGCGCCTTCTGCCATGCCCTCCTCGCCAGCTGGCCGCTCGCCCAAGTCCTCGACTACGCGAACGCCGCCGGCGCGATCGTCGCCTCCCGGCTCTCCTGCGCGGACGCGATGCCGACGCCGGACGAGGTCACCTCGCTGCTCGCGGAACGCGGCCGGCTCGTCCCCGAGGCGGTGGCCCGGTGACCACCACGACGCCCACTGCGAGCCTTCCCCACGGCGGGTTCGACGACGATCCCCGCCGCTACGAGCACCTGACCAAGATCCGGCTCGAGGACCCCGACGCCATCGCGCGGGCAGCCCGCGAGCGCAAGCCGCACCCCGGCGTCGTGCTCGGGAAGCAGAACTTCATCGTCGCCGCCGACCACGCCGCCCGCGGCGCCCTGGCCGCGCAGGGCCGTCCCGACGCAATGGCGGACCGGCGAGAGCTGCTCGACCGGCTCCAGATCGCGCTCGCCAACCCCGCCGTCGACGGCGTCCTCGCGAGCCCGGACATCATGGACGACCTGCTCCTCCTCGGCGCCCTCGAGGGCAAGCTCCTCTTCGGATCGATGAACCGCGGTGGGCTCGCCGGCTTCGTCAACGAGTTCGACGACCGCTTCACGGGCCACACGGCCGAGGCGCTCGCGGCGCTCGGCGCGACGGGCGGGAAGATGCTCACCCGCATCTGCCTGGGCGATCCCGCGACGGCGAGCGTCCTCGAGAACACCGCGAAGGTCATCGACTCCCTCGCCGAGCGCCGCCTCGTGGCGATGGTCGAGCCGTTCCTGTCCACCTGGGTGGACGGCAAGGTCAAGAACGACCTCTCCCCGGAGGCGGTCATCCGCTCGGTCGCCATCGCGGAGGGCCTCGGCTCGACGAGCGCCTACACGTGGATGAAGCTCCCAGTCGTAGCGGAAATGGAACGTGTCATGGCCGCGACGACCATGCCGACGGTGCTCCTCGGCGGGGACCCGGCCGGCCACCAGGACGAGGTGTTCGCGTCATGGGGTGCCGCGCTCGCACTTCCCGGCGTCCAGGGCCTGACGGTCGGGCGCACCCTGCTGTACCCGGCCGACGGCGACGTCTCGGGCGCGGTCGCTGCGGCGGCGTCGCTGCTGCACACAGAAGAAGCCGTCCCGTCGGGACACAAGGGCAAGGAGGGCTCGAAGTGAGCACCCGCACTATGACCGTCGCCCAGGCGCTCGTCGAGTTCCTGGGGCGGCAGTACGTGGCAGACCGAGTCGGCAGCGAGGAGTACCGCGCGCGGCTCATCCCGGGCATGTTCGGCATCTTCGGCCACGGCAACGTCGCCGGCGTGGGCCAGGCGCTCAAGCAGTGGCAGGTCGCGGACCCGACTCTCATGCCCTACTACCAGGGGCGCAACGAGCAGGCCCAGGCCCACCAGGCCGTCGGGTACGCCCGGCATACACGCCGCCGTCAGACGTTCGCAGTCTCGACCTCGATCGGCCCGGGCTCGTCCAACCTGCTCACCGGCGCGGCCCTCGCCACCGCCAACCGCCTCCCGGCCCTTCTGCTGCCGAGTGACACGTTCGCGACGCGCGCCGCGGACCCCGTCCTGCAGCAGCTCGAGCAGCCGCACGGCTACGACATCACGGTCAACGACGCGTTCCGGCCCCTCTCGAAGTACTTCGACCGGGTCAACCGGCCCGAGCAGCTCTTCTCCGCGCTCCTCCACGGCCTCCGCGTCCTCACCGATCCCGCCGAGACGGGAGCGGTTACCATCGCCCTTCCGCAGGACGTCCAGGCCGAGGTGTTCGACGTGCCGGAGGAGTTCCTCGCCGAGCGCGAGTGGCGCATCCGCCGCCCCGAGCCCGAGGCGGAGGACATCGCCCGCGCCGCCGAGCTCATCCGCTCCGCCGAGCGCCCGCTCATCGTGGCCGGCGGCGGCGTCCTCTACGCGTTCGCGCAGGACCAGCTCCGCGAGTTCGCCGAGGCCACGGGCATCCCGGTCGGCTGGACTCAGGCGGGCGTCGGCGTCCTGCCGTGGGACCACGCCCAGGCGCTCGGCGCGATCGGCTCGACGGGCACGACGGCGGCGAATGCCCTGGCCCGCGAGGCGGACCTCGTCATCGGCATCGGCACGCGCTACGAGGACTTCACCACGGCCTCGCGCACCGCTTTCCAGAACCCGGGCGTGCGCTTCGTGAACATCAACGTGGCCCCCATCGACGCGTACAAGCACGGCAGCTCCCTGCCGATCGTCGCCGACGCGCGCAAGGCCCTCGTCCAGCTGACGACGGCGCTCGGCGGCTACCGCGCGGGAGCCGACCTCGAGCAGGCGGTCGCCTCGGAGAAGGCGCGTTGGGACGCCACGGTGGACGCCGCGTTCGATGAGCGCTACTCCCCGCTGCCCAGCCAGAACGCGATCATCGGTGCGGCGAACCGCGCCATGGACCCGCGCGACGTCGTCATCTGCGCCGCGGGTTCGCTCCCGGGCGACCTGCACAAGATGTGGCGGGTCCGGGACCCCTTCGGCTACCACGTCGAATACGCGTTCTCGTGCATGGGCTACGAGATCCCGGGCGGCCTGGGGGTGAAGCGCGCGGCGCTCGACGCGGCGAATCGGGGCGAGGACCCGCGCGACGTCGTCGTCATGGTCGGGGACGGCTCGTACCTCATGATGCACACCGAGCTCGTGACCGCCGTCGCGGAGGGCATCAAGCTCATCGTCGTGCTCATCCAGAACCACGGCTACGCCTCGATCGGCGCGCTCTCGGAGCAGCTGGGCTCACAGCGCTTCGGCACGAAGTACCGCACGCTGGACCGGGCGCACCACACGTTCGACGACGGCGAGAAGCTTCCGATCGACCTCGCCACCAACGCGGAGAGCCTCGGCGTCACTGTCCACCGGATCGAGCCGGGCCCGAACGCGATCGATGACCTCGAAGCCGCGATCGCGAAGGCCAAAGCCGCACCCGAGGGCTCGGGCCCGATCGTGATCCACATCGAGTCGGACCCGCTCATCGACGCCCCGAGCTCCGAGTCCTGGTGGGACGTCCCCGTCTCCGGGGCCTCCGAGCTCGAATCGACGAAGAAGGCGTTCGCCACCTACATCGAGCACAAGGCCCAGCAGAAACCCCTCCTCGGCTGAACGACCAGCCACCCAGCAAACTCTCCGAAGTCTTCACGCAACAGGAGCAATGATGACGATCAAGACCATTCCGCATTTCCTCAACGGGGAAGAGACCCATGGGGTCGGCGAGCGGACGCAGCCCGTGTTCAACCCGGCGACCGGGGCGCAGTCGGGGGAGCTGCGCCTGGCGGACGCGGCCGATCTCGAGACCGCTGTCGGGCATGCGAAGAAGGCCTCGGAGTCGTGGGGGGACGCGTCCCTGTCCAGGC
>NZ_SSNH01000008.1 GCF_005877005.1 Sinomonas susongensis | reverse complement strand
AGCTCGGACTCTGAAAGGAAACCCCCACCATGGCAGAACGCACCGCCACCATCGCCTCCCGCGTCGGACTCCACGCCCGCCCCGCCGCGATCTTCGCCGAAGCCGCCGCCAACACCGGCCTCGAGATCACCATCGCCAAAGAAGGCGAACCCGCCGACGAAGCCCTCGACGCCTCCAGCATCCTCTCCCTCATGTCCCTCGGCGCCGAACACGGCCAGAAAGTCACCCTCCGCGCCCAAGGCCCCAACGCCGAAACCCACCTCGACCACCTCGTCACCATCCTCGAAACCGACCACGACGCCGAATAACCCACCTGCCGTGTGATGGACTACAACCACTGGTAGTCCACCGACGGCAGGAGTGAGCGTGTCCCGATCCCTCGTCTACATTGCGTGCGCGACGGGTGGCGCCGTCGACACGTTCGCTCTCGACACCGAAAGCGGAACCCTCGAACGGCTGGCCCACACGGATGGGCTCGCCCACGCTTCCTCCATGGTGCTGGACGCCGCAGACGGCACGCTCTACGCGGCCTGCAACATCGATCGGCCCTCGCCGGAGGTGCCGCCGCGCGTCGTCGCCCTCTCAGCCGACCCGGCTTCGGGCCGCCTCTCCCCGGGGGCAAGCCGGGACCTTCCCGTCACGACGTGCTACGTCTCCCTCACTCCGGATCGCAGGGAGCTCTTCGGAGCCTCGTACCACGAGGGGCTGCTCATCCGCTTTCCGCTCCCCGGCGAGGGCGACGGCACCGTGCGGGCCTACGCGTCGGGGGCGAACACGCATTGCGCGGTCGTGAGCCCTGACGGCCGCTTCGTGTACGCCGCGTCGCTCGGCGACGACCGCGTGAGCTGGTTCCGGCTCGACGGGGAGGCCCCGGCCGGCACGGACGACGACATGACCGCCCCGAGCGGCCACGTCGCGGTCGAGCACGGATCGGGTCCGCGGCACCTGCGCTTCAACGCCTCCGGCGACCGCGTGTACGTCCTGCACGAGCTCTCGGGCGATGTCTCCGTCTTCGAGCGCGACGCCGAGACGGGCCATCTCGGCCTCCTGCAGATCGTCTCCGCCGTCGAGGGCCTCGACCTCTCACGCGGCGCCGTGCGCTCCCCGAGCACCCAGGATCCCGGCCAGAGCGTGATCTGGTGCGCCGACCTCCGCCTCACGCCAGATGGGGAATTCCTGTTCGCGACCGAACGGTCGACGAGCACTGTCGCCGCGTTCCGCGTCAACGGGGGCGGCCTCCTCGGGTTCCTCGGCCATACTCCCACCGAGGCCCAGCCGCGCGGGACCGCCATCGATCCCTCCGGACGCTTCCTGCTCGTGTGCGGGGAACGGTCCGACCATGTGAGCGCCTATCGGATCGGCGAGGACGGGTCCCTCACGAGCGTGTCCCGGGCCCAGACGTCCGGCGGCCCCCTGTGGATCGAATGCTGGGCAGTGGCCTGAAGCCGAGAGTGGCCTGAAGCCGAGAGTGGCCTGAAGCCGAGGCCTAGGCCGTGCGCCAGCGGAGGTCCGCCGTGCCGTAGAGCTCGGGAGGGTGGGGGTACTCGAGCTGTGCGCCGGCAACCCGCAGGGGCGGAGGGGTGAAGTCGAGCAGCCCGTACGCGCCGCTCTGCGACTGCCGGAGGGGAACCTCGACCGCTGTGGCACTCTGCTCAGGGGACTCGGTGCGGGGCTCAGGGGACTCGGTGCGCGACCCCAGCAGCCGGGCCGCGGTCGTGGCGAGCGAGAGGTGCGCCGATCCGGTCACCCCGCGCTCCCCCGCGGCGAGGAGCGCAACGGCTGCGGCAGCCATGCCCATGCCGGTCGCGTGGTCGAGGGCCTGGACGGGCAGCGCACCGGGACGTTCGCCACTTCCGTAGATGCTCGCGATCCCGCTCGTCGCCTGCACGATGCTGTCGAAGCCGCGCACATCAGCCCAAGGGCCCTCGCGGCCCCATGCGTTGAGCGAGACGACCGCCAGATGGGGTACGTCCGCCCGGAGCGACACCGGATCGAGCCCGAAACGCTCGAGGCCGCTCTGCCGATAGCCGAGGAAGACGACGTCCGCGTCCGCGGCGAGCTCCCGGACGCGGGCGAGCTGCTCGGGCTCGCGCAGGTCCGCGAGCGCGCTGCGCTTCGCGAAGTCCGTGTCGATGTGCTGGTCGAGCAGCTCGGGCAGCTGCGGCGGGTCGATCCGCAGGACGTCGGCGCCGAGCGCCGCCAGGAGCCTCGTCGCACTCGGACCGGCGATGACCCGCGTGAAGTCCAGAATGCGCACGCCCGCGAGCGGCTGGGCAGCCGAAGCAAGCGGGACGGCCTCGGAGGCCGGCCGGGGTGCGCCGCCGTCGAGCGTGAAGTCGATCCACGGGCGGCTCGCCGCTGCCGCGCCCATGGCCGAGGCAGCCCACTCCTCGGGGGTGCGCACCGCCCCCGCGACGCCGCGCGCCGCCTGCACCTCCCGCTCGACGTCGAGCGCGCTCCGTTCGCGGAGCGCCTCGTCGAGCCCCTCGGCCGTGGCAAGGCCCAAGGCCGCCAACAGCCGTTCCGCGTGGTGCGGGTAGTTGGCGTGGAGTCGGACCCAACCGTCACGCGTCGCGTGGAAGCCCGAGAGCGGCGCCCAGACGTCGGGCGGCGCTCCCTCGATCCGAAGGTGCGCGATCGAGCTGAAAGAGCCATGCACGAGGGCCGACGACGTCGAGACATCGCCAAGCCGAAGGCCGCGGACCCGGGCGAGCGACTCCAGTGCCGCAATGACGGCGCCAACCGAGCCGAGGGCCAGACCCTCGACGTCGAGCGGACCACCCCACCAGCGTCTCGGCCCGTTCCACCAAGTCTCTGACCACCCGCTCTCGGGCCCCGGCTCCTCGAGCGCGGGAGCGAGGAAGCGGCGCAGGGTGAGCAGGTCGGTCGTCTGGCCCATGCCACCAGACTGGCATGATGTCGCGGCGCGCGAGAGAGCCGACGAGCTTTTCAGGTGCCAGAAGCCCTTTCAGGTGCCAGAAACCCGTTTCCGGTGTCAGCAATCCCAACGGGGGTAGGGACCCGGTGGCAGGCAGGCGCCGATCCCATGGCGCCGCGCAAGGAAGCATCGGGAGGCCTCAGCATGCAGTTCAAGCACCGGTCACTGGCCCTCGCGGCGGTCTCGTCGGCCGTGCTCCTCGCCCTCTCCGGCTGCGGGGTCGGCAGCGCCGGCTCCCCGCAGTCTTCGGCCCCGGTCCCCTCGGCGAGCGGCTACGGGGCCGGGAATCTCGAGCCGCAGGCCTCGTCGCGCACGACGACGAACCTCAGCACGGCGACCGTCGACGGCCAGAAGATCATCGTCGACAGCAACGGCTCCCCGGTCTACATCTACACGCTCGACAACCCGGGTGAATCGAAGAGCGTCTGCCTCGGCAGCTGCGCGCTGCTGTGGCCGGCCGTGGAGAGCGGCGATCAGGCGCCACAGCTCCAGGGGATCTCGGCGAAGGTCGGCAGCATTCCTGCTGCCGACGGCGGAAAGCAGATCACGCTCAACGGCATGCCGATCTACTACTACGCGAAGGACAGCGGCTCGGGATCCGCCACAGGGCAGGGCGTCGCCGGCGTGTGGTACGTGGTTGGCCCCGACGGTTCGCCGATCTACGGTGGCTCGACGAGCACGAGTTCGCCGAGCCCGACTTCCTCGCTCTCGCGCTGACCACAGATCCGGGCTGACCACAGATCCGGGCTGACCACAGATCCGGGCTGACCACAGATCGCCCGGGGCGAGCGCCCCGGGCGACCGGCAGGGGTCAGGCCTGCATTTCCGTGGTCTGGCCGAGCACTTCCCTTCAGACGCTGTCTTCGATCGTCCCGCCCTGATGCAGGCACAGGATGTTCCCATCCGGGTCCACGAACCACGATGCGCGCTCGTCGCCCGCAGCGAAGATGTGGTGTTCATCCGTCTTGAGGTCCGGGAGATCGTAGTCCTCGAAGTGCACGCCGTGCCCTTCGAGATCCGTCATCGCGGTTTCGATGTCATCGACCTCGAACGTGAGGGCGGTGTGGCCCGTGTGGGCCGCCTCCGGGTCCACCATGAGGCCGAGAGATGCGGATCCGTCCAGACCGAAGATCAACATCCCGGTCGGGTCCTTTCCGCGGACTGGGAGCCCGAGCGCTCCCCCGTAGAAGTCCTTGGCGCGAGCCTCGTCGGCTACCGTCAGGATGGTTGTTGCGGGTCGTGTTGCCAGATTCATGGCACACCTCCACGAGGGTGAACTGACGCCACCAATTTTAAGCGGGCCACTCCTTCGCGACGAGGGTGAGCACGTCGTAGGTCGCGACGACCTCGTCGTCCTGGTTCTCGATCACCGCATCCCAGCAGACCTCCCCGTACTCGTCGGCGACGCGCGGGGTGATCTGCTTCGCCGTGAGCGTCACGCGGATCGAATCGCCCGCCGGAACCGGGGTGAGGAAGCGCAGGTTCTCGAGGCCGTAGTTCGCCAGGACGGGCCCGGGTTCAGGGGAGACGAAGAGGCCCGCGGCCCAGCTCACGAGGAGGTAGCCGTGTGCGACGATCCCCGGGAAGAAGGGGTTTGCAGCTGCTGCCTTTTCATTCGTGTGGGCGTAGAATTTGTCGCCCGTCTCCTCGGCGAACTGCGAGATGTCCTCGATCGTCACTCGGCGCAGCTCGGACCGCACGGCGTCGCCGATCCGCAGCTCGCCGAGCGGCTTGCGGAAGGGATGCGTGGCAGGATCGGCCGGATCTGAGAGGTGGCGGTCGGCACCTTTGTGCCACACGCCCGTCACGGCAGTGAGCATGTTGGGCGAGCCCTGGATCGCGGTCCGTTGCATGTGGTGCTTGACGGAGCGGATGCCCCCGAGCTCCTCGCCGCCGCCAGCGCGGCCGGGACCGCCGTGGACGAGGTGCGGGACGGGTGAGCCGTGCCCCGTCGAGGTCCGGGCGTCCTCGCGGTTGAGCACGAGCACACGGCCATGGTGGGACGCGATCCCGAGCGTGAGCCTCTGGGCGGTCTCGGGGTCGTTCGTGCAGACCGTCGCGACGAGCGAGCCCGATCCGAGGGCCGCGAGCTCGACGGCTTCCTCGATCGAGGCGTAGCCGACCACAGAGGAAACCGGCCCGAAGGCCTCGGTGCCGTGCAGGGCGGCGGCGCGGACGTCGTTCCAAGTGAGGACGACGGGGGCCATGAAGGCGCCGTCCGGCACGACCTTCCTGCCGCCGTCGGCCGTGACGACCTCGGGGGCATCGAGCGAGCCCCATGCGATCTGGCCACCGGCCGCGACGAGCGACTCGACGGCGTCCCGCACGTCCTCGAGCTGCCCGACCGAGGCGAGGGCGCCCATCGTCACGCCTTCGGCGCGGGGATCCCCGAGGACCACCTTCTGGGAAATCCGCTCGCCGATCGCCGCGACGAGCGGTTCCACGAACTCCTTCGGCACAATGGTGCGGCGGATCGCCGTGCACTTCTGGCCGGCCTTGACCGTCATCTCGGTGACGACCGAGCGGACGAAGGCATCGAACTCCGGCGTGCCCGGCTCCGCGTCGGGCCCGAGGATCGCAGCGTTGAGCGAATCGGTCTCCGAGGTGAAGCGCACGCCGCCGTGGACCACGTTCGGGTGGGACTTGAGCAGATTCGCCGTCGATGCCGAGCCCGTGAACGAGACCATGTCGCGGTAGTCGAGCTCGTCGAGCAGGTTCCGTGCCGAGCCGGAGATGAGCTGGAGCGAGCCCGCGGGCAGGATGCCGGACTCGACCATGAGGCGGACGACCGCTTCCGTGACGTAGCCCGTCGGCGTGGCCGGCTTCACGATGGTGGGGACACCCGCGACGAACGCGGGCGCGAACTTCTCGAGCATGCCCCACACCGGGAAGTTGAAGGCATTGATCTGGACCGCGACGCCGGGGATCCGCGAGTAGATGTGCTCGCCCACGAACGAGCCGTCGCGTGAAAGCGGCTCGAGCGGCCCGTCGATGATGACCTGGCTGTTGGGGAGTTCCCGCCGGCCCTTCGAGCCGAAGGTGAAGAGGACGCCGATTCCGCCGTCGACGTCGACCATCGAATCGACCTTGGTGGCGCCGGTCTTGTAGGAGAGCTCGTAGATCTCGTCGCGGTGGCCGTTGAGGAACTGGGCGAGCTCCTTGAGCTTGAGTGCGCGCTCGTGGATGGTGAGCTCGCCGAGGCCCGCCTGGCCCACGGTGCGGCCGTGACGGACGACGGCGGCGAGATCGAGCCCTTCGGTGCTCACCGTGGCGAGGAGTTCGCCAGTGCTCGCATCGCGGACCTCGGCCGGCTTGCCTGCGGCGCTGGTCTCGGGGGTCCACCACGCGTCGAGGACGTAGCTCGGGACGATCGTGGTCTGGACGGATTCTGCCGCGGCAGTGGTCATCGTCGACGGTTCCTTCCCATGGGGTCTCCGGGGGCCGGCCTGTCCCTGGCGCCGGAGCGTCAATTACTGACCGGCCGTTCGGTAATGGAACTAGGATACACAACCGCCCCGCCCTGCGCGAGACACATCCGGGGCCGCCGGCCCTAGTGCGCTCGGCACCGGAGTCCTATCGTGGCGCCATGGTCGCCACCACCCCCCGCCCAACGGCACGAATCGCGCGTCTCATCCTGGCCGTCCTCGCGGCCCTCGGCCTCGTCACGGGCATCGCCACGCTGCCCGCGGCAGCCGCACCCCCGCTGTCGTACGTTGCGCTCGGCGACTCGATCGCCGCTGGCACCGGCGGCGGGACCTACCTCAACGCTTGCCTCCAGACGCCAGGCTCGTACCCGGCGCTCCTCGGCGCCCAGTCGAACCTCGCCTGCTACGGCGCGACGACGGCCGACGTCATCGCAAAGCAGGCACCACTCGTCCCGTCCGGCGTCCGCGACGTGACGATCACCATCGGGGCCAACGACGTCGGCGATGCCCAGGTCTCCGGGGCGTGCGTGGTGAACCCGTCCGCGACGGCCTGCTCTGCGGCCCTCTACAACTCGGTCTTCGTCCTGCTCCCGCATCTGCCGGCGAAGCTCCAGGCCACGATCGCCGCCGTCCGGTCCAAGGCGCCCGGCGCCCACATCACGCTCACCGGGTACCCGATGCTCTTCACGGTCTCCGGACTTCCGCCGGCCGAGCAGCCGGCCGCCGCGCAGATCAACGGGGCCACGGCACTGCTGAACGCGACGATCGCCACGGCCGCGGTGACCCACGGGGCCTCCTACGCGGACGTGACCTGGGCGTTCCTCGGCCACGGGCTCGGTTCCCCTTCGCCGTGGATCCACCCCTTCACCCCCGGTGACCCGGCCTCGTTCCACCCCACGGCGACCGGCTACGCGCTCGGCTACGTGCCGTCAGTGCGGCCGTTCGTCCGGTAGGCGGCACCAGCTTCAGCGCGAGCCCAGCTTCGAGCGCACCCGCTCGAGCTCCTCGCGCGTGAGGCCATGCTCCAGGAGGTACTCCTCGGCGTCGATCCCCGCGCCGAACTCGGCGAGCGCCGCCTGCCGCTCGGCGAGGATCGGCGCGAGCTCCTCGGCCTCCTGGTAGCGCTCGTAAGGGTGCTTGAACGGACTGATCCGGTGCCATTCGTTGATGCTCCGGACGCTCGCCTCGTACTGTGCGGCAGCCACCTCCTGGGCGACCGCGGGATCGGCCAGCTGGAGCAGGAGGGTCACGATGATCCCCGTGCGGTCGCGCCCGGCGGAGCAGTGGACGACGACGCCGCCCGGAGCCTCCGCAATCGCCCGGAACACGGCGACGATCCGCTCGGGGAAGAGCCGGACGATGCCCGCATACCCGTTCGGGTGGTTGAGGTACGGCGGGACCTGACGGGCGAACAGGTCGGCGAGCTCGGGGTGCTCCGGGTCCTCGGTCGGGGCGTTCACGACGTCGATGCCTGCCATCGCCTCCGCCTGCACCTCCGGGTCGGTCGGCCTGCGCCGCCGCTCGCCCGGATTCCGCAGGTCGATCACGGTGCGGACGCCGTCGTCGTACATCTGCCGCCAGCCCCGCTCGGTGAGCCACTCGCTGCGGCCCATGCGGTAAACCGATCCGAGCACGCGGCGCGCGTTCACCGCGCCTTCCCACGGGACGGCGTTCTCGTGCCCGGCTGCCCGGTCCTCGGCGTCCATGGGCCGAGCTTACCCGCCGCTTCGGCGTGGATCAGGACCAGTCGTAGAAGCCCTTGCCCGTCTTGCGGCCGAGGTGTCCGTCGGCGACCTTGTCGCGGAGGATCTGGGGCGGGGCGAAGCGCTCGCCGAGGGTCTTCTGGAGGTATTCCGCGATGCCGAGGCGCACGTCGAGGCCGACGATGTCCGTGGTCTTGAGCGGGCCGACGGGGTGCCTGTAGCCGAGGACCATGGCATTGTCGATGTCCTCGGCGTCGGCGACGCCCTCCTCGAGCATGCGCATGGCCTCGAGCGCGATGGCCACGCCGAGCCGGGAGGAGGCGAAGCCCGGGGCGTCCTTGACGACGACGGCGGTCTTGCCCAGGGCGCTGACCCAGCGGCGGGCGGCCGCGACGGTGGCCTCCGCGGTGCTCTCCCCGACCACGACCTCGATGAGCGTCGACGCCGGGACCGGGTTGAAGAAGTGCAGGCCGAGGAACTGGGCGGGGCGCTCGAGCGAGGCTGCGAGGCCGGTGATCGAGAGCGAGGAAGTGTTCGTCGCGAGCCACGCGTGGGGCGAGATCTGCTCCTCGACGGCGGCGAGCGCGGTGGCCTTGAGCGTGGGATCCTCGGGAACGGCCTCGACGACGAGGTCGCAGAACGCGAAGTCCGCGTAGTCGACGGAGGTGGCGAAGTCCGCCATGAGCTCCTCGGCCCTGACGCTCGCCGCCCCGCGCTCGACCGATGCGGCCACCGAGGACTCGACGCGGCTACGCGCACCCTGCGCGGCCTCATCGTCGCGTTCGACCACGACGACCTTCGCTCCCTTGACCAGGAAGGCGTGCGCGATCCCAGCGCCCATGCGGCCGCCGCCCAGGACGCCGACGGTGGCGGGAAGGCCGTCAGCAAGCGGAACGGCAGGGCCGGTCTTCTCGCCGAGGGCTTCGTTGAGGGCGTCTTCGATGTTCATGGCTGCTTCTTCCTGTTCTTCTCGGCGCTGTTCCCCTTCTCGAGGAAGGCCTGCATGCGCTCGAACTTGGCCTCGGACTCGAACAGCATTCCCTGGGCCAGCGTGTCGATGAGCGGGTGGACCTCCCGCGGGGTGTGGAACACAGCCTTGGAGATCCGCACCGCCAGGGGATCCTGGCGGCCGATCCGGTCCGCGAGCCTGTCCGCGGCCGGCAGGAGCTCCTCGGGCTCGACGAGCTCCGTGATCAGGCCGGCGTCGAGGCATTCCTGCCCGTCCAGGACCCGGCCCGCGAGCAGGACTTCCTTCGCGAGCGGCTCCCCCACAAGCTCGCGCAGCCGCCACGTCGCGCCGGCGGCGGCCATGATCCCGAGACCCGTTTCCGGGTTGCCCATTCGGAGGCTCGGCGTCCCGATGCGGAAGTCGGCCGCGTAGGCGAGCTCGGCACCGCCCCCGAGCGCGTAGCCCTCGAGGGCGGCGATGACAGGCATCGGCAGTTTCGCGATCCGGTCGAAGACTGTCGAGTTGATTCCCGCGAGGGCGTCATCACGACGGCGCTCCCGCAGCTGGGCGATGTCCGCGCCCGAGGCGAAGATCCCCTTGGCACCGGTTTCGGGGTCCGCGCGCGTGCCCGAGATGATCAGCACCTTCGGGTTGGCCTCGAGGTAGGCGCACACGGTGTGGAGCTCGCCGACCATGGTCGCGTCGATCGCGTTGCGGACGTCCGGCCGGTGCAGCGTCACGTGCAGGCGGTCTCCGTGCTCGGCGACGAGCAGGGTCGTGAAGCCCGACGTGTCCAGCCGCGTCGCGGCGGCGCCGTCCTCCGTGCCGGAAAGCGGTTCCGCCGCCATCACACGCCTTCCACGAGGAGGGCCGTGCCCTGCCCGACACCCACGCACATCGTCGCGAGCCCGAGCCTGCGGCCCTCGCCGGCCAGCTCGCGCTCCATCCTTCCGAGAAGCGTCACCACGAGGCGGGAGCCGGAGGAACCGAGCGGGTGGCCGAGCGCGATCGCGCCGCCGTCGGCGTTGACGATGTCCTCGTCGAGCTTGAGCTCGCGCATGACGGCGAGCGACTGGGAGGCGAAGGCCTCGTTGAGCTCCACTGCGCCGAGGTCGCCCACCGAGAGACCGGTCCGCTCGAGCACCTTCCGGGTCGCGGGGACGGGACCCATCCCCATGATCTCCGGTGCCACGCCCGCCGAGGCCCCGTCGAGGATGCGCGCCCGGGGTGCGAGGCCGAATCGGTCGACTGCGGCCTCGGAGGCGACCACGATCGCCGAGGCGCCGTCGTTGAGCGAGGACGCGTTCCCCGCCGTCACAACCGAACCGCCCTTGACGACGGGCCGGAGCCCGGCGAGGACCTCAGCCGTCGTCCCGGGGCGCGGCCCCTCGTCGGTATCGACGACGGTGCTCGCGCCCTTCCTCCCAGCGACTGTGACGGGCACGATCTCCTCACCGAACCGACCCGCCTCGATTGCCGCGAGGGCGCGCTCGTGGGAGCGCACGGCAAACGCGTCGCAGTCCTCCCGCGAGGTCCCGAACACCCGGGCGACCTCCTCTGCGGTCTCCGGCATCGAATACGTCGTCTTCCCGTCCCGGGAGAGCTCGCCGGAGAGGAACGCGGGGTTCGTGAACCGCCACCCGATCGAAGTGTCGAACACCGCGCCCGGCTTTGCGAAGGCCTTGTCCGGCTTCTCCATCACCCAGGGCGCGCGGCTCATCGACTCGACGCCACCTGCCACGACGAGATCCGCGGCGCCGGCCTTGACCATGTGGCTCGCCATGATGATCGCCGAGAGCCCGGACGCGCACAGGCGGTTCACGGTGATCCCGGGGACGCTGTCGGGGTAGCCCGCGAGCAGCCACGCCATCCGTGCGACGTTCCGGTTCTCCTCGCCCGCCCCGTTCGCGTTGCCGAGGATCACCTCGTCCACTGCTGCCGGATCGATCCCAGCACGCTCGACAGCAGCCTTGACCGTCAGCGCCGCGAGGTCGTCCGGTCGGACGGAGGAGAGGGAACCGCCGTACCGGCCCACGGGAGTCCGCGCGCCGCCGATCAGAAAGGCCTCAGCCATGAGCACATCCTTATGCGTTGGGGTCCGAGCCGGCACTCGATCAAATTACCGACCGTTCGTTCTATAAAGATTACCCGCGCCGCCCACAGGGTCAACCCGTGACCTCCGGAACGCTCTCTGCGGCCCGCTCGTTCCACCGGCAAATGCGAACTGTACATTCGATGCCCCCCGCCCGACGCCGGCCGGGAGACCCGGCGCCGGCCCGTCGCTTCGGGCGCTTCACGGGAACGGACGCCCTCGCCGTCGTCCTCTACGCCTTCCTCCCCCTCGCCGCGGCCTTCCTGCCCCTCCAAGACGTGGCCTGGCTCCGCGCGAATCCGGTCATCGGCTCGTACCTCCTCAACCTCGCGGTGTACGGAGTCGTGTTCATCGTCGCCGTCGTCGCCGCCCACGCCTACGTCTCCCGGGACGTGCGGATCCTCGCCTCGCGCCCCTGGTTCACGATCGGCATCCTGCCGCTCATGCTGGTCGGCATGCTCGTCGTGACGGCGATCGTCGTGAGCCTCGCGGGCGGTGCCCAGATCTCCCGGAACCAGGAGAGCGTCCAGTCGGTCGTGGAAGGGGTGCCCTCGTGGTTCACTGTGCCGCTGCTCGTTGTCCTCGGCCCCTTCGTCGAGGAATTCGTCTTCCGGCACCTCATGATCGGCAAGCTGAGCCTCTACCTCAACCGCTGGGTCTGCTACGTCCTCTCGGCCGTCCTCTTCGCGTCCCTGCACGTCCTGAGCAGCGACGCGTTCACCCTCCAGACCCTGGCCCCGTACCTCGGGCTGGGGGCCGTGCTCGTGTTCGCATACGCATGGACGGGCAACAACCTCGCGTTCAGCATCTCGCTGCACGCCCTCAAGAACCTGCTCTCGGTGGTGCTGCTGTACACGCTGGACCTCTCCTCGCTCCAGTAGCGGCCCTCGTTCCCTTCCCGAGGGAGCAGGGGGAGCCTAGCTTTGAGCCATGGCATACGGGATCCAGATGGTGGTGGACGCGGACGACCCCCACGCACAGGCCGAGTGGTGGGCCGAGACCCTCGGCTGGGCGGTTGAGCCGAGCAACGAGGACTTCATCCGCCGCATGGTCGCGGAGGGCTACGCGACCGAAGAGGAGACGACGACGCGGAACGGGGTGCTCGTGTGGGCGAGCGCCCAGGCGATCGCCCCCGAGGATGAACTCAGCCGACGCGATCGCCGGCGGATCCTCTTCCAAGCCGTGCCCGAGGGGAAGACCGGCAAGAACCGCGTGCACTGGGACGTACGGCTCGACGGCGACGACAAGGACGCCGTGCGCGCGAAGCTCGAGGCGCGTGGGGCCACCTTCCTGTGGGAGGCCGCGGAGGGGCCCCACTCCTGGTACACCATGGCGGATCCCGAGGGGAACGAGTTCTGCATCTCGTAGCCGGCAGCCGGGGCGAAGGCCCCGGGAGGGCGCGACTAGACTTTCAACCGTGACTGCCTCCGCCGCGCCTGCCCTGCCCGAGCGAGTCTCCGACATCTTCGACCCCAACCGGTGGCGCGTCGTCGAGGGCTTCGACTTCGAGGACCTCACCTACCATCGGCAAGTCGAGCGGGACCCGGACGGCACGATCGTGCGCGACCTCCCCACGGTCCGCATAGCGTTCGACCGCCCCGAGGTCCGCAACGCCTTCCGGCCCGGCACGGTCGACGAGCTCTACCGCGCATTGGACCACGCGCGCATGACGCCAGACGTCGCCACCGTGCTCCTCACGGGCAACGGCCCGTCGGCGAAGGACGGCGGCCACGCCTTCTGCTCCGGCGGCGACCAGCGCATCCGGGGACGCGAGGGCTACAAGTACGCGTCCGGTGACACAGCGGAGACAATCGACCCGGCCCGCGCCGGCCGGCTCCACATCCTCGAGGTCCAGCGGCTCATGCGGACCATGCCCAAGGTGGTCGTCGCCGTCGTCAACGGCTGGGCGGCCGGCGGCGGCCACTCGCTGCACGTCGTCGCCGACCTGACGATCGCCTCCCGCGAACACGGCCGCTTCAAGCAGACCGACGCGACGGTCGGCTCGTTCGACGCCGGGTACGGCTCCGCGCTCCTGGCCCGCCAGATCGGTCAGAAGCGGGCGCGCGAGATCTTCTTCCTCGCCCGGGAGTACTCGGCCGAGGACATGGTGGCCATGGGTGCGGTCAACGAGGCCGTGGACCATGCGCGGCTGGAAGAAGTCGCCCTCGAGTACGCGGCGGACATCGCGCGCCAGTCGCCGCAGGCCGTCCGGATGCTCAAGTTCGCGTTCAACCTCGCCGACGACGGACTCGCGGGCCAGCAGGTCTTCGCAGGCGAGGCGACGCGGCTCGCCTACATGACGGACGAGGCAGTCGAGGGACGCGACGCCTTCCTCCAGAAGCGCGACCCCGACTGGTCGGCCTTCCCCTACTACTTCTGATCGGGAAGGAACCCATGAGCCTGGACCCTGCCCTCAAGGCGCTCGCTGCGGCGCTCGCCTCGGAGGGCCCCGCGATCGAGTTCGGCCCGGGCGGGAGTCGTTCCGGGGCTTGGCGGCCCTGGCGGCCCACGGCTGCGGCGAACTCGCTGCCCGCGGGGACCGCCGTCGTCGTCCGCACCTCCGGGTCGACCGGGAGCCCCAAGGCGACGGCGTTGACCGTCGACGCGCTCGCGGCGTCCTCGATGAGCACGGCATTCGCCCTGCACGGGGAGGGGCAGTGGCTGCTCGCGCTGCCCCTCGAGTACGTCGCGGGGGTACAGGTCCTGGTGCGCTCGCTCTTCGCCGGGACCCGGCCGGTCGAGATGGACCTCTCCGACGGGTTCACGCCGGAGGCTTTCGAAGCCGCCGCCGCGGAGCTCACCGATCCGATCCGTTTCACGTCCCTCGTCCCGACCCAGCTGCGCCGCCTGCTCGAGGACCCGTCGCTGCGGCTTGCCCAGCTCCTGCGCCGCTTCAATGCCGTCCTGATCGGCGGAGCCCCCATCCCGCCGGGCCTGCTCGAGCGGGCGGCCGAGGCCGGCGTCAGAGTCGTGACCACGTACGGTTCGGCCGAGACCTGCGGCGGGTGCGTCTACAACGGCTTCCCGATCGAGGGGGTCTCGGTCCGGATCGCCGAGGACGGCCGGATTCGGCTCGGTGGTCCCGTCGTCGCTGCAGGCTATGTGGGCGATCCCGAGCTGACCGCCGCGCATTTCGTCGTGGAGGACGGCGAGCCCTGGTTCGTCACATCGGATCTGGGCGAACTCACCGCCGACGGGCAGCTCCGGGTCTTGGGGCGCGTCGACGACGTCGTCATCACCGGCGGCGTCAAGGCGTCCGCCGCGCGCGTCGCGGCGGAACTCGAGGCCGTCGACGGCGTGCGGGAGGCTTTCGTGGCAGGCGTGCGGGACGCCGAGTGGGGGCAGGCCCTCGCGGCCGCGGTCGTCCTCGAGGGGGTGGCCCCCGGCACGCCGCCCGCGGGGCGCGATCTCGCACTGGGGATCGTGCGGGCCGCCGCCGTCGAACGACTTGGCCGTCTCGCTCCGAAGACCTGGCTCGTACTCGACGAGCTGCCGCTCCTGCCGAACGGCAAGCCGGACCGGCAGGCCCTCGTGCTCGTCCTGGCCCGAGCCCACGTCGCGCGGCCCCCCGTCTGACAACAGCTCAACCTGCCCCATCACACCGACACCTTCAGGAACACTCGTGGCAACTACCGCCCAGTGGGTCCAGGGCGCCCGCCCGCGGACCCTTCCCATGGCCATCGCGCCCGTCATCGTGGGCAGCGCCGCTGCCTACGGCCTCGGCTCGTTCAAGCCCCTCAACGCGCTCCTCGCTGCGCTCGTCTCCGTCATGCTCCAGATCGGCGTGAACTACGCCAACGACTACTCGGACGGCATCCGCGGGACTGACGACGAGCGCGTCGGCCCGTTCCGGCTCGTCGGCAGCGGTGCCGCCAGTCCGGCTGCCGTGAAGCGGGCGGCGTTCCTCTCCTTCGGCGCCGCGGCCGTGTTCGGGCTCGTGCTCGTCGCGCTCTCGGGGACCTGGTGGCTCATCATCGTCGGCGCGCTATCGGTGCTCGCCGCGTGGGGCTACACGGGCGGCAAACGGCCGTACGGCTATCTCGGCCTCGGGGACCTGTTCGTCTTCGTGTTCTTCGGCCTCGTCGCCACACTGGGCACGACGTACACCCAGGCGCTCACGCTCAGCGGGGCAGCATGGGCGGGTGCGGTCGCGACGGGCCTCATCGCGGACGCGCTGCTCATGGCCAACAACGTGCGGGACATTCCCACCGACCGCATCGCAGGGAAGCACACCCTCGCCGTCCGGCTCGGCGACACCGCCGCCCGGCGTTCCTACCCAGCAATGCTGGGCGTCGCCATCCTCGCGGCCGTGCTCCTCGCCCCCGCGAACCCGTGGATGCTGCTCGTGCTCGTGCTCATTCCCGCCGCCATCGCGCCTTCGCGGACGATGCTCTCAGGGACGGCCGGGCCGGGGCTCATCCCCGTGCTCCAGCAGACCGGCTTCATCAACCTCGGCTTCAGTGTGCTGTTCGGAGTGGCCGCGGTGCTCGGGCGCGCATAAGCAGCGCCGCGCTGACGCAGCCGGCGCTCAGGCAGCTCCGCTCAGTTGTCCTTCTCGGAGTCCGGGGCGTGGAACTCCGGATACTCCTCGTCGGAGCGCTGAGCCTCGTCGATCGCGTCCTCGGCTTCAGCGTCCTCCACCTCTCGGCGGGCACGGACCTTCTTGCGGCCTCCGAAGACGTCGCTGACATCCCCCGCGGCGGCATTCCTCTGCCCGTGAAGGAAGAGGAAGCTCACCGCAAACGCGATGATGCACGCGTAGACGGCCGAGAGGACCCCACCGATGCCGAGCAGCAGGAAGACGACGAACGGAACCACGAAGAGGGCTGCACGGACGAGGGAGTACTTCAGGAATGCCACTGGTCAAGTTTACTAAAATGGAGGCATGGCCCGCCTTCTGCCCGTCATCGCGGTTCTGGCCGCCTGGCTCTACGCCATGGTCGACTGCGCGATGGCCGACCGCGCAGCCGTCCGCGGTGGTCTCCCGAAGGCGGCTTGGTTCCTGATCACGGTGCTGCCCGCCCTCGGAACCGTCCTCTGGTTCATCTTCGGTAGGCCGCGCCGCGCAGCACCGCCCAATGCGGGTGGAAACAGAGGGGGCCGGCGCCCGGTGGCTCCGGACGACGACCCCGACTTCCTGCGCGGGCTGTGAAATAACCCACGGCCTGCGAAATCCTGCGCAGGCTCTGAAATCCGCTACGACGTCGGCAGCCCCGCGTACGAGTGGAGGCCCGAGAAGTACATGTTCACGACCGTGAAGTTGAAGATCACGCACAGGTAGCCGACGATCGAGAGCCATGCGGCCCGTGTGCCGGTCCAGCCGCGGGTCGCCCGGGCGTGCAGGTAGGCGGCGTAGACGACCCAGATGACGAAGCTCCACACTTCCTTCGTGTCCCAGCCCCAGAAGCGGCCCCAGGCCTTCTCGGCCCAGATGGAGCCGAACATGACCGTGAGGGTCCACCCTACGAACGCGATCGTGTTGATGCGGTAGCTGAGCGTCTCGAGCGTGAGGGCGCTCGGCACGAGCCCGAGGAACCCGCCCTGGTCGGCGCCGCCGGCCGCGATCCGGGACTCGCGGCGGGCCTGGACGAGCTGGAGCACGCCCATCGAGAACGTGAGGGTGAAGAGCGCCGAGGAGAGGACGGCGATCGAAACGTGGATCACGAGCCAGTAGCTCTGGAGGGCCGGGACGAGGTGGCCGACGGGGGTCCAGAACGCGACGGCCGCGGCGACCATCATGACCACGGCGAGGCCGAGCACGAAGGTGCCCAGGAACCGGAGGTCGCGCTTGATGAGCGTCAGGAGGAAGACGGCGACGACGAGGAAGGCACCGGTGGTGCAGAACTCGTACATGTTGCCCCAGGGGACGCGGTCGGCGGCAATGCCGCGCGTCACGACGCCGGCCCCGTGGATCAGCAGGCCGAGGATGCTGAGGGCGACGCCGATACGGGCCGCATTGCGGCGCGTCGTGTAGCCGAGGCCCGGGTCCGCGACGGTCGCGCCCTTCGACGGGACCGCGGACGACGACGCAACTCGGCGTCCGGCGTCGTCGGCACCTCCCGCCGAGGCCGACGACGCGGCCGCGCTGGCACCCGCCATGGCTGGCACCTTGGCCGAGGCAGCCTTGCTTTCGGCGAGGCGCCCGGCGTCACGCTGGCCGGTCTTCCCGCTGGTGGCCATGTCCCACGCGAACGCGAGGAAGGCCACGACGTACGTCCCGGCAGCGAGCAGCATGAAGAGCTCACTGTACGAGCCGAGGGTCTGGTTGATGGGGAGCATCACGAGCCCTTCCCTGAGGTTGACTGAGTCCTATTCTGCGCCTGCCCGGCTTCTCCCGGAGCGCCGGAGACCGGATCGGCGAGATCCCACGACTTCGCGAGCGCGGCGCGAAGCGCCTTGCCCTCCCCTGCGAGTCCGTGGTCTTCGCCACGGGCCAGGAGCCCGTACTCGACCATGGTGCGTCCGTCCTCGTGGTCTCCGAACCGCAGCCAGACGCGGCGACGCGGCACGAAGAGCGAGGCAATGAGGCCGGCGAGGGAGAACAGCGCAAAGCCGAGCGCCCACACCTGGCCGGGGTTGTGATGGACGTCGAGCGCTACGTAGCGCTTGAGTCCGTCGAAGCTGATCGATCCCTGGCCGTTGGGCAGCGTGTAGGACTGCCCCGCGTTGAGGACGATGCCGCCCGCGGGCTTGTCGCGCCCGTTGACCTGCGTGAGCTTGGAGACGTCGAGCGCGTAGACGCTCTGCGGGGACCCCTTGTCGAGGCCCAGGTTGCCCACGTAGGAGTTGAGGTTGAGCTGAGGGGCCAGCGGGTCGGGGTCTGCGCTGTACGCGACGCCGTTGGAGTCCTTGACTGCGGTGGGGAGGAAGAATCCGACGAAGCCGAGCTGGGTGGGCTTCGCGTCGGGCGCCTTCACCACAAGGGTCGACGTGTAGACGGTGTCGGTCGGAAGCGATGGGATCGGGCCCTGGTAGGCGATCTTTCCGTCGCCGCCGCGGACGGTCACGACAGGCGCGTAGCCGTTGCCCACGAGGTAGACGTCCGTTCCGCCGATGCTCACCGGGTCGTTGACCTTGAGGTCCTGCTGCTTGGGGGCGGCACCCGGGGAGTCCTTCGTCGTGAGGTGCGCCGTGAAGTCGAGCGGCTGGCCGAAGTGGCCCGGCGACTCCCGGTCGTAGACGACGTCGAACTTGTCGAGCTGGATCGAGTACGGCGCGAGCCACGAGGACTGGAAGTCGGTTCCCGGGTTGAACTGGTCGTAGCCGACCAGCGTGTTCACGAATGTGTCGCCCTCGACAAGCGTTCGCTGCCCGCTGTAGCCGAACAGCACTCCGATCGCAATGGAGATGAGGACGCCGATGAGGCCGGTGTGGAAGCACAGGTTCCCGAGCTCCCGCAGGTAGCCTCGCTCGGCACCCACCGAGGCGAGGGCCGCCTTGCCGCCGGGCCCGCCGTCGACGGTCGCGGGGCGCAGGTCGACTCGGTAGCCGCGCTTCTTCAGCGCCGTAGCCGCCTGTCGCGCCGCCTCCTCCGCGCCCAGCCTCTGCTCCGACGGCACGACAAGCGTGCCGTAGACAGGCAGGCGGGAGAGCCGTGCGGGCGTCCGCGGCGGCTTCGAGCGCCAGGCCTTCCAGTGCGCGATAGCCCGCGGGATCACGCAGCCGATGAGCGAGATGAACAGCAGCAGGTAGATCGCGGAGAACCAGACGGACGAATAGACGTCGAACATCTGGAGCTTGTCGAGGATCGGCCCGTAGTCGGCGTGGTCCTTGAGGTACTGCGTGACAAGGGACGGGTTGACGGGCCGCTGCGGGAACAGCGAGCCGGGCACCGCAGCCACGGCGAGGAGGAGGAGCAGGAAGAGCGCGGTCTTCATGCTCGTGAGCTGGGTCCACGCCCAGCGCAGCATCCCGAGGACGCCGAGCGCCGGCACGGCGACGTCTTCCCGGTCCCTCTGCCGCGGCTTGCGCGGCTCCTTGGGGGTCTTCTCGTTCTGAGTCTTGAGGGTCATCAGATGGGCAGCCTCACGGTTCCGATCCAGATCTGCAGCTGGGAGATCCACTGGCTCCACACTCCGGAGACCATCAGCACGCCGATCAGGATCAGCATGCCGCCGCCGAAGGCCTGCAGTGCCCGGCGGTGACGCTTGAAGAACTTGAGCGCGCCCATTCCGCGGCGGAACGCGAGCGCGATGAGCAGGAAGGGGACCCCGAGCCCGAGGCAGTACACGAACGTGAGGAGCGCCCCCTTGTACGCGGTGGCGCCGTTGGTGAAGGCCAGGAGCTGCACGGCGGCGAGGGTCGGGCCGATGCATGGGACCCAGCCGAGGCCGAACGTCACCCCGAGGAGCGGCGCCCCCCAGAGGCCCGACGGCACCTTGACGTGCACGCGCGCCTCCCGCTGGAAGATCCCGAGGCCGCCCATGAACACGATGCCCATGAGGACGACGACGATTCCCAGCACGCGCGTGAGCCACGACGACGAGATGGCGAGCCACGCGCCGAGCTGGCCGAAGACCGCGCCCGTCGCAACGAACACCGCTGTGAACCCGAGCACGAACAGCCCGATCCCGGAGACCATGCGGCCGCGTTTCTGCTTCTCGAGGTCGACGCCGGTCAGACCCGTCACATAGCCGAGGTAGCCGGGGACGAGGGGCAGGACGCACGGCGAGACGAACGAGACGAAGCCCGCGAGCAGTGCCACCGGCACCGCGAGCAGGAGGGAGCCGTTGAGGACGGCGTCGCTGAAACCGTTCCCGCCCACGCTACGCGGCCGCCGCGGACTGGATGAGCGACTTGAGCGTGCCCTTGTCGAGCTCGCCCAGGATGCGCGCCGAGACTCGGCCCTGCTTGTCGAGCACGAGCGTCGTGGGGACCGCGCCCGGCGGCACGACCCCGGAGACCGCGAGGAGCACGCGCCCGTCCTGGTCGTTGAAGCTCGGGTACGGGATGGCGAAAGTCTGCTCGAACGCCTGGGCCGTGCCCTTCTCGTCCCGCAGGTTCACCCCGTAGAAGACGACGCCTTGGGGCGCGAACTCGTCGTGGAGCTCCTTGAGCGACGGCGCCTCGACGCGGCAGGGGGCGCACGCCGCGAACCAGAAGTTGAGTACGGTCACATGGCCGGCGAAGGTCTTGGCGTCAACGGCGGTGCCGTCGTAGAGGGTGCCCGTGAAGGCGATGGGCGGCTTGCGCTGGTCATTCGCGTACTCCGTCACCGATCCGTCGCCGGCCACGTAGTTCTTGTCGTCGCCCGCCCGGGCCTGTGCGGCCAAGGGGTCGTTCGAGGCGCATGCCGCGAGCGCGGCCACGGACAGCGCGGCAGCCGGGACGGCGGCGGCGAGCCGGAGGAAGCTGCGCCGGGTGGGATCTGGGGCGGCCATGATCCTCAAGCCCCCGGTGTCGTCGCGGCGCCCGGGAGCAGCTCGGCGGCGGGTTCGGTGTAGCGGAGTGCGACGACGGCGCCGCTTGCGGCGTCGACGGTCAGGCTCGTGACGGACGCGAGCGTGCACTCGCGCATTCGCGGATCGTGCCACAGGGGACGGCCTTGGACCTTGAGCCGCGTCACCCAGATGGGGAGCTGGTGGGCCACGAGGATCGCCTCGGCGCCGTCTCCGCCGCGGTCGACGGCGACGCGCGCAGCGTCGGCGACAGCGGCAAGGACGCGGGCGGCCTGCTGCTCGTACGGCTCCCCCCAGGACGGGCGGAACGGGTTCACGAGGTAGGGCCAGTGGCGCGGCTTCGCGAGTTCGCTGCGATTGACGCGCAGGCCCTCGAAGTGGTTCGCAGCCTCGATGATGCGGGGCTCCCGAACCACGTCGAGGCCGAGGATCGCGGCCGTCGGAGCGACCGTCTCCTGTGCACGTGTGAGCGGCGACGCCGCGAGGTAGGCGAAGCGCGCGCCGTCGTGCGCCTGCTCTGCGAAGTATTCGGCGACGCGTTCCGCCATCTTCCTGCCGCGCTCGGAGAGGTGGAACTCCGGAAGCCGGCCGTACAGCACGCCTGCAGGGTTGTAGACCTCGCCGTGGCGCAACAGATGGACGGTGGAAGAAGGCATAGCATCCAGTTTCTCAAATGGTTGAGGCTGCGGGAAATCGTCCGGCACTCCGGGCTGCGGACAGCGGAGTGCCACGGCTCGATCTCATTCTACGAGCAGTAGAACTACTCTCCGTAACCGTGAGTTCCCTGTGAGATCCCGCACAGGGGGTAGCAGAACATGCATTTGCATGGATAGGATGGTCTCATTGGTTGATACTTCAACCACCTGACGACATCAACCCTCAAGGAGACCGACATGACCGTTCCCTCCGGCATCACCACGGGCGTCTGGACGCTCGACATCGCCCACAGCGACATCGCCTTCACCGTCCGCCACGCCGGCATCAGCAAGGTCCGCGGCAAGTTCACCGATGCTGCGGCCACGGTCAACGTCGGCCAGAGCCTCGCCGAGACCCGCGTGGAGGCAACGGTGAAGACCGCCTCCTTCGACTCCGCCGACGCGAACCGCGACGGCCACGTCAAGGGTCCGGACTTCTTCGACGTCGAGGAATACCCCGAGATGACGTTCGTCTCGACCGCCATCGAGCACAACGGCGAGTCGTACGACGTCACGGGCAACCTCACCATCAAGGGCGTCACCCAGCAGATCACGATCGAGACCGAGTTCAACGGCGTTGCCGTCGACCCCTTCGGAGTCACCCGCGCCGGCATCTCCGGCGAGACCACGATCTCCCGCAAGGAGTTCGGCCTCACCTGGAACGCGGCGCTCGAAGCCGGTGGCGTGCTCGTGAGCGACAAGGTCGTCATCTCCCTCGACCTCGCCTTCACGGCTCCCCAGGCCTAGGCCTCATACCGATCAGGGCCCGGGCCGCGACGAGCGCCCACGCCCTGTAGATTCCACGACGAAGCCCCGCCCCGAGCAACTGCTCATCGGGCGGGGCTTTGCCGTGCTCCGCACTGCGCTCGAGATGGATCGCGGGGCTCGCTGGAGGCGGATATCGGCCGCGAGAATCCACGCTTTTGCGCGGTACATGCCGGTATGGTGGGCAGTGCGGGGACGGAACAGTGGCCGCTCCGTATTCGCCGAGCGGAGGACGAGCCATGAGCAACCCCCCACAGCAGCCCGAGCGCCCGCGGGACGACGACGCGAGCCGCGAGAGCTCGGGGCTAGAGGGAACGGGGCCCGAGGGAGCGGAATCCGGAGCTGGAAATGCCGGCACCGGGGCCGACCAGCCCCGCCCGGCGCCCCGCTTCGGCCAGTACGCGCCCGGGCCCCAGACTCCAGGGACCCAGACTCCAGGGCCCCAGTCTCCCGGGCCCCAGTCTCCCGAGGCAGGGCACCACGACCAGCAGCCGCCGCAGTACGGCCAACCGAGCCAGTACGGCCAGCAGCCTCACTACGGCCAGCCGCCCCAGTACGGCCAGGCGCCGCAATATGGCCAGGCGCCGCAGTACGGCCAGGGCCCCCAATACAGCCAGGCTCCCCAAAACAACCAGCCTCAGTACGGCAACACCCCGTACGGGTCGCCGGCGGGGGGCCCCTTCGGCTACGAGACCCCTCCGCCCAGCGCCCAGCAGTCCGCCGTCACGGTCGCGTTCTGGCTCATCATCGCGACCGCCATCGTCGAGGTGCTCGTCGGCATCTTCGGACTCGCGATCACGTCCAACAATCTCTCGGCGCTCCAGAACGTGTACTCGCAGGAGGCGACGGGCCCGGCCCTCTCCCCCGAGAAGTTCCGTCAGTACGTCCTGATCTTCCTGTGGGTGCTCTTCGCGGGAGCGGTGATCAACGCCATCGTGCTCGCCGTGTCCGCCGTCTTCCTCCGCCGCGGGCGCCGCTGGAGCCGCATCCTCGCCACCGTGTTCCTGGGCCTCTCGATCCTCAGCTTCTTCGGGAGCGGCTTCTTGGCGCTTCTCACCATCGCGCTTGCCATCGCGTCGATCGTCGTCCTGTTCCGCCGGCCCGTCTCTGCCTACCTCGACAACCAGAACCAGTTCAACAATCCTTATTCCGGGCCCCCGCGGTCCTTCGGCAACCCGTACGGGCAGTGAGGTCGACGTCGACATGACTCAGAGTCCTCACCCGGGCCCGTGGCCCAGCCAGCTCCCTACGGGTTCATTCCCGGGCCTGCCTGCTCCCCGTCCGCTCGAGCGGCCTGCGACCGTCAACGCCGCGTTCTGGTGCCTCGTGGCTTCGGCTGTACTGCCGCTGTTCCTCGTGCCCTATCAGATCGACGTGGCCAAGCGGGTGGTGGGCGCGGAGCTCCTCCAGCTCTCCGTCCAGCAGCGCACGTCCCTTCCGCCGGGATTCGCCGAGCAGATGCAGGGATTCGTCGAGCCCTGGATCTGGACGGGATCGCTCATCGGCGCTGCCATCCTCCTGCTCATCGCCCTAGGCGTCCGCTCCGGCCGGAATTGGGTGCGAATCGTGCACACGGTCTTCGCGGCCTTCGGCGTGATCGGGGCCCTGCTCACCATCGTCTCGGTCGTCGCACTCGGTCCGACCGCGGTGGGCATGGTCTTCCAGTCCGCTCCGACCTACTTCGTCAGCGCCGCCACGAGCACAGCGTTCATCGTTGCCGCCGTGCTCGAGTGGCTCCCGTCGTCGAGCTTCTACTTCGCCACGGCCGCCGCGGCCCGCAAGGGCTACATCCGCTGATCGCGCAGCCGCGCAGCCCGGGAGCCCCAGAGACAACCGGACCGCCCTAGGAGGCCGTTCCAGCGGCTGCCTCGCCGTGCTCGTCCTCCCCGGTCTGGCCCCCCGCCTCGCCGCGCTGGGCGTGGTAGGCGAGGATCTGGAGCTCAGTTGCCATGTCCACCTTGCGGAGCGTGACTCCCCTCGGCACCTGCAGGATCGTCGGGGCAAAGCTCAGGATGCTCCGGACGCCTGCCGAGACGACGCGGTCGCAGGCCGCCTGGGCTGCTGAGCCTGGGAGTGCGAGCACGGCCATGTTCGTCCGGGTGCGGCGGAAGATGGCCTCGAGATTGGCGGCATCGGTGACCCTGAGCCAGCCGACCTCGTTCCCGATGAGTTCAGGATCGGTATCGAGCAGCGCGACAACCTCGAAGCCACGGGTCTCGAACCCGCCGTACCGGGCCAAAGCACGGCCCAGGTTGCCCGCACCGACGATCGCGACGCGCCAGTCCCTGGTGAGGCCGAGCGCCGCCGAGAGGTGCTGAAGGAGGTTTTCCACCTCGTAGCCCACTCCCCTCGTCCCATAGGAGCCGAGCTGGGAGAGGTCCTTGCGCAGTGTTGCCGAACTCACACCGGACGCCTCGGCGAGGGCGTCGGACGAGACCCTCTCAATCCCCTCAGCAACGAAACCGTTGAGGGCGCGGAGGTACACGGTCAGGCGGGAGACGACGGCGCTCGGCAGGCGCTTGGCGGGCGGCTCACCAGAGACGCCCTCAGGCGACTGCGCGTGAGACGTCACTGCACCCATTCCTTCCGCGACCGTTCGTAAGCCCGCTTCACTCTAGGACCGCGTCCGTCCGCCGCCAAACCGCCTCGTCGACCTTCACGCCTCGGTCGCCTGGGACGACGCCGCCTCGAGCGTACGGCGCAGCCTTGCCTCATCGATTTTCCAGAAGTCACGCTGTACGCCGTCGACGAGCACCACCGGGACCTCCTCCGCGAAGCGCGCGGCGAGCTCGGCGTCGTCGTCGATGAGCCGCTCGGCCCATGGGGCACCGACGTCCGCGGCAACCCTGCCCACGACGTCGCGGGCAGCCTCGCACAGATGGCAGTCGCGGCGGGTGACCAGAACGATCTCGGGGGTGCGCATGCCTCCACGGTAGCGCGGCGGCACTCAGGTCTTGACTACACTCGGACCATGCCCGCCCAGAAGTTCGCGTATGCCTCGGCGCGCCCAGCCCCGCAGGCCCGGCCTACAGAGGCGGCGTTCTTCGACGTCGACAACACCCTCATGCGCGGCGCGAGCCTCTTCCACGTGGGCCGCAAGATGTACGAGCGGAAGGTCTTCACCCTCCGCGACGCGGCGGGGTTCGCGTGGAAGCAGTTCACGTTCGTCCTCCGGGGCGAGACGCTCGAAGACGTGCACTCGATCCAGAGCTCTGCCCTCGCGCTTGCGGCTGGCATTCGGGCCGAGGACGTGGCCACGGTCGGCTACGAGGTCTACGACGAGATGATCGAATCCCGTATCTGGCCCGGGACGAAGGCCCTCGCGGAGCAGCACCTGCGGGTCGGGCGGCGGGTCTGGCTCGTGACGGCGACCCCGATCGAGATCGCATCGGTCATCTCCGAGCGGCTCGAGCTCACCGGCGCGCTCGGCACGGTCGCAGAGATCGAGAACGGCGCGTACACGGGACGGATCGTCGGCCACATCCTGCATGGGAAGGCCAAAGCCGAGGCGGTGGCCGACCTCGCCGAGCGCGAGGGCCTGGACCTCAGGCGCTGCTGGGCCTACTCGGACTCACACAACGACATTCCGCTGCTGAGCCTCGTCGGCCACCCTGTCGCCATCAATCCGGACGCACGCCTGCGGCACCACGCGAACACCCACAACTGGCCGATCTACGACTTCCGGTCCGGCCGGCGCGCCGCAACCCTCGGCCTCAAGCTCGCCACCGTCGGCGGTGCCGTCTACGGGCTCTGGCGCAGCTACACGCGATTTCGCCGGTAGTTCCCGCGCCTCCCGCTCCCCAGCCGTCTGAGTCTCACCTGCGACGAAAGGAGCCCGTCCCCAGGAGGGGACGGGCTCCTTCTCACCGCGCCTCGAAGAGGCGGCGCCTTACTTCTTGTTGCGGCGCTGGTGACGAGTCTTGCGAAGCAGCTTGCGGTGCTTCTTCTTGGCCATGCGCTTGCGGCGCTTCTTGATAACTGAACCCACAGAAGTTCCTAACACTAACTTGGTGCACCGGGCCGCTGGCCGGGGCGCCATGGGGGCCGCTTGCAACCAACTGCTGGTGACGTGACGTCAAACGTTCCTGAACAGGATACAGCACCGAATCGGCGCCCTTGACGGGACGACCGGATACCCTCAGGCGGTCTCGGTGTTCCCGTCGACAGTAGCGCGCCGGACGAACTCCTCCACTGCCGCCTCCGGCACCCGATAGGAGCGCCCGAAACGCACGGCCGGCATCTCACCGGAGTGGACGAGACGGTAGACGGTCATCTTGGAGACACGCATGACCGCCGCGACCTCCGCAACCGTGAGGAAACGGGTGTTCGCGAATTCCCCCGAACCAGCCATCTTCAGTTCCTTGCTCGCCGTCGACGCAATCCCCATGAGGCCCGCTCGACGGCGTGACTGTCGGTGCCCTCACTATGCTCTGCTAGCTACTGTAGATGCTGGAGGGACTGTTGTGAAAGTAGATATTTTGCGAGGTCAGGCGCGGGTCCTCCGCGAATGCGCCGCCCCCGCCAGCGCGGAGAGCACGCGCTCGGTCACCTCCCAGTCCATGCACGCGTCCGTGACGGACTGGCCGTAGACCAATCGGTCCAGGGAGCCCGGCTCCAGCGCCTGCGCCCCGCCCACGAGGAAGCTCTCGAGCATGACCCCGGCGACAGCCCCGGCAGAGGGCCCGCCCGAGGAGATCTGGGCCCCGATCTCGAGGGCGACGTCGGCTTGGCGGCGATGATCCTTCCCGCTGTTCGCATGGCTCGCGTCCACGATGAGGCGGGGATTCAGGCCCTTCGCCGCCATGGTCGCCGACGCTGCGGCGACGGACGCGGCGTCGTAATTGGGGCCGCTCGCCCCGCCGCGCAGCACGAGGTGGGTGTCCGCGTTGCCGGACGTCGAGACGAGCGCGGCCCGGCCGTCGTCGTCGATCCCCAGGAAAGCCTGCGCCGCGGCGGCCGCACGGCAGGCGTCGACGGCGACTTGGAGGCCGCCGTCGGTGCCGTTCTTGAAGCCGACCGGCATCGAGAGCCCCGAGACTAGTTGGCGATGGATCTGGCTCTCGGCGGTGCGCGCCCCGATCGCGCCCCACACGATGGTGTCCGCGGTGTACTGGGGCGAGATCGGCTCGAGGAACTCCGTCGCTGTCGGCAGGCCAAGGCCGAGGGCGGCGAGCAGGACCTTCCTGGCCGCTCGCAGTCCCGCGGCAATGTCGTGGGTTCCGTCGAGGTGGGGATCGTTGATGAGGCCCTTCCACCCGATCGTCGTGCGCGGCTTCTCGAAGTAGGTGCGCATGACGACGAGCAGGTCTTCCCGGTGCTCGTGGGCGGCCGTGGCGAGCCTGCGCGCGTAGTCGAGCGCGGCGTCGGGGTCGTGGATCGAGCACGGGCCGACGATCACGAGCAGCCTGTCGTCGACGCCGTCGAGCACCGCCCGCACCTCGTCCCGGCCGCGGGCCACGGTCGCCTCGGCCTGGGCCGTGAGCGGCAGTTCGGCGAGCAGCCCGCGGGGAGTCGGAAGCGCGGTGAACTCGGCTACGCGGGCATTCCGCACCGAGGGATCGAGCGAGGTTTCTGGGGCCAGACGATTCATGGGGTCCTGTCTCTCCGGCAGACCCCGAGCGTTCAGAGCCTGCCTGAAATGGCGAAGGGCAGGGACCGGAGTCCCTGCCCTGTCGGCTCTGAAGGTTGGTATGCGTGAATCTACGCTTGGCCCTCCAGAGCCAACGCAAAATACGCCTGCCAACACTTGATCATGCGAGTACCTTACGAGGTCGCTGCTGGCAGCGCAATTGTGACGAGGCAGTGCCTACGCGAAGAGCTTCCGCAGCCACGCGAGCTGGCGGACCACGTGGTGCTCTCCGCCGCCCTCGTGATTGTTGAAGGCGTACTCCTCGATCGACTTCTCCACCCGCACGCCGCCCTCAGCTGCCTCGCCATAGCGGTTGTACGTCGCATAGACGGTCGACGGCGGGCACGTGGTGTCCCGGAGGGCCACCGAGAAGTACGCCGGGACCCGCGCGAGCCTCCCCAGGTTGACGACGTCGAAGTAGGGCAGGGTCGCGAAGGCCGCCTCGACGTTGTCGCGGTGCCGCTGGAGGTAGTTCTCGAGCTCGGGGTAGGGCCCGGTCGTCGCGATCTCGAGCGCGCGGGGGTAGTCGGCGAGGAAGTTCACGTCCGGGAGGCACGCGACCAGGCCGTCGAGCCTTCCCGCCGCGAGGCCGGCCGCCGCAACTGCGAGCCCGCCGCCCTGTGAGCCTCCTTGGACGACGACGCGGGAGGCGTCGACCGCCGGGTGCGCCTGGACCGCCTCGATGGCACGCACGGCGTCGGTGAAGAGCCTGCGGTAGTAGTAGCTGTGCGGATCGCGGATGCCGCGCGTCATCAGCCCGGGGTAGGCGGTTTCTCCCGCGCTCGGATGCGGGTCCGGTGTTTCTCCGGTCTGGAAGCCGTAGCCCTGCCCCCGCGAGTCCATGATCAGCGTCGCGTACCCTGCCTGTGCCCACAGCGTGTTCTGATGCGCGAGGCCTCGCCCCCCGGAGTAGCCGAGATAGTGGACGACGGCGGGAAGCGGCTCGCGCTGCTGCCCCGTCCGCGCGGCCGGGAGGTGGAGCCAGGCCTTGATGGGGTCGCCTGCGTAGCCCGCGAACGTCACGTCGAATGTCTCGACGAGCGGGAGGTAGGTCTCGACCCGTTCGAAGCGGACGGACAGGGGATGCTCACGGGCCTCGGCGATGGTCCTCTCCCAGAAGTCCTCGAAGTCTTCAGGGAGCGGGCTGCTCCCGCGGTAGGAACGGAGCTCCTGCAGTGGCAGGTCGATGGCCGGCATGGGATGCAGTGTAGGCGGGGAAATCGGTTTCTTCTACGCCCGATACGGGGGGAAGCGGTTGCTACACTCGTCGCAGCGGGGCGCTGCGGGTGCTTTCGCCCCCGCGGACGAGCGGCCCTCCGGCGGCCTTCGAGGAGGACTCATGGCACGGATGAGCACGCGTCCGCCACAGCGAGTGACGATCGCCCACGTCGCCGAGGAGGCGGGCGTCTCCCGCGCGACCGTCTCCCGCGTGATGAATGGCCTCGCGACTGTCGACGCCGAAATCGGGAAGCGCGTGCGGGAGGCGGCGGCCAAGCTCAACTACTCGCCCAGCACCGTGGCCCGCAGTCTCGCGATCGGGCGGACCCAGACCGTGGCGATCGTGGTCCCGGACTTGGCGAACCCGATGTTCCAGGAGACGCTCCGAGGACTGAACCGGGCCGCGGCGCGGGAGGGATACCGCGTGCTGGTCGCGGATTCGATCGAGAATCCCGAGGAGGAGGTCATCCTCGCTCGGGAGGCACGGAGGCGGTGCGACGCGCTCGTGCTCGTCTCCCCGCGCATGGAACCCGAAGTGCTCGCCGAGCTCCTGCCCGAACTCTCGCCGGTCGTGCTCGTGAACCGCGAGAGCCCGGCTCCCGGGGTACCCAGTCTCGCCGTCGACTACGGCTCGGGCATCCGGAGCGTTGTCAAGGAGCTCGAGCGGCTCGGCCACCGTCGCATCGCCTATCTCGCCGGTCCCGACGGCTCGCACGGAAACCAGGCCCGCATGGCCGCGCTCCAGCCTCCGGTCCCGTCGGCCCCCCAGCCTGAATTCGTCTTCATCCCGTGCGGCGCAATGTTCGAGGACGGCTACCGGGCGCGCGAAGCAGTTCTCGGCTCGGGAGCCACCGCCGCAGTCTGCTTCAACGACCTGGTCGCGCTCGGCCTGCTCGGCGCCCTCCACGAGGAGGGCGTTGCCGTGCCCGGGCGCCTCTCGGTCACGGGCTTCGACGACATCCCCTTCGCCCGCTTCGCCTCCCCGGCACTCACCACGGTGTCAGTCCCCCAGACGCAGCTCGGCGAGCAGGCGTGGGCGCGGCTCTGGGACCTCCTCAATGGCCGTGATCCCGAGCACGACCTCACCGTCACGCCTCGCCTCGAAGTTCGGGCGAGTTCGGGGCCGCCGGCCGCCGAGGCGGCCAACGCCCCCTGACGACGGCGCCGTCGTCGGGACCTACGCCTGCGCCCCTGCCGCCTGCTCGTCCTCGAGGCTCCCGCTGCCGAAGGTGAGGGGCGCGCCGTCGTCCAACGGGACGCCGAAATCGGCGAGCCGTACTGCTTGGCCGGTGCGGAGGGACTCGTTGCCCCCGATCCCCACGAGGACGCTGCGGACGCCGTCGATATAGCCCGCTTGGCGGTGCAGCGGGTCGTCGCCCGGTCCGGCGAAGACGTCCGAGAGGAGCACCGCGTCGCCCCCGCCATGCCCGCCGTCGCGCTCCGGAAACTGTATCTCGCGGGCCGGTTCCCAATGGCGTTGGAGGAGGATCCGGGTTCCCTCAGGCCGTGCTGGCGCGGCGGCGCCCTCGGGATCAGCGGCGACGGAAGGATCCAGCGTGTGCCTGTCGGGAGAAACCGATCCCCGCTCGACGACCTCGATCTCCACCCTGCCCTCGGTGCCGTTGATCGCAACCCGGTAGCCCTCCCACGGCGAGTGGGCCACGAGCGTATACGCCATCGATGCCCCGCCGCGGTACCCGACCACGAGGCTCAGGTTGTCCTCGATGTCGATGCCTTCGCCGAAGACGTCGCGATCCCGGTGGTAGCCGTCGTCGCCCTCGGCCTCGAGGTACAGCGCGCGGAGCTTCCGGTCGGCGCCCAGGTCGAGGTTGAAAGGGTCGTCGCGGTCGGGGTTGTCCCGGCTCAGCTCGGGTCGCGGGCCCAGACCTCGCTCGGCGGCGTTCTCCGCCCCGTAGAAGCGGAGGCCGCCCTGCGCGTAGACGGTCTCCGGCACGTCGTCGAGCCACCAGTTCACGAGGTCGAAATGATGTGTCGACTTGTGCACGAGCAGGCCTCCCGAATTGGCCTTCCTGCGGTGCCAGCGGCGGAAGTAGTCGGCGCCGTGGACCGTGTCGAGGCACCACTCGAAGTGAACCGACGTGACCTTGCCGATCCTGCCCGACTGGACGATGTCCTTGAGGGCAGAGTTCCGCGGCGAGTAGCGGTAGTTGAAGGTCACGACGAGCTTCGCGGCCCTGCCGTCACGCGTGCTGCCCGCGGCGGCTCGGGCGGACCTGACGATGTCCGCGATGCCCCGGACCGAGGTCGTCATGGGCTTCTCGCAGATGACGTCGATGCCGCGGTCGAGCGCCGCGGTGACGTAGCGCGCGTGGGTGAAGTCGGGCGTCGTGACGATGAGCGCGTCCGGGCGCTCGACGTCGAACATCTCGTCCAGTCCGTCCGGACCGTAGTGGCGCGGCATGGGCCAGTCGGGGCGGCGTTCCGCGATCCGCGCGCCGTGGTACGCCATCCGGTGCTCGTTCGTGTCGACGAAGGCGACGAGGGAGCCGCGATCGGAATGAGGGCCCAAGAGGGCGTCGACGTACAGCTCGGCACGGGAGCCAGTGCCAGCGAGGGCATACTTCTTCCGCGGGTTGCCGCTGGATGCCATGGGCGGGGTCTCCTCAGTGAACGCGTGGATCCGCTCGGTAACCGGTTTCCGACCACCGTACCCCGGCGGAATCACCCCGCCAAGAGGCGCGGGGGCGCCGCCGCCGCCCGTCGTGGTTGGGGTTAATTATCTTTTGCACCCCACACGACGCGGGACCTGAGGGAAGGGAACGGCGGGTCTACGCCCGCACGGCTGTGTACTCGCGCGGCTGGGCGCTAGCGCGCACGGCGGCACGCAGGGCAGCGAGGCCGCCGCTGATGGCGCCTGCAGCCCGGGCCTGGACCAGCACGTTGCCCAGCGCTGTGGCCTCGACTGGGCCGGCGAGCACGGGCAGGCCCGTCGCCTCGGCGGTGAGCCGGCACAGCAGGTCGTTCTGGGATCCCCCGCCCACGACGTGGACGGCTCGCGGGCGGCGGCCCGAGAGGGCCTGTGCCTGCGCGAGCGTGCGCGCGTAGGCTGCGGCGAGGCTGTCGAGGATGCAGCGGACGACGGCGGCCGGGTCGCCCGGGAGGGTCCCGTCGCGGCGTTCGACGGCGGCCGCGAGCCGCGCGGGCATGTTCCCGGGGGCGAGGAACTCATCCGAGTCCGCGTCGACCTGCGGGCCGCCGGACGGGAGTGCGGCTGCGTCTGCCAAGAGCCTCCCGAGCGGAAGCTCTCGCCCTTCTTCGGCCCACTGGCGCTGGCACTCGCTCAGCAGCCACAGGCCGCCGACGTTCCGGAGGTACCGGATCGTGCCGTCCACGCCGCGCTCGTTCGTGAAGTTGGCCGCGCGGCTCGCCTCGCTCAGCACGGGCCCGTCGAGCTCGACGCCCACGAGGGACCAGGTGCCCGAGGAGATGTACGCGACGTCCTCCCCAGCCTCGGCCGGAACGGCGGCGACGGCGGAGGCGGTGTCGTGTGAGCCGACGGCCACCACAGGGGTGTCGGCCGGAAGCCCAGTACGCTCGGCGACGGCGGGCAGGAGCGTCCCGTACGCCTCACCGGGCGCGATGAGCTCGGGGAAGAGCCCCTCGGGAAGCCGGAGCGCGGCGAACAGCTCTGCCGACCAGGTCCCCGTGCTCGCATCGAGCAGACCGGTGGTAGAAGCATTCGTCTCCTCCGTGCGGCGCACGCCGGTGAGCCAGAACGCGATCAGGTCAGGGATCAGGAGCGCCTGCAGGCCCTCGAGGGTCGGCTCGGCGGCGAGCTGGTACAGCGTCGTGAAGGGCAGGAACTGGAGCCCGTTGACGGCATAGAGCCGCTCGGGAGGGACCGCCCCGTGAACCGCGGGAACCGTAGCGTCGGTCCTCGAGTCCCTGTAGGCGTGGACGGGGAGCCGGAGCGTGCCCGGGGAGTCCACGAGCCCGTAGTCCACCGCCCATGTGTCGATGCCGACGCTCTCGATCCGAAGCCCCCGCGAGCCCGCGAGGTCGGCGACCTTCGCGAGGCCCGTCAGGACCTCGGCGAAGATCCCACACACGTCCCAGCACAGCTCCGTCTCGCCTTCGCCGTCCACGCCCTCCAGCACCCCGTTCGGGAAGCGGTGGACGACTTCGAGCGCGACCCGGGGCGCGCCGTCGTCCGGGCCCGGGGAAACCGACGCGAGGATGACCCGACCGGAGGAGGCGCCGACGTCGACCGCCGCGAAGCAGCGCTCGACGGGGCGCTTGCCAGCGTGACAGGAAGGGCTCTCGTTCACCGGAGGAAGGCGGCGGCGACGCCGGCGTCGACGGGGATGTGCAGCCCGGTGGTGTGCGAGAGCTCGTTGCTGGTCAGGACAGCGGCCGCGTTCGCGACGTTCTCCGGCAGGACCTCGCGCTTGAGCAGCGTGCGCTGGGCGTAGTACTCGCCGAGCTTCTCCTCCGGGACCCCGTAGACGGCGGCGCGCTTGGCGCCCCAGCCGCCCGCGAAGATCCCCGAGCCCCGCACCACGCCGTCGGGATTGATCCCGTTGACGCGGATGCCGTACTCGCCCAGCTCTGCCGCGAGGAGGCGCACCTGGTGGGCCTGGTCGGCCTTGACGGCGGAGTAGGCGATGTTGTTCGGGCCCGCGAAGACGGAGTTCTTCGAGGAGATGTACACGATGTCCCCGCCCATGCCCTGGGCGATCATGGCCTTCGCCGCGGCCTGGGAGACCAGGAACGAGCCCTTCGCCATGACGTCGTGCTGGAGGTCCCAGTCCTTCTCGGACGTCTCGAGCAGCGGCTTGGAGATCGACAGTCCGGCGTTGTTCACCACGAGGTCGATCCCGCCGAACGCGAGGACGGCGGCGTCGACCGCGGCCGCGACCTGCGAGGCGTCGGTGACGTCCGCGCGCACGCCCACGGCGACGTCGGCGTTCCCGAGCTCGGCCGCGGCTGCCTGCGCCTTCTCGAGGTCCAGGTCGGCGATGACCACGCACGCGCCGTCTGCCGCGAGCCGGGTGGCGATGGCCTTTCCGATGCCCGACGCCGCGCCGGTCACGAGCGCGATGCGGGTCGCGTGCGACTTCGGCTTGGGCATGCGGGCGAGCTTGGCCTCCTCGAGTGCCCAGTACTCGATCCGGAACTTCTCGCTCTCCGAGATCGGGGCGTAGGTGGAGATGGCCTCGGCGCCGCGCATGACGTTGATTGCGTTGAGGTAGAACTCGCCCGCGACCCGAGCGGTCTGCTTGTCCTTGCCGTAGGAGAACATGCCCACGCCGGGGACCAGGACGATCGCGGGGTCGGCGCCGCGCATCGCGGGGGAATCCGCCTGAGCGTGGCGCTCGTAGTACGCCGCGTAGTCCTCGCGGTACGCCCCGTGGAGCTCCTTCAGGCGGGCGGCGCTCTCCTCGATCCCCGCGCCGGCGGGCAAGTCCAGGACGAGGGGCTTGACCTTCGTGCGGAGGAAGTGGTCCGGGCAGGACGTTCCGAGGGCGGCCAGACGCGGATGCTCGGCCGAGGCGAGGAACTCGAGGACACGCTCGTCGTCCGTGAAGTGGCCCACCTGCGGCCTGTCCGTCGAGGCCAGGCCGCGGATCACCGGGGCGAGCGCGGCAGCCTTTGCACGGCGCTCGCCCTCCGGGAGCGCGCCGTAGCCCTCGAGCGCCGGGCCGAAGGGTTCGGGACGGCCGTGGGCGGCAATGTACTTCTCGGCCTCGGCGATGATCCACAGGGAGTTGGCCTCTGCCTCCTCGCTCGTCGCACCCCACGCAGTGATGCCGTGGCCGCCGAGGATCGTCCCGATCGCCTCCGGGTGCTCCTCCTTGATCGCGGCGATGTCGAGACCCAGCTGGAATCCGGGCCGGCGCCACGGCACCCACACCACCCGGCCGCCGAAGACCTTCTCGGTCAGCGCCTCGCCGTCGGCCGCGGTCGCGATCGCGATGCCGGAGTCCGGGTGGAGGTGGTCCACGTGCGCGGCGTCGACAAGGCCGTGCATTGCGGTGTCGATCGACGGCGCGGCGCCGCCCTTTCCGTGCAGGCAGTAGTCGAACGCGGTGACCATCTCGTCCTCCCGCTCGACGCCGGGGTACACCGCCTTGAGCGCACGGAGACGGTCGAGGCGCAGGACCGCGAGGTTCTTCTCCGCCAGGGTCCCCAGGTCGCCCCCGGACCCCTTGACCCACAGGAGCTCGACCGGCTCGCCCGTGACCGGATCGGTCTCGGTCCCCTTGGCGGAGGTGTTCCCCCCGGCGTAGTTCGTGTTGCGCTTGTCGGCGCCCAGCCGGTTCGAGCGGGCGATCAGCTCGGCGACGGCCGGATTCTGCGTCTGGTTCATGGCTTCGGGGTTCCTCTGTGGGTTCGGGATCTCGGTGCAGGCCGGGCGGACTGGGCCAGGCAGGCGGCTGACGAGGGAGCGAGGACTACGCGCCCCAGCCCGCCTGCGTGCCGCCGACGCGGGTCTCGTTGATGAGCTTCTGGTAGCCCGAGGCGGCGTAGGCGGCGATAGGGTCGGCCGGAAGGCCACGCTGCTCACGCCACGCGGCAAGGGCGGGGCGGACGTCGGTGTAGAAGGCGTCCATGAAGATCGCATTCGCGCCCAGGACGTCGTGGTTCCGCTGGGCCTCCTCGAGGGCGGCGCGGTCGAGGAGCAGGGCGCGGAGCGTCATCTCCTGGACGTTGAGCACCGAGCGGATCTGCCCCGGGATCTTCTCCTCGAGGTTGTGGCACTGGTCCAGCATGAGGGCCACGCCCGAGTCCGGCCCGAGACCCCCGCCTCGAACGACCTCGACCATGATCCGGAAGAGCTGGAATGGGTCCGCCGCCCCGACGATGAGGTCGTCGTCGGCGTAGAAGCGCGAGTTGAAGTCGAACGAGCCGAGCTTTCCGAGCCGGAGCAGCTGGGCGACGATGAACTCGATGTTGGTGCCCGGCGCGTGGTGGCCCGTGTCCAGGCACACGAAAGCCTTCTCGCCGAGCGCGAGGGTCTGGGCGTAGGAGGTTCCCCAGTCCGGGACGTCGGTGTGGTAGAACGCCGGCTCGAAGAACTTGTACTCGAGCACGAGGCGCTGCTCCTCGCCCAAGCGCGCGTAGACCTCGGCCAGGGACTCGGCGAGGCGGTCCTGCCGCGCACGGATGTCGTCCTGCCCCGGGTAGTTCGTGCCGTCCGCGAGCCAGATCTTCAGGTCACGCGAACCGGTCTCGTCCATGATGTCGATGCACTCGAGGTGGTGCTCGATCGCCCGGCGGCGCACGGCGTCGTCTGAATGCGTCAGGGAGCCGAACTTGTAGACGTCGTCCTGGAACGTGTTCGAGTTGACGGTGCCCAGCCTGACGCCCAGGCCCTCTGCGTAGTCCCGGAGCGCCGCGTAGTCCTCGACCCTGTCCCACGGAATGTGCAGCGCCACGCTCGGGGCAAGGCCCGTCAGCTCGTTGACCTTCGCGGCGTCCTGCAGCTTCTCCTGGACCGTGCGCGGAGCGCCCGGCGTGCCGAACACCTTGAACCGCGTACCCGAGTTGCCGTACGCCCACGAGGGGACTTCGATCGCAAGGCTGTCGAGGGCCTCGGGAATCCGGACTTCGCTGGTGCTCATGCGTACTCTCCTGTGGTCGGTGCCGCGCCTGCGGCGGGTGAGCTCGGTTGGGGGGCAGCGGCGCGGTCGGCCGCGCTCTTGGCCCTGGCGGCCTCGAGCTGGTCTTCGAGGTTGAAGACTTCCTCGATCGTGACGAACGACTCGTCGGGGGGCGCTTCGATGCCGTCGAACAGGTCGGCCATCTCCGCCTGCCAGCGGGCATTCACCTCATGCGCAGCCATGCGGGCAGTGGCCGCTTCGAGGCTGTCCGTCTCGACGTACCCGATCAGGAGGCCGTCGGGCCGGAGGAAGAGGGAGTAGTTGCACCAGCCGGCGTCACGGAGGGCTTCGAGCATCTCGGGCCAGACCGCCGCGTGGCGCCGCTTGTACTCCTCGATGCGGTCGGGATCTATCTGCTGCTGGAAGCAGATCCGCCGCCGCCCTGCGGTCTCGCTCATGGTGCTCCCGGGGTTCGACGGCGACATTGTCGTCGCGGTGGATGGAACAGTTCGTGAATCGATTCAAAGCTGTCCTTACAGAGTAGGTCGGGGCAGCCGGCTTGGTCAACAGATTTGTCGGGGACGGCCGCGGAAGAGGCTCGGCTGCAAGGCGGGGTAGTCTCCCTGCATGAGCCACGCCCACCCTTCTTCCGCCGCGTCCCACGGGACTGCGAGCATCCGTGACGTCGCGGAGCTCGCGGGCGTCTCGGTGGGCACGGTGTCCAACGTCCTCAACCGCCCTGACATCGTCCGCCCGGCAACCGTCGAACGGGTCCACGCAGCCATCAAGGAGCTCGGCTTCGTCCGGAACGACGCGGCACGCCAGCTGCGGGCCGGCCGCTCGACCACGATCGGCCTCGTCGTGCTCGACGTCCGCAACCCCTTCTTCACGGACGTAGCCCGAGGAGCCGAGGACGAGGCTGGCCGCGATGGCCTCTCCGTCGTCATGGCGAACAGCGACGAGTCCCCGGAGCGCGAGGCGACGCACGTCGCCTACTTCGAGACCCAGCGGGTGCTCGGCCTCCTGATCTCCCCGATTGGCGACCTCGGCGAGCGCCTCGAGCGGCTCCGCTCGAGCGGCACGCCGGCAGTCCTCGTCGACAGGGTCGCGGGCGGCCGTCGCCTCAGCTCGGTTGCGGTCGACGACGTCGAAGGCGGTCGCGTCGCCGCCCAGCACCTGCTCGACCTCGGTCGGCGACGGCTCGCCTTCGTCGGCGGCCCCGCGGACCTTGCCCAGATGCAGGACCGACTCGCCGGCGTCGAGAGCGCGGTCGCGAAGGCCGAGGGCGCGAGCGTCGAGGCGATCGAGACGCTGGGCCTGGGGTTCGAGGACGGCCGTCGCGCCGCCCGCGCCCTCCTCGCCCGGCACGCCCCCGCCCGACCGGACGCCCTTGTAGCCGGCAACGACCTCGTCGCGATCGGCGCGCTCCAGGTCCTCATGGGCGAGGGCCATCTGAGGGTGCCCGACGACATGGCCATCGTCGGATACGACGACATCGACTTCGCGAGCGCCGCCGTCGTCCCTCTCTCTTCGGTGCGGCAGCCCCGGGATCTCATCGGCCAGACCGCAGTCCAGATCCTGCGCGAGGAGGCGGAGGACCCCTCGCTCGCCCCGAGGAACCTCGTCTTCAAGCCGGAACTCGTGGTGCGGGAGTCGACGGCGGGCCGCGCCTGGCCGCGGCCGAGCCCCGGGTCGGCCGGCGGGGTGGCACCGGCCCGAGCCTAGCCCTGCTGGCGGCCCGGCTCCCTCCGACGCCATTTCGGAAGATTGGCGATGATCTCGGCCGCACCCTTCGCGGCGCGCTCGACCGTGCGTTCCACGGTCCGTTGGATCTGCTGGGGACGCGTCCCAGCCGCTGCCGCTCCGACGCCCGCAGGCGAAGGGGCCAGTGGCTCGATGGGGACCCCTGACTGGAGCGGCCCCCCTGGCTGGAGCGGGGCTACGGGCTGGAGCGGTGTCCCCGCCTGGATGGGGGTCGCCGGGGAAGTCGCGGCGGCTGGCGGCGTCGAAACCGCCGGCGCTTCCTCGGGCGCGGGGGCCGACGTCGTCCACAAGGAAGTGAGCCAGCCGCCGACCTCGGCGAGCGGCTCGAGGCGGAGCGCGTAGTAGCGCTTCTGGCCCTCGGCGCGAGTGGTCACGAGGCCCGCGTCGCGCAGGACCTTGAGGTGCTTAGACACCGTGGGCTGGCTCGCGTCGAGGGCCTCGACGAGCTCGCCCACCGCCTTGTCGCCGGCGCAGAGCTCGCGAAGTATGTCCCTTCGCGTATGGTCAGCGATGACGGCAAAGATGTCTGTCATCATGCCTCAAGACTACCGACCTGAGAGGGTCTCGGCGCTCGCCTCAGTCGAACCACGGGTCCAGCCCGTGGAGGGGGAAGACTTCCTTCCGGGTCGCCATGATCGCACGGTCCACGGCGTCGTTGGGGTTGAAGCCGATCTCCCACGAACGCCACCATGTGTCGGCCTCCTCCCCCATGCTCTGCGGCAGGCCTTCGCCGGGCGAGAGCCGCTCGGGGTGATGCTCCCGGACGTAGTCGCGCCACGATTCGGGGATCGGGGTGCGCAGCTGGATGGGGTGGCCGGCGGCGATGCCCACGAGGTGCGTCCACACCCGTGGGACCACGTGGACGAGGTCGTAGCCCCCGCCGCCGGTTGCGATCCAGCGGTCCAAGCAGTAGCGCGCCGCGAGCCGTGACACCGCGAGGGCGGCCTCGCGCTGGGCGTCGATGCTCGTCCGGAGATCGGCGAGCGGATCCCGGGCGTGCGAGTCGCAGCCGTGCTGGCTCACGATCACGTCCGGCCGGAACGCCTCGACGAGCGGCGGGACGATCGCGTGGAACGCCCGCAGCCACCCGCCGTCGCCCGTTCTCGCGGGAAGTGCGACGTTGACTGCCATCCCCGCTGCGTCCGGGCCACCGACCTCCGACGGGAAGCCGGTCCCCGGGAAGAGGGACAGGCCGCTCTCGTGGAGGGAGATCGTGAGGACCCGCGGATCGTTCCAGAACACGGACTGCGTCCCGTCGCCGTGGTGGACGTCGACGTCGATGTACGCGACCCGCTCGATGCCCCCGTCGAGCAGCCGCTGGATGGCGAGCGCGGCGTCGTTGTAGATGCAGAAGCCGCTCGCATGGTCCGCCGCCGCGTGGTGCATGCCGCCGGCGAAGTTGACGGCGTGCTGCGCGCGGCCGCCGAGGACGGCGTCAGCCGCCTCGAGCGAACCGCCCGCGATGCGCGCACTCGCCTCGTGCATCCCAGCGAAGGCTGGGTCGTCCTCCGTGCCGAGCCCCCGCTCCGGCACGGACGACGACGGGTCCTCGCTCACGCGGCGGACCGCGGCAATGTAGTCGCGGGTGTGGACGGCGGCGAGCTCGTCGTCGCTCGCGATGTGGGGTTCGACGACGGTGACGCGCGGAAGGGAGAAGAGCCCGAGGTCCTCGCAGAGCCGGGCTGTCATGTCGAGGCGGCTCGGGTGCATGGGGTGCCGTGGGCCGAAGTCGTATTCGCACAGCGCCTCGGACCAGGCGACCCTGGTCTCGTAGTCCGGGCGCCCGGCCGCATGCGAGGCCGCGCCCGAGGCCGCGGACGAGTGCTGCGTCGGTGCGCCGTCGGACATAGGCTCAGGCTACCGGACCCGCATGGTTTACTGGTCCGGTACGGCCTTCGGCCGCCCAGAAGACCCGGCATGAAAGACGGTTGAGCGTGGTAGAGACGGAGTCGTCATGGCGGCCCATGCCGCCGCGCGAAAGCCTCGGCCCGCTGACGGGGCTGCGCGACTTCGTCGACCGGCTCGCCGCCTCGTCGCCCGCGCGTCTCGCGCTCCTCGCGTTCTTCAGCGTCATCGTCGTCTTCACGCTCCTGCTGTCACTTCCTTTCGCCTCCGCGGACGGCCAGGTGACGCCCCTCCACGAGTCGCTCTTCACTGCGACCTCGGCCGTGTGCGTCACGGGCCTCACGGTCGTCTCGACCGCCGCGCACTGGTCGGCGTTCGGGCACGTCCTGATCCTCCTGGCGATCCAGATCGGCGGCTTGGGCATCCTCACCCTCGCCTCGGTCCTCTCGCTCGCGATGAGCCGCGGCCTCGGCGTCCGCGGAAAGCTCATCGCCCGGGAGGCGATGAACAATGCCGGGCGCCTCGGCGAGGTGGGCGGGCTGCTGCGGGTCGTCGTCGTCACCTCGGCTGTCGTGGAGGGCGTCCTCGCGCTCTTTCTCGCGCCTGCGTTCATCGCGCAGGGCGAACAGTTCTGGCCGGCCGTCTGGCACGCCGTGTTCTACGCCATCTCGTCGTTCAACAACGCGGGCTTCACGCCGCACAGCAACGGCGTGGTGCCCTACCAGTACGACCTGTGGGTCCTCGTTCCGCTCATGGCCGGCGGCTTCATCGGGAGCCTGGGGTTCCCCGTGCTCCTCGTGTTCCTGCGCTTCAAGGCCCGGGCGCGCTTCTGGACCCTCCACGCGAAGCTCACGGTCGTCGTCTCGTTCATCCTGCTCGTGGTCGGCGCCATCCTCTGGGGCGCGATGGAGTGGAACAACGCCCGGACCATCGGCGGCATGCAACCCGGCGAGAAGGTCGTGCAGGCCGTCTTCGCGTCCGTCATGACGCGATCGCTGGGGTTCAACCTCGTCGACATGAACCACCTCACGCCGTCGACGCTCCTGCTCTCTGACGCACTCATGTTCGCCGGCGGGGGCTCGGCATCGACGGCGGGCGGCATCAAGGTCACGACCGTCGCGGTCATGTTCCTCGCAATCGTCGCGGAGGCACGCGGAGATCGGGACGTCCGCGCGTTCGGGCGCACCGTTCCGCAGGAGATCATGCGGCTGGCCATCAGCGTCATCGTCATGGCGGCCACGCTCCTCATGGTCGCGTGCATGCTCCTGCTCGCGATCTCCGGCCAGAGCCTCGACCGGGTCCTCTTCGACTCGATCTCGGCGTTCGCGACCGTGGGGCTCAGCACAGGCCTCACCTCCGAGCTCCCGCCAGCGGGCGTCTATGTCCTCACCGCGCTCATGTTCTTCGGCCGCGTCGGGACCATCACGATGGCGACCGCCCTGTCCCTGCGCCAGCGCAGATCGCTGTACCACTATCCGGAAGAGAGGCCGATCATTGGCTGACAGGAATCCCCCGGGACGACCCCACCCGAACGCTCCGGTCCTCGTCATCGGACTGGGCCGCTTCGGTGCTGCAACAGCCCAGCAGCTCGTCAAGCAGGGCCGTGAAGTGCTCGCGATCGAGCGCGACCGCGACCTCGTCGAGATCTGGGCCCCCGTCCTCACGCACGCCGTCCAGGCCGACGCGACCAACATCGAATCGCTCCGCCAGCTGGGCGCCCAGGAGTTCCGCTCGGCCGTAGTGGGCGTGGGGACCTCGATCGAGTCCTCGGTCCTCATCACCGCGAACCTCGTGGACCTCGGCGTCGAACACCTCTGGGCGAAGGCGATCACGCCCTCGCACGGCAAGATCCTCTCCCGCATCGGCGCCAACCACGTCATCTACCCGGAGGCCGACGCAGGCGTGCGGACGGCTCACCTCGTGAGCGGCCGCATGCTGGACTTCATCGAGTTCGACGACGACTTCGCCATCGTCAAGATGTACCCGCCGAAGGAGACCCAGGGGTTCACGCTCGCCGAGTCCCAGGTGCGGGCCAAGTACGGCGTGACGGTCGTGGGGGTCAAGAGCCCCGGCGAGGACTTCACCTACGCGCAGCCGCATACGAAGGTCAGCAGCCGCGACATGCTCATCGTGTCGGGCCACGTCGACCTGCTCGAGCGGTTCGCGGCACGGCCCTGAGGGCGTGGCTGCGCTTCGCTCGGTCGTCCCTGCTTAACGAGTAAGGCGCTGGCTTAACGAGTAAGGCGCTGGCAGAAGCGGGGAAGGTGGGGGACCAATATCCGCGTCTGCCAGCGCCGTGCGGCCGCTTGGGGGAAGCGGCCGCTCCATCACTCGCACCCTGTGAGGTGTCTACAACACTAGGAAGCCTTCTTGAGAATAGGCCTTGGCGAAGATGTGAACAGGCTGGGAATGCACGTCCGGGGCGACGGCTGGCAGGATGGGGACATGAGCAACAAGATCGCCTTCCTGGGCTGCGGCTCCATGAACGAGGCCATCATGGCCGGCCTCCTGGCAGCTGGCTTCCCCAAGACCGACGTGACGGCGACCGTCCGTCGCCGGGAGCGCGCGGCGGAGCTCGCCAAGCGCTACGGCGTCACGGTCATGGCCACGGGCGAGGAGGACGACGCCAACCAACAGGCGGTCCGCGGCGCCTCGCTCGTCATCCTCGGGGTCAAGCCCGTGGGCATTGCCGACCTCGCGCGCGGGATCGCGCCCGCGCTCTCGCCGACGGCCGTCGTCGTGAGCGTCGCCGCGGCGGTCTCGATTGCCCAGCTCGAACGGGCGCTGCCCGCCGGGCAGCCGGTGATCCGCACCATGCCGAACACGCCCGCCAGGCTCGGCCGCGGCGTCGTCTCCGTCTCCGGAGGAACGCATGCCCTGCGGGAGCACATCGAGAAGGTGAAGGGCCTCTTCGACAGCCTGGGGCTCATCATCGAGGTTCCCGAGGACCAGGTGGACGCAGTCAGCGCGGTGAGCGGGTCCGGCCCCGCCTACGCGTTCTACCTCGCCGAGGCAATGGCCGACGCCGGGACCCGACTGGGCCTGGACCCCGACCTTGCGCTGCGCCTCGCACGCGAGACCGTCGTGGGGGCGGGCTTCATGCTCGCCGAGCCCGGGGCCGACCCGATGGCCCTGCGTCGCGCTGTGACAAGTCCCAACGGGACCACGGAACGCGCTATCGCGACCTTCGAAGAGCGGGGCCTCCCCGGCATCATCGCCGACGGCGCTCGCGCTGCGGCGGAGCGTTCGAAGGACATCACCCGCGAACTCGGCTGAGCGCCGGTCCTGGCAGCACCGGTCCTGGCGACGGCGTGCCTGGCGGCGTTAGCGCGCCCGCTGCTGCGCACCGCTCCGATCGGTGTGCTGCCCGAGGTGCTTCCGGGCGAACTCGAGGGTCGCGGCTAGCATTTCCTCGCGCTCCCCTGCGAAGCGGGCCTTGCGGGTGCTGATCTCTGCCACGATCACGCCGTCGAACGCCGTGTCCGCAAGGTAGGCGAGGCATTCGGCGACCCGCTGCGTGCCTTCGCCGGGAAGCAGGTGCTCGTCCCGGAACGACGCGCCCGAGCCGTCCGTGAGGTGGATGTGGCGCACGGTCTCGCCGAGGGCCTTGAGCGCCTCCAGACTGTCCTCCCTGGCCGTCGCGGCGTGCGAGAAGTCCCAGGTGACGTCGCGGTAGCCCTGGCCTACCGGGTCCCAGTGCGGGAGATACGCTCGCGCATCGCGCCCACGGACCCGCCAAGGGTACATGTTCTCGACCGCGATGTGCACCTCGTACTCTTCGGCGAGGTCGCGCACCCCGACCGAGAAGCCGTCGGCGTAGCCCGTCTGCCACCGGAACGGCGGGTGCACGACCACGGTGTCACAGCCCACCTCGCGCGCCATCGCACACGACCGGCGGATCTTGTTCCACGCACCGCCCCACACCTGCTGCGTGAGCAGGAGAGTCGGCGCGTGGATCGACACGATCGGCTGGTCGTAGCGTTCGGCGAGCTGGATCAGCGCTTCCGGCGCCTGGCTCGTCGCGTTGTTGGTCACCATGACCTCGACCCCGTCGTAGCCTAGGTCGGCCGCGCAGGCGAACGCGTCGTGGACGCTCAAGGGGTAGACCGAAGCGCTCGAGAGCGCCACCGGGACCTCCGGGATTCCGTCCGACTTCCGCCACTGCGGCTGGTCGGCCCCGCTCACCGGGCGCTCCAGGCCGGGTGCTGCATCTCGCTGCGTCGGCGCTCGCTCGCTATCGGCCGGATGTGGTCGGGCGGGGCGAGCGGACCGTCGAACACGAGCTGGTCGAGCCGGCGCAGGATCAGCCCCTCCCGAAGGGCCCATGGACAGATCTCGAGCTCCTCCACTTCGAAGAGCTCCAGCGCCGCCTCGGCGACGAGCGCCCCGGCGAGGAGCTGAGGCGCACGCGCCTCGGAAACGCCCGGCAGGTGGATCCGGTCGCACGAGGACATCGCGGAGATCCGCTGCGTCCAGATCCCGAGATCGGTGCGCTGCAGGACCCGGCGGACGTAGGGGCCAGCCGCGCTCGGCGCCGCCCCCGCGATGCGGGCCAGGGAACGGAACGTCTTCGACGTGCCCGTCACGAGCGTGGGCTGGCCGAGCTCCTGGAACGTGCGGACGACCGGCTTCAGGGTCGACCGGATGTACCGGCGGAGTTCCTTGACGGATTTCGCCGTGGGCGGGTCATCCGGGAGCCAGTCCCGCGTGAGCCGCTGGGCGCCGAGCGGCACGGATTCGGCGATGTCCGGGAGCGAGTCGTTGCCCATCGCCATCTCGAACGAACCCCCGCCGATGTCGAGGGAAAGGATCTTCTCGCGTCCCCAGCCATACCAGCGGCGGACGGCGAAGAAGGTCATCGCGGCTTCCTCACGCCCGGTGAGTTCTTGGAGCGTCACTCCCGTCTCGCGGTGGATGCGCTCGATCACGGCCTCCCCGTTCGCCGCCTCGCGGATGGCCGAAGTGCAGAACGCGAGCAGATCCTCGGCGCCGTTCTGCCCCGCGAAACCCCACGCCTCATGGACGAAGTCGAGGAGCTCGCTCTGGCCCTTCTCGCTGATGCTGCCGTCCTTGTCGAGGTGCTTCACGAGGGAGAGCGACCTCTTGTGGGAGGCGAACGCGACAGGCTGCGCGCCGGGATGGGCGTCCACCAAGAGCAGGTGCACGGTGTTCGAACCGATGTCGAGGACGCCTAGACGCATGAGCCTATTATTCCCTGCCCGTCCCTGAGTCGCTGTCCCGAGCCGCCTCGATCTCTTCCTCGGTCGCCGGCCGGAAGTCGTTCAGGATCGCGGCGACCTGCTCGGCCGCCAGCTCGAATCCGAAGGCACTGCCGGGATTGAGGACCACTCCGAGTTCGCTGCCGAGGTTCTGGAGGAGCACCGCGCCCTGTGTCGTGACGACGGTCGGGGCGTGCTCGAGGAAGTCCGAGCGGATCCGCGCCGTGTCGGTGAACGCCGCGACGAGCGGATTGCCCTCCGAGTTCGTCAGCACGAGCGGTTCAACGTATTCGGTCTGCCCGGGGACCGGCTCCGGGACGAGGAGGCACACGAGGCTGTTGAGGAACACGAGAACCGGCTCCGAGCTGTCCGTCTCGCCCTTCGAGGCCGCCTCGAGCGCCGCCTCGAGGTCATTGAGGGGCGTCGGATCAAGGTGGGGAGCGGACGACGGCGACGGTTCGGCGCCCGCCGTCGTCGCGCCGTCGTCCGCGCTCGCCTGGGGAAGCTCCTGCTCGTTGCTCATTTGGCTCCTGCCTTGGCTCGGGTGCCGCCGGCCGTGCGGCGGGGGGCCCGCTTGGCCGGTCCCTTGGCGCGCTTCTCGGCGAGGAGCTCGACGGCGCGCTCGCGCGTCAGCTCCTCGATGGCTGTGTCACGGGGAACCGTGATGTTCGTGACGCCGTCCGTGATGTAAGGGCCGAAACGGCCCTCCTTCACGACGATCGGCTTGCCGGACTCGGGGTCGTCGCCGAACTCCGCGAGCGGCGCGGCCGCCGTGCGTCCGCCGCGCGTCTTCGGCTGCGCATAGATCTTGAGCGCTTCCTCGAGGGTGATCGTGAAGATCTCGTCCTCGCTCCCGATGGACCGTGAATCGGTGCCCTTCTTGAGGTACGGCCCGAAGCGTCCATTCTGAACCGTGATGACGTTGCCTTCCTCGTCGTTGCCCAGGACGCGCGGCAGGCTCATGAGCTTGAGCGCGTCGTCGAGCGTGACGGTGTCGACGCTCATGGACTTGAAGAGGGACGCCGTGCGCGGCTTCACCTTGGTGGGCTTCTTGGGCGGCTTCGGCTTGCCGTTCTTGTAGTACTCGACGGGCTGGGCGGCCAGCTGCTCCGCAGACGGCTCAGGGATGACCTCAGTGACGTAGGCGCCGTACCGACCGTTCTTGGCGACCACGGTGTGGCCGGTGTGCGGATCGGTTCCGAGCACGCGCTCCTCGGGACCAGCGGTCTCCATGAGCTCCCGCGCCTTTTCGGCCGTCAGCTCGTCGGGTGCGAGGTCCTCGGGGACGTTCGCCCGTTCCGGCGCGCTGCCCTCGGGCGCATCGGCGGGCAGCGGCTTCTCGAGGTACGGGCCGTACTTGCCGACGCGCAGCACGATCCCCGGCGCGATCTCCACGGAGTTGACCTCGCGCGCGTCGATCTCGCCGAGCCCGTTGACGATCGTCGTGAGGCCCGGCTTGCCCTCGCCGCCGAAGTAGAAGTCGCTGAGCCACTCGGCCCCGGCCTGCTGGCCGGCTGCGATGCGGTCCAGGTCCTCTTCCATCTCCGCCGTGAAGTCGTAGTCGACGTAGTCGTGGAAGTAGTCCTCGAGGAGCCGCACCACCGAGAAGGCGATCCAGCTCGGGACGAGGGCATTGCCGCGGGTGCGGACGTAGCCGCGATCCATGATCGTCGAGATCGTGGCCGCGTACGTCGACGGCCGCCCGATGCCTCGCTCCTCGAGGGTCTTCACGAGCGAGGCTTCGGTGTAGCGCGGCGGCGGGGACGTCTGGTGGCCGTTCGGGGTGAGCGCGAGGGCGTCGAGCGGCTGGCCCTTGCTGAGCACCGGGAGGCGGCCGCCGTCGGCTCCCCCTCCACCGTTCTCGGTATCCTCGCGGACCTCGTCGCGCCCTTCCTCATAGGCGGCGAGGAAGCCACGGAACGTGATGACGGTGCCCGAGGCCGAGAACTCTGCGTCGCGCCCCGCAGCCTCGCCGGAGCCGGCGACCGCGCCGAGGCGGACCGTGGCCGTCGAGCCCTTCGCGTCCTCCATCTGGGAGGCGACGGTGCGCTTCCAGATGAGCTCGTAGAGGCGGAACTCGTCGCCGCGGAGCTCCTTGGCGACCTGCGCCGGCGTGCGGAACGAGTCGCCCGCGGGGCGGATGGCCTCGTGTGCCTCCTGCGCGTTCTTCGCCTTGGAGGCGTAGACGCGGGGACGCTGCGGAATGTAGTCGGGGCCGTACAGTTCCGAGGCCTGGCGCCGTGCTGCACCGACCGCCTGATCGCTCAGGGCGGTCGAGTCGGTACGCATGTAGGTGATGTAGCCGTTCTCGTACAGTCGCTGCGCGACCTGCATCGTCACACGGGCGGAGAACCGGAGCTTGCGGGCCGCCTCCTGCTGGAGGGTCGACGTCGTGAACGGAGCGGCGGGGCGCCGGGTGTAGGGCTTCTCCTCGACCGAACGGACCGAGAACGCCGAGTTCTCCAGGCCTGCCGCGAGGGCTCGTGCCGCGACCTCGTCGAGGAGCACAGCGTTCTTGGCCGTGAGGTTCCCGCGATCGTCGAAATCGCGTCCCGAGGCGACCTTCCTGCCATCCACGGCCGCGAGGCGCGCTTGGAAGCGCTGGCCGGCAGCGCCGTCGTCGGATCCCTGGGCCTGGGGGGCGAGGGTCGCCGTCAGGTCCCAATAGTCCGCGGTGCGGAACGCCATGCGTTCGCGCTCGCGTTCGACCACGAGGCGTGTCGCCACCGACTGCACACGGCCCGCCGAGAGGCCGCTCGCAACCTTGCGCCACAGGACGGGAGAGATCTCGTAGCCGTACAGGCGATCGAGCACGCGGCGGGTCTCCTGCGCGTCGACGAGCGATTCGTCCACCTGGCGCAGTTCTGCCATGGCGCGCTGGATCGCTTCCTTCGTGATCTCGGGGAACGTCAGACGGTGCACCGGCACCTTCGGCTTGAGCACCTCGAGCAGGTGCCACGCGATGGCCTCACCCTCGCGATCACCATCGGTGGCGAGGTAGAGCTCGTCGGCGTCCTTGAGCTTCGCCTTGAGCTCCGCGACCTTCTTGCGCTTGTCAGGCGAGACCACGTAGTAGGGCTCGAAGTTGTGCTCGATGTCCACGGCGAACTTCCCCAGCGAGCTCTTCTTGAGCTCGGCGGGAAGGTCCGACGGCTGCGGCAGATCGCGGATGTGGCCCATGGAGGCATCGACCACGAAGCCCTCGCCCAAGTACTGGGCGATGGTCTTGCTCTTGGCCGGCGACTCCACAATCACGAGCTTCTTGCCGGATCTAGCCTTCGTGGCCACGCTTCTCCTCAGGACAACAATCGATGCAGGGCAGGCGGCTCGAAACCACCTGCGGCGCGACGGCCCCATCAACTCGACGGCGCCCCTGCGCAAGTCCCTAGTTCACCATACGACGGCGCTCGGCATGCAAGTGGGGGCGTTCGCGGTGTGGATAAGGCGACCCAGATTACTGCTGGACGGGACAGGCTGATGGCCGGCAGGACCACTGCCCGGCAGGACGGGTCACACCGGATTCGCCGTAGCGGCCTTGGTTGCCGGTCGCCGCACAGGCGGCCTGCTCGTTGCCGGCACATCGACCGGCTCCCGCACCTCCGGAAGCATTGACCACAGCACGTACATGCGCTCGGTGCCCGGCGGGGTCGCGTCGATCTCCTCCTGGTCCTCGACAGAAGCCTGGTCGAACTCGTCGAGGAGCTCGGACATGCGCCGCTTGAACTCCGCGCGCTGCTCGAGGCTCAGCTTGAGCACGTTGCCCGAAACCATCATGACCGGCGACTCGTCCGGTTCCCCGCGGCGGCGTGCCGCGTCGCGATGCTTGGCGTGGCTCGCGATGCGCTTGCGCAGGGCATCGAGCTCCATATCGACGATGGCGAGCCCCGGCGTCTGGCCGGTTGTCGCCGTGTCGAGGTTGAGGTCGGTGCCAGCCGCCTTCCAGCGCCGCTCCCGGCCGTCGCCGTCGTTCGGCGCGTCCACGACGATGCCCCACTTCTTGAGCGCCCTCAGGTGATAGCTCATCGCGCTCGGTGTGAGCCCCGTGAACGCAGCGAGTTCGGTCGCCGTCCAGCTCTTCTGGCTCGAGTAGAGCTCATTGATGGCCGCCAGCCGTGCTCCGTGGGCCAGCGCCCGGATCGCCTTGGGGTCCGTGATCCGTACGGGGTTCTCGGTGCGTGGACTGCGCTTCTTCTCGCTCATCTGCTTCTTACTTCGTGGGTCGTGGCTGTTATTTACGCCACATCTCTCCAAGGATGTCAAACTATGCCTTCACAAGGAACCCGTCCAAGGTCAACTCCCTCACCTGAAGCATGAGGTCGCGCCGAAATTCCTCGTCGTCGCGCTCCAGCAGCGCGCCGAGCGCTCCCGCAATCTGCCCGACGCTGAGGTCGCCGTCGCAGGCCGAGACAAAACCCGCCTGCTCGGTGCTCAGCAGTGACGTTCGGCGGAAGCCCGCTCCCTGCCGCAGGAGGATGACCCCGGGATGTTCGGCCCCCGGCCTCTGGTGACGCTCCTCCGTGACGTCGTCCGCCACCACGAGATGGGCGGCAGAGAATCCCTCCGGCCCGAGGCCCTCGAGCCAGTCTGCGCGCTCGACGGTCGCCTGCCAATGGGGGCCGATCGGCTGCTCGAGAGGATGGCCCAGCTCTTCATAGCGGTCGAGGCGCGCCTGAGCGGCGCTCGGACGGCGGAACCACAGCATGCCGAATCCGATTCCTGAGACGTTCCTCGACGAGAAGTCATCGAGGTAGGCCGCGTACGAGCGCGTGTAGGAGGCAAGGTCCCGCTGCTCCGACGCGTCCTGGAGCCACGTCTCGGCGTACTGCTCGGGACCCACGAGCTCGCGCTGGACCACCCACGCATCGAGGCCGGCCGGAACCCACGAACGCACCCGGTCGTGCCACGCGGCGCCCTCGCCGACCTCCCAATTGCCCAGCATCTGGGCGGTTCCGCCCTCCAGAAGGACGTCTGCAAGGCCCGAGACCAGGTCCGCTACCAGCTGGTCCCCCGCCAGCCCCGCGTCACGGTAGGTGAACCTGTCCTCCGCGGTCTCACCCTGCAGACGCGGCGTGATCACGAAGGGCGGGTTGGAGACGACCATGTCGAAGCGGTCTCCCGCAACCGGCTCGAGCAGCGATCCGAGCCGAAGCTCAACGCGCTCGTCCAGGCATTCAGGGTCAATCGCGAGAGTCTCGGCATTGAGCAGGAGGTTGAAGCGCGTGAAGGCCAGCGCCCGCTCAGACACATCGGTGGCGACGACGTGACGTGCGTGCCGCAAGAGGTGGAACGTCTGGATTCCGCACCCAGTCCCGAGGTCCAGGGCCCTCTCCACGGGGCGCCGCGCAGTGGACTGGATGAGGGTGGCGGAGGCTTGGCCGATGCCCAGCACGTGGTCCTTCCGGAGGACGCCCGTCCGCTGGTGCGCTGCGAGGTCGGAAGCCACCCACAGATGGAATTCTCCCCCGCCTTCGTCCCAGGCGTAGGGACGCAGGTCGACGCTGGCACGCAGCGCGGGGGCAGCTTGCTCTCGGGGCTCCTCCACCGCCTCCTCCGCGAGTCCGAGCTCGAGGAGACCCTCGGCCCGGAGGGTGGGGAAGGCTCCTTCGAGTTCCTCTGCCCCAGCGCTTTGACCGAGGAGGAAGAACCGCACCACGGTGGCCAGGGCGCCCCTGCGCGCGGCCGCGCCGTTCTGGCTCTGCCGTTCGAGCGCGACGAGAGCAGGAACGATCTGGTCTCGCGCGAGCGCGGCATGAGCTGCCGGCCCGAGGAGGTCCGCAACACCATCGACGGTGTAGCCCAGACCAGCGAGATCTGCGGCGAGACGCCGAAGGAGGACAAGATTTCCCGAATGGGGCACGTCGATGGGCCGGGCACCCACGCTCAGGCCTGCGGCATCTGGCTGAACGCCGCGGTGGCGGGATCAGCTCCGATGCGCGAACCGGAGTCGAGGGCGTCGATGACCGAGATCTCCTCCTGCGTGAGCTCGAGACCCGCGGCGGCGAGGTTCTCGCGCATGCGGTCCGCACTGGTGGTCTTGGGAATCACGATCGTGCCGTGGGCGAGATGCCACGCGAGCACGACTTGGGCGGGAGTCGCATCGTGGGCGCGAGCGGCCTTGGCCACGGGTTCCGCTTCGAGATCCCTGCCCTGGCCGAGCGGGCTGTAGGCCTCGACCGCGACCCCCGCATCACGCGTCCGCTGGGCGGTCGCAGGCTGCTGGAAGGTGGGGTGGAGCTCAATCTGGTTCACAGCCGGCACGATGTCCGTTTCGCCGAGCAGGCGGTCCAGATGATCCGGGAGGAAGTTCGAGACACCGATGGACCTCGCCTCTCCGCGGCTGTAGATCTCCTCGAGTTCCTTCCACGCGGCCACGTAGAGGTCTTGAGAGGGAACGGGCCAGTGGATGAGGTAGAGGTCGATCACATCCAGTCCGAGGGCCCGTCGGCTCGCGTCGAAGGCTTCGCGCGGTTTGCCTTGTTCTCCGTTGCGGAGCTTGGTCGTGACGAACACATCCTCGCGGGCGATGCCGGTCGCGCGGAGGGCCGCGCCGACCCCCGCCTCGTTCTGGTACGCGGCGGCCGTGTCGATGTGCCGGTAGCCGACCTCGAGCGCCGCTTCAACGGCCGCCTGGGTCTCGGCCGCAGGCACCTGGAACACGCCGAACCCCAACTGCGGGATCTCGACGCCGTTGTTGAGGGTCACATTGCTGACTGCACCGCGCTCGCCCACGGAGACTCCTTCACTGAAAGACGGGTGTTTGTCCACGCTACAACGAGTTCTCGACTGCCTTCGCCCCAAAACCTCCCCGTTGTGGACAGCCAACGGGCGCCACATTTCGCCTCTGGCGCCGGGGAGCGGGCGAGCGCATGATCGGAAGAGGACGAGGAGGTGGACCATGCCGCTCCTGGGTCCGAGCATGAAGCGCCGAGGCCCGCGCACCGCTTGGACAGTGGCTGCACTGGTTGCGGCCGCGGCTGGCCTCTCCGCCTGTGCCTACTCGTACGACGACGGCCTGCCGCCCCTCGGCGAGCGCTCCACGCCGTCGTCAGCCCCGCCTGCCCAGACCCTCCGACCGCTGCCCGCACCGGCTGCGACCGATCCGCCGCTGCGTGATTGGACCCCGGACATGGTCGCGTCGTGGGCCGAGGCCGCCCTGCCCGACCAGAAGGGCCTCTCTTTCGGCTTCGGCTACGGCATCGTCCTCGAAGGCGAGCCGGTCGTGTCGAGCAGCGCCGTTCCCGCCGGGACGATCACGCTCGAATACGAGTGCCGCGGCGGCCCGGCTGCGCACCTCTCCCTCGAGCTCGGTGGCATGGCAGTGGTCGACGCCGACTACGCCTGCGGGCAGGTGTGGGTTCGGACTTTCGTGGCGCCACAGGATTCGGTCGCCGACGTCACCTCGTCCGCAGTAGCGGGCAGCGCCGCTGCCTACGTCTACCGCGTCGTCAAACGCTGACTTCGGAAGCACAGCCGCTCGGGCAGCGAAGCGGTTCTCCGTCGCCCGCGCAGTCAGGGCAGAACAGCGTGAGTTGGCGGCATGCCGGATTCTCACAGTTGTGATATTCGCTCGTCGGCGCGGCGCAGCGAGCGCATTCTCCTATCTCGACTGCGTGCTCGCTGAATTCCACGTGCATTCTGCGGTCGAAGACGTAGAGAGAGCCCTCCCAGAGGCCGGCGTCCTGGAAGGCCTCTCCGTAGCGGACGATGCCGCCGTCGAGCTGGTAGACCTCCTTGAAGCCGCGGCGGCGCATGAGGGCCGAAAGGACCTCGCAGCGCACACCGCCCGTGCAGTAGGTGACGACCGGCTTGTCCTTGAGGTCGTCGTACACGCCTGAATCGAGTTCGCGGATGAAGTCGCGGGTCGTTTCGATCTCGGGCACGACTGCTCCCTTGAACCGGCCGATCTGGGCCTCGAAGGAGTTCCGCCCGTCGAAGAACACCACGTCCTGCCCCTCGGCCCGCTGGGAGTCGACGAGCTCGTGGAGTCCTTGCGGGGTGAGTCGCGTTCCGCCGCCGACCACGCCGTCGGCGTCGACCCGAAGCTCGTCGGGAGCGCCGAACGAGACGAGCTCGGGGCGGACCTTGACGCTGAGGCGCGGGAAATCCTCCGCGCCGCCTTCGGACCATTTGACGTCGATTCCGTGGAAGCCGGGGTACTCCTTTGTCACGCGCACGTACCGTTTGACGGCGCCGAGTTCACCGCCCACCGTGGCGTTGATTCCATGGGACGAGACGATGATCCGTCCGCGCAGCCCCAGCCCCTCGCACAGCGTCCGCTGCCACAGCCGCACGGCCTCGGGGTCAGGGAGTGGGGTGAAGCAGTAGAAGAGGACGATTCGGTTCAAAGCCACGCATTCTAGGGTACCGAGACCTACGAGAGGGATGCCGGTGACCGCGGGGTTGCCGAGGAGTGACAGTTGTGTCACGAGCCTTATCAGGAACTCGTGGCGCCGGTATCGTCATGCCTATGGCAGAGGCAGAGCTCAAAGATCTTCTGGTCACGTGGGTGGAGGGCTGGGCCTCGTCACGCCGCTATCCGACGCAGTCTCTCGGCGGTTTCCCTGCAGCGCAGCTGACCGACCGCACCGGCGACTGGGCAGCATTCGCCGCCGAACCGTCGGATGAGGAATTCCGGCGCCTCGTCGAATTCATGTCCGCGAGCCGGGACCGCATCTTGACGGTCCTCACGGACAACCACCTGCGCTTCCGCACCCTTGCAGAGCAGCACGGCCTCGCCGTGCTCGGCGCGGACCAGGAGCTCATGGTCATGGACTTCGAGGGCAAGGACGTCGAGGCGCCCTGGCTCAACGACGACGAGCTCAGGCTAAAAACCGATATCGAGGACAGATCCGCAACGGTCACTGTGGTGACGGACGACGGCGAGACGGCCGCGAGCGGACACGTCGCCGTTGCAGATGGCTTCGCAGTCTTCGACCGCATCGTCACGGAACCGGACTACCGCCGCCGCGGACTCGGGTCTTTCGTCATGCGCGCGCTCACAGCGGCCGTGAGCGGGCACGGTGCCGACCAGGGACTGCTCATCGCCTCGATCGACGGCCAGCACCTCTACCATCACCTCGGCTGGAGTGACGTCTCCGGCGTCCTCATGCTCAAGAACCCGAGCAACCCCGACGGCCCGTCCCTCAACGACTGACTTCGCTTCTCCACTGCTCCTCTCCGGCGGCCCGAGGTAAGCCGCGGGCATGCGACGCTGGCAGAATGCAGGGGTGGCGCAGCACGATTCCCTGATACCGCTCCTCGGGAGAAGCCCTCAGCCCGAGCAGCTCCGCCACGTCCGACGTCTTCCTGCACGAGAGGCCCGGACCGCACCCTGGCCTGACTGGGTGCATCCCGATCTCGTCCACGCCTACAGTCGGCTCGGAGTCGCGGAGCCATACACGCATCAGGTTGAAGCGGCCGAACACGCGCAGGCAGGGCGACATGTCGTCGTGGCCACTGGAACCGCCTCGGGAAAGTCCTTGGCCTACCAGCTCCCGGCGCTCAATGCCGTCCACCGCTCGGAGCTGCGAGTGCTCGCCGAACCGGGACGCGTGCACGACGACGGCGCTGCCGTCCTCTATCTTTCGCCGACGAAGGCCCTCGCGGCTGACCAGCTCGCCTCGATCCGTGCCTTGCGGCTGCCGACCGTGAGAGCGGAGACGTACGACGGCGACACGGAACAGTCAGCCCGCCGCTGGATCCGTGACCACGCGAATGTCGTGCTCGCGAACCCGGACATGCTGCACTACGGCGTGCTGCCCAACCACGCCTGGTGGTCCGCGTTCTTCCGGCGCCTGCGGTTCGTCGTGATCGACGAGGCCCACAGCTACCGGGGCGTCTTCGGTTCTCACGTCGCCAACCTGCTGCGCAGGCTTCGGCGGGTCTGCGCCTACTACGGCGCTGAGCCCGTCTTCATCGCAGCTTCGGCGACGACCGCAGAGCCCGAGACGTCGGTGGCGAGGCTCATCGGGGCACCCGTCGCCGCTGTGACGCAAGACGGCTCTCCCCACGGGGCGACCGAAGTCGCCTTCTGGGAGCCGGCGCTCACCGAGGCCCGGGGCGAGAACGGCGCCCCGCAGCGGCGCACGGCAGTGGCGGAGGCCTCCGACCTGCTCGCCAACCTCGTGTCCTCCCGAGTGCGCACCATTGCGTTCATCAAGTCCAGACGCGGAGCCGAAGCCATCTCCTCGATCACGCAGCGGCTTCTCGACGAGGTCGACCCCAGCCTTCCCGGACGGGTCGCAGCCTACCGGTCCGGGTACCTGCCGGAGGAACGACGCGAACTGGAACGCCGCCTGAGAACCGGAGAACTGCTCGGAATCGCGAGCACCTCGGCACTCGAACTGGGCATCGACATCTCGGGTCTCGACGCTGTTCTCGTCGCGGGATGGCCTGGCACCCGCGCATCGCTCTTCCAACAGATCGGCCGCGCTGGACGCGCCGGCCAGGACGCGCTCGCGGCGTTCGTGGCTAGCGACGACCCGCTCGACACGTATCTCGTCAACCATCCAGAGGCGATCTTCGACGTCCCCGTCGAGGCAACGGTCTTCGATCCCTCCAACCCTTACGTCCTGGGACCGCACCTCTGCGCCGCTGCGGCCGAGAGACCGTTGACGCTCGCCGACCTCGCGCTCTTCGGCCCCGCGGCCGAAGGCATCCTCGGCCAGCTCGAACGCCAAGGGCTGCTGCGGCGCCGTCCCTCGGGCTGGTTCTGGACCCACCCGGAAAGCGCAGCCGGCATGGTGAGCCTGAGGGCAGACGGCGGGGGGCCCGTCCAGATCATCGAATCCGAGACGGGCCAAGTGCTCGGCTCGATGGATTCGCCCCAGACGCACTATCAGGCGCATCAGGGCGCGATCTATGTGCACCAGGGCGCGAGCTACCTGGTGGAAGAGCTCAACGAGGCCGAGCACTGCGTGGTGGTGCGACGCGTCAATCCGGACTACTACACGACGGCCCGGGACATCACCCAGATCGAGGTTCTGAAGGAGGATCGGAGCGAGGCCTGGGGGCCGGTGGGCGTCCATTTCGGCGAGGTCAAGGTCACGACTCAGGTTGTCTCCTTCCAGCGCAAGGCGCTTGTCTCGAATGAGGTCCTCGGCGAGGAGCCGCTGGACTTGGGAGCGCGGGACCTCTTCACCAAAGCCGTGTGGTTCACGGTGGACAACCGAAATCTCTTCGCGGCCGGGCTCATCGAAGCTCAATTTCCGGGCGCGCTGCACGCAGCCGAGCACGCGGCGATCGGGCTCCTCCCCCTCGTTGCTTCGAGCGACCGGTGGGACGTCGGAGGCGTCTCGACCGCGCTGCATGCCGACACAGAAGAGCCGACGATCTTCGTGTACGACGGCCACCCGGGCGGGGCTGGGTTTGCGGAACGGGGATTTGAACGGGCCCGCGAGTGGCTTTCAGCGACGAAGGCGGCGATCGAAGCCTGTGAATGCCCTTCCGGCTGCCCGTCCTGCGTCCAGAGCCCGAAGTGCGGCAACAAGAACAATCCCCTCGACAAGGCAGGAGCGATCCTCCTTCTCGGCGCGTTCCTCCGCGAAGCTGAGAGGGCAGAACTCGGTGCGGGACCTGCTCCTTGGTGATCGGCTGAGGCTCATGGTGGCTGGCCCGCCCGTGCCCGGCCCTCGGCATGGACGCCTGCGACAGCTTTTTCACCTCGCACCACCACACGGACGATCGAACCGGGCACTTCGATCTCGCACGAGATCACACGCGCCGCGTTGAGCATCGCCACCTCTTCTGCCGAGACGCACGTCCCCCCGCCACTGAGGCCTCGCTCCGCATCCGCCGCGGCCAAGGCCGTCAGGTCAGCCGCCCGCGCCGTGCGTTCCCCGGCGACGATCCCCTGGGAGACCAGTACGGCGGCCGAACAGGCCGACACCGCGGCAAGGGCGAGGGCCAGAGCCAAGATCGTCCCCGCTCCGCGCTCGCTCCGCTTGCACCAGGTCGGTGCTGACCAAGTCGGTGCTCCTGCCTCCCGAGATGGTGCCTCCGTCTCCGAAGCCGGTCCCCCGGCCCCGGAAGCCGCGATGCTGCCTCCCGCCGTCATCCTTGGCCGCTCGCTCGAGCATCCGCGAGTCACGGTGCGGTCTCAAGACGGACGGACGCCGACGCTTGGGCGACAAGGCCTCCTGCAGCCGCGAGGGGTCCGGAAACCGGAAGGCGCGCGGTGACGTTGGCCCTCGATCCTTCCACGTCGACAGTGAGCGCAATGCCATCTCCCGCGATCCTGCGGGCGACGGAATCAGCGATCTCACGCGACTCTCCGCGAGCAAGCTCCCTCGCGGCGCCTCGTACGGCCTCCTCCACCTTGAGCTGGGAGATCCCTGCGCTGAGCGCCGTCAGGAGCACCCCGAGAAGGCCAACGACGACGAGGATCCCCACGGCGAGCTCCGCGGTGACCGCTCCCCCTGATCCGCAAGTGCGAACCCGCCGTTTCGGGTCTGCCGCGCGTTCTGCCGCCTCAGTGCCGGTAACCATGCGCGGAGGCTTTCACGGTAGGGCGAGGGCCGTCCGGACGATGGCGAGGAGGAACCCTCGCACCTCGTCGCTCCGCATGATGACAACGAGGAGGCCTGCGAAGGCGACCGCTGCCAGAGTGGCGATGGCATACTCTGCGGTCGCCATTCCCGCTTCGGCCGTTTCCGCTGGAAATCGCCGTCGTGCCACTCGGACCGCGAACCGGAAGCGTCCCACTCCTCGCGATCGTCGACTGCGACGACGGGCAGCACTCGGCCCGCCCGCCACCCGTGGACTCTGAGATTGCCGGATTGGACGTCGTTCCGCCGCTCCGGGATAGAGTTCCACGACCTCCGCACGTCCGCTTCGGGACTCCAACGGGCCTGTTCGGCTCTCCAATAGCGGTTGCCCCTCGTGCAGCCGCTGGCTCTCTGCCCTGTCCTCCTGCGCCATGCTTCCCCCTTTGTTTGGTCCGACTTGCATTTGGAACGACTTGTTTTTGGCTCGATTTGCAGTTGGTCCCGCTGAGTGTTTGGCGCCACAGTTGAGGACCGGGTCCTTGCGATCCGGTGTTTCTTGCTTCTCGGTTGAGCTCATGACTCACGGCCCCATTGAAAGAAGCACCGGGACCACGCCGAGGCAGAGGAATGCGGGGAGCGAACAGACTCCGAGAGGTACGACGAGCCTGACCCCGAGAGCCGCCGCGCGCCGTTCAAGCTCCTGATGTCTTCGGCGCCGGAGCATACGGGCACGAGCAGAAATCAGTTCCGCCGAGGGCGCACCGCTGGCCGCTGCGAAGTCCAAAGCCTGACGAAGTTCGGCCCCTTGGCGATCCCCGAGGGCCGATCTCCACGCCTGATCCCATGGGACGCCGAGCTCAAGAGCCGTCGCAGTCCGTCCGGCGGGACCATTCGCCGGCCCAAGGGCTTGGGCAACGATCCGAAGAGCCCGCTGAAGTGACGAGCCTGATTCGAGCATCGCCGCGATGAGCTCGAGCGTCAGGGCCGTCTTCGGGTGGTCATCTTCAGATCCCTCCGGGCGTCGACGCCAAACGGGCTGCCGGACCGCGGCCCCGCCTCGATCGTCTGCAGGGACCGATCTGGGCAAGCCGACCGCGGGCCACCCCGAACCCCTCGGCTTCGACAGAATCCAGCACCCGGCGAACAGCTGGACGCCGATGACCGCAGACAAGAGCGCGTGCCACGGGACCCAGCCTCCGACGCTCATCGGAGTGCTCCCGTCTGGGCAACCAGGCGATTGGACCACAGACGCCCTGCGAGCGCGAGCACGCCGCCACCGATGAGGCAGGCGAAACCGACGAATGTGCTGGTGAGCGTTTCCAGGGGGTTCGCTCCAATGAATATCCCCAGCAAGAGTCCGACGAAGGGAAGTACGCTGAGAATTCGCGTGGTGGCCTTCGGCCCGGCCAGAGCGGTTGCCCGGGCCGCCGCGGCATCGGCTTCGGACTCGAGATGAGCCGACAGTCGGTCGAAGACTGCGGCGAGAGGGCAGCCGGACGATTCCGCAGCCTCGACGCATGCCGCCACATCACTCCACATGGCGAGCGCCTCCCGCTCTCGTAGCTTCCTTCGGTTCGGCCCTTCGTTCCTCCACCCCACAACCGCCCACGCAGAGGATGCCATCGGATGCTGCCCGTGCCGCGGCTCAGACAAGGCGTCGCGGATCGCGGGCCCCACCGGGAACCCGAGAGCAGACGCCTGGGCGGCAGCGTCCAAGACCGATGCGGCTCCCAAGTCTTCACGAGCCGCAAGCTGTCCTGCGACGCCCCTATCCCGCAACGGGTGGAGGAACCCGGGGCGTCCCGGGCCTCGGCGCCGCTTCGCCGTTGCTGCCGAAGGGCTTTCCTGCCAAACCATCGGGCCGTCGCGCAGAGCTTCGCCGAGACGTCGTCTCTCGTTCAGGGCTGCTTGCCGCCACATCTGCTCGGCCGATCGACCCGCCCGCAGCAATGCGGCCAGCTCGCCCACCAGGAGCGCCGCATCGTGCAGATCCACTGCAGATCTCGTGCCAGCCCGGAGGCTGAAAGGAAGCACGAGCCGGGTGGGCCCGACCCGGTTGAGGACTGATGGCCGCCGCACGAGGACAACTGCGGCCGAGCACAGGAGCGCGAACACCAAGAGCGGAAGGATCATGCCGTCGCCTCGGACTCCTCTGAAATTCGGGCAGAGAGCGCGTCCCAACCGGGCCCTTTCCTCACGGCGTCGGAACCCGGAAGCCGGACCAGAGCAGGGGCTACGACGAGTCTCCCAGCCTTCTCGGCCAATGCAGCGACAGTGGCCAGCCGCCTCGGACCGCCCCTCCGCTCGAGGTGCAGCACGGCACCGACGGCATTCGCAGCCTGAAGAGTCATCGCCTCTGGCGAAAGTCCTGCGAGGGCTCCAAGTGCGATGAGTCGGGCGGCGACGGCCTCTGCGGAATTCGCGTGAACGGTACCGGCACCGCTGTGTCCCGTGTTGAGCGCGGCGAGGAGTTCCCGTACTTCAGCGCCACGGCACTCCCCGACCACGAGTCGGTCGGGGCGCATCCGCAGGGCCTGCCGGACGAGTTCGGCGAGGTCGACCTTCCCGCTCCCTTCCACGTTCCCGTGACGCGCCTCGAGCCCGACCACGTGCGGATGAGCGGGATTCAACTCGGACGCATCTTCCACGAGGACGATCCGCTCGGTGGACGGTGCTAGGCCCAGCAGGGTGCTGAGCAGGCTCGTCTTCCCGCTTCCCGTGGCGCCGCTCACGAGGTAGTTCACTCGCCCTGTCGCAATCGATTCGAGGACGGAACGCTGCTCCGGAAGGATCGTTCCGGCGTGCTCGAGCTCTGTGAGATCGAAGGCCTGGTGACGGCGGATACGGACCGACAGGAGCGTAGTCCCGGTCGAGATGGGCGGGAGCACCGCATGGACCCGGTACCCGCCTGCGACCCGCACGTCCACGCATGGTGAACTGTCGTCGAGCCGTCGGTCCCCCGAAGCCACCAATCGGACCGCGAGCGCACGGACGGCCTCCTCCGATGGGAAGCTGACCGGTGCAGGCTCAAGCCCGTCTCCCCGGTCGAGCCAAACCTCGCCGGGTCCGTTCACGAGGATGTCCGTAACGCGCGGATCCTTGACGAGCTTCTGGAGGGGTCCCAGTCCGCTCAGTTCTGCGGAGATCAATTCGACGGCGGCGAGCGTCCCCGCGGTGCCCAAGAGACGACCGCTCTCGTGGACGGCCGCCGCGATACGGGCCGGGGTCACGGGACCGGGCACCGCGAGGACGCGCTCCCGCACGTCGTCGAGAAGCTCAGCGTCAACGAGGTGGGCCGCGCCGACGAGCGGGGCAGTGCCGACGAGCGGGGCAGTGCCGACGAGCGGGGCAGTGCCGACGAGCGGAAGGGTGTTCATCGGGCCGCCTGAGGGAGGCGGGCGTGGCGAGGCATGGGTGCTCCGGCTCTCGGCGAGGACCTGCCCGGAGAGCCCACCAGCCCTTCGAGGATCAAGCCAGCCGCCCGCCGCACATCCCGGCGGCGGGACAGTTCGGGGAGGCGCCCCTCCTCGGTGGCCGCGTTTGCCGCCCGGAGTTCCGGCAGATGGGCGGCGAGCGGGCAGCCGACGGCCCCGGCGAGCCTCTCGGCGTCCACTCCCTCTCCCAGACGTCCCCGCACTACGAGCCCAGTTGGCACCGGCGGTATCTCGTGGAGGAGCTGCGTCGCCGCGACCGCAGCGCGTATTCGGCCTGGAACGACGAGCAGGAAGCGATCGCTCGCCCAGCCGAAGTCGTCGATCCCTTCCCGGCTCCTTCCGAGGTCAATCACCACGAGCTCGAAGGCGCTTCGCCCAGCCTCGAGCACCCCGGCGATCGCCTCGGGTGCGACCGGCTTCGCGTATCCCGCCGAGGCTGGCCACGACACGTACGGAACGCCGAGGACCCGGGGCAGGGCAGCCTCCAGCTGGGGTGGATGAATACGGCCGCTCGCAGCTGCGAGATCGGGCCAGGCAAGCCCGGAGGTGTGCTCGTTCGACAGGCACAGTTCCAGCCCGCCCCCGAGGCGGTCGCCGTCGACCAGAAGCACGGACTCGCCGCGCGCATTCGCCGCCATGGCGAGGAGCACCGCCGTCGTGCTCGCCCCGGCACCGCCGCACCCGCCCACAAGGCTGACGACTAGGCCATCGCGACCTTGGGACAGCCGCCTGCCGAGGAATTCGACGAGCCATCCTGCGGCCTCGGGCAGTTCGGCGACGTGTTCGACTCCCAGTTCCGCCGCCCTGTGCCACAGTAGTCCGCTGTCATTGCCCCTTCCGACGAGGATCATGTCCGGCCGGTTCCGGGGAGGAACGTCCCGAACGTCCGCCCCCAGAAGGAGCGGGACGTCGTCGTCCACTCCTTTCATTGCCTCGCCGAGCGTGGGCGCGGTTCTGAGCGCGACGCCAGCCACGGCGGCGACGCGGGCGCACTCGTCGAGGAGCACGGGATCCCCGGTGACGCACAAGACCGCCTCCCCGTGCGGACGCCAGCCGGCCTCGGCGTCGTCTGTTCCCTGTCTCATGCCCATGGTTCAAGCCTGCTGCTCGCCACCGCACGGCTGAGGCAACGACCGGCACCATGTGGAGGACACTCCACCGGCATTGCTGTGGAGGACAACAACGGTCCCGATCCCACGCGAGAATATGGAGGTGTATGAGATCCTGGCGCCCTCCCCCGACGGGCAGGTCCTGCTCAGGCCCCTCGACTCCTCGGGCCAGCGCACCGGCCCGGACACAACTGTCGTGCCCTCCGAGCTGCCGGCCCTTGTTGCCCGTCGGGAATCGGCACACAAGCCGCGCTGGGTGTGGCGGAAGGCGGCCGACTGGTATCCGCGCCTGCTCGCCACCGGTGTGCCGTTGCTCCGCTGCCACGACCTGACCCTCTGCGGGACCGTCCTCACTCACTCCGCGTACACCGCGGCGTTCACAAGCTCCCTACCGGATGCAGACAGCGCGACGGATCCGAGCGGGATCCTGCCCCCTGCCGGTCCGCCCAAGGGCCAGGGCTCCCTCTTCGACGAGGGAGAATCCGTGCAGGGACCGAGCGCCGACGAGCTTGAGGCCGAGCTCGTGGCACAGCTTGGGGCCATCTCCGCCTCTGACCACCCGGGCCGATTGCGCCTCCTGTGTGCCGCGGATTCGGCCGGGGCACTCATCGCAGCGGAAATGCAGGCCGCGGGGATGCCGTGGGATGCCGTGGCCCACGAGGCGCTCCTCGCCGATCAACTCGGACCCCGACCGCGCGGCTTCGAGCGCCCGGCGAGGCTGGAGGAGAAGGCGAGCGAACTGCGAGACCGCCTCGGAGCCCCCCAGCTCAACCCGGACTCGCCCCAAGAGCTCATGCGGGCCCTGCACCGGGCCGGCATCGAGGCCAGGACGACCCGGGCATGGGAGCTCCGCGAATTCAGGCACCCGGCAATCCCGCCGCTCCTCGAATACAAGAAGCTGGCTCGGCTCTTCGCTGCGAATGGATGGGCGTGGCTCGACTCATGGGTCCGTGACGGTCGGTTCCGGCCTGAGTACGTCGTGGCTGGCGTCGTCACGGGGCGGTGGGCATCGCGCGGCGGCGGCGCCCTCCAGATCCCCAAGCAGGTCCGCTCGGCGGCCCGCGCGCTCCCCGGCCACAAGCTCGTCGTGGCGGACGCGTCGCAGCTCGAACCCCGGGTCCTCGCGGCGCTCGCCCGGGACGACGCGATGGCGGCCGCGGCGCAGGACGCGGACCTGTACGCGGGGATCGCGGCCGCGGGGTTCGGGGGCGACCGGGCGAAGGCGAAGGTAGCTCTCCTGGGAGCAATCTACGGCGCGACGACGGGCGAGTCCGGCCGACTCATGCCCCAGCTTGCCCGTCTTTACCCACGAGCTGTCGCCTTCGTCGAGCAGGCGGCCCGCGACGGCGAACGCGGGCTCACGGTGACGACCCACCTTGGGAGGAGCTCGCCGCCGCCGTCCGAACGCTGGCAGCGGCTGCAGCGTTCAACGTCCGCCGAGGAGCAGCGGCGGGCCGACGCCGCGTCGCGGGACAGGGGGCGGTTCACGCGCAACTTCGTCGTCCAGGGGACAGCCGCCGAGTGGGCCGAGTGCTGGCTTGCCGAGCTGCGTCTGCGGTTGCGCCGCCTCGCCGGCCACGGCCTGCGCGCCGAACTCGTCTACTTCCTCCACGACGAGGTCATGATCCACGCCCAGGAGGAGGCCGCGGCTGCCTGCGTCGAGGCCGTGCAGGAGGCAGCGACGGCCGCCAAGCGGCTCCTCTTCGGCGACGCGCCCGTGCAGTTCCCGGTGAGCATCGCCGTCGTCGACAGCTACGACCAGGCGAAGTAGCAGCGCCAGGCCGGAGCGCGAAACCCCGAGGCGCTCACACCGCGATGTAGTGCTTGCGCTCGCGGTCCCATTCGACCGCCCAGCCCAGCCCGTTGAGCAGTGCATCGAGCACCATGGCGGTGAAGCCCCAGACGAGCACGCCGTTGACGAGGAAGGCCGGGCTCGAGAAGATCGCGCCCCGGCGGCGCACCACTCCCATGACGCGGTTGGCGGGATCCAGGAGGTCCCGGACCGGCGTGCGGAACACCTGCGCCGACTCGGCGAAGTCGACGACGTCGACGGGCGACGGCGACGCCCACCAGGCGAGCACCGGCGTCACGACAAAGCCGCTCACCCCGAGCGCGAGGGGTGGCAGCTCGCCCAGGACGTCGACCCCGCTGGGATCCAGCCCTGTCTCCTCGACGGCCTCCCGCAGGGCGCAGTCGACGATGCTCGCGTCCTGCGGGTCCCGGCTTCCTCCGGGGAAGGCCACCTGGCCGGGATGCGAACCGAGGGTCTGGGCCCGCTCGAGGAGCAGGACGTCCAAGTCGGCGGGTGCGAGTGGCTTGTCCGACGTCGCCTGGACTGTGTCGAGCTTGCCGAACAGCACGAGGACGGCGGCCTCACGCCCCTTATGGTCCACGCTGGGGTGCCAGCGCCGGTCGAACGGGTCGAGCCTCCCTTCACGGATGCCGACGGCGAGGGCCTCGAGCTCGGCCCTTGCGCTCACAGCCCACCGCCGGGTTGGGGGTCCGCGAGCCCCGCGACAGGATGCCCCTGCTCACGCATCCGGATTTCCGCGGCCCGGTGAACGTTCGCGACCATCTCCTCGCGGAGCGCTTCCTGCCCGGGCGCGAGTTCGTATTTCAGGAGCTTCAGCGCCTTGCCGGGGTCGGTCTCGCCGATCCCGAACGAGGGGCATAGGGCCGCTACGGGGCATGCACTGCAGGCCGGGCGGCGAGAATGGCACACGCGCCGGCCGTGGAAGATCACCCGGTGGGAGACCATCGTCCAGTCACGAGGCGGAAAGAGCTCCATGACGTCCTGCTCGACCTTGACCGGATCGTCGGAATCCGTCCAGCCGAACCGCTTGGCCAGCCGCCCGAAGTGGGTGTCCACACTGATCCCCGGGATGCCGAAGGCGTTGCCGAGCACGACGTTGGCGGTCTTCCGTCCCACACCGGGAAGCGTGACGAGGTCCTCGCGCCGGGCCGGGACGACGCCGTCGAAGTCGTCGACGATCTTCTGGGAGAGGACGTGCAGGCTTCTGGCCTTCGCCCGGAAGAAGCCAGTCGGCTTGATCATCTCCTCGATGTCAGCCAGCTCGGCTTCGCTCAGCGCGCGGGCGTCGGGGTAGCGGGCGAACAGCGCCGGCGTGACCTGGTTGACCCGGACGTCGGTGGTCTGCGCGGACAGGACCGTCGCGACGAGCAGTTCGAACGGATTGCGGAAGTCGAGCTCGGCGTGGGCATAGGGGTAGAAGTCGGCGAGGATCCGGTCGATCTTCCGTGCGCGGCGTTTGAGGGCGAGTGGCGACTCCTCGGGGGTGAGCCGACGCCGCTCGGGCTTCCGGGCGGCGCCGGCGAGGCCGGTCAGCCCCTCTCGATTCCGGCCAGATCGCGCAGCACGCCGATCCGCCCATCCTGGCTCTGGACGAGGAACTCGTCCCCGCGGTCCTGGAGCGCGAGGATCCATTGGCCGGGCTCGAGGGTGAACAGTGGAAGGCCGCTCTCGGGATCCAGTGCCGCCCTCGCGTGGTTCACAGCAAACCAGAACGCCTCGTACTCGGGCTCTGACTCGTCGTAGTTCCGAGTCGCCTCGAAACCGGCCGAGCGATCGACGGCGGGGGCCAGCTGAGTCGCAGGGCCGCCCTCTGGCTCAGGTTCGGGCCGTCCCAGGGCGGGCGAGGCCTGCGTCGGGGCAGGCTCGCTCGCAGGTGAGGGTTCAACCGTCGGCTCGACACGTGCCGCAGCGGTGGGGGCGCCATACGGCTCGCCATCGGCGCCCCCGAGCACGACGGCGTCGTCGGCGGCGGGGCCGATGGGCGTCTCCGCCGTCGAAGGGGCCTGCGAATCGTGGCGGCCGATGAACTTCCCGTCCGTCTCGGAGGAGGGCGCTTCCGACGACGGCGAGGACGCACCGCCTTCGCGTGTCACACCCGCGGCGCTCGGCACGGCCGAAGTCGCCGGCTCGCCCTCTCGGCCGGCCGCACCCCGCGCTTCGTCCCCTTGCGCGGCCTTGGCTCCGGCGGCCAGGGCGGCGACGCTCGCGCCGGCCGCAGCCGCGCCGGCCGCGCCCGTGGCGGCCGCCGCGGCTCCCGCTGAGGAGACCCCAGCGGGACCTTCATGAGGCTTCACGGACGAAGTGGTGCCGTCGACTGCCGTTGCTCCGGCCCGTGGGGCCGGAGCGCCGCTCGCCTCGCTCTGCGCCTTGGCCGCGGCGGGGAAGCGGGAGCTGCCGCCCTGCTGCGTCTTCGACTGCCGGGAGGGCTTCAGCGCCATCGGCTTCTTGGACCCCGGCTCGTTGCCCCTCGGCTTCTGGGTAGGGGCGACGGCGTCCCGGGCGACGACGTGCGCCGGCACCTCGGCCCGTCCCGCGAAGTCGACCGCGAACGCTGGAATGGCGCGCGCGAGGACAGTCGAGGCCACCAGGATGGCGCCGCCGATGAAGCCGACGATCGCGCCCGGGGTCAGCGCCGTCACCGCGAAGACGAAGAAGTACGTGCATGCGAAGGCCGAAACGACAGATGCGAACTGGTCGAGCGAGAGGGAGCCGACACGGAACACCGTCTGAGGGGAGAGCCGGCGCCACACGAACAGGCCCGCGAGCACGAGGGGCAGCAGGATGCCGATGCCGATGAAGTAGACGTTCTGCCCATTCCAGAGGTTCAGCGTGCTTCCCCTCTGGACGAGCGGCAGGAGGGAACCGACGAACGTGATGAACACACCGACGAACACTGCGACGTCGCGGGCGGTGAACGGGCCCACTACGGCCGCAGGAGCACCGTCCTGTGCGAGGCTCCGGGCGGGATCGCCGCCGCGCGCGGAATTGCCGGCCCCCGGATCTGCGGGCACGCTGTCGGGTCCGGGTACCGCGCCACCAACGCGAGAGGGACCCTGACGGGAATCAGACATGGGCTGCTCCTTCGGTCGTCCTTGCCGTTCAGCCTAGCCATAACGCCTGTGCCCCACCTAGCCCGCAAGGCCGTGGTTCCCCTCCCGGGATGTGACGTGCGCAACTCCACGGGCGCCGCGCAAGGTCTACTGTGGGAAGAGGCAGCCGACCTGTCCCGTCCGCAGATCAAGAAGGTCCTGGATCTGCCGCGAGGACGCGGGCTGGCCCACGCGATGGATCGAGCCGAAAGGACGTTCATGTCCCAGCAAACCGTCAACGGGGACGCTTTCGAGAACCTCCTCCATGAGGAGCGTCATTTCCCGCCCACACCCGAGTTCGCGGCCGCGGCCAACGTGCACGAGGACGTCTACGCGTCGGCGGCCGAGGATCGAGTGGCGTTCTGGGCCGAGCAGGCGCGGAAGCACCTGACGTGGTCGAAGGACTTCGACCAGACGCTGGACTGGTCGGACGCGCCCTTTGCGAAGTGGTTCGTGGGCGGGGAGGTCAACGCCGCGTACAACGCCCTGGACCGGCACGTGGAGAACGGGCTCGGGGACAGGGTCGCGATCTACTTCGAGGGCGAACCGGGTGACACCGAGAAGATCACGTACGCGGACCTGACCGAGCGGGTGAAGAAGGCCGCGAACGCCTTCGAGTCCCTCGGCGTGCGCAAGGGCGATCGGGTCGCGGTCTACCTGCCGATGATCCCCGAAGCGGTCGTCACGATGCTCGCTTGCGCCCGCATCGGCGCGGTCCACTCGGTCGTCTTCGGCGGGTTCTCCGCCGAGGCGCTCCGTTCCCGGATCGACGACGCCGAGGCCAAGCTGGTCGTGACGGCTGACGGAACGTATCGTCGCGGCAAGCCGTCCCCGCTCAAGCCCGCGGTGGACGACGCCCTCGCCGCGCCCGGGCACTCAGTCGAGCACGTCGTCGTCGTCCGGCGCAACGGCCAGGACGTGGACTGGACCCAGGGCCGCGATCTGCACTGGAGCGAGCTCATGGATGCGGCCTCGGGCGAGCACACGGCGGTCGGGCACGAGTCCGAGCACCCTCTCTACATCCTCTACACCTCGGGCACCACGGGGAAGCCCAAGGGCATCCTCCACACGACAGGCGGGTACCTGACGCAGACCGCGTTCACGCACTCCGCGGTGTTCGACCTCAAGCCTGAGACTGACGTCTACTGGTGCACGGCGGACATCGGCTGGGTCACGGGCCACTCCTACGTTGCCTACGCGCCGCTCGTGAACGGTGCGACGCAGGTCATGTACGAGGGCACTCCGGACTCCCCGCACCAAGGCCGCTGGTGGGAGATCGTCGAGAAGTACAAGGTGTCCATCCTCTACACGGCCCCCACCGCCATCCGGACCATGATGAAGTGGGGCCGGGAGATCCCCGGAAAGTACGACCTCTCGAGCATCCGGGTCCTCGGCTCGGTCGGCGAACCGATCAACCCTGAAGCGTGGATGTGGTACCGGGAGGTCATCGGCGGCGGGAAGGCGCCCATCGTGGACACCTGGTGGCAGACCGAGACCGGCGCGATCATGGTCGCCCCACTGCCCGGGGTCACCTCGACCAAGCCTGGCTCGGCGCAGGTGCCCCTCCCCGGGATCGCTGTGGACGTCGTGGACGAGAACGGCAAGCCGGTCCCCAACGGGCACGGCGGCTTCCTCGTGGTCCGCGAGCCCTGGCCCTCCATGCTCCGCACCATCTGGGGCGACCCTGAGCGGTTCAAGGAAACCTACTGGTCCCGGTTCGAGGGCATGTACTTCGCCGGCGACGGAGCGAAGAAGGACAACGACGGCGACATCTGGCTCCTCGGCCGGGTAGACGACGTCATGAATGTCTCCGGCCACCGCCTCTCCACCACCGAGATCGAATCGGCCCTCGTCTCCCACGAATGGGTCGCCGAGGCCGCCGTTGTCGGTGCCACGGACGAGACCACGGGACAGGCCGTCGTCGCGTTCGTGATCCTCCGGAGCGAGGTCGAAATCCCTGAGGGCGAGGACCCGTCAGCGGTCCTGCGCACGCATGTCGGGAAGGAGATCGGGCCTATCGCGAAGCCCAAGCACATCCTCGTTGTTCCGGAGCTTCCCAAGACCCGCTCCGGGAAGATCATGCGGCGCCTCCTCAAGGACGTCGCCGAGGGCCGCGACCCCGGTGACGCGACCACCCTCGCCGATCCGGCGGTCATGCAGCAGATCGCCGCTGACCTCCGGAAGTAGCCCGCGTCGACATCGGAGGCCAGCCCATGGATCCCCTGCATCTCCGTTCCGCGGGTGTCAGCGTCCTGCTGGCCTTCGATTCCGGCGAAGCCGAGGTCGTGCACTGGGGTGCCGACCTCGGCGAAGACCTCCCCGAACTCGGCCTCCTGCGCAACCCGGTCCCGCACTCGGCGCTCGACGTGCCCGTCGTCGCCGGCCTCCTCCCCCAGGCTTCGTCGGGCTGGCTCGGCCGTCCCGCGCTGCGAGGGCATAGGCCGGCGCCGACGGCGGCCGACGACGGGGACCCCGGCTCGGCGTTCTCCCCCGCCTTGCGGGTCGCTGCGGCAGAGGCGATCCGCGGCGGGCGCGGTGCGCGGATCGTCCACGCCGATGCGAAGGCCGGCCTGGAGGTGACGAGCGAGCTCGTACTCGGGGAGGGCGGCCTCCTCGAGATCACGCACGAGCTCGCCAACACCGGGGCCGGGCCATACTGCTTGGACGAGCTGGCCGCCGTCGTGCCCGTCCCCGGCGAGGCCTCGGAGCTCCTCGACCTCACGGGACGGTGGTGCCGCGAAAACCACCCGCAGCGCCATCACATCGGTCAGGGCACGTGGGTGCGCTCGGGTCGCCATGGCCGCACGGGCCACGATTCGTCCCTCCTCGTCGCGGCCGGCACCGCAGGCTTCTCGAACCGTTCGGGCCGTGTGTGGGCGATCCACTTCGGCTGGTCGGGAAACCACGAGCAGTACCTCGATTCGCTCGCCGACGGGCGCCGAAGCCTGGGCGCGGCCGAGCTGCTCGGCTCCGGGGAGATCGTCCTGGCCGCCGGCGAGAAGTACGCGACGCCCACGCTCTACGCGGCCTACTCCGATCGCGGCCTCGACGGAGTGACGGAGAGGTTCTACCGCTGGTTCCGCGCCCGGCCGCAGCACGTCACTTCCGAGGGACGGGCCGGCTACCGGCCTCGCCCGATAGTGCTCAACACTTGGGAGGCGGTCTATTTCGATCATCGTCTCGAGCCGCTCCTCGAGCTCGCGGAGTCGGCGGCGGAGCTCGGCGTCGAACGCTTCGTGCTCGACGACGGCTGGTTCCGGGGCCGCCGCAGCGACGGGGCTGGGCTGGGCGACTGGTACGTCGACGAGACGGTGTGGCCCGAGGGGCTCAAGCCGCTCATCGACGCCGTGACGTCCCACGGGATGGAGTTCGGACTGTGGGTCGAGCCCGAGATGGTCAACCTCGACTCGGACGTCGCCCGCGCTCACCCGGAATGGATCGTCCGGCCGTCCGCACCGTCACCGAAAGACGGCGGGCGTCTCCCGCTGGAATGGCGGCACCAGCACGTCCTGGACCTCGTGAATCCGGATGCGTGGCAGTACATCTACGACCGTCTCGACACCCTGCTCCGCGAGAACGACATCGCATACCTCAAGTGGGATCAGAACAGGGACCTCGCTGAGCACGGCCATGCGGGCAGGCCCTCGGTCCACGAGCAGACGCTCGCCGCGTACCGCCTGTTCGACGCGCTCAGGGCCGCGCACCTGACGGTTGAGATCGAGTCGTGTTCCTCGGGCGGGGCGCGCGTCGACCTCGGGATCCTCCAGCGCACTGACCGGGTGTGGGCCTCGGACTGCAACGACGCCCTCGAGCGCCAGACGATCCAGCGCTGGACTGAAGCCGTCCTCCCGCCCGAGCTCGTCGGCGCCCACGTCGGCCCAACCCATTCGCACACGACCGGCCGCGTCCACGACATCTCCTTCCGGGCGATCACGGCCCTGTTCGGCCACTTCGGCATCGAATGGGACATCCGCAAGGCAAGCCAGGCCGAACGCGAAACCCTTCGACGGGCCATCGCGCTCTACAAGGGGCACAGGCAGCTCCTGCACTCCGGGACGCGCGTCAACGCGGACATCGTCGAACCGAACCTCGCGCTCCATGGCGTCGTCTCGGACGACGGCGGCGAGGCCCTCTTCGCCGCCGTCTCCCTCGGCACGCTCGCTGCCGAGACACCCGGCCGTCTCGGCCTCCCGGGGCTGAATCCCGAGCGCACCTACCGGGTCGACGTCGTCCTTCCGACTCCGGACGACGGCGACTGGAACGACACGTTCATCCAGACCTCGCCTCCCGTCTGGCTCTCCTCGGGCGCCACGGCGAGCGGGCGCTTCCTGGCCGAGGTCGGCATCCCGCTCCCGATCCTGCGCCCGGAGCACGCGATCCTGCTGCGGACGCGCGCCATAAATTAGCTTGTGCTTCCCGGGAGCGGGTGTCACTTCAGTGCCGCTCCTCGACGCTCGAATGTGACGGGCCTTCCGGGCTGCCGGCCGCTCGCGAGTCAGGCATCCTCAGGACTCAGAAGGCAAGACGACGTGCCATGGTGCTCCAGACGCACAGATGGGTTGACAGTTAGCTTTTTTGAATCTTCACTGAATGGGGGCTTACCTCAGGTCCTCAACGGCCGCCAGGTCGGAATAGGCACACATCGAAAGGACAGACATGCTTGAGATCCAGAGCGTTGACTCCGTCGAGGCGGACCTCGAGTCCGCTGAAGAGCTCACCGTCATTCCCACCTACATCCCGACGATCGAGGAGACATTCACAGCTAGTGGAGGTCACCGCCAATTCATGTGACCATACTCACTCTTAGCTGCCGGAGGAAAATTGCGGAAGGTACGCGATGATCTTCGGGTCCCCGATGCCAAGGCCGACCTTTACCTGCTCGGCCTTGGCATCGGAGGATTCGACCAACGAAGTGTCGAAGCAGATGCCATCCTGCGGAATGCGGCCGTCGTCCTTCACCTCACCGCATTCGACAAAGAACTCAGGGAGATTTGCCACGGACGAGTTGAAGACCTGTCCACAATTTATTTCTCGGGAACAGATCCAGCGGAAATCTACGGCGCATTGGCCGACCAGGTCGCCCAGACTGCTATCGATAACCTGGTCCTAGGACACACCTGTTTCTTAAACTACGGCCATCCCCTATTTTTGGTCGATACCTCTTGGATGCTTCTCGACACCCCTGGCCTTCGAGTCAAGGCCGTGGCAGCCACTTCTTTTCTTGACCAACTCATCTGCGATCTCGGGTACAGATTTGACTTTGGTGCACAAATTTACGAAGCAAACTGGTTTCTCAGGACGACCCCCCGCCTGGACCCCACCTTCCCACTGATATTGTCTCAGGTCGGTCACCTCAACAGCGAGCGAATCGAAGTTCGCGACCGTAAACTTGAATGGTTGTCTCCATTATATGATCTGCTAGCACGGACGTTCCCGCCAGAACGGCGTTGTGATTTGATCTTCTCTTCCTATCGTTCCGACATGGCTCCCCAGATCGTTTCTTCGTCAATCAGGGATATCCAGACGATGACCTCATCCGTCCACTCGGGAACAACCCTGCTGGTCCATGGCTCCAGAAGCAAGTAGGCCGAAAATGCTCTGGCTCGACTTCTGGGGTGCCACGGTCCGCGTCGCAGTCCACAACCAGGCGGACTTTACTCATATAGCGTATTACTTCGGTGATCACTTGTCGCAGACCGTCGCATTTCCTGATGTGAGCGTGGAATTTCGCAGCAGAGAACGTTCCTTCTTCCAAAGCGAACCAGATGAACGTGAAATTCACCTTATCGAACACGGGACTGGGCGAGAATGGACGATCGAAGGCGACGATACAATGAATGCCCCTACGCCAATCCCACCCCTTGCCCTGCTTCCTTTGAGAAGTAGGGTACGGACGATCCATGGCGCTGCAGCCGTACATCCCACGGACCCGCAGCGGGCAGTGGTACTGCATGGCCCTTCGACGGCTGGAAAATCAACCTTGCTCCTCGCCCTATTGCGGCGTTCTTGGGCCTTTATGAGCGACGACATCATTCCTGTTTCAGAGGAAAATAGAATCCTACGCTTCACCCGTCCAATCGGGCTAAGAGCCAACTCTGCTGAAATATTGGGACTAGCCACATCCTCGTTTCCCGAGGCACCGCGCTTTGCAACGCCTACAGGCATAACCCGCGCAGTCCACCCGCGAGCGCTTGGCCTCAGCTTGGGGCCCATGTCGTCAGATTGGACGTGGACCGTGACCTTAGTACCCACTAATGAGACGTTCAGGGCGAAACGAACGTTGAGTAGGCATCTCCATCTATGCCTGAATATAGATCGAGACCTCGACCGCGCCGTGAAAGCAATCGAGGAGTTGGCGAATGGAACGTGAACACGGAGAGGCGGAATTCTTTTTGGATTTCTGGGGTGTTAAGGTGCGTGCCCTGTGCCACCCAAGCGACATAGAGGATTTGAAATTCTTCTACGGGAGCTTCGTATCCGCGGAATGCGGTACCCCCGATGTATCCCTACGGCTCCGCTGCAACGGATGGCCATCGCGGGGCTTTTTCGCCAGCACACTTGCGAATGACCGGCTGGAAAAGTCTATAGAGCTCGTGGACCATCATGCGTCTGTTTTCTCTATCGGGCACACGTTTCAAGAGTGGTCGGGGGTTCCATCACCGCTTCCCCCATTCGCCACCAGTCGCCTGCGTGAACGATTAGCGATCTACTCCGGGGCCGCCGTCCGTCTCACAGACGGTCGGATTGCAGCGATCGTGGGCCCCCATTACATAGGGAAAACTTCACTGGTGCTCGCCTTGTGCCAAGAGCATGGAGCGCAACTTGTTTCAGACAGCATAATCGTTATGGACACCAGAACGCAGTCCTGCTTGACATATCAAGTCCCGATCGGTTTCCGACACAGAAGCTTAGACATAATCATTCCGACTCTCGACGCGCTTGACTATAGGCTGACGGTCTCTCGCGACACTGGGCTAGTCGCTCTTGTTCGGCCGGAGGCAATACTCGGAAGGCACAATTCCGCGGGTGGCCCTATCAGTAAACTGATCGTCCTCAAGGCTTCGCAGAACCCGACGGTCGAGATCATGGAGATCGGTCGACCCAATCTAGGATGGTTTACACGGGCCTCGAATGAGGCTATTGAAACCTGCCTGCCAGAAACGGCTCTCGAAATCCACTGCGGCACTCAGACGTCGCCCGCCGAACGCGCAGCAGCGATCAGCGAGGGCGTGGAAACCTTATGAGTTGGCTCATCACCGCAACAGGCCTCACCAAGGAGTACCGGAAGGGGATCGCACCGGCGGTTGCCGACGTCTCCCTTGCGATCGGACCCGGAGAGGTGATCGCCGTCGTCGGCCACAACGGAGCCGGCAAATCGACTCTCTTCGACCTCCTCGGCGGACTCTCACGCCCGACAAGAGGATCAGTCGAGCTGAATGTCGCCCGCCAGGACATCGGCTGGTGTCCCCAACGGGAGATTGTCGACTGGTCGCTCACTGTGCGGCAGAACATCGCCCTCGGCGTAGAGCTTCGCAAGCCGGGGCGACGAAGGACTGCAGGCGCCGTCGAGGAGATAGCCGCATCCCTCGGGCTCGAGAGCCTCCTCGCGCGGACCGCCGAGACGCTCTCCGGCGGGGAATTGCGGAGGACTCAGATAGGGCGCGCTATGGCGGGAGACCCCCGGCTCATGATTCTGGACGAGCCGACGACCGGCCTTGACCCAGAAGGGATGTCCAAGGTGTTCGGGCATCTCGCCGCTCGACGCGCAGACGGGGCATCCGCCATCATCAGCACCCATGAAACCTCGAGATTCAGCAAGCACTGCACCAGAGTCATTGCCTTGGCTGAGGGGCAAGTGCTCGCCGACCTCCCGGTCGAGGAGTTTCTGCTTTCGGGAAAGGCAAGAACCGACGACCTCTGGGAGGCCTATATGCATATTCGCCAGGAGAGCCCGTGATGCGCCCGCTCGTCCTCACGAAGTACCACTTCGCGTCCCTGTGGAACTGGCGGACCTCGTATCTCGGGCGATTCATCGAGCCCGTCGCGTATCTCCTCTTCCTCACCGCTGGGCTGCGCTCACACCTGAGCGAATCGACCGACGGGTACGGCGGGTTCGCCCTCACCGGACTTACGTGCCTGTTGGCATTCCGGGCTTCGACTTCAGCGATGAGCGATGTGGCCAATGACCGAAAGTGGGGAGTCTTTGCCATCTACACGCTCCAAGGAGGAAGTGCACGAGGATACCTCCTCAGCATCGTCCTCTACGGCGGGGCGGTCTTCCTCGGACAATTCGTTCTGCTCGCAGGCTGCGCGCTCCTCGTCTTCGGCGCCGACGCGCCCAGCCTTTCCCGCATGGCCGTCTCCGGCGCCTTCGGCCTGCTGCTCATGATCGGCTGGACCGGGGTCGGCGCGGCCGTGGGCGGCAAAGTGCAGTCCTACGCGACGCGCGATTTCCTGGTGACCGTAACGTCCCTCCCTGTCGTCTTCACGGCGCCCCTCTTCTATCCCATCGACGGCACTTCGGGCTTCCTCAGGTACCTCGCCTCAGCCAAACCTCTGACCTATCAGGTCGCCGCGCTCCGAGACGTCAACGCCTTCACGGCGAGCGGTTCCGTCCTGTGGGCTGCAGCAGGAATCACTCTTGCGCTCGTCCTGCTGAAGCGGGCTGATCGGGTCAGCCGAGAGCGCTAGTCGCGCGCTGCGGGCCGGAAGCAAGCCGCGCCTGCAGGACCGAAAAATTTCGGTTTTGGTATCTTCTGTACGTTTTTGTGAGGAATGCCTAGGCTGGGACGACGGCCATCCCGTCTCGAGACGGCCCCCGGAAACCTGTCACCTCACTGCAGAGGAACCGCCATGGACCTCAACGACCTCACCCGTCGCCTCGGCAACGGAACTCCCCGCATCGCGTTCGGCGCGGACTACAACCCTGAGCAGTGGTCCAGGGAGGTGTGGAAGCACGACGTCGAACTCATGCGAGAAGCCGGCGTCAACCTCGTGAGTGTCGGCATCTTCAGCTGGGCCCTCCTCGAACCCGAGGAAGGACGGTACGAATTCGGCTGGCTGGACGAGGTCATGGATCTTCTTCATGCCAATGGGATCGCCGTCGACCTCGCCAACGCGAGCGCCTCTCCCCCGCCGTGGTTCACCGTGAAGTACCCTGACTCCGCTCCTGTCGACGAGAACGGCGTCCGCCAGACCCATGGCTCTCGCCAGGCGTTCGCGGCGTGCTCCCCGGACTACCGTCGCGCCGCGGCTGCCCTCACCACCGCCATTGCGGAACGCTATTCCCAGCACCCGGCGCTGGCGATGTGGCACATCCACAACGAGTACGGCTGCCACAACCAGCCCGATTTCGGCCCGCACGCGGAACGCGGCTTCCGGGAATGGCTCCGTGCCCGGTACGGCACGATCGACGCCCTGAACGAGGCCTGGGGAACCGCCTTCTGGTCGCAGCATTACTACGACTGGTCGGAAATCATGCCTCCTCGGCGCTCCGGAACCTGGGTCAATCCCAGCCAGCAGCTCGACTTCGCGCGCTTCTCCTCGGATTCGCTCCTCGAGTGCTTCGAGGCAGAGGCCGACATCATCCGGGCCCACTCGGACAAGCCGGTCACCACGAATTTCATGGGCACGAACATGGGCCTCGCTCGCCCCGTCGACTACTGGCGCTGGGCGCCGCGCATGGACATCGTCTCGAACGACCATTACCTCATCGCCGAAGATCCCCGGAATCATCAGGACCTCGCACTCGTCGCGGACCTCACCCGCGGCTGGGCCCAGACCAAGCCCTGGCTGCTGATGGAGCACTCCACCTCGGCGGTGAACTGGCAGCCCCGGAACATCGCGAAGAGCCCCGGGCAGATGCTGCGGAACTCGTTCCAGCACCTCGCCCGAGGTGCGGACGGAATCCTCTTCTTCCAGTGGCGTGCTTCCAGGGCGGGAGCGGAGAAATTCCACTCGGGCATGGTTCCGCATGCCGGGCGGGACACGAAGGTGTGGCGCGAGGTCGTCGAGCTCGGGGCGGCCCTCGAGAAGGCCTCGGAAGTGGCCGGCTCTAGGGTCGTGGCCGACGCGGCGCTCCTGTTCGACACGGATGCGCGGTGGGCGGCAGAGCTGGATTCGCATCCGAGCATGGAAGCCCAGCCTGTACGCGAGCTCCGGGAGTGGCACGATGCCCTCTTCCGCGCCGGAATCACGACCGACGTCCGCCAGAGCACGGACGACCTCTCCGCCTACCCGCTCGTCGTCGCGCCGATGCTCTACCTCGTCACGGACGACGGCGCCGCGAACCTCCGGCGTTACGTCGAGGGCGGTGGCACTCTCGTTCTGACGTACTTCTCGGGCATTGTCGACGAACACGACCGCATCATCATGGATCCGCTGAACGGCGGCGGCTACCCGGGCGCCTTCAGAGAGCTCCTGGGCATCGAAATCGAGGAGTTCTTCCCGCTCCACGCCGCCGAAACCGTGCCGCTCACCGAGGGTTCGGGCGAGCGCTGGAGCGAGCTCGGGCGGACGACGACGGCGGAGGCCGTCTCCCGCTACGAGGCGGGCCCGACGGCGGGCTCCCCTGCCGTCACGCGGAACGCCGCCGGACGGGGCCACGCGTACTACGTCGGCACCACTCCGGACGCCGAGGCGCTAGCAGGGCTCCTCCCCCGCGTCCTGGCTGACGCCGGAATCGAGCCGCCGCGGCATGCCGCCGAGCATCCTGACCTCGAGGTCGTCACGCGAGCGTCGGAGGAGGGGTCGTGGGTATTCGCGATCAACCACGGCACAGAGGACGCCCGCTTGCCCGTCGACGGCGTCGAGCTGGTCTCGGGGAGTGCGACGGAAGGCGAACTGAGGGTGCCCGCTGGGGGAGTCGCCGTCGTGCGCGTCGCAGGCTGAGACCGAGAGCGGGAGGAGGAAGGGGAGTCCGCGCGGAGGAGGACCAACGGAACGAAATACTTTCGTTCCTGATCTTTTCCGATCGTTTTTGAACGACTACCATAGGTGATGTGACGCAGATCACAGGAGATCGCGCACTACTCCAGGAGACACCATGGACACTCATAGCAGCCGTTCCTCCTTCTCCCCCTCCCGGACGCTCCCATCCATGGACCGCCGAACCCTCCTGAAAACCCTCGGCGTCGGTGCCGTGGGTTTGGCGAGCGTTCCGATCCTCTCGGGCTGCACAGGAGGGTCGGGGCCCGCCGGAGGCTCCGGCAAGTCGATGACCTTCGGATCGTCGGCCTCGGACGACGTTCCCAAGCGCGCCTATCAGGCCGTCGTGGACGCCTTCCAGAAGAAGGAGAGCGCGACGGTCACCGTCAACACCGTTTCCCACAACGACTTCCAGAACAAGATCAACTCGTACCTAGAGGGCAGCCCCGACGACGCGTTCACCTGGTTCGCCGGCTACCGAATGCAGTACTACGCGGGCAAAGGCCTCCTCGCACCGATCGACGACGTGTGGCAGCAGATCGGGGCGAACTACTCGGACGCCCTCAAGAAGGCCTCCACCGGGCCCGACGGCAAGATGTACTTTGTCCCGAACTACAACTATCCGTGGGGCTTCTTCTACCGGAAGAGCTTCTGGGCCGAGAAGGGCTACACGGTTCCCACGACCTTCGACGAGCTCAAATCCCTCGCGGCCAAGATGAAGGGCGACGGGATCATCCCCATCGGCTTCGCCGACAAGGACGGCTGGCCGGCCATGGGAACGTTCGACTACATCAACATGCGCCTCAACGGCTATCAATTCCATGTGGACCTGTGTGCCCACAAGGAATCATGGAACCAGCCCAAGGTGCAGGCCGTGTTCGACACCTGGAAGGCCCTCCTCCCCTACCAGGATCCCGGTGCGCTTGGCCAGACCTGGCAGGATGCGGCCCAGTTCCTCGGCCAGAAGAAGACGGGCATGTACCTTCTGGGGTCGTTCGTCACGCAGCAGTTCACGGACAAGACCGTCCTCGACGATATTGACTTCTTCCCCTTCCCCGCCATCGCGGTCGAGGGCCAGGACGCGATCGAGGCGCCTATCGACGGGCTCCTGCTTTCGAAGAAGGGCGGCCAGAACCAGGTCGCGAAGGACTTCCTGCAATATGTGGGCACTCCCGATGCCCAGAACGTCTACTACTCGATCGACAATTCGAACATCGCGACGGCCAAGGGCGCCGACACCTCGAAATTCACTCCGCTGAACAAGAAGTGCGCCGACGCGATCGCGAACGCCAAGCACATCAGCCAGTTCTTCGACCGGGATGCCCTCCCGGCCATGGCGAACAATGTGATGATCCCGGCGCTCCAGTCCTTCATCAAGGACGGGACCGTCGACATCAAGAACCTCGAGTCCCAGGCTGCCTCCCTCTACGCGGCCCAGTAGCCGCGGCTGAAGCCAAGCGACTGCCGGCGCGGGCGGATTCCATCCCCGCCCGTGCCGACCCAACCCTGCAGGAAGCACGATGCCAAGAATCCGCAAGGTTCGCCGCCTCTCGACCCGAGACAAGATCGTCCTGACAGCCATGGTGGCTGTTCCCACGCTCATCGAACTCATCTTCGTCTGGCTGCCCACCCTCTTCTCCATCGGCCTCAGCCTCACCCGCTGGAATGGCCTCGATCTCAGCGACATCCATCCGGCCGGAATGGCCAACTACCAATACGTGGCCCAGGACTACCCGCCATTCTGGCCCGCGGTGCAGCACAACATCCTGTGGCTCGTCTTCCTCGGGGTCGTCGCGACTCCTCTAGGCCTGCTGCTCGCCGTGCTGCTTGACCAGAGGATCCGCGGGAGCAGGATCTACCAGAGCATCTTCTTCGCTCCCGTCATGCTCTCGCTCGCCCTTGTCGGCGTCATCTGGCAGCTGTTCTACCAGCGCGACCACGGGCTCCTGAACTTCCTCCTCGGAACGGCAGGCACGCCCGCGGCGGTCGACTGGTTCGGCGACAGCAAAGTCAACATCTGGGCCGCCCTCATCGCGGCGACCTGGCGTCATTCCGGCTACGTCATGCTCCTTTACCTCGCGGGCCTCAAGGGGGTCGACCCCACCCTCAAAGAGGCCGCGGCGATCGACGGCGCAAACGCGTACCAGACCTTCTTCCGCGTGGTCTTCCCGGCCATGCGGCCGATCAACATCGTCATCGTCGTCATCACGATCATCGAATCCCTCCGGGCATTCGACATCGTCTACGTCATCAACCGTGGGACGAACGGCCTCGAACTCATCTCGGCGCTCGTCATCCAGAACCTCGTCGGCGAAGGGCAGGTCATCGGGGTCGGCTCCGCCCTCGCGACCATCCTGCTCGTCATCTCCCTCGTGCCGATCATCTTCTACCTGACCCGAACGTTCGGGAAGGAGGCGAAAGAGCAATGACTGTCATCGCAGCGCCTCCCGTCAAGGAGGCTCCCACGGACACGGGGGGCGACGGATCCCGGCCCAAGCGGCATTTCGCGACCCACCTCGTCCTCATCGTCCTGGCGATAATGTGGCTCCTGCCGCTGGGCTGGTCCGTCTACACCGCTCTGAGGCCCATCGCCTCGACCAACCAATACGGGTACTTCAGCATCGCGGGACCGTACAACTTCGACAATTTCGTCGCTGCCTGGAATCAGGGCGGTTTCTCGAAGTACTTCATGAACTCCGCCCTCATCACCGTCCCGTCTGTCGTCCTCACGCTGTTCCTGTCATCGCTCATGGCGTTCGCAGTGAGCCGGGTGAACTGGAAGTTCAACATCACGCTGCTCATCCTGTTCACGGCGGGAAACCTGCTGCCCCCACAGGTCCTCGCCGCCCCGCTCTTCCAGATGTTCAAGCACCTGAATCTCCCCTATTGGTTCAGCGACTCGGGCACCCTCCTCAATACGTACATTTCGGTCATCGCCGTGGACACGGCATTCCAGATCGGCTTCTGCACGTTCGTCCTCTCCAACTACATGAAGGCCCTCTCCTCCGATCTGACCGAAGCCGCCCTCGTGGACGGCGCCGGCATCTGGCGGCAGTACTGGTCGGTCATCATGCCGTTGTGCCGCCCCGCCTTCGCTGCCCTCGCAACGCTGGAGGTCATCTTCATCTACAACGACTTCTTCTGGCCGCTCCTCTTTATACAGAGCGGTGACCGCCTCCCCGTCACGACCGCCATCAACAACCTGCAAGGCGTCTTCCTCAGCAACTACAACCTGCTCGCTGCCGGGGCCACCATCACCGTCATTCCGACCCTCGTCATCTACCTCGTCCTCCAGCGTCAGTTCGTCGCGGGCCTGACGCTCGGCTCGAGCAAGGGGTAGGCATGCTTGCCGCCGCGAGACAGTCCGCCATCCTCGACGCTGTCCAGAAGGAAGGCGTCGTCAAAGTCGCCGACCTGGCGTATCGACTCGGAGTCTCTGCCGTCACGGTCCGCAGGGACATCGACGCCATGAGCGACTCGGGGCTGCTCACGCGCGTCCACGGCGGCGTCATGATCCAAGGCGAGGTAGGCACCCATGAGCCCGGATTCGCACTCAAGTCGACCCAGCGCATCGAAGAGAAGACGGCGATCGCACGGGAGGCCGTGACCCTCGTGTCGGAGGGAATGGCCGTGGGCATCACGGCCGGCTCGACGACATGGATGCTCGCTCAAGCGCTCTCCGGGGGCCCGAACATCACCGTGCTGACGAACTCGGTGCGCGTCATGGAGGCGTTCGACACGTCGTCGTCGGGGTCAACCGTTCTGCTCACCGGCGGCGAGCGCACGCCGTCGGACGCACTCGTGGGCCCGCTCGCGACGTCGTCCATTCGCCGGCTGCATCTCGATCTGCTCTTCCTCGGGGTTCACGGAATGGACGAGCGCGCTGGCTTCACCACCCCCAATCTGCTCGAGGCCGAGACGAACCAGGCGTTCGCGGCGTCGTCACGGCGCCTCGTCGTCGTCGCGGACCACAGCAAGTGGGGCGTCCAGGGAATCGGCAGCATCTGCGGCTTCGACGAGGCAGATTGCCTCGTGACGGACCGCGGGCTCCCCGCCCACGCCCTCGGCTACCTCCGCGAGCGCATCCCTTCAGTCCGCATTGCATCCTGATCCGTTCAAACCTTGGTCCGGCTTAGGATCGGAACCATGACCGAGGCCACTGTCCCCCCTGCCCCCGCCCGCTCGAGCATCCTTGTGGTCAACGGACCGAACCTGAACCTCCTTGGGACCCGCGAGCCCGAGAAGTACGGGACCGCCACCCTCGGGGACATCGAGCGGCTGTGCGCCGGGGCCGCCGACGCGCACGGGCTCGAGTGCGACTTCGTGCAGTCGAATCACGAGGGCGCACTCGTCGATGCCATCCACGAGGCTCGGCAGAAGTCTCTCGGAATCGTCATCAACGCGGGGGCCTACACGCATACCTCCGTGGCCATCCGGGACGCGATCTCGGCCGTGGAGCTGCCAGCGGTCGAGGTGCACATCACGAACGTCCACGCACGCGAGCCGTTTCGGCACCACTCCTACCTGAGCGACGTCTGCCGCGCCGTGATCGCCGGGGCCGGCCCGCTCGGCTACCGCTTCGCGATCGACTACCTCGCGGAGCTCACCCGCGACCGCAACGTCTGAGGCGACTCGCCTACTTGCGCGTGCACTGACCCGGCTGGACCGGCTGGGAGAGTGAAGGCGCCTGGTCGGCCACCGGTTTCACCTCGTTCATGGTGATCGCGTAGCCCACGTTCGACGTGTTGTCCGACTTCGCGAAGACGATGCCGGTCACCGAGCCGTCGAGCGTCAGGAGCGGGCCTCCCGAGTTGCCCTGCTGGACGTCGCCGGCGATCTGGTACACGAGCTTCGGCACCGCGTTGGCACCGTAGATATCCGGGGCGAGCACCGTCGTCGTGCCCTGGATCGCGGCTGGCCGCATCTGGAAGGGGCCGCCGAGGGGATAGCCGCCGAACGCCGCGGACGTGCCCGCCTGGCTGTTGCCGATGAGGTGCAGTGCCGGGAGCGAGAGGTTGTCCACCGCCAGCACGGCCAGGTCGTGGACGCTGTCGAAGTAGACGACGCGGGCGGTGCGGGCGCCCCCGCTCTGCAGCTCCACGACCGGCTCCTGCACGCCGGCGACGACGTGCGCGTTCGTGACGACCCGGTTCGGGGCCACCACGAAACCGCTCCCCGTCTGGTTCTGGCCGCATTGGTACGCCGTGCCGGTGATCCGCACGATCGAGGTCGACGCCGTCCTCAGCGCCGTCGAATCCGTGTTCTCCTGCGGGATCGGCACGGGCTGGAGCGGGCCAATCCCCTCGATGATCCGAGGGAGGGTGTCCCCGAGCACGAACGCGCGCAACTGCGCGGCCTCGGCCTTCAATGGGTCCGGGGTCAGCCCGTCGATCGTGGTGATGACGCGTGAGGATGCGAGCTGCTGCGAGAGGACCGGCACGCCGACGCTCGAAACCGTGAAGGCCAGCATCGACATGACAATCGCGGCAACCGCGACGTTCGCCAACCCGCCGAGCACGCGGTCCAGCACACCGAACGACTTCCACCGGATCTGACGCCGGGCCTTCCGCCCCAGGGTGGTCCCCACCGCGTTGCCCGCGACCATGAGCAGGATCGCGGTGACGACGACGGCGGCGGCGCGCCACGAGCTGTCGGAGAGCCATTGGCTCACAAGAGGCACGGCAAAGAACGCCGCGGCGCCTCCCACGAGGAAGCCGATGATGCCGCCGAGGCTTACGAGGAATCCCGCCCGTACCCCGTACACGAGGTAGCCGATCAGGACCACCACGAGTACGAGGTCTAGGAAGGCCGTATCGAACATTGTGCCCAGTCTATCGGCGGCCGCTGGGGTCAAGCTGGGCGCCGCGGCGGTGGTGCGTTCGTCACAAAGCCTTGCAAAGTCTGGAAGAATGAGGCTCAGCGCTAGCACTGGCTATTGACTAGGAGACTGAATTGGATATCGAGGTACTTCGCCGCGCGCCGCTCTTCGCCACTCTCGACGACGAGGCTTTCCGCCTTCTGACCGATGAGCTCACGGAGGTCGACCTTTCCCGCGGTGCCTCGGTGTTCCGCGAGGGCGATCAGGGCGATCAGATGTACTTCATCGTCTCCGGCAAGATCAAGCTCGGCCGCACCTCTCCTGATGGGCGCGAGTCGCTCCTCGCGATCCTCGGGCCCGGGGAGCTGTTCGGCGAAATGGCCCTCTTCGATCCCGCGCCCCGCACCGCGACCGCGACCGCCGTTTCCGAGACGCGCCTGGCGGGCCTCAAGAACGACGCGCTCGTCGCCCTGCTCCGCGCCCGTCCCGAGGTGTCGGCCCAGCTGCTCCAGGCTCTGGCCCGTCGCCTCCGCCGCACGAACGACTCGCTCTCCGACCTCGTGTTCAGCGATGTTCCCGGCCGCGTCGCGAAGGCGCTCCTCGACCTCGCCGACCGCTTCGGACGCCCCGCCACTGACGGTGTCCTCGTGGCCCACGAGCTCACGCAGGAGGAGCTTGCGCAGCTCGTCGGCGCCTCGCGCGAAACCGTGAACAAGGCCCTCGCCGAGTTCGTGCAGCGCGGCTGGATCCGCCTCGAGGCGCGCGCCGTCGTCATCCTCGATATGCCGCGCCTGCGCCAGCGCTCGCGCTGACCCGTCTCGGGTACACCAACCCACCCCTGGGGGGCATCTCGGGTACACCAAACCCACCCCCTAGGGGCATCTCGGGTACACCAACCCACCCCCTTGGGGCATCTCGGGTACGGAAACTCGTGCTCTAGATCGAACTCGGGTGCGGAAACTCAACGGCCGGCGCCTTCCAAGCGGAAGGCGCCGGCCGTCGTCGTTGGTTACCTGTACCCGAAACGCTCTGTGGCGCGAGTAGCCGTACCCGAGATATCTCAGCGGCTGGTTAGCTGTACCCGAAACGCTCTGTGGCACGAGTAGCCGTACCCGAGACTCGCTCAGGGCTGGTTATCTGTACCCGAAACGGTGGGGGTGGGGTGGGGGATGGCGGAGAGTGCTGCCGTTGCGGGGGCCGTACTCGGCGCCTCGACGCGGAGCCATAGCTTCCCGTCCTCCTGCTCGAGCTGCGCCTGATAGGTGTGCGTGGAGCGCTTGAGGTTGAGGTACGCGATGCAGCCCTTGGCCTTCATGATCTTCTCGAGGATGATCTCGCTCGCCGGGACCAGGAGCTCGGCAAGGGGCAGTCCCTTGGTCTCGTCCTCGCCGATGGAGTCCCCGAAGGCGGACGTGTCGCGGTCCTTGAGGAGCCGAGCAGGCAGCACCCAGTCGCCCCAGACGCCTCGGCTGGGCAGCAGCATCGGGGTCTGGCCGACCGGAAGCGTAGCGGCGAAGTAGCGGGTATCGAAGCGGCGATGGGCGAAGTCGGGCGAGACCCAGTGCACGAGCGGCCGCAGGAGATCGGTCCTCAGCCCGAGGCCCCGCTTCGCCATGAGGTCTGCGAAGCTGATTTCCTCGTTGGCGACGGCCTCCCGTGCCCGCATCCAGTCAGCGGTCCCGGTGCCCTCCACCACGGTCGTCGCGTCCGACCCAGCGAGGAGCACTCCGGTCTCCTCGAAGAGCTCGCGGATGGCCCCGACGACGTGGGCCCGTGCCTTGGAGAACTCCTCGAGCCCGAGCATCTCCGCCCACTGGCCGACCGAGGGGCCGAACCAGTCGAACGTGTCGTGGTCGGCGTTCTGAACCGAGCCGCCGGGGAAGGCGACGACCCCCAGGGGCGAATCCCCAGGGCGATAGGCGAGCCATGTCTCGGTGCCCTCGGCCGAATCCCGGACCAGGACCACCGAGGAAGCCAGCCGGGCGTTCCGCGGCGGACGGTCCGCCTCCTCAAGCCAGCTGCGCGCCGCCCCCTGAAGTCGCTTGGGGACGATGAAACGGCGGCTATGCAAATTCTGCAATCAACTCCACCTCGACCGGTGCGTCAAGCGGCAGGACCGCGACGCCGACGGCGGATCGGGCGTGCGCGCCCGCGTCTCCGAACACTTTGCCGAGCAGTTCAGAGGCGCCGTTGACGACGCCGGGCTGCCCGGTGAACGACGGGTCGGAGGCCACGAAGCCCACGACCTTCACGATGCGCGTCACGCGGTCGAGGTCGCCGATCTGCGCCTTGACCGCTGCGAGCGCGTTGATGACGCAAAGCTCTGCCAAGCGCTTTGCATCGTCGGCGCCGACCTCGGCACCGACCTTGCCCGTCGCGGGCAGTTCGCCCTTGACGAACGGAAGCTGGCCAGACGTGTAGACGAATCCCCCGGCCACAGCGGCGGGTACATACGCGGCCACGGGTGCGGCCACCTCGGGGAGCACGAGGCCGAGGTCGGCGAGGCGCCGCTCGACTGCGCTCGCCGCTCCGAGACCTGCGTCCTGAGCCGCGCTGGCCTGCGCCTCGCTCATGCCTGCTTCTCCCTCTTCATGTACGCCACCAGTCCGTTCCCACCGGGGCCAGGAACAACCTGCACGAGCTCCCAGCCGTCATCGCCCCACTGGTCGAGGATCTGCTTGGTCGCATGGACGATCAGCGGTACGGTCGCGTACTCCCACCTGGTCATAAAGTCCAGAGTAATCGGTCCCGGTAGACTGCCCTACATGGCGTCTGGCAAGAACCCGCTCTTCGACACTGCCACAACGCTCGGCAAGATCCTCGCTTTCCTTGGCGTCAGCGCGATCTGCGGAGTGCTCGTGGCAGGCCTCATGGTGCCCGCTGCGGCGGTCACGGGGAGCGCTGCAAACGGCTCGGTACAGTTCTTCAACAGCCTGCCGAGCGAACTCACGGTGACCCCTCCAGGGCAGGTGACGAAGATCCTCGCCTCCGACGGCTCGCAGATTGGCACGCTTTTCAGCGAGAACCGCACTCAGGTCCCCCTCGACCAGATGTCCCCGAACATCAAGAACGCGATCGTGGCGATCGAGGACTATCGCTTCTACCAGCACGGCGGCGTCGACATGACGGGCATCCTGCGCGCGCTCGTCTCGAACTTCCGCGGCGACAAGCAGGGTGCCTCGACGCTCACGCAGCAGTATGTGACCAACGTCATCAACGAGAACCTTGTCTCGGAGGGCAAGCAGGCCCAGGTCGTGCTCAACGGCCAGAAGGGCGTGGGGGACAAGCTGCGCGAGATGAAGCTCGCAATCGCGCTTGAGAAGCAGTACTCGAAGGACCAGATCCTTCAGGGCTACCTGAACATCGTGTTCTTCAACAGCAACGCCTACGGGATTCAGGCGGCCAGCCAGTACTTCTTCTCAGAAGACGCCAAGGACCTCTCGCTGCCGCAGGCAGCCCTCCTGGCGGGGCTGGTCAACAGCCCCTCGGGATATGACCCGACGCTGCACCCGGACGCCTCCAAGCAGCGCCGCGACCTCGTGCTCGACGCGATGCTCCAGCACGGGTACATCAACCAGAAGCAGCACGACGACGCCGTCAACACGCCGATTCAGCTCAAGCTGAATCCGCCGAAGCAGGGCTGTGCGTACGCGTCCCAGGCGCAGTACTTCTGCGATTACGTGGTCCATCAGATCGAGAACGATCCTGCCTTCGGCGCTACCGTGGACGATCGGGACCAGAAGCTCACTCGCGGTGGGCTCACCATCAAGACGACGCTCGACCCGCGCCTCCAGGGCCCGGCCCAGCAGCAGGTCGACGCGACCGCGGGCGCCAACCCCGACAAGTGGTCGTCCTCCCTCGTGACGGTCCAGCCGGGCACCGGGAAGGTCCTTGCGATGGCTCAGAATACGAGGATCCTCGCGGGCCAGGGCACAGACTTCCTCACGTCGTACAACTTCAACGTGGACAGCGGGGACGCCAACGGCAATCCCCTCGGAGGGATCGGAGGCATGCAGCCCGGCTCGACGATGAAGCCGATCACCCTGGCCGCGTGGCTCAACGAGGGCAAGCCGACCAACCAGATCGTGGACGCGTCCCAGCGCCGGTACCCCGCCAACTTCCCGTGGAAGACGACCTGCCAGAAGGTCACGGGATTCTATGACTCCACGGTGAGCGGATCGGACGACCTGCAGAACGACGAGCCGAACTGGTACCGGCCGATGTCTGTGCGAGAGGGCATCTACCAGTCGATCAACACCGCGACCTTCGCATCCGCGGCTGCGCTCAACGACTTCTGCGACATCCAGCGGGCCTCCGACGCGATCGGCATGCACCTCGGCAGCGGAAAGAACGAGAAGCTCGACATGTCGACGCTGGGCAACCTGCTCGGCGGCTCGAACGTCTCGCCGATGACCATGGCCAACGCGTTCGCGACGTTCGCCAGCAACGGCACCCTGTGCCAGCCCATGTCCATCACGGACGTGCTCGACTCCCAGGGCAAGAGGATCGGCGGGCAGAGCCAGAACTGCCAGGCGAACGCCCTCAAGCCGGATGTTGCCAAGGCCGTCACGAACGTCCTCCAGGACGTGTTGACAAGGGGTTCGGGCTACAACATCAAGGACGCCAACGGCCAGACCATCAAGCTCGGCGTCCCGGATGCCGCGAAGACCGGTACGAACCAGTACAACGGCCAGACCTGGGTCGTCGGCTACACGAAGGGCCTCTCGACGGCCTCGTTCTTCGGTGACGCCTTCAAGCCTCAGGGCCATATCGGCCAGAACGTCACGATCAACGGGCGCTTCTACACCAGCGTCGACGGCGCCTACATCGCGGGTCCGCAGTGGGCGTACTACATGCAGAAGGCCGCGCCCCTCTACGACCACGGCGACTTCGATGCGCCGCCGCAGAACCTGATCACGGGCACTTCGTCGCAGCAGTTCCAGACTCCGAGCACGGACACGACAAGCCAGGGCGCCTCGAACCAGGACACGACCGGCGGCACGACGGTTCAGAACCCGACGGTCCCGCTCCCGACCGCCTTCCCGCTGCCGACCAACTTCCCGCAGCCGACCGTCCCCGCACGGCCCACCCCGAGCAAGAAGGGCTGATGGCCGCGACCGAAGGGCTCGTCCCGGGGGCGGGGGCGCCCCTCGCCCGAGCGGCGCAGCGTACGACGGCGGCCCTCGCGACAGGTGCCAGACGGGCTGGCTTCCTCGCTGGCGTGGCAGCCTCGGCAGGGGCCGCGGCCGCAGCGTACGGCTGGTGGGAGAAGGACCAGTTCCGTCTCCGCGAGGAGACGGTTCCGGTGCTCCCCAAGGGCTCCTCCCCGATCCGCGTCCTGCACCTGAGCGACATCCACTTCGTCCCCGGCCAGACCAAGAAGGCGGCGTGGCTCGCAGGCCTTGCCGAGCTCTACCCGGATCTCGTGGTGAATACGGGCGACAACCTGAGCCACGTCGACGGCGTCGCGCCGCTGCTCGAGGCATTGGGTCCTCTTCTGCGCTTCCCTGGAGTCTTCGTGCCCGGCTCGAACGACTACTACGCTCCGATTGCGAGGAACCCGGCGTCGTACCTGCTGGGCCCCTCCAACCGCCGCCCCCTGCCGGACCGGGTCGAGCTCGACTGGCGGGGACTCTTCGGCGGCTTCGGAGCGGCGGGCTGGATCAGCCTGACGAATCGGTCCCAGTCGGTGGTCTTCGACGGTGTGCGCTTCGACTTCTCCGGGGTCGACGATCCGCACCTCAAGCGGGAGCAGTACGCCGACTGGCCCCGCGGCTCGTCCGGCCATGACCGCGAGCCCCACGTGAAGGTCGCGGTGATCCACGCGCCGTACCAGCGGGTGCTCGACTACTTCACCGACACGGGCGCCGACCTGATCCTCGCCGGCCACACGCATGGCGGCCAGATCTGCCTGCCCGGCTACGGTGCGCTCGTCTCGAACTGCGATCTGCCCACGTGGCGCGCCAAGGGCCTCACGAAGTGGGAGCATGCCGGCAATTGGGCGTCGCTCAACGTGTCCGGCGGGATCGGGACGTCCCGTTTCGCGCCCATCCGCATCGCCTGCCGTCCGGAAGCAGTTCTGCTCACACTGACAGCCCGGGCCTGAGCGCGCTCCCCCGCTCGCCCGACATGGCGTAGGGTAGTTGCCACAGCTAACTACTTCTAGCCGGAGGTGTGAGCGCCGGCATGCCCGCAAAGGCACCCACCACGAATCAGACTTCCTTCCGCAGCAGCCTTGCCCGGCTCGCCCCGGAGGCCCGCCCGATCGTCCCGAGGCTCATCGCGGGCCTCGGCGTCGGGCTCTCGGCCTCTGTCCTCGCAGTGCTCGTCCCCCAGGTGTTCCGCGCCGTCATCGATGCGCTGCTCCGCCCGGGTGCGGGCCCGTCGGCGGTCGTCTTGGCGGCCGCCGTCGTGCTCGTCATGGGCGTCTTCGAGGCAGTCCTGACGTTCCTGCGGCGACTCTTCGTGCTCGACCCGGCCACGAACGTCGAAGCGTCGCTGCGCGTCAAGCTCTACCGCCACCTGCAGCTGCTCCCCGTCTCGTTCCACGACGGCTGGGGCTCGGGCCAGCTGCTCTCGCGGGCCATGACGGACCTCAACCTGCTGCGCCGCTGGCTTGCGTTCGGGGCCATCTACCTCGTCATTTCGTTCGCGACGGTGATCGTCGGCATCTCCATGCTGTTCACCATCTCGTGGCAGCTCGCGCTGATCTTCCTCGCGGCCGCCGTCCCGATCAGCATCTACAGCTTCCGGTTCCGCCGCCAGTACGTCGCCGCGTCCCGGCGGAGCCAGGACCAGGCTGGCGACCTCGCGACCGCAGTCGAGGAGTCCGTGCACGGCATCCGCGTGCTCAAGGCCTTCGGCCGCAGCCGCGAGGCCCTCGAGAACTTCGCCCTCCAAGCCGAGGGGCTCCGGGAGACTGAGGTGACGAAGGCCCGCCACCTCGCGGTGTTCAGCATGGTCGTGACACTCCTTCCCGAGCTTGCCCTCGGCACCGGGCTCATGGTCGGACTCTGGCTCGCGGCCACGGGCCAGATCACGGTCGGGGCGCTCGCGGCATTCTTCGCCACTGCCGCCGCCGTGGCGAACCCGGTTGAGATGTCGGGTGCGCTCGTGGGCATGGCGCTCACGGCCAAGACCGCGATCGACCGCCACTACGAGGTCATGGATGAGCCTGTCGCCATCACCGACCCCGTCGAGCCGACCCGTGTCAGCTCGCAGCCGTCGGGCGCCCAGCGCGCCGCACTCGCCTTCCGGGACGTGCTCTTCGCCTACGAGCCGCCGAGGCCCGGCGGCGTGCCCTCGGACCGTGCGAAGGCCCCTCAGACGCCGGGCCCGGCACTGGCAAGCGACGGCTGCGGCCGCCCGGTGCTGCGCGGAGTCAACCTCGAGCTTGCCCCGGGCGAGACGATGGCCCTCGTGGGCGTCACGGGATCAGGCAAGAGCACGCTCCTCCAGCTCGTACCCCGCCTCTACGAGGTGAGCGGCGGTGCCGTCGAGATCGACGGCGTCGACGTGCGCCGCCTCCCGCTCGCGGAGCTCCGGAGCCTCGTCTCGGTCGCGTTCGAGGATTCGACCCTTTTCTCGAACTCGATCCGGGACAACGTGCTCCTCGGCGCCCCGGTCCGCGAGGGCCCCGACGCCGACGCCATCCTCGAGGAGGCGCTCGACGTCGCGCAGGCGCAGTTCGCCTACTCGCTCCCCGAGGGCGTCGACACCCGCATCGGCGAGGAGGGGCTGAGCCTCTCCGGCGGCCAGCGGCAGCGCATAGCGCTCGCGCGGGCCATCGCGGCGAAGCCGTCGGTCCTGGTCCTCGACGACCCGCTCTCCGCCCTCGACGTCGCGACCGAGGAGCGGGTCGAGGCCCGGCTCCGCGAGGTGCTGGCGGAGACGACGACGCTCATCGTCGCCCACCGCCCCTCGACGGTGGCGCTCGCGGACCGCGTGGCCCTCCTCCGGGACGGCGTGATCGACGACGTCGGAACCCACTCCGAGCTGCTCGCGAGGAACCCGCACTACCGATACGTCATCGCGAGCCTCGACACCGAGCCCCGGGATCTCGATTCCGAGCTCGATGCAGATGACAGCATGGACGATCTCGAGGAGGCCCGATGACCGCCGCCCCCCGCACGGTTGCCACCCCGCGCGGCGGCGCGCCGAGGGACCACGCTGAAGACTCCGTCGACCTCACCCGCGAGGACTCGCGGGCCGTCAGACGGCGCTCGCTCCGCCTGCTGAAGGACCTCATCCACCCCGTGCGGGTGCGCTTCTGGGCGACGCTCGGAATGGTCGTCGTCTCGCAGGCGACGAAGGCCGCCGGGCCGGCGATCATCGCGTTCGGCATCGACAGCGCCCTGCCCGCGCTCATCCACGGGCGCTCGCTCCTCGTCTGGCTCGCTGGCGCGATGTACCTCGCCGCCGCCCTCACGACGGCACTCCTGACGGCCGGCTACGTGACCTCTACCGCAAAGCTGAGCCAGACGATGCTCCTCGACCTGCGTGTCCGGGTGTTCCGGCATACGCAGCGGCTCAGCCTCGACTTCCACGAGCACTACACGTCCGGGCGGATCATCAGCCGCCAGACATCCGATCTCGAGGCGCTGCGCGACCTCCTCGATTCCGGCGTCAGCTCGCTCGCCTCAGGCGTCCTCTTCATGCTGTTCACGGCCAGCACGGTGTTCCTCCTCGACTGGATGTCCGGCGTCATCATGCTCGCCGCCGCGGTTCCGATGCTCGCCCTGGCCCGCTGGTACCAGATCCGCTCGCAGATCGCCTACCGCGCCTCCCGCGTCGCGTCGGCGCGGCTCATCGTCCATTTCGTCGAGTCGATGACGGGAATCCGGGCTGTGAAGGCGTTCCGGAAGGAGCCCGAGAACAACGAGGAGTTCGGGGCTCTCACGGAGGACTACCGGAAGGTCACAGCGCGCTCGATCCAGCTCAATGGGATCCTGCAGCCGGGCCTCGTCCTCATCGGCAACATCACGGTCTCCGTCGTGCTCCTGGTGGCAGGCCTTCGCGTGCTGGACGGCGGCCTCGCCGTCGGCGTGCTCCTCGCCCTCGTGCTGTCGGTGAAGCGCTTCTACCAGCCGATCGCAGACATGGCGATGTTCTACAACTCGTTCCAGAGCGCACAGGCTGCCCTCGAGAAGGTGTCCGGCCTGCTGGAGGAGGTCCCGACGGTCGTCCCGCCGAAGGACCCCGAGCCGCTCCCCGACCCGCGCGGCCACATCCGTTTCGACCGGGTCGAGTTCCGCTACGGCGACGGGCCGCTCGTCCTTCCCGAGTTCAGCCTCGACATCCCTGCGGGCCAGACCGTCGCCCTCGTCGGCGCCACGGGCGCGGGAAAGTCGACGCTCGCAAAGCTCGTGGCGAGGTTCTACGACGTCTCTGCCGGCGCGCTGACGCTCGACGGCGTCGACCTCCGGCGCCTTTCGACGCCGGACCTGCGCCGCGCCGTCGTCATGGTCACCCAGGAGGCGTTCCTCTTCAGCGGCTCGGTGGCAGACAACATCGCCTTGGGGCGTCCGACGGCGGCGCGCGAGGAAATCGAGGCCGCCGCCAAGGCGGTGGGCGCCCACGAGTTCATCTCTGCGCTCCCGGACGGCTACGACACGGACGTGAACAAGCGCGGCGGCCGCGTCTCGGCGGGCCAGCGCCAGCTCATCTCGTTCGCCCGCGCCTTCCTCGCTGCTCCTGCCGTGCTCATCCTCGACGAGGCGACTTCTTCCCTGGACATCCCCTCCGAGCGTCTCGTGCAGGCGGGCCTCTCGAGCCTGCTGGCCCGGCGAGGCAGGACGGCGATCATCATCGCCCACCGCCTCTCGACGGTCGAGATCGCCGATCGGGTACTCGTCATGGACGCGGGACGGATCATCGAGGACGGCACTCCGGAGGAGCTCATTCGCGGTGGCGGGCGCTTTGCAGCGCTTCATGGCGCGTGGCGGGAGTCCCTGGTGTGAGCGTCGTCGGATTGGGCCTGGAGAGACCAACCGATTTCGCCTGAGGGACCCGCATCGGGTACTCTGTATGAGTTGCATCGGGGAAACTCGGCAGCGGATCGGGATGTAGCGCAGCTTGGTAGCGCGCTTCGTTCGGGACGAAGAGGTCGCAGGTTCAAATCCTGTCATCCCGACCAATAGAACAGGAATGGCGCCGAGGAATCGGCGCCATTCCTGTTTCCTGCATGGGCTTTCTTGGATCGGCCGCCCTGGTTGCCAACGGTCCTCCCCAGCCGCTCCCCGCCCGCGTGCTTTTCCACATAGAGAACCTCGCCCCGCCCTCGGTCACCTGTCCGTGGAAGAATCGAAGGCGACGGGTCAGGAGGGCACCATGAAGATTCTGATCGCCGGGGACTGGCACAGGGACGCCCACTGGGCGGTCGAGACGATCAAGGCGGCCCGCCAGCAGGGGTTGCGGCACGTCATCCACCTCGGAGACCTCGGCGCCTTCTGGCCCTCCGACTATCCGGAGCCCCCGAGCCGCACGAATTCCCTCGGGAAGGCGTACGGCTTCACCCGCTCGCTCTCGGATGCCGTCCGCGACGCGAACATCAAGTTCATGTTCATCGACGGGAACAACGACAACCACGAGTTCCTCGCCCAGCTGCCTCGACGCCGCCGCCGTGCCCGGATGATGGGCCTGACCTACCTGCCGAGAGGGACTCGATTCCGTCTCGGCGGCCGCCGCTTCGGCGCCCTCGGCGGGGCCTACTCCCTGGACCGGGGGCAACGGCGCCACCACGTGGACTGGTGGCCGGAGGAAGAGCCGACGGCAGAGGATGTCCGCCGGCTCGGGGACAGGCGGCTCGATGTCCTGCTCGCCCACGAGGTGCCCGCGAGCGTCGAACTGCCCGCATCGTTCCCGGTCCGCCCCGAGACAGAGGCGGAAGCGAATCGCACGCGGGAGCTCGTACAGGCGGCTGTCGAAGCCACGCGGCCTGCTCAGCTGTTCGCCGGCCACTGGCACCAGCGCCTCACGGTGCCCGTTCCGGGAAGCGACACCGTCCTCCAGGTCCTCGACATGCAGCGGCGCCTCGGCAATTCCGTAGTGCTCGACACGAAGACTCTGACCGTCGAGCCGTTCGTCCAAGTCCCCGCCCGAAGAGACGGCCCAGCCCAGCAGGAACGGCCCGCCTGAACCGAGGGTTGACAGGACATGTCAAACCGAGCAGTAAAAATACTGGGACTCAACGGCGAAAATGCGGGGCCCAGACACAGGAATAGCCCCGCCTGTCCTGGGACGGGCGGGGCTTTCCTGGCACTTCTCTGGACCCGCCAGACAACAGCGGATCATCGACGAGGGCTTGTGGCCCTCAGCTGAGGTCGACTCAGATCTTCGACTTCATGGGGTCGGGCCAGTTGCCGATGGCGGTAGCCTTCATCGGGTCGGGCCAGTTGCCGATGGCGGTAGCCTTCATCGGGTCAGGCCAGTTGCCGATCGCCGTGCTCTTCATGGGGTCAGGCCAGTTGCCGATGGCGGTAGCCTTCATGGGATCGGGCCAGTTGCCGATCGCCGTGGTCTTCATGGGGTCAGGCCAGTTGCCGATGGCGCTCGGGGCAACCGAGACGCCTCCGACTGCCAGCGCGCCGAGGAGGGCGAGTGACGCAGTCAGCTTCTTGAGCATGTCGTGTCCTTAGTTGTAGCGGGTGCAATCGGGCAGAGCGTGCTTTGTCGTGATTGACACCCCAAGTAAAATAACATCCACAGCAGGTGTCAAGCCGCTAGTCTATCGCCTTACCCCCAGCCACTGGGTGGGGGGCCAGTCGAGGAGGATGTTGTGGGGAGCGGATTCGGCGAGAAGTTGCGGGCCGAGCGTCTCGAGCGTGGGCTCACGCAGGCGGAACTGGGAAAGGACCTGTACTCCCCGAGCTACATTTCCCTCCTTGAGACCGGCCGCCGCGAGCCGACCCCCGAGGTCATCCAGGAGCTGGCCCGCCGGCTCGAGCTTGCGCCCAAGGCGCTCGAGGCGTGGAGCCAGCCGGTCACGGCGAACGACGCCGAATACGTCCTCGCCGGGCTCTACGCCCGGCAGGCCTGGGACATGCGCGACTACGCCCAGGCGGCGAGCCACGCCGCGACAGCGGCCCAGTTCGCCCTCGAGGCGAGGAACAACAGCGCGTGGTGGAACATGACCTACATGCAGGCCGAGTGCCTCATGAAGCAGGGCCAACTCGCCGAGTGCCAGCGCATCGTCCAGCACCTCCTGGAACACCCCATCATCGCCGAGTCGGACGGCCTCGCGGTGCGCGCGCACCAGATGCTGGCGGCCGTGTGCCACGGCCTCGGCCAGCTCGGCACCGCCGTCGAACACGCGCGGGAGGCAGTACGGCTGGGGGCGCAGCTCCCCGCCGGGTCGACGATCTACATCGGCGCACTCCGCGCCCTCATCGGGGCCCTCGCCGAAAGCGGCCGCCTCGACGAGGCGTGGGACTACTGCCGCATCCTCGGCACACTCGTCGACGAGGAGTCGATGGGGCAGCTCTCGGGCGAGGTCGAGTGGGTCATCGGCAACGTCGCGTTCATGCGCGCCGACTACGAGGAAGGAGTCAAGCACCACGAACGGGCTGCCAAGCTCCTCTCCCCCGCCAACGACATCGAGCTCTGGGCCCGTTTCAACAAGGCGTCCGCCGCCGTCCGCCTCTCGGGCGGCATCGTCGAACCCGAGACCCTCGCAGCGATCGAGCGCGCCGAGCTCGCCCTCTCGATCGTGGGCGGCTCCCGGCCGGAACAGCTGGAAGTCGCGTTCATCCGTGCCCGGTGGCTCTACCTCAACGGCCAGATCCCCGAGGCCATCGAGCGGCTCAAGGAAATCCACTCCGAGAAGAACGTCCTGGGGCGCCACACCGCCGGCGAGGTCGCCCTGCTCTACGGCCGCGCGCTCAAGGCGCTCGGACGCAACGACGAGGCGCTCGAGCTCCTCAAGGACGCCCGCGAGCAGTTCAGCTATGCGGGAGCCTCCGAGAAGGTCCAGCAGACCATGGACGCCATCCTCGAGATCCGGCTGGCCCAGCAGAGGGCCGGGGACCCGGACTAGGCGAAGCTGCGGCCCGTGAGCCTTTCGTAGGCCTCGACGTACCTTTCGCGGGTTCGTTCGACGACGTCGGCTGGCAGAGCCGGGGGCTCCTCGCCCGAGTGCCGGTCCCAGCCCGAGGCCGACGACGTGAGCCAGTCGCGGACGAACTGCTTGTCGAACGACGGCTGAGCCTTCCCGGGCTCCCACGTCGACGCGTCCCAGAACCGGGACGAGTCCGGCGTCAGCACCTCGTCGCCGAGTGTGATGTCGCCGGTCAGGGGATCCACGCCGAACTCGACCTTCGTGTCTGCGAGGATGATGCCGCGCCCGCGGGCGATCCGCTCCGCCTCGCGGTACACCTCGAGGGTGAGGTCGCGGAGCCGAGCTGCGGCGTCGTCCCCCACCATTCCGGTGACGTCCTCGTACGTGATGTTCTCGTCGTGCTCACCGATCTCTGCCTTCGCCGAAGGCGTGAAGACCGCCTCCGGAAGGCGCGAGCCGTCCACCAGGCCCGGCGGAAGCGGGATCTCGCACACGGTGCCATGCTCGCGGTACTCCGCGAGGCCTGATCCCGTGAGGTAGCCGCGGGCGATGCACTCGACCGGGTACATCTCGAGGCGCCGGCAGATCATGGCGCGGCCCACCACGTCGGCGGGGACGCCGTCGTCGGCCGTCGATCCCACCACGTGGTTCGGCACGTTGAGCTGCTCGAACCACCAGAGGCTGAGCTGGGTCAGCACCCGTCCCTTGTCCGGGATCTCGCTCGAGAGGACGTAGTCGTAGGCACTGATGCGGTCGCTCGCGACCACGAGCACCACGTCGGAAGGATGTGAAAGGCCAGAGCCCTCGGCCGGCTCGTAGAGGTCGCGGACCTTGCCCGAGTAGATGTGCTTCCAGCCCTCGAGCTGGGGGGCGTCCGCGTCGTAGCCGCGCTTGGTCCCCGCCCCGGTCGTCCCGTCGAACTCGGTCATCACACGCCTGCCTTCCCGGCCCGCTCCGGAACCCTGATCTCGCCGCGTGCGGCCTTCGCCGCGATGTCCTTGCGGAACTGGCCGCCGTCGAGGCGGATGAGTCCCATGCCCTCGTAGGCGCGTTCCCGTGCCTCCTGGAGATCCTCACCGAGCGCGACGACCGCGAGGACACGTCCGCCCGCGCTCGTGACGTTGCCCGCGTCGTCGACCTTCGTGCCCGCATGCAGGACGTGCACGCCCTCGACCGCCGCAGCCTTCTTCAGGCCCCGGATGCGGTCCCCGGTGCGGGGCTTGTCCGGATAGTTCTCGGAGGCGAGGACGACCGCGACAGCACTCTCCGGCGACCAGCGCAGCTCCCTCGCCTCGGCGAGCCGCCCCTTTGCCGCTGCGAGCAGGAGCCCGCCCAGCGGGGTCTTGAGGCGTGCCAGGACTGCCTGCGTCTCGGGGTCGCCGAATCGGGCGTTGAATTCGATGACCCGGGTGCCGCGGGACGTGAGCGCGAGGCCGCAGTAGAGGACGCCGACGAACGGGGTGCCACGCTTGGCCATCTCGTCGATGGTCGGCTGGGCGATGCGCCGCACGACCTCGTCCACGAGGCCCTCCGGCGCCCAGTCGAGCGGCGTGTAGGCCCCCATGCCGCCGGTGTTGGGGCCCTCGTCGTCGTCGAAGATGCGCTTGAAGTCCTGTGCCGGGGAGAGCGGGACCACGGTGCGGCCGTCGCTGAGGACGAACAGCGAGACCTCGGGACCGTCGAGGAACTCCTCGATGACCACGGAGCCGCCCGCGTCGAAGCACGCCTGGGCGTGGGCGAGCGCGGCTTCGCGGTCCTCGGTCACGACGACGCCCTTGCCGGCCGCGAGCCCGTCGTCCTTGACCACGAACGGGGCGCCGAACGCGTCGAGCGCGTCAGCGGCCTCCTCCGGCGTCGTCGCGACGCGCGCCATCGCCGTCGGCACACCCGCCTCCGCCATGACCTGCTTCGCGAAGGCCTTGGACGCCTCGAGCTGAGCCGCCTCCCGGCCCGGTCCGAACACGGCGATCCCCGCCGCTCGCACCGCGTCCGCGACCCCCGCCGCGAGCGGCGCCTCCGGGCCGACGACGACGAGGTCGACGTCGAGCTTCTGCGCGAGTTCGGTCACGGCAGCCGGATCGTTGGCGTCGATCCGGTGGGTCGGCACGACCTGGGCGATGCCCGCGTTGCCCGGGGCCGCGTGCACCTCGGTCACAGTGGGATCGGCAAGGAGGGAACGGACAAGAGCGTGTTCGCGGCCGCCCGGGCCGATCACGAGAACCTTCACCCGACAAGGGTATCCGGCGCCCCGAAGTCGCTGCACAGCGAGCCCGCGCATGACGGACTCCCACGCCGCATAGACTGCGCACATGGCCTCCCATGCAACCTTCACGGCGGAAGACGCCGTCGAACTCGCTGTGATCGAACGCAGCGGATTCGTCGAGTCCCGGCACATCGGCTCCGCCGTTGTGATTGCCGGCGACGGTACTGTCGTGACCTCGCTGGGAGACGTCACGAGCCCCGTGTTCGCGCGCTCCGCCCTCAAGCCGTTCCAGGCGCTGGCCTCGATGCGGAGCGGCGTTCCCCTCCGCGGCACCCAGGTCGCGCTCGCGTGTGCCTCGCACGTCGGCTCGCTCGACCACATGGACGTCGTCGAGAGCATGCTCAAGGCGGCAGGCCTCCGCGAGGCCGATCTGCTCTGCCCGCCCGACTGGCCCAAAGACGAGGAGGCGCGTGCGTGGCTCGTGCGCACTGAGATCGGCCGGCGGCGCCTCGCGCACAACTGCTCGGGCAAGCATGCGGCGTTCCTGTGGGCCTGCACCGTGAACGGATGGGACCGGAAGAGCTACCTCGAGCCGAACCACCCGTTGCAGGAGCGCGTCCGGGAGACGATCGAGGAGTACACCGAGGAGAGCATCGCCCATCTCGGCATCGACGGCTGCGGTGCGCCCGTCGCGGCGGTCTCCCTCACAGGACTCGCCCGCGCCTTCTCGCGCCTCTCGAAGGCGCCCGGTGCGCGCGGCGCGACAGGGGACGCGCGCGCCGCCACCATCGCCACCTCGATGCTCGACTACCCGTGGGCCGTTCAAGGCCGCGGGCGCGAGAACACGGTGGTCATGGAGGAGCTCGGGGTTCTTGCAAAGATCGGGGCCGAGGGGATTCTCGTCCTCGCGACCCCGCAGGGGGCCACTGCCGCAGTCAAGGTCCTCGACGGGAGCGTCCGAGCGACGACCCTCGTGGGGCTCACGATGCTCGCCGCCGCAGACGCCGTCGACATCCCCGATGTGGCCCGAGTCCTGGAGACGGTCGTCGAACCGGTCATGGGAGGCGGCCGTGCCGTCGGGCGGATCCGTCTCGGGCGGGCGGTCTCGGCCCTGCTGGGCTAGGCGGCGCCCCTAGGCTGGTGGGCGTGCCCCACCCCGTGCCCCTCGCCTTCCCGCCCGGTTGTCTGTTCCCGATCGGTCCAGACCGCGGCGTGTCGCACCGATACACGGAGTGCGAGCGGCCAGAAGTGGGCGGGACGGCGTAGCGCGTGGGCCGCCAGACGGAAGAGGAGAGAACGAATGCCTCCAAGACGGAGAATTGCGGCCGACGACGGGCGGGCGGCTGTGGCCGCTTGGCTTGCCGCCCGAGCGGAGGACGGCGCGGAAGCCGGCTCGGGCAAGGTGGAAGCGGGACTCCCCCGCCCGCTGCTCGCGACTGCCGTCCGCTACACCCTCGAGGAGCTCGCGTCCCGGGCACCGGGCAACTCCGTCGAGGTTCGCGTTCCACCGTTCGGCGTCGCCCAGTGCGTCGAGGGGCCCCGACACACGCGCGGCACGCCGCCGAACGTCGTCGAGTCGGACGCCGAGACCTGGCTTGCCCTCGCCACCGGCAGGATGCGCTGGGCGGAAGCACTCGGGTCGGGGCGGCTCAGCGCCTCCGGAACCCGCACGGACCTGAGCGGGCTCCTGCCGCTGGCGTGATCTAGCCGCGCCCCACGAGCGGCATGCCCGACGCCGTGATGAGCAGTGAGCCGACGGTCGCGGACGGGGGCAGGGATGCCATGAGGAACACGGCATTCGCGGCCTCCTCGACGGCGAAGGTCGGCTCGACGCGTCGGGAGCCGTCGGCCTGCAACGCGCCTTCCCCGGCTTCGGGCCCCCTGTTGAGCTGCTCGATGAGCTCGGTCCGGGTGTTGCCGATGTCGATCTGCCCGCATGTGATGCCGTAGGGCCGTCCGTCGAGCTCGATGCTCTTCGTGAGGCCCGTGATGGCGTGCTTCGTCGCGGTGTAGGCGACGGATTTCGGGCGCGGGCTGTGCGCCGAGACCGAGCCGTTGTTGATGATGCGCCCGCCCTGCGGACTCTGCGCCTTCATAGCCCGGAAGGCCGCCGCGGCGCAGAGGAAGCTGCCGGTGAGGTTCACCGCAACGACCGCGTTCCAGTCCTCCGGAGAGATCTCGCCGGGGTCGCCGCTCGGCCCGAACATGCCCGCGTTGTTGAAGAGCACGTCGACCCGTCCCCAGCGGAGGGTCACCTGGGCGAAGAGGCGTTCGACGGCGTCGGCCTCGGTGACGTCGGCGACCACAGGAAGCGCGGACTCGCCGAAGCCTCCGGCGGTCTCCTCGAGCGGTTCCCGCCGCCGCCCTGCGAGGGCAACATTCCACCCCTCCCTCAGGAGCTTCCGTGCCACAGCGCGTCCGATGCCCGACCCGGCTCCCGTCACGACGGCGGTCTGGGGCTTCCCGTTCATAGAGTCTCCTGGTTCATACAGCCTCCTCGAAGGACGTGGGCTTGACGCGCATCACGCCGCCACGTCACTCTTAATCCACATTGCAATAAATCGTTTCCATTATACGGAATCAGGAAGCGATGCAGCCCAAGCCATCCTCGCGGGGATAACGAAGTCCCCCGGACGAGCGCGCGCAACCCGCGCGCAGGAAAGAGGTTCGACGTGTTGACTGGAGAGCATACCCAGCATCTTTTCGGCGGTCTCGGCGCCCAGCTCCCCGACCACGATCCGGAGGAGACCGCCGAGTGGATCGAGTCCTTCGACTCGCTCGTGCAGGAGCGGGGTACGGAGCGGGCACAGTTCGTAGTCCGGAACATCCTCCAGCGGGCCGGGGCGCAGAGCGTCGGCGTCCCGATGGTGACCACAACGGACTACGTCAACACGATCGCCGCCGATCAGGAGGCCGAATTCCCCGGGGACGAGGAGGTCGAGCGCCGGTACCGCGCGTGGATGCGCTGGAACGCCGCGGTCCTCGTCCACCGGGCGCAGCGCCCCGGCATCGGCGTCGGCGGTCACATCTCGACGTACGCGGGAGCCGCCACCCTCTACGAGGTCGGCTTCAACCACTTCTTCCGTGGCAAGGACCACCCCGGAGGCGGGGACCAGGTCTTCTTCCAGGGCCACGCCTCGCCGGGCATGTACGCCCGCGCCTTCATGGAGGGGCGCCTCACCGAACAGGACCTCGACGGTTTCCGACAGGAGAAGTCCCACGAGGGCCACGCCCTCTCCTCCTACCCGCACCCCCGGCTCATGCCCTCCTTCTGGGAGTTCCCCACCGTGTCCATGGGCATCGGCCCCATGAACGCGATCTACCAGGCGCAGTCGAACCGGTACCTGCAGCTGCGCGGGATCAAGGACACCTCTGACCAGCACGTCTGGGCGTTCCTCGGAGACGGCGAGATGGACGAGCCGGAGAGCCGCGGCCTCCTCCAGCTCGCCGCCAACGAAAACCTCGACAACCTCACCTTCGTGGTGAACTGCAACCTGCAGCGGCTCGACGGCCCAGTGCGCGGCAACGGCAAGATCATCCAGGAGCTCGAGGCGTTCTTCCACGGAGCAGGCTGGAACGTCATCAAGGTCATCTGGGGCCGCGAGTGGGACGCCCTCTTGGGCAAGGACCGCGAGGGGCACCTCGTGCGCGTCATGAACGAGACGCCCGACGGCGACTACCAGACGTACAAGGCCGAGGACGGCGGGTTCGTGCGCGAGCACTTCTTCGGCAAGACGCCGGAGACGAAGGAACTGGTCGCCGACCTGACCGACGAGCAGATCTGGAACCTCAAGCGCGGCGGCCACGACTACCACAAGGTGTATGCCGCCTATAAGGCTGCCACCGAGTTCAAGGGCAAGCCGACCGTCGTTCTCGTGAAGACCGTCAAGGGCTACGGGCTGGGTTCCCACTTCGAGGGCCGCAACGCGACCCACCAGATGAAGAAGCTCACCCTCCAGGACCTCAAGGACTTCCGCGACCACCTGCGCATCCCGATCACGGACGAGCAGCTCGAGGCCGACCCCTACCGCCCGCCCTACTACCACCCGGGGCCCGACGCGCCCGAGATCCAGTACCTCCTCGACCGCCGCCGCTCACTCGGCGGCCCGGTCCCCGAGCGCCGCAGCCGGCACGCCGAGGTGAGCCTCCCGCCGTCGTCCGCGTACGCCGTCGCCGGCCGCGGCTCCGGGAAGCAGCAGGCAGCGACGACCATGGCGTTCGTCCGCCTGCTCAAGGACCTCATGCGGGACAAGGAATTCGGACGGCGGGTGGTCCCGATCGTGCCGGACGAGAGCCGCACGTTCGGCATGGACGCGTTCTTCCCGACCGCCAAGATCTACAACCCGAAGGGCCAGAACTACCTCTCGGTAGACCGCGACCTCGTCCTCGCATACAAGGAATCGCCAGGCGGGCAGCTCATCCACCCCGGCATCAACGAAGCCGGGGCGGTCGCGGCATTCACCGCCGCCGGGACCTCGTATGCGACGCACGGCGAGACGCTCGTCCCGGTCTACGTCTTCTACTCGATGTTCGGCTTCCAGCGCACGGGCGACTCGTTCTGGGCGGCCGCCGACCAGATGGCGCGCGGCTTCATCATCGGCGCCACGGCCGGTCGGACCACCCTGACCGGGGAAGGCCTCCAGCACGCGGACGGCCACTCGCCGCTCCTTGCCTCGACCAACCCCGCGGTCGTCACCTACGACCCGGCGTACGGATACGAGATCGGGCACATTGTGAGGGCGGGCCTCGAGCGCATGTACGGCGGAACCCATCCGGACCCGAACGTCATGTACTACCTCACCGTCTACAACGAGCCCATCGTCCAGCCTGCTGAGCCCGAGGGGCTCGACGTCGACGGGCTGCTGCGCGGGATGTACCGGCTGCCGCTCGACGGCGTGGGCAGTGCGGACGACGCCGCCCAGCGCCTCCCGGACGACGCACCCCGCACGCAGCTGCTCGCGTCGGGGGTCGCGGTGCCGTGGGCGGTCGAGGCGAGACGTCTCCTGGCCGAAGATTGGGGCGTGGCCGCGGACGTGTGGAGTGTGACCTCGTGGACCGAGCTCCGGCGCGACGGCCTCGCCGCCGACGAACAGGCCTTCCTCCATCCCGAGATCGAAGCGCCCGTCCCGTTCGTCACCCAGCAGCTCTCTGGGACCCGGGGGCCGGTCGTGGCCGTGTCCGACTACATGAAGGCCGTCCCGGATCAGATCCGCCAGTTCGTGCCCGGCGACTACGCCGTCCTCGGGGCTGACGGCTTCGGGTTCTCGGACACCCGCGCCGCGGCGCGGCGGTTCTTCAAGATCGACTCGACGTCCGTCGTCGTCCGCGCGCTCCAGGAGCTCGCGCGCCGAGGCGAGGTCCCGGCAGAGGCGCCGCAGCAGGCCATCGAGAAGTACCGCCTGCTGGACGTCAACGCCGGGCCGGAGGCGAGCAGCGAGGACTGAGAGGCCGCGACAACAGTGCCCCGCAGGCTTCTGCCTGCGGGGCACTGTTGTGGCATTCGCCGTCTGGTGTTGCCTTCACCCTTCCGTGTTCAATCACGGCCCAGGTGAGGCGCTGGGCTCATCTCGAGGCGACCGCACCGAGCAGGCGCGTGAGCCAGCTCCGCCTGAGGTCGTGCCGGTCGGAGTTCACGGAGAAATCGGGGTCGGTGGTCCACTCGCGGGGAATGTAGCGCTCGACGGCGGGCGCCTCCTGCTCGGCGGCGGGCTGGACGGTCTCCTTGGTGGGCATCTTCCTCCCCTTTCTGGACGTAAGTTTCGCTATGTGAAAACTTTTTTCTGTTATATGAAATGGTATGCGGCTGTTCCAACTTGGGTCAAGAGACGATTGACCTTCCGGCCCGGTTCTGGGCCCGACACCCGACAACAACGGACAACGCGCCGCGATCCAGACCGATCGGGAAACCACAATCGGGCGGTGAGCGCCGGGTCACACCCGTGCGGTCGCCGGAGCCGGCCGGGCGGGAAGGGCCAGTCCTGCCGCCTTGAGGGCGAGATAGATCCTGTCGCGAGTGAACGGAGGCTCGGTGAAGCGGAGGCCCGTAGCCGCCTTGAGCGCGTTCGCGAGGGCCGGCGTGACGGGGTTGAAAGGGCTCTCGCTCATCGACTTGGCGCCGAGCGGCCCCAGCGCGTCCGAGGTCTCGGCGAAGTAGAGCTCGCTGCGGGGAACGTCGGCGAAGGTCGGAATGTGGTACTGCCGCAGGATGTCGGTCGTGACAACGCCGGCGTCGTCGATCCGCACCTCTTCCCACAGTGCTGACCCGAGCGCCTGGGCGATTCCGCCCTCGACCTGCCCGCGGCACTGCCGAGGATTGACCACGACACCCGCATCCGCCGCCTGGACGCTCTGCAGGATCTGGAGCTCGCCCGTCCCTCGGTGGACGGCGACGCGGAACCCGTGCACGTTGAACGCGACCGACCGGGGCGTACCGCCCCAACGCCCCTCGGCGGAGAGGAGGAGGCCGCGTTCGGCCGCAGCGGCCGCCAATTCCGCGAGCGGCATCTCCCTGCCCGAGCAGACGACGGCGCCCCTCGCCAAGGTGCAGGCCTCGGCGGGGACGGCGGCAAGCTCGGCCGTGAAGGCACGGATCCGCGCCGCGAGGCCCTCCGCCGCAGCGAGGGTGGCCTTCCCCGCGACCACAGTTCCGGTCGAGCCGAAGGCGCCCGTGTCGTGCTCGGTGAGTCCCGTGTCCGCGTTGCGCAGCACGATGTCCGCGGCTCCCGCCGAGAGCGCGGTCGCGGCGAGCTGCGCGTGCACGGTGCTCGTGCCGTTGCCGAATTCGGCCGTCCCGACGTCGAGACCGAAGCGTCCGTCGGGCATGAGGGCGATGCGGGAATGGGCGAAGTGCCCGCGCGGCGGGACGGTGTCGATCATGGAGAGCGCCGTGCCCTCCCCCACGAGCCACTCGGGACCGAGATCGCCGGCTGCGGGCTTCCCATCGGTGCCGAGCCGCCCCCGGAACAGCCGCTCCCGCTCCCTGCCGCGTTTGAGCGCCTTCCCCACAAGCCGAACACACTGGTCCAGGCCGTAGCTGCCGTAGAGGACGTCGGGCTCCGGCTCGGGGTGCGATGCGAGCATCGGATCGTCGCGACGGACCATGTTGCGCCGCCGGAATTGGAGCGGGTCCATGCCGATCCCGGCTGCGAGCTCGTCCACCGCGGACTCGACCGCGAAGACCATCTGGCTCAGGCCGTAGCCGCGAAACGCGCCGGCGGGCACTGTGTGCGTGTAGACGGCACGGGCGTCGATCTTCTTGTTCGCGCACCGGTAGACGCTGACCGACTCGTTGCAGCCGTGGAACATGACGCCGGGCCCGTGGTTCCCGTAAGCGCCCGTGTTCGTGACGACGTCGACCGCGAGCGCCGTGAGCGTGCCGTCCCGCTTGGCCCCTGCGCGGAGCCGGATCGTGAAGGGGTGACGGGTGGTGGTGGCGCGGAACTGCTCGGATCGTGTGAGCTCGAGCTGGACCGGCTGGCCGAGGCGGAGCGCGGCAAGCGCCACGACGTCCTCCGTGAGGACCTCCTGCTTGCCCCCGAATCCGCCGCCCACCCGCCCAGTCACGACGCGGATCCGATCGGGTGCGAGCCCGAGGACGCGCGCGAGCGAGCGGCGCGCGAGGAAGGGCACCTGGGTCGATGACCGGACGACGAGCGTGCCGTCGCCGCCGAGCACGTCGCCGTCGGTCCAGGCGATCGAGCAGTGCGTCTCGAGGGCGACATGCTGGACCCGCTGAGTCCGGAACGTGTCCTCGTAGACGAAGTCGGCGGCGGCGAGGCCGGCCTCCACGTCGCCGATCTCGGAATGCAGTTCGGCCACGACGTTCCGTCCCGGATCCGCGATCCGCGCCGTCCCGGCATCCTTCTCGCCGTGCACGAGGGGCGCCCCCGGGGCGAGGGCGGCTTCAGGAGTCAGGGCTGCGGGCAGCGGTTCGTAGCCGACTGCGACCGCCCTCACTCCCGCTTCCGCTGCGGCCACGGTTTCGGCGACTACCGCAGCCACGCGCTGCCCGTGGTACCGGACGACGGTGTCGAAGAGCCGGGTGTCGTCCGGATCGTCCTCGACGAGTTCGTGCTGCGCGGTTGAGTAGAGGAGGTCGGGCGCGTCGTCGGGCGTGAAGACGGCGACTACGCCCGGGATGGCGAGGGCGGCGGAGGCATCGATCGAGGTGATGCGCGCGTGGGCGTGGGGCGCCCGCACGAGCTTGAGGTGCAGGAGCGCGGCCTGGCCGCCCGGCACCTCGTCGTCCGTGACGTCGAGGGTGTACCTTTCCGTACCCGAGACGATGCGCCGCCCGGCAGGAGCGGGGACGTCCTCGCCCATCCGCCCGTCGCTCGGACCGCCTTGGCCGGCGCCGGAGACGGCGGCTTCGACCGCCGCGTAGCCGGTGCACCGGCAGAGGTTCCCCTTGAGGCTTCTCGGCAGGTCGGCGAGCTGGGCGCCGTCGAACGTCGCCGCCGTCATCACCATGCCCGCGGTGCAGAAGCCGCATTGGAAGCCCTGTGCCTCGACGAACTGGCGCTGCATCGGGTGGAGTCCATCCGGGCTGTCCCCGCACGTCGCGGCGAGACCCTCGACCGTGGTGACCGAGTGGCCCTCCGCCCGCTGGGCAGGGAAGAGGCACGAGTGGACTGGGGTGCCGTCGACGTGGACGGTGCACGCGCCGCAGTCCCCGGCATCGCAGCCCTTCTTGACGCCGAGCGCGCCCTGTTCCCGGAGGAACGTCCGCAGGCATTGGCCCGGGCGGGGGGCCGCATCGGTGGGCTCCCCGTTGATCTCGATGGCCATGTCAGGCTCCTTCTCCGTGGTCGAGGGCGGGGTCTCCGTGGTCTCCCCCGGCGCGCTCTCCGCCGAGCAGCTCGAGCCGCAGCTCCTCGCCGAGCCGGTAGGTCATGTCGCGGCGCCACGCGGGCAGGCCGTGGATGTCGTCGTGGTAGAGGGCCGCGGGGATCGCGTCGTCGAGCGCAGCCGCGAGGTTCCGGGCGTCCGGGAGCGCCCCGGCCGCGAACCGGAGCTGGACCGGCCGCCTGGTGGAGGCGGTCACCGTCAGGACGAAAGCGCCGTCGACGTCGCGCCGGCCGATGAGCAGGACCCCCGAGCGGCCGAGGTTGCTGAGCGAGAGGCGCCGGAACGCTGTACGGGACTCCAGCGCGTGCGCTGGCAGGCGGATGGAACGGATGAGTTCGCCGGGCACGAGCGCGTTCCGCCCGTCTCCGGTTACGAGGTCCGCGACCGCGACCTCGCGCACCCCCGCAGCGCCCCACAGGGTGGCGACGCCGTCGAGCCCGGCGCACAGCGACGTCATCGGGCCGGCCGGGAGGGAGGTCGCGATGTTGCCGCCGACCGTCGAGAGGTTCCAGATCTTGAACGACGCGACGAACGCGTCGCAGCACGTCCGGACGACGCCGAGGCCCGGCCACCGGGCAACCATCGCCCCGGACGGGTCCCCGGCCTGCCACAGCCTCGCGATGGTGCACGTCGCAGCGATGGTGATGCCGTCGTCGTCCTCCTCGATCGGCTCCCAGCCCGCGGAGGTGAGGTCCAGCAGGCGGCGCAGCGTCTGGCTGCCGTACGAGAAGAGGACCGTACCGCCTCCGAGCCAGGCGTCACCCTCGCGCCATTCCGCGGGATCCGCGGTCGGGACGAGGGCTTCGATGGTGTTCAGGTCCACTGTGCCTCGCCTTCCCGCGCGTGGGCTGCAGGCCGCCCCCGACCGGGCGTCGCGTGGATCGGTCCGCGGCGGTCCGTCAGGGGTGCGGCGCTCGCGCCGGGGTGCCGCGACGCGACCAGATCGGCGAGGATCGAGACGGCCACCTCGCTGGGCGTCACGGCGCCGAGGTCGAGACCGATCGGCGAATGCAGCCGTGCGAGGTCCAGCGGTCCGTGCCCTGCCTCGAGGAGGGACACCATGCGCTGTTCGTGACTTCGGCGCGAGCCCATGGCCCCGACGTATGCGAGGTCGAGGCGGAGCGCGGCATCGAGGAGGGGTATGTCGAACTTCGGGTCGTGGCTCAGGACGCACAGGACGGTGCGCGGGTCGAGCCGGCCCGCGCGGGACTCGCCCGCGAGGTACTCGTGCGGCCAGGCCACGGCAACCTCGTCGGCGGCCGCGAACCGCTCCTGCCCCGCGAACGCCGGGCGGGCGTCGACGAGGGTCACGTGGTACCCGAGGAGCTTCGCTGCGGGCACGAGGGCGGCGCCGAAGTCGTTGGCGCCGACCACGAGGAGCCGCGGGGCCGGCAGCCGGCCCTCGACGAGGAGACGGACCGGCCCGGCCTCCGGAGCGGTCAGGCAGCCGCCTTCCGGCTCAAGGGGCACGACGGCGGGCACGTCCTGCGCGAGGACGGGCGCCACGAGCGCCGCAGCCCGGATCGCCGTCCCGGGCTCCCCGGAGAACAGCGGGCGGAGTCCCGCAGCCAGTTCGGCCTGGCTCCTCGGAGCGGCGGCGAAGACCACGGGCCGGGCGGCGTCGTCGTCTGCCCTCTGCCCGGCTGCCGCGAGGCGACGGATGACGGCGGACGGCTGCGTGGCCACGAGCCCCGCCAGCGCACCCGCCGGCAGGGGCTGGAGGTGGACCTCGAGCTCGCCGCCGCACGTGAGGCCCGCGGCGAACGGGTCGTCGGCGCTGTACCCGAAGCGTTCGACCCGTGCGACGCCGTCTCCGAGGGCGTCGAGCGCGGCAGCCACAACCGCGCCCTCGACACACCCGCCCGAGAGGCTGCCGAGGACCGCCGGCGAAAGCCCGAGGCCGTCAGGCGCGGCGACAAGCATGGATGTCCCGACCGGGCGCGGAACCGATCCGCTCGCGGAGACGACGGTCGCGACGGCGCACCGCGCACCGCTCCTAGCCTGCGGCCAGCGGGGCAGCGCGTTCAGGAGCTCGATCATGGCTCCCCCTTCTCCCGTGGGTGCTCCCATGGGTGCGTCACATGGTTGAGTCAATGGTGCGCCCGCGGGGCGTCGGAGCGTCACTTCCGAGGCCCCGCGGGCGCGGTCTGGATGGGTTGTCCTCCGGCTACGCCCCGATGAGGTGGCCCAGGGGCCCGCGCACGAAGTACACGACGAAGCCTGCCGCGACCACCCACATGAGCGGGTGGATCTTCCTCGCCTTGCCGCTCGCGGAGCGCACGAGGACCCACGTCACGAATCCGGCGCCGATGCCGTTCGCGATCGAGTAGGTGAGGGGCATCGTCACGATCGTGAGGAACGAGGGCAGCGCGACCGAGAACTTGCGGAAGTCGATCTCGCGGATCTGGCCGGCCATCATCGTGCCGACGACGACGAGCGCCGACGAGGCGACCTCGAGCGGAACGACGCTCGTGAGCGGCGTGAGGAACATCGAACCCAGGAACAGGGCGCCCGTCACGACCGAGGCGAGACCCGTGCGGGCGCCCTCGCCGATTCCCGACGCCGAGTCGACGTAGACCGTGTTCGAGGAGCCGGAGTTCACGCCGCCCAGAACCGCCCCGAAGCCCTCGATGATGAACGCGGCCTTGAGTCGGGGGAACGTCCCGTCCTTCTGGGCCAGACCAGCGCCCTTCGCGAGCCCGGTCATGGTGCCCATCGCGTCGAAGAAGTTCGTGAACACGAGCGTGAAGACGAGGGTCAGGCCCGCGAGGAGGCCGATCCGGCTGAACGCACCGAAGAGGTCGAAGTGGCCCACGAGGCTGAGGTCCGGGATCGACACGAGCCGGCCCGAGAGGACGGGCGTGTTGAGGTGCCAGCCGCCCGGGTTCTTGGGCCCTGACGGGCCGATGTGCCAGATGGCCTCGACGAGCATGGCGAGAGCCGTCGTCGCGACAATGCCGATGAGGAGGCCGCCCTGGATCTTCCGCGCAACGAGAATACCCATGAGGACCAGCCCGATCACGAACACGAGGGTCGGGAGTGTAGTGATGGAACCGTTGTCGCCCAGCTGCACGGGTGGTCCGGCCTGAGTCCCTCGGACGAAGCCCGAGTCGACGAAGCCGATGAACGCGATGAACAGGCCGATCCCGACGGTGATGGCGGCCTTGAGCTCGCGCGGGACCGCCCTGAAGATCGCCGTCCGGGCACCGGTCACCCCGAAGAGGACGATGAGGACGCCGTTGATCACCACGAGCCCCATGGCCTCTGGCCACGAGACGTCCTTGACGACGGCGACGGCGAGGAACGAGTTGATGCCGAGCCCTGCCGCGAGGCCGAACGGGAGGTTGGCGAAGATGCCGAACAGGATCGTCAGCACTCCGGCCGTGAGGCCCGTGACGGCGCCGACCTGCGCCGCGGGCAGGAACGCGCCCGTGACGTCCAGGGGTGCGCTCGAGGCGTTGAAGCCGCCCAGGATGAGCGGGTTGAGGATCACGATGTAGGCCATCGTGAAGAAGGTGACGAGGCCGCCGCGGATCTCGCGGGAGACTGTGGAGCCGCGCAGCGTGATGCTGAAGATCCGGTCGAGGAATACCTTCGCCCCGCTCGCTCGGGTGGCGGGCGACGCCGTCGTCAGCTCGGTTGCCCCGGTGCGCTGGGCGCCCGGCCCGGGCTCGAACTCGTCGGTGCTTGTCTCGGAGCTGGTTCCGATGCTCATGGCGGCGCCTCAGTATTCGACGCGCTGCGCGAAGGCCGCCCACTGCTCGAAGGGGGCCATGCGGCTGACTCCCTCGGGCTCGGTGTGCAGCACGGGCATCGACCGCTCTTCGACAGGGGTGTCGAAGTAGTCGTAGAAGACGGCGTCGTCGAAGCCGGCGCTCGCGGCATCGTGCCGGTCCGCTGCGAACTGGACGCAGGCGATCCGGGCCCACAGCGCGGACGCGAGGCACATCGGGCAGGGCTCGCAGCTCGAATACAGCGTCGCGCCAGTGAGGTCGAAGGTCCCGAGCTCCCTACAGGCGGTGCGGATGGCGGTGACTTCGGCGTGGGCGGTCGGGTCGTTGCTCGCGGTGACGCGGTTGACGCCGTCGAAGGCCCGGCCGTCTGCCGTGACGACGACGGCGCCGAAGGGGCCACCGTGGTCGAGGACATTCTGCGCAGCCAGCTCTACTGCCCGGCTCAGGAAGAGTCTGTCGGCTTGGGCGGACGTGCGGCTGGGGGTGGTGGTCATGGGAGACTCCCTCGCTTGGGGGAAGTCTGGCCTCGCCGAGTAGCCGGGATATCCGTGCAGTCCAGGCCTGACCAGACTTCGAAAGCTCTGAATTGAGGTTGCCTGGTAGATAGCCCTCGGGGATCTGCTCCCAGATCGCCCGGCGGCCCGCCGTGACCCTTCAACGGTAGCGGCAGATGGTGATGCGCACCATAGTTTCCGACATATTTTTGGAATTCGACTTCCGCCACTCGGAAGGAATTCCCACTTTCTCGGCATCGGAAGCCGGTCGCGGGCCGACCGGAGCGGTTCGGCCCGTGGCGGCTACGCCCTGTTGAGCTCGGCCGAGATGCGCTCCGCCGCGGCACGGAGCGCCGGCACGGCGCGCTCCCCGAAGGTCTCGTCGACCCGGGAGACGGGGCCCGAGACGGAGATCGCCGAGGGCGTCGGCGCGTTCGGGACGGCCATGGAGAAGCACCGGACGCCGATCTCCTGCTCCTGCTCGTCGATCGCATATCCGCGCGCGCGGATCTTGTCGAGGTCGGCGAGGAGGGTCTCCACATCGCCGATGCTGTACGTCGTGGGGGTCGGCATTCCCTGCCGGGCGACGATCGCCCGAACCTGCTCGTCGTCGAGTTGGGCAAGGATCGCCTTGCCGACGCCGGTGTCGTGCATGTGGGCCCGGCGGCCGACCTCGGTGAACATGCGCATCGAGTGCAGCGAAGGGACCTGGGCAACGTAGATGACCATGTCCGAATCGAGCACGGCCATGTTCGCCGTCTCGCCGAGGGTCTCGACGAGGGTCTTGAGCTCGGGCTGCGCGAGGGCGCCGAGCTGCTTGTTGGCACCCTCGCCCAGGCGGATGAGCCGGGGGCCGAGCGCATAGCGGCGGTTGGGCAGCTGCCGGACGTAGCCCAAGGCGACGAGTGTCCGCAGCAGCCGGTGGATGGTGGGGAGCGGGAGCTCGGTCGACGCCGACAGCTCGCTCAGCGTCACGTCCCCGCCCGCGTCCGTGATGAGTTCGAGGAGTTCGAAAACCCGCTCGACCGACTGGACGCCGCCTGAGGCCTTCTCGGCCATGTCTCCTCCGTGGGGTAGCCGCCGGTGATCTCCGGCAAATATTATCCGCATCCCGGAAACTCTGCGGCTATCTCACGATACCGTGCCCGTCAAGGCAAGCCAGCGGGACTTGTTTTTCCAAGATACAGACAATAATATCCGTACTACGGAAAACGAACCGAGGCTGATGCCTCCCCCGACCGAAGGACGATTCAATGGCGAGTCCCAGCCCCGGCAACTCCATCACACTTCGCATCGACGCACCGTCCCGCATCAGCATCACGAGCGAACTCGCCGCCGCCGTCGCGGCGGTCGGCGCTCCGGTCACTGCCCTCGACGTGAGCGACTCGCACCACGACCACCTCGTCGTCGATGTCACGTGCAACACGACCTCCGAGCAGCATGCCGAGCAGGTTGCCGCGGCGCTCGAGGCCCTCGACGGCGTGAGCGTCCGGAAGGTCTCGGACCGGACCTTCCTCATGCACCTCGGGGGCAAGCTCGAGGTCGTCCCCAAGGTCCCGCTCCGCAACCGCGACGACCTCTCACGGGCCTACACGCCCGGCGTCGCCCGCGTCTGCCGCGCGATCGCCGAGAACCCGGAGGACGCCCGCCGCCTCACCGTCAAGCGGAACACTGTCGCCGTCGTCACCGACGGTTCCGCCGTGCTCGGCCTCGGCAACATCGGCCCCGCCGCAGCCCTCCCCGTCATGGAGGGCAAGGCCGCCCTCTTCAAGCAGTTCGCGAACGTCGACGCGTGGCCGGTCTGCCTCGACACCCAGGACACCGAAGAGATCATCAGGATCGTCAAGGCCATCGCACCCGTCTACGGCGGCGTGAACCTCGAGGACATCGCCGCTCCGCGATGCTTCGAGATCGAGGCCCGCCTGCGCGAGGAGCTCGACATCCCCGTGTTCCACGACGACCAGCACGGCACCGCCATCGTGACCCTCGCCGCCCTCGTCAACGCGCTCAAGCTCGTCGAGAAGAAGATCGAGGACGTCCGCATCGTCGTCTCCGGCGTCGGCGCCGCGGGGAACGCGATCATCCAGCTCCTCCTCGCCCAGGGCGCGCGGAACATCGTCGCGTGCGACCGGAGGGGAGCGATCCACAAGGGCCAGCAGCTCACCGACGCGCACCGCATCTGGATCGCGGAGAACACGAACCCCGAGGCCTTCTCGGGCACCCTCCACGACGCGCTGAAGGGGGCCGACGTCTTCATCGGCGTCTCCGCCCCGAACCTCTTCGGCCCCGAGCAGGTGGCCACGATGGCCGAGGACGCCATCGTCTTCGCCATGGCGAACCCGGACCCCGAGACGGATCCGATCGCCGCGGCCGAGCACGCAGCCGTGGTCGCGACCGGACGGAGCGACTTCCCGAACCAGATCAACAACGTGCTCGCGTTCCCCGGCGTCTTCCGAGGCCTCCTCGACGCTGGCGTGTCCGACATCACGCCTGCCATGCTGGTCGCGGCCGCACAGGCCATCGCGACGCGCGTCTCCGATGAAGAGCTCAACGCGAGCTTCATCATTCCGAGCGTGTTCGACCCCCACGTCGCGCAGGATGTGGCTGCGGCGATCGTCGCCGCCGTGACCGCCTGACTCTTCGAGGCCCGCGCCCTCCGGGGCCAGGGCTCCAGGCCAAGACTTCAGACCAGGGAGAAGGAAAGTACGCAATGGCCATCACTGTGACCGACAACCACCCCGTCGACCGCGCCGAGGAGGTCCTCACCGACGAGGCACTCGCCTTCGTCGAGGAACTGCACCGCCGCTTCGCCGGCGAGCGCAGGGCCCGCCTCGAGGCACGCAAGGCACGACGCGCGGAGGCGGCCTCCACGGGCAGGCTCGACTTCCTGCCGGAGACGGCGGAGATCCGGGCGGCCGACTGGAAGGTCGCGGAGGCGCCGGCGCCGCTCCAGGACCGTCGCGTCGAGATGACCGGGCCCGCGAGCCCGGCCAAGATGGCCATCAACGCCCTCAACTCGGGTGCGAAGGTCTGGCTTGCCGACATGGAGGACGCCTCGAGCCCCCACTGGAGCAACGTCGTCGACTCAGTCCTGAACCTGCGCGACGCGGCCAGGGGGACCCTCTCCTACACCTCGCCCGAGGGCAAGGAGTACCGCCTCCGCACCGATGCCCCGCTGGCCGTCGTCGTCACCCGACCGCGCGGGTGGCACATGGATGAGCGGCACGTCCTCGTCGACGGCGAACCCGCCTCGGGTGCGCTCGTGGACTTCGGCCTGCACTTCTTCCACGTGGCCAAGCTCCTCCTCGACTCCGGCCGCGGGCCGTACTACTACCTCCCCAAGATGGAGAGCCACCTCGAGGCGCGCCTCTGGAACGAGATCTTCGTGTTCGCCCAGGACTACCTGGGGATCGCGCAGGGCACGATCCGGGCGACTGTGCTCATCGAGACGATCCCGGCCGCGTTCGAGATGGACGAGATCCTGTACGAGCTCCGCGACCACGCGTCGGGCCTCAACGCTGGCCGTTGGGACTACCTCTTCAGCATCATCAAGTACTTCCGGGACGCGGGCGAGCAGTTCACCCTTCCGGACCGCGCGTCGGTCGTGATGACGGCGCCGTTCATGCGGGCCTACACGGAGCTCCTCGTCCAGACGTGCCACAAGCGCGGCGCCTTCGCGATGGGCGGGATGGCGGCGTTCATCCCGAACCGCAGGGAGCCCGAGACCACAGCCGCCGCCATCGAGAAGGTCCGCGCCGACAAGACCCGCGAGGCCACCGACGGCTTCGACGGTTCGTGGGTCGCGCACCCCGACCTCGTCGGGACGTGCCAGGAGGTCTTCGACCGGGTCCTCGGCGACAAGCCGAACCAGGTGGGCCGCCAGCGTCCCGAAGTCCACGTGACCGCGGAGCAGCTGCTCGACATCGCATCGACCGAGGGGGTCGCGACGGAGGAGGGCCTGCACCTCAACCTCTACGTCGCCATCGCCTACACGGCCGTGTGGCTCTCGGGCAACGGCGCCGTGGCGATCCACAACCTCATGGAAGACGCGGCCACCGCGGAGATCTCCCGCTCGCAGGTGTGGCAGCAGATCCGCAACAAGGTCGTCCTCGCCGACACCGGGAACACCGTGACGCGCGAGCTCGTCGAGCGCATCCTCGCAGAGGAGACGGAGCGCCTGCGCGGCGAGGTGGCTCCGCGGCAGTTCGCCGACTTCTACGAGCCGGCGAGCCGCCTCATCGCGGACATCTGCCTTTCCGAGGACTACACGGACTTCCTGACCACCCCCGCCTACGAGCTGGTGGGATGATGAGCCTCCCCTCCAACCCGCCCGAACTGCCGCCGCGGGTGTTCGACGACGGCGACTACGAGCGGATCGACGCAGGCCTCGCCGACACCGACCGGCTCCTCGCCGACAGCTACCCCGGAGACGCCGGCACCCGCCAGCCCGTGCACACGGTGTACGTGCCCGCGGACCGCTACTCGCCGTCGCTCGCCGCGGATTGGGGCCAGCAGGCTCTCGCCGCGGCGGCCGAGGCGGGCGGGATCCGGCGTCTGGCCGAACTCGTCGGCCTCGCCCCCGGGCTAGCCGCGGAGATCGCCCCGCGCGTCGAGGCGAAGCTGAGGGACGAGCCGATCGAGGACCTGCGGATCGACTTCGAGGATGGCTATCTCGCCGCGGGCAGGTCCCAGGATCCCGACGCGACGGAGGACGCCGAGGCCATCCGGGCGGCGGACCAAGTCACCGCCGCGATCGCGTCCGGGACGGCGACGCCGTTCATCGGCATCCGCTTCAAGTGCCTCGAGGAGGCCACCCGCCGGCGCGGGCTCCGGACGCTCGAGCTGTTCGTCTCGCGGCTCGTGCAGTCGGGCGGCGTGCCTGAGGGGCTCGTCCTCACGCTGCCCAAGGTGAGCACGGTCGACCAGGTCAAGGCGATGGTCTACGCCGTCGAACGCCTTGAATCTTCGCTAGGCCTCCGACCGGGGCGCCTCGGCTTCGAGGTCCAAGTGGAGACGCCGCAGATCATCATCGGCGCGGACGGCAGCCACCCCGTGGCCCAGCTCCCCCATCAGGCCGACGGCCGGATCACGGCGCTCCACTACGGCACGTACGACTATTCGGCCTCGCTCCAGATCGCCGCCGCGTACCAGTCGATGGAACACCCTGCGGCGGACTTCGCCAAGGAGGTCATGCAGCTCGCAGTCGCGGGGACGGGGATCCGCCTCTCCGACGGCTCGACCAACGTCCTTCCCGTGGGCGACGCCGACCAACGCGAGGAGGCGTGGAAGCTCCACGCTCGGCTCGTTCGCCGTTCCCTCGAGCGCGGCTTCTACCAGGGCTGGGACCTCCACGCCCACCAGCTCCCCACGCGCTACATCGCGACGTATGCGTTCTACCGGGAAGGCCTGCCGAAGGCCGCCGAGCGGCTTGGCAACTACGTCCGGCAGACGGCGGGGGCCGTCCTCGACGAGCCCGCGACCGCCCGCGCCCTCGCGGCCTTCGTGCTCCGGGGAGTCCAGTGCGGCGCGGTGGGAGCCGACGAGGTCCACGCCTCGACCGGCCTGTCCGAGCTCGACCTCACCCACCTCGCACACCCCCGCCTGGCCCAACCCCGCCTGGCCCAACCACGCCCGGCCCACTCGCGCGCGGCGGAACAGACCCCTGCGAGCACCGTTGCGGCTCCGGCTGCAGAACCCCAAGGAGCGTCACGATGAGCTACTTCTACCCCGAGGGCGGCCTGCCTCCGCAGACGCAGCTCCTCACGGACCGCGCGATCGTCAAGGAGGCCTACACGGTCATCCCCAAGGGCGTGCTGCGCGACATCGTCACGAGCCGGCTCCCGGGCTGGGAGAACACGCGCTCGTGGATCCTCGCGCGGCCCATCGCGGGCTTCGCGACAACCTTCTCGCAGCTCATCGTCGAGGTCGGCCCCGGCGGCGGCTCGAAGAAGCCGGAGCCGGAGGCTGGCGTCGAGGGCGTCGTCTTCCTGACGAAGGGGAAGATCACGCTCACGCTCGACGGCGAGACCCACCATCTCGAGGAGGGCGGCTACGCCTACCTAGCGGCGGGGGCGGACTGGTCGCTCGCCAACGAATCAACCGACATCGCCTCGTTCCAGTGGATCCGCAAGGCGTACGAGCGGCTCGAGGGCTACGAGGCCAAGAGCTTCGTGACGAGCGACAAGGACGTCGCGCCCACCCCTATGCCCAATGTGAACGGCGTCTGGTCCACGACGCGCTTCGCCGACCCGGACGATCTCGCGCACGACATGCACGTCAACATCGTGACGTTCGAGCCCGGGGGCGTGATCCCGTTCGCCGAGACCCACGTCATGGAGCACGGGCTCTTCGTCCTCGAGGGCAAGGCCGTGTACCGCCTGAACGACGACTGGGTCGAGGTCGAGGCCGGCGATTTCATGTGGCTCCGCGCGTTCTGCCCCCAGGCGTGCTACGCGGGCGGCCCCGGCCGCTTCCGCTATCTCCTCTACAAGGACGTCAACCGGCAGATCCGCCTCACCTGACGCCCCGCCCCAACCGCATCCCTCCTCTGCTGGGCGGGGCTGGCGTTGCGGGCCCCCAAGCACGACGGCGCGGGGCCGGACTGGCGCTGAGCCGCTCCGCGCCGTCGTACCCACCTGCCGCGCGCCTGTGCTGCAGCTCCCCTGCTGCCGCAAGCGGGCCCGCGCGGCCGAGCCCCTCCGCCCCCGGTCGCGCAACGCCGGGGGCGGAGGTCTGTCGGCGGGTGTAAAGTCCCGGCATGGCTGAAACCTATTCGGCTCAGGTCTCCGTTGCGATCGAGGCTCCGGCGGAGCGGGTCTGGGACGCCCTCGTGGTCCCCGAACTCGTCGCCCAGTACCTCCACGGAACGACAGTTGAGGCAGACTGGCGCCCTGGTGGACAGATCACTTGGTCAGGCGAATGGAAAGGGCAGCGGTACGTCGACAAGGGGACGGTGTTGGCCTACGAACCGGGCAGGCTCCTCAAGACGACCCACTGGAGTCCGATGGCGGGTACCGCGGACAGCCCGGAGAACTACCACCACGTCACCTACGAGCTCTCTGAAGTCGGCGGAGCGACGAACCTCACGCTGACCCACGGCAACAGTCCGACCCGGTCCGAGGCCGAGAGCATGGCCAAGAAGTCGTGGATGCCAATTCTGGAAGATATCAAACGACTCGTCGAGGAAGGTCAGTCCGGGGCCCGTACCGAAGTGTCCGACGGCGGCCCCGCAACAGGCTAGGGGTTCAGCTGGCGAGCTTCTCCTTCTCGCCGCCGTCCTGCTCGCCGCCGTTCTGCTCGCCGCCGTCCTCGGGGACCCACCGAACCGTGACCTTGGCGCCGTCGCCGTCCTCTTCGATCCGGAGTACGAGGTCCACCCCGCACAGATGCTCGTGCTGCGCGTAGCGTCCGTCGAGTCGTGCTGCTTCCAGAAGCCGCTCGAGAGCGACCGCGAGAGCCCTGCCCCAGTCACGGGGGTCTGTACTTGAAGCGCGTTCCGCGCCAACGTAACTGGCCATGTGGCCATTGTTCACCGCGCTTGACCAGAAACGCCAGTGGCCCGGGGCCCGGCGGGACCCGCAGGCCTGGGTTGACCGCGGTCAGAGCGCGGCCCTACACTTTCATCAAGAGGAATTCTTATTCCACATTGCGAAAGCAAAGCAGGAAGGTCCGACAATGACGTACACGGTGAACTGCTCCATCCTCCTTACCGAGCTGCCGCTGCTCGAGCGCCCGGCCGCGGCCAAGGCTGCGGGCTTCGACGCCGTCGAGTTCTGGTGGCCCTTCCCCGAGTCCGTCCCCGCGGACAAGGACGTCGACGCGTTCGTCGCGGCCGTCCGTGACGCCGGGGTGCAGCTGAGCGGACTGAACTTCTTCGCCGGCGACATGCCCGGCGGCGACCGCGGCCTGGTCTCGTGGACCGGCCGAGAGAGCGAGTTCAAGGCCAACATCGCCGTGGTCGCCGCTATCGGCGAGCGCCTCGGCACCCGGGCCTTCAACGCCCTCTACGGCAATCGGCTCGAAGGCGCCAGCCCCGAGGCCCAGGACGAGCTGGCCGTTGAGAACCTCGCGGCCGCAGCCAAGGGAATCGCCGAGATCGGCGGCACCGTCCTGCTCGAGCCCGTCTCCGGCACCCCGGCCTACCCCCTCAAGACTGCCGCCGATGCTCTGGCCGTCATCGCCAAGACCGCAGAGTATGCAGGAGCAGGCGTCGAGAACCTCAAGCTCCTGGCCGACTTCTATCACCTCGCCGTGAACGGCGACGACGTCCCCGCGGTCATCGAGGACCACGCCAAGGACTTCGGGCACATCCAGATCGCGGACAACCCCGGGCGCGGGGCCCCCGGCACCGGCAGCCTTCCCCTGGGCGAATGGATCACCCGCTCCCGCGAACTCGGCTACGACGGCTACATCGGCCTCGAATACAAAGCCCCCCAAGAAGAGGCCTTCACCTGGGCCATCCGCCCCGTCGCCGGCTGACCCTCGCCCTCAGCGACCCGCACAGGCTTTCGAAGGAGACACAGCAATGAGCAACGCAGAGAAGAAGACCGAGATCGCGGTCATCGGCCTCGGCATCATGGGCCTCCCCATGGCCGTCAACCTCGTCAAGGCCGGATTCCACGTCACCGGCTACAACCGCAGCCCTGACAAGGCCGCCAAGCTCGCAAGCAACGGGGGCAAGGCCGCTGCCAGCGTCGCAGAGGCTGTCAGGGACGCGGACGTCGTCATCACGATGGTCCCGGACTCCCCGGACGTGGAGGCCGTCACGACAGGCGAGGACGGCGTCTTCGCGAACGCGAGGAAGGGCGCCCTCTGGATCGACGCCTCCTCCATCCGTCCCGACGTCGCGGCCCGCCTCGCCGAGGATGCCCGCACCGCGGGCCTCCGCCCCCTCGACGCCCCGGTCTCCGGCGGCGAGCAGGGAGCGATCGACGGCGTCCTGTCCATCATGGTCGGCGGCGCACCCGAGGACTTCGAAGCGGCCCAGCCGGTCCTGGAAGCCGTCGGGAAGACCATCGTGCATGTCGGGCCTTCCGGCTCCGGCCAGACGGTCAAGGCCGCCAACCAGCTCATCGTCGCGGTCAACATCCAGGCCCTCTCCGAGGCGATCGTCTTCCTCGAGGCCTACGGTGTCGACACCGACGCGGCCCTGAAGGTCCTCGGCGGCGGCCTCGCCGGTTCCAAGGTCCTGGACCAGAAGGGCCAGAAGATGCTCAGCCGCAACTTCGACCCCGGCTTCCGGCTCGCCCTCCACAACAAGGACCTCGGCATCGTCACCTCCGCAGCCCGGGAGGCCGGCGTCGTCGTCCCTCTGGGTGCGGCAGTCGCCCAACTCGTCTCCGCCCTCGTCGCCCGCGGCGACGGCGGCCTGGACCACTCGGGCCTCTTCAAGCTAACCGCCGAGCTCTCCGGCAAAGACCGGCTCTCCGGCAAAGACCAACTCTCAGGCAAGAAGTAAAGGAGCACCGACAATGGCGAAGATGCGCACTGTCGACGTGATCGTGGCCATCCTGGAGAAGGAGGGCGCCACGGAGGCGTTCGGCCTGCCAGGTGCCGCAATCAACCCGCTGTACTCGGCGATGAAGGCCCACGGGGGCATCCGCCACACGCTGGCCCGCCACGTGGAGGGCGCCTCGCACATGGCCGACGGCTATTCCCGCGCGAAGGCCGGCAACATCGGGGTCTGCCTCGGGACGTCGGGCCCGGCCGGAACCGACATGATCACAGGCCTCTACGCCGCGCAGGCCGACTCAGTCCCGATCCTGTGCTTCACGGGCCAGGCACCGGTGGCGAAGCTGCACAAGGAGGACTTCCAGGCAGTCGACATCGAGTCGATCGCGAAGCCGCTCACCAAGATGGCCATGACCATCCTCGAGCCGGGGCAGGTGCCCGGCGCCGTGCAGAAGGCGTTTCAGCTCATGCGCACAGGCCGTCCCGGCCCGGTGCTGCTCGACCTGCCGTTCGACGTGCAGATGGCGCAGATCGAGTTCGACGTCGACGCCTACGAGCCGCTCTCCGTCGAGAAGCCGCGCGCCACGCGCAAGCAGGCCGAGAAGGCGCTCGACATGCTGGTCGCAGCAGAGAAGCCACTCATTGTCGCCGGCGGCGGCATCATCAACGCCGACGCGTCGGCGAAGCTCGTCGAGTTCGCGGAACTGCTGAACGTCCCCGTGGTGCCGACGCTCATGGGCTGGGGAGCCATCCCGGACGACCACCGCCTCGCCGCCGGCATGGTGGGCCTCCAGACGAGCCACAAGTACGGCAACGCGACGTTCCTCGAGTCCGACTTCGTGATCGGCATCGGCAACCGCTGGGCCAACCGCCACACTGGCTCGATCGAGAAGTACACCGCGGGCCGGAAGTTCGTGCACGTGGACATCGAGCCGACCCAGATCGGCCGCGTCTTCTCCCCCGACTTCGGCATCGTCTCCGACGCCGGCCTCGCCCTCGACGCCCTCATCGAGGTCGCGGAGGAGCGCAGGGCCCAGGGCACGCTGCCCGACTACTCGGCGTGGGCTGCGTCGGCTCAGGAGAAGCGCGGCCGGATGCAGCGCAAGACGCACTACGACAACGTGCCGATGAAGCCGTTCCGCGTCTACGAGGAGATGAACAAGGCGTTCGGCCCCGAGACGACGTACGTGACGACGATCGGCCTCTCCCAGATCGCCGGAGCACAGATGCTGCATGTCTTCGGCCCCCGCAGGTGGATCAACGCCGGCCAGGCCGGGCCCCTCGGCTGGACCGGCCCCGCGGCTCTCGGCGTCGTGCGCGGGAAGCCGGGCGAGACGGTTGTAGCACTCTCGGGCGACTACGACTTCCAGTTCATGGTCGAGGAACTCGCCGTGGGCGCGCAGCACCAGCTGCCGTACATCCACGTCGTCGTGAACAACTCCTACCTCGGCCTCATCCGCCAGTCGCAGCGGGGCTTCGAGATGGACTACCACGTCTCCCTCGCGTTCGAGAACGTGAACTCCGCGGGCCTCTCCGAGACGACCCAGGGCTACGGCGTCGACCATGTCAAGGTCGCCGAGGGCCTGGGCTGCAAGGCGATCCGCGTCGAGCACCCGGACGATCTCGCCCCCGCCTTCGAGAAGGCCCGGGCCCTCATGGCCGAGTACAAGGTGCCTGTGGTCGTCGAGGCCATCCTCGAGCGCGTGACGAACATCGCGATGGGCACGGAGCTGGACAACGTCGTGGAGTTCGAGGCCCTTGCGGAGCGCCGCGAGGACGCCCCGACCGCCGTCGTGGCACTCCTCGACTAGGCGATCCGTCCCATGAAGCCCACCAGGATCGTCCTCGCCCCGGACAAGTTCAAGGGCACGCTCACGGCGCCCGAGGTGGCGGCAGCACTCGCTGAAGGCATCCGCGAAGTGCTGCCGGAGTCGGAACTGGTCCTCGTCCCGGTGGCGGACGGCGGCGAGGGCACTGTGGCTGCAGCGCTCGGCGCGGGGTTCTCCCCGCGCCGAGCGGCCGTCTCGGGCCCCACCGGCCAGTCGCTGACGGCCGAGTTCGCCCTCGACCCGGCGAGCGGACGCGCCGTCGTCGAGATGGCTGCCGCCTCCGGCCTCGACGTCCTCCCGGGCGGCGTCAAGGACCCCCGCAACGCCTCGAGCCTCGGCACGGGCGAGCTCGTCCGGGCCGCGCTCGACGCCGGCGCCCGGGAGGTCGTCCTCGGCGTCGGCGGCAGCGCGTGCACGGACGGCGGCGCGGGCATGCTCCAAGGCCTGGGCGCGCGCTTCACGGACGACGCCGGCAACGAGCTTCCGCTCGGCGGCGCGGCCCTCGCTCGCATCGCCGAGGCTGATCTGGGCGGGCTCGACGCGCGCCTGGACCACGTCGCCCTCGTCCTCGCCGCCGACGTCGACAACCCCCTCCTCGGCGAACGCGGCGCTGCTGCCGTGTTCGGCCCCCAGAAGGGGGCGACGCCGTCGGACGTCGCCGTGCTCGACGCCGCCCTGGCGCGGTTCGCCGAAGTCCTCGGGGGCACCATGGGGCGCGGCGCCGCGGTCGCCAAGGACGCCCCGGGGGCGGGCGCCGCCGGCGGCGTCGGATACGCGGCCCTGGCCCTCGGCGCCCGCCGGCGGCGGGGCATCGACGTCGTCGTCGAATTCACGGGGCTCCGTTCCAAGCTCGAAGGCGCGGACCTCGTCGTCACGGGCGAGGGCAGCCTCGACGCCCAGTCGCTCTCGGGCAAGGCGCCCGTGGGCGTCGCGGCGGAGGCCCGCGCACAGGGGATTCAGGTCGTCGCCGTCTGCGGCCGCAACCAGCTCGACGACCCGACCCGGCGCGCGGCCGGGTTCGCAGCCGTGCACGCCCTCACGGACCTCGAGGACGACGTCGACGTCTGCCTCCGCGACGCCCGGCGCCTGGTGCGCGAGACGGGACGCATCATCGCGACGGACCTCGCGAAGGACCTCGCGGGAACGTCGGAGGGCCCCACCATCGTTGACACTGACAGCAGGAAGGAATCTGTGCGATGACTGACACCGGATTCGATCTGGTCATCCGCGGGCAGCGTGTCCTCACGACGGCGGGGATCGCGCCGCGCGAAGTGGGCATCACGGACGGGCGCATCGTCGCGCTCGAGCCGCTCGGCAATGCGCTCTCGGGGCGGGAGGTCATCGATCTCGCCGACGACGAGACGCTCATCCCGGGCCTCGTGGACAGCCACGTGCACGTGAACGAGCCCGGCCGGACCGAGTGGGAGGGCTTCGCCTCGGCGACCCGCGCGGCCGCTGCGGGCGGAGTCACGACCATCATCGACATGCCGCTCAACAGCATCCCGCCGACCGTCAATGTCGACGCGCTCCGGATCAAGCGGTCTGCTGCCGAGACGCAGTCGTTCGTCGACGTCGGATTCTGGGGCGGAGCGATCCCGGGCAACACGGGCGACCTGCGCGCGCTCCACGACGAGGGCGTGTTCGGGTTCAAGTGCTTCCTGCTGCACTCGGGAGTCGACGAGTTCCCGCACCTGGACGTGGACGAGCTCGAGAAGGACCTCGCGGAAATCGCCTCGTTCGACGGGCTCATGATCGTCCACGCCGAGGACTCGCGGGCCATCGACCATGCGCCCAACCCAGAAGGCGACGTGTACGAGAGCTTCCTCCACTCGCGTCCGCGCGGCGCGGAGAATGTCGCCATCGCCGAGGTCATCGAACGGGCCCGCTGGACGGGTGCGCGCGCCCACATCCTGCACCTCTCGTCGTCGGACGCCCTCGCGATGATCGCGACGGCGAAGCGCGACGGCGTCAGGCTGACGGTCGAGACGTGCCCGCACTACCTGACGCTGCTCGCGGAGGAGATCCCCAACGGCGCGACGGCCTTCAAGTGCTGCCCGCCCATCCGCGAGGCCTCCAACCGCGAACTGCTGTGGCAGGGCCTCGAAAGCGGAGTCATCGACTGCATCGTCTCGGACCACTCCCCGAGCACGGTGGACCTCAAGGATCTCGAGAACGGCGACTTCGGGGTTGCCTGGGGCGGCGTAGCATCGCTCCAGCTCGGCCTCCCGATCATCTGGACCGAGGCCCGGCGCCGTGGCATCCCCCTCGACCGCGTGGTCGAATGGATGGGCCGCAAGCCGGCCGAGCTCGCCCGGCTCCAGCGCAAGGGGACCCTCGCCCCGGGGTACGATGCTGACCTTGCGATCTTCGCGGCGGACGAGGCGTTCGTCGTCGATGCGGACAAGCTGTACCACAAGAACCACATCACGCCGTATCAGGGAAAGACCCTGTCCGGAGTGGTACGCCGCACGTTCGTGCGCGGCACCGAGGTGGACTTCAGCGAGCCTAGGGGCCAGCTGATCCGCCGAGGAACGGCCTGACCGAACTCCCTCAGGAGGAACCATGACAACCACCACGAAGCTCAGCCCGGGCCAGCAGGCCCCGGACTTCACGCTCCCGGACGCCTCCGGGAAGGACGTCTCGCTCCAGGACTACCGCGGCCGCCGCGTGGTCGTGTACTTCTACCCGAAGGCCGCCACCCCCGGCTGCACGACCGAGGCCTGCGACTTCCGCGACAGCCTCGACTCGCTCAACGCGGCGGGTGTCAGCGTTGTGGGCATCTCGCCCGACCCGGTGGAGGCGATCGCCTCGTTCGCCGACGACTTCAGCCTCACCTTCCCGCTCCTCGCGGACGACGGCGCCGCCGTCGCCAAGGCCTGGGGCGCGTGGGGCGAGCGGATCCGCAATGGAGAGGTGGTCGAGGGCATCCTGCGTTCGACGGCCGTCGTCGCCCCCGACGGTTCGATCGAGTCGATCGACTACAACGTGAACCCGGACGGCCATGTGGCCGCGCTGCGGGAGAATCTGGGCGTCTGAGCCCAGTCTCTGCTGAATCTGAGGCGCAGTCTCCAGAGAGGGCTCCGGACACTCGTGTCCGGGGCCCTCTCTGCTGCCTCGCGCCGCCTTCCCGCCCGGTTGTACTTTCCCAATCGGTCTCGCCGCCGCGTGTTTCGAGGGAACACGGGCTCTCGTCCCCGAGAAATGGGCTGGAGGGGGAAGCGAAGCCCGTCACACCTTGAGGTGTTGACAATCACACCCCGCTCCCTCAAACTATTTACACATGCTGAAATAACAGTTCCACGATACGGAACCCAAGAAACCGACGTTCCGTATAGCCGTCACCGTGGATGCCAGCATTGAGCAGTTGAGGACCCGACAAGCCATGTTGCTTGAACAGTTCAACGCCGCCCCCGCCCCTGAGGTTCGCGAGTTCTTGAAGCCCTGCCTCGACGTGCCCCGCTGGATCGAAGAGATCATCGCCGCGCGCCCTTTCGCAAGCCTGGACTCGCTCCTGGCAACTGCGCGAGGGGCGGCCGATCCCTTCACACCGGCCGAGCTCGAGGGCGCCCTCTCCCACCACCCGCGCATCGGCGAGAAAGCCACAGGCCGTTCGGCCGAGGCTTCGATGTCGCGCAGCGAACAGTCGGGGGTGGACCAGCAGGACCCGGACACGGTCGCCGCGCTGGCGGAGGGGAACCGGGCATACGAGGAGAAATTCGGAAGGGTCTTCCTGATCCGAGCCGCAGGCCGTTCGGCCGAAGAGATGCTCACGGCCCTCCGCCAGCGTCTGGGCCACACGCCCGAGCAGGAGGAGCCCGTCGTAGCGGAGCAGCTGCGCGAGATCGCGACGCTCCGTCTGGAGCAGAGACTGTCCCCAGAGGAGCATGAGCGCATGAGCGTCTCCCATGTCACCACCCACATTCTGGATACCGCAGCCGGCAAGCCGGCCGCAGGTGTCGCCGTCGAACTCTACGCCCGCGACGGCGAGGCATGGTCCCAGATTGGAACGGGCACCACCGATGCCGACGGGCGGGTGAAGGACCTCGGCCCGGAGCGTCTGCAGAGCGGTTCATACCGGCTGCAGTTCGCCACCGGAGCCTACTTCGCCGGCATCGGGCAGGAGACCTTCTTCCCGGAGGTTTCTCTGACCTTCACGGTCGACGAGAACGAGTCGCACTACCACGTGCCGCTCCTGCTGAGTCCTTTCGCCTTTTCTACTTACCGAGGGAGCTGACCCGTCATGACGGAGAACACCACTGAGAACAGCAAGATCGTCCTGGGCAAGAACCAGTACGGCAAGGCCGAGGTCCGGGTCGTCAAGATCACGCGGGACACCGGGCGGCATGAGATCGAGGACCTCAGCGTCACCTCCCAGCTCCGCGGAGACTTCACCGCGGCCCACCTCGACGGCGACAACGCCCACGTCGTCCCGACCGACACCCAGAAGAACACGGTGTACGGCTTCGCCCGCGAGGGCATCGGTTCGCCCGAAGAGTTCCTCATCCGGCTCGCGAACCACTTCACGTCGGAGTTCGCGTGGGTCACGGGCGGCCGCTGGGCGGCCGAACAGTACGCGTGGGAGCGCATCCTCGCCCACGGCGAGGGCCACGACCACTCGTTCGTGCGGAAGGGCCAGGAGGTCCGGAACGCCGTCGTGACGAAGGACGGCGACAACCTGTACGTCATCTCGGGCCTCAACGACCTCACGGTCCTCAAGTCGACCGAGTCCGGCTTCGTCGGCTACCCGAAGGACCGCTTCACGACCCTCCAGGAGACCACCGACAGGATCCTCGCGACCGACGTCTCCGCCCGCTGGCGCTACAACAACGATGCGATCGCCAACGGCGGCAGCCGCTCCATCGACTTCAACAAGACGTACGACGACGTGCGGGCCCTCCTGCTCGAGGGCTTCACCGAGGGCTACTCGTACGCACTCCAGCAGACGCTGTTCCAGATGGCCCAGAAGGTCCTGGACGCACACCCCGAGATCGACGAGGTCCGGTTCTCGACGCCCAACAAGCACCACTTCGTCGTCGACCTGACCCCGTTCGGCCTCGACAACCCGAATGAGGTCTTCTACGCGGCCGACCGCCCGTATGGCCTCATCGAGGCGAACTTCGAGCGTGAGACCATCTCCGACCCCGGAAACGCCTGGGACGGGATCGCGGGCTTCTGCTGACCCTGGGCCCGCGCCCTCCCGTCCACCCATCACCTAACGTCACCACCCCTCAGTTGCGCACTCGGAATCCATGCTGACAAGGAGGTCTGCTATGTCCCGAAAGACGGCGCCTGTCCCCACTGCTGTTCCCAGCACAGAGACGCCCAGCCCGGAGGACCAGAAGCTGCCGGTTTCCACGGCCTTCGCCTACGGAATCCAGCACGTGCTCACGATGTACGGCGGCATCATCGCTCCGCCGCTCATCATCGGTTCGGCGGCAGGGCTCAAGGGGCCCGATCTCGCCCTGCTGATCACGGCCTGCCTCTTCATCGGCGGCCTCGCGACCCTGCTGCAGACCCTCGGCATCAAGTGGTTCGGCTCACGCCTCCCGCTCGTGCAGGGCACCTCGTTCGCCTCGGTAGCCACTCTGCTCGCGATCGTGAGCGGGGGCGGCGGGCTGCCCGCCGTGTTCGGGGCAGTCATGGCTGCCTCGGTCATCGGCCTGCTCGTCGCACCGTTCTTCGCTCAGATCATCCACTTCTTCCCGCCAGTGGTGACGGGCGTCGTCATCACCACGATCGGCCTCTCCCTCGTCCCCGTCGCCGCGGGCTGGGCCATGGGCGGCACTCCGAACGCACCCGGCTACGGGAGCCCGGCGAACATCGGCCTCACGGTCCTGACCCTCGTCATCGTCATGCTCCTGAGCAAGCTCGGGAGCGGGGTCATCTCGAGGCTTTCGATTCTCCTGTCCATCGTCATCGGCACGGTCATCTCGGTGTTCCTCGGCATGGCGGACTTCTCGCAGGTACTCAACGGCCCGATCTTCGCGTTCCCGCAGCCCTTCCACTTCGGCCTCCCGACCTTCGAGCCGGCCGCCATCATCTCGATGGTCATCGTCGTCCTGGTGATCCTGACCGAGACGACGGCGGACATCCTCGCCGTCGCCGAGGTCACGGGCGCCAAAGTCGACTCGAAGCGCATCGCGAACGGGCTCCGTGCAGACATGCTGTCCTCGGCCGTGTCCCCGGTCTTCAACGGGTTCACCCAGAGCGCGTTCGCCCAGAACGTGGGCCTTGTGGCCGTCACGGGCATCAAGAGCCGCTTCGCGGTGGCGGCCGGCGGCGTCGTCCTCATGCTCCTCGGCCTGTTCCCGGTGCTGGGGCGCGTCGTCGCCGCCGTCCCGATGCCGGTGCTCGGCGGGGCCGGGATCGTCCTCTTCGGCACCGTCGCGGCCTCAGGCATCCGGACGCTCTCCAAGGTCGACTACAAGAACAACATGAACCTCATCATCGTGGCGACGTCGATCGCGTTCGGCCTCGTCCCGGTCGTGAGCCCGACGTTCTATGCCAAGTTCCCGACGTGGATCCAGGTCATCTTCGACTCGGGCATCAGCTCCGCGGCCCTCATGGCAGTCGTGCTGAACATCCTCTTCAACGTGATCAAGCGCGGCAACCCGAAGGACAACCCCTCGGTGTTCGCGGCAGCGCCGACCCGCATGGTCCCCATCGTGGTCCTCGACGCACTCGAAGAGGGCGACCGCTGCGAGAACGGCAAGATCCTCGACAAGGACGGAAACGAGGTTCAGGTCGAGACGTCGCACGGTATCCACTGACACTGAGTCTGCGCACTGAGCCAAATACTTAGGTGTGTCCCGCTCTCCACTGAGGGAGCGGGACACACCTATATAGTTATGATTTTCATTGCCTGAATTGCACTTCAATTTCTCCGATAATGCGACGGGAGCATTCCCGTCGTCCCGATGATGGCCTTCCGCATGGCGCGGGCATCCAGGAATCCGCTCATTCGGGCGACCGTCTCGAAAGTAGCGCTGTGCATATCGCGCAGGCCCAGCAGCCTGATCGCCTCCTGGGTCCGATAGGAACGGATCACATGGCCGAGGCCGCCGCGGGCCGAGAACGCTCGCTGGAGCGCCCTCACCGAGACGCCGACCCGGGCGGCGAGCTGTTTCGCCGACAGCTCCCGGCTTCGGAACTCGCTCGCGATGACCTTCAATGCCTCCACGGCCAACCGCTCGTCCCGGTCGCGAGAGGCGGCGGCCGTGATCGAGGCCTCGACGAGGACGGCAGTAGAAAGGGCGAGAAGGAGTTCGGCGACTCCCGCGTCCCTCCCGGGAGAGCGGAAGACCACCTCCGCGACTGCCCGAACCGCCGCCATGCTCGTCGATGCAGCACGGAGAAGGTATGGCGCATCCACGGAGAAGGCCGCGTCGGCCGGGCCCACCCCCTTCGTCAGGCTCACCACGAGCGCCCGCCCGGGCGCCTCCAGGCGGAGCTCGACCGGCGTCGCCTCGCGGAAGGCGACCATGCCCCCCGCTGGGACGCTGGACCCCTCGGCCTGGAACTGGGTGTCGAACGGAAGCACGAGGTGGACGCAGTCCTTCCTCGAGGGGAAGACTTTCGCTCCCCTGAAGCGGCATTCGGTCAGCGCCAGATAGGTCAGGACCATCTCCCCGGCGCGGACGGCCCTCAGCCGCAGGGCGAAGGATCCTGCTCCGGTAAGCGGTTCCACCAGGCCGCCGAGCTCGCCGAGGCCGGACTCCCCGAGGAAGTCATGCTGGTTCCCATCGACCCATCTCTTCATCACACGTCCCCCTGTGCGCCCTGCAATCCACAATTGCGCCAACGCCCTGCCGGCCCTCGTGAACCGTTGTGGGCGAGACTTTCCCACACGATAAACGGCACTTCTCACCACCTAGACGCATAGTGCTGGCCCCTTGGCGCGGAATTGCCGTCGGCGCCGTATTCCACGCCGTCCACCTCTACGGTTCAGAATGTCCGGCTTCCTTCGGAAGCCGCCATCCACCAATTCCTGTGAGGAAGAGCCAGCATGCCCGAGCCCACTGTCCCCACTCCCCCGAGCAGCGAGAACGCCGCACAAGACGGCGTTCCGCGCCGGGCCGTCACCCGTACGGCGGCCTGGTCCGTACCCCTCGCTCTCGCAGTGGTTTCGACACCGTTTGCGGCTGCTTCACCGACCGGCGGCGTCATCCTGTTCGACTACCCCGAATACATCGTCGGCCCCGGCATGACCTACGGCTCGATCGCGGGCAAGGTCGTGCCCAACGTGGGGACGTCGCTTCCCGCCACGGTGACGCTGACCTACCCGGCCGGGTGGGGCGGCCCCGCGACGGCGACCGTGAACCCGGTCACCGGGACCTTCACGGTCAACGGCGTCGCAGCCCCCTCTGCGGTGGGCAGTGGCCCGCTCGTGGCGAACTCGGCCCGATTCACCCCCGGTACGACCACCCTCGCCGTCGCGATGAACCCGGTGCCAGCCGCATCCGACGGGATCGTCTGGGGCGAGAACCTTGCGACGACGCTCTACCGCACCGGAGCCACGTTCCAGCCCTACGCGGTGGTCCCCGACAACCTCAACGGCACGGGGACTCTCGGAGCCAAGTCGATCATCGCGCTCGCGGGCGGCTACCGCGACCACAGCAGCTACGTCATCCTGAGCGACAACACCCTCTGGAGCCACGGCGCCGGGTCCAACGCCTGCGCCCCGGGCACGACCCCCACGACGGCGGGCATCTTCGGGTTCGCCGGCCCCTCAGCGCTCCTTCCCGGCGAAAGGTTCGTGGACACCGTCGCCTTCACGGGAGGCGGCTACGTCCTCACGACGCACGGGCGCATCTTCGCCTGGGGCTTCAACACTTCCACCGGCTCCTTGGGCAACGGCGCGTTCGGGCCGGACACCAACATGCCGAAGCTCGTCATCAACCCTGACCCCGACGTCTTCATCACGGCGATCTCCGCGGCGTACACGGGCGGCATCGCGCTCGACACGAAGGGACGGGTCTGGGCCTGGGGCATCAACGACCAGTCGGACCTGGGTGCGGGGCTCCGTGGCAACCAGTCCGTCATGAAGCCCGTCATCCTCCAGGACGGGACGCCGATCACGGGGGTGAGCCAGATCCGTGGGCGCTTCAAGGGCGGTCTCGCCCTGCGCGGCGGGACCGTCTACAGCTGGGGGTACGGCGCCGGCGGGATGAATGCGAACGGAAGCAGCACGAACCAGAACTACGCCGCGCCGGTGCTCACCGGGCCGGGCACGCCGCTCACGGGGGTGGCGCAGCTGCCGAAGTTCTACCACGAGGCGTATCACTGCGCCGCGCTCAGGAGCGACAACACGGTGTACACGTGGGGCTACGGTTCGTACTTCGTCCACTCGCCGTCAAGTGAGGCGAGCCGGCTGTACGCCGCGCCCTATGCAGGCACCCTGCCCGCCGGCACCATCACCGAGATGGCGCTCAGCTACTACGGCACGCACGTCCGTCTCGCCGACGGCTCGGTGTGGAACTGGGGCTATGGGGCCTTCGGCCAAGGAGCCAACGGCAGGACGGCGGTCTACCTCACCCGCCCCGTCCGGGCGCTCACAGCTCCGGGTGTTCCCGTTGTGGCTGCCGGCTTCTTCCCGAACAGCCACGGTGGAGTCTTCGCCCGGAGGTAGCCGATCCGAAGGCAGGCCGACCAGCTGAGCGGCAAGGTGGATGCCGGGCGGACTGTCACGGCGCCCACCCCGGGGATCGATTCTGGGGCGGGGCGACCCCGGCGACCTGGATGTCGGTACCCTAGATACATGCCCTCGCAGCGCCAGATCACCGTCCGCCGTGCCCCGAAGTTCGTCCCCTTCCTCGTGACGGGTGGGCTTCTGGGTGCCCTCGCGGCCGTCATCTTCGGTTCGGGGGGCGACCTGCCGGACGGCTACACGAACACGTCTGCGTTCGGGTATTTCCTGATCCTGTTCGTGGCCGCCGGAGTCCTGGCCGGTGGCCTGACGGTGCTCATCGTGGACCGGGTGAGCGTCAAGCGCGCTCGCCGTGCGACCGTGGAGGAACTGCCCGAATGGGACGAAGAGGACGGCGAGGAGTCCTGAAACGGGGCCTGCCCCGGGCCATGAGACAATTGGTCAGTGGTACGCGGTGACGGACTCCTCTCACTTGACCTAGACCCAGTCGACAAAGGCCCGAAGGACGCTTGTGGCGTCTTCGGTGTCTGGGCACCCGGCGAAGAGGTCGCAAAGCTCACTTACTACGGCCTCTACGCCCTGCAGCATCGCGGACAGGAATCCGCGGGGATCGCCGCGAGCGATGGGACGCGGATCAGCGTCTACAAGGACATGGGCCTCGTTTCGCAGGTCTTCGACGAGTCGACCCTCAACACTCTCACCGGGCACATCGCCGTCGGCCACTGCCGCTACTCGACGACCGGAGCGAGCCACTGGGCCAACGCCCAGCCGACCCTCGGGGCCACGGCCAACGGAACGGTTGCGCTCGCGCACAACGGCAACCTGACGAACACCGCCGAGCTGCGGGACATGATCGAAGAGCTCACGGGCGGCCAGCTCACGGGCGAGATGAAGCAGGGCAACACGTCGGACACGGCGCTCGTCACCGCTCTGCTCGCAGGCGAGAAGGGCCAGACGCTCGAGGAGACGGCGATGGCGCTCCTGCCCAAGATCCGCGGCGGGTTCTGCTTCGTGTTCATGAACGAGGGAACCCTCTACGCCGCGCGGGACACGTACGGCGTCCGCCCCCTCTGCCTCGGCCGGTTGGAGCGGGGCTGGGTCGTCGCGTCCGAGCAGTCGGCTCTGGCCACCGTCGGTGCGAGCTTCATCCGGGAGATCGAGCCCGGCGAGTTCATCGCGATCGACGAGAAGGGCGTCCGTTCCCAGCACTTCGGCAAGCCCACGCCTGCCGGGTGCGTGTTCGAGTACGTCTACCTAGCACGCCCCGACGCGAGCATCGCCGGCCGGTCTGTCTACGAATCGCGCGTGGAGATGGGCCGCCAGCTCGCGCGGGAGAACACGCACGAGGCCGACATCGTCATTCCGGTGCCCGAGTCGGGAACGCCCGCGGCGGTCGGCTACGCCGAGGAGTCGGGAATCCCCTTCGCGCACGGCTTCGTCAAGAATTCCTATGTGGGGCGCACGTTCATCCAGCCGTCCCAGACGCTGCGACAGCTCGGCATCCGGCTCAAGCTCAACGCCCTCGAGTCGGTCATCCGGGGCAAGCGCGTCGTGGTCGTCGACGACTCGATCGTGCGCGGCAACACGCAGCGGGCGATCGTCCGCATGCTGCGGGAGGCCGGCGCCAAAGAGGTCCACGTGAAGATCTCGTCCCCGCCGGTCAAATGGCCCTGCTTCTACGGCATCGACTTCGCCTCACGCGCCGAGCTCATTGCGAACGGTGCCACCGTGGAGGAGATCTCCCAGGCCATCGGGGCGGACTCCCTCGGCTACATCTCGGAGGACGGGATGATCAACGCAACCCAGCAGCCCCGCGAGCGGCTCTGCACGGCGTGCTTTACGGGGGTGTACCCGATCGAGCTCCCGAGCGCTGACAAGCTCGGCAAGAACCTCCTCGAGCGTGAAGTGACGTCCGAGGCGACAGAGGAAGGGGCCACCGACGACCCCGCCGACCGGCCGGGCGCAGCCGGCTGCGACCCCGGCCCCGACTCCGAACTCGAACCGCTCCTGACCCCCGCCGACCGCGACGAGGCCAACGTATGACGAACTCCGCCCCCCAGCCCACGGCTGCCCCCTCCGCTGCCGGAACCGGCATCACCTACGCCGCCGCCGGCGTCGACGTCGAAGCCGGGGACCGGGCTGTCGAACTGATGAAGGACGCCGTCAAGGCGACGCACAACGCCTCGGTTCTGGGCGGCGTCGGCGGCTTTGCCGGACTGTTCGACGTGAGCCGCCTCCTGGCCTACCGCCGGCCGCTGCTCGCGACCTCGACGGATGGCGTCGGCACGAAGGTTGCCATCGCGCAGGCCATGGACGTCCACGACACGATCGGCTTCGACCTCGTCGGCATGGTCGTGGACGACATCGTCGTGGTCGGCGCCGAGCCGCTCTACATGACCGACTACATTGCGTGCGGGAAGGTCGTCCCCGAGCGGATCGCGGACATCGTTCGCGGAATTGCCGCGGCCTGCGCTCAGGCGGGCACGGCACTGGTGGGCGGCGAGACGGCTGAGCACCCCGGCCTGCTCGGCCAGAACGAGTACGACGTCGCGGGCGCCGCAACGGGCGTCGTCGAAGCCGATGCCCTTCTCGGCCCTGAGCGGGTCAAGCCGGGCGACGTCGTCCTCGGCATGGCGTCCTCGGGCATCCACTCGAACGGATACTCGCTCGTGCGCCGGGTCATCAACCACGCCGGTTGGGCCCTGGACCGCCAGGTCTCCGAGCTCGGACGTACTCTCGGCGAGGAGCTTCTCGAGCCCACCCGCGTGTACGCGGGCGACTGCCTCGACCTCGTCCGGACCCTCAACGGCACCGCCGGCGGGGCCGACCTCCCGCTGCGCGGGTTCAGTCACGTCACCGGCGGAGGACTTGCCGCGAACCTCGCCCGCGTGCTGCCCAAGGGCCTGCTCGCGACCGTCGACCGGTCGACGTGGGAGCTCCCCGCCATCTTCAAGCTCGTTGCCGAACTCGGTGGGGTCCCGCAGGCCGATCTCGAGCGGACGCTCAACCTCGGGGTCGGGATGGTGGCGATCGTCGCCGCCGACGCCGCCGACACGGCGCTCGCCCGGCTCGCCGAGCGCGGAGTGGCGGCTTGGGCGATGGGCACCGTGGGGACGGACGACGCCGGGGCCTCCTCGTCTGCCGCCTCCGGCGATCCCGACTACGTGCAGGGCGCGAAGGGTGTTGACGGCGGGTCTGTCCGCCTCGTCAACACCTACGCCTGACCGTCCCGGCCTCTCCGGAGGGTAGTTGGTGTACCCGAAACGACGTCTGGCGCGCGTTGGTGTACCCGAAACGACGTCTGGCGCGCGTTGGTGTACCCGAAACGACGTCTGAGGTGAGTTGGGCTCAGAGGGCTGAGGCCAGGTCCTCGAGCGCCTCGCCGACGTCGGACCGCCAGCGCCAGTGAGCCCGGCTGTCCCCGCGGGTCGGCCCGGCGTTCACGATCCCCACGGGCTTGCCGTCGCGGACGGCGTCCAGCACGAACCGGAAGCCGCTCATGACGGCCAGCGAGGACCCGAGGACCAGGAGGCTCCGCGCCTGGGCGAGCATCGCCGTCGCCCGCTCCTTGCGCTCGATCGGGACGCTCTCGCCGAAGTAGACCACATCGGGCTTGAGCTCGACCGAGCCGCACACAAGGCATCCGACCATGCGGAACCTGTCCACCCAACCCTGCGGCAGCTCGACGTCGCCGTCGGGGTTCACCGTCCGGGGATCGAGGCGCACAGCCTCGGCGTATCCCGGGTTGGCCTGAGCCAGCCGCTCGTCGAGATTGGCGCGCCCCTCGACGTTGCCGCAGTTGAGGCACACGACCTTGTCGAGGTCGCCGTGAAGCGCCACGAGGTTGCGGGAGCCGGCGGCCGCGTGGAGACCGTCCACGTTCTGCGTGACGACTCCGAGCACGACGCCGCGCGCCTCCAGCTGCGCGAGCACCCGGTGGGCGGCGTTGGGCCTTGCCCGGTCGATGTGCCGCCAGCCCACGAAGCTCCGCGCCCAGTACCGGTGCCGCGCGGCCGGATCGTGGCGGAACTCCTGGTACGTCATGGGCCGATGCTTGCGCCAGGACCCCTGAGGCCCGCGGTAGTCAGGAATGCCGGACGCGGTGGAGACGCCAGCGCCGGTGAGAGCCATGACGGCCCCGTCCTGCAGCATGCTGAGCAGCCCAGCGCGAGCACAGGAAGGATCCTGCAGCTCGGCTGTCTCAACGACCTCTCGGGCTATCGAGCGCAGCGCTGCCGCGTGGGCGCGCATAACCGACGGGTCATTTCCGCTTCCGACGATCTCGCTCATGGGAGCGGATCAGCCGATCCGGCGGGAGTCCTCGTCGTCGTCAAACTGATCGGCGTATTTGTCCTCGTAGTCGGAGTAATCCGGCTCGAGGTCGGCGTCATGGTGCGCAGAGTGACCGCTCGACCCACTGAGCTCGCGCTCGAGGGCTGCATAGTCGGTGCTCGGACTGTAGTACTTGATGTCACGAGCCTGCTTGGTTGCCTTAGCCTTTTGACGGCCGCGCCCCATGGCGTGACCCCCTCTTTTGCCTCGTCCCGGAGGTAGTCGCGAAGGCAGGCTCGCGAGGCCCCGGAGTCATTGATCAATTTGTCGTAGGTCTAGACTACATGTAATTGCGGCCGCCTGCGCATTCGCGAGGTGTGCGGCCAAACGGCATGCGAGGGCCAGCCAGAGGCTGTGCCCCAGTCCTCGAGAGCACGGCAGAAGGGGCACTATCCGGCATGGAGAGCGCGCAGGGTCAGTACGGCAGCCCAGTGGGGGATCCGGGCAGGCCCATGACTCGCCGCCAGTACCGGATTCCCGAGCGTCCGCGGCGGGCGCCACGTGGTCCTCGGCTCCCGGCCACCGTATGGGGCAAGGTGCTCGGAGCGAGCGGCGCCGTCGTCGTCCTCCTCATCCTGTGGGCGATCATCGCTTCGCTAAGCGCGAAAACCGACACGACGGCGACGGCCCCCGCGGCGGAGGGGCTGACCCCTTCCGCGAGCTACAAGAGCGGCGACTGCTTCTCGAACTTCGACGCGAGCGCGCAGGCGAACCGGGTCGTGCCCTGCACGCAGGCCCACTCGGCCCAGCTCGTCGCGACGGCAATGTACGGGGCCGGTGGCTCCTACCCAGGCAAGGACGCGCTCGAGCAGCGTGCCTCTGACCTGTGCCGACAGACCCAGCTCACTCTCCCTCAGGACACGAGCACGCTCCGGCAGCGGAACGCCTTCCCGAGCCAGAGCAGCTGGTCTGCCGGGGACCGGCGCGTCGACTGCTTCGTGGAGAGCACCAAGGGCAACACGCTCACTGCCTCGCTCCTCCCCTAGGCCTCTTGGGAGGCGGGCGCCTTCCGGGTAACGCTCAGCCCGCTCGTGGCGCCCGTGAGGTCCTGAAGGTCCACCGAGACGTCCGCGACGTCGACCAGAACAGTGTCGCCGTCGGTGATCTCCCCCGAGAGGAGCTCCCTCGCAAGGCGGTCGCCGATCTCGCGCTGGACCAGCCGGCGCAGCGGCCGCGCGCCGTAGGCGGCGTCGTAGCCCGTCATCGCAAGCCATGCCCGGGCGCCGTCGGTGACATCGAGCGTGAGACGCCGCTCGTGCAGCCGGCGCTGGAGCGAATCGACCTGCAGCTGGACGATCCTCGCGAGCTCCTCGACCGAGAGCGGGTCGAAGATGATGACATCGTCGAGCCGGTTGAGGAACTCGGGCTTGAACGACGAGTGCACCACGCCCATGACCGCGTCGCGCTTCGTGGCCTCGCTCAGCTCGGGGTCGACGAGGAACTGGCTGCCGAGGTTCGAGGTCAGCACCAGTATCGTGTTGCGGAAGTCCACGGTCCGCCCCTGGCCGTCGGTGAGGCGGCCGTCGTCGAGCACCTGCAACAGGATGTCGAACACCTCGGGATGGGCCTTCTCCACCTCGTCGAGCAGGATCACCGAGTAGGGCCGGCGCCGCACTGCCTCGGTGAGCTGCCCGCCCTCCTCGTAGCCGACGTATCCGGGAGGCGCCCCGACGAGGCGGGCCACCGCGTGCTTCTCGGAGTACTCGCTCATGTCGATGCGCACCATGGCGCGCTCGTCGTCGAAGAGGAAGTCCGCGAGGGCCTTGGCGAGCTCGGTCTTGCCGACGCCGGTCGGCCCCAGGAACAGGAAGGAACCAGTGGGCCGGTTGGGGTCGCTGATCCCGGCGCGGGCGCGGCGGACCGCATCCGAGACCGCCTGGACGGCCTTCGTCTGGCCGATGAGGCGCTTGCCGAGCTCCTCTTCCATGTGGAGGAGCTTCTGGCTCTCGCCTCGGAGCATGCGTCCCGCGGGAATCCCGGTCCACGCCGAGATGACCTCGGCGATATCGTCGGCCGTGACCTCCTCGGCGACCATCTTCGACTTGCCGCTCAAATGCTCCTCGGCAGCCGAGGCCTCCTTGAGCTCACGCTCGAGGGTCGGGATCTCGCCGTACAGGATGCGGGACGCTTCCGCGAGGTCGCCCTCGCGCTGGGCCTTGTCGGCGAGCGAACGCAGCTCGTCGAGCTTCGCCTTGAGCTCGCCGACCCGGTTGAGCCCGGCCTTCTCAGCCTCCCAGCGGGCGTTGAGGGCGGCCAGCTCTTCCTTCTTGTTGGCCATGTCCTCACGGATAGCGGCGAGCCGCTCGATCGATCCCTCGTCGGTCTCGCCCTCGAGGGCGAGCTCCTCCATCGTGAGGCGGTCGACGGCGCGGCGCAGCTGGTCGATCTCCTCCGGCGCCGAGTCGATCTCCATGCGGAGCCGTGACGCCGCTTCGTCCACGAGGTCGATCGCCTTGTCCGGAAGCTGTCGGCCCGAGATGTACCGGTTCGAGAGCGATGCGGCGGCGACGAGCGCCGAGTCCGCAATGGCCACCTTGTGGTGGGCCTCGTAGCGCTCCTTGAGGCCACGGAGGATCGCGATCGTGTCCTCGACGCTCGGCTCGCCCACGAAGACCTGCTGGAAGCGCCGTTCGAGGGCAGCATCCTTCTCGATGTTCTCGCGGTACTCGTCGAGCGTCGTGGCACCGATGAGCCGCAGCTCGCCGCGGGCGAGCATGGGCTTGAGCATGTTGCCCGCGTCCATGGAGGAATCGCCGGTAGCGCCGGCACCGACGACCGTGTGGATCTCGTCGATGAACGTGACGATCTGCCCTTCTGAGCTGCGGATCTCCTCGAGGACGGCCTTGAGCCGCTCCTCGAATTCGCCGCGGTACTTCGCGCCCGCGACCATCGATCCGAGGTCGAGCGCGATGAGGGTCTTCCCGCGCAGGCTCTCGGGCACGTCGCCCGCCACGATCCGCTGGGCGAGGCCCTCGACGACGGCGGTCTTGCCGACGCCGGGTTCGCCGATCAGGACAGGGTTGTTCTTGGTGCGGCGGGAGAGGACCTGGATGACGCGGCGGATCTCCGAGTCGCGGCCGATGACGGGGTCGAGCTTGCCGGAACGCGCGATGGAGGTGAGGTCTGTGCCGTATTTCTCGAGGGCCTGGAACGTGTTCTCCGGGTCGGGGCTGTCGACCTTGCGGTCGCCGCGCACCCCGGGGAGTGCGGCCTTGAGCGACTCGAGGGTCGCCCCGGCGTCGCGGAGCGCCTTGCCGGCCGCCCCGCCGTCGGCCGCCAGCCCGAGCAGGAGGTGCTCCGTCGAGACGAAGCTGTCCCCCATCTGCTCGGACTCCTGCTGCGCGACGTGGATGACCTGCAGTCCCTGGCGGCTCAGCTGGGCCTGGGCGACGGTGCTCCCCGAGCTCGAGGGCATCGCCTTGATCGCCGTGCTCGCGGCGAGGCTCACGGCGTCGGGGTCCGCTCCGGTCGCCCGGAGGAGGGCGACGGCGACGCCGTCCCGCTGGTCCAGGAGCGCCTTGAGGAGGTGGGCAGGCTCGACCTGCGGATTTCCTGCCGTCGAGGCGTTCATCGCCGCAGCGGAGAGCGCCTCCTGGCTCTTGGTGGTGAATTTGACGTCCAATGCGAGCTCCTTCCCCCTGCTACCGGACTGAAAGCGCACTTCGTTACTGAAGGGCAAGTTCTTACTTAGGTCAACGCACCTAAGTTGAGTGTATTCCACTCAAGTATGGGGGGCAACTCAGGCGGCCTCCTTTTCGGGCCACAATGGAGCCCATGACGATCCTCATCGACACCCCGATGTGGCCCGCGCACGGGACTGTCTTCGCCCACCTCGTCTCGGACACATCCCTCGCCGAGCTGCACGCCTTCGCTGCGGCCGCCGAGGTCCCCGAACGGGCCTTCGACGAAGACCACTACGACGTCTCGGAGCGGCGGCACGCAGACCTGGTGCGAAGGGGGGCCGTTCCCGTCGACGGCCGCACGCTCACGCGGGCACTCATCGCATCGGGGCTCCGGATCCGGGCGCGCGAGCGGGCCAAGGCACTCACCACTCCGCTCGCGCAGCGGTGGGAGCGGCTCCTCCCCGGCCGCACGGCCCTCGGCAGCGAGCTCCTCGAGCGCTGGTCCGAGCCGCACCGGCGGTATCACACGCGGGCCCACCTCTTCGCCGTCCTCACGGCGCTCGAAACGCTGGCCGACGACGCCGCCGTACCGCGCGCCGTCGAGCTCGCCGCGTGGTTCCACGACGCAGTGCACACTGGCACAGCCGGGCGCGACGAGGAGGAATCCGCGCTGCTCGCGGAGGCGCGGCTGCGCGCCGCGGGCCTCCCGCCCGAGGACGTCGACGAGGTGGCGCGGCTCGTCCGTCTCACCGCGGACCACCGGCCCTCCGCGGACGACGACGCCGGCCAGCTCCTGTGCGACGCCGACCTTTCCGTGCTGGGCCGCGAGCCGGCAGGCTACCGCCGGTACACCGAGCAGGTGCGGGACGAGTACGCTCACGTTCCGGACGAGCTCTTCCGCGCAGGGCGGGCAGCCGTCCTCAGCCAGCTCCTCGACCTCGACCCGCTCTTCCACACGCCGCGCGGCCGCGAACTGTGGCTCGCGCGGGCCCACACGAACCTCCGGACCGAGCTGGAGCAGCTCCGGGCTGATCCGTCAGGCCTCGAGCGAGAGCCGCTCCCCACGGACTGATCCACGGGGACCGGTGAGCTACGCCCGCCGAGCCGCCCGCCCAGCGCCTTCTCCCCATGCCGCCACGGGGACCCGGATGGACGAGTCGCCGTCGGGCGCCATGTCGACGAGCGCAAAGGTGTCGAGGATCAGCCTCTCCCCGCGATGGACCCGCCGCTCGCCCTGAACGCTGATATGCGGCCGGAAGCCCGCGCCGGTGTGCTGGGGGCTGTGGATGCGTCCGCCCCCTGCCTCGACCGCTTCCGCCACCTCGGCGACGATCCGGTCGTGCAGCGCCTGCAGCCTGGGCTCCGGTTGCACAAGGGAAACCCGGACGCGGCCGCGGAAGCCGAAGTCGGCGTCGCCCGCGACGACGACCGGTATCGGGCCGTCGTCGACGGCGATCGCGCGACCCACGGCGTCGAGCGCGGGAACTCGGGGCGCGTCGAACCGCAGGAGCGTCACATGGAGTGGCCACTCGCGCTTGCTGAACGGGACGCCGACCCCCGCGGGTTCGATCCACGCGACGACGACGAAGGCGCCCAGCGGGTCGGCCTGAGCCGGCCCCCCGGGCGCCTCGTTCGCGTCCATGGACTAGTTCTGTGACGCCTCGGTCTTGACCGCCGAGATCTCGAACTCGAGCAGGATGCGGTCGGAGACGAGCACACCGCCCGAGTCGAGGGCCGCGTTCCAGTTGACCCCGAAGTCCTTGCGGTCGATCCGGCGGGAGCCCTCGAAGCCGGCGCGGAGGTTGCCCATCGGGTCGCGTTCGACCCCGATGAACTCGAGCGGGATCGCGATCTCCTTCGTGACGCCGCGGATGGTGAGATCGCCGCTCACGATGAAGCTGTTCTCCTCCACCTGGTCGATCCGCTTGCTCACGAACGTGATCTCTGGATAATGCGGGGCATCGAAGAAGTCGTTGGTGCGAAGGTGCTCGTCACGCTGGGCGTTGCGCGTATCGATGCTCGCGACCTTGATCGTCACGTTGACACTGGAGGCGGTCGGGTCCTCGGGGTCGACGTTGATGACACCTTCGACATCGTTGAAGGATCCACGGACCTTCGTGACCATCGCGTGGCGGGTTGAGAATCCAAGGCGCGTGTGGGCGGGGTCGAAGCGCCATTCCCCCGCGTACGAAGGATCGATTTCCGGCATGTGGCCTCCTTAGTTGTACCCAACTTATAGCCGCAGAGGCGCGCTGTCACAAAGTGTTCTGGAACACAGTTGTGGTAGTACCTGTGAGTTCCAGGAACTCCCTGGCGTTCAGTGGCTGTAGCTGGGCAGGAGGCTGTTCGAAGGCACGATCCGCTTGCCGAGGGGGAACAGCGAGACGGGGATGAGCTTGATGTTCGCGAGGGCGAGCGGGAGCCCGACGATCGTGGCGGCCATGGCGATCGCGGTGGCGACGTGGCCGATGGCGATCCAGATGCCCGCGACGAGGAGCCAGATGATGTTGCCGAGACCAGTCGCGACGCCCGTGTGCTCGTGGCGGTCCACCACCGTGCGGCCGAACGGCCACAGGGCGTAGGCGCCGATCCGGAACGAGGCGATGCCCCACGGGATCGTGACGATGAGGAGACAGCAGACGATGCCTGCCAGGAAGTAGCCGAGGGCGAGCACGAAGCCGCCGAAGACGAACCAGATGAGGTTGAGCAGGGTCTTCATGGGTCCAGTCTGCCCGCCCTCGCCGGGTTTGTCGTCACCCCCGGGGCGGGCTCAGCCCCGCCGAGTGTTCGAGGCAGGCGCCCCTGCGCGTCGGGGGCCGCGACGGCCCGGCGCCGAAGTCGGAGCACCCTGCCCCGCCCGGGCGGGTGCCTGAGGCGCCGCAGCACGCCCGGCCTTGCCCCTGGACGTCCCGGCGGCCGACTTCTGCGCCGAACCCTGGACGGCCGAGCCGGGGGTCCTGCCCTGCGTAGGAGCCTTTGCCTGCGCAGTCTTGCCCTGGGTCGGCGTCCTGCCCTGCGTTGTCGCGCCGCGCGCCCTCGTCCGCTCACCCGTGCCGCGGCTCTCTGCCGCAGCACCCGAGCCGGGGCGTCCGCGCCGGGAACGCTTGCGCTGCGCATTCGCGCCGGTCGACGTCCCACCGCCCTGCCGCGGCTGCTTGGCCGCGACGGCCGCCTCGCGCTCCGCCGGGTCGACGTACTCGGCGGGCTCGCCGACGAGCTCGGTCACGGCGGCCGACGACGACGTCACGGGCTGGAATTCCACCTTGACTCCCGCGTTGCGCAGGAGCTGGCGCACCTCGTGCTGCTGTTCGGGGAGGGCAACCGTCACGACGGCGCCTTCGGAGCCCGCGCGGGCGGTGCGTCCGGAGCGGTGCAGATACGACTTGTGCTCGGCCGGCGGGTCGACGTGCACCACGAGTTCGACGTCATCGACGTGCACGCCGCGGGCGGCGACGTCGGTCGCAACGAGCACGCGCACGGACCCTGACGAGAAGTCGGCGAGGTTGCGGTCGCGCGCATTCTGGGAGAGGTTGCCGTGGAGGTCGACGGCGGGGATCCCGGCCTGCGTGAGCTGCTTGGCAAGGCGCTTCGCGTGGTGCTTGGTGCGCATGAAGAGGACGCGACGGCCCTGGCCCGAGGCGAGCGCGTGGACGAGGTTCTTCTTGGCGCCCGCGTCGGCGGCGACGAAGACGTGGTGCTCCATCGTGGTCACGGCCGCACGTGCCTCGTCCACCGAGTGGGTGCGCGGGTTGTGGAGGTAGCGCTTCACGAGCGCATCGACGCCGTTGTCCAGCGTCGCAGAGAAGAGGAGCCGCTGGGCGTCCTTCGGAGTCGTGTCGAGCAGGCGCCGGACGACCGGGAGGAAGCCGAGGTCCGCCATGTGGTCGGCCTCGTCGAGCACCGTGATCCTGACGCGGCCGAGGTCGACGAGCCCCTGGCGCCCGAGGTCCTCGAGGCGGCCCGGGCACGCGATGACGATGTCCACGCCCGCGTTGAGCGCACGCTCCTGGCGCATCTGGGAGACGCCGCCGAAGATGACCGTCGTCGTCAGCCCGGCCGCGCGGGCCAGGGGCTCGACCGTCGCGTTGATCTGGGTCGCGAGTTCGCGGGTGGGGGCGAGCACGAGCCCGAGCGGGCGGCGCGGCGTGCGGGCGCTGGCGGCACCGGCCGCGTCGAGGCGGGCCACGAGCGGGATCGCGAAGGCAAGCGTCTTCCCGGAACCCGTGCGTCCGCGGCCGAGGACGTCACGGCCGGCGAGGGTGTCCGGCAGCGTGGCCGTCTGGATCGGGAACGGGGACTCGATGCCCTGGGCAGCGAGGGTGCGGTCGAGCACGGCGGGGACGCCGAGCGAGACAAAGGTGGCGGCAGGCATGGGTAAGGCAACTCCATCATCGGATCGTCCCATGGGCCACGTCGGCGTCACGGGTTCGCCGAGGAAAGGAGCCGGGCCTCTACTCCGCAGCGCAGCAGCGCGCGGGCGGGCCTGTCAACGCGTTCATCGACGCTTGTTGGGCTTGAATGAGAGCCATCGAAGCGCGCAACAACCCTCCTAGTCTATCAGGGCCGGCGTGGCAACCGGGCAGCCAGCCCTCGCCGCTAGGCTTGGGGCGATGAGCGAGCAGCACCCCGACCCCTCCGCGGAGGCGCGACCCTCCCCCGAGAACCCGATCACGCCCGGCAGCCAGGCCTCCTTCGGGACGTACCGTCGTCAGCCCGTGAGCTTCGTCCGCCGCGGGACGAGGCTGCAGGGGCGCCGGCAGCAGGCGTGGGACGAGCACGCGCCGTCGTTCGTGGTCGATGTGCCGCGGCACGTGGCGGACACCTCCGTGCACCCCGACTACGTGTTCGACGCCGAAGCCGAGTTCGGGCGGACGGCCCCCCTCGTCGTCGAGATCGGCTCGGGCCTCGGCGAGGCGATCGTCGCCGCTGCCGAGGCGAGCCCGGAACGCGACTTCCTGGCCGTCGAAGTCTACCGTCCGGGGCTCGCGAACACGCTTCTCCGGATCGGCCAGCGTGGTCTCACGAACGTCCGGGTGGCGCAGGCCAACGCGCCCGAAGTGCTCGGATGGATGCTGCCCGAGGGCTCGGTGAGCGAGCTCTGGGTCTTCTTCCCGGATCCCTGGCACAAGACGAAGCACCACAAGCGCCGCCTCGTGAAGGACACGTTCGCCGAGCTCGCCGCCCGTGTGCTCGCCCCGGGGGGCGTGTGGCGGCTCGCCACGGACTGGTCCGGCTACGCGCAGCAGATGCGCGACGTCGTCGCCTCCTCCCCCGACTTCCGCAACGCCCACGACGGCGAGCTGGCGGGCGCGGCGAGTCCGCTCACGGCGGCGTGGGCCTCCGGCGTCGACTGCGAGCCGACGGGCGAAAAGGACGACGCCGGCGGCTGGGCCCCGCGCTTCGAGGGCCGGGTGCTCACGAGCTTCGAGAACAAGGCGCTCAAGGCCGGCCGAGTGATCTTCGACCTCGAGGCGGTACGGGTCTAGCCCTGGGTGACTACGGGGTGTCCGCGTGCAGCGCGCCCACGAGGGCCGTCGCCAGCGGGCTCCACGCCCGGGTCGTCGGGCCGCTCAGCACGAGCCTCCGCCCGACGGTCGGCTCGAGGGGGAGCATGCGGAGCGTCGCCGGGAGGAGGCCTTCGCCGAGCCGGGGCATGATGGCCACCCCAACGCCCTCCTGCACCATCGTGATGAGCGTCGCGAGCTCCCGCACCCGCTGACGCGTCTCGAACGGGAGGCCCGCGATCGCGTGGATGCGGCGGACCTGGGCCTCGCAGCCGCCCATGCTCACGATCAGCCCGTCCTCGAGCAGCTCGCGGAGGGGCATGACCCTCTCCCCCGCGAGCGGGTGGTCACGGCGGACGACGGCGCAGTGCTCGTCTTCGCCGATGAGCACCGAACCAGCGGGGTCGGGATGCGGATCGACGAGGACGGCCGCGTCCACCATGCCGGTCTCGAGCCACTCGGACATCTCGTCGTCGTCGCCCTCGAAGATGCTGACTTCGACCTTCGGCAGCCGGGCGGCCCACACGCTCAGCAGCCCGGGCAGCAGCCCCTGGATCACCGTCGGGACGGCACCCACGCGCACCCTCCCCTCGGGCACGCCGGAGCGTGCGCGGACGCTGCCGTCGAGGGCCTCGAGCGCGGCGACGGCCGCCCTTGCATGCGGGAGGACCTCGGCGGCGAGCGCCGTCGGGGCGTTGCCCCGTTCACGGTCGAGGAGCGCTCCTCCGATGTCCTCCTCGAGGGCGCGGAGCGTGCGGGACACGGAGGACTGGCTGACGCCCAACGCCTGGGCTGCGCCGGTGAAGGAACCCGAGTCGACGACTGCAAGCAGAGTGCGAAGCTGCGGAACGGTCGGAGCCATGCATCAATGCTATAGCTCCTTGCTCTGAATGTATTTGATTCATGTTCCGCTCGGCGCGACATTATCGGTATGAAAACCCGCCGCCGCGTGAGCCTCGCGGCCGCCTACGTGGCCCTGGCCCTCATCTGGGGGTCGAGCTTCCTGCTCATCAAAGAGTCCCTCATCGGCCTCGCGCCGGGACAGGTCGCAGTCGGACGGATTGTCCTCGGGGCCATCACGCTGCGCACCATCATGGTCATCACGGACCGCCACTGGCCGCGCGAGCCCCGCTTCTGGGGACACATGACGGTCGTCGGGCTGCTGCTCTGCGTGGTCCCCTTCAGTCTCTTCGCGTGGGCGGGCGAGTCCCTCCCATCCGGCTTGTCCGCGATCCTCAACGCGGCGACGCCGCTCATGACCGCTGTCGCGACGGCCGCGGTCGTGCCGACCGAGCGGATGCGACCGCGGCAGGGCGCGGGCATCGCCATCGGCGGGCTCGGCGTCGTCCTCGTCGTAGGGCCCTGGAGCCTCGCCGGTGATCCAGCCCTCCTCGCCTCCGTACCCGCCGAGTTCGCGTGCCTCGGCGCAACAGCCTGCTACGGGCTCGGCTTCGCCTACCTGCGGCGCTTCGTCGTCGGCCGGTACACGTACGACAGCGTGACCGTCTCGACGGTGCAGCTCACGATGGCGGCGGCCGTCGCCGTGGCCGCCGCGCCGTTCCTCGCGGCGCCGTTCGCGTCCCAGCCCACGCCCGCTCCCCTTGCCCTCGCCGCGCTCGCGCTGCTCGGCGTCTTCGGCACGGGGATCGCGTACATCTGGAACACCGCCATCGTGACGCACTGGGGCGCCGTCACGGCCTCGACGGTCACGTACCTCACCCCGCTCGTCGGCGTCTCGCTCGGGGTCGCGGTGCTCGGCGAGGGCCTGAGCTGGAACCAGCCGCTCGGCTGCCTCGTCGTGATCGCCGGCGTGGTGCTCTCGCACCGGGCCGGACGCCAGCCGCCCGTCCGGGTAGTCGGGCGCCCCGCGGAGTCGCTCGCCCCGAACGAGTCCGCGGCGCTCTCAGCGCGCTGAACCGGGACGCCCTCATTCGGCGCCACCCTTCCGCAGCGCCTCCGCGAGCACTTGGACGAGGTGACGGCTGCCCAGGCCCGCGAGATCCCGGACCTGGGTGCGGCACGAGAACCCGTCTGCGAGGATCGTGCGGCCGGGCGAGGCCGCGGCCTTCGCGAGGATCCCGCCCCGCGCGATCGTCTCCGAGACCTCGTAATGGCCTTGCTCCATGCCGAAGTTCCCTGCGAGGCCGCAGCATCCCGCCGAGACCTCGACGTCGCAGCCCATCGCCTCGAGCAGGCGTCGGTCCGCGCCGTAGCCCATCACCGAGTAGTGATGGCAGTGGGGCTGGACGAGGAGCTCCTCGGCGGCGCGCGGCGGGGTCCAGTCGAGCGAGGTGAGGTACTCGGCGACGGTCCTGACGGCGCCCGCGAGCTCCTTGGCCCGCGGGTCGTCCGGCAGGAGTTCGAGAAGGTCTGAGCGGAGGACGGCGGTGCAGCTCGGCTCGAGGCCGACGACGGTCCGGCCGGCCCTGACGTGCGGGACGAGCACGTCGAGGGTGTTGCGGAGGCGGGACTTGGCGGCGTCGAGCTGGCCGGTCGAGATGTACGTGAGCCCGCAGCAGGCGCCGGATCCTGCGACTTCGACGTCGCAGCCCGCCGCCTCGAGCACCTCGAGGGCCGCCCGCGGGATCTCGGGATCGAGCGCGTCCGAGAACGTGTCGACCCAGAGCAGCGCCTTCGGGGCCCCCTCGACGGCCGGACGACGGCGGCGCGAGCGCCGGTCCCAGCGGAAAGGCGCCCTCGGAAGGCGCGGGAGCGACCGCCTGGGGTCCGCGCCCATGAGCCTGAGAATGGCCTTCCGCGCGGCCGGAACGCGTGCCACCCCGTTGGCGAGCGGCGCAAACGGGGCCGCGAGCCGCAGCCACTGCGGGAGGCGCCCGAGGGAGTAATGGCTCCGCGGACGGAGCCGTCCCCGATACGTCTCGTAGAGCGTCTGGGACTTGTACATCGCCATGTCGATCCCGGTGGGGCAGTCGGTCGAGCAGGCCTTGCAGCTCAGGCACAGGTCGAGCGCCGCGTGCACCTCGGGCGAACGCCAGCCGAGCTGCACGACACCGCCGTTGAGCATCTCCTGGAGTGTCCGGGCGCGGCCGCGCGTCGAGTCCTTCTCCTCCCGCGTCGCGATGTACGAGGGACACATGAAGCCGCCCCGGCCGCGAGGATCCGCGCGGCACTTGCCGACGCCGACGCAGCGGTGGACCGCCTTGGTGACGCTCCCGCCGTCGTGCGCGAAAGCGAAGCCTCCGGTGACGTGGAGCTCGGTCGCCCGCGGACGGCGCAGGTCGGCATCGAGCGGCGCGGGATGCACCACGACGCCGGGGTTCAGGAAGTCGTCGGGATCGAAAAGGGCCTTGAACTCGGCCATCGCGCCGAGGGCCTCCGCGCTGTACATGACGGGCAGCAGCTCCGAGCGGGCCCGTCCGTCGCCGTGCTCGCCGGAGAGCGAGCCCCCGTAGCGGGCGACGAGCGCCGCCGCCCGTTCGAGGAAGCGGCGCATGGCCGCGCCGTCGTGGTCGAGCGGGAAGTCGATGCGCATGTGCACGCAGCCGTCGCCCAGGTGGCCGTAGGCCATGGCGGTGAGGCCCTCGTCGTCCAGGATGGCGGCGAGATCACGGAGGTAGTCGCCGAGCTTCTCCGGCGGGACCGCGGAGTCCTCCCAACCGGGCCATGCCTGGTCGTCCTTCTCGTTCCGCCCGGCGAGCCCGGCTGCGTCCTCGCGGATGCGCCAGAGCCGGGCGCTCCGCTCCCCCGCCGGCAACACCTGCGTCTCGTCCGTGGCAGCGGCGTCGGCGAGCCTCCGCGCGGCCTGCTCCGCCTCCTCGGGCGTGTCCCCCGGGACCTCCGCGAGCAGGAGGCATCCGCCCTCAGGGAGGTCGGGCACGCTGGCCGGGCCCTTCGCCCGCCGGAGGGCGTCGAGCAGCCTCGTGTCGAGCCCCTCGAGCGCGAGGGGATGGAATGGGAGGAGGTTAGGGACGTCGTCGGCCGCGGCGGCGAGGTCGCAGTAGCCGAGGACGGCGAGCGCGGGCGCCTGAGCGCGGGGGACGAGCCGGAGGGTCGCGTCGAGGAGCACGCCGCACGTGCCTTCGACGCCCACGAGGGTGGCCGCGAGGTTGCGGCCCTTCTCCGGCAGGAGGTGCTCGAGCGAGTAGCCCGAGACCTGGCGGCTGAAGCGGCCGAACTCCTTCCGCAGGACGGGGAGGTGCCGGTCGACGAGCGCGGCGAGCCCCGGGACCGCGTCGAACCCGTCCGCGCCGGCCGACGCCGTGATGACCTCGCCCGAGCCGGTGAGCCATGTCAGGGACAGGACGTTGTCCGCCGTCCTGCCGTACGACATGGCGTGCGCCCCGCACGCGTTGTTTCCGATCATCCCGCCGAGCGTGCAGCGGCTGCCGCTCGCGGGGTCCGGGCCGAACCGCAGGCCGTGCGGTGCGCACGCAGCCTCCAGATCGGCGAGCACCACGCCAGGCTCTACCACGGCGGTCCTCGCCTCCGGGTCGACCGAGACGATGCGGTTGAGGTACCGGGAGAAGTCGATCACGAGCCCCGGCCCTACGGCGTTCCCGGCCATGGAAGTGCCCGCGCCCCGCACCGTCACAGGGACGCGCCGCTCGCGCGCAGCCGCGACCGCCACGAGCACGTCGTCCCGCGATCGCGGGAGCACGACGACGCTCGGCACCACCCGGTAGTTGGTGGCGTCAGAGGAGTAGAGGGCTCTGGCGAGGGAGGAATCGTCGACGTCGCCCTCGATCCGAGCGCGGAGTTCGTCGACGAGGGACTGCACGGCCCTCCGGCCGGGGCGCTTCTGTGCGAGATCCTGTCCGGGGCCCAGTGCAGTCGACGTCATGTTCCAGTGCTACCCCCCGTTGGCGGATCAGTCACGGGCTCGGCTGAAAATCGCGGCCCCGGCTGAATCGTGGCCGATGGCCGGTCGGTGGACGGCTCAGCCCGGTGGCGTGGCAGCGACCGAGACGCTCGCGAGGGTGTGCTGGGCATCGTCGCGGATCTGGATCGAACGGATCGAGGCCAGCTGGTACGACGTCGCTCCGGTCACGACCGCGCGTCCCGCGTAGCCTGTCGAGCTCCAGCTCGCAGCCCGCTCCTGCGCGCCGTCGTCAGCCACGACCCAGACGCTGAACACGCCGGCCGAGGGCATCTCGCGGCACACCAGGTCCAGCTCCGTGCCCCAGCCCTTGCGGACGAGCGTCAGGTCGACCTCCGCGCCGTCGGACGACGTGAGCGAATAGGAGGCGGCCGGCGAGGTGCTCGGGCTCTGGGCCGCCGTCGGGCCCGGGCGCTGTTCGCCTGCCCCCTCCACGACCGGGCCGAGCGCAACGCCGAGCGCGAGCGACGCCGCGGCGGCGCCGGCAAGCGCTCCGGTCCACCGCAGGCGGAGCGCACGACGGCGGGCGCGCACTCTCGCCAGAAGGGCCGGCGGCGCAGGGGTGTCCGCGAGCGCGGTCGGGACATCTGCGAGCACGGGGGCATCCCCGAGCATCACTGCGCGCGACGGGGGGACGGCGTCCAGCAGGGCAGGCAGCGTCTCGAGCCCTTCGACTTCGGCTCGGCAGTCGGGGCACGTGGAGAGGTGGGCCTCGACGGCGCGGGCTTCCTCTTGGTCGAGGGCACCGAGGAGGTAGGCGCCGAGCGCGAGGCGCGCCTCGTGATGATGGAGGGTCACCTTTCGACCCCCATTTCATCGAGCGCAGCGCGGAGGGCCTTGAGGGCGTAGAAGCAGCGCGACTTCACAGTCCCGGCCGGTACGCCCAGCTCGCGCGCCGCTTCCTGCACGCTGAGCCTGCGGTAGTGCACCGCGACAAGCGCGGCCCGATGCTCGCGGGTGAGCCGCATGAGTGCCTCCTCCATGACGACGCGGTCCAGGAGCTCGTCGATGCGTTCGGCGTCAACGGCAGTGTCGAAACCGTCGGCCCCCTGCGAAGGCACCGTCTTCGGCCGGCGGGATCGCTCGCGGTGCTGGTCGACGATGAGGTTGCGCACGGTCCGGTAGAGGTACGGCCGGAGCCCCGCCGTCGTCTCCGGTGCTTGCCGCCACACCCGCACGATCGCTTCCTGCACGATGTCCTCAGCCTGCTCCTCGCTGCCCACGGCCCCGCGGGCGAAGCGCCTGAGCGCCGCGCCGTGGTCGCGGTAGATCGCCGCGACCGCGTCCTCGTCCATAGGCATGGTGCTCCCGGCTCCCGGCTGACCTTTCCGCCCCTAAGACGACGCGCGCCCCGGAACGGTTCACTGTTCCCACAGCCTGCTGCCGCCAATTGTCCTCGCCCGAACCACCACGCGCTCGGCTTGAACCGAACGGGACCCGACGTCGTCTCCAGAGCGACGGCTGAGAGCCGCCTCAGAGTGAAAGGCACATCATGAACAAGCGAGCAGCCCTGTTCTTCGCGGCCGCGTCGGCGGTGTCCGCCCTCGCACTCGCCGGGTGCGGCGGGGGCGGAAGCAGCACGACGGCGTCGAGCACCGCCGCAGCGTCGTCCTCGTCGTCGTCCTCGTCGTCGTCCTCGTCCTCGTCGTCGGCTGCGTCCTCGCCCTCGGAGGAATCCGAGACGTTGAAGACGGCTGCCGTCGGCGGCCAGACGATCGTGGTCGACGGCGAGGGCAAGACCGTCTACTTCTACACGCTCGACCACTCTGGCACGACCACGAGCGCGTGCACGGGCGGCTGCGCGACCCTCTGGCCGGCCGTGATCAGCGCGAGCGCCCCGAAGCTCCAGGGAGTGACGGGCAAGATCGGCGCCATCACCACCTCCGACGGGAGGCAGCAGGTCACGATCAACGGGATGCCCATCTACTACTACGCGAAGGACACGGCTGCAGGCCAGGTCAACGGGCAGGGCGTAGCGGGCGTGTGGTACGTCGTGGGAGCCGACGGCTCATTGGTCCAGACACCGCTCACGGCCACCATGTCGAGCCCGACGAACTCCTCCGACAATTCCGGCACGTCGGGCTACTGAGACCCTCCCCGCTGCTTTGGGGGCCGGAGTAGATTGGGTTACCCCGAAGCGAGGAGGAGTCATGGCGGACTTCCGCAGCTACACGGAAGACGAAAAGCGCAGCTACGTCGCCCCGACGTGCGAGCTGTGCGGGCAACACCGGCACGTCGTCTGGAACCAGGAGGGCGAACGCTGGATCCCGCGCGATCGCGGGTGTTCCAACGAGGCGTGCCCGCAGTTCAGGGCTGCGTGACGCCGGTCAGCGCTGCTTGACGCCCTCTGCCTCGTGGGCGTCCTCCTTGTCGAGGCCCTCATCCTCGGCCTCGTCGGCGTCCGCCTCTTCAGGGTCGTCAAGGTCGGCGTCGTCGTCTTCGAAGTCGTCGTCGTAGGCGTCGTCGAACCCGTCCTCGAGCGCCTCGGCCTCGGCCCGGCGCTCCTCGAGGTTGGGGATGAGGCCCACGCGGCGGGCAATCTCGTCCTCGATGCCGTCGTCGTCGAGGGCGAGGAGGCCCTCCTGAGCGCGGAGCCACGCGCCGTTGAGCGCCACGAGATCCTCGGTCTCGAGGATCTCCTCGAATTCGTCGTCGAGCGCTTCGATGGCGGCGACCGCCTCAGAGACCTCGCCGTCGCCCACGAGGTACACCTCGGCGTCGTCATCGCTCAGGGAGTCGAAGGCCTCGGCTGCCGCGTCGAACAGCTCGAGGTGGCGGAGGGCGCCCATCTCGCGCAGGCCGTCGCGGATGAGCTCGTCGAGCCCTTCGCGGTCGCCCGCGCTCACGACGTACTGGGCGAACCCGCCCTCGAGCGCCTCGGTCAGGTAGAAGTCGACGTAGTAGCTGCGCAGCGCGTTGAGGCTGATCTCGTCCTCGCCGAGCAGCTCGGCGTACATGGCGTTGACGACGTCGATGTTGGCGTCCACGAGATCGGCGTCGGTGCCCTCAAGGGCCTCGGCGGGCAGGACGACGGGGTGCTGGTTCGCGGGCACTGGGGCCTCCTGGTTCGCGCGGTCGGACACGCTTCGACCGTACGACGGCCGCCCTCCCCGGCTCGCAAAGGCCAAGGTGAACGTTGGGAGAACTGTGGGCGCCCGGCCACCGGCGACGTGAGGGCGCCCGGCCTCAGAACTGGATGGGCCTCGGCGAGGCGCCGGCCGGCCGCGGGCGCCAGACGACGACGGCCTGCGACCGCTGCTCGGGCCGCTGCCCTCGCGTGAGGGTCACGACGTCGCCCGCCATGCCCGCGGCGAACACCCGGCGCGAGTCAGGACCCCGCCGCCGCGCGTCGGCGACTTCCTGCTCGAGTTCGGACACGCGAGCCCGGAGTGCGGCCACCTGGTTCTCGAGCTCGAGGATGCGACGGATGCCCTCGAGGGAGACACCGTCCTTCGAAAGGCGCTGGACCTCCCGGAGGAGTTCGACGTCGTGCTGCGAATAGCGCCGCTGCCGGCCCGACTGGCGCGAAGGCGAGACGAGGCCCATACGGTCGTATTGGCGGAGGGTCTGAGGGTGCATCTCGGCCAGCTCCGCCGCCACGGAGATCACGAAGATCGGAGCGTACGGATCGATGGCCATGGTCTACAGCCTTGCCTTTGCGGCCAAGCCGGTCCGCGGGTTCGACTCGGAGTTCTTGGCGGTCGCCGCCGCGAAGGCCCGCACGGCCTCCTCCGCCTCCTTGGAGAGGTTCTGCGGCACGACGACGTCGACCGTCACGAGGAGGTCCCCCGTGCCCTTGGACGTCTTGACGCCCTGGCCCTTGACCCGGAGCGTCCGCCCCGAGTTCGTGCCGGCGGGAATCTTCATCCGCACGGTGCGGCCGTCGAGCGTCGGGACCTCGATCTGGGCGCCGAGCGCGGCCTCGTCGAAGCTCACGGGCACGTGGATCCGGATGTTGTCGCCCTCGCGCGTGAAGAACTCGTGCGGGGTCACGTGGACCGTGACCATGAGGTCGCCGGGACCACCGGATCCGGGGCTTCCCTTGCCGCGAACGCGGACCTTCTGGCCGTCGCGGATCCCGGCAGGGATGCGGACCTCGATCACCTCGCCGTTCTGCTCGCGCAGGCCCACAGTCGTGCCGCGGATCGAGCCCGCGAACGAGATCGTGGTGGTCGCCTGCCGGTCGCCTCCGCGCTGGGGCGGTGCCTGGTAGCCGGCGCCTCCCGTGCTGAAGCCGCCGCCCCCTGTGCTGAAACCGCCGAACAGGTCGGCGAACTCCGGCGGGAGGTTGCCCGTGTTGAATCCCCGGGAGTGCCGGCCGGCTCCGCCGCCGAACAGGCCTCCGAAGAGGTCCTCGAAGCCAGCTGCTCCCTGCCCCGCCGCGCCTGGGCCGCCGGCCGTGAAGCGGGCACCGCCCATCGCGCGGATGGCGTCGTACTGCTGGCGCTCCTCGGGGTCGCTCAGGACCGAGTTCGCCTCGGTGATGTCCTTGAACTTCTTCTCTGCCTCGGGGTCTCCCGGGTTCTGGTCAGGATGGTACTTGCGTGCAAGCTTTCGGTAGGCCTTCTTGATGTCGGCTTCGGAGGCGTCCTTGGGCACGCCGAGAATGGAGTAGAAGTCCTTCTCCACCCAATCCTGACTAGCCACTGGGGCCTCCTTCTCGTTCCTTCATCATTCTTATCGTCTCGGGTACAGATAATCCCCAAATTCTTCGTTTCGGGTACGCGGACGGTGTAGTTCGCGTACCCGAAACGCCTCCGAAGGGGATTATCTGTACCCGAAACGGAGCTTGCAGGGCCTTACGGAACGGCGACGATGACCTGCGCCGCGCGGAGGACGCGCGACGGGGTCCGGTAGCCGGCCCGGAGGACCTGCTGCACGGTGTCGACCTCGATCCCCTCGCCCGGCTGCTGGATGAGGGCCTCGTGGATGTTCGGGTCGAACTCCACTCCCGTCGCGTCGATCCGCTCGAGGCCATGGCTCGTGAGGATCCCCTCGAGCTTGGCCGCGATGGACGCGAACGGACCTTCGGTGAGGTCGCCGTGCGCCCGCGCCGCATCGATGTCGTCCAGGACCGGCAGGATCGAGGAGAGGACGCCCATGACGGCGACCTCACCCGCAACAGCCCGGTCGCGGTCGACGCGCCTGCGGTAGTTGACGTACTCGGCCTGGAGCCGCTGCAGATCCGCACGGAGCTCGGCGGCCTCATTCTGGACCCCCTCCGCCTCAGTCAGAATCCGCTCGGCCTGGGCAAGGACGTCCTCCGAGTCGTGGGCATCGTCCACCGGTCGAATCTCCTCGTGCTCGGGCAGGTCTGCGTTGGTCGCGTCCGCCGGTCCGGCGGGACCAGCCTCGGCAGTGCCCTCGGGGGCCGTCTCGGGCTGATCCTGCGGGTGCCGGACCCCGCCCGTGACCGGGTCAACCTTGCGGTTGTCCCGGATCACAGGCTTCTGGGGTTCGCCCCGGACCTCGTGCTCTTCTTCATTGCCGTGGTGGGGGGCCATGGCTTACTTCTTCTCGTCCTCGTCGACGATCTCCGCGTCGACGATGTCCTCGTCGTGCCCCGCCGCGCCCGCGCTGGCCGAGCCCGCGCCGTCGGTGGGCTGCGCGCCGTCGGCACCGGCCGCGCCCTGCGACGCGTAGATCGCCTCGCCGAGCTTGGACTGCGACTGCTGGAGCTTCTCGAACGCGGCCTTCACCGCGTCGTCGTCGGTCCCCTCGAGGGCCTTCTTGAGGGCATCGACGTCGCCCTGGACCTGGTTGCGGACGTCCTCAGGCAGCTTGTCCTTGTTGTCGGCGATGAGCTTGTCGACCGAGTATGCGAGCTGCTCCGCGGTGTTGCGGGTGTCCGCAGCCTCGCGGCGCTTCTTGTCCTCGGCCGCGTGGGCCTCGGCGTCGGCGACCATGCGCTCGATGTCATCCTTGGACAGCGCGGTGCCGCCCGTGATGGTCATCGACTGCTCCTTGCCGGTGCCCTTGTCCTTCGCGGAGACGTGGACGATGCCGTTGGCGTCGATGTCGAAGGTGACCTCGATCTGCGGGATGCCGCGGGGGGCCGGCGCGATGCCGGTCAGCTCGAACGTGCCGAGCGGCTTGTTGTCGCGGGTGAACTCGCGCTCGCCCTGGAACACCTGGATCGACACGGACGGCTGGTTGTCGTCCGCCGTCGTGAACGTCTCCGAGCGCTTGGTCGGGATGGCCGTGTTGCGCTCGATCAGGTGCGTCATGATGCCGCCCTTGGTCTCGATGCCGAGGGAGAGCGGGGTGACGTCGATGAGCAGGACGTCCTTGCGCTCGCCCTTGAGGACGCCGGCCTGGAGGGCAGCGCCGACAGCGACGACCTCGTCAGGGTTCACGCCCTTGTTCGGCTCCTTGCCGCCCGTGAGCTCCTTCACGAGGTCCGAGACGGCAGGCATGCGGGTCGAACCGCCGACGAGCACCACGTGGTTGATGTCCGAGACCTTGATGCCAGCCTCGGCGATGACGTCGTGGAACGGCTTCTTGGTGCGCTCGAGGAGGTCCTTCGTGAGGTCCTGGAACTTGGCGCGGGAGAGCGACTCGTCGAGGTGGACGGGGCCGTCCGGGGTGACCGAGAGGTACTGGAGCGAGATGTTGGTGCTCGTCGAGGACGAGAGCTCCTTCTTGGCCTGCTCGGCTGCCTCGCGAAGACGCTGGAGCGCGATGCGGTCCTTGGAGAGGTCGATGCCCTTGAGCTTGAGCTGGCTGAGCAGGTACTCGACGACGCGCTGGTCCCAGTCGTCGCCGCCGAGGCGGTTGTCGCCGGCGGTCGCACGGACCTGGATGGTCGAGAAGCCGTCCTCGTCCTTGCCGACCTCGAGGAGGGAGACGTCGAAGGTGCCGCCGCCGAGGTCGAAGACGAGGATGAGCTCGTCTTCCTTGCCCTTGTCGAGGCCGTACGCGAGGGCCGCCGCGGTGGGCTCGTTGATGATGCGGAGCACGTTGAGGCCCGCGATCTCGCCGGCCTCCTTCGTGGCCTGGCGCTCGGCGTCGTTGAAGTAGGCCGGGACGGTGATGACCGCGTCGGTGACCTTCTCGCCCAGGTACGACTCGGCGTCGTTCTTGAGCTTCATGAGGATGCGCGCGGAGATCTCCTGCGGCGTGTACTTCTTGTCGTCGATGTTGATGGTCCAGTCGGTGCCCATGTGGCGCTTGACCGAAGAGATCGTGCGCTCGATGTTGTTCACCGCCTGGCGCTTGGCGATCTCGCCGACGAGGACCTCGCCGGTCTTGGAGAACGCGACGACGGACGGCGTGGTGCGGCCGCCTTCAGCGTTCGCGATGACCGTCGGCTCGCCGCCCTCGAGGACGGACACGACGGAGTTGGTGGTTCCCAGGTCGATACCGACTGCGCGGGACATAGTTCCTCCTGCTGATTGCTGATGCTCGAAAGAGGCCAACCTCACCGTGGCGCCGTCGCCGACGTCGCCCGGTCAAGTTGAGCGATCTGCACTCAACTCTACGCGGTCTCCGCCCGCTGTCAAATGGACTTGAGTCCGATGGACTCAGGTTCAGGCGCGGCGCCCGCTCACCTGCGTTCCCGCATGCCGCGGCAGGAGCAGGCTGTCGACGACACTCACGAGCATGAGGACGGCGACGGCGAGGAAGGCGACCCGGTAGGGCCCGGCGTGGTCGGTTCCCGCGGGAAGGAAGGCGATGCCCGCGCGGATGAGCAGGGCCGCGAGCGCCACCCCGAGCGCAGCGGCAAGCTGGACGAGGGTGTTCGCAATCGCGTTGGCGCTCGGCAGCTGCTCAGCCGAGACGTCGGCGTACTGCACGTTCATGTAGGCGGAGAAGCCGATCGAACGGAAAGCACCCGAGACGAGGAGCAGCAGCGCGATGAGCAGATCGGGGACGCTTGGGGCGAGGACGGCGCACCCGACGAAGGTAACGGCCGAGGCGGCGGCGGCAGTCACGAGCACGGGCTTGAATCCGAAGCGCCGGATGAGCGGCGTCGTCGCCGGCTTGATCCCGATGTTGCCCACGAAGACCGCGGCGACGAGCAGGCCCGCATGGACGGGGTCCCACCCGAAGCCGTCCTGGAAGAGCAGCGGGAGGAGGAACGGGATGGACTGGATGGTGAGCCGGTAGACGAAGCCGCCGGTCTGCGTAGCGCGGAAAGTGCGCACGTGCAGGACTGCGAAGTCGAAGAGCGGGCGGGGCGCACGGCGCATCCAGGCGACGGCGCCGACCAGCGCAGCGAGCCCCACCACGAGCGACGCCGCGGCCCACCCCGCGGGGCGCCCCTCGCTGAACAGCTCGAGGCCGACGACGACGGCGGCGACCCCGAGCGTCGTGAGCGCAAGGCCGGGCCAGTCGAGCCGCCGCCCCCGGTCGGCCCCTCCCGAGGGGACGAGCCGGAGCGCGGCCACGAACGCGGCCGCACCGAGAGGAAGGTTGACGAGGAAGATCCAGTGCCACGACAGGTACTGGGTGATCGCGCCGCCCACGAGCGGAGCCAGCACGGGTGCGAGCAGGCCCGGCCAGACGAGGTAGGCGGTCGCCTTGAGCAGCTGGTCCTTCGGCGTGCCCCGGAGCACGACGAGCGAACCGACCGGCACCATCATCGCGCCCCCGAAGCCCTGCAGGGCCCTGAACGCTGTGAGGGCGGCGAGGTTCGGGCTGATCGCGCACAGGAGGGAGGCAATCGTGAAGACCGCAATGGCCGTGCAGAACACACGGCGCGGGCCGAACCGCTCCGCGAGCCAGGAGCTGAAGGGAATGCCCATCGCAACGGCGATGAGGTAGGCCGTCATCGCCACGTTCACGTCAGCCGGAACGACGTGGAAGTCCGAGCCGATCGCCGGCAACGCCGTCGAGAGCGCTGTGCCGTCGAGGAACTCCATGAAGTACGTCGCCGCGACGAGCAGGGCGAGGCGAGGACTCCACGAAGAAGGCGCGGCAGCGGCAGCGGACGACGTCGATTCCGACGGCGTCGAGGGCTCGGGATGGGCGGATCGGCCCGTGGGCTGGGTCACCGATCCAGCCTACGCTCGCAGGCGGGGCGAGATTGGATCAGCAGCCGGGGGCGAGGCGGATCAGTAGTTGGGGAAGAGCGTCGCGGCCTGGGCGAACGCCGCGGCACCCGACGACGACGCGATCGCGACGAGGGCGACCACGAACAGGGCGGAGACGAGAGCCCATCCTGCCGTGAACCAGCCGAGCACGCGGAGGTCGGACTTGGTGACCGGGGAGACTCCTTCGCGGACGTCCTCGATCTGCTGCTGGAGCCGCGTGATCGGCGTCGGGCGCGCGGCCACGAGGACGTTCGACGCGTAGTCGACCGCGCCGTTGTCCAGGACCGCGACCATGCGGTGATTGCGCCGGTCGTGCGTCAGGCGGTTGATGTGCGAGCCGTGGCGGGCGAGCAGGATGTCCTCGCCGAGGCGCATCGGACGGCGGCCGAACGGGCCCTTGCGGCGGCGCGGGGTGTGGCTGTCCAGAAGGGACATGGCGTGGTGCTCCTCTCGGTCTGCAGAAAGGGCACCGTTGCCCGCCGCGTTTGCTTTTGCCTTTCAAGCGTAGGCAGGCAGTGTTCGGGTCTTTTCCCCGGAAGCGGTTTTCGTAGCCAAAATCACCCGCCTCTGTCGCGCCTGTCACCGGCGATGAGCGCATTTTGCGTAACGTTGTGCCATGGAAGGGCAGCAGACCACTCCCGAGGACGTCTACACCCACGGCCACCACGAGAGCGTGGTGCGCGCCCATGCGGCCCGCACGGCGGAGAACTCGGCCGCCTTCGTCCTCCCCCATCTCGTCCCAGGAGCCCGGGTGCTCGACGTCGGGTGCGGTCCCGGCAGCATCACGTGCGACTTCGCGGTGCTCGCCGCGCCGGGTGAGGTCGTCGGCGTCGACCGCTCCGAGGAGGTCATCGCCCAAGCGCGTGCGCTCGGCGAGGACCGCGGGATCGGCAACGTGAGGTTCGAGGCGGGCAATGTGTACGACCTCGACCTGGAGGATGAGACGTTCGACGTCGTCCACGCCCACCAGGTGCTCCAGCACCTCACGGATCCAGTCGCCGCCGTCCGCGAAATGCGTCGCGTGACCAAGCCCGGCGGCGTCGTCGCGGTCCGGGACGCAGACTTCCACGGAATGAGCTGGTACCCCGAGATCCCCGAGCTCTCCGAATGGATGGAGCTGTATCAGCGGATTGCCCGGCGCAACGGCGCCGAGCCCGACGCGGGGCGGCGGCTCGTGAGCTGGATGCAGGAAGCCGGCTTCACCGACGTCGCCCCCTCGAGCAGCAACTGGCTCTATGCGACGCCGCAGCTCCGCACGTGGCAGGCGCGCGTGTGGAGCGAGCGGGTGCTGCACTCGGCCTTCGCCGAGCAGGCCCTCGACTACGGCTTCGCCGACCGCGTGGACCTCGAGCGGATCGCCGCGGGCTGGCACCGCTGGGGTTCCTCGACGGACGGCTGGTTCCTGATCCCCAACGGGGAGGTCATCGGCCGGGCGTAGCGCCCTGAGAACAGCCCTAATCTTGAAACGTGCCTTTCTCGATCTGGGCTGCCCTCCTCGGTGCCTGCCTCCTCATCAGCTTCACGCCCGGCGCTGGCGCCATCAACACGATGAGCAACTCGCTGAATGCGGGCTTCCGCCGCGCCTTCTGGGGCATTCTCGGCCAGCAGGCCGCCCTCGTGGTGCACCTCGCGATCGTCGCGGCAGGCATCGGGGTGCTCGTCGCGAGCTCGCCCATCGCGTTCAACGTGATCCGCTACCTCGGAGCGGCCTACCTCGTCTATCTGGGCATACGGCAGATTCTCCGCCGGCCGGACGCGTCCGCCGCGGCCAGCGCGCCGCTCGTCAACGAGTCCGCACTGTCGATGGCCCAGCGCGGACTCTGGGTCAACCTGCTCAACCCCAAGGCGATTGTCTTCTTCCTCGCGTTCATCCCAGGCTTCGTGAAGCCCGAGCTCCCGCTGTGGAGCCAGTACCTCGTGATCGGAGCGACGATCGTTGGGGTCGACATCGTGGTGATGTGGTTCTTCTTCGCCCTCGCCGCCAAGAGCTTCCAGCGCTTCACCCGCAACGAGGGCGGGCAGAGGGTGCTCGACCGGATCTTCGGGTTGCTCTTCGTGGGCGTCGGCATCCTGCTCGCGGCCATCTAGCCTCCCGATTCCGGGCGGGCGCGCGGCTCACCCTATGCTTGATCCATGAACTCGACGGCGAGCCCCTACCGGATCATCACGGTCTGCACCGGGAACATCTGCCGCTCCCCCATGGCCGAGTTCATGCTCGCCGACGCGCTGCGTATGGCAGGCCTCGCGGATCGTGCTGTCGTGGACTCTGCGGGCACCACCAACTACGAGGCCGGCCGGCCGATCGATCCTCGTGCTGCACGCGTCCTCGACGCCCATGGGCTGCGTCCGGGCAAGCACGTGGCCCGGCAGTTCCAGCCCGAGTGGTACGGCGAGCGCGACCTCATCCTCGCGCTCGACATCGACCACTACGGCCACCTCCGCGAATTCGCGCCCGAGGGCATGGCCGAGAAGGTGCGCATGCTGCGCTCCTTCGACCCCGCCGTCGCCCACCTCGATCCGATGGACCAGGGCATCGAGGACCCGTGGTTCGGCGACCAGAGCGATTTCGAGTCCACTTGGCAGCTCGTCAACGCCGCCGTCCCGGGCATCGTCGAGCATGTGCGGCACGAGCTCACGCGCCGACCCCCTCTGCTCGCCGGGGCGTGACCCAGCAGCGCATTGCCCGCCCGAGCGTGATCGCCGTCGACGGCCGCTCGGGCGCGGGAAAGACGTCCCTCGCCGTCGAGCTCGCGGCGGCCCTGCGCGAGCACCGCACGGTCGCACTGGTCCACCTCGAAGACCTGTATCCGGGGTGGGATGGGCTCGCGCGCGGGATCGAGCGCTGTGCTGCCGACGTCCTCGCCCCGCTCCGGCGCGGTGAGCCCGCCCGCTGGCGCGCCTGGGACTGGCTCGCCGGGGCCGAAGGCGAAGAGCGGGTGACAGAGCCTGCCGAGATCGTGGTGCTCGAGGGCGTCGGGGCTGGTGCGAAGCAGCTCCGAGGCGTCGGGGACGCGGTCGTCTGGGTCGAGGCCCCCGCCGGCGAGCGGCGCCGTCGCGCGCTCGAGCGCGACGGCGAGACGTACGCGCCGCACTGGGAGCGCTGGGCCGCGCAGGAGGACGCGTGGCTCGCGGCCGACGACGTCGCTGCCGCCGCCGCGGTCACGGTCGCCTCCTCCGCAGGGACTCCCCGCCCCGAGCAGACGACCCGCCGCGTGCTCGACGCGCTGGCAGAGGTCCCGGCCCTCCGCGAGGCGCTCGCCCCGGAACGTGCCGAGCGTGACTCCGCGGCCGTCGTCGTCAGGCGGATCACCGCCGCTCCCGAGCCGAGCGCGCTCTTCGACGCCATGTACGGCGAGGCGGCGCACGCCGTCTGGCTGGACTCGTCCGACCGGCCCAGTTCCCCCGGTGCTTCGGCCCCCGGCGCGGGGGCCCGGAACCGCTTCAGCATCATGGCCGACGACGGCGGCCTCCTCGGGCGCCGGCTGGCCCACAGCGACGGCGTCACGAGCGTGACGTTCGGCCCCCAGACACCCACGCCCGCGACCGCACGCTTCGACCAGCCGTTCTTCCGCTGGCTGGACGGCTCGTGGGCCCACGGCGGGGAGCCTGCACCCCCGGGCCTCGAGTGCGGGTTCGCGCTCGGCTGGCTCGGCTACCTCGGCTACGAGCTCAAGCGCGAATGCGGCGGCAATGACGTGAGCGCCGCCTCCGCGGACGGCCTCGGCATGCCCGACGCCCAGCTCGTCCACGCGGCCCGCGCCGTCGTCCTGGACCACGAGCGCGAGGAGGCGTGGCTGCTCGCCCTCGCGGCGCCCGACGCCGACGCATGGCTCGACGAAGCCGCGCGCCTCGTGCGCGGCGCCGCCTCCGGGGCTCGCGAGAAGCCCCTTCGGCTCCCCGCCGCGCCCGCCTTCTCGGCACGGGACGACGGCGCCGCGTACCGGGACAGGGTCCGTGCCGCGAAGGCCGAGATCACCGAGGGGACAACCTACGAGGTCTGCCTCACGACCGCCCTCCGGGCGACCGTGGCGGCCGCGGAGCTCGACGCGTGGGCCGTGTACCAGGCCTTGCGGCGGCGGAGCCCCGCGCCGTTCGCCGCCTTCGCCCGCTTCGGTACCGCCGCCATCGCGAGCAGCTCCCCCGAGCGCTTCCTGAGCATCGCGGACGACGGCGGGCTGCGCGCCGAGCCGATCAAGGGCACCCGGCGCCGAGCGCCCGGAGTGCTTCCTGACGAGGACGCCCTCGTCCGCGCCGAACTCGCGGGCAATGCCAAGGACCGCGCCGAGAACCTCATGATCGTGGACCTGCTCCGCAACGACCTGAGCCACTTCGCCGTCCCCGGATCGGTCACGGTGGCCCGGCTCTTCGCCGTCGAAACCTACGCCACGGTCCACCAGCTCGTCAGCACGGTCGAGGCGAAGCTCCGCCCCGGCGCCTCCCGGGCCGAGGCCGTCGCGGCCGCCTTCCCGCCCGGGTCCATGACCGGGGCGCCGAAGATCAGCACCATGGACATCCTTGACCGGCTCGAAGGGGCGCCGCGCGGCGTCTACTCGGGTGCGATCGGCTACTTCTCGCGCACGGGCGCGGCGGACCTCAGCGTCGTGATCCGCACCCTCATCGTCGCGGCGAACGAGGACGGCACCGCGAGGCTCTCGCTCGGGGTGGGCGGCGCCGTCGTCGCCGACTCCGACCCAGACGCCGAGCACGACGAGATCCGCGCCAAATCGTTCGCGGTCCTCAGCACCCTCGGCGCGACGTTCCCCGAGTGATCACTGCACCGTTGCGGTGAGGCGCGCGACGTTGTCCACGTAGCGGCTGAGGAGCGAGCGCTGCCGCCACGTGTGGAGGTCGACGGGCAGGCTGATCTTGCGGTACATGTCCTCGACCCGGCGCATCTGCGCGACGATGCTCGCCCCGGGCAGCATGAGCGAGACCTCCATGTTGAGGGAGAACGAGCGCATGTCCATGTTGGACGAGCCGAGGACGGCGACGTCGTCGTCGACGGTGAAGTGCTTGGCGTGGAGGACGTACGGCTTCGGGTAGCGGTAGATCTTCACCCCGGCGGCAAGCAGCACCTCGTAGTAGGACTGCTGGGCGTGATGGACGAGGAACTGGTCGCCCTGCTCGGACACGAACAGCTCGACGTCGACCCCGCGCTGCGCCGCCGTCGTCACCGCGTAGAGGAGCGAATCGTCGGGCACGAAATACGGGCTGCAGATGGACAGCCGGTGCTGCGCCGAGTAGATGAGCGTGTTGAAGAGGCGGAGGTTGTTCTCGTTCGCGAAGGCGGGGCCGCTCGGGACGACCTGCGCCGCCATCTCCCCGACGGGCTCGGGCGGCTCCATCTGCTCGCCCAGGAGCTGGCCGGTCTCGCTCAGCCAGTCCGTCGCGAAGACGACATTGAGGGTCGTCACAGCCGGTCCGTCGAGCCGCGCCATGAGCTCGACCCACTTGCGGCCTACCCGGCGGTGCCGCGGGTTCCGGTACGAGCGCTCGATGAGGTTGAGCGATCCGGTGAAAGCGACCTCGCCGTCGATCACGAGGATCTTGCGGTGGTTGCGCAGATCCGGACGCCGCCAGTGGCCCAGGAGCGGAAGGAGCGGGAGCATCCGCTGCCACTGGATCTTGGAGGCGCCCAACCGCCGCAGCAGGCCACGGTAGCCGTGGATCCGTGCCGTTCCGATGTGGTCGAACAGCAGCCGGACCTCGACCCCTCGCTCCGCCGCCTCCTCGAGCGCAGTGAAGAGCTCGTCCGTCACCTCGTCCGAGCTCATGATGTAGAACTCTGCGTTGACGAACCGCTGGGCGCCCCGCACGGCTTCCGCCATCTCGGCGAGCGCGTCCTCGTAGCCGGGGATGAGCCGGACGGTGTTCCCGTTGACCATGGGCAGCGAACCGAGGTGCCGGTTGAGCGCGGCCGCCGAATGAAGCCACTCGGCCCCCGGGAAGCGAGTGTCGACGTCGTCGGACCTCGCAAGCGTTGCGCGCACCCGGTTGTCGACCTCCTGCTGCTGCTCACGGCGCTTCCGGGACACCCGGAAGTTGCCGAACATGAGGAACAGCAGGAGCCCGACCGTGGGGATGACGAAGATGGCGAGCAGCCACGCCATGGCGGTCGTCGGGCGCCGGTTGCCGGGGATGATGCCGAGGACGGCGACCCGGATCACGAGGTCGATGACCGCAACGAAAAACGTTGCCCAGTCCGGCAGGACGCCGATGAGAGGCAGCTGGAAGAGCATGGGCACAGCCTAAGCTGTCCCCATGACTCAGACCGTGCTCGTCTTCCTCGACCCCACCCACCCCGACGGTCGTGTCGAGGACGCCGGAAGGCCCACGCTCTCTGCGACCGATCTTGGGGTGACCCGCGGCGACGGCATCTTCGAGACGCTCCTCGTGCTCGACGGCCACGTCCGCAAGCTCCCTGCGCACCTCTCGCGGCTCGGCTCGAGCGCGCGCATGCTCGAGCTCGCGATCCCCGGGCACGAGGCCTGGGAGCGCGCGATCGCTACCGCGCTGGCGGAGTACCAGCGGACGGTGGGGGTGCTCGACGAGGTCGTCGTGCGGCTCGTGGCCACGCGCGGCGTGGAGGGCGAGCATGTGCCGACGTGCTGGGTTGCGGCCTTCGCCCCAGCGCAGTCCGCGAGGCGGCAGCGCGAGGAGGGCGTCGACGCCATCCTCCTCGACCGCGGCTACGATTCCGACCTTGCCGAAAGGGCGCCCTGGCTCCTGCTCGGCGCGAAGACGCTCAGCTACGCCGTCAACATGGCCGCGCTCCGCTACGCGCACGCCCAGGGCGCCGACGACGTCATCTTCACCTCCTCCGACGGCCGGGTGCTCGAGGGCCCCACCTCGACGGTTCTGGTCGCCCACGCGGAAACGGACGACGGCGGCCGCATCACCGCCAAGAGGCTCGTCACCCCCCAGCTCGATTCCGGGATCCTCCCGGGCACCTCGCAGGGGGCGCTCTTCGCCGCCGCGAAGGAGGCGGGGTGGGAGCTCGGCTACGGCCCGCTCGAGCCTGAGGACCTGTTCGACGCCGACGCCCTCTGGCTCATCTCCTCGGTGCGGCTCCTCACGCCGGTGAACCACCTCGACGGCAAGGCCATCGGCGAGCCTGCGCTCGTCAAGGCCCTGACCGAGGAACTCGCGGGGCTCTTCGACGCCATCGCGTAGTCGGTCCGCTCTCTCCGACGGGCCCCCGCCCGGGCCCGCCCCCTGCCTCTGGAACTTAGTTGGAAGTCCGAGTATCTTCGAACCTAGATCCCGAAGAGACGTGGATCACAATCCGGACCGGATGCAAAGGAGCGTTCCGTCATGGTGCAAGAGTCCTCCAACACGGTCTACGACCTTTCCCACTACGTCGGTGGGCAGCGAGTCGAGGGCACCTCAGGACGCTTCGGGGACATCTTCGACCCGTGCAGAGGCAGGGTGCAGGGCAGGGTCCCCCTGGCCAGTGCGGACGAGGTCCGGGGCGCCATCGCGAGCGCCGAGAAGGGCCAGGCCGAATGGGCCGCGCTCAATCCGCAGCGGCGAGGCAGGATCCTCCTCAGGTTCGTCGACCTCGTCAACGCCAACCTCGACGAGCTCGCCGAGCTGCTCTCACGCGAGCACGGCAAGACCCTCGCCGATGCCCGGAGCGACGTCCAACGCGGCATCGAGGTCGTCGAGTTCTCGGCCGGCGCGCCGCACCTCCTCAAGGGAGAGTTCTCCGACAGCGTGGGCCAAGGCCTCGACGTCCACTCGCTCCGCCAGCCCCTCGGCGTCGTCGCCGGCATCGCGCCGTTCAACTTCCCCGCGATGATTCCGCTGTGGCAGTGCGGCCCGGCGCTCGCCGCAGGCAACGCCTTCATCCTCAAGCCCTCGGAACGGGACCCTTCGGTGCCCCTGCGGCTCGCGGAGCTCTTCACCGAGGCCGGGCTGCCCGACGGCGTCTTCAACGTGGTGAACGGCGACAAAGAGGCCGTGGACACGCTCCTCGAGGACCCGCGCGTCAAAGCCATCGGCTTCGTGGGCTCCACGCCGATCGCCCAGTACATCTACGCGACCGCCGCCGCGCACGGCAAGCGGGCCCAGTGCTTCGGCGGCGCCAAGAACCACATGGTGATCATGCCGGACGCGGACCTCGACATGGCCGCGGACGCCCTCATCGGTGCCGCGTATGGCTCCGCCGGCGAGCGCTGCATGGCGATCTCTGTCGCGGTGCCCGTCGGAGAGGAGACGGGCGACCGTCTCATCGCGGCACTCGAAAGCCGCATCCAAGGCCTGACCGTGGGCCCGAGCCTCGACAAGGGCTCCGACTTCGGGCCTGTCGTGACGCCCGCGGCCAAGGAGCGGATCGAGGACTACATCGCGGCGGGCGTCGAGGAGGGCGCAACCCTCGTGGCCGACGGCCGCGGCGCGGCGGTGGACGGCTTCGAAGACGGCTTCTGGGTCGGCGCAACCCTCTTCGACCGGGTCACGCCGGAAATGAGCATCTACCGCGACGAGATCTTCGGGCCCGTGCTGAGCGTCGTCCGCGCCGAGGACTACGAGGACGCCCTCCGGCTCTGCAGCGAGAACCCGTACGGCAACGGCGTCGCCATCTTCACGCGCGACGGCGACTCCGCCCGGGACTTCGCGAGCCGCGTCGAAGTGGGGATGGTCGGGGTCAACGTTCCGATCCCTGTGCCGATCGCCTACTACACGTTCGGCGGCTGGAAGGCCTCCGGCTTCGGGGACCTCAACCAGCACGGGCCCGACGCCTTCCGCTTCTACACGAAGACCAAGACCGTGACGAGCCGCTGGCCCTCCGGGATCCGCCAGGGCGCCCACTTCGTGATGCCGGAAGGAAGCTGACATGAGCGAGAACGGAGTCGCGAGCGGGCGGATCGCCTTCCTCGGCCTCGGCCACATGGGCGCCCCGATGGCGGCCAACCTCGTCAAGGCCGGGAAGAAGGTGATCGGCTTCGACCCGTTCCCTGCGGCCGCCGAAGCTGCCCGCGCCCTGGGGGTCGAGGTCGCGGGGTCCGCGGCCGAAGCGGCGGAGGGCGCCGCCGTCGTCCTCACGATGCTGCAGACCGGCCAACAGGTCCTGGACGTCTACCGCGGCGGTGAGGGAAACCCCGGCCTGCTGGCGAACGCAACTCCGGGGACGCTGTTCCTCGACTGCTCGACGATCAACGTCGCCGAGGCCCGTGAGGCCGCGGAGACCGCGGTCCGCGCGGGGCACCGGTTCGTCGACGCGCCCGTCTCGGGCGGCGTCGTCGGGGCCGAGGCCGCGACTCTCACGTTCATGGTCGGAGGCGAGGACCAGGACTTCGCCGAGGTCGAGCCGCTTCTGGGCTTCATGGGCAAGCGGATTGTGCCTTGCGGCGGGCACGGCCTCGGCCAGGCGGCGAAGGTCTGCAACAACATGATCCTGGGCGTCTCCATGATCGCGGTGTCCGAGGCGTTCGTGCTTGGAGAGAAGCTCGGCCTCACCCATGAGGCGCTGTTCGACGTCGCCGCCCATGCCTCGGGACAGTGCTGGGCCCTCACGACGAACTGCCCGGTCCCCGGTCCTGTGCCCACGAGCCCTGCGAACCGGGACTACCAGCCGGGCTTCGCCGGCACGCTCATGGCCAAGGACCTCCGGCTCGCACTGCAGGCCATCGAACAGACTGGGGTCGCCGCGCAGATGGGCCCGCTCGCCTCGAGGATCTACGACGAATTTGCTGCGGGCGACGGCGCGCGGCGGGACTTCTCGGGCATCATCACCGATATCCGGGACCGCTCGTCACAGGACTAGCGAACCCTCCTCCACGACGTTTCGGGTACACCAACCCCCCACCCCCAACCAACTCGGGTACACCAACCCCCCACCCCCAACCAACTCGGGTACACCAACCCCCCACCCCCAACCAACTCGGGTACACCAACCCCCACCTCGACAGAGTCAGCACAAAATGATGATTCTGGTGGGCGCCCCGTAGCCCTACCCGAACAACCCCAGACCGGCATAGCCGTACCCGAAACGACGCAGGGAGGGATTAGCTGTACCCGAAACGGATTGGGGGCGCGGGCGCGTCAGGTGGGGTCGGCGAAGTCTCCCGCCCGCCGCCGGAAGCCGCGCAGGACCCGGATGAGCTGCTCGACGTCGTCGTCCGTGAAGCCCGACTGCGCGAAGACCTCCGAGTTGAGTGCCGCCGTCGCCTTCTGGACGAGGGAGCGGCCTTCGGTGGTGAGCCGGACGAGCGTGGTGCGCCCATCCGTCGGGTGCCGCGAGCGCTGGACGAGCCGGGCACCCTGGAGGCGGTCGACGGCGTTGGTCACCGAAGTCGGGTGCACCTGCAGGAGGGCGCTGGCCCGGCTCATCGGAAGCTCGCCTCCGCGCGCGAAGCTCAGGAGCGCGAGCAGCTCGTAGCGGGCGAACGTGAGGCCGAACGGCTTCAGCACCTCTTCGATGCGGCCGAGCAGGATCTGCTGGGTCCGCATGATGGCCGTGATCGCGGCCATGGGCGCGGCGACCTCGCCCCATCCGCGGCGCTCCCAATTGCGCTGTGCGTCGGCGATGGGATCGCGCGGGAGCGGGGCGCCCACCGTCACTCCTTCAGGCTGGGGAAGTCGGCCTCGGAGTACTCGACACCGGTGGCACCCGAGCCGTCGGAGTGCCGCGCCTCCTCGCTGTGGCGGAGCTCGACACGGCGGATCTTCCCCGAGATGGTCTTGGGCAGCTCGCGGAACTCGATCCGGCGGATCCGCTTGAACGGCGCGAGGTGTTCGCGGCAGTACCGCAGGATCTCCTCCGCGAGCTCCGGCGCGGCCGCATACCCCGGTGCGAGCACCACGAAGGCCTTCGGCACCGAGAGCCGGACGGGGTCCGGCGACGGCACGACGGCGGCCTCCGCCACGGCGGGATGCTCGATGAGCACGCTCTCGAGCTCGAACGGCGAGAGGCGGTAGTCCGAGGACTTGAAGACGTCGTCGCCGCGACCCACGTAGGTGATGACGCCGTCGGCGTCCCTCCGTGCCATATCGCCCGTGTGGTAGTAGCCGCCGCGGAACGCCTCCGCGGTCCGCTCGGGGTCGCCGTGGTACCCGGCCATAAGCCCCACGGGCCGAGGATCGAGGCGGAGGCAGATCTCGCCGTCGTCGCCCTCCTCGCCTGTCGCGGGGTCGACGAGGACGACGTCGTAGCCGGGCAGCGGGCGTCCCATTGCGCCGGCGGTGACGGGCTGGCCAGGCGTGTTGGCGACCTGGACGGTGGTCTCGGTCTGGCCGAAGCCGTCGCGGATCGTGAGGCCCCACGCCCGCTCGACCTGCTCGATGACCTCGGCGTTGAGCGGCTCCCCTGCAGAGACGGCCTTCCGGGGTGGGGTGGCGAGCCGCGCGAGGTCGGACTGGATCAGCATGCGCCACACGGTCGGCGGCGCGCAGAAGCTCGTGACCCCGTGCCGGCCCATGCTGTCGAGGAGAGCCTCCGCGTCGAAGCGCTCGTAGTTGTAGATGAAGACCGTGGCCTCGGCGATCCACGGCGCGAACACGTTCGACCACGCGTGCTTCGCCCAGCCCGGCGAGGCGACGTTGAGATGCACGTCGCCGGGCTCGAGCCCGATCCAGTACATCGTCGAGAGGTGGCCGACGGGGTACGAGGTGTGCGTGTGCTCGACGAGCTTCGGCTTCGACGTGGTACCGGACGTGAAGTACAGCAGGAGGGTCTCGTCCCCGCCCGTCGGACCGTCCGGAACGAAGTCCGGGCTCCCCTGCGCCGCCCCGCTGTAGTCGAGGACGCGGGGCCCCCCGCCGTCCACCGCCGCAGGGCCAACCCGGATGAGCGTGCAGTCGCCCTCGATGTCGTCGAACTTGCCGACGTGGGCGGAGCCGACGGCGGCCCACCGGGCGGCCCCGCGCTCGACCCGGTCGCGAAGGTCCCGCGGCCCCATGAGGGTCGTGGTCGGGATCATGACGACGCCAAGCCGGATGCACGCGAGAATGAGCTCCCACAGCTCGACCTGATTGCCGAGCATGATGATCATGTGGTCGCCGCGCCGCACGCCCTGCTCGCGAAGCCAGGAGGCGACTCGACGCGAGCTTTCCGAGAGCTCGGCGAAGGTCCTCCGTGTTGACGTGCCGTCCTGCTCGACGATCACGAGGGCTGGCGCAGTGCCGCGCTCGGGATCGACGGCGAGGTGGTCGAACCAGTCGGACGCGAAGTTGAATTGAGAAAGCCGTGGCCATCGGAACTCGTCGTGGGCCCGCGCGTAGTCTTCGCGCAGGGCCAGGAGCCGGTCTCGCGCCGTCCGGAAGTCGTCGGTGACTGTCATGCTGCGCCTCTCGCCCCGCTCGGGCTCGTCGTCGGGCCCGGCCTAGTGATGCACGTCACCTTGAAATATACTAGGACGTCCAACGGTTCGGAAGACTGCTCCCTGCCTCACGAGGGCCGGAGCCGATCACGGAGAGGGCCACCCATGCTCGAGACTCCATCACCGCTTGAAGCCGCCACTCGCCCGCCCGCCCCGCCGTTCCCGGACGCCGACGTCCTCCACGTCGTCGACCTCCTCCCTCCGGAGGACCGGCGCCGCTATCACGCCGCGCGCGACTATCTCCAGAACGTCATCAGGCCAGCGAGCATCGAGTACTGGAACAACGAGGAGTTCCCCCACGAGTTTCTTCCCGGGCTCGCGGACGCTGGCCTCGCGCGGCTCCAGACGGACGGCACGTCCGCGCTCTTCAAGGGCCTCATGTACACGGAAGTGGCCCGGGCGGATGTCTCGCTCTCGGCGCTCGTCGGCATCCACAACGAGCTGATCCTCGGCATGATCGCCTCCCTCGGGTCCGAAGAGCAGAAGCGGCGCTGGATCGGCCCCCTCGAGAGCTTCACGGCGCTCGGCGCCTTCGCGCTCACCGAGCCGGAGCACGGCTCGGACATCGCGGGCGGACTCGCGACAACGGCACGGCACGACGGCGGGGAGTGGGTCCTCAACGGGGCCAAGCGCTGGATCGGCAGTGGGACGATCGCCGATTTCGCGCTCGTGTGGGCGCGCGACGTGGAGGACCACGAGATCAAGGGGTTCATCGTCGAGACCGAGCGCACGGGCTTCAGTGCCCGGAAGATTGCGCACAAGATCGGCCTGCGGCTCATCCAGAACGCCGACATCACGCTCGACGAGGTGCGCGTGCCCGAGGCGAACCGGCTGCCCGGGGCCACCCGGTTCGCGCGGACGAACGAGCTCCTCCGCGACTCGCGTGCCTGGGTGGGCTGGCAGGCGGCGGGCATCCAGCTCGCGGCGTTCGACGTCGCGCGCGCGTATGCTCTCGACCGGCTGCAGTTCGGCCGCGAGCTGGCCTCGTTCCAGCTCGTGCAGCAGCAGCTCTCCGAGATCCTGGGGAACGCCCAGGCCTCGCTTTCGCTCATGCTCGAGATCGCGCGGCTCCAGCAGGCGGGACGCCTCGAGATGGTGCAGGCGGCGATGGCGAAGGGGACGACGACGCGCCTCGCCCGGGCCTCGGTGGCCCTCGGACGGTCGTTGCTCGGCGGGAACGGGATCTCGAGCGACTTCGAGATGGCAAAGCTGTTCGGGGACGCCGAGGTGCTCTACACGTACGAGGGCAGCTACGAGATCAATTCGCTCATCGTGGGGCGGGCTGTGACCGGGAAGTCCGCCTTCGTGTGAGACTCGCCCGGCTGCGTCCCTCTCAGCCGAGGGCGGACTGAGCTGGCGCCCTCCGGCGTCGTATGCCTACGGTTCCCCTATGGACCCGAGCGAAGCGACCGAGACCCAGCCGAGCCAGCACGATCCGTCGAGCCAGCCCAATCCGTCGGGCCAGCCCGTCGCCCCGGCCGAGCCGGCCGACACGGACACCCCCGTCTACGGCGACGACCCCGGACTGGCCGAGGGCTACAACCAGGACGAGGGCTACGGCCACAACCAGGAGTCGATGCTCCTGCACAGCCCCCACCCGAACGGGGAGGCAAAGGAGCCGCCGCATCGCGAGCGGCGCCGGCGCGGCAGCGGGATCGGACTCGGCACGGCGGGGGCCGCCGGCATCCCGTCGGAGAGCGGCGGCCACACGCAGACGGGTTTCGGGGACGAGGACCGCGACTAGTCCGCCCTGTGGGGGGGACGGGGCGGGATCCAGGGGCCCGGTTGGCTTAACCCGCCGTAACCCGCGAATTCCGTCGGCGTGATGGGCCAGACTGGCCCCATGCACAACACGGACTCCATTCAGACGACGCACGCCGGTTCCCTGCCCCGCTCGCCCGAGCTTCTCGCGGCGAACGCGGCGATGACGGAGAACCCGGAGGACCCGGCGGCGTTCGAGGAGCTGCTCGCGGGCTCGGTGAAGGACGTCGTCGCTCGCCAGCGCGAGGCGGGCATCACGTTCCCGAACGACGGCGAGTACGGCCACACGATGTCGAACTCGGTGGACTACGGCGCGTGGTGGAACTATTCGTTCTCGCGGCTGGGCGGCCTCACTCCCGGGGGCGTCGACCGCTGGCAGAGCACGGACAAGGTCCGCTCGGAGCCGGGCAGGATCCGCCTCACGAGCATGCGGGACCGTCGCGACCGTGTGCGGTTCGACGAGGCGTACAACGATCCGAACTCCTTCATCCTCACGGGCCGCAAGCCGGTCCCACAGCCTTCCGTGACCGGGCCGATCACGTACACGGGGCACGAGGCGGTCCAGCGCGACATCGCGCACCTCAAGGCGGCGCTTGCCGCGAACGGCTTCGAGACCGGCTTCCTCCCGGCCCTCTCCCCGGGCTCGGCGTCCCGGATCGCGAATGAGTACTACAAGAGCGACGAGGAGCTCGTGTACGCGTGCGCCGACGCGATGCGCGAGGAGTACAGGGCCATCGTCGAAGCCGGACTCACCGTGCAGATCGACGATCCCTCGATCGCCGAGAACTGGGACATGATCAACCCGGAGCCGACCGTCGAGGACTACCTCGCGTTCACCCAGCTCCGCGTCGAGGCCCTCAACTACGCGATCCGCGACCTGCCGCAGGAGCAGATCCGCTTCCACCTGTGCTGGGGATCGTGGCACGGCCCGCACACCACGGATCTCCCGTTCGCGGACCTCGCACAGACGATGCTCTCGATCAATGCCGGCTCGTACTCGTTCGAGGCCGCGAACGCGCGCCACGAGCACGAGTGGAAGGTCTGGCGCGACCTCACGCTCCCCGAGGAGAAGGCCGTGGTGCCGGGCGTCGTCTCGCACGCGACGAACGTCGTCGAGCACCCCGAGCTCGTCGCGGACCGCATCGAGCGCTTCGCCCAGATCCTGGGCCGCGAGCGCGTGATCGCCTCGACGGACTGCGGCCTCGGCGGCCGCGTCCACCCGCAGATCGCGTGGGCGAAGCTCGAGTCGCTCTCCGAGGGCGCGCGGATCGCCACCGAGCGGCTCTGGGGCTGAGCGAGGACGACGGCGTGACCCAGCCAGCGAGCAATTCCGTCACCCTCCGCTTCCTGGCCGCGCCGACCGACGTCGGGCACTCCGGCTCGGTCGACGCCGGCACCGTCCTCGAATGGGTCGACAAGGCCGCGTACGCGGCAGCGGTCGGCTGGTCGAAGACCTACGCGGTGACGGCGTACGTCGGGAACATCCACTTCGCCGACCCGGTGAACGTGGGCGACATGGTCGAGGTCACGGCCACGATCGTCTACACGGGTCGGACGTCGATGCACATCAGCACCGTCGTCTCCTCGGGCGATCCGAGGGGCGGCACGCCCACGATGCGCAGCCAGTGCCTCGTCATCTTCGTCGCGGTCGGCGCGGACGGGAAGCCCGTCGAAGTGCCGAAGTTCGTGCCGGGAACCGACGCGGAGCGCGAGGCCGAGGCGCACGCGATTGCGCGGATCCGGGTCCGCGACGAGATCGCCGAGTCGATGGGCCGTCAGGTCTACACGGACGAGGGCACGGCCGAGCGCGTCGTCCTCCGCTTCCTCGCCGCGCCGACCGACGTCAACTGGGGAGGGAAGGTCCACGGCGGAACGGTCATGAAGTGGATCGACGAAGCGGCGTACGTCTGCTCGGCGAGGTATTCGGGCCAGGACACCGTGGCTGTCTTCTCCGGCGGCGTCCGCTTCTACCGGCCCCTGCTGATCGGCGACGTCGTCGAGGTCGAGGCACGCCTCGTGTACACGGGAAACAAGGGGATGCACATCGCGGTCCACGTGCGCTCGGGCAGTCCGAAGGGCGGCGGACTGCACCTCACGACCTACTGCCTCACGGTCATGGTGGCGCGCGACGATAGCGGGACAGCCCGTCCCGTCACGCCGTGGGCGCCGGTCTCGGACGAGGACCGGAGACTGTGGTCGCACGCCCGCGAGCTCCTCGAGATCCGCGGACGCGCCCCGGGCAACCGCCTGCCGAACCACCTGCTGGAGGCGCGGAGCTAGCGGAGCCTCACTGCGGCTCCCATCGGAACCAGCGGATGCCGATCCAGGCGAAGACCACGATGTACCCGATCGACGCGATGATGCCCTCCGTCTGGTCGGTGCCCCAGGCTGAGGCGTTCAGGACCGCAGAGAACAGGTTGATGAGGGCCCCGACGGGCGTCCACGAGGCGAAGCTCTTGAAGTCGTCGCCAAGGATGCCTGTCGAGCCGAGGATGCCGGTGAGGATCAGCAGGATGAACAGGACCCTCCCGACCGCGTTGACTGCCGTCGCGTTCTTGACGAGGCCCACGATCGCCTGGCCGATGCTCAGGAAGACGACGGCGCCGAGCAGCGAGACGGCGAACATGAGGAGGTAGACGCCGAACGAGAAGCTCGTGTTGTGCATGATGCTGCCGACGATCATGACGATGACGGACACGATCAGGTTTGCCGCGAGCTGCACTGCGAGCCGGCTCGCCATGATGGCCCAGGTCGGCGTGGGGGTGACCCGAAGCCGCTGGAAGACGCCTGCCTCCCGGTCGCGCGCCACGGTGATCGAGTAGCCGATGAGCGCCGAGGACAGCAGGCCGTAGGTGAGCGCCATGCCGATGAGGAAGCCCGGGTTTCCGAGCCGGCCGCCGCGGTTGGTCACGATGAGGATCAGGATCGGCACGGCGAGATTGAGGACGAAGGCCTGCCTGCTGCGCATCAGCACGGTGGCGTCTGCACGCAGGAGGGATCGCAGGGTCAGCCCGATCTGCGGCGCAGCGGGCACGGTTGTCTCAGTCACGGATGGCACTTCCTGTCAGCCCGATGAAGACATCTTCCAACGTCACGTCGCCCCGGGCGACGGCGCGCACTCGCGGATCGTCCCGGTGCATGGCAACGAGGTCCCTCGGGGCGCCCAAGGCCTGGAGCCGACCGTGGTCGATGATGGCCACCCGGTCGCACACCGATTGGGCCTCCTCCATGGAATGGGTCGTGAGGAGGATGCTCCCGCCGCCCTGCCGGGACCGCTCGATACGGTCCCACAGCTGGCGTCGGGACTGCGGGTCGAGTCCCGCTGTCGGCTCGTCGAGGAGCAGGATCGGCGGGTTGTGGATCGAGGCGACCATGAGCGAGAAGCGCTGCTGCTGGCCGCCCGAGAGCTTCTTGAACGGCTTCGAGAGCTCCTGCTCGAGGCCCACGTCCGCGAGCCGTTCCCGGAGCTGCCTCTGCGGGAGGCTGAGCCCATAGAGCCCGGCATAGAGCCGCGCGATCTGCTCGATCGTGAGCTCAGACTGAAAGCTCGAGGCCTGGAGCTGGACGCCGAGCTTCGCCTTGACCGCGAGCGGCGCGCGCACTGTCTCCTCGCCGTCGACCGTCGCGTGGCCGCCGTCGGGCTTGCGGAGGCCCTCGATGACGCTCAGCGTCGTCGTCTTGCCCGCCCCGTTCGGGCCGAGGAGCCCGAAGATCTCGCCGCGCCGGATGGAGAAGCTCAGCCCGTCCACGGCCGTCTGCGAACCGTAGCGGACCACGAGTTCCTGCACCTCAAGAATAGTGGGCTGCTCTGCCTCACTCACCTGGGCTACCTCCGCGCCGTGTGTGGATTGCCTCCACGATGAGCATAGGCTGGTCGCCCGCGCCGGGCGGCATTCCCGGAGAACTAGCTTGGCGCGCGCCGGTTGCGCGGTGTTGCCAATCGTTACTGCCTCCCCGTGGCTGGCCCCGCCCTCGCATGCTACGTTCGACGCAGAGTAACGAGCGCCAGCGCGCGACGGCGGGGGGGTTCCCCCGCGCGGTCGCACTGCCCTGACTTGCTGGCCGGCAACCCTCCATCCGGCGGGGTGCCTCAGGTGACGACTCGGCAATTCGACCATCGATACGCAAGCCAGAAGGAGCCCGTCCATGTCCGACACTGCCACCGAGACGGGAGAGGCGGCCGCCACGCCGCTCAACGATCCCGCCGCACCTGCGAACGCCTCTGAGGCGCGCCTCGCCTATCGTCTCCTCACAGGGCCGGACACCCGCGAGTTCTGCGCCCGCATCTCCCAGGCGCTTGCCGAAGGCTACGTCCTCCATGGGAGCCCCACCGCAACGTTCAACGGCACCGACGTGATCGTCGCGCAGGCCGTGATCCTTCCACACGCCGTCGCGCGGGCGGACGCAGCGGTGGCCTCCGCCGTCGACGAGCTCGCCGAGGGCGTCGACCGGAACGGCGAGTACGACGGCGAGGGCCACGCGTGAGCCTCTACGCCGGCGACATCACGCCGGAGCAGGCCTGGGACAAGCTGAAGTCGGGCGCCGCCGTCCTCGTCGACGTCCGCACCGAGGAGGAGTGGGCCCACATCGGCATCCCCGACACACGACAGACGGACAACGATCCGCTCTTCATCCCCTGGGTGTTCTCGGGCGGGATCCCCAACCCGGACTTCGTCATGGAGCTTGAGCTCCAGGGCCCCGAGGACCGAGACACCGAGCTGCTGTTCCTGTGCCGCTCCGGCCAGCGCTCGGCGGCGGCCGCGGCCGCCGCGACGAACCTCGGCTTCAGGGCGTACAACGTGCTCGAGGGGTTCGAGGGCGTGCCCGGGCCCGACGGGCAGCGGAACGTGAACGGATGGAAGAACCGGGGCCTCCCCACGAACGTAGGACAAGAGTAGTCAGTGACCTTCAACATCGACGCCGCCAGCTGGAGCGAAGACACCCAGGCTGTACGCGGCGGGCTTGACCGCAGCAACTTTCAGGAGACGTCGGAGGCGTTGTTCCTCAACTCCGGCTTCGTGTACGAATCGGCGGAGGCGGCCGAACGCGCGTTCACGGGCGAGGACGAGCGCTTCGTCTACTCCCGTTACGGCAACCCGACGGTGGCCACCTTCCAGGAGCGGCTGCGGCTGCTCGAGGGAACCGAGGCCTGCTTCGCGACGGCCTCCGGCATGTCCGCCGTTTTCACGGCGCTCGGAGCCCTGCTCGGGGCCGGCGACCGCGTGGTCGCGGCGCGCAGCCTCTTCGGCTCATGCTTCGTGATCCTGAACGAGATCCTCCCCCGCTGGGGAGTCGAGACCGTCTTCGTCGACGGCCCGGACATCGAGCAGTGGCGGGAGGCCCTCTCAGTTCCCACGACGGCCGTCTTCTTCGAGTCGCCGTCCAACCCCATGCAGGAGCTCGTCGACATCCAGGCGGTCGCGGACCTCGCGCACTCCGCCGGGGCGACCGTCGTCGTCGACAACGTCTTCGCGACCCCGCTCCTGCAGCGCAGCCTCGACTTCGGCGCCGATGTCGTCGTGTACTCGGGCACCAAGCACATCGACGGCCAGGGGCGCGTGCTCGGCGGCGCGATCCTGGGGACCAAGGACTTCGTCGACGGCCCGGTCAAGCAGCTCATGCGGCACACCGGGCCGGCCCTGAGCCCGTTCAACGCGTGGGTGCTCACGAAGGGGCTCGAGACGATGGGCCTTCGGGTGCGGCATTCGTCCGCGAACGCCCTCGCGATTGCGGAATGGCTCGAGGCGCAGCCGGAGGTGAGCTGGGTCAAGTACCCGCACCTCAGGTCGCACCCGCAGTACGAGCTTGCGCGGAAGCAGATGAGCGCCGGCGGCACCGTCCTGACGTTCGAGCTCAACGCGGGCGACGGCGAGGGCAAGGGCGCCGCTTTCCGGTTCCTGAACGGCCTGCGCATCATCGACATCTCGAACAACCTCGGCGACTCCAAGTCGCTCGTGACCCATCCCGCGACGACGACCCACCGGGCCATGGGCCCCGAGGGCCGGGCGGCGATCGGTCTGGGCGACGGCGTCCTCCGGCTCAGCGTCGGCCTCGAGGACGTGGGCGATCTCATCGGGGATCTCGAGCGGGCCCTGCACGGCTGAGAATGGGACAGCTGAGGATGCTCAGCTGAGGACGGGGCAGGTGGCGGCGTGGCGGTGCGGTTGAGGCGTTTCGAGCTCGTGCTCAGTTCGTCGCTGGCCGCCGACGAGGCGTGGTCCCGGATCCTCGACCTGCGCGCCCATGACCGGCTCGTTCCGTTCACCCACATCACTCGGGGCATGGTCCCCGCGGCCGAGCTGCGCCCCGGCCACGAGTTCGTCGCGTGCACGATGGTCGGCCGTGTCGGCTTCCGGGGGCGCCGCCTGGGGTTCGACGATGTCATGACCTTCGAGGACGTCGAGCGTCCCGACGGGGAGCGGCCAGGACGGGCGCGGATCGTGAAGTCGGGCAAGCTCGTGCGCGGCCGGATCGAGGTCACCGTGAGCCCGGGGCGCGCGGGCGGCGCGGGTCGCGCGGAGCGGACGACGGCGGGCTCGACCGTGCGGTGGGTACAGGACTTCGGGCTGGCCCGCTTCCCGGCCGTCGTGGGACTCGCGGCGTTCGCCATCGCTCGGATCGGCTACCCCGCGACGCTCAGGCGCCTGCTGCGAGGCTAAGCACCGCCCGCTAAGCACCGCCCCGGGGGCTAGGCGCTCAGCGTTCCCGGCGCGCGCCGGACGACCTGCAGGGTGGCACGGCCACCGTCGTCCCATGTGCCCTCTCGGGACACCGTCTGCTCGATCGCCAGGCGAACCGCCGCGCCCAGATCCCGGCCCTGGACCGGTGTGCCTTGAGCCTGAGTGCCTTGGGCCGGTGTGCCTTGGGCCTGAGTGCCTTGGGCCGCCCTGCGCTGGGCTGTGGCGCCCGTACCACGGGCGAGCAGCTCGGCGAGGGCCTGTTCCGCGCGGCGGAGCTCGCCGGCCTCCCTGAGCAGCGCGGCCACGTGGCCGACGAGGGCATCGACCGCGTCGGCAGCAGGGACCGGGAGCGACGTGACGGGGTGGACGAGGTCGCCGTCGAGGCCGGACCGGCTCGCGCGCCAGGCGGCGAGCCGCAGGAGGGCGACGGGCGTGGCCAAGGGGGCAACGCCGTCGGACGCCTCCCGAGCCGCCGTCTCCACGAGGGCGCGCACGAGGATCGCGACGAGCGCGGAGTCCGAGGCGAGGAGCGGCACGTCGGCGACCCGCACCTCCACCGTGGGGTGGAGGCGCGAGAGCCGAGCGTCGAAGTAGGCCATTCCCTCGTCGAGGATCGCGCCGGTCGCGACCATTGCGTCGATGCGCTGCCGGTACGCGCCGGCGTCGCCGTAGAGCTCCTGCGGCCCTGAGGAGGGCCACCGGTTCCACGCCTGGGTCCGGTAGCTCGCATAGCCGGTGTCGTCGCCGAACCAGTAGGGCGAGTTGCCCGTGAGTGCGATCAGGAGGGGCAGCCACTCGCGGACCCGGTCGAGGATGGCGACGCCCTCGTCCGGCGACTGGACCGCGACGTGCACGTGGAGGCCACACGTGAGCTGCTCGCGCGCGATCAGCCCGAACTCGCGGTCCATGCGGGCGAACCGCTCGTTCGGGGTGAGGGAGCTCGCGACCTCGAGGGGCGAGGTCGCGAGCGCGGCGATCCGGCCTCCACACGCCCGCGCGGCCCGGTCGGCGACCGTGCGCCCGTTGTAGAGGGCGCCGAGGAGCTCGTCGTGCTCCTGGCACGGGACCGTCTGGACTTCGACCTGCTCGAGCTTGAACTCGTGGGACATGTCCTGTGGCCGGCCGGCCACGGCCAGCATCCGGTCCGCGAGGGCAAGAGCTCTGCCCGAGTGGGGGTCCACCACGAGCAGCTCTTCCTCTACCCCAAAGGTGCGCATTACGTCATTGTGTCAGCCTTGGTCGATCGTGCTCATGTCGCCATAGCGTGAACCGACGACGGCGTCGCGCGGCACGGCTTCCTCGAGGGACTTGAGATCGTCGTCCGAGAGCTGGATGTCCCGGGCCGCGGCGTTCTCCTCGAGGTACTTCACGCGCTTCGTCCCGGGGATCGGGACGACGTCGTCGCCCTGCGCCAGAACCCACGCGAGCGCGATCTGACCGGGGGTGACGCCCTTCCGCTCCGCGACCGCCTTGATCTGCTCGACGAGGCGGAGGTTCGACTCGAGCGCGTCGCCCTGGAAGCGCGGGAAGTGGCGGCTGCTGCGGGAGTCCCCTTCCTTCGAGAGGGACTCGGCCGTGATCCGGCCGGTGAGGATTCCGCGTCCCAGCGGGGAGTACGGAACGAGCCCGATGCCGAGCTCGCGGATGGTGGGGAGGATCTCGTCCTCGAGGTCTCGCGTGAAGAGCGAGTATTCCGTCTGGAGGGCCGTGATGGGGTGCACGGCGTGGGCCCGCCGGATCGTCTGCGGCGATGCCTCCGAGAGGCCGAGGTGCCGGACCTTGCCGGCCTCGACGAGTTCGGCCATCGCGCCGACGGTCTCCTCGATGGGGACCTTCGGGTCGACGCGGTGCTGGTAGTAGAGGTCGATGTGGTCGACGCCGAGCCGGGACAGCGAGGCGTCGCAAGCCGAGCGCACGTACTCAGGGCTTCCGTTGATGCCGAGGCGCTCGCCGTTCTCGCCGCGCACGTTGCCGAACTTCGTCGCGAGCTGGACCTCGTCCCGGCGTCCGGCGATCGCCCGGCCGACGAGCTTCTCGTTGGTGAACGGTCCGTACATGTCGGCGGTGTCGATGAAGGTGATGCCGAGATCGAGGGCTCGGTGGATGGTCTCAATGCCAGAGGCTTCGTCCGGCAGCCCGTAGAACTCTGACATCCCCATGCAGCCGAGGCCCATGGAGGAAACGGTCAGGGGCGAAACGGTACCGAGCGTTCTGCTTTGCTGAGTCATGTCTACAGCCAACCCCTAAGGGTGCACCCCAAGTCAAGTCCGGTGGGCAACTCCCGGGGACTTCTCAGGCACGACGGCGGGCCCGCACCTCGTGAGGTGCGGGCCCGCGTTCCCTGTGGCCTGCTGGGACTCAGCCCCGGGAGCCTATCGGGCGGCGACGTCAGCCGTTGGCGCCGGCCGGGGTCGAGGTCGCCGTGTAGCCCTCGAGCTTGAGCGCGGCCTGGGCGTACTTGTTGGTGAAGGTGTCGGCGTAGTTGATCTTGGAGGTGTCGACGCCGATCGTCTTCTCCTCGTCGAAGATCGTCTTCGGGCCGCCCGCGGGCATGATGCCGTCAGGCAGGAACTGGTCCTTGTCCTGGTTCAGGCCCGAGATGTACTGGTCCTTCGAGATGGTGCTGTTCTGGACGAAGGACTGCGGGAGCTTGTCCGCGATGTCGGCAGCAGAGTGCGTGCTGATCCAGTGCATCGTGTCGACGAGGGCGTTGACCACCTTCTGCACGGTGTCCTCGTTGTTCTTGACCCAGTCGGCCTGGGCCAGGAGGCCGGCCGAGGGCAGGGTCCCACCGAGCGCTGCCTTGGCACCATCGGAGGTGGCGAGGTCGATGGCGGGCACCGCGAGGTTCTTGTTCTCGAGCGCACCGACAGTCGGCTGGGTCGTCATGACGCAGTCGGCAGAGCCGCGCTGGATGGCAGCGATGGCCGTGGCACCGGCGCCCACGGCGATGGTGTGGTAGTCGTTCTTCGACAGGCCGGCCTTCGCCGCGATGAACTGGGTCAGCTCATCGGTTCCGGAGCCGAGGTCGGTCACGCCGACCGTCTTGCCCTTGAGGTCAGCGCCGGAGTGGACGTTGGCCTTGGGGCTGCACATGATCCGCTCGCCCGGTGCGCCCGAGAGCTGCACGAGGTTGACGACGTTCTTGCCCTTCGACTGGAAGTCGACCGTGTGGATGTACCAGGCTCCGGCGAGATCGACCTGGCCGGACGCCATGGCGTCCTCCGCGCCGACGCCGCCCTGCTGCTCGGTCGAGAGCTCGACGTTCACGCCGTACTTCTTGTAGTAGCCGAGGCTCTCGGCGAGCTGGTAGGGGAGGTAGATCTGCTTGTCGATGCCGCCGACCATCATCTTGACGGTGGGCATCGACGAGGAGTTGGCACTGCTGCTGGAGCCTCCGCTGGCCGAGGTGCTGCTGCCCGCGGTGTTGCTGCCACAGGCTGCGAGCGTCAGAGCAATCGCTCCGGCCGCGGCAACAGAGTAGATGGCGTGCTTCTTCATTGGCGCACTTTTCCTTTTTCCGGTGATTCGGGTGTTTATCTGGTGGTAAATCGAGGAATTCTTTAGATTGCCTGCGCCTCTGAACGGTTCGGTGGACGCCACTTCAGCAGCGAGTGCTCCAACAGGCTGATGAGGTATTCGGCGGCGAGCGTGATCACGGCGATAATCACCATGCAGGCAAATACCGTATTGGGATCGAAGGTCCCCTGCGCCTGGCTGATGATGAGGCCGATTCCCTTCTGCGCTCCGAGCACCTCGGCGACGAGGGCGCCGATGATCGCGAAGCCGAAGGCGGTGTGCAGGCTCGCGATGATCCAGGTCATGGCCGAGGGGATCGTCACGTGGGTCGCCACCTGGAGGGGTGACGCGCCGAGGACGCGGACGTTGGCCACGAGGTTCTGATCGACCTCACGGACGCCCTGGAAGGCGTTGAAGAAGACGACGAAGAAGACGAGGACCGCAGCCAGCAGCACCTTCGGGAAGACTCCGAGGCCGAACGCCACGATGAAGATCGATCCGAGCACAATACGGGGAATCGAGTTCACAATCCGGATGTACGGACCGATGACTGCGGAGAGGTAGCGGTTCGAGCCGAGGAGAATTCCGAGCACCACCCCGACGAGCGTCCCGAGCAGGAAGCCGTAGAACGCCTCCTGGACCGTGACCCACAGGTTTTCCCAGATCGTGCCGAACGCGGTCCCCTCGGTGAAGAGCTTGACGAGGCTGTCCCAGATCATGGAGGGCTGCCCGAAGAAGAACTTGTCGACCCAGCCCTCCTCGGTGAACCACTGCCAGCCCCCGACGACGGCGATCGCCAGGACTGCGCGGCCCACCCAGATCCACATCGTGCGACGCCCGTGGGCGTTCTTCGCTGGTGCCTTCACTTCGAGCGCCTGCTCCTTGTTGCCGTTGCGCGAGTTGCTCTGCGCTACTGCGGTCATGCTGCTGCACCTGCCGTTCGCTGGTAGGCCCGGGTGACCTCGTCCTTCAGGGACTCCCAGATCCGCCCCTGGAGGTCGAGGAAGCGCTCCTCGTGGCGGATCTCCTGGACGTTGCCGCGGGGGCGGGGAAGGTCGACGTCGAAGACGTCCTTGACCGATCCCGGGCTGCTGGTCATGATGACGACCCGGTCGGAGAGCGCCACGGCCTCGTCGAGGTCGTGGGTGATGAAGAGGACCGAGGGACGGAGCTCCTCCCAGAGCTTGAGCAGCTCGTTCTGCATGATGGCCTTCGTCTGGACGTCGAGGGCGCCGAACGGCTCGTCCATGAGGAGGATGCGCGGGTTGTTGATGAGCGCCGCTGCCATCGCGACGCGCTTGCGCATGCCGCCGGAGAGCTGATGCGGGTAGCGGTCCTCGAAGCCGGCGAGCCCCACCCTGCGGAGCCAGTCCCGTGCGAGCGCGGTGGCCTCGCGCTTCGGGGTCCCAACGAGGACCGGGCCCATCATGACGTTGCCGAGGACGGTCTTCCAGGGGAACAGCGCGTCTGCCTGGAACATGTAGCTGACGCCGCTCGTGATGCCGTCGACGATGTGGCTGCCGACCTTGACCGAGCCGGCGCTCGGCTTCTCGAGGCCCGACACCTGGGCGAGCGTGGTTGACTTGCCGCAGCCGGTGGGGCCGACGATCGAGCAGAACTGGCCGGGCTCGACCGTGACGGTGACGTCGCGGATGGCAGTGAACGTCTCACCCTTCGGGGTGAGGTAGCGCTTGGTGAGCCCCTTGATTTCGATGCGGGCGGCATCGTCGGCTGCGCCGTCGGCGGGCGGGCGTTGCGGATGGTTTACACCCATGGTGCAAAGACCTCTCTGTCTTTCGGAAAAGACCTCTCACGTCTTTCGGTGGAGGTCGCTGGGATTATGAGCCGGGCGCTCGTTCGAACCGGCGTCAGGTCAGCCGGCGGGCCGGAAAATTTGCACTGACGTCATTGTCTGGGGGATCCTTTCTTCATACCCGGTGAGCTGAATCACAGCGTCTGCACCAACAGTAGAAAGGACTGCGACGATGCAGCCAGAGTTGCGCGGATTGCGAGGATTCTTAGCTTTCTTTCACGTTTTGAGCCTTTTGATCGCGGGTGAATGGAATGAAACTCGCTAGAAACTGGTGGCGCCGCCGGCCCCTCGCGTCCCAGATCCTGGTCTGGACGCTGTGCATCCTCCTGCTCGTCGTCGCCCTCGGGGGCTTCGTGACAAGCCAGATCACCCGCCAGAATCTCGATGACCAGTACCGCCTCCGTGCGCTCGGGATCGCGACGACGGTCGCCCAGATGCCCGAGATCGCAGCGGATCTCGAGGCTAAGGATCCGAATCATCAGATCGAGGCCCTCGCCGAGGACGTGCGCCGCAGCGCGCACCCCGACTACGTGGTCGTCGCCGACCGGGACGGGATCCGCTACTCGCACCCCAACCCGTCGCTCATCGGCAAGCGGCTCGAGGAGCCCGTGGAGGTCCTCGACGGGCAGACGCACGTCGGTACCGATCCCGGCAGCCTGGGGCCTTCCGCCAACGCGAAGGCGCCCGTCTTCGACGCGAAGGGAAACGTGATCGGGGAGGTTTCGGTCGGCATCCTCGAGGCGGCCGTGGACACCGCGATCGGCCGCGAGGCCGGCCTCATCGTGGGCTACTCCGCTCTCGTGCTGCTCATCGGGGGCGTCAGCTCGGTCCTGCTCGCCAGGGCGATCAAGCGCGCGACCTTCGGTCTGGAGCCCGCCGAGATCGGCTCGCTCCTCCAAGACCGCGAGGCCCTGCTGCACGGCATCAGGGAGGCGATGATCGGTTTCGACGATGACCATCGGGTCACGGTGATCAACAACGAGGCGCGGCGCCTGCTGGGGCTCGAAGGCGTCGTCCTCGGCCAGCGGATCGAGGACCTCCTGCCGGAGGGGAGGCTCCGGGACATCCTCTCGGGCAGCGCGGATGGCGCTGATCAGGCGGTGCTCACCGACGAGGCGCTCCTCGTCGCGAACCGGATGCCGGTGAGCGTCGGGGGCAGGAGCATCGGCGCCGTCGTCACGCTGCGGGACCGCAGCGAGATCGAGGCCCTCGTCCGGGACCTCCGTTCCACGGAGGGCCTCATGCAGGCCCTCCGCGCCCAGGAGCACGAGTACGCGAACAGGCTCCACGTCGTGAGCGGCCTGCTCGAGCTCGGCGAAGTAGAGCAGGCGCGCAGCTTCATCTCCGGTGTCGCGGACACTTCCCGTTCGCTCGGCGAGGGCCTCCGCGGCCGCATCGAGCCTCCCGAGCTCGCGGCCCTCATCCTCGCGAAGATCACGGTTGCCGGCGAGCAGGACGTCAAGCTCACCGTGACGGACGACTCCCAGCTCCGCCAGCCGTTCCTCGGCACCCAAGACCTCGTCACGATCGTCGGCAACCTGCTCGACAACGCGGTCGACGCCGTCGTGGGCCAGCCGCCGCCGCACGAGGTGACGCTGCAGCTCGACGACTCGTCCGGGATCTTCATCTCGGTGACCGACAGCGGCCCGGGCGTGCCCGCAGAGTCGATCGACGCCGTCGTCCGCGACGGGTACACGACAAAGGTCCCGCGCCCGGGAATGCGGCGCGGGATCGGTCTCGCGCTCGTCGCGAGGATCGTCCACCGGGCGGGTGGCACGATGGACGTGTTCGCCGGGCCGGGCGGCCGCTTCGAGGTGTGGCTCCCGGCGCCGACCCCGGCGCACCCGACGGAAGGAGTGGCGGCACTATGATCCGGACCCTCGTGGTCGACGACGACTACCGGGTGGCGCGAATCCACGCCGCACACATCGAGCGCGTTCAGGGGTACGAGTGCGTCGGCGAGGCGCACACGGCCGCGGAGGCGCGGGAGGCCGTCGCCCGCCTCGAGCCCGACCTGCTCCTGCTCGACGTCTACCTGCCCGACGAGGACGGGATCGCCCTGCTGCGCTCCCTCCGCGAGACGCACGACGTCGACGCCATCATCATCACCGCGGCCCGGGACGTGGCGACCGTGCGGGCAGCGATGCGCGGCGGGGCGGTCTACTACCTCGTCAAGCCCTTCGGCTTCGAGCAGCTGACCGCTCAGCTGGCGACGTACAGGCGATGGCGCACCGAGGCAGAGTCGCGGCACATCTCGGGGCAGAACGACGTCGATGCGCTCTTCGCAGCCCGGCACGCACCCACACCGGGGCCCGCCTCCCGCAGCCTCCCGCCCACGATGCAGAAGGTGCTAGACGCCGTCCGAACGGCCGAACGCCCCCTCGGGGCCCAGGACGTCTCGGAGCTCATCGGCATCTCGCGGCCGACGGCCCAGCGGTACCTGAGCGAGCTTGAGCGGAAGGGGCGGCTCGAGCTGACGCTCGAGTACGGGACCACGGGGCGCCCCGTCAACATGTACACGGTTCGGCCGGGGGCCTGAGGCCGGCCGGGCTCAGCTCGCCGAGGGCGCGCTCACCAGGTGCGGCGGCTCGCCGAGCGGAGGATCTGCCGCCGGTTCCTGACGGCCGCGTGAGTGCGCCCGATCTTGGCCGCGATCTCGGCGAGCGAGAGGTCCTCGTTGAGCACGAGGGCCTCCTCCTCGGGAGACCAGGGCGCGCGGTGGCGCTCGTCGTCGGCCGTCGCGCGGTTCCGCCTCCTGGGGCGGCTCTCGTCCGCCTCCGCGCCGCTGTTCTCGGCCCACCAGGCCGCCCCGGGCGGGAGCATCCAGGCCGGGCCGAGCGCCCCCGCAAGGGCGTCCTGCTCGGGCTCGGGGAGCCGTCCGGCCTGATCACGCCGCCGCTGGCGGAGGAGCCACACTCCCAGTGACCGCTCGGCCGGGGTGATGATGCCGCCCGTCTGGGGGAGACGGCCGTTGGCGGCCTTGAAGTCGGCGACGGCGGAGAGCCGGCGCCGGAATTCGGGGCGGAGTTCGACGGCCGGGGAGGATTCCGGCGGAGCCCACGTCTTCCCGGGCGGAGGCTCCGGGAGCGCCACGGACCCCAGTTCGGGCACGCCCGCGAGCTCGCGCAATTGCAGAGCGAGCTCACGCAGTACGTGGGGTTCCAGAGTCATCCCTTTGAGATTAGCCCCCTTGAGGAGAAAAGACGTGCCCGGTTTGGGCCCGACCCCTCTGTTTCCGTGGTCAGTCGTGCCCGGGACACGCACCTGAGGTCATGAAAATGGCCTGCTAGGCTTGCGCAAGGATTGCACGAGCAGGACGAGGAGGCCCCATGCCAGCGACGCTGACGGACGTGGCCAGACGTGCGGGCGTCTCGCTTGCGACCGCGTCGAGGGCCTTCAGCGACCCGGGCAGGCTCGCGCCGGAGACCCGCCAGAAGGTCGTCGCTGCTGCCGAGGAGCTCGGCTACGAGATCCCCGGCCAGAGCGGGCCGCGAACCATTGGCGTCGTCGTCCCCGACGTCGCCAACGCCGTCTTCGCCGCCCTCATCAAGGCCCTCCAGGAACGCGCGTGGCCGGGCCGGCACCGCATGCTCCTCGCCCACACCGCCGAGTCCCCCGACCGCGAGCGCGAGCAGGTCGGCGCGCTCGCCGGGGTGGCGGACGGCATCGTCCTCTGCTCGCCACGCCTGCCTGCCGGCGAACTCCGCGGACTCACCGGAACGGTGCCGACCGTCGTCGTCAACGGCGAAGCCGAGCTCGCGCCGAGTGTCCTCCTCGATGCGGGCGAGGGCCTTCGCCAGGCCGTCGAGCATCTCTCCGCACTCGGGCACCGCAGGCTCGCGTACGTGCCCGGGCCGCCGTCGTCGTGGGCGGACACCCAGCGCCTCGACGCGGTGACGCAGCTGTGTGCGGAGCGGCAGCTCGAACTTGTCACGGTGGGTCACCAGAGCGCGACGGTCGACGGCGGGGCGGCCGCTGCGGCGTCGGTCGTCGCGAGCGGCGCCACGGCCGCCATCGCCTACAACGACCTCGTGGCCGTCGGCCTGCTCGCGGGCGCTCGGCTGCTCGGCCGGCACTGCCCCGAGGACCTCAGCGTGGTCGGCATCGACGACCTCGACGTAGCGGCCGCGGCCGAGCCCGGCCTCACGTCTGTCCGGGTGGCCATCGAACAGGGCGGAACGCTCGCCCTCGACCTCCTCCTCGGGATGCTCGCCGGGAAGCCCTACACCGCGTCGCCGGTGCGGCTCGGGGCGCAGCTCATCGTCCGTGGCTCGACGTCCGCCCCGCGATTGGCCCCCATCCCCCAAAGCTCCCCCATCCCCCTAGAGAAGAAGTGAGAATGACCCGCTCCATCGCCGCCGTCGATGTGCTCCTCACGAGCCCGTCCCGCAACTTCGTCACGCTCAAGATCACCACCGACGACGGAATCGTCGGCTGGGGTGACGCGACCCTCAACGGCCGGGAGCTCGCCGTCGTGAGCTACCTGCGCGACCACCTCGCGCCGGCGCTGCTCGGCAGGGATGCGGACCGCATCGAGGACACGTGGCAGTTCCTGTACAGGGGCGCGTACTGGCGGCGGGGCCCCGTGACAATGGCGGCGATCGGCGCCGTCGACCTCGCCCTGTGGGACATCAAGGGCAAGGCCCTCGGCGTGCCGGTTTACCAGCTCCTCGGCGGGGCTGCCCGGGACAAGGTCCTCACCTACACGCACGCGACGGGGTGGGACCTGCCGGAGCTGCTGGACTCGATCGAACAACGCCGGGAGCAGGGCTTCCGCGCGGTCCGCGCCCAGTCGGGGGTGCCGGGACTCGACAAGGTCTACGGGGTGACGCGCGGGGCCGCGTCGTACGAGCCCGCCGGTCGCGGCGGCGGTCCCGCAGAGGAGGTCTGGGACACCTCCGCGTATCTGCGGCACGCGCCGAAGGTCCTCCACGCCGTGCGCGAGCACGTGGGCCCCGAGCTCAAGCTCCTCCACGATGTGCACCACCGGCTCAATCCGACCGAGGCCGGGCGCCTCGCCCGCTCGCTCGAGGACGTGGACCTGTTCTGGCTCGAGGACGTCACGCCGGCCGAGAACCAGCGGCTCCTCCGTGCTGTCCGCGCGCAGACCACGGTGCCGCTTGCGATCGGCGAAGTGTTCAATACGATCTGGGACTGCGAGCAGCTCCTGAGCGAGCGGCTCATCGACTACATCCGGACCGCGGTCGTGCATGCGGGCGGCATCTCGCATGTGCGGAAGATCCTCGCCCTTGCCGAGGTGTACCAGGTCAAGGGCGCGCCGCACGGGCCCTCCGACGTCTCCCCCGTCAACCTCTCCGCCTCCCTGCACGTGGGCCTCGCGACGACCAACTTCGGCATCCAGGAGTACATGGGCTATGACCCGCTCGTCTCCGAGGTGTTCCGCAGCAGCTACCGCTTCGAGGACGGCTACCTGCACCCCGGCGACGAGCCCGGACTCGGCGTCGAGATCGACGAAGAGGCCGCCGCCCGCTTCCCGTACTCCCCCGCGTACCTGCCGATCGCGAGAGATCTCGACGGCACGATGAAGGACTGGTGATGATGGCCCACTCCCAGCCCCCTGCCCCCGCGGCGCTTCCCCGCCTTTCCGCGGCGTACGACGGCGCTCCTCGCCGGGGCGCGCTGCGTCCCGGGATCGTCCACCTCGGCCTGGGCAACTTCCACCGGGCGCACCAGGCCGTCTACACGCGGGCCGCGCTGGACGCCTCCGGCGCCACCGACTGGGGGATCGTGGGCGTCGCGAACCGCTCCGATGCCGTTCCGCAGGCCATGCACGCGCAGGACCTCCTGTACACGGTGGTGGAGATCTCGCCCGGCGGTGCGTCCTTCTCGATCCCGGGCGTCCACACCGACGCGTTCACCGCGGCCGGCGAGCCCGAACGGGTCGTCGCATCGATCGCGGCGCCCGGGACCCGCATCGTCTCCCTCACGGTGACGGAGAACGGCTACTACTACAGCCCGCGCACCGGGCACCTCGCCGTCGACGACCCCGCGATCCAGCACGACCTTCGGGAGGCGGCGCGACCGAAGACGCCGATCGGGCAGATCGTGCGCGGGCTGCAGGCACGGGCCTCTGGCCATGGTGAAGCGATCACCGTACTCAGCTGCGACAACCTCGCCGACAATGGGCACCACACCGAGCGGCTCGTGAAGGAGTTCGTGGGACTGTTGCCCGGGGGCGAGGCCGAGGAGCTGCTCGCGTTCGTCTCGGATCACGTCACGTTCCCCTCGACGATGGTGGACCGCATCGTGCCCGCCACGACGGACCATTACCGGCGGCTTGTCGCGGAGGGGCCCGGCTACCGGGACGACGTTCCCGTCCCCGCCGAGCCGTTCACGATGTGGGTCCTCGAGGACCGTTTCGCCGGAGGCCGGCCCCAGTGGGAAGCGGGCGGGGCCGTGTTCTCCGACGAGGTCGCGCGATACGAGGAGCTCAAGGTGCGGCTCCTCAATGGCACGCACTCGCTCCTCGCGTACCTCGGTGCGCTGACGGGCGCGGCGACCATTCCCGAATCCGTGCAGCACCCGGAAATCGAGGCCGCGGCTCGCGCCGTGCTGCGCGACGAATACCGGCCGAGCGTGACCGCGCCGCGCGGCGTCGACCTCGACGCCTACGAGGAGGAGCTCTTCACACGCTGGCGCAACACGGCCCTGGGCCACCGGACGAGCCAGGTCGGTTCCGACGGCTCGCTCAAGCTCCGGCAGCGGATCCCGGCGCCCGCGCTCAATCTGCTCGACGCCGGCCGGGTGCCGCACTTCCTCGCCCTGACCACCGCCGCCTACCTCGCGTGCCTCGCTCCCCTGCCCGGTTTCGACCCCGGCCCGAGTGCGGCCGCGATGGTGGACCCGGCTCGGGCCGCCATTGCGCGCGCTGCCGAGCTGTCGTCGTCGTCCGCCGAGCTGGCACGCCGGGTGCTCGCGGAGCAGCATCTCCTGGGCGAAGAGCTCGCGGGGCGCGACGGATTCATCGAGCGGACGGGCGAGCTCCTCGATGTCATCCGCCAGCGCGGCGCGCTCACTGCCGCTGCGGAGGCCCGGAGCGCCTCGGCCGCGTCCTAGGCGTCACGAGGGGAGGGCTCGATTCACCTCGGGCCCTCCCTCGGTGGCTGGCTTCAGTGGCCGCCGGCCGCCAGGTAGTCGGCCGCGCTGTAGTGGATGCGGAGGGTCTTGATCATCCCGCCCTCGAACTCGAAGAACTCCGCGAACCGGACCGTGGCATTCGGGAGGGCTGCGTCGTACAGCACTCCAGCGCCTTCGTCCGTCGCCACCGCCTCGATGAAGGTGATCTGGCGGACTGCCTCGATGAAGCCCTTGACCCCTTGCGCGAAACGGGCGGCGCCGGCAACCCGGCCGGCGGTGGGCCCCTCGAACTCGAAACCGTCGGCCAGGAAGGGCAGGAGCTCCTGGCCGTCTCCATAGCGTTCGACGCCGCCAAGGAGGATCGCGTAGTAGCTGCGGAGCGCTGCCGAGGTGTCGATAACGCCTTCTGCAGTCATGGGGTCCTCCTCGATGACCAGTCCTCGGACCAGTCTGATGCCGGCTCCCCGAGATCTCCAGCAGGAGTTCTCAGCTGCCGTGGACGAGCCCCTCGGCCAGCCGCTTCCCCTCCGCTTCGAGCCACGAGATCCGCCGTTCGATCCGCTCCCCCGCGCCCTCCTGCCACATGCGGAGCCATCCCCCGCCGTCGTGCTCGGCCCGGTACTTCATGAGGTACCAACTGCGCTCGCTGCGGCGGAGGGCGGTCGGGACCAAGCGTTCGCGGGCTTCCGGGGCGAGGCCGTAGGCATCGGCGATGAGGCGGGTGCGGGCGACGGCGTCCACCCCCTTGAGCGGGTCGCTTCGGTCCTCGTCCGGGGCGAACGGGGCCCACCACATGCAGAGGTTGAAGACCTCGTCGACGCGGGTGGCGGGCTTGGCGAGGTCGAAGTCGATCAGGGCGACGGCCTCACCGTCCCGGAAGACCACGTTTTCCGGGGTGATGTCCAGGTGCCCGACGAATTGGGGCTCCTCGGGCGGGGCTGCTGGCATGCCCGGGATTTCGGGGGCGGCAACCGCTTGAAGCATGGCCGACGACGGCGCGAAGCCCACCATGGCGTCATCAAGACGCCGGACGAGACGGGCCAGGGAGACGAGACGATTCTCGTTCGCGAGCCACTCCGGGTGAGGGCGGTTGGCTACCTCGCCCTCCACAAAGGTGAGCGTTTCGCGGCCTTGATCGTCGATGCCGAGGAACCGTGGGGCACCGTCGAATCCCCTTTGCTCGAGGTGCCTCAGGATCGCGTGGACAAGCGGCGAGTGAGGGCCGATCGGACGGCGGACGGTGTCGCCCACGCGCACGACGCCTTCGGTGACGTCGCCGCCGGGGAGGGGGATCTCTGGGTCCGAGTCGGCCACGCCTCATCCTATTCGCGCACTTGTCAGGCCTCCGAACCGAGCTAGGCGAGGGACGCTATTTTGTCGGCCCGGGGGCCTAGCCTCGCAGAACGGACCTGGGGCGAAGGAGTCAAGATGACAAAGCTAGGAGTGGGGGCCATGCGCTATCGCGGAGCGAGCCAAACGATTCGGGGGTTCTTGTCGCTGCATCGCGGACTCACCCACACCATCCATGCACTCTGCTCGGCCCAAGGCCCCGATGCGCTGAAGAATCATGCGGCTGATGCCCTGCAATGCCTCATCGGCAACGATCCGGTTCACCCGGCCCACTCGATCACCTTCTCGGGCTACGGATCCAGAATCACCTTGCGATCTTCGGACCTATGACCTTCGTGAAGGCAGTTGCGGCCGAGTACGACCTGGATTTCATCGCTGAGGAGTACGGTCTCTACCGCGCTACGGTGTACTCATAGCTCAGGGGCATTAGATCCTCCTCCACGAGCTGCCAATTGCGCTTGACTTCAATCGACCCTTTGCCGCAGGAGACCGTGCCATCGCCAGCCCGTTCCCACGGCACCGCGTGGACGAGGACGAGATCCGTGTTCTCGAAGGCCTGGGCATGGCGCACTTCGTTGCGCGTGAGCACAATCTTTTCGATGCGGCCTTGGGATCCTTTCACTTCGACGTGCCGCTCCTCGTCGTGCCGGACGAGGTGTAGATCGTACGAGCGGCTCAGTCCGACGTCCTCAACTTGGTACCCCTTACGTTCGTAGAAGTCCACAGCCTGTTGAACGGCGGCGTGTTCGATCGCTTTGCGCAGCACCGGGTCAAGGCAGATGCCGGCATATCTTTGCCTCCGATCGCGAAGCAGGTCCTCGATCGGCGGATAACTTTCAAGTTTCTCATTCGCCGGGCACTGGGCAAGACCGTAGACACGGGACAGCACCGCATATTTCAGAGCGGCTTGGGCGTTGGTGGCGGGCTTGTATCCATCGATATATCGAAAGCCAGCGTCGTGTAAAACGTGGCTGATGTTTTGGAACTTGTACTCAACAGCACCGTGGCTTCGCCCCGTGAGCGCCTGGACCTCTCGGTTGTAACGAGCTTTCACGTAACTGCGTGAAGCTAACTCCTCCTCGAGCATGCAAAAGTAGGCGTCCACGGTGACGCTGATCTGCGCCTCCGACCAAGGAACCCGGTCCGATCCCGATTCCGAGGAGTTGTCCTGTCGAGTTACCGCAGTCAATCGTCTTGGTCCTCAGCATGCCAGCGGCCGCTAGGACACCCTTACCGGCCGGAATTCACGTTTGTGACAAGGCTATCGGACCGATATCAGGAATTGGGGATGTAACTCGCTATCGAGAATGGCCAGACCCGCCCTACGCCTTCTTCTCCCGCTCCATCCGTTCCCGCCGCTCCCGTTCCTCGCGGTGTCGGCGGATCTGCTCGTGGATCAGCTGCTCTTCCTCGGAGAAACGGAGGTCGTTGGCTTCGTCGCCAGCGTCGCCTGGGGCGGTGTCCTTGCGCTCGGGCCGGGTCTCGGCGTCGTCGTCAGCGGGATCGCTGTGGGTGTCGCGCTGCTCATTCATGCGCACACTGTAGACCTGCGTCCTTCGACGCAAAATAGCGCAGTAGGCAACAGGGACGCGCGTTAAGATCACAAAATGAGCACCCCTCCCCCGCTCGCTATCACAGGTGTCACAGGCACCGTCGGAGGCCTCGTTGCCCGCGAACTCGCGGGAAAGGGCACGGAGCTGCGGCTCCTCGCGCGCACGCCGGCGAAGGCACCCGAGCTGCCCGGCGCCGTCGTCCTTCGTTGCGACTACGGGGACCGTGCGCTCTGCGAGCGCTCGCTCGAAGGCGTCGAGACGCTGTTCATGGTGTCCGGCCGTGAGAGCGAGAACCGGCTGGACGAGCACAGGGCGTTCGTGGATTCCGCGAGAGCAGCCGGAGTGCGGCGGATCGTCTACACGTCGTTCATGGGGGCGGCGCCGGATGCAGTCTTCACGCTCGCCCGCGACCACTTCCACACCGAGGAGCACATCAAGGCGGCCGGACTCGACTACACGTTCCTGCGCGACAGTCTCTACCTTGACTTCCTCGAGCCCTTCGGCGGCCCGGAAGGTGTCATTCGCGGGCCCGCCGGCGAAGGCAGGGTCGCAGCTGTGGCTCAGGCCGACGTCGCCCGTTCAGCCGCAGCGGTGCTTCGGGACCCGAAAGCGCACGCGCGGACTGCGTACACGCTCACGGGCCCCGAAGCACTGACCCTCGAGGAGGCCGCGGAGATCATCTCCGACGTCCGCGGCCGTCCATTCCGCTTTCACAACGAGACGATCGAGGAAGCCTACGAATCGCGGAGGAAGTGGCCTGCCCCGCCGTGGCAATACGGCGCCTGGGTCTCGACCTACACCGCGATAGCGGCGGGCGACCTCGCCGAGGTGACGGACGACGTCGAACGCCTCACCGGCCGCCGCCCCCTCAGCCTCGCCGAGCTGCTCGCGGGCTGACTACTGCTCTTCGCCGTAATGCGCGGGGTCGTCGCTCGCGTCGCCGCCCTTGATGTCGGCGTCGGGCACGTCGATTCCCGCCATGGCCTGGTCGATGTTCGACATATCGCGCGGGACGTTGTCCTTCTGGGGCATGTTCCCGTGAGCCTGCTCGCGGATGAGCTGCTCTTCCTCGCTGAAGCGAATGTCGTTCGCCTGGTCTCCGCTGTCCTTGGGCTCGTCGTCGGGGTTGCCTGGCTTGTACTCGTTCTGAGCCATGCTCTCGTCGCTGTTCAGATCGTTCTCGCTCATGCCCGGCCAGTACCCGCGCAGGGTCTGGGTCAATCATTGCCGCGGGGGTAACCTTCCCGTGTCTCTGTCCGCAGCACAGGAGGACGCAATGAACGTTTTGGACGACGCCGTCAACCGCCTCGAGCGCTGGCAGTTCCTCGACAAGATCGGCGACCCGCTCCGGAAGGCGACGCAGTTCGCGGTCAAGCCCCGGATGGTCCGGAATCTCCTCAGCGGCATCCCCACAGGGCATCCGCTGCACGCGGTGCTCACGGACATCCCCATCGGCGCGTGGACCATGGCCTCGCTGCTGGACCTGGTCGGCGGGGAATCGAGCCAGCAGGCCGCCGACACCCTCGTCGCCGCAGGGCTCGTGACCGCGGTCCCGACAGCAGCTTCCGGCCTCAACGACTGGTCGGACACCTTCGGCGAGACGAGCCGGGTCGGCGTGGCACACGCTGCGCTGAACGTCACCGCCCTCAGCCTCTACGCCACCTCGTTCCTCGCGAGGAAGGCCGGCCGGCGCGCGACGGGCCGCGGCCTCGCGCTCACTGGGCTCGGCGTCCTCCTCGCGAGCGGCTACCTTGGCGGCCACCTCGCCTACACCAAGGGCGTCAAGGTCAACCACACCGCTTGGCACGAGGGGCCCGCCGATTGGCAGGATGCCCTCGCCGAGAGCGACCTCGAAGATGGGAAGCCGAAGCTCGCGAAGCTCGGCGACGTCCAGGTCATGGTGGTGCGCGACCGGGGGCAGATCCTGGCGCTCGACAACATCTGCACCCACGAGGGCGGTCCGCTCAACGAGGGCAAGATCGAGAACGGCTGCGTCACCTGCCCGTGGCATGGGAGCCAATTCCGCCTTTCCGACGGAGCCGCTGTGCGCGGTCCTGCTGCCGCGCCGGAGCCCAGCTACGAGGCGCGGGTCCAGGACGGGCGCGTGCAGCTGCGGGCGCGGCCGTAGGGACGCGACGCGTGAGCGCACGTTTGCTGCGAGAGCGCACGTTGCAACGCGTGGAAACGTGCGCTCTCGCCCCAGACGTCCGCCCTCGACGGAACACGCCTCAGGCCGACCAGTGCTTGGGATCGCGAAAGCGCAGCAAACGGAGGAGACCACAGGGGGTTCCCTGTGGTCTCCTCCGTTTGCTCGGGTTTGGCGGCTGGGACCCGCTGCGAGTGGCGTGGCAGGAGCGGACGACGGCGGGAGGTCACCCCGCGCTGCGGGTGCGCTTCTTCGCAGCGGGCTTCTCCGCCGCGGTCTCCTTTTCCTCGCTCTCGCTGCCTCCCTTGGACGCTTTGCGGCGGCTCTCCACGCTGCGCCGCAGCGCCTCCATGAGATCGAGGACCTCGGCACCCTCGCGCTCCTCGGGTTCCTCGCCGAACGTGGCCTCGGTGTCCACGGCCTCGCCCTGCTCGAGCTTCGCCTCGACGAGCTGACGCAGCTGCTCCTGGTACTCGTCCGTGAACTGTTCGGGGGTGAAGTCCGTCGAGAGGCTCTCGACGAGCGAGGACGACATCTTGAGCTCCTTGTCCGAGATCTTCACGTCCTCGGACAGGATGGGGAACTCGGCCTCGCGCACCTCGTCCTGCCAGAGCAGGGCCTGCAGCACCATGACGTCACCGCGGACGCGGAGCGCGCCGAGCCGCGTCTTCTGGCGCAGGGCGAATTTGACGACGGCGGTGAGCTCGGTCTGCTCGAGGGTCCTGCGGAGGAGCTGGTACGGCTTGGCACCGATCTTCTCGGGCTCAAGGTAGTAGCTCTTCTCGAAGAGCATCGGGTCGATCTGCGAGTCAGGGACGAACTCGACGACCTCGATCTCGCGGCTCCGCTCGACCGGGAGCGACTCGAGGTCCTCGTCCGTGAGGACGACGGTGCGGCCGCCCTCCTCGTACGCCTTGTCGATGTCTGCGTACTCGACGGTTTCGCCGCACACCTCGCACTTGCGTTGGTACCGGATGCGCCCCTTGTCCTTGTCGTGGACCTGGTGGAGCTTCAGGTCGTGGTCCTCAGTGGCGCTGTACACCTTAACGGGCACGCTCACCAGGCCAAAGCTGATGGCACCCTTCCAGATCGACCGCATGACCCCAGTGAACCGCAGAATCACGGGCTTGGCGAGTAGCGGCCCGCAGCCGGCCCGTCGGTTGGGGTTTCGCGAGGGGAGTCGAGCTCGGGTCCTGCCGGACAAGACGGCCGGGAGGAGGTTCGCTGCTCGCGGAATCTCTTGAATCGCCGCTGTTCTGGGTAATGATGGAACAGCGCAACCCCATGGCGCTGGCGTCCGACGCACACCGGACGCTCATCTGACTGAGGAAGCGGGCCAGGCCACGTGCCCGCTGGAACGGAGGACAGCATGGGACTCGACGACAAGCTCAGCAACAAGGGCGAGGAGCTCGGCGGCAAGGCCAAGGAAGCACTGGGCCGCTCGAACGACGATCCGGAGCTCGAGGCCGAGGGCAAGCGTGACCAGACTTCCGCTGGCCTGAAGCAGGCCGGCGAGAAGGTGAAGGACGCTTTCGAGGACGTCAAGGACGCCTTCAAGAAGCACGACTGAGAGCGCCAAAGGCGGCCCTCCCCGACAAGGGAGGGCCGCCTTTTTCATGCGCTACGGCCTGAGGATCTTCTCGACATCGAACGACGCGGCCGTCTCGAGCTGCGAATAGGTGCAGCTCTCGGGGTCCCGGTCGGGCCGCCAGCGGCGGAACTGTGCAGTATGGCGGAAGCGGTCGCCCTCCATGTGGTCGTAGGCGACCTCGACGACAAGCTCCGGGCGCAGGGGGACGAACGAGAGGTCCTTCCCGGCGCTCCACCGGCTGACCGCTCCCGGCATCCGCGTCTGGGCATGCGCATCCTGATTCGCCCAGTCGCCCCACGGGTGGGACGAGAGGTCCGTCTCGAGGAGCGGCTCGAGCTCTGCGACAAGGCTGCGTCGCTTCGCCATCGGGAAGGATGCGGCGACGCCCACGTGATGGAGCCGCCCCTCGCCGTCGTACAGCCCCAACAGGAGCGAGCCGACCGCACCGCCCGTCTTGTGCCAACGGAATCCGGCGAGGACGCAATCCGCGGTGCGCTCGTGCTTGATCTTGAACATGGTCCGCTTGCCGGGCTCGTACGGCTTGTCGAGGCGTTTTGCGACAATCCCGTCGAGCCCTGCGCCCTCGAATTCCGAGAACCATTTCCTGGCCTGTTCCAGATCGCCCGTCGAGGGCGTGAGGAAGACGGATTCCGTCCCGCCGTCCAATGCCTCGCGGAGGGTCTCGCGCCGTTGTTCGAACGGCGCGCGCAGGAGATTCCTGTCTCCGAGGGCCAGCAGATCGAACGCCACAAGGGCCACCGGGGTGTCCCGTGAAAGCAGCTTCACCCTACTTTCGGCGGGGTGAATTCGCTGCTGGAGCGCCTCGAAATCAAGGCGCCCGTCTCGAATGAGCACAATTTCGCCGTCGACCACGCATCGGCTGGGAAGGGCCAGCCGAAGCTCCTCGACAAGTTCCGGGAAATAGCGAGTCATCGGCTTGTCGTTTCGGCTTCCGAGCATGATCTCGTCGCCGTCCTTGAACACGACGGTCCGGAAGCCGTCCCACTTGGGCTCGCTGTGGCCCACGTCAGGGATCTCGGGCACAGCGCGGGCGAGCATCGGTTCGACGGGCGGCATCACGGGAAGGTCCATGCGCATATCCTGCTTCGCTTCTGGGTATCCAAACAGGGCGGAGGCGTTTTTCAGGCAGACCTTCAATCCTGCCGCGCCGCGTGGAAGGGTGGCGCCATGGCAGCGAATCGCGAGAGGGTTGAGGTCGAGGGCCGTGAAGTCCGCCTCTCGAATCTGGACAAGGTGCTCTACCCCGAAGCTGGGGTCACCAAGGCAGACGTTCTCGATTACCTGCGGACCGTCGCCCAATACATGATCCCAGCGGTGCGGGACCGGCCCGCGACGCGCAAGCGCTGGGTGCACGGCGTCGGCACTGCGGACGAACCGGGCCAGGTGTTCTTCCAGAAGAACCTGGACAATTCCACGCCTGCCTGGGTCAAACGGGTCACGCTGCACCACAGGCACTCGACCAACACGTATCCGCTCATCAACGACCTCGCAACGCTGATCTGGCTCGGCCAGATGGCCGCGCTCGAGATCCACGTGCCCCAGTGGCGTGTGGACGGCGACGACAACATGCTCAACCCGGACCGGCTCGTGCTCGACCTCGACCCCGGCCCGGGTGCGGGGCTCCCGGAGTGCGTCGAGGTCGCTCGCCTCATCAAGCCGATCCTCGACGACATCGGACTGGCCACCGTCCCCGTGACGAGCGGCAGCAAGGGCATCCACCTCTACGCCAAGATCGACATGAGCCAGACGTGGGAGAACGTCTCGGCCGTCGCCCATGAGCTTGCCCGCTCGCTCGCCGCCGACCACCCCGACCTCGTAGTCAGCGACCAGAAGAAGACGCTCCGCGAAGGCCGGGTCCTCGTGGACTGGAGCCAGAACAGCGGCCAGAAGACCACGATCGCGCCATACTCCCTGCGCGGACGCGCCCAGCCGATGGTCGCGGCGCCGCGGACGTGGGAGGAGATCGATTCACCCGATCTGGCACACGTGCGCTACGACGAGATGGCGTCCCGCATCGAGAAGTACGGCGATCTGTTCGCCCCACTCCTGCCGGACGAGTACCGCACCGACGACGACGGGACGCCCCCTCCGTCGTCGTCCGCCAGCCCGCGGCGCAGCAAGGCGACGGGCAGCAAGGCGACGGGCAGCACCGACCGCCTCGCCGCCTACCGGGCCAAGCGGGACGCCGCAGCGACCCCCGAGCCGGTGCCGATGGAACCGCCTACGCCGGGCAACGGGAACACGTTCGTGATCCACGAACACCACGCGCGGCGCCTGCACTGGGACCTTCGGCTCGAGCACGAGGGCGTACTCGCCTCGTTCGCGCTCCCGAAGGGCGTCCCGACCGATCCCGGCCGCAACCACCTCGCCGTGCACACCGAAGACCACCCGATCGAATACCTGACGTTCTCGGGAAGCATCCCCAAGGGCGAATACGGCGCTGGCTCGATGTTCATCTGGGACACCGGGACGTACGAGCTCGAGAAGTGGCGGGACGACAAGGAGATCATCGTCATCCTCTCGGGGCGACCGGGGGGCGGACTCGCGGGCATCGAGGACGGGAAGCCCGTGCGGCTCGCGCTCATCCAGACCGGGAGCGGGGGCGACAAGAGCAACTGGCTCATCCACCTCATGAAGGACCAGGCGAAGGGCCACTGGCGACACGGGGCCCGGCAGGAGGAGGACGGCGGGAAGGCCTCCGCCGGGTCGGAGCACAGTGAACCTGCCGCAGTCACCGCGAAAGACGCGGCCACCACGAAAGACGCGGCCCGAGCGAAAGGCGGCCCCGCGCCGTCGCCCATGCTCGCGCAGAGCGGAACCCCAGGTCTGGTCCGGGGGGAGGACTGGGCGCTCGAGATGAAGTGGGACGGCGTGCGGACAATCGTCGACGCCCGGGGACCGCTCAAGCTCATCAGCAGGCGCGGGCTCGACACGACGGGCACGTATCCCGAACTCGCCGCCCTCGCCGACCTGGGGCCGGCGATCCTGGACGGGGAGGTCGTCGCCATGGACTCCCTCGGGCGGCCCTCCTTCTCGCGCCTGCAGCAGCGCATGGGCCTCACAGATCCGACTGACGTTGCGACGGCACGCAGGCAGGTGCCCGTCCGGATCGTCCTGTTCGACCTGCTCGAGTTCGAGGGCCGGGACCTTACGCCCCTGCCGTTCCGAGAGCGGCGCGAGGCGCTCGAACTCCTCGCCGAGGGCGGCCTCCCGGCGAACGTCCAGCTCTCCCCGATCTTCCACGGCGAGGTTGACTCGGTGCTCGAAGCCTCTGCCGAACACGGCCTCGAGGGGATCGTGGCGAAACGGCTTTCGGCCCGATACGAGGCAGGGAAACGGTCCGGGGCGTGGATCAAGATCAAGCACGAGCGCACCCAGGAGGTGGTGGTCGGCGGTTGGCGCACGGGGAAGGGCGGCCGGGAGAACACGATCGGCTCGCTTCTGCTGGGAATCCCGGACGACGACGGCGGGCTGCGGTACGCGGGCCGAGTCGGGACGGGCTTCACGGAGCGGGACCTGGCGGAGATCGCCAAGAAGCTGCACCGTCTCGAGCGCAAGACGACTCCCTTCGGCGACATACCCCGGGAGGACACCGTGGACGCGCACTGGGTCCAGCCGAAACTCGTCGGCGAGGTGCGCTACGGGGAGTGGACCGACGCCGGCCGGCTCCGTCACCCCGTGTGGCGCGGCTGGCGGCAGGACAAGGACCCCGGGGAGGTCACGGTCGAACAGTAGGGTGCGTTTTGTTGAACAATTCGTCGCAATCGTGCATGCTTGAAGCATCACACTTGCGACGGAGGTCACATTGGCACGCAACGATCGCGAGGGAATCGCCAACAGCGGGATCGATCTCAACAGCGACGTCGGCGAATCCTTCAGCAACTGGACTTTCGGCGACGACGCCGCGATCTTCACGAGCGTCTCGAGCGCCAACGTCGCCTGCGGCTTCCACGCCGGGGATCCCCACCACATCCGCAGGACGTGCGAAGCGGCAGCCGAGGCGGGCGTCACGGTCGGCGCCCACCCGGGCTACCGGGACCTTGCCGGATTCGGGCGCAGGTTCATCGACATGGACCCGCGGCAGCTGACCGACGAAGTGGTGTACCAGATCGGTGCGCTGCAGGGGCTTGCCCGAGCGGCCGGGACCGACGTCCGCTACGTCAAGCCGCACGGTGCCCTCTACAACACGATCGTCCACCACACGAAGCAGGCCGAGGCAGTCGCCCGCGCCATCCACGAAGTGGACCCGAGCCTACCGATCCTCGTCCTCCCCAACTCCGAGATTCAGCGGGCTGCCGAGGAAATCGGCCTCCGGCCCGTCGTCGAGGCATTCGCCGACCGTGCCTACAACCCCGATGGGACCCTGGTCTCCCGCCGCGAGCCCGGCTCGGTCCTCCACGACCTGGACGAGATCGTCGAGCACGTGCTCCGCATCCTCGACGGGAAAGTCCGCGCCATCGACGGCAGCATCGTCCCAATCGCCGCAGAGAGCATCTGCGTCCACGGGGACACAGCGGGGGCAGTCGCGATGGCGGCCCGCATCCGTGCCGCCATCACCGACGCCGGCGTCCAGATCCGGAGCTTCGCCCAGGCATGACAGTCAAGCAGACCCCCGCCGGACCGAAGCCGGCGGAGCAGGCCGCGCAGCCGCAGGGCCCAGCGCACGTGCCGCCCACCGTCGTCGGCATCCGCCCTTCCGGCGACAGGGCCATCCTGGTCGAGCTCTCCTCGCTCGACGCCGTCCTGAGCCTCCAGCGGCAGCTCGATGCCGAGCCCGTACCCGGCCAGTGCGAGGTCGTCGCGGCGGCGACCACTGTCCTCGTGGCGGCTGACTCCCCCGAGGCTCTGGGAGCCATCGTGCGGCGGGTCCGTTCCCTCGACCTCACGTCAAGCGGTCAGCGCGAGGGCGAGCTCGTGGTCATCGAGACCGTGTACGACGGCGCCGACCTCGACGAGGCGGCCAAACTGGCGGGCCTGAGCCCGGAAGGCCTGATCGCCGCGCACTCGGGGCAGGTCTGGAATGCGGCGTTCGGTGGCTTTGCGCCCGGCTTCGCCTACCTCGCGGGCGACGGCGTGCTCGACGTCCCGCGGCGGTCCTCGCCGCGGACGGCCGTTCCGGCCGGGGCGGTCGCGCTGGCGGGCACGTATTCGGCCGTCTACCCTCGGCAGTCACCCGGAGGTTGGCAGCTCATCGGCAGCACGTCTGCCCGCATGTGGGACCTCGAGCGCGCGGACCCGGCGCTCATCCGGCCCGGCGATCGCGTCCGTTTCGAACCCGTGCGGGAGAGCGCACGCCTCAGCGAGGCCCCCGTGCAGGCGCACGACGACGCGGCGGGCGCCGCGGCGGGCGCCGAGACAAGCAGCGCGGATCTCTTAGTCGTCGCCACCGGCATGCAGTGCACGATCCAGGATCTTGGCCGGCCCGGGCTCGGGGCCCTCGGCGTGAGTGCGGCCGGGGCCATGGACCGCGCGGCCCTGCGGCGCGCGAACCGGATGGCGGGCAACCCCGAGACGGCCGCGGTGCTCGAGGTGCTGTTCGGCGGCCTCGCCCTCCGCGCCGCACGGGACCAGGTCCTCGCGGTCACCGGGGCGCGCGTTCCGCTGCGCATCAGCCGCGACGAGACCGTGGGCGCGGACGACAGCGGGGCCGCGCCGTCCGACGTCGTACGCCGCCCAGCGCTCGACGCACCGTTCGCGCTTCTCGCCGGCGAGACCCTCACGCTCGGCGCGCCCACGGCCGGACTGCGCAGCTACGTCGCAGTCCGTGGCGGCCTCGACGGCGCCGAAGTCCTCGGCAGCCGCTCCACGGACACGCTGTCCGGGATAGGGCCCGAGCCCCTCCGCCCCGGAAGCCCGCTCGTGGTCCTCCCGCCCCGCGGCACGCACGTCGTCGGCGCACCCGAGACCCCGCCGGGCCTGCCGGAAGGCGCGGCCGTGCTCCGTGTGGTCCCGGGCCCGCGGCACGACTGGTTCACGGACGCCTCGACGGAGGCCTTCTACTCGGCCGAGTGGACCGTGACGCCCCAGTCGAACCGGGTCGGCCTGCGCCTCTCCGGCCCCCAGCTCGAACGCTCCCGCGACGGCGAGCTCAAGAGCGAGGGCACGACCCTCGGTTCCGTGCAGATTCCGCCCAACGGACAGCCCGTCCTGTTCCTCGCGGACCATCCGGTGACGGGCGGCTATCCGGTGATCGGCGTCGTCGTGGATGCCGACCTCGACCTTGCCGCCCAGCTGCCCCCGGGTGCGCGCGTCCGGTTCGCAGCAGTCACACCACCCTCGCAAACGTTCCAGCCCGGCATGGCCGACGCCCGCCCTGCCCTCCCGTAAGGAAACCTCAATGCGCATAGTCCTCATCGCCAACCGCGGCGAGATCGCCGTCCGCGTGGCCCGCGCATGCGACGATGCCGGCCTGACGAGCGTCGCCGTCTACGCAGACCAGGACGCCGACTCCCTCCACGTCACGGCGTGCACGGAGGCGTACGCGCTTGGCGGGATGTCGCCCGCCGAGACGTACCTCGATGCGGGGAAGATCCTCGCAGTCGCCGCACGCTCGGGTGCGGATGCCGTACACCCCGGCTACGGCTTCCTCTCCGAGAACGCCGACTTCGCCCAAGCGGTCCTCGACGCAGGGCTCACGTGGATCGGCCCCTCCCCCGAGACCATCCGCCTGCTCGGCGACAAGGTGAGCGCCCGCGCCGTCGCCGTCCGCGCCGGCGCGCCGCTCGCGCCGGGCAGTGACGGACCCGTGGCCAGCGCGGAGGAAGTGCGCGAGTTCGCAAAGGAGCACGGCCTTCCGGTCGCGATCAAGGCAGCCTTCGGCGGCGGTGGCCGCGGGCTCAAGGTCGCTCGCACCATGGCTGAGATCGAGGAGTCCTTCGACTCGGCCGTGCGGGAGTCGCGAGCTGCGTTCGGGCGCGAGGAGTGCTTCGTCGAGAAGTTCCTCGACCGGCCGCGGCACGTCGAGGCCCAAGTCCTCGCGGACACCCATGGGAACGTCATTGTGGTCGGGACCCGTGACTGCTCGCTCCAGCGCCGGCACCAGAAGCTCGTCGAGGAGGCGCCCGCGCCGTTCCTCACTCCCGAGCAGAGGGCCCGGATCCACGAGTCGGCCAAGGCAATCTGCCGCGAGGCAGGCTACGTCGGGGCCGGGACGGTCGAGTACCTCCTCGATCAATCCGGCACGCTGAGCTTCCTCGAGGTCAACACCCGCCTCCAGGTCGAGCACCCGATCACCGAGGAGACGTCCGGCCTCGATCTCGTCGCGGCCCAGCTCGCAATCGCCGACGGCGGCCACCTCCCCGTGCTCGAGGATCCCGAACCGCGCGGCCACGCGATCGAGTTCCGCATCAACGCCGAGGATCCGGGGCGCGGCTTCCTGCCGTCGCCCGGAACCGTGAGCCGCTTCTCCGTCCCCACGGGCCCGGGCATCCGGGTCGATTCGGGAGTCCGGGACGGCTCCGTGGTGCCCGGCCAGTTCGACTCGCTGCTCGCGAAGCTCGTCGTGTGGGGCGCCGACCGGCAGCAGGCGCTCCGACGAGCCCGCCGAGCGCTCCGCGAATTCGAGATCCACGGACTCGCGACGGTCCTGCCGTTCGACCGCGCAGTCGTGGACAGCCCGGCGTTCGCCGCCGAGGGACAGCTGGGCGTCTACACGACGTGGATCGAGTCCGAGTTCGCCTCCGAGCTCACCGCGAACCCCGAGTTCCGTCCGGCGGTTTCCGACGGCGGCCGGCGTACCTTCGCCGTCGACATCGACGGGCGCCGCGTCACCCTCGGCATCCCCGAAGAGCTCTTCGCGGGGCTCGCCGCCGGGGCCGGAGCAGCTTCGGCAGGGCAGGGCACGACGGCGTCCGGCGAGGGCAGCGCAGACGGCACCTCGGCTGCATCCTCCGACGGCGCGCCGGCGCATCTCACAGCGGGGATGGGCGGCACCGTCGTCAAGTGGCTCGCCGAGCCCGGCGACGCTGTCGAGGCGGGGGACGGCGTCGTCGTCATGGAAGCCATGAAAATGGAGACGACCGTGCAGGCGCACCGTTCCGGCAAGCTCGGACAGCATGCGGCAGCGCCCGGCGATGTCGTGGCCCCGGGGGACGTGCTCACGACGATCGGCTAGTCCGAAGCAGCCGCCGCTAGGGTGGGACCCATGACATCTGAGGGGGTCTTGGCCAGCCTGCGCCTGGAGGCCGGGGCCACGAAGCATGCCGAGACGAGCACATGGGTCGCAGCGCAGCTCCGCCAGCTGATCGCCGACGGCCAGCTGGCGCCCGGCGCCAAGCTGCCCGAGGAGGCGCTGCGCGAGGCGCTCGGCGTCTCCCGCAACACCCTCCGCGAGGCCTTCGCGACGCTCCACGCCGAGCGGGTGGTGGTGCGCTTCCCCAACCGCGGCGTCTTCGTAGCCCATCCCACCGCTGACGACATCCGTGAGATCTACCGCGTCCGGCGGTTCGTCGAACCGGCGTCGCTCCTGTGGTCCCCCTCAGGGCCGACCGAGGACTTGGCGGAGATCGTGCGCGAGGCGCGGGGCGCGGCCGAGGCCGGTGACGTGCCTGCGATGGCCAACGCGAACCAGGAGTTCCACCGTGCGCTCGTCGCGCGGGCCGGGAGCGAGCGCCTCGACAGCCTCATGAAGCAGATCCTCGCCGAGATGCGGCTCGTCTTCGCCTCGATGGCCTCGGATCCGAGATTCCACGCGCCCTACGTCGAGGACAACGCGCGGATCGTCGAACTCCTCGAGGCTGGCCGCGCCGCAGACGCCGCCGAGCTCATGGCGGACTACCTCGGCCGAGCCGAGCGGCAGCTTCTCGCGGCGTGCAAGGTGCCCGGTTATCTGGGCTCAAGGCCCAGGTAGCGATTTGTGGCGGTCTCCGCCGGCTTCGGAGGAGACCGTGTAAGTGACGTCGAGGAATTCGCCGTGGCGTTCGGCCGACGTGAGATGCAGTCGGTCGCTTTCCAAGCGGCGCGGGAACAGCCTGGCGCCGGCCGCGAGCGAAACGGGCGCGAGGGTGAGCTCGATCCGGTCGAGAGCGTCGACGTCGGCAAACTGTCCCGCGAGCTCGCCTCCTCCCGCGACCCACACGTCCTTTCCGTCGGCTGCCGCGAGGATCTCCGGCAGGACGCCAAGGACGGGGCCGTTCACGAACCTCACGTCTGCACCGTCCGGCACCGTCAGCCTGCGGGAAGTGAAGACGTACGTGGGACGGTCACCATAGAACTCGCGCCACTGCTCGGGCCGCCGCAGCACCTCGGTGTGCTCGAGGAGCCATTCGTAGGTTGTCGATCCCTCAACAATTACTCCTATGTGCTCGAGGAACGACGGCTGGTCGGGAGTGTCAGCGTCGTCCACCGCGAACAGCCAATCAAGGGAGTTGGACTCGTCGGCGATGAATCCGTTGAAACTCGTCGCCGTCCGGTAGATCACATCAGTCACGGCACCAGACGCTACGCCGGTCCCCCGACATTTTGAGCTTTAGCAGCCTGTAGCGCGCTCAGGCAGACGGTGCGCACCTTTTCCACAACCGCGCAGAGTACAGCCGCCTCCGGGGTGGCGGCGGCAAGCAGCTCATCGACTCCGTCAACGTTCGCCCGCTTGAACAACTGCTTCTCGTTGGTGACCCATATCCCCCGAGCCGCAAGGACGGCGTGGGCTGCGCAGGTTGCAGCCCTTGCGACGAGGCCAACGCATTGGGTCAGCCGACCCGATGCGGCGTGGTACCTCGTCGCGTAATTGAACTCTGCTTCTGCCTGCTCCCACCAGACATCGGGAGCGTGCTCTCGCAACGCCGGAGGATAGGAGACATCGGGAAGATCGCCGACAAGTACTCGCTTCGTTGCCAGTTCCGCCAGCACCACGTAGGACGGGAGGCCAGCAAGGTGAAACCACAGCGGTTCGGTCTCGAAGGTGCCTTCACGAGCCGAAGCGAGCGTCCGCTCCACGACGTCCAAGTCGCGGTAGTGCACATCAGTGGCGCGGCCGTCGATCGTCAGCCACGCGCCACCATTGAATACGGTGTTGGGCACCGCGCTCCAGCCGCCGATTTCGCCGACAGTGCCTGGCCAGCCGATGTCACGCAAAGTCTGCGGGTCGAAGGCGCCCCGGTAATAGAGGGAGAAGTCCCAGTCGCTGTCTGCACGGCTGGTGCCCTCGACTCTAGATCCGCCCAGCGTCACTGCTTCGACAGCCGGAAGCGCTCCCAGATGATCACCGACATAGGCGATGAACGCCTCATCATCCATGGCTGCAACGCTAACAGCGCCACCATCGTGGAGCGCGGCCAAGGGCACTCTTCTATTGGCTCTGACTGCGCCCGTTATTGAAAGGCACGGTGCGCCGTCTCAGAATGCGGCGGATTGTTCCACAACCTTGCCTAATCGTTGAACAAAAGGCTATGCTCTGGATCACACGCCATTCGGCACTCCTTCCCTGGACCGCACTCCCTCCGGAACGGATCATCATGCTCGTACTCATCGGGGTTCTTCTGGTGATTGTTGGCTTTGCCATCCGCCTGAACCCACTCGTCGTCGTCACTGTCGCCGGCATCGTCACAGCCCTCCTTGGCGGCCTAAACCCCGTCCAGATCCTCGAGGCCTTCGGCACCGGCTTTGCCAGCAGCCGCTCGGTCACGATCTTTGTCGCCGTGCTGCCGGTCGTCGGCATCATCGAGTTCTTCGGCCTCCAGGAGCAGGCCAAGACCCTCATCGGCAAGCTTGCGCGGCTCACGGCAGGGCGCGTCCTGCTCGGCTACCTCGCCGTACGGCAGCTGACCGCTGCCGTAGGCCTCAACAGCGTTGGCGGCCATGCGCAGACCGTGCGCCCGCTCGTCTTCCCCATGGCCGAGGGCGCGGCGCTGCGCCGCTATGGCCACGTCCCCGAGCACATCAAGGAGCGCATCAAGGCGCATTCGGCCGGCGCGGACAACGTGGGCGTGTTCTTCGGCGAGGACGTCTTCGTGGCGGTCGGCTCGATCCTGCTCATCACGACCTTCGTCGACACGACGTACCACCTGCACCTGGAGCCGCTCCAGCTCGCCCTCTGGGCCATCCCCACGGCGATCGCGGCGTTCCTCATCCACGGCTTCCGGCTCCTGCGCCTGGACAAGTCGCTCGACAAGGAATACCGGGCGCTTGAAGCCACCGATCCGGCCGTTGCAGGAGAGACCAAGTGATCAACGTCGAAGCCGTCTACTGGTTCATCGGAATCCTCTTCATCGCGTGGGCCGCGCTCATCGTGAGGGACCCCAGGCATCCCCGCCGTTGGGGCAGCTCAGCCTTCTGGGGCCTGCTGGGCCTCTGCTTCTTCTACGGGTCGTGGGTCCAGGCGGCCACTGCACCGGGGTGGATCCTCGGGATCGCGGTCCTCGTGCTCGTGGTGCTCGCTGCCTCGGGGCAGCTCGCGGACGGCAGGGCCAAGACCTCAACGGGTCCCGAGCGGGAGGCCTACGCGGCCCGCTTCGGCAACAAGCTCTTCATCCCGGCCCTGACCCTGCCGATCGTCACGGTCATCCTCGTGCTTCTGGCCCCCGTCCTCGTCGTCGGCAAGACCCCGATCCTCGATCCCAAGAACACGACCCTCGTGGCGTTGGCCATCGGCGCGGTCGCGGCCGCCGTCGTCGCCCTCCTCATCCTCCGGCCCAAGCACCCGCTTACCCCCGTGTTCGAGAGCCGCCGCCATCCTCGAGTCCATCGGCTGGGCGGCCCTGCTTCCGCAGATGCTCTCCACGCTCGGAATCCTGTTCACGAAGGCCGGCGTGGGCACGGCGGTGAGCACGCTCGTCACAGGCGTCATGCCGAAGGGCTCGCTCCTCGCGGCAGTCATCGTGTACTGCCTCGGGATGTTCGTCTTCACGGTCCTCATGGGCAACGGCTTCGCGGCCTTCCCGATCATGACGGCGGCCATCGGCTGGCCCGTGCTGGTCCAGCAATTCCACGGCAACCCCGCGATCATCTTCGCCATCGGCATGCTAGCTGGCTTCTGTGGCACGCTGTGCACACCGATGGCGGCGAACTTCAACCTCGTGCCCTCGGCCCTGCTGGAAATGAAGAACAAGTACGGCGTCATCGGGGCGCAGCTCGGCACAGCCTTCCCGCTCCTGGTCGTCAACACCGCACTCATGTACTTCCTCGCCTTCTAGGAGCCGCACTCAGATGGAACTCGACCTCTTCCCCTCGGCTGCCCAGCACTGCGCCGGCGTCGTCCTCGACAACCTCAGCCGCGTCTACCCGTACTCGGCCCACCACACGCAGCTTTCGGACGACGACCGCCCGACCCCTTCGGAGCTGCACCCGTCCTTCTATTCGTCGTTCGACTGGCACTCATGCGTCCACATGCACTGGCTCGGCGTGAGCGTCCTGAACTCGGTGGCGAGCGACGGGGGCGACGAGGGCACGGCGGACGACGGCGGCCGCAGCCTCGATGGGGCGACAGCGGCTCGGCTGCGGGGTGCCCTCGGGGAGAACCTCACGGCCGAGAAGCTCGCGGTCGAGGCGGCCTACCTCGCGGAGAACCCCTCGTGGGAGCGGCCGTACGGGTGGGCCTGGCTCGTTCGGCTCGCGGCAGCCTGTGCGGCGTCGCCGGACGATGAGATCCGCGGCTGGGGACGCAGCCTCGAAGGGTGCGTCGACGTCGTCGCCCGCCTCGTCCCGGAGTGGCTCGCCAAGGTCGAGTACCCGGTGCGGCACGGGCTGCACACCAACTCCGCTTTCGGCGTCGCCCTCCTTCTCGACGCCTTCCGGGCGCTCGGACGGACCGAGGCAGCCGAGGCCTGCGAGCGCGCCGCGCGCCGCTGGTTCGGTGCCGATGCGGGGTGGGCCTCAGAGTGGGAGCTGAGCGGGCAGGACTTCCTCTCCGCCGGCCTCAGCGAGGCGGACCTCATGCAACGGGTGCTCCCGGCCGACGAGTTCGCGGAGTGGTTCGTCCGGTTCCTGCCGGGGCTGCGGGCCGAGTCGCGCATGCTCGCCGTGGTCGGGGTGACCGACGAGTCCGACGGCTACATGGTGCACCTGCACGGGCTCAACCTGAGCCGCGCGGGCCAGATCTCGCGGGTCCTGCGCGCGCTTCGGGCCGCGGAAGCACCCTCGGCGGCTTCGTCCGAGGCTGTGCTCGCCGGGGCTCTCGAGCCGCTCATCCGCGCGGGCCTCGGCGCTCTCGAGAGCGAGGACTTCATGTCGACCCACTGGCTCGCGAGCTTCGCGTGGGACGCCTTGGAGTCGATCGGCGAGCTTACGCCTGCCTGACCACATCGATGAGGACCTTCCCCACGGTCCCCTCCTCGACGGCGTCGTGCGCCGCCGCGGTCTTCTCCAGCTCATAGCGGGTCAACGGGAGTCCGTGCTCTGCGCCCACGCGGAGCGCGCCGTCGGCGAGAGCCGCCGAGACTGCGGCGACGGCCGCCCTCTTCTGCTCGTCCGTCACTGTGTAGGTGAGGATGAACTGGAAGCGCACGTTCTTCCCCATGCTCGGCCGAACGGGTATCGAGAGGACCTCGTCGTTCGAGGATGAGGCGTAGATCGAGATCGTCCCGCCGTTCCTGAGCGCCTTGAGGTCGGATTCGAGGTTGGCGGCGGCGTTGACGTCGACGATCACGTCAGCGCCGTCCCCAGCCACTCGGTGCACTTCTTCGGCGACGTCCTGCTCGCGGTAGTTGACGACGACGGCGGCCCCCGCCTTGCGCGCGAGATCGGCCTTCGCCTCGCCGCTCACCGTGGCGATGACAGTCGCTCCGGCCCACTTGGCGAGCTGGATCGCCGCGTGGCCCACAGCACCGGCGCCGCCCGTCACGAGAACCGTCCGGCCCTCGAGCGCGCCTGGCGCGAGCTGAGCCGGGCCGTGTTCGCTTGCGGTGAGTGCGCGGTGAGCGGTGAGGGCGGGAATCCCGACGGAGGCCCCGGCGTCGAACGACTCGCCGTCCGGGAGCGGGACCGCCTTCTCGCGCGGCACGACGACGAACTCCTGCGCCGTGCCCTCCGCGCCACCGTAGGCGACATCCCACAGCCACACCCTGTCACCGGGCTCCAGTCCGTCCACGCCCGGGCCTACGGCGTCGACCACGCCGGCGCCGTCCTGGTTCGGCACATGCCAGCCGTCGAGCTTGCCGTACGTGCCGCCGGCGCGCGCCTTCCAGTCCGTCGGGTTGACACCGGAAACGACGACGCGGACGCGCACCTCGCCCTCGCCGGGCTCTGGAATCTCGCGCTCGCGCAGCTCGAGGACCGAGGATCCCCCGGTTCGGTTGTACATGATTGCCTTCATGAACCGCTCCTCCCCTTGATCACGGAACTGCAAACCGCCTCCCGGCGGCAACAGAACAGCTAGTCCTGGAAGTACTCGATCCGGGCGCCAATCGAGTTGAGGCGCTCGGCGAGGTCCTGGTACCCGCGCTCGATCACATAGATGTTGCGGAGCTCGCTCGTCCCGCGGGCCGCCAGCATGGCCAGAAGGATGCACGCGGCGGGACGGAGTGCGGGAGGGCAGCCGACCTCGGCGGCACGCCACTTGGTCGGCCCGTTGACGTAGATGCGGTGCGGGTCGAGGAGCTGGATCTGGCCGCCGAGCCTGTTGAGCTCGGTGAGGTAGATCGCGCGGTTCTCGTAGACCCAGTCGTGGATGAGGGTCTGGCCGGTCGCGTTGGCCGCGATGACGGCAAAGAACGGCAGGTTGTCGATGTTGAGCCCGGGGAACGGCATCGGGTGGATCTTGTCCGTCGGCGCGACGAGCTCGGAAGGCAGCGTCGTGACGTCCACGAGCCGGGTGTGGCCGTTGCGGGCCATGTACTCGCCGGAGATCTCGAGCTTCTGGCCCATCTGCATGAGGGTGGCGAGCTCGATCTCCATGAACTCGATCGGCACGCGCCGGACGGTCACCTCGGAGTTCGTGACGATGGCCGCGGTGATAAGGCTCATGGCCTCGATCGGATCCTCCGAAGGCCAGTAGTCGATGTCCTGCTCGATGCGCGAGCGACCACGGATCCGCAGCGTGGTGGTTCCAACGCCCTCGACCTCGACTCCGACGCTCTGGAGGTAGAAGCACAGGTCCTGGACCATGTAGTTCGGCGAGGCGTTGCGAATCACCGTGAGGCCCTCGCGGTGCGCGGCGGCCATGATCGCATTCTCGGTGACGGTGTCGCCGCGCTCGGTGAGCACGAAGGTGCGGTCGTGGAGGTCGGCCTCGGGCGCCCGGACCGAGTAGAAGCCGTTGGAGGCCTCGACATCGAGCCCGAAGGTGCGCAGGGCCTGCATGTGCGGCTCGACGGTCCGGGTGCCGAGGTCGCAGCCGCCAGCGTAGGGAAGCTTGTACTCGCTGCGCTCGTCGAGCAGCGGGCCGAGGAGCATGATGACGCTCCTGGTCCGGCGCGCGGCCTCGACGTCCATGGCCTCGAGGCTCAGCTTCGCGGGACGGCGGATCTGGAGGTCGCGCGGCTGCTCGCCGGGGGCGCCGGGGAGCCACGTGCATTCGACGCCGATCGAGGTCAGCACCTCGACGATGCGGTTGACCTCCTCGATGCGCGCGAGGTTGCGCAGGGTCGTGGTGCCGCGGTTGATGAGGCTCGCGCACAGGAGCGCGACGCCGGCGTTCTTGGACGTGTTGACGTCGACGGCCCCGGAGAGGCGGCGGCCGCCCTCGACCCGCAGATGGGTCATCTTGGAGGGGCCGATATTCAGGATGCGCTGACCGAGGATGTCCTCGATGCGCTGGAGCATCTTGAGGCTCAGGTTCTGTTTGCCCTGCTCCATGCGGGCAACGGCGCTCTGGCTCGTCCCCAGCTCCGCAGCCAGCTGCCCCTGGGTCCAGCCCCTGTCGCTGCGTACTCCGCGCAGGATCGCGCCGACGGTCTCAGCAGTCTGTTGTGCCATGCCGCCAAAATATCACCTATGCGATAGGGGACCGCAAATCGACCCACCCTTGGACGTGTCCGAGCGGTCTAGACCGCAGAACACCCCATACCATGAGATAAAGATCCTGTCACTAATCGGTAACGACTGAGAGTACATTCCCCGCCGGATCCTTGAACCAAGCAATCCCGCGGCCTTCTCCGCCCTCCCGATCACGCAGGATTCCATTCTCGTCGAGCGGCATATCCTCGCTGCTCGGGTAATGATCGGTGCGGATGCCGGCCTCGTGGAGGGAACGGACAGCCTCGTCCACGTTGGCGACCACCAGGTTCAGCACCGTATGGCTCGCCGGCACGTGATCCGGCTTGGGGTAGGCGAACACCTTGCCGCCGCCCGGGAGCGTCATCCGGAGGCCGCCCATGACGTCCTCGGCCTTGAAGCCGAGCGTCTCCGTGTAGAACTGGCGGGCCTTGGGCACATCATCGACGCTGAAGCTCGAGAACGACCCGACGATCTCGACCATTGCTGACTCCTTCCCTCGGGATTCCTTCCGCGGCAACGATCCCACTCCCGCTCGCCGACGCGCCAGAGGCGACGCAGCGCCGTCGTGCCCTGCTTCCCGGCGCTAGCCCCAGACCACATTCCAGGTCCCGAGCACGACGGCGGCGCCCACCGAGAGCGCGGCAACGGCGGCCCCTGCGACAAGCACCCACGCGTCGAGGCGGGAGTAGCTCGACTCGCGGGCCCACGTCCGCGGGGCCGGCCGCCCTTCCACCGTCCCGCCGAAGCCGCGGGCCTCCATCGCCACCGCCAGCCGGGTGGCTCGCCGGATCGCCTGCACGAGCAGCGCGAACGCCTGCCCGAGGAACGCCCTGAAACGGGCGATCGGACTGTGCCCGGTCCCGACCCCGCGGGCCCGGCGTGCGAGGCCCAGCGTCCGCCATTCGTCGACGAGCAGGCCCACCAGCCGCATCCCCGCGAGGGCACCGAGCACGAATCGGGCTGGGAGGCGGAGCTTCTGGGCGAGTCCGTCCGCGAGGTCGGTGGGATCGGTGGAGAACAGGAGGAAGACGCCGGGCAGCGCGACGGCAAGGCCACGCAGGCCGATGGCGACGCCGGTCAGCACCGAGTGCTCGGTGAACACCGCCGGGCCGAGCTGGAGCCAGACGGGTCCCGTCTTGGCGCCGAGCAGGGCGGTCGAGTACGCCGCGACCGCGGCCGCCGCGGCGAGTGGCCACGTTCGGCGGAGGAATGTCAGGGGGCGCACGCCGAGCAGCGGCAGCATGAGCAGCTCGCACGCGAGCGCCACCGAGGCGGAGACCCAATCGACGCTCAGCAGCAACGTGATCGTGATGCACAGTGCTGCCGCAAGCTTCGCGACCGGGTTCGCGCGGGCGAGGACGGAGTTCGCGACCTCGGGCGTGAGGATGTCGACGCTCACGCCGCCGCCTCGACCCGTGCGGCACGCCCGCCGTCGACCCGGAACACGGTGTCGGAGAGGGCGTTCGTGAAGTCCTCGTCGTGCGTGACGGCGAGGAGGGACGTTCCCTGCTCGAGCAGTTCGGCGAGGAGCCGGACCAGCTCGGCCCACGTGAGCGCGTCCTGGCCGAAGGTCGGCTCGTCGAGCACGAGGAGGCTCGGGCTCGTGGCGAGCATCGTCGCGACCGAGAGGCGGCGCTTCTCCCCTCCCGAAAGCGTGAACGGGTTCGCCTCCGCGAGCCGCTCGAGGCGCAGCCGCCCGAGGAGCCCATCGACGAGCGCCCGCACCTCCTTCTCTGGCCGCCGTGCGACCCTGCGCGGCCCGAACTCGAGCTCGTCGAGCACGCGCGGAGTCAGGAACTGGTGCTCGGGCTCCTGGAACACGGTGCCGATACGGCTCACGAGCTCGCTCGAACGCCAGCGGTGCGGACTCGGCCCCGCGCCACGGGCGAGAGCCGGGAGGGCCTCGAGGTCCCCGCCGAGCGCCGGCAGGAGGCCTGCGAGCGTGAGCGCCAGCGTCGACTTCCCGGCGCCGTTGGGCCCCGTCACACTCGCAGACTGTCCTGCGCGGAGCACAAGGCCGATCCCGCCGACGACGGGCGCCGACTTCGGCGAGCGTCCAACGGCGAGGGCCTCCGCCCTGAGCAGCTCGTCCGCGGCCCCCGGGGCAGTGGCCGAAGACCCGCGGAGGCGGCCCGGCGCGGCCTCGCCGGTGAGCGGATGCCAGCCGGGCACCCACACACCCGCGGCGGCCAGCCGCCGTCGTACGTCTGGGTCACCGAGCACCGGCCCGGGCTCGCCGTCCGCCAGCAGGCCGCCTCCCGCTCCAAGGACGATGACCCGATCCACGAGCTCGGCCCAGACCGAGACGCGGTGTTCGACGACGACGAGCGTCGCCCCCGTACGGTCCAGGCTGCGCCGGACGGCCTCGCGGACTTCCTCGACACCCTCGGGATCGAGGTTCGCGGTGGGTTCGTCGAGGAGCACGAGCCCCGGCTCCATCGCGAGGACACACGCGAGGGCGAGCCGCTGCTTCTGCCCGCCGGAGAGGGCCGCCGTCGAACGGTCGAGCGGGACGTCGAGGCCGACGTCGTCGAGCGCCCGGTGCACCCGCGGCCAGATCTCGTCCCGCGGAACGGCAAGGTTCTCGCAGCCGAACGCGACCTCGTCGCCCACGCGGGCCATCGCGATCTGGCCGTCCGGGTCCTGCAGCACGAGGCCCGCGCGGCCGCGCGCGCTCGGCGCGGGGACGCCGTCGACCGTCAGCTCGCCCCGTTCCTCGCCCTCCTCGGCGGCGCCCAAGACGCCGGCGAGCGCATGCAGGAGGGTCGACTTGCCTGCCCCGGACGCGCCGAGAAGGAGGACTCGCTCGCCCGGCGCGATGTCGAGGTCGACGCCGCTCACCGCAAACGCCTTCCTGCCGGCGTGGCGCCAGCCCCAGCCGCGCGCGCGGACCCGCGCCGGTCCGGAAGAGGTGCCGGGCATCTCAGACGTGCCGGGCATCTCAGACGTCCGCGGCGCGCCCCGAGGCGAAGGCCGAGAGTGCTCCCGTCTTCGCGAGGGCCCTGACCGCGAGCCAGCTCAGCAGGCCCGCAATCACGACGCCCGAGATCACGGCGAACACCGTGTACAGGACCTGCCAGCCGAACTCCCACGTCGGGAAGAACTGGATGACCTCGCTCACGCCCAGGGCGAGTCCCGAGAGGGCGCCCGCGAGGAGCGCAACGCCCAGGTTCCAGCGACGGTACGCGAAGAGCGCGAACGCGACCTCCGCGCCGAGGCCCTGGACCAGCCCCGAGAGGAGGACCGTCACGCCGAACTGCGATCCGAGGAGCGCCTCGACAACGGCCGCGAGGATCTCGCAGAACAACGCTGCGCCCGGCTTGCGGATGATGAGGCCGCCGAGCACGCCGGCCAGGAGCCAGCCGCCCGAGTAGAGGCCGCTCAGCGGGGCGAACGCGGCCGTGGCCACCTCGACGCCGGCGTAGGCCTGGTCCCACAGCCAGAAGATGACGCCGCACGCGACCGACACGACTGCTGCGACGACGATGTCAACGACCCGCCAGGACGCGGCGGGCTTCTTGATGGTGGTGCTCATGGTTTTCTCCCCCTGGGATCAGGAGGGGCGGCAACGTGTGCCTGAGAACTCGACTCCCTTCGCCGGTATTAGCCGGAGCAGGTTCGAGGGTCTGCGGTGGTCCGCACTCTCAGCGCCCTCTGCCCCCGGTTGGCCCGGCGGCACGGCGCTCCCCTGTCGTATGAAGTGGGGCCAGTCTACCGCTAGGCTGAACGGGAAAGCTCTGGCCAGCGGTACGACTGCACCGAATGCGAAGGAGAGACTGACGTGACGATGCTCATCAAAATGCTCGGGACGGTGATCGGCATCGGAGCAGGCTTCGTGGCCACCAAGGTGCTTGACAAGGCCTGGGAGACGGGCACGGGACACAAGCCTCCGAAGGACCCGACGAACCTCGAGGCCAGCCTCCGCGACACGCTCGTCTTCGCCCTCGTCGCTTCAAGCGTCGGCTCCGTGGTGCAGGTGTTCACGCAGCGGTACACGCAGAAGGCGATCGCGCGCTTCAACAACTCGCCCGAGAAGGTCTAGGGGCGCGACTCCCGCTTCGGGGCTTCCGGCTCTTCGGGGCCACGCTTCCCAACCTTCGGGCCGCGCTCCCCAGCATTCGGGCCGCGCTCCCCAGCATCTAGACCGTCCTCCCCAGCTTTAACCTCTCCGGCCCGCCGTCGAGCTTGAATCCTCCGGCCTCCCCCACCGTCGTCGGCGCTGAAGTTGGGGAGACCGGTCCGGAACCTGGGGAGTTCGGCGCTGAAATTGGGAAGGCCAGCGCTGAAGTTGGGGAGACCGGTCCGGAACTTGGGGTTCCTGCGACGGTTCAACCAGCCGCGCTTCGTCCAGCTTGTGCACGACGATGCGCGACCACCTCGCGCACTTCGGCCACCATGGTCTCGGGGTTGTCGACGATGTCGCTGTACGTGTAGCGCAGCACCTCGTAACCGCGGAGCTGCGCGGCACGATCCCGTCGGTAGTCCTTGGCACGCTGCAGTGGCTCATTGTGGACACAGCCGTCGGTCTCGACGTCGACGAACCCTTCGACAAGCACGTCCATCCAGCCCACGCCTTCGACCTCGACCTGGGACTGGACGCGGAGTCCGGCCCGGCGAAGGTGCTCCCTCGCGAGGGTTTCGAGCAGCGAGTCAGCGCCCGAGTCCACGGCTTCGAGCACCCGCCTCGCAGCAGCATTGCGGCGGCCGGGAAGGCGCTCATAAAGGAAGTCCAGTGAGAACCCCTTCTGGACTGCCGACTCGACCATGACCAGCGCCTCCAGCTCCGGAAGGCAACGGAGGGCGTGGAGCAGGACGTCGGCTCGGGATGCGACGTGGCTTCGCGGATCGGGTGGCCACCACGACTGCCGGTGGACCACTGCCCGTTCCGAGTCGTACCGTCCGTCCGATCGCAGGACGTGAACCTCCTCCGGCTCACGGACTACCCAGAGGCCATTACGCTGGGCGGCCGAAGCACACGTGAGCAAGGAATTAGTGGCCGCGCACCGGACAACGAGCGGGTCGGCGTCGGGGAGGGCGTAGATTCCACGCCGCGGACGCATCAGCGTGCCCGCTGTGAGCGCAGCCTCCAGTTCGGCACGCGAAACCCCGTCCCGGAAGAGGTCGCCGCGGCGCGCGACGCCGCCCCATCGTCTGAGCACTTCGAGAAGGTCGGCCATCTCGCCATCGTGCCAATCCCGGGCGGAACCGACGACGACGAAGACCGCCTATGTGGACAACTCGGGTCGGAAACTCCGGCAGTGACGTCCAAGTTCCCCCAACTTCCCCGTCGACCTCCCCAGCTTCTCCGCCACCCTCCCCAGCTTCTCCGCCACCCTCCCCAGCTTCTCCACCAACCTCCCCAGCTTCTCCACCAACCTCCCCAGCTTCTCCACCAACCTCCCCAGCTTCTAGACCGCCCTCCCCAGCTTCTCCGCCAACCTCCCCAGCTTCTCTACCAACCTCCCCAGCTTCTCCGCCAACCTCCCCGCCTCCGGACAGGATGGAAGCCGAAATTCCCGCGAATGGTGGCCGGGGCGGGAAGTTGACTGGTTGGGTTCTGGGCAGGAGGGACCTGAAGTTGGGGAAACCGGAACTGAAGTTGGGGAGACCGGTACGGGGCCCGGAACTGAAGTTGGGGAAACCGGTACGGGCCCAGCGCCGAAGGTGGGGAGACCGGAACTGAAGTTGGGGAGACCGGTGAGGGCCAGCGCTGAAGGTGGGGAAACCGGAACTGAAGCTGGGGAAACCGGTGAGGGCCCAGCGCCGAAGTTGGGGAGGACGGCGCAGAAACGGTGCAGAGCCACGACGTCCCGCGGAACCCGTCGCGCTTACGCGTCCTCGTCGGCCCGCTCGACGCGCGCGACGACGTCGTCGAGCTCATCGACCGTGAGGCGCGCCTTGTCGACGTGCTTCGTCCGGTAGCCCGCCCTCCCGACCATGTGGGCCGAGACGGGGACGGTCAGGAGCTGGAAGATCCACGCGACGACGAGGAGCGGCACGAGGGCCCACGAACGCAGCTCGAGCCCGAGCGCCGTCAGCAGGAGCAGCGACCCGAGCACTTGGGGCTTCGTCGCGGCGTGCATCCGCGTGAGCAGGTCGGGGAAGCGAAGCAGGCCGACCGCCGCCCCCAGCGACATGACGGCACCGAGCACCATGAGCACACCGGCGACGACGTCTATGAGGGCATCGGGATTCATGGCCGCCTCCGGTCCTGCACGAACCGGGCCACAGTGACCGAACCGACGAAGCCGATCAGCGTGATGGCGACGACGAGCGCGAGGTTGTCGGTGTTCCGGTTGGCAGCCATATTGACGATCAGGGCGGACGCAAGGACCACGAGCAGCACGTCGGCCGCGAGAACGCGGTCGAGGAGCGCCGGCCCCTTGATCATCCGCACGACGGCGCCGAGCGCCGCGAGCGCAAGCAGCACACTGCACACGAGAACGCTTCCGTGGAGGAAGGTCACTGGCCGGTCCCCCTTCCCGATGAGCCCGGCCGCGGCGCCCCAGGCGCGCCGCGCCTCGACGACCCCGACCCCGACCCCGACGAGCCAGGACCCGACGAGCCCCACCCCGAACCCTGGGCAGCGGGGCCCGGCCCGGGCCCCAGCAGCGTCTCGTCGTCGCGCAGCACCTGCAGCTCCTCCACTGAGCCCATGATCCGGATGAGTTCGGCCTCGGCCGCGAGCACGGAGCGGCGGAGCCTCTCGGCAGCCGCGGCGTCGGGTACGTCGATGCCGTGGACATAGAGCGTCGCGTTCGCGCGGTCGACGTCGACGATGAGCGAACCGGGGATGAGCGACGTCAGGTGGCCGGTCGCCGTCACCATGAGGTCGCTGTGGGTCCGCAGGGGCACGGCGACGATCGCCCCGCTCGCGGCCGGGCCCGCGACGAGGGCGAGCCACAGGAGCTTGAGGCTCGCCGCAATGGTCTGCCCCACGAAGACGAACGCGAACCGTACGGCATGGAACACGTTGAACCTGCCGCTCAGCTCGACGGGCGGGAGGTACAGGAAACGGGTCACGAGCAGGGCAAGCACAAGCCCGAAGACGAGGTTCCCGACGCTGAAGTCCTGCCACAGGGCACCCCAGACGATCACAAGCCACGCGAGCAGGGGCAGCTCGGTGCGGAGCGAGACACGGCGGATGGGGCTCACGGCTGCGCCACCCCCGTCTGCGCGGCCTGCTTCGCGGCCTGCTGCGCCGCCTCCTGCCCGAGGACGGCGGTGATGTAAGGGGTGCGGTCGAGCATGTCCTTCGCCGCCTGCTGGCTCACCGCGAACAGCGGCCCTGCGAACACGGTCAGGGCGAGGCCGAGCACGACGAGGGCCGCTGTGGCACCTACCATCGCCCGGGGCATCGAAGTGGCGTGCGCGGGGGCGAGGAGCGCACCGTCTGGACTCTCGGCGTCGTCGGGAGTGCGCCAGAACGCGCGCGCCCACACCCTGGCGAGTGCAAGGAGCGTCAGGAGGCTCACCGCGACGCCGCCGACGACGACGGCGAGCGCGAGCGGGGTCCCGAGCGTCACGCCGGCCTGGATGAGGCCGAGCTTCCCGAGGAAGCCGGAGAGCGGCGGGATCCCGGCGAGGTTCATCGCCGGGAGGAAGTAGAGGAGCGCGAGCAGCGGGGACAGCTTCGCGAGGCCGCCGAGCCGATCGACGGTCGTGGTCCCGGCCCTCCGCTCGATGAGCCCCGCGACCAGGAACAGGGAGGTCTGCACCGTGATGTGGTGCATGACGTAGAAGACCGCTGACCCGATACCGATCACGGAGCTCATCGCGAGCCCGAACACCATGTATCCGATGTGGCTCACGAGGGTGAAGGACAGCAGACGCTTGATGTCCGTCTGGGCCAGGGCGCCGAGGATGCCGACGACCATCGTGAGGAGCGCGACCACCATGAGCGGCCCGTTGAGCTGGTCGCCGGGGAACAGGAGCGTCTCGGTGCGGACCATGGCATACACGCCGACCTTGGTGAGCAGTCCGGCGAACACTGCCGTGACGGGCGCGGGCGCCGTGGGGTACGAGTCTGGGAGCCAGAACGAGAGCGGGAACACGGCTGCCTTGATCCCGAAGCCGAGGAGCAGCATGACGTGGAGGAGAAGCTGTATGCCGGGGTCGAGGTGGCCGAGCTTGACGGCAAGATCGGCCATGTTCACGGTGCCGGTCGCGGCATAGACCATGCCGATGGCGATCAGGAACAGGAGCGAGGAGACAACGCTCACGACGACGTACGTCACCCCGGCCCGGATCCTCGCCGTCGTGCCCCCGAGCGTGAGGAGGACGTAGCTCGCGGTGAGGAGCATCTCGAAGCCGACGTAGAGGTTGAAGAGGTCGCCCGCGAGGAACGCGTCCGAGACCCCCGCGATGAGGATGAGGAAGCTCGGGTGGAAGACGGAGATCGGCCCGTCCCTGTGGTCACCGTCCGCCACGCCCTGGGACACGGCGTAGACGAGGACGGCGAGGCTCACGCAGCTCGAGATCACGAGCATGAGCGAGGAGAACTGGTCCACGACGAGTGTGATGCCCCACGGAGGGACCCACTCCCCGATGGGCACCGCAACGGTCCCGCCACCCCACACCGAGACGAGGAGCGTCACCTCGAGCGCGAGGGTGAGCGCGACGGTTCCGATGCTCACGATCCGCTGCGCGCGCTCCTGCCTCAGGAGCACGAACGTCACCGCCGCGCCGAAGAGGGGAAGGACGACGGCGAGCGGCGCCAGGCTGGCCAGGTTCATCAGGGATCCTCTCCGTCCGGGGAGGCGCCCTCGGGAGAGGTGCCGTCGGGGGACCCGACGCCCTGGGATGCGCCGTCAGGGAAAACACCGACCGCATCGCGCGCCAGCAGCTTCTGCCTGGCGCTGTGCAGGGCCGCACGGTCCGCGGCCGCGGCTTCCTCGCGGTCCATGAACTCGCTCACGTCCTCGGGGAGGATCGCGTCCTCCTCGGGCTGGGAACCGGTCTTGGCCGCCACGCGACGGTCCTCGATGTCATCCGCGACCTCGTCACCACGCCCGAGCTGCCACGTCCGGTAGACCAGTGCGAGCATGATGCCGGTGACCGCGAACGAGATGACGATCGACGTCAGCACGAACGCCTGCGGGAGTGGATCGCTGTACGCCCGCGCGTCCGTGCCCTTGACGAAGAACGGGGCGAGGCCCGCGTAGCCGCCCGTGGTGAGGAGCAGGAGGTTGGCGCCGTTCGTCAGCATCATGAGTCCGAGGAGGACGCGGGTGAGGCTCCGCTCGAGAACGAGGTAGATCCCGCACGCGAACAGCACGCCGGAGATGATGAGCAGGGTCATGTTGGGGCTCATGCGCGCTCCCTCTCGTGCTCCCGCTCGGTCCGGGCCCGCAGCTCGCGCGCCGCCTCCGCGTGTGCGTGGTCCTCAAGCTGCTCGTCGATCCGGGAACCGAGGCTCCGCAGGACATCGGTCACGAGTGCGACGACGATGAGGTACACGCCGACGTCGAAGATCGTCGACGTCACGAACTTCACGTCGCCGAAGACGGGAAGCCACAGGCTGATGATCGCGCTCTGGAGGATCTGCCCGCCGACGAGCAGCGGTACGGCCGCGGACAGCGCCGCCGTCGCGAGCCCGGCGCCGAGCAGGACGCCGGGGTTGAACGGTGCCGCCTCGTGGAGCTCGAAACGGCCCCCGGCGAGGTAGCGGATGGTGAGGGCGATACCAGCCACGAGGCCGCCGGCGAAGCCGCCGCCCGGGGTGTTGTGGCCTGCGAGCAGCAGGTAGAGGGAGAACAGCACCATGCTGTGGAACACGAGCCTCGTGATGACCTCGAAGATGATCGAGCGCCGTTCGGGGGCAAGGGTTCGCCCGGCCACGAGCCACGCGTCGCGCTCGATCGAGGCGAATGTCCGGGCGACCGCGAGCTCGGCGCCCCCGCGCGAGGTCGGATCGACGCCGCGGACGCGCCCGATGCTCCCGGTCGCCACCTCGTGGGTGGGCCCCGGACGGCCTCCCCGGTGCCTGATGAAGATGAGGCTCGCAATCCCGGTGGCGGCCAGGACGAGCACCGAGATCTCCCCGAACGTGTCCCACGCCCGGATGTCGACGAGCGTGACGTTGACGATGTTCTTCCCGCCCCCCTCGCTGAAGGCGAGGTCGGGGAACCGGAGCGAGATCGGCGCCTCGGTGCGTGCCGCCATCGCGAACATCCCCGCGAAGACGATCACCGTGCCGAACAGCACCGCGATGATCATGCGCGTCAGGCGGTAGGCCCCGCCCGTGCGGTCGCGCAGCTGGGCGGGCAGCCGTCGCATGCCGAGCACGAACGCCACAAGCACGATCGTCTCGACGAGGAGCTGGGTCATCGCGAGGTCCGGGGCGCCTTGGAGGGCGAAGATCAGTGCGATCCCGTAGCCGGTCACGGAGACCATGAGCACGGCGAGGAAGCGCTTGTTGGCGCGCACCGCGGCGAGCGCACCGATCGCGATCCCGATGCCGGTGACGGCCTGAAGGGGAGATTTCGGGTCGACGAAGTAGGCGCTCCCGGGGATGACCGGCCGGGTCAGGAGCATGACCACGAGCGGGAGCAGGGTCGCGACCGAGAGGATCACCGCGAGGTAGAAGAACAGCGAGCCGCGCTGGGTACGGCCGGTCACCCAGATCGCGGCGTCGTCGACGGCGCCGACCATGCCATGGTACGCACGTTCGGCGTCTGGCAGGCCCGCGAGCCCGACTTGGAGGCGGTACACGGGGTCGCGGGCCCAGAACAGGAGCGCGCCGCCAGCCCACGCCGCGGCGGAGAGCGCGAGCGGGAGCCCGAAGCCGTGCCAGGCCGAAAGGTGGCTTGCGGCAAGCGCGTAGGGTCCCACCCACGCGTCGACGGGAGCGGGCCACAGGCCGTAGACGAGCCCGAGCACGGCAAGGACAATCGGAGCCGCGATGAAGAGCGGCGTGACGGGCTTGAAGTTTGTCTCCGGCAGGCCCGGCTTCAGTGCGAACGTCCCCCACACGAATCGCGCGCTGTAGGCCACCGTGAGTGCGGACCCGACGACAAACGCCGTGAGGATGGCGACGCCCGCGAATGCCGAGAGCGGGCCATGGGCCCCGAACGCGTCGGTGAAGGCTGCGAAGATGCTCTCCTTCGCTACGAAGCCGGCGAAGAGGGGGAGGCCCGCCATCGAGGCCGCGGCGAGCACCGCGAGGACTGCGAGGCCAGGCGCCCGGCGGTACACGCCCGAGAGCCTCCGGATGTCCCTCGTGCCGGTCTGATGGTCGACGATTCCGACGATGAGGAAGAGTGCGGCCTTGAACAGGGCATGGGCGACGACGAGGGCGAGGCCCGCGAGCGCCGCCTCGGGCGTGCCGAGGCCGACGACGGCGATCATGAACCCGAGCTGGCTCACTGTGCCGAACGCGAGGAGCAGCTTGATGTCGGTCTGCCGCAGGGCACGATACCCGCCGATGAGGAGGGTCGCGGCGCCAAAGCCCAGGACGACGGGGCGCCAGAACGGCGTCTCCGCGAAGCCGGGCGCGAGCCGCGCCACGAGGTATACGCCGGCCTTCACCATCGCGGCCGCATGGAGGTAGGCCGAGACGGGAGCAGGCGCGGCCATGGCTGCGGGAAGCCAGAAATGGAACGGGACGAGCGCCGACTTGCTGAGCGCACCCACGAGGAGCAGGAGCGCTCCCGCCGCGATCACGCCCGAGGTGCCCGGCGCCGTCGTCAATTGGGGCGCCCTGGCGAGGATCTCGGAGATGCGGTAGGTGCCTGCGGCTGTCCCGACCAAGACGATCCCCACGAGCATCGCGAGTCCGCCCGCCGTCGTCACGATGAGCGCCTGGACCGCCGAGCGCCGCGCGGCGAGGCGGGCCCGGGCGAAGCCGATCAGGAGGAACGAGAGAACGCTCGTGATCTCCCAGAAGACGTAGAGGGAGACGAGGTCGTCCACGGCGACCAGGCCGAACATCGTGCCCGCGAACGCGAGGAGCTGGCCCCCGAACCCACCGAGGCCGCCGTCGTCGTCCTTGAAATAGCGCGTGCAGTAGGCGAGCACGAGTGCTCCCACGCCCAGCACGAGCAGCTCCATGACCCACGCGAGCGGATCGATGCGGAACGCGACGTCGAAGTGCAGGGCCGGGACGAACGGATAGGTCTCGACGAGGCCGCCCCCGTACGCGGCACCGTGCTGGAACGCGAGCCACACGAGAGAGAGCGCAGGCACCGCTGCGAGGAGGAAGAACGACGCGCGGCCCCACCGCCGGAAGATCCAGGGCGCACCAGCCGCCACTGCATAGTGCAGGGCGATGACCGATACCACAGGGCGCCTCCGCTAGGTCAGTCGGTGTCGAGTCAAGGAAGTTGGGGTCGGGCGGTCATCAGTTGGGTTCGGGGAAAAGCGTGGTCGGAAACGACTGTGCCAGCCTATCAAGCGCTAGCATGCGAGCTATGCCGACTGCCGCGCCGCAGCCCTCTGAGCTCGAGCTCCGCTCCGCACCCGTCCGGAAGGGCCAGGTCCTCGCGTGGGCCGCGTGGGACTGGGGATCGGCGGCATTCAACGCCGTCATGACGACCTTCGTTTTCACCGTATACCTCACGTCCTCGGCGTTCGGTGGCGCCGACCATGCCTCCTCAGTGCTCGGCCTCGCGCTCGGGATAGGCGGTCTGCTCATCGCCCTGCTCGCCCCCGTCTCCGGCCAGCGCTCTGACGCGGGGGGCCGCCGCAGGCTCTGGCTCGGGATCCACACGGGCGTGGTCGCCCTGCTCACCGGGCTGTGCTTCTTTGCCTATCCGCGGCCGGAGTTCCTCTGGTACGGAGCGGGCCTCATCGCCGCGGGGCACGTGTTCTCCGAGCTCGCGGGCGTCAACTACAACGCGATGCTCGAGCAGATCGCGACGCCGAAGACGATCGGCCGAATCTCGGGGATCGGCTGGTCGGCAGGGTACTTCGGTGGCATCGTCGCGCTCCTCCTTGTCCTCGTCCTGTTCGTCCAGCCCGTCTTCCACTGGTTCGGCGCCTCCACTGCCGAGAGCCTCAATATCCGGCTCGTCGCCGTCTTCTCGATGCTCTGGATCGTGGTCTTCTCCCTGCCTGTCATGTTCGCCGTGCCGGAAGTCCGGCAGCGGCGTGCTGCCAGGCTGGGGATTGCCGCCTCGTATGCACTGCTGTTCAGGCGCATCCGCGCGATCTGGCGGACGAGCCCCCACACGCTCTACTTCCTCGTCGCGAGCGCGGTCTTCCGCGACGGGCTCGCGGCAGTGTTCACCTTCGGCGGGGTGATCGCGGCAGGGACGTTCGGGTTCTCGCTCAGCCAGGTGATCTTCTTCGCTGTCTTCGGGAACGTGGTGGCGGCCGTGGGAGCGATCCTCGGCGGGATTCTCGACGACCGAATCGGTCCCAAACGTGTCATCGTCGGGTCCCTCATTGGACTCCTGATCGCGGGATTCGCCGTGCTCGTGCTCGGGAACGGGACCTACGGCCTCGGCGGCTTCACGTGGCCCGGGGCCGCGACCTTCTGGGTGTTCGGGCTGTTCCTGTGCCTCTTCGTCGGTCCCGCGCAAGCGTCAGCGCGTGCGTATCTGGCGAGGCTCGCCCCTGACGGCGAGTCCGGCGAGCTCTTCGGCCTCTACGCGACGACGGGCCGCGCCGTGAGCTTCCTGTCGCCGACGCTCTTCAGCCTCTCGATCGCGATCGCGACTCCACTCGTCGCCTCGGGTCAGGCGCAGCGGTGGGGCATCCTCGGCATCATGGTCGTGCTCCTGGCCGGACTGCTCGTCCTGCTCCCGGTGCGCCCGCCGGCGAAGGTGGCCCCCGCCGTCGTGCCCGAGCTCTGACCCGTTCCGGGGCGCCGGATTAGAGTTGCTCCTATGAACGTGGAGGAGACCGAGCTGCCCGGGTTCGGCGTGCGCAAGGACTTCATGACGCAATCCGGGCGGCGCATCGGCGTCGTCACGCACCGCGACGGCGAAACCGAGCTCATCATCTCCAAGTGGGAAGACCCCGACTCGTGCCAGGCCTCGATCCCGCTCACGGGCGACGAGGCCGCGGCCCTCGGCAATCTGCTCGGGAGCCAGCGGGTCGTCATGCAGCTCACCGAGGAGCACAAGGAAGTGCCGGGGATCGTGACCCGACAGTTCACGGTCCTCGCCGACTCGCCCTACAGGGACCAGCCCATGGGCCGGGCCAGCATCCGGACGCGCACCGGCGTCTCGATCGTCGCGATCATGCGGGAAGGGGAGGTCGTCCCCTCCCCCGGGCCCGACGTCGTCCTCCGCCGCGGGGACCTCGTCGTCGCCGTGGGAACCGAGGAAGGGCTGGAGCAGACCGCGGCGATCCTCCGAAGGGGCTGACCCGTGGATCCACTCGCGCTCGCGCTCATCGAGCTCGGCGCGGTCGTGTTCGCCCTCGGGCTCCTCGCGCGCGTTGCCGGGCGGATCAGCATGTCCCCCATCCCGCTCTACCTGCTCGGTGGACTCGTGTTCGGGGCTGGCGGTCTCGTCGACCTCGGCGGCGTGCGCGAGTTCTCGCACCTGGCGGGCGAGATCGGCGTGATCCTGCTCCTGCTGCTGCTGGGCCTCGAGTACACGGCCAAGGAGCTCTTCACGGGGCTGCGGCGCTCGTGGCAGGCGGGAGTGGTGGACGCCGTCCTCAACATCATCCCCGGTGTGGGGGTTGCGCTGCTCCTCGGATGGGGAGCGCTCGGAGCAATCGTCCTGGGCGGCGTCACCTACATTTCCTCCTCGGGAATCGTCGCCAAGGTCATCACAGACCTCGGGCGTCTCGGCAACCGCGAAACCCCGACCATCCTCTCGATCCTCGTGTTCGAGGACCTCGCCATGGCGATCTACCTCCCCATCCTCACCGCAACGCTCGCCGGGGTGAGCTGGCTCGGCGGCCTCCAGACCGTCGCCGTCTCGCTCGCCGTCATCACCGTCGTGCTCGTGGTCGCGCTGCGCCTCGGACATCAGGTTTCGAGGGCTGTCCACAGCGAGAACTCCGAGGTCTTCCTGCTCAACGTCATGGGACTCGCGCTGCTTGTGGCGGGGCTGGCCTCCGCGATGCAGGTCTCGGCCGCCGTCGGGGCGTTCATGCTGGGGATCGCCATCTCGGGTACGACCGCTCACCTCGCGTCCCGCCTGCTCGAGCCGCTGCGGGACCTCTTCGCGGCGATCTTCTTTGTCGCGTTCGGGCTCAACACGGACCCTCGGTCGATCCCGCCCGTCCTGGGGTGGGCCCTTCTGCTCGCGCTCGTCACAGCCCTCACCAAGATCGCCACCGGCTGGTGGGCGGCGGCCCGGGCCGGCATTGCGGTGCCCGGCCGGGCCCGGGCGGGCGTCGCGCTGATCCCCCGGGGCGAGTTCTCAATCGTGATCGCGGGCCTCGCAGTGACGTCGGGCGCCGTGTCGAATGAGCTCGCGGCACTCGCGACCGCGTACGTACTGCTGATGGCCGTCATCGGCCCCCTCGCCGCGCGGTTCGTCGAGCCGGCGGTGGGGGCGCTGCTCAGGGTCCGGCCCGGGCGGAAGGAAGCCACGGCTCCGGTCCCTTGAACCCTCCGGTCCCTTGAACTCTCCGGTCCCTTGAACCCTCCGGTCCGCCGGGGCTGCCTGGCTGGCTACCGGACGATAAGGACGTCGAGGGTCCGCGGACCGTGCACGCCTTCGACGCGCTCGAGCTCGATGTCGCTCGTTGCAGAGGGCCCCGAGATGAGCGTGAGCGGCCGAGTCGCGTCGAGCCGTGTGAAGCCCTCGGGCACGATCCCCACGATCGTCTCGACGGGCACCACGCACACGTGGTGGTCCGGGACGAGCGAGATCGCCCGTCGGCCTTGGTCCGGCGAACCGTCCAGGACGATCGTGCCAGTCTCCGCGATGCTCACCGCCGACGAAGTCACCACCGCGTCCAGCTCGTCGAGGAGTTCGACGCCGATGCGGGCTTCTCGCGAGTCCGTCACCTTCGATTCCTCGAGGGACGGGTCGAGCCACGCTGCCGGGAGGCCTTCCGGCACGACGAAGCGCTTGCCCTCGAGGCGGGTGCGGATCGCCTCCGCGAGTCGATCCGGCTCAACGACCTCGACGCGCGCCTTGTAGTCCACGAGCCTGTCGACGAGGAGCTCCACGAGGGCGTCCTCGTCGAGGCCGGACGCCGCGCGGTAGGCGCACGGGCCGCCGGCTGCGTCCCCGGGCTCGTCGCCCCGGGGTTCGCCGCCTGTCTGCCCGAGGGCCTCACGCACCCTCGCGAGGATCTCCTCGCGAGCACTCGTCCCGCTCATCGTGTCCCCCCTGAATCCGTATGGTCGTCGGCCGCTCCGCGCTCGCGCTTCTTCCACCAGTTCCTGAACGATTCGGGTGGCGGAGCCGGCACGTCGCGGCTCTGGGTCCAGCCCGCCGCGAGGCCGGGGAGCCGCGAGATCTTCCTGTCGCGCCCGGCGAGCGCCCGTGCAACGGGCAGCCCCTTTTCCAGCAGCCCGAGCCGGTTGCCGGAGGTCAGGGCCCAAGAGGCCGCCCCCATGGCGACGTCCATCTGGGTGGGGAGGCCCCGGCGTCGTCCGCTGCCCTTCCGGGGCGACCCGTCGTTCGGCCCCGCTGCCTGTCCCCGCCCATGCTTCGCCTCGACGTCCTCGCCCCGGAGGTAGACGAGGATCTCGGGGATGTTGATCTTGACGGGGCACGCGTCGAAGCAAGCCCCGCACAGGGACGAGGCGTAGGGGAGCGAAGCGTTCTCCTCTGCCTCGACGCCGGTGAGCAGCGGCGAGAGGATTGCGCCGATGGGACCCGGATACGTGGACCCGTAGGCGTGACCGCCCGTCCGCTCGTACACCGGGCACACGTTCATGCACGCGGAGCATCGGATGCAGTGCAGCGCGCTCCGGCCATGGCGGTCCGCGAGCGCGCGCGTCCGCCCGTTGTCGAGGAGGATCACGTGCACGTTCTGGGGCCCGTCGCCGGGGGTCGCCCCGGTCCAGAGTGACGTGTAGGGGTTCATGCGCTCCCCCGTCGACGACCGCGGGAGCAGCTGCATGAAGACCTCGAGGTCCTGGGCCCGCGGGAGCACCTTCTCGATTCCCATGATGGTGATGAGCGTCTCCGGCAGGGTGACGCACATCCGGCCGTTGCCCTCGGACTCGACAACGCCGAGGGTTCCCGTTTCGGCGATGCCGAAGTTGGCCCCGGAGATTGCGACCTTCGCCGAGAGGAACTTCTTCCGCAGGTGCGCGCGGGCCGCCATAGCGAGGCGCCGCGGTTCGTCGGTGAGCTCGGGGTCGACGTCGGGCATCTCGCGGAGGAAGATGTCGCGGATCTCGGTCCGGTTCCTGTGGATCGCGGGCACGAGGATATGGCTCGGCTTGTCGTGCCCGAGCTGAACGATGAGTTCGGCGAGGTCCGTCTCGAACGCCGAGATCCCGCGCGCTTCGAGGTACTCGTTGAGGCCGATCTCCTGGGTCGCCATGGACTTGACCTTGACGACGTCCTGGGAGCCGGTGGCCCGGATGAGCTCCTCCGCGATCCGGTTCGCCTCGGACGCGTCCCGCGCCCAGTGGACCTTGCCGCCGCGCGCCGTGAACTGCTCCTCGAACTGCGCAAGGAGCTCGGGCAGCCGCGACATCGCTTCAGCCTTGATCGCTGAACCCGCGTCGCGCAGGGCTTCCCAGTCCGGCAGCTCGGACACGACCCGGAGGCGCTTGTCTCGGATCGTGTGGGTAGCGTGCGCGAGATTCGCGCGCAGCTGCGCGTTGCCGAGCTCCCGGTGGGCGGCGTCCGGGAAGGGCTCGACGGCGGAGATGTTGCCGAATCCGCGTGGAGGCAGTGCTGGCATTCCGAGGCTGACCGCCGTCATCGCGCACCCCCCGCCAGGGCGAGTTCGCCATCGAAGCGGAGGGGGTCCTCGCGAGTCGATGCGAGCACCTCGGCGAGGTGGACGGTCCGGACCGGGGTCCCGTCCGCGGACGTCCGGCCCTCCCGGGAGAGCCCGCCGCCGATGTGCATGAGGCAGGAGACGTCGCCGCCGGCGCACGCGCTCGCGCCCGTCGCGCAGATGCTGTCGACCTTGTCGGCGAGCATCGCCGAGGAGACGTCGGCGTTCTTGACGGAGAAGGTGCCGCCGAAGCCGCAGCACTGCTCGGCTTCGGGGAGGGCGACGACGTCGAGTGCCTCTACGGTGCGCAGGAGGCTGAGCGGCCTGTCGCCCAGACGCAGGAGCCGCATGCCGTGGCACGAGGGGTGGTAGGTGATGGTTCCGGGAAGGTAGGAGCCGAGCTGGGCCGAGGCGTCGGTGATGCCGAGGACGTCTGTGAGGAGCTGCGAGAGCTCGTAGGTCCGCTCGCCGACGGCGTTCGCGCGAGCCTCGAGGGTGGCACCTGAGCCGCCTCCCGCGCGTCGGACCCCTCTCTCCTCCGCCCACCGGGCGACCATCGAGTGCTGATGCTTGACGGAGGCGACGCACGACCCGGAAGGGGCGACTGCGACGTCGTACTCCCCCGAGTCGAAGCCGCCTTCGAAGGCCCGTACGTGGTTCTCGACCACCGGGAGGGCTTCCCGGAAGTATCCCGAGTTCAAGTGCATCTGCCCGCAGCACGCCTGCCCGGCGGGGAACACGACCTCGTGGCCGAGCCGTTCCAGGATCTGCACCGTGGCCTGCGCGACGCGTGGGTACATCGCGTCCACGATGCACGTGGCGAAGAGCGCGATCTTCATGGTGTCCTCTCGGGCTTCATCGGGTCCTCTCCGGCCCGGGCAGGAGCGGCGCGAGCCATGTGGTCTGACCATAGTGTCAGGCATTGTCCCAGCCCGCAATGCAGACGCGGCTGTTGCGGCAAGATGGACCCATGCCTGCTGAACGCGCGAGCGAACGCGCCCACGACGCCGTCCTGCGCCACATCGAGGGCAGCCTGCGCTCTGGAGGGCTCAAGCTGGGTGACCGGCTTCCGGGCGAGAGGGCCCTGGCCGAGCAGTTCGGCATCTCGCGGGCGTCGGTTCGGGACGCGATCCGGGCTCTCGAGGTCATGGGCATCGTCCGATCGGGGACCGGTTCGGGACCGAACTCCGGCACGATTGTCGTCTCCGATCCGTCCTCGGCGCTGGGCTCGGCGCTGAGGCTGCACGTCGCGAGCCAGCGCCTCCCGGTCAAGGACATCGTCGAGGCCCGCGTCATGATGGAGACCTGGTCCCTCGCCCACGCCGCCGGCGCCGACTGGGAGCCGAACCAGGCCCTGGAGGCGCGGCGCCTCCTCGAGGCCATGGACGATCCGGACCTTCCCTCTCCCGCGTTCACGGCCCTCGACGCGCAATTCCACGTGGCGCTCAGCGCCCTCGCCGGAAACTCGGTCGTGAGCACCATGATGGATTCGCTGCGCGAGTCGATCCGCGAATACGTCGACGAGGCCGTCAGCGCCCGCGGTCGATGGCACGACATCGCGGCCGAACTGCGCCGCCAGCACTGGGGGATCCTTGCCGCGGTCGAGGCGCGCGACGGCGACCTCGCGGCCCGCCTCGTCCGGGATCACATTGAATGGTTCTACGCGCAGACCCTCTGAGGCCCGGAGCCGGGCTCGGACCGGGTCAGGCTCAGACCGGGGTGCGGTGGAAGTTCAGGTAGCTGCGCGACGCGGTGGGCCCCCGCTGACCCTGGTACCGGTTGCCGTAGGCACCGGAGCCGTAGGGGTGCTCGGCGGCGGAGGTGAGGCGGAAGAAGCAGAGCTGGCCGATCTTCATGCCCGGCCAGAGCTTGATCGGCAGGGTCGCGACATTCGAGAGCTCAAGCGTCACGTGGCCAGAGAAGCCGGGGTCGATGAAGCCTGCCGTCGAGTGGGTGAGGAGGCCGAGCCGGCCGAGCGAGGACTTGCCCTCGAGCCGGGCGGCGATGTCGTCCGGAAGGCTCACGGTCTCGAACGTCGAGCCGAGCACAAACTCGCCCGGGTGCAGGATGAACGCCTCATCGGCGTCGACCTCGACGAGCCTGGTCAACTCGGGCTGTTCGAGCGAAGGGTCGATGTGCGCGTATTTGTGGTTGTCGAACAGCCGGAAGAACCGATCGATCCGCACGTCGACGCTCGACGGCTGGACCATCGACGGCTCGTAGGGCGCAAGGACGATCCGCTCGGCGTCGATCTCGGCTCGGATGTCGCGGTCGGAAAGGAGCACCTCCCCAAAATACCGTAGTGGGAGGCCTGCCGGCCGCCGAACGGCGTGTCCGCACTCTGGTCCCCCATCCAGCATTCGGAAGCCTCTTGTCCAGCGGGGGCCCGTGTGGCATAAGCCACGTGCGCTGTGGCACACTGTCGCCTCGGAAACTGTGCTCCTCCCGGAAAGAGATCTATGTCCTCCCCCCAGTCCGAGTTCGACCGTCTTGAAGACCGTGGCCACGCGCATTCGAGGGACCATGTGATCCATGCCGAGGATGCCGGCTACCACAAGGGTCTCAAGGCCCGCCAGATCCAGATGATCGCGATCGGCGGCGCGATCGGCACCGGCCTGTTCCTGGGCGCCGGCGGGCGCCTCGCCGCGGCCGGGCCCTCCCTCGTGCTCTCCTACGCGATCTGCGGCTTCTTCGTCTTCCTCATCCTGCGCGCCCTGGGCGAGCTCGTCCTGCACCGGCCCTCCTCCGGGTCCTTCG
>NZ_SSNH01000007.1 GCF_005877005.1 Sinomonas susongensis | reverse complement strand
TGGAGATCGGCGTGGACAAGAACACCACGGTCGTCTTCCCGGCCCCGCTGATGAGCACCATCGGGGAGCTCTCCGCCTTCCTCACCCGCGAGAAGCAGGCCGCCGCATCATCCGCAGACGGGAAGGCTCCCATCAAGGCAGCCTGACCCGCGCGCCGCCCCGCACGGCTCCGGAGCTGCCGCGGTCGTGCGATGGCCGCCTTCGAGGTTGCCGCACAGGGCGCCATCGTCGGCCGGGTCGGCGTCCCCCACGACGTCGAACTGGACCCCTCAGGCACGTTCTGCCGCAATCTCGGCATGCGGAGCAAGCCAGCGCCGCGCGCCTACCAGCCCGAATTGCTCGTGTAGTTCTCGACGGCTCCACCCGACCCAGGGCATCGGGCTCGCCGCCACCCGCTACGATAGCGTGCACCTGATGGGCCGTTCTTGGCTCCAGTTCAGTTGCGGCTGCGCGCCGTTCCCCGCTGGCGGCCTGCTGGGGGCAGTTCCTCGGCTTGTGGGTAGTGCCTGACCGTGGCCTGGGCGACCAGGAGAATCTGCCGCTGCTGGTAGCTGAGCTCGTTCCAGGTCCGGCTGCTCAGGGCACTGATCGCCTCCCCCACCGCATCGGCCTGGGCATGTTCGCTGGTAGAGGCGAAGCCGTTGTGCATGTGGGAGTGCCCGGCGAGGAACCCTTGAGCTTTCAGGACGTTGATGGCGTCAAGGACGATGGCGCGGTGAGCGTGCATGAGACCTCCCTGTTTCTATGTCCGGGGTGGCAGTCTGCACCGCCGTCCGGGGCGATGCCCGAGTAGCCAGTACTCGAATTGAACTTGCCGCTCCTGAGCATGCCGAGGACCGCGAACGGGATGGTGAAACGTCGCGTCCTCCCTCTCGTCCACCCGGAGCGAACCGACGATCGGCCTCTGAGGCCTAGTTCCGCTCCGCACCGGAGGCCTGCCCAGAACCCGAGCGTGGGCGGTACGAAGGTGCTGATGGAGTGCAGAAGCCCCGAGGACGCATGCGGAGAGCCGTAGGCTCTCACCGCTGTCGGTACGGCAGGTGGATGAAATGCGGGACCGGCAGTACGAGCACCGCTGCGGCAAGCGGCTGCACCGGCGGCCCCGAGACCTCGGGCACGAGTGAACGGGACGGCACCCGGGCCACGGCGGTGGAAAGCAGTCCAACCGACGATGCAGTCCGCCATGCGACAGCAGATCCGGCCGAGGCGGATTGGGGCTGCTGGACACCAAGGACGGCAGCCGAGAGGACCACGGCGAAGGCGCAGACAGCAGACGCTGGCGCCCAGTGCTGATCGTTCCTGATCTTCGCCCCGGTCGACGCGACCCCGCTCGGTGGCCAGCTCCTACGTGGCCCCGCGCTGGGAGGTGCAATGTGATGGCGGGACGGCGGGACTTCGGACCGGCCGCGGCGTGGTTTAGGAGGCGGCCATGCTGAGGCCCTTCGCTGGCACCTACTGCCAAGACACTCGCCCGGCTCCGGGTCGAGGACTCCGCCGACGAGAACGACGACGATGCCGAATCCTTCGCCCTGCCCAGATCATCGAACTGTGTCTGGGTTCGAGGCCCCGCCCAGTGTCCCCGCTCCGAACGAACAGCGGTCCAAGACGCCAGAACACCCAGGACAGGTCTGCGTTCCGTGCGGCGCGACGATCACACTGTCTCGGTTGAGGGTCGGAGAAACTGGCCGGGCTGGAAGGCGGAGAACTCCTTCGGCGCATCGGGCCAGAGACCGGTGTCCATCCGGCCCTCGAGCAGCCTTAAGGCCGCCAGGAGCTCGGCTTCCGATTCGCTGCAGTGCCCTGGCCGATCGATGAACACCTGTCGGAGAAGCGCATCGTACCCCTCCCGCATCACGCGGTCGGCGTAGGCGGTCGCTTGGGTGACCACGGGGGCGGCGTCGCCAGTCTGGTGCACAGTCAGGTGCGGTGCGGCGAGCCTTCCGGTCGGGGTCACCACGGCGGCCAAGCGGGCCGCGGCTTCCGGCACCGCTGCGACCCTCGGCGCCTCGGCGAGGCGCTGAAGATCAGCCTCCAGATTGAGTCCAGCTCTGGAGTACATCTCCCCGACAAGCGCGCTGAAGCCGCTCCTCTCAAGTCCGGAGTTGTAGTCGACGCCGACGTTCCACGAGAAGGGACCGCCTGCGCGGCGAAGCATGTCGTTGCGAGGAGAGAGGACGGACCACCCGAAGACCTCCGCCTGATTCCCCAGGAGCGTCTCGACGTCATCCTCCCGAGGACGGGACTGGCTCGGCAGAGACCAGGTCGGGAGCTGGCCGAAGGCACAGGCGAGGGCTACCCGAGCGCGTCCGACGGCGTCGGCCTTAGCCCGGTGCAGGAGCCCAGTGATGTGTGTGGACCGCACGCGGTCATCGGTGACTCCGATGAGGTCAACGTCCTCCCAGTCCAGAAGCACGGAGGCGGTCCAGGCGGCGTCGAAGGCCTGGTTCATCATCCCGACGGGGCCGACGACCGACCCGCAGAGCGACACCGCACCGTCGACAGCGCCCGGGATCTCCGCAAGCGCTGCCGCGACGAGGCCACCCATCGATTGGCCCCAGACCACGGTCCGGCAGGGGTGCAATCGCTGCGCGGCCAGAGCCTCGACCAACGCGAGGGTGTCGATCACCCCGTCACCCGCCGCCCAGCCGGCGCTCGAGTAACCTGACGCCGCGAGCGCGTAGCCCTCGGAGAGGAGCCGCTCCACGCCGATCGCTCCGGGAACGAGCTTGATGGGTGCCCCGTCGTCTGCCCCATAGCCGTGGCAGTAGACCAGAAGGGGACCGTTCCACTTGGCCGGCACGAGGGCAACCCACCGGGCGCCGGGAGCAGTAGTCCCCTCGAGCCGGTGAACCGTGGTCACAGCTCGAACTCGAGGCGGGCGGACACGATCCCGAGCTCTGGCATGCGCGCACCCTCACGCGAGCCGACGGCGGTGAAGGACCGGGTGCGCGCCAGAAGCTCCTCGAGAGCGATACGCAGCATGAGCCGGGCCATGGGAGCGCCGGGGCAGCGATGGCGCCCCCGCCCGAAGGCCATGTGCTCGGCGATGTTCGGCCGGTCCAGGACGAACACGTCCGGGTCGTCGAAGACGTCTGCGTCCCTATTCGCGGAGGCGTAGGCCAACGTGACCGGTTCGGCCGGGAGAATCTCGCGGTTCCTTATCCGGGTCGGTTCGGTGACGGTCCGTGCAAAGCCGCGGTACGGAGAGTAGAGCCGGAGGAACTCCTCCAGCGCCTCGGGAATGAGTTCGGGTTGCTCCCTGAGGTGCTGCTGCAGTGCCTGATCGTCGCTCAGGTGTACGGCGATCGAACCGATCACGATGGGCGGCGCGACCATCCCCACCACGAGGGACTGACGCAGGGCGCCGACAACCTGCTCTTCGTCGAGAGGATTGCCCTCGAACCTCTCCGCGAGGAGCGAGCTCGCAGGGTCCTCCTCGACCGGACGCGGAGCGGCCTTGCGGTCGGCCACGAGCGCACGGGCCATCTCGTACATCCGCTGGCTCATCTCGTTGACCACGTCCCGATCCTGGCGCCGCCAGGCCTGGACCCAGCGCGCGGCGGTCCGCGCAAGGACTGGGGCGAGTTCGGGATCGAGGTTGAGCCACTCAGTCGTTACCCAGGCCGGGAACTTCGCTCCGAACTCCTGCGCTATGTCGCCTGCCCCACGCTCAAACAGGGGCTTCAGCTCGGCGACGGCATGACCCCGCAGCGTGGGCTCGAGGCGTGCGAGCCGAGCGCGGGAGAGCGTCGCGTCGAGCGCCTTCCGGAATGGAGTGTGGTGTGGTGCGTCGAAGTTGAGCGGCGGCCGCCGGAGGCCGCGGGGGTCGCTCGGGACAACCGCTCTCACCGACGAAATGAAGCGGGAGTCGAAGAGAGCGGCCTCCTTGACGTCGTCGTACTTAGTGAGCGCCCAGAATCCGCCGTAGCTGTCGCTGTGCGCTACCGGGCACCTCTGCCGGAGGTCCCGGTAGATCGCGTGCACCTCGTCGGGATGGTCGCTCGAGCCCGGATCGAAGTCCTCGGGGATTTCTCGCGGCTCGGCCGTGGCAGTCATTCGGATCCTCTCCGCGCCCTACGGCGCCGTCGTCGTCATGCTCTCGAAAAGGCGAAGAACGTCAGAAGGAGACGGTCTCTGCCGCCGCAACCACGGCGTCCCGCTCGGGAGCGAGTAGCCAACCCTGATGGAGGATCTCGGCGGACCGGCGCTCGACGCGCCGTCGGTACTCCTCGGGTTTGCCGTAGAGGGCCCGCAGACGCTCCGCCGAGAACGGCACCATGTGGCCGTAGAGGTCGCCGCCGGGATGGGCGGTCCCGGCCACGGATTCAATGGTGCTGTGCGGGACGTACGTTGCGATCGGGACGTCGACGTGAGTCGAACGGACTCCGCCGACGGCGTTGCCCAGTTCGTCCCGTTCGAGCGGCACGCATTCCGGCCAGCCGCCCTTAATGTTGCCCTCGCCGAATCGGAGCCGCGGTGCACGCGGCGGTTCTATCCCATCGGTGATCCACCTGTCGAGGTGGGCGAACGCTGCCCGGGCAACGTGTTCGATCGGGAAGGTGCTCGGCATCTCCCGGATCCGTGCTCCCCTGGCAATCCCCATTCGGTCGGCCTGCGCATCGCCCGGCCAACCAGTCTTCGTGCTCACGGAACCGTGGCAGGCCCCTGCGATCTCATAGAGGCGGTATGGATCGCCGGGGTGGTCACTGTCCTCCCGCAGGACGCTGGCATGGGTCTCCGACTCGCCCTCGCTCAGGAGTTCGATGACCGGGACGCCGTGGTTGGAAATGGTGCGCCGGGCGTCCTCCCGCGGGAGAACCATGCAACCGTCGGACAAGGGCTGGTAGCCGCCCTCGAGGAAGCCTCCCGAGGAGATCGCGATGAGGTATCCATCCACGGCCGGGCTTCCGTCGGGTGTACGAGCGTCTTCGTGGAAGCCGTCGCGGAGGAAGACTCGGCAGAACGTTCCGGTCATGGACCAGCCGGACATGATGAGCCGGCTGACGGCCGACCCTGAGAGGGCCGGTGTGAGGCCCTCGCCGCGCAAGACCGTGAGGACGTCGGCGGTGATCTGCCACTGAAGCCCCATAGCGGGAATGCTGAGGCGTTCGTATCGTCCGTTCCATTCGCCCGATGCGGCGAGCTTCTCTGCCCAGCGAGGGGTCACCGTCGCTCCTACCCAGACGTGGCCCTCGCGCGCGATCCACGGATGGACCGAGCGCCAGGTGAGGTCTGCGTCCATGCCGGGGTGCAGCGGCTCGAAGCACACCAGGCCCGAGGCCTTCGAGGGATCCGCGGGGCGCCGTACGAGGACTCTCGTGACGTACGGAACGTCCTGCTCGGCCGGCTGCCGATGGAAGTCGTCGTCGTACACGAACGTCGCTGCGGTGCCCTCGACGACGATCTCCTCCTCGACGTAGCCCGCGCTCTCGAGCGCAAGCCCGAGTTCGCCGTCGCCCGCCCACCCCGTCTGGTAGGGACGGTCGGACGCAGTCGTCTCGCGCGGTTCAGCGATCTTCGTAATCGTCATGCAAGTCCTCCTACGAAAGGTGTTCTCGAAGCGCGCGGTCGGTTTCCCGGAGCCACCGGTCCGCGTCCGCGCGTAGGTAGCGCCGCTCCGCGACGAGTGCGTCGAGGATCTCGCGGGCGCGGCCTAGGTAAGAGTCGGTCGAGCCGTAGCGGCGGATCAGTTCGGCACCGCTGAGCGGGGCTTCGATGCCGAAGATCCACAGCGGGCCTGGGGACAGGACGTCGACGTGTGCGGTCGGCATGAGTGTCGCCGGTAGCTGGAGGCCACCAAGGGCATGGCCGTCGCCGTCCCTCCGGACCGCGTCGGTGCCCGGTTCGGTCGCGAGCATCGTCGCGGACGGCGGCCGGACTCCGTCGCGAACCCATGCGATGAGGGCGTCGACGACGGCGTGCGTCACGTGTGTGTGCGGGAACGTGCTCCAGCGCGTGCCAAGCGGTGCGGTGCCGCCCGGCTGACGGTAACGGCTGTCCACGTGCGACATCCCCGCGACCTCATAGATCTGGTACGTGTCACCAAGGCTCTTCCGGTGTTCGAGGCCGCGGCCCTGACCGGGGAGGCCCTTGGGCCTGCGCACCGACTCTAGGTCGGCTTCGGCGATGAGCTCGATCGCGGGGACCGGGACGCCGCGGAGCGCGGCCCCGCCGCTGTGCATCGGCAGCAGCCCATCAGGAACGCCCTCGTCCGGACCCGCTGAGCCCTCACTGAGCCGCTGCCCCAAGCGGCGAACCACTCCGCCCGTCTGCGAGCTCCCGGCGACGACGACGGTGCGCACCGGACCGGCGTCGACCGCGCCGCTCCGCAGCGCTGCGACGGTGATCTGGAGGATCGCCGTCGTCTGGGGGCTCGTCTCCCACCATGTGCGGGCGAAGGCGTCTGACCGCTCCCGCGGGCTACCCTCCCCATCTGTCGGCAGCGCCGTCGCCGTCCGCCCTGAAAGCTGAACGGCAGCGTACCGCCCTGGGTCGAAGGCCTTCAGGTACTTGAGCGCCGGCGTCGTCTGGCAGGCGACCTCGGCCCACGCGTGCCCGCTGCGCAGGATGTACTCGTGGGCGGCATTCCAGACGGGCCGTCCCCCGGCGAAGTGCATCGGCTCAAGGATCACTGTTCCGCTCGCGGAGTCCCCCGATGCCGGGCGCCGGAGGAGAACTCGCGTGGTGAAGGGCTCCCCCAGTGCCCGACCCCGCAAGAGCACCTCCGACGTCCTATAGCCGTACCGCTCGAGCAGTTCGCTGCCAACGTCGTGGGCACCGAACGCCCCGTCAGGGCGGGGAAGCCGAGTCGTCTGGACGTCGAGGCCGTCGACTGTGAGACTCTCCCGCATCATTTCGCCCCCACGGTGGCGAAGGCACGGCCCCACGGGTCCGTCCGCGAGCTCGTCGTCACGCCGCGCCACACATCAACGCGCTGCTGATACGGCCCCTTGACCACCTCGACTCCGTCGTCCCCGAATCGGAGCACCCGTTGTTGCTCCGAGGTGTACGCGGGCCAGTTCGGTCCCTCCGGATCGGAGCTTGGGTCGCCGGCACGCGCGAACGCGACGAGCGCGCGGCTCAGCACCTCCGACGACACCCGGTACGGCTTGCCGTCGAGGGGCAGCGATCCCTTGCCGACGTTCCTGAAGAACAGCGGCATCTCGATGCCGTGGAAGGCGCCGTGGCGGGAGCCCTGGTTCAGGTCGCAGAGATAGGCGAAGACAGGGGCTCCGCCGGCCCTATCGCGCGCGTCCAGAAGGCGGCGCGTGCGGATCGTGAACTGGTCGCTGAGGATGGCCAGCATGAGGTCGGCGTTGCTGCGCTCACGCCAGCCCTCCATCGCACGATAGCTCGCGAGCAAGGGAGCAACGTCCGCGGGATTGTCGACGCCGGCTCCCACGAGGTGTGCGAGGCGCGACTCGGAAAGGTGTTCCCCGGGTTCGGCCCAGCGCGGGCCCATCTGGAGGATGTACCGCATCTCATCGAGCGCAGTGCCCGCGATGAGGGGCACGTCGGCGGCGACTCCCGATGCGAGGGCCTCCTCAGGGTATGTCGGGACAGAGGCCGTGCCTACGACCGGGGCGAAGCGCATGCCGTGCTCGGTCGGGAGCCCGCCCACCCCCATCTTAGCCTGCACTTCGAGCAGGCGTTCGAGGGGGAGGTCCCGGAGGACAGCCCGGTCAGCGCGCTCGAGCCCGAGCCGTCTGAGGGCCTCCATGGCATTGAGCGTCGCCCGCCCATTGTCCTTGAGGCCGAAGGGCGGCCCTCCATTGATGCAGGCGGCGGAGAACAGGCCGCGGGCCAACGGTGAGGTCAGGAGCGTCGCGACCTTGCCGCCGCCGCCCGAGTGGCCGAAGATTGCGACCTGTTCGGGTGCCCCGCCGAATGCCGTGATGTTCTCCTGCACCCACCGGAGGGCTGCGATGAGATCGAGCATGCCGACATTGGGCTCGGCGCCCCACTCAGCACCGCCGACCTCGTGGAGGTACAGGAAGCCGAGCAGCCCGAGCCGGTGGTTCACGCTGACGACGACGACGTCAAGGTCGCGGGCGAGCGCCTCTCCGTCGGTGTGTGCGGTGAGGCCTGCGCCCTGGAAGAAGCCTCCGCCGTGGATCCAGAACAGAACGGGGCGGCGCCCTTCCGTCGAGGGCGTCCAGACGTTGACGACGAGGCAGTCCTCCCCCACCGTGGCGCCGCCGAACCGGCCCGCGGCCGCTCCTGATCGCACCGGCTGCGGGGCGATCGACCCCAGAGCCAACGCGTCGCGCACTCCACTCCAGGGGACGGGAGGCTGTGGGGGGAGGAATCGGTTCGCACCCGCCGTCGTGTCACCGTACGGGATGCCGAGGAAGCGGAGCACCGAACCTGTGTCGCTTCCGCGGACTCTCCCTGCGCTCGTCTCGACGAGCGGGGCGCTCGTCACGAACCGGGCTTCCACGAGTTGGTCCCGTTGGGATCGACAACGGAGTAGTAGCTCGGGTTGGCGGGCTGGAGCTTCACGTTCGAGACCCCGTCCGCATAGATGAGCGAGTAGCGGCGGTAGACGGGAGCGAACCAGGCGAGGTTCGCAAGGTCCTTCTGGAAAGTGGCGGCCGCGTCAGCCTGCTGCTGGCCGGTTGTAGTTGCCACCTTCTTGTAATCCGCAGCGATGGTCGGGTCCGTCGTATTGAAAGGGTTGGCCAGGACTCCGGTCCCCACGAGGGAGTGCGCCGCCATGTAAGCAGGCGAGCCGCTCGTGAAGAAGACCGCCGGCACCGCCCCGGTCGCGTACTTCTGATTGAACGAGGAGATCTCGCTCTCCTGGTCGATCTTCATGGTGATGCCGACCTTGGCGAGCGAACTTGCAACCGCCTGGGCCAAGGGGCAGGTGCCGAGGATCGTCGAGCACATCGCGGTGAAGGAGAAACCGTTCGCGTAGCCTGCCTGAGAGAGGAGGTCCTTGGCCTTGGAGACCTCGTAGCCGTAGTACGAGTCGAGCGAGGACTGGAACCCGTTCTGGAGCGGGATCCCCATCTGGGACGTCGGATCCGCGTAGCCCGCGGGATTGAGCGCCTTGGTGATCCCGGTACGGTCGATCGCATAGTTGATCGCCTGCCGGACCTGCTGGCTCGCGAGCGCGGGAACGAGCTTGCCGTTGCGGTCGAGCAGATAGAGGGCGGTGACGCTGCCAGGCGCCGATGCAACGGTCGCCCCAGCCCCTTGGACTGTCTTCGCCGTGTCAGGTCGCCCGACAGCGACGTTCATCTGGCCGGCCGAAATGGCTGAGACGACCGAGTTGGCGTCGGAGGCGACCTTTACCACGACTGAGCTGTAGTGGACAGCCGACTGGTTCCAGTAGTTGGGATTCTTGACGTAGGTGTAGTGGTCGCCCGAGACAGTCTGGCTCGGATCGAGCTTGTACGGTCCGGTCCCATTGGTTGCGAGGTCGAGAGACTTGGGCGTAATCAGGGCTGTGGGGTTAGCCACCAAGCCGGCGCCGTACTCCTGGCTCAGGGCGATCGGCAGGTCCGGGTTTGGGGAGGACATCTTGATGACGACCGTGTGGGCGTCGGTCGCTGTCGCCGATGCCATTCCTGCGAGATTGGGGCTGAGCGTCGACTTGCCGTCGCGGAAGTGAACAAGCCACTGAGCAACATCGTCAGCTGTCATCGCGTTGCCGTCGCTGAATTTGACCCCGTCCCGGATCGTGAGCTGGAGCGTCGTGTTGGTGGAGTCGAGCCACTTCCACGACGTCGCAAGGTCCGGAGCGAGGGTGCCGTCTGGTTCGAGGAAGGTGAGCGAGTCGTAGGCGAGGGTGCTGTAGATCATCGACTGCCCGCCGGCTGCCTTCGTCGGGTCCAGGCCCGCGATTGGGGGGCCGGAGAACTGCACCGTCAAGGTGCCCCCTGAAGTGGAGGCCGACGTCGATGACGTGCTGCCCCCGGAGCACCCGCCCAGTGCCATCGCCAAAGCGGCTACACCCGCCGCGGCGGCGATGCCGCGGCCCTTCGGCGAGCCGAGGCTCTTGCGATCAGAGACTCGCATGGGTTCCTCTTCCTGTTTCTGATCCCGCCTGATCGGCCGGAGCGATGGTGATGGTTGGACTCAGCGCGGGCTGCGCCGTGCCAGTTCGAGTGGTCGTTGCTGCGGTGGTGCCCAGCGCCTCGTCGTGATGACAAGCCACGGACACCTCTCCCACGCGCCGGAGTTGGGGTGTCTCCCTGATACAGAGCTCCGTCGAGAAGGGGCATCGGGGAGCGAATGCGCAGCCGCCCTCCGCGGCCGGGGTCCTACCCACGGTCGCCTTCGCGAGAGCTCGCCTCTCCCGCTGCTTCAAGGGGTCCGGGACCGGGGCTGCCAGGACGAGCGCGCGGGTGTACGGATGCGCAGGCGATCCATAGACGAGCGCAGTGGGCCCCTCCTCCACGATGTGGCCGCGATACATGACGTACAGCCGAGACGTGAGGTGGTTCATGAGCGGGAGGTCGTGCCCGATGATGAGATAGCTTGTGCGGTGCCTCTCCTGAAGGTCCAGGAGGAGGTTCGCCACCTGTGCTTGGACAGACAGATCCAGCGCGCTCGTCGGCTCGTCGCAGATAAGGAGCGAGGGCTGCGCCATCATTGCGCGGGCTATCGAGATGCGCTGACGTTGGCCTCCCGAGAACTCTCGCGGGTAGCGCTCCATCGCTGCCGGATCGAGCCCGACATCCTCGAGCGCGGACCGCACGCGTTCGACCACCGCGGCGCGCGAAAGCCGCTCGTGGAAGATGGGCTCCGAGAGGATCGCCTTGACCGGCTGCGCCGGATCGAGTGAGCTGTACGGGCTCTGGAACACCGCCTGGGCTCCCGCCTCGAGGATGCTCCGGCGCCGGCGGTAATCGATGGATCGACCATTGACTCGAATGCTGCCCTCAGCGATGGGAACGAGGCCCAGCGCAGACATCGCAATCGAGGTCTTGCCGGAGCCCGACTCCCCCACAAGGCCCACCATCTCGCCGTGGGCGACGGAAAGCGTCACGTCGTGGACTGCCCTCGTACGCAGGCGCCGGCGCTCGTAGTCGATCGACACCCCAGCCATCTCGAGCACGAGGGGCGAACTCGTCACTTCTTCTGCAGAAGCGGATTCAACTGGCGACATCGACTGTCTCCTTCCAACGGATGCAGCGCACCCGGCGGCCGCCGTTGTCCGCTTCGAGCGGGATCGCCGCAGCCGCGCACTCCTCGGTGGCGAACGGGCACCGGGCTTGGAAGCGGCATCCCGGCGGCCACTCGCTGGGGGCGGGAACGCGGCCGGGCAGAGCCGTGAGCCTCTCCCCCGGGTGGCCCCCGGCCGGATTGGCGGCCAGGAGGCCGCGCGTGTACGGATGCCGCGGTGACGTGAAGAGCTCCTCCACGGTCGCCGACTCGACGACCTGTCCTGCGTACATGACCACGCATTGCGTGGCTATGTCTGCCACCACGCCCCAGTCGTGCGTGACGAGCATGACCGCGAGGCCGGTCTCGGCCTGCCGCTCACGGATGAGTTCGAGCACGCCTGCTTGGACCGTGACGTCGAGGGCGGTCGTGGGCTCGTCCGCGATGAGGACCTTGGGTTGCCCCGCTAGGGCTCTCGCGATGCACACCCTCTGGGCCATCCCGCCGGAGAGTTCGTGGGCGTATCGGCCTAGGACCTGATCCGGGTCGTGGATGCCGACGTCGTCAAGGAGGCCGAGGGCGATCTCCCGCGCCTCTGCGCGCCCCGCGCCACGGTGGCGTCGCACCGAATCGACGAGGATCCGGCCGACTGTCAGCGTGGGGTCGAGTGCGGCCACCGGCTCTTGGAAGATCACCGAGATCCCGGATCCGCGAGGCAGGCGCGAGGTATCGGACTGGAGGTCGTAGTCGGTTCCGTCGTACCGGAGGCGCCCGTGCTGGACGTCGAGCCCGGCGGGGAGCAGCCCGAACGCGGCCCGGGCCGTCACGCTCTTCCCGCAGCCGGATTCGCCGAGCAGGGCGACCGTCTCGCCCGGGCGGACCGAGAACGAGACCTCCTCGACGACTGGCTGGATCACACCGTCGCGCTCGAACGCGACGGTGACCTCTTGGACGTCGAACACGGCCTCCGCGTCGCGCCGGACCGTCCCACGGGCGTCCCCGGCATGGAGGCGACGCCGACCGGGCGCGGTGAGCTGCGGCGTCGTACGGGACAGTCTCGCCGTAGCGCGCCTCCGATGAGTGGGTGCCATCCAGCGTTCCATGACGGCGTCGCGCAGCGAGTCGCCGAAGAACCACAGGGCGAGGACGACGACGGCGATGGTCCCGCCCGTGGGGATCAGGAGCCACGGCTGGGTGTGGATGGCCTGGGACGCGTCGGAGACCATCGTTCCCCAAGTGGGTGTGGGCGGCTGCGGGCCGAGGCCGAGGAAGTCGAGGCCGCTCTCGACCAGGATCGAGACGCCCATCACGAGCGTCAGCTGGACGACGACCGCGCCCCCGAGCTTGGAGACGATGTGCCGCCGCATGATGCCGAGATCGCCGATGCCGCTGACCTTCGCGACGTCGATGTACTGCTCCTGCCGGACGCCGAGGACGACCGAGCGGACGACCTTGGCGAGACCTGGTGCAACAAGGATGCCAAAAGCGAGCATCGCGGCGTATAGGTTGTGCGGGAACACCGCCAGCACGGCCAGCAGGAAGATCGTGGCGGGAAGCGCCATGATCCCGTCGCTGATCCAGCCTATGACTCGGTCCCAGGCTCCGCCGAGGTAGCCGGCGGCCATTCCGACCGGGAGGCCAAGCACGAGCGCGACTACCACCGCGAGGGCAGAGGAGGAGAGCGTGTGGACACCCCCGAAGAGGAGCCTGCTCAAGACGTCGCGGCCAAGGTTGTCGGTGCCGAGGAGGTGCGCCGCGGAGGGGCCGGCTGACGTCGCGGAGAAGTCGGTGGCGTCGGAGGAGTAGGGAGCGACCCAAGGGGCCGCGACGCACGCGACGGCGACCGCAAGCAGGAAGATGCCGGAGATCAGCGCCGTCGGCTTGCCCAGCAGACGGCCGAGGAGGCCCGGGCGGCGAAGCGCCGGCGGGGCAGCCGCCCGGCGTGCTGAGAGCGGAGGGACGGTTTCGGTCTGGATCATGAGACGTCGACCTTCGGATTGAGGCGCCGGTAGACCAGGTCGAGAACGAGGTTGACGAGGACCACCAGGATGCCGAAGTAGAGGGCGATTCCCTGGATGACGGGGATGTCGTGCTGATTCGTGGCGCTGACCGCCAGACTGCCGAGGCCCGGAAGGCCGAAGATCTGTTCCACGAGGACCGTTCCGCTGAGCGTTCCGACGAAGTGGAGTCCCACGACGGCCAGGATGGGCGAGGCGGAATTCCTAAGGACGTGACGGTAGACGACGGAGCGCTCGGGCACGCCGTCGGCACGATGCGCGACGGTGTATTCAGCGCCCAGACCGTTGAGCATCGCGTCCCGGGTCTGTTTGGCGATGCCGGCCACGCCACCTATGACGAGGGTCAGGACCGGCAGGGACACGGATCTCAGCCAGAGTTCTGGGCTGCTGGAGAGGTTGACGTAGCCGAGCGCTGGGAAGAGTCGCAGCTGGACCGCCAGGAGGGTTACGAGGATGAGCCCGATCCAGAAGTGCGGAAGCGCGAACCCGGCGATGGCGCCGACGTCGACGATCTTCCCGAGCATGCCGCCCCGGTGGGCGCTCACACTCCCCACGAGGATCCCGATGACACCCGAGATGATGGTGGCGAGGATGACCAGGGAGAGCGTGACGCCGAGGCGCTCGTTGAGTGACTGCGCGACGTCGGAGCCGTTCACGATCGAGTGGCCGAGATTGCCGTGCATCGCACCCACGAGCCAATGCCAGTACTGGACCGGGAGCGGATCGTTGAGGCCGAGCTGCTGGCGCAGCGACTCGTAGTCGGCTTGGGTCGCATCCGGCCCGGCGAGGACCCTGGCCGCGTCCCCTGGAGAGAGGGCGACGAGGACGAACGTGATGATCGAGACAACGAAGAGAAGCGGAATCCCGAACGCAACGCGCTTGAGGATGATCTTCCCCGTCATGGAACCTCCCCTTTGACGTTCCTAGAGAAACTTTTGGAGCGGTGGGGCACCGCATCCGTTCGAGATTTGCGTCTCCACGAGTGTGCGAATTTCTGTGGGCATTTCGCCGAGCACTCGAAGAATCAGAAGCATTTGGATGTCAGGCTTCCTTATATAAGGTTAGAGCCGACCGTTTTGTATGTCAAGACTCCTGATATAGGAATGTGGCGCTGGGACGAACTGGAAACACTAGGACAGGCGCTGAAGGAAGACGGCGCCCTTCGGCCCCTCGAGGATGCTTGCCTCGAGGCCGGCCTCCTTTGTAATTGAGCGGACGTAGTCAATCGTCTCCGCTGCCTGAGCGTCACCGACATGCGGTACGGGCCGGGCGTCGGATTCGATCCAGCACGGCACGAAGCCGGCCTCCACTACGCCCTCGTGGTCCACCACAATCCTGGCCACCATCGTGTGCCGCGATTCGCGCGGAAAAGGGAAGGGCGCAGTCCCCGGGTCAGGCGTGAAGAAGTCGAGGCTTGGGGCGTTCTTGGGGCGCGGCCGCTTTCCGTGGGAACCGAGCGGATTGGTCTCCTCGGTGTAGCCGGCGACGAAGTGGTTGATCCCATGGAAGATCGGCTTCCCCCGGTAGACCTCGACGCCGCGCAGGATGTGGGCATGGTGGCCGATGACAACGTCTGCTCCGGCGTCCACGACCGCGTGCGCGAGCGGCCGCTCATACTGGGCGAGCTTCGCGCGCACGAAGCCCATGCCCTTGTGGAGCGAGACGCACACGACGTCGACCTCGTCACGGAGGGCCGCGATGTCCGCACGGAACGCCTCCTCCGACTCCTGGTCCACGCTCGTGAACTCCGCGGGGGCGCTGCCCGGCGATGCGATGTCGAGCTCGTAATGGTTGACGATGCGGACGGGGGCAACTCCGGCCTTTACCGGTGTCGCCCAAGACTCCCGCGGGCCGACCGCGTTGTAGCTCAGCACGCCGATCCGCAGGCCGCCAGCCTCGAGGACGGCGGGCCGTCGGGCTTCGGCGATGGCCATTCCCGCACCGGCGTGCGCGATACCCAGCTCGTCAAGCTTCTCGAGAGCGTCTGAGATCCCGAAAGGCCCCTGGTCGAACATGTGGTTGCCGGCCATCGTGACCGCATGGAATCCGCTCTCGGAGAGGGCGGTGAGGTAGTCGGGCGGGTTGGCGGCGGCCGGAATATCCACGACGCATACCTGGCCCCGGTCCGTGTGAGGCCATTCGAGGTGCCCGATCGCGACATCCGTGCCGAGGAAGAGGTGGCGGGAATCGGCGAAGAAGCGCGCCGGATCGGGGGCGGAGAGCATGAGGTCGCCGACGAATGAGATTTCAACGGGCATGGGAGGGCTCCTGATGGTGTGCGGCCTAGCCGACGACGGCGTCGGCTGGCTGGGGGGCGGGAAACTGGCTGGCCATGACCTGACGCACGCTCGGAGCTGAGGCGATGGCCAGAAGGCTATCGGCGAAGGCGTGAGGATCGGCGAGCGTGGTCCTGGCGTGGGTGGCGCAGTCGACGAACTTCCGGCGCAGGGTGTCGAGACCCAACGGTGCCGCTGGATTTCCCGGCGGGTAGGGGGTGTCGACGACGATCGTGCGGCCGCCGGTCAATCGCACCGTGGTACGCCCCGCCGTCATGCGCTCGGGAACGTCGAACGACGGGTCGGGCACAAAGGTCACGCGCTCTGCTAGGGAGAGCACGTCCGGCCTCGCCAACGCCTCGCGTGCGAACGAGGCGAGGGTGATGGTGCCGTCGATTAGCGCCGTCGCCGTGGTGAAGGGAAGGCTGAACTTGGCGTCGATCGCGGTCTTCGGCGCGATCTTGCTGGAGCGGGGTTCGGCGAGCATCGTGTTCACTGGTGCCCCGAGCAGCTCGACGGCCTCGATGTCCTGGACGGCGACGGTCCCGTGCAGTTCGACGCACGCGTCGAGGAAGGCGTGGGTTCCGCGGCAGCTCGGCCACGGCTTGTAGCTGACCTCGGTTCCGCGGAAGGCCCGCCCGAGCCCGCGGAGCAGCTCCTCGTCGTCCCAGCTTTCACCGGCGTAAGCCGTGAAGAATCCGGCCCGGCCCTCGAGCGGTTCGTCGAAGCCGCGGACCCCTCGCTCGGCGAGGGCGACTGATCGCACAGCCGCGTGGGCTGCGAAGGCGTCGCGCACGCCGCGGAGCGTCGATTCTGGTGCGTGCTTGATCTCACCCGGAGCGCTCACCTGGAGCTGGACGAGGGAGAGCGCATCGAGCGTCTGGGCCGGCGAGAGACCTACGAGGTTCGCGCACGCGACCGTCGCCCCAATGGCTCCTGCGAGCGGTGGCGGGTACCAGCCGCGCCGCGCCATAAGGTCGCCACCCGCGGCCGCGACGCGCGCTGTCAGATCGCAGCCGACGGCGATGGCGGTCAGCAGCCTCTCCCCCGAGGCGTCCCGATCTTCGGCCAGGGCGAGGACGGCGGGGATGACCTGAGCGTTCGGATGAACCGGAAGCCCGTCGACAGAGTCCTCGAAATCGAGCGCGTGCGAAAGCGCCCCGTTTGCCAACGCCGCCGCGGCAGCCGGCACTCTTAGACCACTCGCGAGGAGGGTGCTATGGCCGGTCCCCGCCTCGTCCGCCGCGAGTCCGACGAAGGCCTCGCAGCCCTCGCCGAGCGTCGTCGCGGCAAGCGATGCCCCGAGGTGATCCATGAGGGAGAGCGACGCCGACCTTATGGCCGCCCGCGGGACGCCCTCCGCCGTCATGCTCGCGGCGTACTCGGCGATAGTCGCGGAGACACCAAGGCCCTCGCGCGGGGTGGCCATCAGGCCTCCCCCGCCGGCACGGGCGCCGGGACCACTCGGAGCGGAACCGAATTGGTCCCCCACTCGGCCCAACGCGCCATGGCAATCGGCCCCGCGAGGTCGAAGTCGCTCGTGCGGGAAAGAGCTTCCTCGAGGGTCACCTGGAACATGATCCTCGCGAGTGGCGCGCCGGGGCATGTGTGCGGACCGCCGCCGAAGGCGATGTGCTTCTTGATGTTCTCGCGGTCGAGCCGGAACTCCCCGGCGTCGTCTCCGAACACTTTCTCGTCGCGGTTGGCCGACATATATACGAGGGCAATGGGCTCGCCTTCGCGGATCACGGTGTCGCCGAAGGCCACATCGCGCCGAGCGGTTCGCGCCATGCCACGGTAGGGGGTGTAGAGGCGGAGGAACTCCTCGACTGCAGCGGGCAGGAGCGACGGGTCGGAACGCAGACGAGCCTGGAGTTCGCGGTCACGTGCGAGGTGGACGAACATGCAGCCGATGAAGACGCTCGGCGCCACCATCCCGGTCACGAGGAGTTGGCGGACACAGCCCAGCACCATGTCCCGTGGCAGAGGCTTGTCCTCATACTCCGCCTCGAGGAGCGCCGTCGTAAGGTCCTCGGCGGGGTCCATCGGGTGGGCGATCCGCTCGTCGATGACGAGCTGGCCGATCTCGTAGAGCCGTCGGCTCAGCTTGACGACGTTCTCGTCGTCAACGACCTGGATCGCGGCGACGTAGCGAGCGCTGATCTCCTTGATGGTCTCCGCCAAGGCGGGATCGAGGTGGAAGAACTCTGCGAAGACGTGGGCAGGAAACTTCTGAGCGTAGTCGACTGCGACGTCGAACTCGCCCCGGCCGATGAGCTCGGCCATCATCGTGGCCGCGATGGCCCGCACCGTGGGCGCGATGGCCTCCATCTTGGCTCGGGTGAAGAATCGGTTGATCACGCGGCGGTAGGCCGAATGCTCTGGCGGGTCGAAGTGGAGCGGCGGCCGCCGCCCGGTGAACGCGAACCGCGGAACCGTGTTCTGGACGCTTGTCGTGAACGTCGCGGGATCCGACAGCACGCCGGAAACGTCGTCGTAGCCGAAGAGCGCCCAGAATCCCCCATAGCGCTGCGAATGGGCGACCGGGCAGGTCCCGCGGACGCGCGCATAGGCCGTGTGGGCGGTATCGAATTCCTCGGGTTCCAAGGGATCGAAGGAATCCGGGGTGCCGAGGTCGAGCTCAGAATGTGCACTCATGGTTATTCTCCGAATGGACCGGCGTGTCAGGCTTCCTGATACACAAATGCAAACACCGCAACCCGACGGTGTCAATGGTGTCAAGCGGAATTGTGTCGGTCGAGGTTATTCAGCGGTGCTGGACAAGCCCCGCGCGGAGATTGTCGCTGCACGAGCGCAGCACCGAGACAAAGGCCTGGCGGTCTGCCGGATCCAGGCCCTCGAGCATTCGGTCCTCTATCGCCAGGACCTGCGGGACGTACTCGGCGAGGAACGCCCTGCCCTCCGCAGTCAGTGACAGGAGCAAGCGCCGCCCGCCGTCCGGGTCCTTCCGCCGCGTGACGAGGCCCCGCCGGACCAGCGCCGAGACGAGATCCGCCGCCGACTGTACCCGCACGAACGACTGCCGGGCGAGATCGGTCTGGGACATGTCCGGCCGGCGCTCCAGGACGGTGAGGGCCGTGTATTGGAGCGCAGTGACCCCTGCCGGCCGGAGCAGCTCATCGAGTGCCGCCCTCGAGGCCGACTCGAGCTGCTTCACCACGTACATGATGGAGGGGGCGGGCTGCGCTGCGTTCACCCCACCATTCAAGCAGCCCTGCATGCGCAACCGGCGCCATGGGCTCGCCCAGTCGAGATCACCCCCCTGAGGCCGGCGCCCCGACCCGTGTGCCCAAGAAGTCGCCGATGGCAGCGCTGAAGGCCGCGGGGTCGGTCGAGCGCGGGTCTGCGTTGTTCGCGTGCACTTCGAGGACGGGGATGCCCGCCGCCTCGAGGGCTTCGGTTGTGAAGTGCGCCCCGGGCACGTCGTCGGCGACGAGATGGACAACGCCGTCGACGCCGTGGGTGAGCGCCTCCTTGACGTACCAGCCCTCAGCCCAGCCGGGGGTGTAGAGCTGGTCAGTCATGCCGGCGAACCGGGCGGCGAGAGTCCGCATGGGGTCGTCGCCGTAGCGGGCGTACCCGTCAGCGGCGATTGCGAGGTACATGGACCACACGAAGACCGCTTCGAACTCGCGCTCGAAGCGCGAGTAGATGTCCATGTCGAACCAGAGGCCGCGGCCGATCCACATGAGCCGGGCCTTCTCGCCGGGGGAGACGGCCTCCCCGCGGTCGACGGCGTCGCGCACCTCGTGGTACAGCGTCTTGGCAGCATCGCGGGCCCATTCGGTGCCTCGGTGCCACTGCGGAATCATGACGCTGTTGATGATGTCGTGGACCCCGATCGGCGCCGGACGGGTGGCCGCGAGCAGGTCGCGCGTTCGCCGGTTCCACTCGGCCTGCTCGTTCACGAGCTCCATGACCCGCACGAGCCGCTCGATCTCGAACTTCCGGCCGGTGCGCCGCTCGAGGAGCCCGACGAGCTCCCAGTTCTCGGCGGTCATGAGGTCGAGGCGCTCGGTGCCGAACACGTCCTCCCACTCACGCGGGACGAGCTCCCACCAGCGGGGGGCGACCTTGACGGCGGAGGTTCGCTCGAACGCGAAGAATTCGGTGTGCCCGTTCTCGGCCCACAGGTCGAAGACCTTCCGCGCGGAGTCCCCGCTCGTCTCGGCGATGACGAAGTCGGGCGTCGGGAGGCCGCCCCACGGCGCTTCGTCCGGAGGAAGCTGTGCGGCGCCGAACGCGATCGCGTCGTACTGCCGCGAATAGTCAGGGAACCCTCGCTCGCGCAGGGCGTCCAGGCTCCGGTCGGCCATGCGCTTGGCGGAGACCACGGAGGCCCACCACTGGTTGACGACGTATGGAATGTCCATCGCGCGCAGGATCTCCTGCGGCGCGTCGGCATTGACGAGGGCGAGCGGCTGGCCCTCGGCCGCGGCTTCGCGCAGGCCTGCGAACCATTGCTTCTGGTAGGCGGAGGCCCGCTGCGCCGAGGTGAGGCGTCTTCTTGTCATGGCTGTCCCGCCGTGGTGAGTTCGAGGAAGGGCGCGAGGGCCCGGTGGATGTCCGGGAGCGCGAATTCGACGGGCTGCCGGTTCAGCAGCACGGACGGGATGTCCGCTGCCGCCAGGAGTTCGCGCTGGAGGGGGTAGTCCCACGCCGGGGCGTCATCAAAGACCCGGGTGTAGCAGAGCACGAACTCCGTCCCCGCTAGGCAGGCCTGGTCGACCGTCCAGCGTGCGCGCTCCCCCATCGCCGACGTCGGCGCGGCCGGGCCGCCGAGATGATAGGCGCGCGAGAGCTCGGCCAAGAGGCCCTCGAGGTCGTCCGAGGCATTCGGATCGCAGGTCACGGTAAGGCGAAGCTGGCCCCAGTCGTGGTCCTCGCCGACGACATGCGTCCCCAGTGCCTCGAGCGCCGTGTAGAGCACATCGGTGTCCTGGCCGCTGCCTGAGAAGAAGATCCGCGGACTGTCGGATGCGGAGACATCGCTTGAATCCCGCACGGCGGCGTCGACGAGTGCGAATGCATCCTGCGGGGGCAGGGACTCGGCTGCCGCGAACAGGTGCAGGCTCGCACTTCCGGAGAGCCGGCCCCCGTGACGGAGCCTCTGGGCCTCCTGGAGTCGCTTCCCGAGCTCTCGGTAGGCCAGCATGGACTCACGCAGGCTCTCAACGCTGATCTCGCGTCCGGTCCACCGGCCGAGGGTCTCGGCAAAGCGCCGCACCTCGCTGCGGTCGTACTGCAGCGTCGAGTCCCGGTGGAGGTGGAGCAGGTCCACGAGGTGGACAGGCGGCAGTGACTCGCGGCCGAAGGCGAGCTGGCGCGCGACGTAGAACTGCTGGAGCGACGCGCTGCAGTCGCGCGAGAAGGCGATTCCGGCAAGGAAGTCCAGCTCCCCGGCCAGGATCTGCCCCAAGATTGAGTGCGCGACCGGATCGATGGCCTCGCCGAGTAGGTCCTTGGCCTCAGCGGAGGCGGAGCCCGGCCGGCTGTGCAGGCGCAGTGGGACGGCACCTGCCGCGGCAATGAGCTCGCGCGGGACGTCAGCTCCGACGAAGCCGACGACGGCGCGACCCGCGGCCGCCTCCTCGCGCGCGCGCTCAACTCGGCTTGTGTACAGGTCGGCGGCTGCTCCGAGCGCTTCCCCCGGGTTCACAGGGCCCGTGCTCACAGGACCGCGCTGCGCTTGAGCTCGTCGACCTGGGCCTCGCTATAACCGAGCAGACCGCGGAGGATCTCGTCATTGTGCTGGCCGAGCCGCGGGGCCGGGCGGTCAAGCGTGGTCTCCGCATCGGACATCACGAACGGAAGGCCCGGCCCGAACAGTTCGACACCGGTCTCGCCGGACGGGTGCCGGAGCGCGACCACTTCCCCGCGGTCCCGTACGCCTTGGTCGTGCACGGCGTCGAGCGGATGCCGTACCTCGGCCACGGGGACACCGTTCGTCTCTAGCGCGGCGATCGTCTCGCGCACGTCGAGCCCGGCAGCCCATTCGGCGATCATCGCGTGCAGTTCGGTCGAGTGGTGTACGCGCCCGTCCCGGCGGGAGAAGCGGTCGTCGGAGGCGAGCTCCGGCCGCCCGATTGCTGCGAGCACTCCGTGGGCGAACTTGTCTGTCGGCGCGCACAGGGCGAACCAGCCGTCCCTCGCTTGGAACGTCCCGAACGGCGCGAGCCGGGGGACGTACTCGCCCGTCCTCAGCGGAAGGCCGAGCATCTCGAACGCGTCGAAGGGCTCCGCGGCCACGAGCGAGGTCAGGGACCCGAGCATCGAGACGTCCACGTGCTGCCCCCGGCCGGTAGCACCGCACTGGATGACCGCGGCGAGGGTGCCCATGACGGCGAACATGGGCGCGACGAGGTCCCCGACGGGCAGGCCGAACCGGACCGGCCCTCCCCCGGGTTCCCCCGCCGTCATCATGACGCCGCTGAGCGCCTGGATGATCGTGTCCATCGCTTTTCCGTTGCGGCCCTTGTAGGTGGCGCCGAAGCCGCTGATGGAGGTGTAGATGAGGCGTGGATTGACGTCGACGAGGTCCGAATACCCGATCCCGAGACGGGACGTGACGCCCGCGCTGTAGTTCTCCACGAGGACGTCGGCCTTCTCAGCAAGGTCGAAGAGGACCTGCCGCCCGCGGGGATCCTTGAGGTCCAGCGTGATGCTTTCCTTGTTCCGGCCGCGGGAGAGGATCGAGACGGACATGTCGTCCTCGGACGAGCGCTGCACGCGCAGGCCCTCGTGGCCGAGATAGGGAGAGTTGTTGCGGGAGGCGTCGCCGCCCGTAGCCGGGTTCTCCACCTTGATCACCCTCGCGCCCAACCCTGCGAGCAGTAGCGTCGCGTATGGACCCGCGAGCGCGGTAGTCAGATCGATGACGGTCAACCCGTCGAGTGGTCGATTCATCGGACTTCCCATTCCTAGTGCCCTGCCTGTGCGGATCCCGCAGCACCGGGCCCGCCATACGTGGACTCAGTCGGGAGCCCGACGGGCAGGCCGCTCTCGGCGAGGCGCAGTTCCTCGAGGTACACAGCGACTTCGCGGACCAGGCGTGCGGGGCTTTCTCGCCCGATCCAGTGCCCCTCGTCCTCGAACAGCACAGCCTTGGCGCCCCGGACGTGGCGGGCTGCACGGAGGCATGACTCTGGTGAGATGACGCCGTCGCGAAGCGCGCCGAGGATGAGCACAGGGACGTTGATCGCCTGGAAGATCTGTTCAAGTTCCTCGTCGGTCGTCGGGGAACGGCTTGCCCTGATTGATGGTGGCTTCGTCCTCGCCCCAGGATGTCATGAAGGCGATGCGCTCCTCGATGTACTTCTCGCGCCACGCGATGCGCTCGGGATCGTCCGACCAGCCCGCCATGATCCGCAACTGCTCCGCGATCGCCTCGGGGTTCCGCCGGCCCTCGACGATCTTCCGGCGCCCCCCGGATGAGTCGACGCCGCCCGCGCGATCATGCGGGGTGCCGACGACGGAAATGAGTGCGCGGAGGCGCTCAGGACGACGGCGTGCAAGATGCCAGCCGATGCCGCCCCCGTGGGAAATGCCCGTGTAGATGAACTTCTCGATGCCGAGCCTGTCGGCAACCGTGCAGACATCGTCGGCCCACTGGTCGAGCCACCCCTGCTCCGGCTTCGCCTGATGGGTCGACTTGCCGAAGCCCCTGGCCTGGACGGTGATGACGCGGCAGTTGGTGGGCTCGGCGGCGAGAAGCTCGGGGTAGGTTCCTGCCGTGAAGCCGCTCGAACACGAGAGGACGATGTCGTCGCCGGAGCCAAATTCCTCGTAGTAGAGTTCGGCGTCGCCGATATTTATGAGCGGCATGGGATTCCTTCCACAATGAAGAACTAAATAAGAAAACGCAAGGAAATTAGAAGTGGATTACCACCAGGCGCCGTCGTGGGCGTCCCGGACGAGCCCGAGGATCTCCCCGACGGTCGGGCGTGCGAGATGCACGGCGCGCAGGTAGCGCCTGCCGCGCTTTGCCCGCACTGCCCCGAAGGCGAAGTCCCAGTACTCGCCCACGAGCTGCTCGAGACCGATCTCGCCCTCCGGGCGATACCACTGGTTGACCAGGGTCATCGACCGGATGAGCCCGCTGCGCGTCACTGCCGTCGAGCCAAAGTCGAAGACGCCGGCCTTCTTCCCGGCCTCGAGCGTCTCGGTCCAGAGGTCTTGGGTGCGCTTTCTGAGTTGTCCGAGTTCGGCCGGCCATTCGTGGAGATTGCTCTCCTGCTGCAGGAGCGAGCTCATTGTCGGGTGCTGGACGGGGACGAGGACGTGCACTGCGACAAGTGCGGCGAGCTTCTCCTCAGGCTGCCCCAGAGAGGCAACGGCGGCCTCGGACGCCTCGGCGTGCCTGTTGAGCCCATCCGCCACTAGCTCGCGGAGCGCCTCTTCCTTCGAGCCAAGGTAGTGGTAGAGGACCGAAGAGCTCACGCCAGCGTGGGAGCCGATCTCGCGGATTCCAGTGTTGTGGAAGCCCTTCGTCGAGAACAGCTCTAGCGCAGCGCGATAGAGCTTCAGCTCAACGGACTCCTCGGCACCACGCTGTCGGTTCACTGGCTTCCCTTCCGTACCCCATCCGTGCGGCACTTGCTCTAGATCCATGGCCTCTAGATCACTCGATCTATTCGACAGATCGCTTGATCTATTTCCCATTGACGATGCTAGCAGTGTGCCGTTACTGTGAGCAATACCACCTGTGACCTGCATCCCATCGATGCATCGAGCAACGGAGCTCCCATGATTCGATTGCCATCCGTCCCCGTCGTCGGCGTCAAGCTCGCGGCAACCGCGGCCGTCGCCGCCGTCGCGCTTACAGCGTGCAGCGGCGGTGCTCCGTCCACCTCGTCGTCTTCCGCATCCGACAAGCTCACAGTCCAGTTCACGGGCCCGCCCGTGAGTCTGAACCCGGCTCTCGGAAGCAACGGCGAGTCGGCCATCTTCACCGCGCTGGCCTACGATCCGCTCGTCTACCTCTCGGGCGACGGCAAACTCGTGCCGGACCTGGCCACCTCCTGGCAGTACGTCGGGACCGGGAACAAGGTCTTCGAGATCACGCTCCGGGACGGCGTGAAGTTCGACGACGGCAGCACGATGGACGCCAACGCGGTCGTCGGTTCGCTCAAGTACTTCCTCAGTGCCAAGGGGCCCATGGTCGCGCACGCCGGGAAGATCTCGTCGATCGAGGCTGTCGGGACGAACAAGGTCCGCATCACGTATGCGCAGCCGAATCCCGACGCGGCCCTGAGCCTCACCCAATACAACGAGTTCGGGCTCATCATCAGCCCGAAGGGCGTGGCCGACCCCACCTCGCTGCTCAAGACGAGCGCGGGAACCGGCGCCTATACGTTCGATTCCCAGGACTCGGTGACGAACAGCTCCTACGTCTACAAAAAGAACCCGAACTACTGGGAGCCCTCCGCCCAGAAGTTCCAGACGGTCAACGTCAAAGTCATCGGCGACCCCAATGCGGTCCTGTCTGCGATCACCACCGGACAGGTTGACAATGCGGGCGGCTCGGCGAACACGGCCGCCTCCGCGAAGGCGGCCGGGATCAACATCCTGACGGCTCCGTTCTTCAACTGGTCGCTCAATCTCCTAGACCGCGACGGCTCGGTCAGCAAGCCCTTGGCCGACGTCCGCGTACGCCAGGCCATCGCCCTCGCGTTCGACCGCGCGTCGCTCGCCACTGCCCTCGGCGGCGACTACGGCAAGCCGAGCACCCAGGACATGCTGCCCGGCACGGACGGCTACATGAGCAACGATCCGGGCTACTCCTACGACCTGAACAAGGCGAAGCAGCTCATGGCCGAGGCCGGCTACGCGAGCGGCTTCGAGATGCCCGTCATCACGACCTCCGTCCTCGACAAGAACACCACGATTTCCCAGGCGATCAGCCAGTCCCTCGGAGCGATTGGGATCAAGGTAGACCTCCACGTCGAGGCGACGGGCATGTCCCAGTACTCCTCGGGCGTGGTGAGCAAGAAGTACGCGGCCGCCATCTTCCCGACGGCCGGCTCCGACATGATGCAGTTCTACCAGCAGGACCTTGCCACCGGCGTCTCCCAGAACCCGGAGAACTCGACCGATCCGCAGCTCGAGTCCCTGTACCAGCAGGCCCTCGCGGCTCCGACTGACTCCGACCGCACGAGCCTTTACCAGCAGATGTCGAAGCGCCTCGAGGACCTCGCGTGGATCGTCCCCATCTACGCGCCCCAGACGCTCTGGTTCAACGGCAAGAACCTCCACAACGTCTCGGTGTCAGCTACGAACCCGAACCCGCTCCCCGAGGCGCCCGATCCGAGCCTCGCCTGGACCTTGGGCAGCTGACCGCCCGCCCTGCGGCTGCCGCGGCGTCCGAGAAATATCCGATGACGAATTCACTGAGGAAATGAAGTCTCCACCATGACCCAGCTCATCCTTCGGCGCCTGCTGATGTCGATCCCGCTGCTGCTGGTCGTGTCCCTTGTGGTCTTCGTGCTGGGGTCGCTCGTTCCGGGCGACCCCGCCCAGACCATTCTGGGCGTCGACGCGACCCCGGACGCGGTCGCGGCCCTCCGCGATAAGCTCGGGCTGGACCAGCCGTGGTACGCGCAGTACTTCCATTGGCTCTCCGGCGTGTTCCACGGGGACCTCGGGACGTCCCTCTACAGCGGCGAGCCGGTCGTCACGACACTCGCGGAACGCCTGCCGGTAACCCTCTCGCTGGTCTCGCTCTCGACGCTGTTCTGCATGGTCGTCGGGATTGGGTTCGGAATGCTCAGCGCCGTGCGGGGTGGGTTTCTGGGCCGCGTGGTGGACACGCTCTCCCTCGCCGGGCTCGCGCTGCCAAACTTCTGGGTCGCCGTCGTCCTTGTGACGCTCTTCGCGGTGAAGCTCAGGGTCTTTCCCGCCACGGGCTACACCCCCCTCATGACCTCGCCGTTCTACTGGATTGTGGGGCTCGTCCTGCCGGTCTGCGCTCTGAGCCTGGCGGGGATCGCCACCATCGCGAAGCAGACGCGTTCGGCAGTGCTCGACGTCCTCGACCGCGACTACGTCCGCACCTTCCGTGCCTCCGGAGTCTCCGAGTGGTCGGTCCTGCTCAAGCACGCGCTCCGGAACGCCTCGATCCCGGTCGCGAGCGTCATCGGAATCCACGCGATTGCGAGCCTGGATGCGACGGTGTTCGTCGAGAACGTCTTCGTCCTGCCCGGCATGGGCAGCCTCGCGACGCAGGCCACCCTCGACCACGATCTGCCGGTCATCGAGGGCGTGGCCCTGTACTTCACCGTCATCGTCATCGTCGTCAACCTCTGCGTCGACATTGCCTACGGCCTCCTCAATCCGAAAGTGCGGACAGCATGACCATCGCCACCTCGACCGAGAACTCCGCGGGTCCCTCCGCGGGAGGCGCCGGCGCAGCTCCGGCTGGCGTCATCCACGCGATCCTGCGGACCCCCGTCGGACTCGCCTGCCTCATCTACCTCGCGATCGTTGTCGTTGCGTGCGCGATTGCACCGTGGATCGCGCCGCACGATCCGCTGTTCCAAGACCTGCACGCGATCGGGAAAGGCCCCAACGCGGCCCACCTCCTGGGCACGGACATGCTGGGACGGGACGTCCTGAGCCGGCTCCTCTACGGCGGCGCCTACTCGCTCGGCGGGGTGCTAACCGCCGTCGTCGTACTGCTCATCGTCGCCGTTCCGTTCGGCCTGCTCGCGGGCTACGCCGGTGGCCGCGTGGACCGTGTGATCTCACGCGTGATCGACGTCGCCATGTCGATCCCGGTGATCATCATCCTCCTGGCCGTCCTAACGATTTTCAACCGCAACATGACCGCGGCCATGATCGTCTTCGGCCTGCTCGGCTCGTCGGGCCTCATCCGCGTAGTCCGGGGCAACGTCCTTTCCGTGCGGGAGGAGCTCTACATCGACGCGGCGCGGGTGATCGGCCTCGGCCCCGCCCAGATCGCCGTCCGGCACGTGCTGCCGCGCACCTCAGGTGCGATCATCGTGCACGTCTCGATCTTCGCCGCGATCTCCCTCGGCGTGCAGACGGGCCTGAGCTACCTCGGCCTCGGCGTCCCGCCGCCAGCGCCGACCTGGGGCGGCATGGTCGGCGACGCAGCGACCGTCATCCAGACCAATCCCTGGCTCCTCGTGCCCAGCGGCGGGGTCATCGCGATCACCGTGCTCGCGTTCGGCCTCCTCGGCGACGTCGTCCGCGATGCGACCTCGGAGCGGGCCAAAACGGCAACCGGCAGGACGCGACTGGCCAGGCGCCGCGGTGCCACTGCCGATCAGAAGCCGGCAGCCGCCGTCGTCCGAGACGCCACCGCGGCACTCCTTGAAGGGCCAAACAGCGCCGCGCTCCTTTCCGTCCGCGGTCTCACCGTGGCCTTCGGCGCGGACGACGCCGCCACGACGGTGGTGGAGAACGTCTCCTTCGACATCTTCCGCGGCGAGTGCGTGGGCCTCGTCGGCGAGTCTGGGAGCGGCAAGACCGTCACGGCACTCTCGGTGCTCGGCCTCCTGAAGCGGGTCGGCCGGATCACAGGTGGCAGCGTGTCCCTCGAGGGCCACGAGATCTCCGGGCTTCCCGAGCGGGAGAAGCGCCGCTTCCGCGGCACGGAGATCGCGCTCATCTCGCAGGAGCCGATGGTTGCGCTCGATCCCTCCTTCACGATCGGCGACCAGCTCGCCGAGGTGGTGCGCTCGCATGCCCGCATGAAGAACAAGAGGGTGAGCCGCGCGGCTGCGCGGAAGCGCGCCGTCGAACTCATCACGGCCGTCAACATCCCGGATCCGGAGGTCGTCGCCAAGCGCTACCCGCACCAGATCTCAGGAGGCCAGGCGCAGCGCGTAGCGATCGCGGCCGCGATCGCGGGCGACCCCAAGCTGCTCATCGCGGACGAGCCCACCACGGCGCTCGACGTCACCGTCCAGGCCGAGATCCTCGACTTGCTCCGCTCGCTCCAGGCGAAGAACGGCATAGCCGTGCTCCTCGTCACGCATGACTGGGGCGTCGTCGCCGACCTGTGCGATCGCGCGCTGGTCATGTACGCGGGGCAGATCGTCGAGACCGCGGACATCAACCGGGTGTTCCAGCTCCCCCTGCACCCATACACGAAGGCGCTCCTCGAGGCAAGCCCGCACCTCGCCGTCGAGGGCGAGCCGCTGCCCGCGATCCCCGGAAGCGTCCCGCGCCCCAAAGACTGGCCCACGGGATGCCACTTCGCGGCCCGCTGCCGCTTCGCGACCGAGGACTGTCTCGCGGCTCCTGTCCCGCTCCTCAAGGTGGGCGAAGAACGCGCCTCGCGCTGCATCCACACCGACCAGCTCATGCCGGAAGGCCGACTCGTGCCGGAGGCCGTCCGATGAACCGCTCTCCCTCGCCCGAAGCCGGCAGCGCTACGGGCACCCACCCCTTGCTCGAGATCCGCGACCTCGCCGTTGAGTACCGGATGGGGAGAAAGCAGACCCGCCGCGCCGTCGACGGCGTGAGCCTGACCATCCACGAGGGCGAGACCCTCGGCCTCGTGGGCGAGTCCGGCTCGGGGAAGACGACGATCGGCCGTGCCGTCCTCGGCCTCGCACCGGTGACCGAGGGCAGCATCTGCTTCGACGGGCACGAGCTCGGGAACCTCGGGCGCAAGGAGCGCCGCGAGTTCAGCTCGTCGCTCCAAGTCGTGTTCCAAGACCCCTACAGCTCGCTCGACCCCACGAAGACCATCGGGTACTCGCTCGCGGAGCCCCTGCTCTCGCACGGCTCCGACCGCGCCGACGCCCGCCGCGAGGCCTCAGCGATGCTTGAGCGCGTCGGCCTGCGCGCCGAAGACGGCGCCCGGTACCCTGCGACCTTCTCGGGCGGCCAGCGCCAGCGGATCGCGATCGCCCGCGCCCTCATGCTCCGGCCCCGCCTCGTGATCTGCGACGAGCCCGTGAGCGCACTCGACCTCTCGATCCAAGCGCAGGTGCTCAACCTCATGACGGACCTCCAGAAGGAATTCGGGCTGAGCTACCTGTTCATCGCCCACGACCTCACGGTCGTACGGCACGTCTCCGACCGTGTGGCCGTGCTCAATAAGGGGCAGATCATCGAGGAGGGCACGTCGCGCGAGGTGTACGAGCGGCCACAGCATCCGTACACGCGCGCGCTCCTCGCAGCCGCTCCAGTCCCGGACCCCGCCCGGCAGCGCCAGCGACGGGAGGCCCGGCACGCCGAGCGCGCCCTGCGCACCGCAGGGACCAAGTCCAATGCGGTCGGGGACGAAGGCCGGCTTCCCGAACGAATGACCCTAGGAAAGGCTGCGAACCACTCGTGACATTCGACGTCAGACCTCTCGCCATCACCCCGGACTCGCTGCCGTTCGGGACGAGCTTCCTTCCTTCCGGACACGGCATCGCTCTCGATCAATGGGGTTACGTTGAGGAGGAATACCTTCTCTCCGGCACCGCCTACGAATGGGCCTACGACGACGATCTGGGCCTCGTCCCCTTCCGGAAGAGCGCGCACCCCTACACGACGAGGGTCCTGACACGGCGCCCGGCCGACCCGGCCCGGGCGAGCGGCGCCGTCCAGCTCGAGCCCCTGCACCCCAACCTCGACCGCGGCGTCACGTGGCGCACCATCCACCCCTGGATCCTGCGCAACGGCCACACATGGGTCGGTGTCACCCAGGCGAAGCAGGTCTCGAAGCAGCTGCGAGAGCGCATTGAGCCTGAGCGGTACGGGGCCGTATGCATTCCAGCCGACGGCCTCGGCTACGACATCCTCGGCCAGGTCGCGGTCGCGCTGCGGAGCGGGGCGCTGGGCATCGGCGGATTGGCCCTCGGCGAGGTCACCCGCCTGGTCATGTCCGGCTGGTCGGCCACGGGCAGCTTCTGCCGCGTCTTCGCTCAGGATGGCTTCCACGAGCTGTACAGGCTCGCGGACGGCCGTCCCGCCGTGGACGGCTACGTCGTCGGGATCTCCTCCGGATCAGCCGGCCTCGCAGGCTACCCCCCGCTCTCGGCCCAGAGCCTTCCCCTCCCCGCCGACGATCCGCGTCGCACCATCTTCGGCCACGGCGTGCCGATCTTCGAGGTGCTCAGCGAATTCGAGGCGGAGACGCACCGCGACAGCCTCCGCCCCGACAGCGACAGCCCCGAGGACCCTTACCGCCTCTACGAGATTGCCGGCACGTCGCACGCTGCGATCGACAACGACTCGGCGCTGACCAACACGGAGCAGTGGCTGGCGGCAGGCGGCGAGGCCTCCCCCAACAGGATCAACGAGGAACCGAGCGACGCCCGCATGGACTTCATCGTGCGGGCCCTCTACCAGCGCCTCGATGAGTGGATCACGAGCGGCACTGCCGCACCCAGGGCGGAGCGCTTCGCCTTCGCCGACGAATCAGCAGTGAGCTCGAGGATGCCCCTCGCCCGCGACGAGTTCGGCAACGTCCTCGGGGGTGTCCGCACCCCGTGGGTCGAGGTGCCGAGGGCCGCCTACGCCCCGCACAGCACCCCGGCTCCGGGGTACTGCCTCCCACCCGAGTGGGCGCCGATGGGGAGCCCGGAGAAGGTCGCGGCAATGATCCCGCACATGGTCCCGTTCACGCCGGAGACGCTGGCCGGGCTCTACGCGTCCGAGGAGGATTATGTGAGTAACTACAGCGCGAGCACCGAGCGGCTCGTCGAGGAGGGCTTCCTTCTCCGTGAAGAAGCCGACGAGCTCCTCGAAGCGCGCCGGGAGAAGGTGGCCTCATGATCACCATTGCAGCCGTGGGCGACCTCGTCCTCGACGAGCCCAACCCGGCCTCGTTCTTCGCCCCCAGCGCCCCGATCCTGCGGGAGGCGGACGTCGCGATCGGCCACATCGAGGTCCCCCACTCGTACGCCACGATCCAGTCGAGCACCGACGTGCCGGCTCCCCCCGCGGACCCCGAAGCCCTCACCGCAGTCGCCGAGGCGGGGTTCGACGTTGTGACTCTCGCCGGGAACCACTTCTTCGACGTCGGCACCGAAGGGGTCCTCGACACCATCGAGTACTCACGCAAGGCCGGACTCATCACCGCCGGCGGCGGCGCGAGCCTCGCCGCCGCAAAGGCTCCTGCGATCATCGAGAGGTCCGGGACCAGGGTCGGCGTCCTCAGCTACAACTGCGTCGGGCCGAAGGACTCGTGGGCCGCGTCCCAGAAGGCGGGCGCCGCGTACGTCAAGGTGCTCACCCACTACGAACTCGAATCCGCGACGCCTGGGGGCCCACCGACCATCTACACGTTCGTCGCGCCGGAGAGCCAGCTCGCCATGCAGCGTGACATCCGCACGCTCCGCGAGGAAGTGGACGTCGTAGTCGTCGCCCTGCACAAGGGCATCGGCCACACGCCCGCGATCCTCGCTGACTACGAGCGTCCGCTCTCTCACGCCGCGATCGACGCCGGGGCCGACGTCGTCATCGGCCACCATGCGCACATCATGCGTGGCATCGAGTGGTACAAGGGCGCGCCGATCTTCCACGGGCTGGGCAACTTCGTCACCGTCACCCGCGCCCTGACTCCGGTAGGCGGCGACTCAGCCGAACGAATGGAGTGGGCGGCAAGGCGGGTGCGGATGTTTGGCTTCGCCCCAGACCCAGACATGCCCACCTACCCCTTCCACCCGGAGAGCCGGAACACGATCATCGCCACGACGACCTTCCACGGCGGCCGCCTCGCCTCAGCGGGCTTCGTGCCCTGCTGGATCGACACGGAAGGGATCCCCCACCCGCACGGCGACGACGAGACCGGCCGCGGGGTGGCCGTGTACGTCGAGAAGATCTCGCGCGCCGTGGGGTTCGATACGGTCTTCGAATGGTGTGGTCACCGCGTCCTGACATGGGCGGGCGATCGAGAGCTCGAGAGAGCCTGAGACCTCGTCGCGTCACGGGCTGGGGCGAGTGTGCACGATCGCGACCCACTATCCGCCAATACCTGCAGATGGCCGCCCATTTTCGGCAGACTTACTGCCTAGGTTGGCAACGGCCTCAAGCACCTCGGCCAACCCCAGATCATCAGCAGCTGACCGACAGCCAGGACCCCTGCCTCCTACTGACGAGAGCCAGTAGGACCCTGCCCTGTGCAAGATTTCAGGGAGGGTCCTACTGGCTTGGGCTTGGCGGGTTGAGCAGTGAAGTGGATCCGCCTTTGTAAGGGTGGGCGCCGTCGCTCACATGCCCGTGGCGTCTGCTCTCGTCGGCTGGGTTGCAGGAGCGAGAGCCGCCCTCTTCTGTCGCTTGGTCTGGATCGTCATCGCTCCGATGAGGGAGAGGACGACGGCGGTCACTGCTACTGCGAGCATCGAGGTGAATCCGCCCGAGGACTGAATGAGGACCCCGCTGAGGATCGGGCCGATCGCGAACCCCGAACCGATCATGAGGTTGGTCGTGTTCATTACGTGCCCACCGTCGCCGAGGTCGGAAAGCGAAGAGAGCAGGTAAGGGAGGATGAAGGTCCAGGCGAACTTGAAGACCATGGCTGCGATGGCGAACTGCAGGAGGCCGGGTGTGCCGAACAGGAGCGCGATGCTTGCCCCGAGACCCAGGTATCCGGCGAGCAGGAAGGTCCGCCGGTACGGGCTGTCTCCGAGCAGGGTCGCGACGAGCGAGGAGATGATGCCCGGGACGGTGGCGAGGGCGAGGACGAGACTGGCCGCTGACAGCCCGATCCCGGAGGCGCCTGCGATCTGCGCCATGAAGGACCAGACGCCGCTGAGCCCGATGTAGAACAGCAGCACGGCGGCGAGGCCGGTGACGAACTTGCCGGCGTGCAGGGTGCGCAACCGCTCCCCCGCTGCCGGGACTGCCGCGGCCGGTGCCTTCCGGAGTGCCTGCCCGTCGATCAGGCGGACGAAGGGAAGGCAGCACACAGCGAGTCCGGCGAGGGTCCAGTAGATGGCGCTCACCGGCGCATTGGCGAAGACGATTGGAAAGACGGAGAGGATGATCGCTCCCATGATCAGCTGGAAGACGACGAAGATCCCGAATGCGCGGCTGGGGTTCGAGGTCTTCCCGCTGAGGGTCAGCAGCACCACGGTGATGGAGCCCGCGGCCAGAGCGGTGACGACCCGCACCGCCACGAGCACGGGGAAGCTGGTCATGAAGCCGGAGACCAGGTTCCCGGCGATGACCACCGCGGTGAACACGTAGGTGGCCTTGACGATGTTCACGCGCCGCAACCAGAGGTAGGCGGGCACGGTGGCCAGGCTGAACGAGCCGAGCTCAAGGGAGAAGAGGCTGCCCAGCTCGGTCGGAGTCAGACCGAACTGCTGGACGAGCTTGCCGCCGACCACGGGCGCGATCAGCAGGACCGTATAAAGCACGGCGCTGAACACCGCGATGAAGGTATAGATTCCGCGGTCGGTGCCCGCCTTTGGGCGCGCGGAAGGGATGCGATTGGTCATGGGAGGGCCTTCCAGGGGGTGGTGAAGGGACTTGTTTTGGGTGGTGCGGGTGATGCCGATGCTTTATTCGTCAGAGGCGTGCGGCGGGGGCGGCCATGTGGGTCTCGTCGTAGACCTTCCTCCCCGCGAACCAGGTCTGCCTCGCCCGGATGCGACGCACACCATCGATGGGGACTTCGTGGGGGTTGGCGGAGAGCACGATGAAGTCGGCGGACCTTCCGGGGCCGAGCGAGCCGGCGATGTCGGCAAGGCCCATGGCCTCGGCCGAGTCGGTGGTGTAGGCGCGGATCGCCTCCTCAAGGGTGATGGCCTGCTCGGGCCAGAGGGTTCCCGGGAACTGGCCGCTGGGGTCCTGGCGTGTGACCAGACCGTAGATGGCCTCCCACGCGTTGGGCGAAACGCTCACCGGCCAGTCGGAGCCGCCGGCCAGTCGGGCGCCCGCGTCCAGAAGCGAACGGTTGGGCTGCATCTTCGAGGCCCGCTCGGCAGGAAGGACGGTGGCGATCGCCTCCGAGATCACGCCCGGGAACCACAGGGAGGGCGAGATGTCGGCGGTGACGTCGAGCTCGGCGAAGCGGACGACGTCGTCCGGATGAACGAACTGGCCATGGGCGATGTGGTAGCGCGGCGTGGAAAAGCCGGCCTCCCGGATTATCCGGACGGTGTCCAACACGAGCCGGACCGAGGCGTCCCCCGTGCAGTGGATCTTGGCGGAGATCCCGCGCTCGGCGGTGCTGAGAAGCCACTTCTCCAGCTCGTCCGGGCGCATCGTCGTCGAGCCGCAGTGGCACGGGGGGAACCCCGCGCTCTCCAGATAGGGCTCCATGAAGGCCCCCGTCCCAGCGGGCGGGACCCCGTCGAGGAAGATCTTGATAAAGTCCGGCCGGTGGTGCTCAGACCGCGTTTCCTCGCGGTGGCCGATGATCCCCTCGCCGAGGGGATCCGTGCCGAAGATGAAGTCATTCGCCTGCATCGACGTGACCACCCAGGCATCCAGCTGTCCCGCGTCGTCGAGCTCCTTCAGGGCCCGCATCGTCTGAAGTGACGCTGCAGCGTCCTGGAACGCCGTAATGCCATAGGAATGCAGGAGTTCGACGCCCCGGGCTGCCGAGCGCGCCAATGATTCCGGGGGCATGGGCTGGAGCCGTGCGAGGGCCCTCTCGACGAGGACGCCCCCTGCTTCGATGAGAGCGCCTGTGGGGCGCCCTGAGGTACCGCGGAGGATCTGGCCCCCGGCCGGGTTTGGCGTGTCCGGGCCGATCCCGGCAAGGTCGAGGGCGCGGGAGCTCGCCCAGCGGTTGTGCTTCGAGTCATCCTTAAGGAGAGCCGGCCGTCCGCCAGTTGCGGCGTCCAGGCGGGCCAGAGCCTCCGACGTGTTGATCTCGCTGAGTAGCCCCGAGCCCCAACTGCCCCCGAGAACCCAACCATCGTCGGGCAGGGTTGCGGCGTAATCGGCGATGACCTCGAGGAATTTGGACAGACTCAGCGTGGGCGGGGCGTCGAGCTCGAAGAGGTCCATCTGCCCGGCGAGGAAGAAGTGATTGTGCACGTCGAGGAGACCGGGCATGACGTAGGCGCCCTCAAGGTCGACCACGTGCGTACCGGTGCCCCGGCGTGCGAGGGCCTCCTCGCCGGCCGCCGCGACCTTCCCCGCAACAACAGCCAGCGCGTCGGTGCGGCCGACCCGATCCTCAAGCGTGTCGATCGTGCCATTGACCAGCAGGAGATCTGCCTCCGGCTCGAGCATCCCAACCTCCTAGAGTGGCCTGCGTCACATCTCTCCTTTGAAAGGTACGCGCGCCGGAGGCCCGTGGCTTTGCCCTTCTGCGAAGGGATATTGACTCTGCGTGCAAGGGACTCGTCATTCGCTCTGAGTGTTTCGGCTCTCCCCGATGACAAGAAGGTGCTCTCGGGTCGCCCGCCTGGGCCACCCTGTGGCATCGGGATTCACCGACGGACCGGCCCGATTCACGCTGCTCTGTGCCGATGACCCAGGCCCCACACGAGGGCCGCCGAGGCGACGGAGACGAGTGCCATCGCGATTACGCCGGCGGGTCCCTCCGCCCACGGGAGCCGGGCTCCCGGCAGGGCCGCGAATCCTTGGGCTGCGGTCGCGAGAACCTCTGCGGGAATCCCCGCCATCGCCGTCGCGGCCCACCCCAGGGGTGGGCACAGCGGCCCGACCGCAAGGGCCAAGGTGGCAGCGACGGTGATGGGCGGGACCAGCGGAGCCACAACAAGGTTGGCCGCGAGCGACCACGTCTGGAAGGACGGCTCGAGGAGCACGACGACGGGCCCGCACAGTAGCTGCGCTGCGAGCGGCACCGCCACCGCGGCTGCAAGCCACGTGGGCAGCCGGGCGGAGAGACGCGCCGCGAGCGGACGGGCGAGGAGCGTGATCCCCAGGGTCGCGAGGACGGACAGGACGAAACCGTAGCTGAGGGCGAGTGCAGGGTCCGCGAGGACGACCGCTATCACCGCCGTCGCAAGCGCCGCCGAGCCCGCACCTGCGCGCCCCGACGCCAGCGCCACGAGCGACACCAGTCCCATCGCGCCCGCCCGCAGGACGCTTGGCTCCGGACCGACAATGCCGAGGAAACACACCAGGACCACCACGCAGACGGCATGCACAGCCATCCTCGGCAGCCTGAACGAGCGGAGAGCAAGCACAACCGTCCCCACGACGATGGCGAAGTTCGCCCCGCTCACCGCGGTGAGGTGGGTGAGGCCCGCGACCCGCAGGGACTCCTCGAGGCGGGGGTCGAGGCTGCTGCGATCCCCCACTGCGAGGGCCGGGACGAGGCCCGCGGCATCGGCTGGGAGCCACGCCGCATGTGCTCGGAGAGTCTCCCGTGCACTGGCCCGCCACACGCCTCCCTGACCGGGCGGCTCGACGGTCCGCGGAGAGCTTCGTGCGGTGACGAACGCCGTCCCGGGCCCTCCGGCTGCGACGTGGACAGGTAGCTCGATCCGGGTGCCGGGCGCCAGGCCCCGAAGGGATTCTCCACCAGCCAAGATCACCCGCGCCGAAGCGGCAAAACGCTGGCCGTCACGGATTGCAGCAACAAGCCGCGCATCCGTGATGTACCTGGGCCCGGTACTGAAGCGGCCAGCAGCCGACTGACGCCGTGGCTCCGAGAGGATCTCCAGCTTGGCGGTGGCTGGACCGCCCTCGGCAAGGAGTCGACCGGCTGGACCTGCCGTATCCGTCGTCAGACGCGCCGCGCCGGCGAGGAAACCTGCACCCCCGGCGACGGCGGTCACGACGGCGACGATCGCGAACCTTCGTCCCATTCCTGAGGCAACCTTCTTCCTGTCGTGGGCAGAGAGGAGACGCGTGCGGCGCCCCGCTGCCGTGCGGGCACCATCGACCCGCGCTTCGGGCCTTCGTGACGCCTTTCGTGACCCTGCCATCGCCGCAATGCCTGCCGCGACGAGCATCACGGCGCAGCTCCCCAGCCCCCAAGCCCAGACCGCCCACCCCGCGAGACCAACTGAAGCGCCCACGACTGGCCACGCCGCTCCGGCCCAGACTGCCGCCGCGGGTGGGATAAGCCGAAGATCCCTCCACCCTCGGCTCACCGAGGCTGAATCGGTCCCACCCGCTGCCCCGCCCCGCGCCGATCGGGATGCCAGCCATTCCCTCAGTGCTTCGACGAGGGCCGCACGGGCGCCGCCCGACGGGCCTTGGTGCTCTCGAGCTCGGCGATGCCTGTGGAAGCGGTCGGTGGCCGATTGTACGTAGCGGCCCCACACCGTCGAGGACGCGCGTTCCGTCTGTCGCGAGCTCAAACCGACACCAGTGGCAGGAGGGATTCGAGCATCTTGGGGCCTATCCCGGGAACCCCATCGAGGTCTTCGGGCGACGAGAAGCGCCCGTGCTGCTCGCGGTACTCGACGATCCTCTGGGCCAGGACTGGGCCCACACGGGGCAACTGCGCGAGTTCCTGCGCGCTCGCCGTGTTGAGATTGACCTTCGCCGCGCCGCTCGCCGAGCGGCTGCCTGTCGTGCGGCCGCCTTGCGTAAGGCTGGCCTGGGCCACCGGCCCGGCGCCCGCGCCTTCCTCCATCGGCTCGCCTTGACGGGGAACGGCGATCCGCGCGCCGTCGTCGATCTCTGCTGCGAGGTTGAGGCGGTCCGGTTCGCCATTGGGCAGCGCTCCCCCAGCAGCACTGATCGCGTCATGGATACGACTCCCCTGGGGAAGCTGATAGACGCCCGGCCTGCCGACGGCTCCGGCAACGTGCACGACGATGACCGCTGCGCCTTCCGATTCGCGAGGCGCGAGCGTTGCAGTTTCGGCCGTGGCCGGACGATGCCCGGCGCCGGAGGGAGTGGCGTCACGAGGCCCGATCGATCGGACATCAGGCGGAGACGAGACCGCGGACCACCACCAGAGCCCTGCGACGACACCCAGAATGCACACGACGACAGCCGCAAGCCGGGCGGAAAGAACCCAACGTGGTCCTTGTCCCGAGGCTGTCGGGTCGTCGTCTGCTGCAGCTTCGTCCGAGTCGTCCCCATCGTTCGGCCGGGCCTGCACGAGAAGGCCAGAACCGAGGGTCTCGTCGGGGCCGCGCGGTGGGACGATCCGGTCCCAACGGTGCCGCGCTCGCGCCCCCTCCGCGCGTCTCCCTCGTCCCATGCAGTCAGCCTGACAGGCCTGCAGGCTGCCCTGGTGAGTCGGGAGCGGCTATGTGGGCGGACACGCGGGACGGCCGAGGTGGAGGAACAGTCAATCGGCGGGCGCGGTGGCGGCGTCACGCGTCCGGCCCGTGACGACGATTGCGAGGACGCCGAGCCCCGTGTGAGCCGCGAGGACGGCCGGAAGAGGGGTGACGACGACGTCGGTGCCCTTCACGAGCGCCTCCGGTTCGGCACCCAGCGTCTCGACGAGTTCGCGCGCGAGGGCCTCGGCCTCACCGCGGTTGCCGAAGTAGTGGACGGCGAGGCGAGGATCGACGCGCTTCCGCGCATCGGCCGCCGAGAGCTCGCGCAGCCGAGGCAGGGCCCGGGCGCTCGTCCGGATGCGTTCGAGCGGAACGATCCTGCCATCCTGGACCGCGAGCAGCGGACGGATTGAGAGCACTGTGCCCACCCAGGATGCGGCCGCACCGATCCGGCCCCCGCGCCGCAGCTGGTCGAGGCTCGGAAGGAAGAAGCGGACCTCCGCGCCGTCGAGCGTCTCGCGTGCTGCCGCAAGCACGGCCCCCGCGTCCTGTCCCGTGGAGGCGGCGAGGAACGCGGCTTGGACGGCAAACCCCTGGGCCATGCCGGCGGTTCGGGTGTCCAGGACCTCGACGGGGACGCCCACGCGCTCCGCCGCGAGGCGAGCCGCGTCCGCCGTGCCCGACAGGGCACCGGAGAGATGGACCGAGACGACCGCCTCGAAACCCGCGGCTTCGAGCCGCCGGTAGGTTCGCTCGAACACCCCAGGGGCCGGCCGCGACGTCTTCACCGGACGCCCTGCCGCAAGGGCAATTCCGAGTGCCGCTTCGGCTTCGGGGCCATCGAGGTGGATCTCGTCTCCCGCCATGACCGAAAGCGGAACCACCTCGAACCATGGCTCCGCTTCGGCGGCGGCAAGCCATTCGGGCGGCAGTCCGCACGCGCTGTCGGTGACGACGGCGGTACGCACCCGGGGAAGGGTCTCCGGCCGCAGGACCGACAGCCTGAGGCGGCCGAGGCGCTGCCGGAGGAAGCGGTCGCTCAGCCACCAGGGTGACGGGGCGCGCTCAGTCACCCCGTCGCCCTGACGGCGGCCAGTCGCGTTGGTGTCACGCGGGAACGATGTTCACCAGCTTGGGCGCGCGCACGATGACCGTGCGGATGCCCCTGCCGTCGAGGATGCGCTGCACGTTGGGTGCTGCGAGTGCGAGCTCGCGCAGAGCGTCCTCGGAGATGTCCGGAGACACCTCGAGTCGGTCGCGGACCTTGCCCTGGACCTGGACCACCGCGGTCACGGTCTCCTCCACGAGCAGCGACGGATCATACGCAGGCCACTCCGCGTTCGCCACAGACGGTTCGTGGCCGAGGGCCGCCCAGAGATCCTCGGCTGTGTACGGTGCGACGAGGCTCAGGATGATCGCCACGACCTCGACCGCCTCGCGCACAGCGGGATCGGCTCCCCCGGGCCCGCTGTCGATCGCTTTGCGGGTCGCATTGACGAGTTCCATCGCCTTGGCGACGACGACGTTGAACTTGCGTGACTCGAGGAGTTCGACGGCGTCCGCGAGGGTCCGGTGGGTGACGCTGCGCAGCGCGCGGTCGCCCTTCGCGGGGTCCGCGCCGGGCTCGCTCGTGACGTCCTGCCCGAGGCGCCATGCCCGCGCCAGGAACTTCGCGGAACCCGACGGCGAGACGTCGGCCCAGTCGACGTCGTCCTCGGGGGGCGAGGCGAACACCATGGTGAGGCGCACAGCATCCACGCCGAACTGGTCGAGCTGCTCGCCGAGGTCGACGCCGTTGCCGAGCGACTTGCTCATGGCCTTGCCCCCGTTGAGCACCTGACCCTGGTTCATGAGCGCTGCGAACGGCTCGTCGAAGTCGACGAGGCCCATGTCCTTGAGGACCTTCGTGAAGAACCGGCTGTAGAGCAGGTGCAGAATCGCATGCTCGACGCCGCCCACGTACTGCGCGACGGGCATCCAGCGCTTCGCGGCCTCCGGATCGAACGGCCCCTCGGTGTAGTCCGGCGACAGATAGCGCAGGTAGTACCAGGACGAGTCCACGAACGTGTCCATCGTGTCCGTGTCGCGCTTCGCCGGGCCGCCGCAGCTTGGGCATGTGACGTTGACCCAGTGCTCGGCGGCCGCGAGCGGGGAGGTGCCCTTCGGGGCAAGCTGCTCGCCCCGGAGGTCGTCGGGAAGGCGCACCGGAAGCTGGTCGTCCGGCACGGGAACCTCGCCGCACGCCTCGCAGTGGATGATGGGGATCGGTGCTCCCCAGAACCGCTGGCGGGACAGCAGCCAATCGCGGAGCCGGTAGTTGACGGTACCCTCCCCCGTCCCCGCGGCTTCGACGATCTCGATGGCCTTCGCGATTCCTTCGGACTTGGACAGTCCGTCGAGGGGGCCCGAGTTGACGATCGTTCCCTCGCCGGCGGTCGCGACCCCGCTCACGACGGGATCCTCCTCGCCGGTCTCGAGGACCGTGCGCACCGGCAGGCCGAAGGCGCGGGCGAAGTCGAGGTCGCGCTGGTCGTGCGCCGGGACGGCCATGATGGCCCCCGTGCCGTAGTCCGCGAGCACGTAGTCGGCGGCCCACACCGGCAGCTTCTCCCCGCTCAGGGGGTTCACGGCATACCGGCCGAGGAACACGCCGGTCTTCTCGCGGTCGGTGTTCTGGCGCTCGATCTCGGAGAGGGCCTTGACCCGATCCTGGTATTCCGCGAGGGCCGCAGCCTCCTCGGGGGCCACGAGCTCGGTCGCGAGGTCGGCGTCGGCCGCGACGACGAAGAAGGTAGCACCGTAGAGCGTGTCGGGCCTCGTCGTGAAGACCGTCACCTTGCGCTCCGGCCTGCTCCCGTCACCGGTCGGCTCGACGGCGAAGTCGACGTGCGCGCCCTCCGAGCGGCCGATCCAGTTGCGCTGCATGGCGAGGACTCGCTCCGGCCAGTGGCCTTCGAGAGCGGTCATGTCGTTGAGCAGGCGGTCGGCGTAGTCGGTGATCTTGAAGTACCACTGGTTGAGCGCCTTCTTGGTCACGAGAGTGCCGCAGCGTTCGCAAGCACCGTTGACGACCTGCTCGTTGGCGAGCACCGTCTGGTCCTTGGGGCACCAGTTGACCGGGTGGTTCTTCCGGTACGCGAGCCCGCGCTCGTAGAAGCGCAGGAACAGCCACTGCGTCCAGCGGTAGTACTCGGGGTCGGAGGTGTGCAGCCGGCGGGACCAGTCCAGGCTCAGGCCGTAGCGCTTGAACGAGGCGGCCTGCGTGTCGATGTTCGCGTAGGTCCACTCAGCGGGGTGCGCGTTGCGCTTGATGGCCGCGTTCTCAGCGGGCAGGCCGAAGGAGTCCCACCCGATCGGGTGGAGCACGTCGTAGCCGCGGAGGCGCCAGTAGCGGGCGACGACGTCACCCATCGCGAATGCCTCCGCGTGGCCCATATGGAGGTCGCCGGAGGGGTAGGGGAACATGTCGAGCACGTAGCGGCGCTCCCGGCTCCCGTCGTCCTTGGGCGTGAACACGCCCAGCTTCTCCCATACCGCAGGCCACTTGGCCTCGATGGCAGCGAAGCTGTAAACGGCGTCAGCCCCTGCGTTCGCAGCATCCGCCACCGTGGCCACCTCGGCCACGCCTGCAGCCCTCGGCTCCGTGCCCTGCTGTTCGCTCACCCTGCTTCTCTCCACTGTTCGTCACCTCGGCGTCCCTCAGCATTCGTCCCCTGACACACAAAAGCCCCTCGCAGGGAGGGGCGGCCGCTCGCTGGGAGCGGCTAGTGAAGAAGGAGGATGCCGTGCATACCGCTATCCTAGCGCAGCCCCGGCATCCTCCCGCCTGGGCCTAGCGGACGTCGTCGTCGACCCAGCCCATCGACTTCGTGACCGCCTTCTTCCACTGGCGCATCAGCCGGTCCCGCTCCGAGGGATCGAGCTGCGGGCTCCAGCGAGCGTCTTCGTCCCAGTTCGCGGAAAGCTCGCCGAGGTCGCCCCAGAAGCCGACCGCCAGTCCTGCCGCATAGGCTGCGCCGAGCGCCGTCGTCTCGATGACCTTCGGCCTGACGACGTCCACTCCCAGGATGTCGGCCTGGAACTGCATGAGCGCATCATTGGCCACCATCCCGCCGTCGACCTTGAGCTCGCTCAGCGGGACGCCCGAATCGGCGTTCACGGCGTCGAGGACCTCGCGCGTCTGGAACGCGGTCGCTTCGAGCGCGGCCCGCGCGAGGTGTCCCTTGTTGGCGTAGCGCGTGAGGCCCACGATCGTGCCGCGTGCGTCGGCCCGCCAGTAGGGCGTGAACAGCCCTGAGAAGGCCGGGACGATGTAGACGCCTCCGTTGTCCTTGACCGAGCGGGCGAGCTCCTCCACTTCCGGCGCCGTCCGGATGAGTCCGAGGTTGTCGCGCAGCCACTGGATGAGAGAGCCCGCGACGGCGATGGAGCCTTCGAGGGCATAGTGCGGCTTCGCTTCGCCCAGCTTGTAGCCCACCGTCGTGAGGAGGCCGTTCTTCGACTGAACGATCTCCTCCCCGGTGTTGAAGATCAGGAAGCAGCCCGTGCCGTACGTATTCTTGGCTTCCCCCTTGGCGAACGCAGCCTGGCCGAAGGTCGCGGCCTGCTGGTCGCCAAGGATCCCCGCGATGGGGACTTCGCGGAGCAGCTGCGAGGTGTGGACCGTGCCGTACACCTCGGAGGAGGACCGGATCTCGGGGAGCATGGTCGCCGGGACACCGAAGACGTCCAGGATCCCTTGGTCCCAGGAGAGCGTCTCGAGGTCCATGAAGAGCGTGCGGGATGCATTCGTCACGTCGGTCACGTGGATGCCGCCGTCGACTCCCCCTGTGAGGTTCCAGATGACCCAAGCATCGGTGTTGCCGAACAGGAGATCGCCAGCCTCGGCCTTGGCCCGGGCACCTTCGACGTTGTCGAGGATCCACTTGACCTTGGTGCCCGAGAAGTAGGTGGCGAGCGGAAGGCCCACCGTGGCCTTGAAGCGGTCGACGCCGCCGTCGGCCGCGAGCTCGTCGGCGATCGGCTGCGTGCGCGTGTCCTGCCAGACGATCGCGTTGTAGACCGGCTCGCCGGTCGTCCTGTCCCACACGACCGCCGTCTCGCGCTGGTTCGTGATGCCGACTGCGGCGATATCGTGCCGGGTAAGGTTCGCCTTGGAGAGGGCCTGTCCGATCACCTCGCGTGTGTTGTCCCAGATCTCCCGCGGGTCGTGCTCGACCCAGCCGGCCTGGGGGAAGATCTGCTCGTGCTCGAGCTGGCCCACCGAGACGATCGAGCCGCCGCGGTCGAACACGATGGCCCGCGTGCTCGTCGTGCCCTGGTCGATGGCCATGACGAACTGGTCCTTGCCGGGCGCGGCTTCGGCGCGCGCGGCCCCGCCCCTCGCGCCTGAAGTGGGCTCAGACATTCATGGCTCCTTCGATCTGCGTGGCGCGGGGCCCAAAGGCGACCCGATGGAAGTCGCCCAGCGTGCGCTCGGCGTGCCGGACCTCGCTGTGGACACGTTCGGATTCCCAACCTAGATGGGGCGCGAGTGTCTCGGCCACTTCCCCGATGACTTCGGGCGTCACGAGGCCTCGGAACGCGAGCGACGTGCGCCGGATCAGGACGTCCACAACGTGGCCCACCTGTTCGTGCCGGGCCATGTAGGCCAGCTCGCGGACGCTGAGCTCCTGCGTGCTCTCCAGCATGCGATCCGGCCCTCCGGCCAGGAAGGCCGCGACTTCCTCGGCTCGGGTCCCGTAGCGTTCGAGCAGCACCTCTGCCCGGAGCGGATCCAGCGACGCGGGAAGATGCGCGGCGATCCAGTCCCGCTGCGCCGCGCGCCCCTCGGGGAAGCCGGCCCCGCCGCCGATCGGACGCTCGGCGGTGCTCTCGCGGCGCACGAGGCCGAGCTCGCCGAGGACGGCGTCCGCCAGGTTCTCCGACACCGCGCGGAACGTGGTCCACTTCCCGCCCACGAGGCTCAGCCGGAGGGGCGCGTCCCTGCTGACCGCTTCGCGTTCGATCCGATAGTCCCGCGAAACGAAGCCCGGAGCGGTGTCGTCGTGGCGTGGGAGGGGGCGGACTCCCGAGAAGGTGTAGACGATCTGGCTCGGGTCCACCGGAACACCGGGGAAGACATGGCGGATGAGGTCGAAGAAGTACGAGACCTCGTCTTGGGTGCAGACCGGAACGAGGTCTTCGCCGGCGTCGATGTCGGTCGTGCCGACCAGGACCCGATCCCCTATCGGGTAGATCAGTACGATGCGCCCGTCCGTGTGCTCGAAGAAGATCTCGCGGCCGCCAGTCGCTTCGAGCAGTTCGGGGGCGTCGAGGACGATGTGGGAACCCTTGGTCCCGCCCATGAAGTGCGTGGCCGTTCCGAGGGCGGCATTGGTACGGTCCGTCCACGCTCCGGTGGTGTTGACGACGACGTCGGCCGCGAAGTCGAACTCCTCACCGGTGAGCTCGTCGCGCAGCCGCACCACGCCGTCGTGGGTCCCGACCGCGCCCACGTAGTTCACCGCCCGGGCTGCAGGGGTGGCCTCCAGCCCGTCTCGGAGGACGTCGAGCGTGAGCCGCTCGGGGTTGTGGACGGAGGCATCGAAGTAGTTGGCCAGGTACTTCACCTCAGGCCGGAGCCGCGGAAGCTCGGCCAGGGCGCGCTTGCGGCCAACGAACTGATGGCGCGGCACACGGCCGCCCTCTCGGGAGAACGCGTCATAGAGGGCGAGGCCCATCTTGATCAGCACCGCACCCCGGGCCCTCGGCTTGCCCGAGCGATGGCTGAGGAACCGGAGGGGCGCGTTGAGGAGGCCCGACAGTGTGCCGAAGACCGGGATCGCTGTCCGCAGCGGCTTGACGTAGTGCGGGGCGATGCGCAGCAGGCGGTTCCTCTCTACGACCGATTCGTGAACGAGCCGGAACTCCCCGTTCTCGAGGTACCTGATGCCTCCGTGGATCATGTGGGAGGACGCCCCGGAGGCACCCTGGCAGTAGTCGCCGCGCTCGACGAGCGTCACGTCCACCCCCTGCAGGGCGAGGTCCCTGAACGTGCCGACGCCGTTGATGCCGCCGCCGATGACGAGGACCTTCGAGCGGGGCCTCGCCCTCAGGGCGTCAACTGAAGGGCGGGTGGTTGCCGGGTCGGTCGGGGCGGCGGCGGGATGCGGGGCCACAGGAGTCCTCCTTGGACGGTGAATGGCTTGAACACGGAGCAGCATTCGCACGCGAAGCAGCATTGAAACGTGAAGGGCGGTTCCGCACCTATTCTTCGAGGGGCTGAGAAGAAAGTTCAAGAGCCATGCACAAACGTGCAAGAATGGCGTCCATGGTGCCCTCCGCCTCGCTTCCGGGACCTTCTCCCGCCGCGGCTTCCGCACAGAGTCCCGTCACGCGAAGGCAGCGCGAAGCACTTCTCGCCGCACAGCTGTACTACCTCCAGGACCTCACCATGGACGCGATCGCGAGGGAGCTCAGGACCTCGCGCTCCACCGTCTCGCGCCTCCTCGCCTTTGCCCGCGAGACCGGCCTCGTCCAGATCCAGATCTGGAACCCCCTCGAGTCGTCCGTCGAACTCGAGTCCGCCATCGCCCAGCGCTTCGGCGTCCGCGCCCACGTCGTCCCCCACGTGTCCAACCTCAACGAGGCCGAGACGCTCGATCGTGTGGCGATGTACGCCGCCCGGACACTCACTCCTTTCGTGACCTCCAATTCCGTGATCGGGGTGGCGTGGGGCTCGACGCTCACCGCCATGAGCCGGTATCTGAACCGGAAGTCGACGCACGGCAGCACGGTCGTGCAGCTCAACGGAGCCGCCAACACTCAGACCATGGGGCTCGGCTATGCGAGCGAGATCATGCGTCGCTTCGGTGCCGCCTACGATGCCGCGGTGGAGGAATTCCCGGTGCCCGCCTTCTTCGACCGCGCCGAGACGAAGCGGCTCATGTGGCAGGAACGGAGCGTCCGCCGCGTTCTGGACCTCCAGGCCCGCATGTCCGTCGCCGTGTTCGGGGTCGGCTCCGTAGAGGCGGACGTGCCGAGCCACGTCTACACGGGGAGCTACCTCGACGCCGTGGATCTGCAGTCCCTCGTCGAGGAGGGGGTCGTGGGCGACGTCGCGACCGTCTTCCACCGCGAGGACGGGAGTTCCGGCGGCATAGCGCTCAACGAGCGCTCCACCGGGCCCGACCATGCGCTCGTGCGGGCCGTGGAGCACCGCTTCTGTGTCGCCTCGGGCCCGTCCAAGGCGCGCGGCCTGCGCGGCGCCCTCAAGGCCGGGCTCGTCACCCAGCTCGTCGTCGACGAGGCGACGGCGCGCGCCCTCCTGGCCCTCGATGCCTGACGTTCGGACAGGGGCCGGCCGGTAGAGTCGTGGACATGACCCAGTCCCCCCGCGTGACTCTCGCCACGGGCGTCGACATGCCCCAGCTCGGCTTCGGGCTCTACAAGGTGCCCCCTGAGGACGCCGCACAGCTCGTCGGCGACGCCCTCGCCGCGGGCTACCGAAGCCTCGATACGGCTGCGATGTACGGCAACGAGGCCGGGGTCGGACGTGCCGTCGCAGAGGCGGCCGACGGCGGCCTTCCGCGCGAGGACATCTTCGTCACCACGAAGCTCTGGAACAGCGACCATGGGTACGACGCGGCGCTGCGCGCCTTCGACCGCTCGCTTTCGGCGCTCGGGCTCGAGTACGTCGACCTCTACCTCATCCACTGGCCATGCCCCACGCGGGGCCTCTTCGTCGAGACATACCGAGCGCTCGAGCGCCTTCTCGAGGAGGGGCGCGTCCGTGCCATCGGCGTGAGCAACTTCCTGCCCGGCCACCTTCGACGCCTCGCGGCGGAGTGCACTTTAATGCCAGCCGTGAACCAGGTGGAGCTCCACCCGTGGCTCCAGCAGGACCTCCTGAAGGCGGTCCACGCGGATCTCGGGATCCGGACCGAGGCGTGGTCTCCCCTCGGGCGCGGCCGCATCCTCGAGGACCCCGTGATCGTCGAGATCGCCGACGCCCACCACGTCACTCCCGCCCAGGCCGTGATCCGATGGCATCTGCAGTGCGGCCACATTGTGATCCCCAAGGCCAGCAGCCCCGAGCGCATCCGCGAGAATGCCGACGTCTTCGGCTTCGAGCTCACAGTCGACGACCTCGACCGGATCGCAGGCCTCGACCGCGGAGAGCGGACCGGCTCAGACCCGGACAGGGTGAACTGATGGCGGTCGCGACGGAGAACAAGTTCCTCTCTTCCCGCCTCGGATCGCGGGAACGGCACGCGACCCTCGACGTACTCGGCTCGCAGACCGACGTCTTCACCTACGAACCCGCCGGTGGGGGTCCAGACGGATCCGCTCGAGCTGCAGCCCCGACCGTCCTGGCGGTCCACGGGTTCCGCGGGACCCATCACGGCCTCCTCCGCATCGTCGACCTGCTGCCGGACGTGCGCGTCGTGATGCCGGACCTCCCCGGCTTCGGCGCGTCCTCCCCGCTCGGCGCAGGCCGCGAGCACGACATCGAGGGCTACGCCGCGTGGGTGGCAGCGCTCGCGGAGGACCTCGGTCTCGGCCCGGACACCGTCCTGCTCGGGCACTCCTTCGGATCGATCGTCGCGGCGCGGGTGTGTGCCGAGCACCAGGGCCGGTTCTCCGGCCTCGTGCTGGTGAACCCCATCTCATCGCCGGCGCTCGAAGGACCACAGGGCATCTTGAGCCGCCTGGCAGTCGGCTACTACCGGGCAGGTGCCGGTCTGCCGGAGTCGATCGGATCGGCACTCCTGAGGCATCCCGCGATCGTCCGGGTCATGAGCGAGGCGATGGCCAAGACGCGCGACCCGGAGCTCCGGAAGTTCGTCCACGGCCAGCACGCGCAGCATTTCTCGAGCTTCGCGAGCCGGGAGGTGCTCCTCGAATCCTTCCGTGCCTCGGTCTCGCACACCGCGGCCGAGGCCGCCGACGAACTCTCGCTGCCCGTGCTGCTCATCGCAGGAGAACGGGACGAGGTGGCGCCGCTGCCTGCCGTACGGGACTTCCACTCGAGGCTCGTCGATTCACGCCTCACCGTGATTCCCGGCGTCGGGCATCTCATCCACTATGAAACGCCTCGGCCGGCCGCGGACGCGATCCGCGCCTTCTTGGGCGAGCTCGAGCAGAAGGCAGGCGAATGAGGCTCCTGATCGACGCCCGCTTCACGCGGACCGACCACCACGACGGGATCAGCCGGTACGGCGCGAGCCTTATCGAGGCCGTCGCGTCCCGCACCGAGACGGCGATGCTCATCAGCGATGAGCGCCAGCTCGCTCTCCTTCCCGACGTGCCCCACGTGAAGGTCTCGAGTCCCCTCTCCCCTGCCGAGCTCTTCATCGCCGCGCGCGTCAACGGGCTCGAGCCGGATGTGGTGTTCTGCCCCATGCAGACGATGGGCTCGTGGGGGCGCCGCTACCCGCTGATCCTCACGCTCCACGACCTGATCTACTACCAGCACCCGACGCCGCCCGGATTCCTGCCCGCCCCCGTGCGGATGCTGTGGCGCCTGTACCACAAGGCCTACTGGCCCCAGCGGATGCTCCTCAACCGGGCCGACGTCGTCGCCACCGTGAGCCGCACGACGAAGTGGCTCATGGCGGAGAAGCAGCTCACGAGCCGCCCCGTGCGCATCATCGGCAATGCGCCCCAGGGAGGGCTGGCGCCCCGCGACCCCGATGCGAAGCCGGACCGCAGCCTGCTCTACATGGGTTCGTTCATGCCCTACAAGAACGTCGAGACCGTGATCGCCGGGATGGCTGGGCTGCCCGACTACACCCTGCACCTCCTCAGCCGCATCAGCCCGGCCCGCAGGGCGGAACTCGAGGCGAGCGTTCCTGCGGGCGCCTCGGTCGAGTTCCACGGGGGCGTGAGCGAAGCCGAGTACGAGGAGCTCCTGCGCCGCGCGACCGCTCTCGTGAGCCTTTCCCGGTCGGAGGGCTACGGGCTGCCTCTCGTCGAGGCCATGGCGGTGGGGACGCCGGTCATCGCGAGCGAGATCCCCATCTTCCGCGAAGTCGGCGGCAAGGCGGCGCGATTCGTCGACCCCGACTCCCCGGAGGCATTCGCGGCAGCCGTTCGCGAGCTCGAGGTCCCGCACACGTGGAGCGATGCGTCTCGTGCCTCAGCGAGACAAGCGGAGAAGTTCAGCTGGGACCATTCGGCGCAGGCACTGCTCGAGGCCGCCGAGGAGGCCATCGAGCAGTTCCGCCTCCGGCGCGACGGCTCGGCTCCTGCTAGATGAGGTCCGCGCCGTCGAGCCTCAGCTGCACCGGTTCGGAGCCGCGCCGGGTTGCTTGAGCGATCCGCGCGGCCCTCAGCCCCCGTGACATCTCAGGTCCCTCCGCGATGGGGAAGAACGCGAGCAGCCGCCACGACGCGTCGTCGGCCGCCGGCTTCGAGACCTGAGAGACGGGTACCGGGCCGGCGGTCCGCACCCCGGGACGGGTCAGGACGCTGGCCGCAGCGGCCGCGAACGCGTCGACAGCGGTCCGCGTCCCGGTCACGGCCGCGATGCGGACGGCCGGCGGCAGGCCCAAGCTCCTCCGCAGGGCGAGCTCGCGCTCGGCGAAGCCGCCCGGGTCCCACCGGACAAGGGCCCCGACAGCCTCGTGTTCGCTCGCCGTCACGACGACCCGACCGCCGTCGTCCGCCGAGCGGACGAGGGCTGCAGCGTTGAGCCAACGCCGCAGGGCCTCCTCGCCCGCCCGCAGGGTCTCCCGAGCGAGGAGCGAGTCGCCGTCGAGGAGGAGCGCGGCGGCGTACCCGGATGGCGCGACGGGTTCGGCGCCCACGGTTGCGACGACCAGCACCGGGCCGTCTGGCAGCTCGGATTTCACCTGATCGCCGGACGAGGTGACGACGACGGCGCCCGGGAAGGCGCGGCCCAGCTCCTCCGCAGTGCGCAACGCGCCCACCGCGGACCGCCGGAACGAGCGCCCGCCGCAGTGCGGGCACGCCCAGGCTCCGGCGGGCGTCCCGCACCAGCGGCACGCGACCGTCCGGCTCCCGCCGGTCACGGATTCCGCGAGGGGGCCCGAACAGTGGGCGCACCGGGCGGGCTCACGGCACCGCTCGCAGGCGAGCGACGGCGCGTATCCGGCCCGGGCCACCTGGACCAGGACCGGCCCCACGGCAAGGGCTTCGCGGGCGAGCTGCCACGCCGCGTGGGGAAGGCGTGCTGTCCGCGCATACGGGTCCCGCGCGCTCTCGAAGCTGTCGGCGGTACTGATCACGCGCGGAAGCCGGCGACGGATGAGGGACCGCGAGGGGGCGACGCTCTGGAGCCAGCCCGACTCGACGAGCCGCTGCGTCTCGGCGGAGACCCTGTGGCCCGCGAGCAGGAGCGCGCACCCTTCGATCTCGGAGCGCAGCAGGCAGACCTCGCGATCGTGGAAGTACGGCGCGCGGGGCTCCGCGTGGAGGTCGTCGCCGTCGTCCCAGCAGACCACGAGACCGAGGTCCCGGACCGGAGCGAGGACGGCCCCCCGCGTTCCCACGGCGACGCGCGCACGCCCGCTCAGGAGGTCGAGGAACCCCCGGTACCGCTGGCTCGGGCCATCCTCCGCGGCGAGGCGGACGATGGGCTCATCGGGGAGGGCCTCCTCGAGCGCGGCCTGCATCCGCTCGAGATCACGGCGGTCGGGAACGACGACGAGGGCGCCTCGCCCGGAGACGCGCGCCGTCCGCACCGCCTCGGCGACGAGCTGGGGCCACCCGCGGGACCCGTAGCCCTCAAGGGCCTGGAGCGAGGCCCGCGGGCTCCCGCCGGCCGCGAGATGGCGGAGGAAGGCAGGCCCCCGTTGAAGCTCTGTCCACAGCGAAGCCGACGGCAGGTCGCTTCCGACGGGAGCCCCGTCCGACCGCCCCTGATCCGAGGCCGCCAGCTCGGGAAGGTACTCGGCCTCGACTCGCGCGGCCCGAGGCGGCACCGCGAACCGCAGTACGTCGCCGAGGGCACCAGCCCAGCGCTCCGCGACCGCGGTGGCGACCCGCAGCACCTCGGGGGTGAGGACGACGGCGGGAGAGACGACCTTGGCGAGCGGCTGAAGGGCCACGCCCGCGTCCGAGGTCTCGGCACGCTCGAGGATGAAGCCGCTGTGCTCCTGGCCCGCGACGCGGACCCGCACCCGGACCCCCGGCTTGGCCGTCGCCGACAGCTCCTCGCTCACGAGGTAGTCGAACGTGCGGTCCAGCTGCGGGAGCGGCGACTCGATGCACACGCGGGCCACGGGGAGCTCGCGGGCGGCGGGGGGCGTCGCCGGGGCGAGCGAGGGCTCGGGAAACCCGAGCAGGAGCGACGGCTGCGCGACGCGCTGTGCTCCTGACCCCGAGCTTCCCCCGCTACTGGGCGCCGACGCCGCCATCAGTCGTTGAAGTAGTCCTTGAGGGCCTGGACGCGGTCGAGGCGCTCCCACGTGAAGTCCGGCTCGTCCCGGCCGAAGTGCCCGTGGGCCGCCGTCTTCGCGTAGATCGGGCGCTTGAGGTCGAGAGCGTCGATGACAGCCTTCGGGCGCAGGTCGAAGATCTCGTTGATCGCGGCGCTGATCCGCAGCGGGTCGACGCTCTCGGTCCCGAACGTCTCGACGTAGATCCCCACCGGACGGGCCTGGCCGATCGCGTAGGCGATCTGGATCTCCGCGCGGCGCGCGAGGCCGGCCGCGACCACGTTCTTCGCGACCCACCGCATCGCGTAGGCGCCGGAGCGGTCCACCTTCGAGGGATCCTTGCCCGAGAAGGCTCCGCCGCCGTGGCGCGCGAAGCCGCCATAGGTGTCGACGATGATCTTGCGGCCCGTGAGGCCCGCATCGCCCACGGGTCCCCCGATGATGAACGGGCCTGCGGGGTTGAGGATGCTGCGGACGTGCGTGCTCTCGAGCTGGCTCGCGGCCAGCACGGGGGCGATGACGTGGTCGGCCAGGTCGGCCCGGAGCTGGGAGAGCTGGGTTCCCTCGGCGTGCTGGCTCGAGATCACGACCGTCTCCACCGTCACGGGCTCGTCGCCGTCGTAGCCGACCGTCACCTGGGTCTTGCCGTCCGGCCTCAGATAGGCGAGCTCGCCGCTCTTGCGCACCTCCGTGAGCCGCTCGGACAGGCGGTGCGCGAGCCAGATCGGGGTCGGCATGAAGGAGGGAGTCTCGTCGCTCGCGTAGCCGAACATGATGCCCTGGTCGCCGGCCCCCTGCCGGTCGTACTCGTCCTCGAGCACGCCTTCGCGGGATTCGAGCGAATTGAACACGCCGTCGAAGATGTCCGACGACTGCTGCCCGATCGAGACGGAGACGCCGCACCGCGCGCCGTCGAAGCCGTTCGCAGACGAGTCGTAGCCGATGCCGAGGATGGTGTTGCGGACGATCTGCGGTATCTCGACGTAGGCATCGGTCGTGACCTCTCCCGCGACGTGGACCAGGCCGGTCGTGGCCATCGTCTCCACGGCGACCTTCGACTCGGGATCGGCGGCCAAGAGGGCGTCGAGGATCGCATCGCTGATCTGGTCGCAGATCTTGTCGGGATGCCCCTCGGTGACGGACTCGGACGTGAAGAGCCGGAGGGCGGTCGTGTCGGCCGGGAGCCCGGCACCATGGGGAGCGTGATTCACTGCTCTACTCTACTTCCTGCCCCGCGACGAACCGGGGGCGTATGTCGGGCCGCGAAGCGGCCTCAGGCCCGCCCGTCAGCGGGCGTCGAGCGCACGGGCGAGGCGGACGACGACGGCGCGCGCCACCTCGTCCTTGCTGCCCGCCACATGCTCGGGTGCTGTTCCGTCCTTCGAGAGGATCGTCACACTGTTCTCGTCGAGTCCGAAGACCCGGTCCGTGCCGACCTCGTTGACGACGAGCAGCTCGCAGCCCTTTCGTTCGAGCTTGGCGCGGCCGTAGGCGAGCACATCTCCCGCCTCGTCCCCCGTTTCCGCCGCGAAGCCGACGACTACCTGCTTCGTGCCTGCGGCTTCCCGCTGGCGGACGAGCTCGACGAGCACATCGGGGTTGCGGACGAGTTCGATCGGCTGGTCGGGTGCGTCGTCGCGCTTCTTGATCTTCGCGTTGCTGTGCCGAGCCGGCCGGAAGTCCGCTACGGCGGCCGCCATGACGATCGCGTCCGCTGCAGCGGCCCGCTCGACCATCGCGTCGCGGAGTTCGAGCGCCGACTCGACGTTCACGAGCTCGGCGCCCTCTGGCGGAGCGACCTCGAGGTGCGCCGCGACGAGGGTCACGGAGGCCCCGGCCGCGAGGGCTGCGCGGGCCACTGCGACGCCCTGCTTTCCGGACGAGCGGTTGCCGAGGAACCGGACGGGATCGATGGCCTCGCGGGTCCCGCCGGCGGAGACGACGACCCGACGGCCGGCGAGCAGGCCCTCCCCCGGTGCGTGGTCGGCGTCGTGCGCCGCGGCACGGCCCGCGCCGCTGGCGAGGCCGAGGGCTGCCGCGAAGATCTCCTCGGGGTCGGGCAGGCGGCCCGGGCCGCTGTCCTTGCCGGTAAGCCGTCCTTCCGCCGGATCCAGAACGTGGACGCCGCGGTCCCGTAGGACGGCGACGTTCGCCTGGGTGGCGGGATGGCGCCACATCTCCGTGTGCATCGCGGGAGCCATGACGACCGGGCATCGCGCCATGAGGAGCGTGTTGGTGAGCAGGTCGTCAGCGTGGCCGCCCGCGGCCCGCGCGAGCAGGTCGGCGGTGGCCGGGGCGACGACGACCAAATCGGCCTCGTGCCCGAGACGCACGTGGTTGACCGTCTCGACGGCCTCGAAGACACCCACCCGGACGGGCTTGCCCGAGAGGGCCTCCCACGTGGCCTTGCCGACGAAGCGAAGGGCCGCTTCCGTGGGCACAGCCGTCACGTCGTGCCCGGCCTCCGTGAAGAGCCGCAGGAGCGAAGCCGCCTTGTAGGCGGCGATCCCGCCCCCGACGCCCAGGACGACGCGCACTCGGCGGGCCTCAGTCCTGGGACTCGGCGTCGCCCTCGGCGCGCTTGGCCACGAGCAGGCCGTCGTTGATCTCGCGGAGTGCGATCGAGAGGGGCTTCTCGTTGAGCTTCGTGTCGACGAGCGGGCCGACGTACTCGAAGAGGCCCTCGTGGAGCTGGGCGTAGTAGGCGTTGATCTGGCGGGCCCGCTTGGCCCCGAAGATCACGAGCCCGTACTTCGAGTCGGACTTCGTCAGCAGATCGTCGATCGGCGGGTTGATGATTCCTTCGGGATTCGAAGTCACGGACTATCTCCAATGCGCTGTGCGGTTGGCCTGAACAGCCCTCTAGCGCGCCGACTGGCGCGCGTGCGGGGTCAGGCCCATGAGTGAAACAAGCTCGTCTGCCGCGCGGCGCACGTCGTCATTGACGACAGTGAAATCGAACTCCGGCTCGGCAGCGAGTTCTATTTTAGCCGTTTCCAGTCGCGCCTGCTGTTCCTCGGGCGATTCGGTGCCGCGGCCCACGAGCCGGCGCACCATCTCTTCCCAGCTCGGCGGTGCGAGGAACACGAATCGTGCCTCGGGCATGGCGGCCTTGACCTGCCGCGCGCCCTGCAGGTCGATCTCGAGGAGCACGGCCTTGCCGTTCGCTATCGCGTCCTCGACGGAGGCGCGCAGCGTGCCGTAGCGGTTCTTCCCGTGGACTACGGCCCATTCGAGGAATGCACCCTCCTCGACGAGCCGATCGAATTCTTCGGGAGACTTGAAGAAGTAGTGCACACCCTCCTGCTCGCCGGGGCGGGGAGGCCGGGTCGTCGCCGACACCGAGAGCCACACCTCAGGGTAGTTGTCGCGGATGTACGTCGAGACGGTCCCCTTGCCGACTGCAGTCGGCCCCGCGAGCACCGTGAGTCCCGTGTGCTTCTCGGAGCGCGCCGAAGGGCCTCCGTCGGTGGGTGCGCCCGTTGTGGTGTCCACGCCTGTTCCCTAGCTCCCTCCGCCGCCTGTTGCGGCGCTGTATTGATGGTGCCCCGCCTTGGGGGCACCCGTCTGCCCAGGAGCCGGTCGCCGCGGGTCATTCCACCCCAAGCGTCAGTCGGCCCCTAGGAAATCTATCAGCGCTCGGCGCTGGTGCACGCCGAGCCCCCGCAGTCGGCGGCTCGGCGCGATGCCGAGCTGCTCGAGGATGGCCAGTGAGCGCACGGGCCCGATCCCGTGGAATGATTCGAGGAGCTCGGTGACCTTGAGGCGCGCGAGAGCCTCGTCCTCGTCGGCCAGCCGGAAGAGCTCGTCGAGGCTCAGCGTCCCCGCCCTGATGGCGGATTTCGCCTCGGCCCGGCGTGCGCGTGCGGCCGTCGCCTTGGACACAGCCCGATTGCGTTCTTCAGCGGTCAAGGGGTTGAGTCCCAATGCTCGTCTCCCACTGTGATTGTCGCGCGCACCCCCGCACGGATGATTCCGAACCTAGTCCGCGAGCTTCAACGTGGCAATGCCGTACTGCAACACCACCCGGGCTCAGGCCAGGTCTGCCAGGGTGCGTTCGGCTCTTTCCCGAAGGCCAGAGCGCGAAGGACCGCCTGCGAGGATATCCCTGCTCGACGTGCCGAGAACGCGGGATGCCGCTGGGCCGAACGTCGAGCGGAGGGCGTCTCCGTCGGCTCCCTGAGCGCCGATTCCCGGCGCGAGGATCGGGCCGCCCATCGCGGCCAAGTCCAGCCCGAGGCGCTCGACGGCGTCCCCCACGGTCGCTCCGACGACGAGCCCCACGCTTCCGAAGGGTTCGCCCGCATAGCGTGCGTTCTCCGCGGCGGCCGCCTCGCACACCGTCCTCGCGACCGAATGGTCGCCGCCCGTGTGCTGGACGGACGCGCCCTCGGGATTGGAGGTGAGGGCGAGGACGAACACTCCGCGTCCCGTCGCAGCCGCCGTCTCGAGGGCAGGCCGCAGGGACCCGAAGCCGAGATAGGGGCTCAGCGTCACGGCGTCGGCTGCCAGCGGAGAGCCCTCCCCCAGCCACGCGTGGGCATACGCCGCCATGGTCGAGCCGATGTCGCCGCGCTTGGCATCGGCGATCGTTAGCACACCGGCTGCGGCAGCGGCAGCCAGGACCTCCTCGAGCACCGCGATCCCGGCAGAGCCATGCCGCTCGTACAGGGCCACCTGCGGCTTGAGGGCGGCCGCAAGGTCGGCGACCGCGTCGACGGCGGCGAGGGAGAAGCGGCGCAGCCCCTCGGCGTCGTCCGCGAGTCCCCAGTCCCCGAGGAGCGCCGGGTGCGGGTCGATGCCCACGCACAGGGGGCCCCGCTCCCCCATCGCGGCGGGCAGCTCAGACACCCGCGGGCTCCGTGGCCGTCGCCTCAGAGCCGACCGTCGGAGCGTCCCGGAGCTGCGCAGCGTGCTCCTGGAGGCTCGTCACGGTCCACTCGAACTGGCGCATGGCCTCGATCGCGAGGACCGCGAAGTTGAACTCGGCCACTGTCGTGATGCACGGCTTCCCGTTCGACGTCGCAGCGGCGCGGATCTCGTAGCCGTCGCCGCGCGCGTCCCCGCCGGACGGCGTGTTGAAGACCATGTCGATCTGGCCGTCGTTGATGAGGTCGACGATCGTGCCCTGGCCGCCGTCCAGGCCAGCGGGCCCGGGACCATCGCCCACCTTCCGGACGACCGTGGCCTGGATCCCGCTGCGCCGGAGCACCGCGGCCGTCCCGCCCGTCGAGTAGATCTCGAAGCCGAGGTCGGCGAGCTTCTTGACACCGAGGATCACGGAGCGCTTGTCCCGGTTCGCGACCGAGACGAACGCGCGGCCGGAAGTCGGCAGGGCGTTGTTCGCCCCTGCCTGGCTCTTCGCGAACGCGGTGTCGAAGTGCCTGTCGATGCCCATGACCTCGCCGGTGGACCGCATCTCGGGGCCGAGGAGGCTGTCCACGACAGTGCCCTCCGGCGTGCGGAAGCGGCTGAACGGGAGGACGGCCTCCTTGACGGCGACCGCCGCGTTCGGGTTGATCGACGCGCCGTCGCCCGCCTCCGGGAGCATCTGGTAGGCGGACCGGAGCTGGTGGATGGACACGCCCGTGCCGATGAGCGCCGCGGCCTTCGCGAGCTGCACGCCCGTCGCCTTCGAGACGAACGGAACGGTCCGGGAAGCCCGCGGGTTGGCCTCGAGCACGTAGAGCACGTCGGCCGCGAGGGCGAACTGGATGTTGATGAGGCCGCGCACCCCCACACCCTCGGCGATGGCGGCCGTTGCCTCACGCACGCGCTCGATGACGTCCTCGCCGAGCGTGACCGGCGGAAGGACGCACGCCGAGTCGCCGGAGTGGATGCCGGCTTCCTCGATGTGCTCCATGATCCCGCCGAGGTACAGGTCGCGGCCGTCGTAGAGCGCGTCGACGTCGATCTCGATGGCGTCCTCGAGGAAGCGGTCGATCAGCACAGGGTGATCCGGGGTGATCTCGGTCGCGTTCTCGATGTAGCGGCGCAGGTTCGCCTCGTCGTACACGATCTCCATGCCGCGTCCCCCGAGCACGTACGAGGGCCGCACGAGGACGGGGTAGCCGATCTCGTCCGCGATCCGCTTGGCCTCGTCGAACGAGACGGCGGTGCCGTTCTTGGGCGAGACGAGGCCTGCGTCGTCGAGCACCTTCGCGAAGGCGCCGCGGTGCTCAGCGAGGTCGATCGCCTCGGGCGACGTACCGAGGATCGGCACTCCCGCGTCGGCGAGCTGCTGCGCGAGCTTGAGCGGAGTCTGGCCGCCGAGCTGCACGAAGACGCCCATGACGCCGCCCGTGCGCTCCTCGGCCGCGATGACCTCCAGGACGTCCTCGAGCGTGAGCGGCTCGAAGTACAGGCGCGTGGAGATGTCGTAGTCGGTGGAGACCGTCTCGGGGTTGCAGTTCACCATGACGGTCTCGTAGCCGGCCTTGCGCAGCGCCATCGAGGCGTGGACGCACGAGTAGTCGAACTCGATGCCCTGCCCGATGCGGTTCGGCCCGGAGCCGAGGATCACGATCGACGGCTTCGAGTGGAGGCCGACCTCGTCCTCCTCGTCGTACGACGAGTAGTGGTACGGGGTGTAGGCCGCGAACTCGGCGGCGCAGGTGTCGACGGTCTTGTAGACCGGGCGTACACCGAGGGCCTGGCGGACGCCGCGGACGACGGCCTCCGAGTGGTGGGTGAGGGCGCCGATCTGCTCGTCCGAGAAGCCGTGCCGCTTCGCGAGGCGCAGGACGTCCTCCGTGAGCGCCGGGGCAGCCTTGATCTCGGCCGCGACTTCGTTGAGGAGCTGGAGCTGGTCGAGGAACCACGGGTCGATTGAGGTCGCGTCGTAGAGTTCCTCGACGGTCGCCCCACCGAGGAGCGCACGCTGGACCTGCTTGAGCCGGTCCGTCGTCGGCCGCTTCGCCTGCTCGACGAGCTGCGGCACCTCGTACTCGGGCACGGGTGTGAAGTCGAGCGGTGCACCCCGCTGCTCGAGCGAGCGGAGGGCTTTCTGCAGAGCCTCGGTGAAGTTCCGCCCGAGTGCCATCGCCTCTCCCACGCTCTTCATGGTGGTCGTGAGGGTCGGGTCCGCGGCGGGGAACTTCTCGAACGCGAACCGCGGCACCTTGACGACGACGTAGTCGAGGGTCGGCTCGAAGCTCGCCGGCGTCTTCTGCGTGATGTCGTTCGGGATCTCGTCGAGGGTGTAGCCGAGGGAGAGCTTCGTCGCGATCTTCGCGATCGCGAAGCCCGTCGCCTTCGAGGCGAGTGCGGAGGAGCGCGAGACTCGGGGGTTCATCTCGATGACGATCACGCGGCCGGTCTTCGGGTCGACGGCGAACTGGATGTTGCAGCCGCCCGTGTCGACGCCGACCTCCCGGATGACCGCAATCGCGACATCCCGGAGCTTCTGGTACTCGCGGTCGGTCAGCGTGAGCGCGGGCGCGACCGTGATGGAGTCACCGGTGTGGACGCCGACCGGGTCGAAGTTCTCGATCGAGCACACGACCACGACATTGTCGTTCTTGTCGCGCATCATCTCGAGCTCGTACTCCTTCCAGCCGAGGATGCTCTCCTCGAGGAGCACCTCGGTGGTCGGGCTGTACAGCAGGCCCTGGCCGACGATCCGGCGGAGGTCCTCCTCCGTATAGGCGAACCCCGAGCCCAGGCCGCCCATCGTGAAGGACGGCCGCACGACGAGCGGGTAGCCGAGCCACTCCGCCGCTTCGATGGCCTCGTCGATGGTGTGGATGATCTGGCTCCGCGCGGATTCTGCGCCGCAGCGCGCGACGACGCCCTTGAACTTCTCGCGGTCCTCGCCCAGCTCGATCGCGGCGATGTTGGCGCCGATGAGCTCGACGCCGTACTTCGTGAGCACGCCGTTCTTGTCCAGCGCGATCGCCGTGTTGAGGGCCGTCTGGCCGCCCAGGGTGGGGAGGATCGCGTCCGGGCGTTCCTTCTCGATGATCTTCTCGACGACCTCGGGGGTGATCGGCTCGACGTACGTCGCGTCGGCGAACTCCGGGTCCGTCATGATCGTCGCGGGGTTCGAGTTGACGAGGATGACGCGGAGGCCCTCGTCCTTCAGCACGCGCAGCGCCTGCGTTCCCGAGTAGTCGAACTCGGCGGCCTGGCCGATGACGATCGGACCGGAACCGATGACGAGGACGCTCTTGAGGTCTGTACGCTTCGGCATTACTTCGCTTCCTCGCTCTGGGCGGCTTCGGTTCCGGGCTGGTCTTCGGTTCGGCGCTGGTCTTCCATCAGCTCGATGAACCGGTCGAAGAGGTAGGCGGCGTCGTGGGGACCGGCCGCCGCTTCAGGGTGGTACTGGACTGAGAAGGCGGGGATGTCGAGGCACGCGAGGCCTTCGACCACCTGGTCGTTGAGGCTCACGTGGCTCACCTCGACGCGTCCGTAGCGCCCCTCGGGCGCCGGCGTCGGGCCGTCGAGCGGCGCGTCGACCGCGAAGCCATGGTTCTGGGACGTGATCTCGACCTTGCCCGTGCGCCGGTCCAGGACGGGCTGGTTGATCCCTCGGTGTCCGTACCGGAGCTTGTACGTGCCGAAGCCGAGGGCCCGCCCGAGGATCTGGTTGCCGAAGCAGATGCCGAAGTAGGGGATCTGCTCGTCGAGCACCGAGCGGAGGAGCGTGACCTGCCCGTCCGCCGTCGCCGGATCGCCGGGGCCGTTGGACATGAAGAAGCCGTCCGGGTTGAGCGCCTTGACGTCCTCGAGGGTCGAGCTGGCCGGGAGGACGTGGACGCGCACGCCGCGCTCGGCGAAGCGGTGCGGGGTCATCGACTTGATGCCGAGGTCGACGGCGGCGATCGTGAAGCGCGGCTCGCCCTCCCACCCGTGGTCGCTGGGTTCGACCGTGTACGACTCGTCCACGCTCACCTCTTCGGCGAGACGCGAGCCTTCCATGGGTGCGCTCGCAAGCACCTCGTCGACGAGCTCCCTGTCGCTGCGCTGGGCCGCCTCGCCCGAGAAGATGCCGGCGCGCATGGTCCGGTGCTCGCGGAGATGCCGGGTGATGGCGCGCGTGTCGACTCCTTGGATTCCGACGACGCCCTGCCGGGCGAGCTCGTCGTCGAGGCTTCCCACGGAGCGCCAGTTCGACGGACGGCGCGCGGGGTCGCGGACCACGTATCCGGCCACCCAGATGCGGCGGGATTCGGGGTCTTCGGGGTTGACCCCCGTGTTTCCGATGTGGGGCGCCGTCTGGACGACGATCTGCCGGTCGTACGAGGGATCAGTGAGCGTCTCCTGGTATCCGGTCATGCCGGTCGCGAAGACTGCTTCGCCGAGCGTCGTGCCTACCGCGCCATAGCTGCGGCCGCGGAACACGCGCCCGTCCTCAAGCACCAGTACAGCGGGCGTGCTGTGGTTCGTGGCTTCATTCGTCCTGTCAGTCACTGTTCACTCTTCTTCCTGCTCTGCTGGCGAGCTGCCATCCCGGCGCCCTGCACCCATGAGGTCTTCGATCGCTGCCACGAGGGCAGCCTTGTCTTCTGGTCGTCGGGTTCGGAACCCGGTGTCCACGGCCTTGTCCCCGAGGTGCCACTCGAGCACCACGAGGCCGTCTCGCTCGACGAACTTGCCTGCCATGCCGCTTCCGAGCCGCACCTCCACGAGGTCCCGGGCAGGGACCCAGAGGGGGCCGGAGCCTGCCCGGTCGAAGAGGACTCCGCCGTCGCACACCACGGCGTCGGCTCGGGTCCGGAGCCCGAGCCCATGCACGGCGATCCGGTCGAGCCAGTCGCCCGCCGACGTCGTCGTGACGTATTGCCCCTCGGCACGGAAGCGCTCGTTCCCGGGGTCGGACGGGAACGCGCTCGGCGCGGGAACACCGCCCTGTCGTCGCCTGCGCGCCCGCCAGCCCACGGCGGCGAGCAGCACGAGGAGCCCGGCGAAGACGACCGACGTGAGAAACGTCAGGAGGTGATCGCTCATTGCGCCATCACGGCCGCACTCGGGTGCGGGGCGTTGAGGGCCCCGTCGAGGACAGTCGGGTGCCCTCGGAAGAACGTCGCGACGACGCGGCCTGGAAGTTCCCGGCCCGCGAACGGCGAGTTCCGGCCCTTGGTCGCCTGCTTGGCCGGGTCGACGGTCCAGCGGGCCGCCGGGTCCACGAAGACGAGGTTTGCCGGCTCGCCCGCAGCGAGGGGACGGCCCTGGTCCTCGAGTCGTCCGATCCCCGCAGGACGGACGGACATCGCCTCGGCAACCCGTCGCCAGTCCATCAGACCGCTCTCCACCATCGTGTGCTGCACGACCGAGAGCGCCGTCTCGAGGCCCGTCATGCCCATCGCGGCCTGCGCCCACTCGCATTCCTTGTGCTCGCTCGGATGCGGGGCATGATCGGTGCCGACGACGTCGATCGTGCCGTCCGCAAGAGCGGTGCGGAGGGCGTCGACGTCCTCCTGGGTGCGAAGCGGCGGATTCACCTTGAACACCGGGTCGTAGCCGCGGACGAGTTCATCAGTGAGCCACAGGTGGTGTGGCGTGACCTCGGCCGTGACCGCGATCCCCCGGGACTTCGCCCACCGGATGATCTCGACCGAGCCCGCGGTGGACACGTGGCACACATGGAGGCGCGAGCCCACGTGCTGGGCGAGCAGGACGTCGCGCGCGATGATGCTCTCCTCGGCGACCGCCGGCCACCCGGGAAGGCCCAGCATCGCCGAGACGACGCCCTCGTTCATCTGCGCGCCTGCGGTGAGGCGCGGCTCCTGCGCGTGCTGGGCCACGACGCCGTCGAACGCCTTGACGTACTCGAGCGCGCGGCGCATGAGCACGGGATCGTGGACGCAGATGCCGTCGTCGGAGAACATGCGCACCTGGGCGGCCGAACCGGCCATCGCGCCGATTTCGGCCAGCCGCTCGCCCGCGAGCCCCACGGTGACCGCCCCGACGGGTCGGACGTCGACCCACCCCGCTCGGCGGCCGAGCCGGTGGACCTGTTCGACGACTCCAGCCGTGTCTGCCACCGGCATGCTGTTGGCCATCGCGTGGACAGCGGTGTACCCGCCGAGTGCGGCGGCGCGCGAACCGGTCTCGACGGTCTCGGCGTCCTCACGCCCGGGCTCCCGCAGGTGCGTGTGAACGTCGACGAGGCCGGGGAGCGCGATGAGCCCGTCCGCATCGACAACTGCCGCTCCTGCCGGGGCGGCGATCGCACCGACTTCGGCGATCCTTCCGTCCTCGATGAGGAGGTCGGCCCGCTCGCCGCCGCAGAGCGAGGCCCCGCGGACGAGGTAGGCGTCGCGCCCCGAGGCCGGGGCGCCCGACGCGGACGCCTTCGAGGCCGGGCTTGGAGTGGTCATCGGGTGGACTCCTTCGCAGACATGAGCAGGTAGAGGACGGCCATTCGCACGGACACGCCGTTCGCGACCTGGCGGAGCACCTGCGATCGGTCGGAGTCGGCCGCCGTCGACGAGATCTCGAGGCCGCGCACCATGGGGCCGGGGTGGAGGATCACCGTGTCCTTGAATGCTGGCGTGCCGAAGCGCTCGAACCTCTCGTCGCCGAGGCCCCACAGCCGCGAGTACTCGGCGGTCGAAGGGAAGTACGAGGCATTCATGCGCTCGGCCTGGACGCGCAGCATCATGACCGCATCTGGTGCCTCGCCGAGCGCCGCGTCGAGGTCGTAGCTCACCTCGCACGGCCAGTGCTCGACGCCGATCGGCAGGAGGGTGGGCGGCGCGACGAGGGTGACGTGGGCGCCGAGGGTTGTGAGCAGCCAGACGTTCGACCGCGCGACACGGGAGTGCAGGATGTCCCCCACGATCACGACCCGTGCTCCCGCGAGGTCGGTGCCGGCCGAGGCGATCCCGGAGACGCGCGCGAGGTGGCGCCTGAGCGTGAACGCGTCGAGGAGGGCCTGGGTCGGGTGCTCATGGGTGCCGTCGCCCGCGTTGACGACCGCGGCCTGGATCCAGTCCGTCATGGCGAGCCGATGCGGCGCTCCCGCGGCCGAGTGCCGGATGACGACGGCGTCGGCGCCGATTGCCTCGAGCGTCTGGGCCGTGTCCTTGAGCGACTCCCCCTTCGAAACCGAGGAGCCCTTCGCTGCGAAGTTGATGACGTCGGCCGAGAGGCGCTTGGCGGCAGCCTCGAACGAGATCCGTGTCCGGGTCGAGTCCTCGAAGAAGAGGTTGACGACGGTCCGGCCGCGCAGCGCTGGGAGCTTGCGCACTTCACGGTCGTTGACGGCGGCCATCTCCTCGGCGGTGTCGAGGATCTCGATGGCATCCCCGGGCGTGAGGTCGCGGGTCGAGAGGAGGTGCTTCATCGCGCAGCCACCTCCTCTTCCGTCCCCAGCGGAGACTCGATGGCGACATGGTCCTCGAGGAACCCCGAATCCGCGGGCCCGTCCGTTTCCGTGAGGCGGACGCGGACCTTCTCTGCGGCCGACGTCGGCAGGTTCTTGCCGACGTGGTCGGCTCGGATCGGCAGCTCCCGATGCCCGCGGTCCACGAGGACGGCGAGGCGCACGATCCTCGGCCGCCCGAGGTCCACGAGGGCGTCGAGCGCGGCGCGGATCGTGCGGCCCGAGTACAGCACGTCGTCGACCAGCACCACGACTTTGTCGTCGATCCCCTGGAGCGGGAGCTTCGTGGGCGACGGCGGTCTGGTCGGCTGACGCGAGAGGTCGTCGCGGAACATCGTGATGTCGAGCTGGCCGACGATCTGCTCTGCAGCGATGGTCGGATCGGCGGCGGCGAGCTTGCGCGCGAGCCGAACGGCAAGCGGGTAGCCGCGGCGCGGAATGCCGAGGAGGACGAGGTCCTGCGGGCCCTTGTTGGCCTCGAGGATCTCGTGCGCTATACGCGTGAGTGCGCGGTCGATGTCCGCTGCGCTCAGGACGACGCGGCCCGAGGCCGGGTAGTGCCCGGGGGCGGCGGTCCGAGGCGCTCGGTTGTCTGCTGCGGCAGGTGCCAAGGCAGACCCCTTTCCCCGCCTCACAGGACGGAATTAAAAGGATGTGAAGGCTGAACCGAGTTCCAAGCTATCACGTTTCGACCCTCACTCGCCTGACGACGGTCCCAAGCTAGCCTTGGGGCATGACGAGCAACGCGCCGTGGCCGCCGAGAGCCGGGCGCCCGGGACTTCCCCAGCAGGTCCTCTGGGATGTGCCCCAGCCGCCGCAGCCCCGGCCCGCGCGAGCCCCTGGCCTCACCGCCCTCCTGTTGGCGGGCGGGGTGCTCGTCCTCGCGGGGCTCGCGCTCGTGGTGCCGTTCCTGCTCTCCTCGACCGGAACGGGCGGCCTCGCGATCGGCTTCGTGCTCTCCCTCGTGCCGCTCGCCATCGTTCTCGGGACGGTCGCGTTCGTGGACCGTTGGGAGCCCGAGCCCAAGCTGCTGCTTGCCTTCGCGCTCGCGTGGGGGTCCGTCGTCGCCGTCGCGACGACGACGCTCGCCCAGCCGGTCTTCATGGCCGCCTTCGGGCCGATCCACTCCGACCGGGACGCGACGCTGTCCTTCCTCGCGACGGTCGAGGCGCCCTTCGTCGAGGAGCTCTCCAAGGGAATCGGCCTCCTCGTCCTGTTCCTCGCGGCACGGAAGTACTTCGACGGGCCCGTGGACGGGGTCGTCTACGGCATGACGATCGCGGCGGGGTTCGCGTTCACGGAGAACATCCTGTACTTCGGACGCGCGTTCGCCAGCGGGGAGAGCTCGGGTTCGGCGACGGGCCTCGTGGTCATCTTCATGCTGCGCGGGATCCTCTCGCCCTTCACGCATGCGATGTTCACGGGGACCCTCGGCGCAGTCCTGGGCTTCGCGGCGAGGCGGTGGAACGCCGGGCTGGGGATCGTGGCGTTCGTCGTCGGGCTCGTCCCGGCCATGCTGCTCCACCATCTGTGGAACAGTTCGGGCGAGAGCTTCTTCTTCCTCTACGTCGCGGTCCAGGTTCCGCTCTTCTGTGTCGCGGTCGCGGGGATCTACCTCCTCCGCCGGGCCGACGCCCGCCTGACGCATCGGCGGCTCACCGAATACGCCGTTGCGGGCTGGTTCACGCCGCTCGAGGTCGACATGCTGGCGACGCCGCGGGGCCGTCGGGCAGGGCTCCGCTGGGCCGCTGCGCGAGGCCGGGCATCAGCCATGAGGCGGTTCATCCGCGTTGCGACGGAGCTTGCCTACACGCGGCAGCGCGCCCTGAGCGGCCGGGACCTCACCGGCTACGCCATCGCCGAGAAGGGCTATCTCGACGAGGCGGGCCGGCTCAGGGCGCTGATCGTCGCTCCCTGAACCGGCCCTAGCCGTGCGCTGTCCGCCCCTCGTGCCGTCGGTTCCTCAGGCGAGGAGCGTGGGCTTGAGCGACTGGAGCCGTCCGAGCAGGCCGTTCACGAACGCAGGCGAGTCGTCGGTCGACATCGTGCGGGCGAGCGCAACCGCCTCGCTCACTGCGACGGTGTCCGGGACCTCGTCGTTGAACAGCAGCTCCCAAGTGCCGATGCGCAGGATCACGCGGTCGACGGCGGGCATCCGCTCGAGCGTCCAGCCTTGCGCGTAGGTGCGCAGGATCTCGTCGATCTGGCCCTGCTTCGAGACCACGCCCGAGACGATCTCCTCGGTGTACGGATTGATCTGCTGGTCCGTGCGCTCAAGGCGCCGCTGGATGACCTCCGAGGGCGCGACCGAGCGCTGCTCGGCTTCGAAGAGGATGTCGAGGGCCCGGCTTCGGGCCTTGCCGCGGGCGCTCACTAGTCGTTGACACGTCCCAGGTAGCTGCCGTCGCGCGTGTCGACCTTCACCTTGGTGCCCGTCTCGAGGAAGAGCGGAACCTGGATCTCGTAGCCCGTCTCGAGGGTGGCGGGCTTGGTGCCCGCGGAGGACCGGTCGCCCTGCAGGCCCGGCTCCGTGTACGTGATCTCGAGGGTCACGCTCGGCGGGAGCTCGATGTAGAGCGGCGAGCCCTCGTTGAGCGCAATGAGCACGGTCTGGTTCTCGAGCATGAAGTTGGCGGCGTTGCCGACGGCCTCGCCCGGAATGGTGATCTGGTGGTAGTCCTCCGTGTCCATGAACACGAAGTCGCTGCCGTCCTTGTAGAGGTACTGGTAGTCGCGGCGGTCGACGGTGGCGGTGTCAATCTTCGCGCCGGCGTTGAACGTGCGGTCGACCACCTTGCCCGAAGTGATGTTGCGCATCTTCGTGCGCACGAACGCGCCGCCCTTGCCCGGCTTCACGTGCTGGAACTCGATGACGTTCCAGAGCTGGCCGTCGATCTTCAGGACGGTGCCGTTCTTGATGTCGTTGGTCGTTGCCACGTATCCCTCTCATGTCTGCGTGCTGGCGTCACCGAGACAGGGCCAGCCGCACGCGCGGAAATCCGGGATCCATTCTACCCGTGGCAGAGCCGCACTCCCCCGAGGGCCTCTCGCCCGCTCAGGTCCGGCGTCAGGCGGTCGAGCCGTACCGCTCTTCGCGTGCCCTGCCGAGCGCGACGGTGCTCGTGTAGATGAGGCTCGCGTCGGCCGCCGCAGCGACGCGCAGCTCGAGGGCCTTCGCGAAGGCGTCCTCTGCCGCCGCGAACTGCCCTCGCGTGAACTGGATCTTCCCGAGGTACTGCTGCACCGTGGCTTCGCGCGGAGTCCCCTTGACCTCGGCCAGGATCTGCCGCGCCCGCTCGAGCGCCCGGTCGTTGCGGTTTCCGAGGCGCAGGACGTCGAGCTCGAGCACCTTCAGCTGGAACGATTCCGGCTCGTGGTAGCGCGCCTCGACGATGAGCTCGGCGGCCTTGCTGACATGGCCGCGGGCGAGTTCGACGACGGCGCGGTCCTCGAGCGAGCCGCTCGCCTCGAGGGCCGCCTCGCACCGTTCCTCGTCCACGACGACCGCGTTGAGAGTGTCCGGGTCGACGGCGATCCCGGGGAAGCCGGCGTCGGGCCACTCGCGTCGGTCGATCATCATGTGGTGATTCCTTCGGCGATTTCCTGATAGGCAGCGAACAGGAGCGACGTGTCCGGAACGTCGAGGATCCCAGGCTTCGCGACGTCGTCGAGCACGACGAAGCGCAGGAGGTCGCCTCGGGCCTTCTTGTCCCGGCGCATGCCGTCCAGCAGCGCCTGCCAGCGGTCGCCACGGTACGACGTCGGGAGCCCCAGGCCTTCGAGGATGCTGCGGTGCCGGTCTGCCACGCTGTCATCGAGCCGGCCGACGCTCCGCGCGAGTTCGGCCGCGAACATCATGCCCACACTCACCGCCGCGCCATGCCGCCACTGGTAGCGCTCCGCGAGCTCGATCGCGTGCCCCAGGGTGTGGCCGTAGTTGAGGATCTCCCGCCGGCCGCTCTCCTTGAGGTCCGACGAGACAACGTCGGCCTTCACCGCGATGGCGCGCTCGACAAGCTCCCGGAGCGTCGCGGAGCCGGGGTCGGTGCAGCCCTCGGGATCGCCCTCGATGAGGTCGAGGATTGCCGGATCCGCGATGAAGCCGCACTTCACGACCTCTGCGAGCCCGGAGACGAGTTCGTTGCGGGGCAGGGTCGCAAGCGCATCGAGGTCGGCCAGCACCGCGGCCGGCGGGTGGAACGCGCCGACGAGGTTCTTGCCTTCCGCCGTGTTGATGCCGGTCTTGCCGCCGACAGCTGCGTCGACCATGCCGAGCAGGCTCGTGGGGAGATGGACAACGCGGACGCCGCGCAGCCACGTCGCGGCCACGAACCCGCCGAGGTCGGTCACCGCACCGCCGCCGACCGAGACGATCGCGTCCGAGCGGGTGAAGTCGTTCTGGCCCAGCACCTGCCAGCAGAACGCGGCAACCTGGATGTGCTTGCCCTCCTCGGCGTCAGGGATCTCCGCGGTGAGGGCCATGAAGCCGTCGGACTCGAGGGACTCGCGGACGGCGTCGCCCGTCGCGCGGAGGGCCCGCGGGTGGATGACGAGCACGCGCTTGACCCGCTCGCCCAGGATCGGCGCAAGGCGATCGAGGAGCCCGTGTCCGACGACGACGTCGTAGTTCTCCTGAGGCTGGGAGCCGGTGACCCTGATGACCGTGGGGTCGCTGCTGATGTCAGTGTCGGCGCTCACGCGTCAGCTCCTTCTGGAGGGGAATCAACTGGTCCGCGACCGCCTGCGCCACTTCGTCCGCCGTTCCGCCGGCGGCGTGGACCTTGAGGGTCGCTACTGCTTCGTACAGCGGGCGGCGCCGCTCCATGAGCTCGCGCCAGCTCGCCTCCGCCTGTCCGTGGAGGAGCGGACGGTCCTCGCTGCCCACGAGGCGCGGCGCGACGTCTTCCCACGCGACCTCGAGGTATACGACGTCGTGCCCGGCCACGCGCTCGCGCGTCTCGGGGCGCAGTATCGCTCCGCCCCCGAGCGCAACGACGATCCCGTTCGGGTGCTCCTCTCCGAGCACGTCCGCGATGGCTTGGGCCTCGAGGTCACGGAACACCTCCTCGCCCCGGGCGGCGAAGATCTCCGGGATCGGCCCATGCTGCTCGACGACCCGGACGTCGGTGTCGGCGAAGTCGGCGCCCAGGATCCGGGCGAGTGCGGAGCCTACCGACGACTTGCCGGACGCCATCGGCCCCATGAGGAGAACCGTGCGCCCGACAACCGGGTGTGCTGCGGCAGACGTCATCGCGTGATCGAGTCCATCTCGGCAGGGATGTTCGCGAGGAAGGATTCGAGGTTGCGCCTGGTCTCCCCGACCGAGTCCCCGCCGAACTTCTCGAGCACGGCCTGGGCCAGCACGAGGGCGACCATGGCCTCGGCGACGACGCCCGCTGCGGGCACCGCGCACACGTCCGAGCGCTGGTGGTGGGCCTTGGCGGCCTCGCCCGTGGCGATGTCGATCGTGCCGAGCGCGCGTGGGACGGTCGCGATGGGCTTCATCGCAGCGCGGACGCGGAGCACGTCCCCGATGCTCATCCCTCCCTCGATGCCGCCCGCACGGTTCGTCGAGCGCACGATCTTGCCGGAGGCGTCGCGCACGATCTCGTCGTGAGCCTGCGAACCCCGCCGGGCCGCGGTCCGGAACCCGTCGCCGACCTCGACGCCCTTGATGGCCTGAATGCCCATGAGCGCGGCGGCGAGCCTGGCGTCGAGACGGCGGTCCCAATGGACGTAGCTCCCGAGTCCGGGCGGCAGCCCATACGCGAGCACCTCGACGACGCCGCCGAGCGTCTCGCCCTCCTTGTGCGCGGCGTCCACCTCGGCGACCATAGCCGTCGAGGTTTCGGCATGGAAGCAGCGCAGCGGATCGGCGTCCAGGGCGTCGACGTCCGACGGGAGCGGCAGCGGCGCGTTCTCGGGAGCGGCGACGGCCGCGATCTGCGTCGTGTGGCTCACAAGCTCGACCCCGAGCTGGCGGAGGAAGTTCGCGGCGACGGTGCCGAGGGCGACTCGGGCCGCGGTCTCGCGGGCCGAGGCGCGCTCGAGGACCGGACGGGCCTCGTCGAAGCCGTACTTCTGCATCCCCGTGAAGTCTGCGTGGCCCGGCCGCGGCCGGGTCAGGGGAGCGTTCCGAGCTACCCCTTCGAGTGCCTCCGGGTCGATGGGATCGGCCGCCATGACCTGCTCCCACTTGGGCCATTCGGTGTTGCCCACCTGGATCGCGACGGGTCCGCCCTGAGTGAGGCCGTGCCGGACCCCGCCCACGAGGGTCACCTCGTCCTGCTCGAACTTCATCCGGGCACCGCGACCGTAGCCGAGACGGCGCCGTGCGAGAGCCTGGCGGACGTCCTCACTCGTCAGCTCGACGCCTGCCGGGAGCCCCTCGATGATCCCCACGAGTGCCGGACCATGCGATTCCCCGGCGGTCAACCAACGCAACATGCCATCCATCCTGCCACGGGGCCCCGCTAGCGAGCTCGCTGCGCAAGGCCAACTGAGTTACACATCACATCTATGACGTCGAGGCGGCGCGCATCTTCTCGTCCTGTGAAGAGGACGATCTGCTCGACCGCCTGGTACACGAGCATCTCGAGCCCATGCAGGGTGCGCCCGCCGCGTGCTTCCCACGCCTCTCCGAGGCGGCTCGGCCATGGGTCGTAGGCGACGTCGAGCAGGACGCCGGTGACGCCGTCGTCGGCCGCCTGCGCTGCCAGCTCCCCCGCCAGGGCATCGGCAGCGCGTGGAGGCAGAGTGCTAACGACGACGTCGGCGGCAGCCAGGGCGGCAGCACCGCCTTCGATGGGCTCAAGGGCGACGGCGAGGCCGAGCCGCTCTGCGAGGGCTGCCGCCTCGGCCGCTCGGCTGGGGTCGCGGACGAGGAAGCGCACCGCCGCCGCCCCCAGCTCGGAGATCGCTGCGACGGCGGCGAGGGCAGTGTTGCCGGCCCCGACGATGACGGGTGCGGCAGCCCGCACGACTCCGGCATGCCGAAGGGCCTCGACGATGCCCGCGACGTCGGTGTTGTGGCCGACGAGCGCGAGCCTCCCCGAGCTCCGTTCGAACGTGACGGTGTTCAGGACACCGAGCACCGTGGCGTTGCCTTCCAGCCGATCCATCGACCCGACGAGCGCGGCCTTGAGCGGCATCGTCACGGAAAGCCCGCACCAGCCGTCCTCGCCCCGGACCTTTCGGACAAAGTCGCCGAGCTGGTCCGGGACGAGGTCGAAGGACACGTACTCGATGTCCACGCCCAGGGCCTCGTACGCGGCGCGATGGAGCGCAGGCGACCGCGAATGGCCGATCGGATGGCCGAGGACGGCCGCCCGACGCCTGCCTGAGGTCACTGGCACTTCCCGGGGTTCGCGGTGCACCACTGCTGGTACTGGGCAACGTTCGCTTGGTGCTCGGCGTACGTCTTCGCGAACTTGGTCTCACCTGTGGCGAGGTTGACCGTGACCCAGAAGAGGTAGTCGTTCGACGTCGGATGGGCCGCGGCCGCTACGGCCTTGGAGCCCGGCGAGCCAATCGGTCCGGGCGGGAGACCGGCGTGCACGTAGGTGTTGTACGGGTTGCTCGCGTCCGCCTTCTGGGCATCGGTGAGCTGGACGGTCTTGGTGCCCAGCCCGTACGTGACCGTGGCGTCGGACTGGATGAGGCCGTTGGTCTGGTCGTTCGGCTTGAGGCGGTTGTAGATGGCGCCGGCCACGTTGCCGTAGTCGGCCTGGCCGCCCTCGGCCTGGACGATGCTCGCGACGGTGAGGACCTGGTACTGCTGGTTCGGGTCCGTGATGCCGTCCTGCTTGAGCTCGTCCGTGGTCGTCGAGACGAGCTTGGTGATGATGTCCTTCGCGGACGTCCCCACGGGGAACCTGTACTCGCCCGGGGCCAGGTAGCCCTCGAGGTTCTTCGCCTTCGCGGGCAGCCCGAACTGCTGGGGCTGGCTGTTGAGGGTGTTGAGGTCGCCCAGGTTCACACCTGCCGACTGGGCGATCGTGGCGAGCGAGTCGCTGACACGGAGCCCCGCGCTCAGGGCGAAGTAGATGACCTTGGCAGTGTCGCCTCCGAGGACTGCTGCCGCGTCGGAGGACTTCATCTGCTTCTTGAACGTGTAGTCGCCCGGGTGGAGGCTGGCCCCCGTGCTTGCGAACGCGTTGAGGAACGTGTCCGCATCCGCGATCACGCCGTCCTTCTGCAGCTCGTCCGCCACGGCCCGCGGCCCCGACCCCGGCTGCACCGTGATGCTGACCTGGCCCGTGCCCGGACCAGGGTAGTCCGTCACCTTGTCCATGCCGAGGAGCGGGCGGAGCACGGCCGCACCGAGGAAGCACGCGCCCACGATGAGGGCCAGCGCGATCGTCATGGAGATGATCGCCTTGAACTGCCGCGAGCGGCGACGGGGCGCCTTCACCACTTCGGCCGAGGCGAAGACCGCCTCGTGCACCGTGGAATCGTCCGGGCCGACCGGGGGCACCGGCTCCGCAAGGAGGGTGTCAGCGGCAGCTACGACGTCGGGCTCACCGGCGACCGCGCTGCCCGGATCGGCGACGTCGACACTGGAGCCGGCCTGATGGCGGAGGGCTGCGTTCCGATGGCGGCCGTCTAGGCCCTCGTCGGGCTGGGCGTCCCAGGCGGCGGTGTCGCCCGCGGCTCGCGGAGCAGCGGACGCATCCAGTGGTGCAGCGGCGGCCCGCACCGCCTTGGCGCGCTTGAGGACGGAGCCTCCGGCGTCGCCTGCCTCCGACGCACCGGTTGCCGCGAGGCTCCTCCCCTCGGCATCGCGGCCCTGGCGCATCCCGGCACCTGGCACGGCCGATTCAGGCGCCTCAGCGCGCGCGCTGGAGGAGGCCGGATCGACGGCCGGCAGGAACCGGGTCGTCTGGGCGTCCTTGCCTGAGGCCGGGTTGGTGGGGCGCCGAAGTCCACGCGCCACGCGTTCTTCGGCCTCGTACACGGGCTCTCCCCTGACGGCGAGGTAGCTGGCCGAGGCGGGCACGGGAGCGGGCCAGTCGGCGAGGGTGCGGCCGGTGCGCGGGCGCGTGCGCGCAGCTGCGGCAGCGCTGCCCGGCGTCGTCGGGGTGGCCTCTGTCCGGCTCCCGACCCGTTCGCCCTCGTCAGAGGGCACAACGGTGGGAGTCTGGGCTGTCGGCACGGTCGACGGCGGGCGGTGCGGCGACGCCGTCGGCCCGGCGGTGGGCGCGGGCGTCGGATTCGACGCGGACTGCTTCCGCTGCTGCGTCTCGGTCACTTCACGCTCCCGAGCCCTCAGCTCGCGGCGCGTCAGAGGCCGGTCAGACGTGGGCCGGGTCTCATGGTCCTGAGGGTCCATCCTGGCTACGCACTCCTGTTCGGGTCGTCTCGGCGGATCCCCCCACCGTGCTCCGCCGCTGGCGGCACAAGTTCTCCGGTTTCGCCGCGACTGTTCTTGAGCAGGTTCAGGGCATGCTCGAGGATGCCGACGGCGGCCACCTGATCCACCACTCTACGGTGATCTCGGGTGGACAGGCCAGCCGAGCGAAGGTTCCGGTGTGCTTCGACCGTGGTGAATCTCTCATCGACCAAGCGGACCTCGCATTCCGAACCGTCCGCGGCCAAGCGGTCGGCGAGGAGCCGTGCGAAGCTCCGCGCCATCGCAGCCGATGCCGATTCGGTCCCGCTCAGCCCCCGGGGCAGTCCGACGAACACTTGGACCGCGCCCCGCTCGGCTGCTTCCCGGGCGACCGCGCGGACGTCCTGGTTCTTCTTGGGGTCCCTGTCGAGGGTCCGGACAGGGCTTGCAAGGATCCCATCCGGGTCGCAGGCGGCGAGCCCGACGCGGACAGTCCCGACGTCGACGCCCAGCCGCACCCCGCGGCGGAACGCCGGGGGCTGCTGGTCAGGAGCTCCGAGGGACATTCTGCGTCCTTCAGCGGGCTGCCACGGCCGTCGAAACGGCGCTCAGGGCCTCGACGACCTTGGAGGCGTCCGTGCCGCCGCCCTGGGCGATGTCGTCCTTGCCTCCGCCTCCGCCCTCGAGGACCGCTGCTGCGGTGCGCACCAGGGCGCCGGCCTTGACGCCGGCTTCCCGGGCTGCCTCGTTCGTTGCCACGAGCACGACCGGCCGCCCGTTCGCGACACCGGCGACCGCGACGGCGGACGCGCCACTGCCCAGGCGTGCACGGAGGTCGAGGGCGAGGCCCCGAAGCTCGTCGGCCGAGCTGATCTCCCCGGCGTCGTGGGTGATGAGGCGAACCCCGGCTGCGTCCTTCGCCGTGCCGACGAGTGCCGCGGCGGAGGCAGCGAGCTTCTCCTTGCGGAGTCGCTCGAGCTCCTTCTCGGCGTTCTTGAGCTTCGCGAGGGTGGAGCCGATGCGCTCGGCGAGCTGGCCCGAGGGAACCTTGAACATCTCGGTGAGCTCGGACACGAGGGCGCGCTCCGCGGCCTGGTGGCGGAATGCATCCAGGCCCACGAACGCTTCGACGCGGCGGTTGCCCGAGCCGACCGACTGCTCGCCGAGCAGGGTGAGCGAGCCGATGAGCGCGGTCGAGTCGACGTGCGTGCCGCCGCAGAGCTCCATCGACCACGGGCCGTTGATCTCGACGACTCGGACTCGGGAGCCGTAGTTCTCGCCGAAGAGCGCCATCGCGCCCGCGGCCTTGGCCTCGGCGAGCGGCATCTCGGACGTGTTCACTGCGAAGTTGTCGCGGATCGCGAGGTTCGCGACCTCCTCGATCTCGCTGCGGGAGGCACCGCTGAGCTGCTCGCCCCATGCGAAGTCGAACCGGAGGTACCCGGCCTTGTTGAACGAGCCGCGCTGGACGGCCTCCGGCCCGAGGATCTGGCGTAGCGCGGCGTGGACGAGGTGCGTCGCGGTGTGAGCCTGCTCGGCGGCATGCCGGCGTTCGCGGTCGACGGCGGTGCGCACGAGGGCGGCGGAGGGAAGTTCGCCTTCGCGGACGATTCCCTTGTGCACGCTGAGCCCCTTGACCGGGCGCTGGACGTCGAGGACCTCGACGACGAATCCGTCGCCCGTGATGAGCCCGGTGTCGGCGGCCTGCCCACCCGCCTCGGCGTAGAACGGCGTCTCCTCGAGGACGATCTCGACCTCGGACCCCGTCGGGGCGCTGCTGATCTGGCTGCCGCGCGTGAGGAGGCCGCGGACGCGGGACTCACCCTCGAGCTCGGTGTAGCCGGTGAAGACCGTGGGTCCTTCGGCGAGCAGCTCCTGGAACACGCCGAGATCGGCGTGCCCGCTCTTCTTCTCCTTGGCGTCCGCCCGCGCGCGCCTCCGCTGGTCCTCCATGAGGGCACGGAACCCCGACTCGTCCACCCTGACGCCGGCCTCTTCGGCCATCTCGAGGGTCAGGTCGATGGGGAACCCGTAGGTGTCGTGCAGGGTGAAGGCCTCCTCGCCCGAGAGGGCGCTTCCCGACGCCTTCGACAGCCGCACCGCTTCGTCGAGTCGGGCCGTACCGGCGGCGATCGTCCTGAGGAAGGCCTTCTCCTCGGCATACGCGATCCGGCTGATCCGGTCGAAATCCTTCTCCACCTGCGGGTAGACGCCCTTCATCGCGTCCCGCGAGGCGGGCAGCAGCTCGGGGAGCACCGGCTTCTCGACGCCTAGCAGGCGCATGGCGCGGACGGCCCGGCGGATCAGGCGGCGCAGGACGTAGCCGCGTCCCTCATTCGAGGGGCTCACGCCGTCGGCGATGAGCATGAGGGCCGAGCGGACGTGGTCGGCGACGACGCGCATCCGGACGTCGTCGGTGTGGTGCGGGTCCTTGTCGGTCTCCGCGGACGTGTACTCCTTGCCGGAGAGCTCGGACGCCTTGTCGATGACCGGGCGCACCTGGTCGGTCTCGTACATGTTCTCGACGCCCTGGAGGATCATGGCGAGGCGCTCCATGCCGAGGCCCGTGTCGATGTTCTTCTTCGGCAGTTCCCCGACGATGTCGAATTCGACCTTCGACCGCACGTTCTCGATCTGGTACTGCATGAACACGAGGTTCCAGATCTCGACGTATCGGTTGTCGTCGGCCGCGGGGCCGCCTTCGATCCCGTAGGCAGGCCCGCGGTCGTAGTAGATCTCCGAGCAGGGGCCGGCAGGGCCGGGCTGGCCCGTGGACCAGTAGTTGTCGCTCTTGCCCATGCGCTGGATGCGCTCGGAAGGGATGGCAGTGTTGGCGAGCCACAGCCGCTCGGCCTCGTCGTCCTCCTCGTAGACCGTGACCCACAGCCGCTCGGCTGGGAGGCCGTAGCCGCCGTCGTCCACGCTCTTGGTGAGCAACTCGTACGCGAACTTGATCGCGTCTTCCTTGAAGTAGTCGCCGAACGAGAAGTTTCCGCACATCTGGAAGAACGTGCCGTGCCGGGCGGTCTTGCCGACCTCCTCGATGTCGCCCGTGCGGATGCACTTCTGGACGCTCGTGGCACGCCGGAAGGGCGCCTCTTCCCGGGCGGTCAGGTACGGGATGAACGGGACCATGCCCGCAACCGTGAAGAGCAGCGAGGGATCGCTGGAGACGAGCGACGCCGAGGGCACCGCCGTGTGCCCCTTGCTGACGAAGTAGTCGACCCAGCGTCGAGTGATCTCGTGCGACTTCATGGCCAGTTGTTCAACCCTTCCAAATTGTCCACCGCGCGGCTCTGGCGCGTGGTGTCGGCGCGGTGGGTGTGCCACCGCAACGGTCCATTGTGCCCCGAACGGCCTCTCGGCCGCGAACGGGCGTGCTCAGGCCTCGATGCCCAGGGCGCTGCGGAGTTCGCCTTCCCTCGTTGCCATCGCCCGCCGGACGTCCTCCGCGAAGTGTGCGGCACCGTCGGCGAACCGGTTCACGGCCCGGTTGAGGCCGCCCTTCGATGGCTCGTCGCGGAGCTGCTGTGCGGCGCGGTAGGCGACCACGCCGACGGCCACCCCGACGGAGAGCCAGATCAGACTCCTCATGCCATTCCCCGTTCCTTGTCCCGTGGCTTCTGTCGTAGGCCCTGTCAACGGCTTCGGCGCCCCGAGGGCCTCGCTGTGCTCCCCCGCTGGGCCCACGCCGTCCTGACCCCGTAGGTGAACGAGGCGACCTTGACGAGGGGCGAACCGATGGTAGCGGCGACGAGCGAGGACAGGGCTGAGACGTTCGCGGTCGCGTCGGAGACGTTGGCCGCGATTCCGTCGACCTTCCGGAGCTGCTCGTGAGTCGTCGACACCGTGGATGTCACTTCGTCCATGAGCGGGGTGGCGCCATCGGCGAGTGTCCGGATCGAGGCCCGCAGCTCGTCGAACACGCGGCCGAGTTTGATGATCGGCACTGCGAGCAACGCAACCAGCACGGCGAACACGCCGGCAGCGATGAGGCCGGCGATGTCGGCTCCGGACACAGGGTTCCTCCTCACAGGACTGCCCGACGGCATCCCTTGGCTACCTTATTACAGTGGTTGTCTTCAGCTCCCGCTCACGCACAAAGGAGCCCGCGGCACTCGGCCGCGGGCTCCTTGCTGCCGACCTTGGCGTTCGATCCTGCCGGGTCGAACTGAGGTCGGGGGAGGATCAGCGCGCGTAGTACTCGACGACGAGCTGCTCCTCGCAGGTCACGGGGATCTCGGAGCGCTTCGGGCGGCGCACGAGACGCGCCTGGAGGGCCTCGAGCTTGACGTCGAGGTAGCCCGGAACGGCCGGGAGGACGTCGCGGTGGGCACCGGCTGCGGCGACCTGGAAGGGCGCCATGGTCTCGGAGCGCTCGTGGACGCTGATGAGCTGGCCCTCGGCGACGCGGAACGACGGGCGGTCGACCCGCTGGCCGTCGACAGTGATGTGGCGGTGCACAACGAGCTGGCGGGCCTGGGCGATCGTACGGGCGAAGCCTGCGCGGAGCACGAGCGCGTCGAGACGCATCTCGAGGAGCTCGATGAGGTTCTCACCGGTCAGGCCCTTGGTGCGCTTGGCCTCCTCGAACGCGCGCGCCATCTGCGCCTCGCGGATGCCGTACTGCGCGCGGAGGCGCTGCTTCTCGCGGAGGCGGACTGCGTAGTCCGAGTCCTGCTTCTTGCGGGCGCGGCCGTGCTCACCGGGGCCGTACGGGCGGCGCTCCATGTACTTGGCGGCCTTGGGGGTGAGGGCGAGGCCGAGAGAGCGCGAGAGACGCGTCTGACGGCGGGCACGAGTGCTCGACACGTGGTTCCTTTCGTTGCGCAACGGCTTGTGTGATTCCTGGCCTCCAGGTGGGAGAGCTTCGGCCCGTTGCTGCCATCAGCTGCCATCCGCGCTGCCTTCAGGACACAGCCCCACACAGGAGACCTGCACAGGGAATGTGGCACATGAGAAGAGACAGACACGCGACGTGCCAGACGGTCAACCAGCCTATCACGTCCCGCGGACGATCGACCTCAGCCGTTCGAGCCGTGCGGCGATCTCCCGCTCTGCTCCGTTGCCGGTGGGCACGTAGTAGTCCTTGCCGACGAGGTCGTCGGGCGGATACTGCTGCGTCGCCACGGAGTGCGGGGCGTCGTGCGCGTAGGCGTAGCCGGCTCCGTGGCCGAGGCGCTGCGCTCCGGCATAGTGCGCGTCACGCAGGTGGGCGGGAACGCCTGTCCCGCGCCCGGCCCGCACGTCGGCGATCGCGGCGTTGATGCCCATGTACGAGGCGTTCGACTTCGGCGCCGTCGCGAGATGGACCACGGCCTCGGCCAGCACGATCCGGCCTTCCGGCATGCCGATGAGCTGCACCGCCTGTGCCGCTGCCACCGCGGTCTGGAGCGCCGTCGGGTCCGCCATGCCGATGTCCTCGGCCGCCGAGATGATGATGCGCCGGGCGATGAAGCGCGGGTCCTCCCCCGCCTCGATCATCTTCGCCAGATAGTGCAGGGCAGCGTCCACATCGGAGCCCCTGATGGACTTAATGAAGGCGCTGATGACGTCGTAGTGCATGTCGCCCTGGCGGTCGTAGCGGACCGCGTGGACGTCGAGGGCCTTCTCGGTGTGGCGCACCTCGAGGGTGACGCCCGCGCCCGGGTCCGCTCCGTCGTCGTCCGCGGCTTCCCCGCCGCCCTCGGCGCCTCCCCGTGCCGCCTCGTCCAACGCGACGGCGGCCGCGGCTTCGAGCGCTGTGAGCGCACGCCGGGCGTCTCCCCCGGCCAGCCGCACGAGGTGCTCGGATGCTTCGTCCGAGAGGACGACGGCGCCTCCCAGACCGCGTGGATCCTTCGCCGCGCGCTCGAGCAGGCCTCGGATGTCATCCTCGGTGAGCGGCTGCAGGGTCAGGAGCAGCGACCGCGAGAGGAGCGGGGAGACGACGGAGAACGAGGGGTTCTCCGTCGTCGCCGCCACGAGGACTACCCATCGGTTCTCGACCCCCGGGAGGAGCGCGTCCTGCTGGGCCTTCGTGAAGCGGTGGATCTCATCGAGGAACAGGACGGTCGTGACGCGGTGGAGGTCCCTGGCCGTGAGCGCCTCGTCCATGACGCGCCGGACGTCCTTGACGCCAGCGGTGATGGCCGAGAGCTCGACGAACTTGCGGCCCGGGCCGCGCGCAATGACGTGGGCGAGCGTCGTCTTCCCGGTGCCGGGCGGCCCCCAGAGGATGAGCGAACTCGGGCCGGTGGGCCCACCCGACGCCTCGGCGCCGGCGGCGAGCTGCCGCAGCGGCGAGCCCGGGCCGAGCAGGTGCTGCTGGCCCACGACCTCGTCGAGGGTGCGCGGGCGCATGCGGACCGCAAGCGGGCTGCGCTGCGCTTCACGCCGGGCACGTTCAGCCCGCTCCGCCCGCTCCCCCGGCCCGGCATCGCCCTCACGGACGCGGTCGGCTCCGCCGTCGTCCATCGGCTCGAGCCCGAACAGATCTTCCATCACCACTACGCTACGCCGCCGGTGCGACAGTCAGGCGCGCGCCTTCTCCCCCACCACGGGCTTCTGCGGCGGGTTCCCGGCGGGAGCCTTGGCCGAGTCTGGCTTCGCATCAACGCCCGCCTCCTTGCGCTGCTCGGGAGTGATCGGGGCGGGCGCGGCCGTGAGCGGGTCGTAGCCGTTGCCCGTCTTCGGGAACGCGATGACCTCGCGGATGGAGTCGACCCCGGCGAGGAGAGCGACCACCCGGTCCCAGCCGAACGCGATCCCGCCGTGCGGAGGGGCGCCGTACTTGAAGCCCTCGAGCAGGAAGCCGAACTTCTCCTGCGCTGCCTCAGGGTCGATGCCCATGACCTTGAACACGCGCTCCTGGATGTCCCGGCGGTGGATACGGATCGAGCCTCCGCCGATCTCGTTGCCGTTGCACACGATGTCGTAGGCGTAGGCGAGAGCGGAGCCGGGATCCTGGTCGAACGTCTCCAGGAACTCGGGCTTCGGGGAGGTGAACGCGTGGTGCACCGCGGTCCAGGCGGAGTAGCCGAGCGCGACGTCGCCCGACGCGACCGCAGCCTCGGAGGGCTCGAAGAGCGGCGCGTCGACGACCCAGACGAACGCCCAGTCCTCGGGGTTGATGAGGCCGGTGCGGTGGCCGATCTCGACGCGGGCCGCGCCAAGCAGCGCGCGCGACGCCGACTGCTCGCCGGCGGCGAAGAAGATGCAGTCGCCGGGCTCTGCCCCGACCGCCTCTGCGAGGCCCTCCCGCTCGCTCTCGGTGAGGTTCTTGGCGACCGGCCCCGCGAGCTCGCCGTCCTCCTTGAAGAGGACGTACGCGAGGCCCTTCGCCCCGCGCTGCTTCGCCCACTCCTGCCAGGCGTCGAGCGTCCGTCGCGGCTGGGAAGCTCCGCCCGGCATGACGACGGCGCCGATATAGCCCGCGGCGTAGCCGGCCTTGAAGACGCCGAACTCCGTGTCCTTGAAGTACTCGGTCAGGTCCGTGAGCTCGAGCCCGAAGCGCAGGTCCGGCTTGTCCGAGCCGTACTTGGCCATCGCCTCGGCATAGGTCATGCGGCGGATGGGCGTCTGGACCTCCACGCCGATGAGCTTCCAGATCGCGGCGACGATCCGTTCGCCCAGGGCGATGATGTCGTCCTGCTCCACGAAGCTCGCCTCGATGTCGAGCTGCGTGAACTCGGGCTGGCGGTCGGCACGGAAGTCCTCGTCCCGGTAGCACCGTGCGATCTGGTAGTACTTCTCGATGCCGCCGACCTGGAGCAGCTGCTTGAAGAGCTGGGGCGACTGCGGGAGCGCGTACCACGAGCCCGGCGCGAGACGGGCCGGCACCAGGAAGTCCCGGGCACCCTCGGGAGTCGATCGCGTGAGGGTCGGCGTCTCGACCTCGACGAAGCCCTCGTCGTGCAGGAGCTCGCGGGCCACGCGGTTCGCGTCCGAGCGCAGACGCATCGCACGCGCGGGCCCGGGCCGGCGGAGGTCGAGGTAGCGGTGCCGCAGGCGGGCCTCCTCGCCGACCTCGACGTGCTCGTCGACCTGGAACGGCAGCGGCTCGGCGGTGTTCAGGACGGTCACGCTCTCGGCGATGACCTCGATCTCGCCGGTCGCGAGCTGCGGGTTCTCGTTGCCCTCGGGACGCTTCTCGACCGTGCCGACGACCTGGAGGACGAACTCGTTGCGCAGCCCGTGGAAGACCTCCTCCTCGCGCACGACGATCTGCGCGACGCCGGAGGCGTCCCGCAGGTCGACGAACGCCACGCCGCCGTGGTCCCGGCGGCGGGCCACCCAACCGGCAAGCGTTACGGTCTGTCCAATGTGCTCGGCACGGAGTGAACCGAGGTCATGTGTGCGCAGCACGGCGCTCCTCTTCAGAAGTTCGGGTCTTCGATCCGATCAGGGCCGCTGTCTGAGTCCCTGCCGCTGGCCTACGGGGTGCACCGGCGGCGGGCATGCTGGACCTGTCGATATCCCTGAAAGTCTACCTGCCCGGGTTCGCGCGGACCTGCGGCACAAGGTCCTCGGCCGCGGGGATCCACGACGACGGATCCGCGGGGACCTGCTCGCCCGACCGGATGTCCTTCACTTCGTGCGTGCCGTCGTGGTGGGCGAACCAGACGAACGGGATCCCGCGGCGGTCGGCGTATTTGATCTGCTTGCCGAACTTCTCGGCCGTCGCGGCCACCTCCGTCGCAATTCCCCGGGCGCGCAGCTGGGACGCGACCTGCTGCGCGTCCGGCCAGGAGTCGTCGTCGGCCAGGGCCACGAGGACGGCAGTCGGCACCGACCGGGTGGCCGTCGCGAGCTCGGCACCGATGATGCGGCTCACGAGCCTGGTCACGCCGATGGAGAGGCCGACGCCGGGGAACTTGCGGCTGCCCTTCGTCGCGAGTGCGTCGTAGCGTCCGCCCGAGCAGATGGAGCCCAGCTGCTCGTGGCCGACGAGGACAGTCTCGTAGACCGTCCCCGTGTAGTAGTCGAGGCCACGGGCGATGCTGAGGTCGGCGACGACGGTTCCCGGGGCAGCCGCCGAGGCCGCGCCGATCACCTGCTCGAGCTCGCTGAGCCCCTCCTCGAGCAGTTCGTCCTCCACCCCGAGGTCGCGCACGCGGGCTACGAACGAGGTATCCTCCGTCCGGATCGACGCGAGCTCGAGAGCCGCCTTCGCCTGCTCCGGGGTTGCACCGATCTCCTCGTGGAGGAGTTCGGCCACGCGCTCGGGCCCGACCTTCTCGAGCTTGTCGATGCTCCGCAGCACTCCGGCCGTGTCGGTCAGCCCGATGCCGCGGTAGAAGCCCTCCGCGAGCTTCCGGTTGTTGACCCTGAGGCGGAAGGGCGGGATCGGCAGCGCCGAGAGCGCCTCGACGATGACGAGGGCCAATTCGACGTCATAGCGGAACGGGAGCGAGCCGTCGCCGACGACGTCGATGTCGGCCTGGGTGAACTCGCGGGCGCGTCCCTCCTGCGGGCGTTCGCCCCGCCAGACCTTCTGGATCTGGTAGCGGCGGAAGGGGAAGGCGAGGTAGCCCGCGTTCTCGACGACGTAGCGTGCGAACGGGACGGTCAGGTCGAAGTGGAGGGCAAGCGCGTTCGCGTCGGACTTGCTGGCGGCGTCGTCGTCGTCCTGGAGGCGGCTGAGTCCGTAGACCTCCTTGTCGATCTCCCCCTTGCGCAGGAGCTGGCCCACCGTTTCCACGGCACGGGTCTCGATGGACGAGAAGCCGTGCAGCTCGAACGTCTTCCGGAGCGTGTCGAGCACGTGGAGCTCCACCAGTCGCTCTTGCGGAAGCCACTCGGGGAATCCGGACAGCGAGGCGGTACGTGCCATGAGGTCAATGCTCCTTGAGTGCGAACGGCGTGCGTAGACTGACTGATGCCCAAGTTTATGCGGTAGCCAGGGAGGTCGGTCCGCGTGCCAAAACGCAGCGCCCAGGAGGCGCGCCGCCGCGTGCAGCTCATGGAGGCCAAGCAGGCCCTCCGCCGCGGCCAGCAGGCTCGTCGCCGCCGCGACAACATCATCGCGGCGACCGCCATCGTCGTCGCACTCGCGCTCGCCGGCGTCCTGCAGGGAACGGTCTTCGCCTCCAATCCCACCGCTGAGCAGTACGCGGCCGCCCAGGCAGGCCTCGCGTCGCCGTCGGCCTCGGCCAGCGCGTCGCCCTCGGCCTCGGCAGCTGCCACCAACGCACCCGGCATCCCCGCGGCGAGCACTGCCGCCGGGAAGACCTTCAACGGCAGCCTCGTGCTCAACACCGGGACGGTCGGCGTCCAGATCGACGGCACGAAGGCACCGCAGGCGGCGGCAGTCTTCAAGTCGCTCGCCGACAAGGGCACGCTCAAGGGGCGCGTGTGCCAACGGCTCACGACCGGTGCTACGGCGTCGATCCTCCAGTGCGGTGCCGAGGACGCCACCGGGAAGTCTGATCCCACGTACACTTGGGGCCCGCTCGAGAACACGCCGGCAGACCAGAAGTACCCCGCTGGGACGATCGCCGTCGCGCGGACCTCTGACAACGCGTACGGCAACGGCCAGCAGTTCTTCATCGCCTACAAGGACTCGACGTTCCCGAACGATTCGGCGGGCGGCTACACCATCGTCGGCCATGTGACATCCGGCCTCGACGTCATCACCAAGATCGCCGCCGCGGGCGTCGCTCCCGGCGGCGCTTCGGCCGACGACGGGGCTCCGGTGACCGCAGTCACGATAGACTCGTTCACACTGAACTAAGCCGCGGGCCGAGCCCGTAACTCCAGTCCACCACAAGCGAAAGACTTCTAGCGGTGACCGAAAGTCAGCAACCCGACGACGCCGCAGCTCCCCAGGCTGCTCCCGTTCCCTCCGTCCCCTCCCCGGCGGCCTTCGCGAAGGCGAAGCCCGGTCCCGTGCCTGCACCGGCGCCGGCCCCGGCGCCCGTCGCAACCGCGGCACCAGCCGCGGTCAATCTCGCCGAAGCCCGGAAATGGGGGCGGGTCGAGGGAGACGGTCACGTGTTCCTGACGGTCGACGGCGAGGAGCACTCGGTCGGCCAGTACCCAGGAGTCTCAGAGGACGAGGCGCTCGCGTACTTCGCGCGCAAGTACGAAGACGTGATCGCCCAGATCGTCCTCCTCGAACAGCGTGTCTCCTCGCATGCGGCCGCGGGCGACATCCGCAAGGCCTCAGGGCACCTCCGCGCCCAGCTCACCGAGCGAGCGATGGTCGGCGACATCCGCGCCGCGGAAGCGCGCCTCGACGCCCTCGACGCCGCCGTCGCCGAGGCCGAGGCCGAGCAGAAGGCCGCCCATGAGAAGGCCCGGGCGGAGGAGCTCGCGAACCGCGAGGCCATCGTCTCCGAAGCCGAGGCCATCTCCGCGCAGGATCCCCAGCGGACGCAGTGGAAGACGAGCGGCGCCCGCATGAACGAGCTGTTCGACGCGTGGAAGACCTCGCAGAAGTCAGGGCTGCGGCTCGGTCGCGCCGCGGAGGACGCGCTCTGGAAGCGGTTCCGCGCCGCACGCACCCAGTTCGATCGGCACCGCCGCGCCTACTTCTCGCAGCTGGACAGCGCCAACGCGGAGGCCAAGAGCGTCAAGGAACGGCTCATCGCCGAGGCTGAGGCACTCCAGACTTCCACTGACTGGGGTTTCGCCGCAGGCGAATACCGTCGCCTCATGGACGAGTGGAAGGCCGCCCCGCGGGCCAACCGCAAGGAGGACGACGCCCTCTGGACGCGCTTCCGGGCGGCCCAGAACGTCTTCTTCGAAGCGCGGAACGCGGCGAACGAGGCCATTGACCGCGAGTTTGCGGCGAATCTGAAGGTCAAGGAAGCCCTCCTCGCCGAGGCCCAGCAGCTGCTCCCGATCACCGACGTGAGCACCGCCAAGCGTAGCCTCCAGTCGATCCGCGACCGCTGGGAAGAGGCCGGCAAGGTCCCCCGTGCGGACATGGGCCGCATGGAGGCCGGCCTGCGAAAGGTCGAGGAGGCCGTCCAGCACGCTGAGAATGAGAACTGGCGCCGGACCGACCCCGAGATCCAGGCCCGAACCGACTCGGCGCTCTCGCAGCTCGAGGCCTCCATCGCCAGCCTCCGCGAGGAGCTGGTCCGCGCCGAGAACTCCGGCGACGCGCGGGAGGCCGCCAAGGCCCGCGAGGCCCTCGAGGCCCGCGAGTCGTGGCTCGAGACCCTCCGACGTTCCGCGAGCGAACTCGGCTGATCTCCCTTCCCGAAGGCCCCGGGTCCCGCCGCGGAAGCGGTGAGGACCCGGGGCTTTCGCACGTTATCCACATGGGGGACAGCAAGGGACCCGTGGCGGTCCGCCTGCAGGCATGATGGCTTCCATGCACCATGCTCCTGCCCTGCTTCCGCACAAGGCTCCCCGGACCGTCCACCCGCGGAGGCTGCCCGAGGTCCTCGTTCCCGGCTGCCCGTTCACGGACACCGAGCTCCAGGCGATGGTGAACGACGGCATGCTCCAGCGGCTCGTCGACGGCACCTACGCTCCTGCCTCGAGCGCTCCGACGCCTGGGCTGCGGGCGGCGAGCATGGCGGCAATCCTCAACCCCCGCCTCAAGCGGCGGACGGTCGTAGGACGGATGTCAGCGGCGTGGATCTACGGGTGCGCGCCGGCGCCGCCCGCGCCGGTTCTGCTCGTCCCAGCGCCTCGCCGGCTCTCGTCGACCGGCCGAGGGCACGGCGCGCTCCTGCACGAGGTGGTCCTCGGCGACTACGACGTCCTGGAGTTCGGGGCTATCCGCGTCACGAGCCCACTCCGCACGGCCGTCGACATCGCCGTCCACTCTGAGGGCGCACTCGCGGTGCAGACCCTCCGGCGGCTCATCGGCCAGAAGGGGCTCGGGCTCGCCCCGTCGCTCATCGGGAGAGCCATCGAGACTCTCCCCCGCCAGCCCCACAAGCGCCGTGCCCGTGACCTGCTCGCTCGGCTCGCTGCGACGAACCCGAGCGCCGGGTGACGGAGCGCCGTCTGAAGGAGTCAGTTCCGGCGGCGGTTGCCGGTCGTGCGGTAGACATCGAAGACACCGTCGATGCGCCGCACCGCGCTCAGCACGTGGTTGAGGTACTTGGGATCGCCCATTTCGAACGCGAAGCGCGAGAGCGCCAGCCGGTCGGTCGACGTGTGCACGTGCGCGGCGAGGATGTTGACGTGGTTTTCGGCGAGGACCCTCGTGACGTCCGAGAGGAGGCTCTTACGATCGAGCGCCTCGACTTGGATCTCGACGAGGAAGACGCTCGACTGGGTCGGAGCCCACGCCACTTCGACGATCCGGTCGGACTGAGCTCGCAGCCCCGCGGCGTTCGTACAGTCCGTCCGGTGAACCGACACACCCGAGCCACGCGTCACGAACCCAAGGATCGGATCGGGAGGCACCGGGGTGCAGCACCGCGCGAGCTTCACCCAGACCTCGTCAACACCCTTGACGATGACGCCGGAATCCGAGTACTTCGGCGGCGCAGACGTCGTGGGCGCAATCGTCTCGGCGATGTCCTCGGCCGTTCCGGCCGCACCCCCGAGGCTGTCGACGAGCTTCTCGACGACGGACTGGGCCGAAGCATGCCCGTCGCCGATGCCGGCGTAGAGCCCCGCGATGTCCTGGTAGCGGAACTCCTGGGCTACCGCGAGAAGGGTGTCGTGGCTCAGGAGCCGCTGGAGAGGGAGGTTCTGCTTGCGCATAGCGCGCGTGAGCAGTTCCTTGCCCTTGTCGATGGCCTCCTCGCGGCGCTCCTTGCTGAACCACTGGCGGATCTTGTTGCGGGCCCGGGCGCTCTTGACGAAGTTCTGCCAGTCCTGGCTCGGCCCGGCACCCTCCGCCTTCGAGGTGAAGATCTCCACGACGTCGCCGTGGTTGAGCTCGCTGTTCAGAGGGACGAGCTTGCCGTTGACGCGCGCCCCGATAGTCCGGTGGCCCACCTCCGTGTGGATGGCGTACGCGAAGTCCACCGGAGTCGAGCCGGCGGGCAAGGCCATGACCTCGCCCTTCGGCGTGAAGACGAAGACTTCCTTTGCATTGATCTCAAAGCGCAGCGAATCGAGGAACTCCCCCGGATCCGAGGTCTCCTGCTGCCAGTCCACGAGCGAGCGGAGCCAGCCCATCTCCGCAGCCTTCCCGCTCGGGGTGTGCGAGTTGCGGTTCGGCTGATCCTTGTACTTCCAGTGCGCAGCGACACCGTACTCGGCGCGACGATGCATCTCGTGCGTCCGGATCTGGATCTCGACCGGGCGGCCGTTCGGGCCGATGACGGTCGTGTGCAGCGACTGGTACATGTTGAACTTGGGCATCGCGATGTAGTCCTTGAACCGCCCCGGGAGGGGGTTCCAGCGCGCGTGCATCGCGCCGAGCACCGCGTAGCAGTCCCGCACGGAATCGACGAGGATCCGCACGCCCATGAGGTCGTTGATGTCGTCGAATTCCTTCTGGCGGACGATCATCTTCTGGTAGATCGAGTAGTAGTGCTTCGGCCTGCCGGTGATCTCCGCGCGGATCTTGGCGCCCCGGAGGTCTTCCATGATCTGGTCGCGGATCACGGCGAGCTGCTTCTCGCGCTCCGGGGTCCGAGCCCCCACCATGCGCACGATCTCTTCGTACACCTTGGGGTAGAGCGCCGCGAACGAGAGGTCCTCGAGCTCCCACTTGATCGTGTTCATGCCCAGGCGATGGGCCAGCGGCGCGAAGATCTCGAGCGTCTCCCGCGCCTTGCGTGCCGAGGACTCGGGCGAGACGAAGCGCCAGGTCCGTGCGTTGTGGAGGCGGTCCGCGAGCTTGATGACGAGGACCCTGATGTCCTTCGCCATCGCGACGACCATCTTGCGGACCGTCTCAGCCTGCGCGGCGTCGCCGAACTGCACCTTGTCGAGCTTGGTCACGCCGTCGACGAGCATCGCGACCTCGGGTCCGAAGTCCTTGCGCAGCTGCTCGAGCGTGTAGGACGTGTCCTCCACGGTGTCGTGCAGGAGCGCGGCGGCGAGGGTCGTGCCCGTCATCCCCAGTTCCGCGAGGATGGTCGCGACGGCCACAGGGTGCGTGATGTACGGATCGCCGCTCTTGCGCTTCTGACCCTGGTGGCTGCGCTCCGCGACCTCGTAGGCACGCGTGATGAGATCGAAGTCCTCACGCGGATTGTTGGCGCGGACGGTGCGCAGGAGGGGCTCGAGGATCGGCGAGTGGGCCGCGACGCCGCGCCCCGTCAGCCGGGCCAGCCGGGAGAAGGTGCGGTCCCGGCGGCCGAGCAGCGGGCGTTCGAGCAGGCTGTTCCCCCCGACGGGAGCGTCGGCGGCTGGCCGCGGCGGGGCAGCGGCGGTCCGCTGCGCACCCGATCCGGCAGGGTTGGCAGGCGCGGAACCCGATGGAGCCGGGTCTGAACCGGTCGAAGCCGAGCTGGCAGGTGCAGCGCTGGCTGGCGTCGGACGGGACGTGGCCGAGCTGGCGGAGGGCACTGAGCTAGAGGGCACTGAGCTGGAAGGCGCTGGGCTGGGGGGCACTGGGCTGGAGGGCACCGCGCTGGACGTGGGCGTGCCCGCGGACGACGACGGTTCCGGCGCGGGCGACGACGAAGCCCCGGTGGGGGCTGCAGTCTCGCCGGGGGCGCGATCGAGCTCGGGCTGGGCAGTGCCAGCCGAACCCGCCGAGTGCGGGGCACCGGACCGAGCCGGAACGGGCATCGGGCGCTCCTCCACGCAAGCCTCCTGAACGGTAAGAGGATTAGTTCAGTCTATGCCTGTCGGAACATCGGGCAGAATCGAGCGCATTCCCCTCACCGCGCCTGTTCGCCGAGGGCGTCGTGCGCTGGCGCGCCCACAGCACCCTGGTCGGCGGCTTCCGCCCGAGCCGGTTCCCCATGGAGATCGTGGGCAGGCTCGGGCCGCGGAAGTACTCTCCTGTGTGCCCCTAGACGGCGGGGGCCGCAGCGGCCGCTTCCCGTCGGGCGGCGACCTTCTCGGCCTGCTTCACGAGGTCGGGCTCGCGTTCCCGCAGCCCCGCGTACATGGGTGCCGCAATGAAGAGCGTCGCGGCCGTTCCGACGAGGATGCCCACGAAGAGGGCGAGCGAGAGATCGCGAAGCGTGCCCGCACCGAGGAGGCCGGCGCCGATGAAGAGGATTGCGGCGACGGGGAGGACGGCGACCATCATCGTGTTGATCGAGCGCACGAGCGTCTGGTTGACGGCAAGGTTGACCTCTTCCGCGAACGTCCGGCGCGAGGAGGTCTTGATGTCCGCCGTGTTCTCACGGATCTTGTCGAAGACCACCACGGTGTCGTACAGGGAGTAGCTCAGGATCGTCAGGAAGCCGATGATGGCCGACGGCGTGATCTCGAAGTTGCTGATCGCATAGACGCCCTCGGTGATGAAGATCGTCACGAGCATGCCGCTCAGTGCGGAAAGCGACATCTTCCAGGTCCGGAAGTACAGCGCCATGAGGACGGCTGCGAGCAGCACGAAGACCACAAAGCCCATGACGGCCTGATTCGTCACGTCAGCACCCCAAGTGGGGCCGATGAACGTCGAGGTCACGTTGTTCTGGCTCACGCCGTAGGCCGACGCGAGCTTGTCCCTGACCTGCAGCGTCTGCGCCTCGGTGAGCTTGTCGGTCTGGACCTGGACCGTGTTCCCGGCGACCTTCGTGACCTGGGGTGCGCTGGTCGGCACCACGGCGTGGACAGCGTTCTCGCCGGGCAGCGTGTCGCTCGTCTTGGCCGCCGAGATCGTGAACTGCGACCCGCCACGGAAGTCGATGCCGAGATTGAAGCCACCCCGGAGGACTGGCACGACGATGGCGATGAGCACCGCGATGCCCGCGATGATGAACCAGAGCCTCTTCTTGCCGACGAAGTCGTACGAGCGCTTGCCCGAGTAGAGGTCGTTGCCGAAGCGGGCGAGGACAGTCGTCGACATCAGTTCTCCTCCTGGGAGCGCTCAGGGCGCTGTGTGCTCTTGGCGGCGGCCGCGAGATCTGCCGGCCCCTCGCCCTTCGCCTGGGCTTCGGCCGCGCGGCGCTCGGCGATCGTCATGCGACGAGCGGCCTCGCGAGCCGCCGCCGCGTTCTTCGGCTTGAGCGAGGACTTGGCGGCCTCTGAGGCTTCCCGGAGTCGGCCGGCACCCCGATAGAGCGGAACGGCGCCGAGCTGCACCGGGTCGAGCCCCGAGAAGCGATGGCCCTCGCCGAAGAACCTGGTCCGCGCGAGGACCTGGAGTGTCGGGTGCGTGAACATGAACACGACGAGGAGGTCGGCGATTGCCGTCAGGCCGAGCGTGAAGGCGAAGCCGCGCACGTTCCCGACGGCCACGAAATAGAGCACGACGGCGGCGAGCAGATTGACGGCCTTGGACGCGAGGACGGTGCGCTTCGCGCGACGCCAGCCGTTCTCGACGGCCGAGACGAGACCGCGCCCCTCGCGCAGTTCGTCACGGATGCGTTCGAAGTAGACGATGAACGAGTCCGCGGTCTGGCCGATCGCGACGATGAGGCCCGCGACGCCCGCGAGGGAGAGCCGGTAGTTCTGGGCCCACCCCAGGAGCGTGATCGCGAGATACGTGAGCAGGCCTGCGACAACGAGCGACGCGATGGTCACGAAGCCCAGCGCCCGGTACTGGAACAGGGAGTAGACCACCACGAGGAGCAGGCCGATGATGCCGGCCAGGAGCCCCATCTCGAGCTGCTGCGTACCGAGCGTGGCGGAAATCTGCTGCTCGCTCTGGATGTCGAAGCTGATCGGAAGGGCGCCGAACCGCAGCTGATCGGAGAGCGTCTGGGCAGTCTGCTGGGTGAAGTTGCCCGTGATCTGCGGGTGGCCGTCCGTGATGACGGCGAGGGCCTGCGGTGCAGAGAGGACCTTGTCGTCGAGCACGATGGCGAACTGTGCGCGGGGATCCGGCGTGCCTGAGCTGCTGGCCGCGTTGTAGAAGCCATTGAGCCGCTGGGTGACGTCCTTGAACTTCTTCGTTCCGTCCGAGTTGAACTGGATGTTCACGGCCCACTGGTTGGTCACGGCGCCCTGCTGGCCCTGCACCAGACCGTAGGTCGATCCGGAGATGTCACTTCCCGGAATCTCGACGGGCCCGAGGATGTACTTGACCGCCGGGTTGCCGTTGGCTGCAGGCTGGCACGTGACGAGCGGCTTCGAGGGATCAGAGCGCTGCGTCGTCTCCGACTGCGGCTTGGTGCAGTCAAGGGCCTCGTACTGCTTGTAGAGGTCCGCGGTGATCCAGTTCGTGTCGCTCGCGTTCGTCGGAGCGGCGGTCGGGTTCGGCAGCTGGTTGTCCGGGACGAGCTGGTTCTGCGGAACGGCGCCGGGGTTGCCGTCGGTCAGGACAGGCCGGAAGTTCATGTCGGCGGAGGCCTGGATGAGCTGGCGCGTCTGGGCAGACGGGATGCCGGGGAGGTTCACGATGACGTTGCGCCCGGACTCCGTGCTGATCTCAGCCTCGGAGACGCCGGAGCCGTCGACGCGCTGGCGGATGATCTCGACAGCCTGGTTGAGCTGGTCCTGGTTCACGGCGCCGCCGCCGGTGACCTTCGGGGACAGGATCATCTGCGTGCCGCCCTCGAGGTCGAGCGCGAGCTTCGGTGCCCACGAGGTCTGGCCGGCGATGGCACCGCCGCCGAGCACGGAAACGAGGGCGACGAACAGGACGACAAGCCAGACGAGCGTCCTGACTCCCGGCCGCCTGCTGCGGGAACGAGCCATGGGTTCCTAACTCCTGCTGAGAACGGACCCGCGCGCGGTCGTCCCGCGCGCGGGGAGGCAGACTGTGCCTTACTTGCCTTCGCCCTCGAGGCGCCGGAGGGTCTGCTCGGGCGTCTCGTGGAGCTGCGCCTCGGGCCGCTGGCCCTCGGGCTGCTGCGCCTCGGGCCGCTGGCCGAAGCGAGGCTCAGCGGCAGAACCCTCCGCGCCCAGAACGCCGTGCTCGGGTGCCGTCACGTCCCCTTCTGCGGGGACCGGCGGCTCGACGACCTTCGAGACGGCCTGACGGTGGACCGTCGCAGTCGCGCCGGGCGAGAGCTCGAGGACGACCTTGTTCTCGGCTTCGTCGACCGAGAGGATCCGGCCGAAGAGGCCGAAGTTCGTCATGACCTCGACGCCGGGGACGAACTTCGTGCGCATCTCGGCCTGCTGTGTCTGTGCCTTCTTGTTGCGTCGGAACATCGTGAAGATGAAGAACGCGAAGATGACAAGCAGGAGGATGGTCATCAAGTCCATGGCTGAGTCCAATCTGTTGCTGGGACGCGCTGCCTGGGGGTGCGCGTCGGACCCGGCTGTTTCCGGGCACGGCATGACGTCCCGCCGTGCAGGATGTCTTAACCCAGTCTACGGGCAACAGCCCCCAAGAGTTCCCGCAGGCGCGCGAGCGTCAGCCCCAGTCGGCGCGGGCTCCGTCGTCGTCGGCCCCGTCGTCGTCGCTCGCGCCCCCGGAACCTGCACCGAACAGCGTTGCGCTGTAGGCGAACGCAGCATCGGGAGGGAGCGGAAGCCCGAGGTGCTCGTAGGCGGCAGGGGTGGCGATTCGTCCTCGAGGCGTTCGCCCCATGAGACCCTCGCGGACCAGATAGGGCTCCGCCACGGTCTCGACGGTCTCGGGCTCCTCTCCGACGGCGATCGCGAGCGTCGAGAGGCCCACAGGCCCTCCCCCGAACTTGGTCACGAGCGCAGACAGCACGCCCCGGTCGAGCCGGTCGAGGCCCTTCGCGTCCACTTCGTACATGTCGAGCGCCGCGGCGGCAGCCCGCGCATCGATCTGCTCGATGCGGTGGACTAGCGCCCAGTCCCGGACCCGGCGCAATAGGCGGTTGGCGATGCGGGGAGTTCCCCGTGAGCGGCTCGCCACCTCGGTGAAGCCTGCGGACGTCACGCGCAGATCGAGGAGCCCGGCCGAGCGGCGCAGCACGAGCTCGAGCTCGTCGACGGAGTAGAACTCGAGATGGCCCGTGAAGCCGAATCGGTCCCGGAGCGGACCCGGCAGGAGGCCTGCGCGCGTCGTGGCGCCGACCAGGGTGAACGGCGGAAGGTCCAAGGGGATGGCTGTGGCCCCGGCACCCTTGCCGACCACGATGTCGACCCGGAAGTCCTCCATCGCCATGTACAGCATCTCCTCGGCAGGCCGGGACATGCGGTGGATCTCGTCAAGGAAGAGGACTTCGCCTTCGGACAGGGAGGACAGGATCGCCGCGAGATCGCCCGCGTGCTGGATGGCCGGGCCGGACGAGATGCGCAACGGCGCGTTCATCTCGGCCGCGATGATCATGGCGAGGGTCGTCTTCCCGAGCCCCGGAGGCCCCGAGAGCAGCACGTGGTCGGCGCTCCGCCCCCGCAGCCGCGAAGCCTCCAGCACGAGTGAGAGCTGCCGCCGCACCCGCTGCTGCCCCACGAAGTCGTCGAGATGCTTCGGCCGCAGCGCAGACTCGATCACGCGCTCCTCCGGCTCCTCGCCGCTCGAGAGGAGGGACGGCTCAGCCACGGGAAACCGACTTCACCGGCGTCCTCGCGCCCTGGCCCAGCCAGCGCAGCGTGGCCCGCAGGATCTCCGGGACGCTTCCCGCCTCGGCGAGCTCCGGCTGGTCCTCGAGCGCCCGCTCGATGCTGGTCGAGGCGTCCTTCTCGGACCAGCCGAGCGACGTCATCGCCTCGACCACGCGAGGCTTCCACGCAGAGCCCCCCGTGGGGGCGGACGACGGCGCCTCCCCGCCTGGGGTGCCGAGGGGTACGAGCTTGCCCTTGAGTTCGAGGACGAGCCGGGCCCCGACCTTGGGACCGATCCCCGGAACCTTCGTGAACGCCTTCGCGTCTTCCGAGTGGGCCGCGACGCGCACCGCCTCCGGGCTGTGCACGGCCAGGACGGCAAGTGCGAGGCGAGGCCCGACCCCAGCGACCCCGAGAAGGACCTCGAACACCTCGCGTTCTTCCGGTGACGCGAAGCCGTACAGCGTGAGCGAGTCTTCGCGCACGACCAAGAGCGTGTGGACCGTCCCCGTCTCCCCCACCCGTAGGCCCGCCATGGTCTGGGGCGTCGCGGCGAACGCCATGCCCACCCCGCCGACATCGATCACCGCCGAGGAGAGTCCGACATGCGCCACCGTCCCGCGGAGGAAGCTGATCACCGGGAGGACTCCTTCTGCCGTCCGAACATATCTACGAACAACTTACCGGTGGTGGGAGACGGAAGGCCTCAAGGCTTCCGGCGTGCCTTCGACTCTGCCGCTGGCCATTTCTCCCCTGATCCGGGTCATCAAGGCTTCCGGCGTGCCTTCGACTCTGCTTCTACCCATGCCCTCTGTGCCGGCGTCAGCGCGCTTGCCGTCATCGCCGTCGTCCGTCCGACCGCGGAAGGCGAGCCGGGGGCAGCGCCGCGCCATGCATGGGCAAGCGCAAGGGCGAGGGCATCTGCGGCGTCCGCGGGTCGGGGCGAAGCCTCGAGCCGGAGGATCTTGGTGACCATGCGGGTGACAGCCGCCTTGTCGGCGCGGCCGCTGCCCGTGACCGCCGCCTTCACCTCGGACGGCGTGTGCAGGGCAACGGGGATCCCGCGGCGGGCGGCAGCGGCAATGACGATTCCCGACGCCTGGGCCACGCCCATGACCGTGCTCACGTTGAGCTGCGAGAAGACCCGCTCCACCGCGACCACCTCGGGCTCGTAGCGGTCGAGCCAGTCGTCGATGGAGCGGGCGATGACGAGAAGCCGGGCATCGAGCGGCTCCTGCGCGCTGGTGCCGACGACGCCGACCCCGACGAGGGTCGCCCGGCGGTCCCGCGCGACGTCGACGACGCCCAGCCCGCACCGGGTCAGGCCTGGGTCCACGCCGAGGACGCGCAGCTGAGGGGACTCGGTCCCGGCGGAGGTCGATGCCACGGCGGGGGTCACTCGGCCTCGAGGGCCGCCATGACCTCCTCGCTCATGTCCGCATTGGTGTACACGTTCTGGACATCGTCGAGATCCTCGAGCGCATCGACGAGGCGGACGAACTTGCGCGCGCCGTCGGCATCGAGCTGCACCTCCATGGACGGCACGAACTCGGCTTCATCGGTGTCGTACTCGATCCCGGCGGAGTTCAGCGCATCCCGGAGCGCCTGCAGGTCGTTGGGCTCCGAGTAGACGACCCAGTTGTCCCCTGCGTCCTTGACTTCCTCTGCCCCGGCGTCGAGGACGGCCAGGAGCACATCGTCCTCCGAGAGCCCGTTCTTCGGAAGGCTCACAACACCCTTGCGGTTGAACAGGTAGCTCACCGAGCCCTGGTCGGCCATGGTCCCGCCGTTGCGGGTGACCGCCAGGCGGACCTCTGCCGCGGCGCGGTTCCGGTTCTCGGTGAGGCACTCGATGAGCAGCGCCGAGCCCTGGGGGCCTCGGGCCTCGTACATGATCTCGGTGTACTCGATCGCCTCGCCCGTGAGGCCCGCCCCGCGCTTGATGGCCCGGTCGATGTTGTCGTTCGGGACCGAGTTCTTCTTCGCCTTGGAGACAGCCAGGTCGAGGGCCGGGTTTCCGGACAGGTCAGCACCGCCGAGGCGCGCCGCAACCTCGATGGTCTTGATGTACTTGGCGAACGCCTTTGCACGCTTGGCGTCGACGACGGCCTTCTTGTGCTTCGTGGTCGCCCATTTGGAGTGGCCGGACATGCCTACGCTTCTCCCTTGATCATGCGGATGAAAAGTTCATGGACCCGCCGCTCGCCCGTCACCTCGGGATGGAACGATGTCGCGAGCAGGCGCCCTGAACGGACTGCGACAATTCTAGACCGGCCGCCCAGCGCAGCCGTGTGGGACGCGTGCTGGGGATCGACCTCGGCGAGCACCTCGACCGAGGAGCCCACGCGCTCGACCCAGGGACCGCGGATGAACACCGCGTGCACGGGGCCCCCCGCCTGATCGATGTCCTTGAAGTCGAGGTCTGTCTCGAAGGACTCCCGCTGACGGCCGAAGGCATTGCGCCGGACCGTGATGTCGAGGCCGCCGAACGTCTGCTGCGGCGCACCCGTGAGGTCCTCGGCCGGGTCGGCGATCTCGTCCGCAAGCAGGATCATGCCCGCGCACGAACCGAAGACAGGGAAGCCGTCCCGGATCTTCTCCCGCAGCGGCTCTGCGATCCCGAAGGCTCGCGCGAGCTTGTCGATCGTCGTCGACTCCCCGCCCGGGACGACAAGCCCGTCGACAGCATCCAGCTCCTCGGGCCGGCGTACCTTGACGGCCCGCGCGCCGAGGGCCTCGAGGGCGGCAACATGCTCGCGCACATCACCCTGGAGGGCGAGGACGCCGACGCTCACATCCGCCGAGGAGGCGCCGGCATGCGCGGGGCTTGCCTGGGCAGCGTCATCCGGGGCGGCAGCATCCTGGGCGGGAGGGGTCGGAGCGGACAGGGAATTCACCCGCCTAGTCTAGTCGCCCCGGGGCCGCGGGCCGCGCTCCGACGCCGACTGCCCCGGCCGGGCAGGGCTGCCCCGGTAGCATGGACGGCGGACCGTGTGACGACAACAGATTTGAGGATTGCACGATGTGCGGTATCGCCGGTTACTACGGGTTCGGTCAGGATCAGGCCCTGCTCGACGCAATGAACAGCTGCATCCAGCACCGAGGCCCTGACGGCGAGGGCTACTTCATGGACGATCCTCTCGCCGAGTCCGCGGGCAAGGGTGGCGTGGGCCTCGCGCACCGCCGCCTTGCGATCGTGGACCGCGCACACGGCCAGGAGCCGATGATCAGCGCCGACGGCGAGACGGTGCTCGTGTACAACGGCGAGGTCTACAACTACCGCGAGCTACGCACCGAGCTCGAGGACCTCGGCCGGACTTTCGTCACGGTCTCCGACACGGAAGTGGTCCTCCAGGCCTACGAGGAGTGGGGCACCGAGGCCTTCGACCGCTTCAATGGCATGTTCGGCCTTGCCATCCTCGACCGTCGCCTCGGCCGGCTCGTCCTCGCGCGCGACCACTTCGGCATCAAGCCGCTCTACTGGGCCAACGCCGGAACGGAGCGTGAGCCGCAGCTGCTCTTCGCCTCCGAGATCAAGCCCATCCTCGCGACAGGCAAGATCGAGGCCAGGCCCAACGAGCGGATCCTCTACCGTTACCTGCGCTTCCGGATCCATGACGACACCGCCGAGACCTTCTTCGACGGCGTGCACAAGCTGCTCCCGGGCGAGATGATGACGGTCGAGCTCGCGACGGGCCGCTTCCGCATCTCGAGCTACACGCGACTCCGCGAGGAGCTCGAGGAGCTCGCGCACGTCAAGACCCCCTACACCCCTGACGTCGTCGAGGAGTACCGGCAGCGCTTCACCGAAGCCATCCGGATCCGGCTCAACTCCGAGGTTCCTGTGGGCAGCGCGCTCTCCGGGGGGCTCGACTCGTCGGCCGTCGTCGTGACCATCAACCGGCTCATGCAGGAGAACGCCGCGGGCCTCGAAGCGGTCGGGCCGAAGCAGAACACCTTCAGCGCCGTGTTCCCGAACGCCATCAACGACGAGGAGGCCTACGCGGACGCCGCAATCGCCGTCTGCCGTGGCGGCATCGAGGCCCACAAGATCAAGCCGACGCCTGAGGGCTTCGACGCGGACCTCGTCGACTTCGTCCGAACCATGGAGGAGCCCATCATCTCCTCCGGCCCGTATGCGCAGTACTGCGTCATGAAGGAGGCCAGCAAGCACGTCACGGTCCTCCTCGACGGCCAGGGCGCCGACGAGATGATGGCCGGCTACATCCCCTACTACTTCGCCTACCTGCGGCAGCTCAAGGACGACGGCGACTTCGCGACCCTCGCGAAGGAATCGTCGTCGAGCCTCGACATCTTCTACCGCCTGGGCCGCTTCCGCCTCAAGGGCATGGCGAGCGGGAAGAAGGCCGTGTCGATGGGCACGCTCCTCAAGCGCGACTGGGCCCAGAAGTTCACCGGCGAGACCTTCGGGAACATCCCGGCGAACCTCAAGCTGCGCCTCATCGACGATCTCTTCGAGAAGTCGCTGCCGTCGCTCCTCCGCTACGAGGACAAGAACACGATGCGCTTCTCGCTCGAGGGGCGCGTGCCGTTCCTCGACAAGGAGGTCGTGAAGTACCTCTTCAGCCTCTCCGACGAGGCGATCATCAAGGAGGGCTGGAACAAGCGCGTCCTCCGGGACGCCACCCGGGGGCTGCTGCCGGAGAAGATCAGCAACCGTCGCAACAAGATCGGGTTCACCACACCCGAGGCGGAGTGGTTCAAGCTCATGAAGGAGCGGATCTACAAGGTGTTCATGTCGAACTCCTTCTACAACCGCCCCTACTGGGACCGCGAGCAGGTCCTCACCGCGTTCGAGGAGTACCTCAACGGCAAGAACGACGCGGACACGATGATCTTCTGGCGGCTCCTCAACGTCGAGCTCTGGTTCCGGGAGTTCATCGACAAGGACGAGGCGCCGGCTGACGTCAAGGCCGGCAAGAGCGACTACGAGGCCAACCCCGGGAAGGAGCTCGACATCGTCTCGGCCGGCCGGACGTTCCGACGCTACCCGCTCCAGACCGAGGTGTTCGCCCGTTCCACCGAGCTCGCACCGGCCGTGACCGGCTACGTCGAGCGGTTCTTCTCGGGCCTTCCGGAGGCCCCCGAGGACGCCCGCAAGGCAGTCGAGGGGCACCCCTGGTACCTTCTCGTGAGCGAGAAGATCGTCGCCATCACCCAGGGCCGCTCCTTCCCGGTCTGGGAGATCGAGGTCTCCCCCGCGGCCCGCGTGCTGAGCCGTTTCGTCACCCGCACCCCTGCGGGGATCGGGCTCGGGAGCCCTTGGTCGATGCAGATCGCGATCAACGAGGTCGGCCTGCCGCGGATCGCCAAGGCTGCCGCGGCCTCCGTCGTCGGCAAGGTCCAGGGCAAGAGCGGCGTGTTCTACGACGTTGTCGGCCACAACATCAATGCGATCGACGGCGCCACGCCCTACAGCCTGGGTGCGGCGAGCAACTCGGTGAAGCTCGCGCCCAAGGATCCCGACGGCGTCGCCCGTTCCCTCAGCGCGGCGATCCGGGCGGCCCTGCCGGCCGACGCCGTTGCCTCCTTCGGCGGCACGGCCGTCATGGACGCGAACGACCTCGGCGTCGTCGTCATGGGGCACGACACGGAGCTGCCGAAGGAGACGATTGCCGGGATGTTCAAGGACAACCCGCAGGGCCAGGGGTCCCAGGCGACCCCGATGTCCCTCGTGTTCGCCCAGGACTGACCCCGAGCGCACCGCTGTGGCCCCGGGTCCTTGCCCGGGGCCACAGTGCGTGAAAGGCTCCTTTCATGGTCAATCCGCTCCTCGTTCCCAGCCCCCTCCCGTACGGCCTCCCGGCGTTTGCGCAGATCAGCGACGCCCACTACGCAGAGGCGGTCGACGCGGGGATCGCGGAGCAGCTCGCCGAGATCGAGACGATCACCAGCGCGTCCGAGGCACCGACGTTCGAGAACACAGCGATGGCCCTCGAACGCTCGGGCAGGACCCTCGTACGAGCCGTCGCCTCCTTCACCACGATGGTCTCGTCCCACGGCACGGACGCGATCCGCGCACTCGAGACCGAGATCATGCCGAAGCTCAGCGCCCACGAGGATGCGATCCACCTCAACCGGCCGCTCCGCGACCGCCTCGCGGCCATTGACACGTCCGATCTCGACCCGGAATCTGCCCGGCTCGTGGCGGAGTGGCTCAACGACTTCCGGCGCGCCGGGGCGGACCTCGACGACGCCGGCCAAGCGCGGCTCCGCGGGCTCAACGAAGAGCTCACGCGCCTCGGCACCGAGTACGGCCAGCGGGTCGCTCGGGCCATCAACCAGGCCGCCGTCCTCGTGACCGAAGAGGGCGAGCTTGCCGGAATGCCCGCCGACGACCGGGCGAGCGCCGAACAGGCAGCCCGCGCGGCCGGGCACGACAGCGGGTGGCTCATCACGCTTGTCCAGCCCACCGGCCAGCCCGTCCTCGCAGTCCTCGAGAACCGGGAGCTCCGCCGTCGCATCTTCGAGGCCTCCATCGCCCGGGGAAGTTCGGGCGGTGACACGGACGTCCTCGGCCTCGTCCGCGACATGGTGCGCCTCCGCGCGGAGAAAGCCCAGCTCCTCGGCCACCCGACGTTCGCCGACCTTGCCGTGGACGGACAGACAGCTCCCTCGACCGACGCCGTCCAGGCGATGCTGGGCCGCCTCACGCTTCCCGCGGTCCGCAACGCGGCCTCCGAGGCCCAGATCCTCGCCGAGGCCGCGGGGCACGACCTCGAGCCCTGGGACTGGGCCTTCTACTCCGCGAGGGTCCGGCACGAACGGTACGCCGTCGACCAGCAGGCGCTGCGGCCCTACTTCGAGCTCGACAGGCTCCTGCGGGACGGGGTCTTCTTCGCGGCCGGCGAGCTCTACGGTCTCCGGTTCGAGGAACGCCCCGATCTTGAGGGGTACCACGAGGACGTCCGCGTCTGGGAGGTCTTCGACGCCGACGGGTCAGGCCTGGGGCTGTTCCTCGGGGACTACTTCGCCCGGCCCACGAAGCGTGGCGGCGCGTGGATGAACGCGCTCGTCGAGCAGGCGCGCCTCACGGGCGAACGGCCGGTCGTGATCAACAACCTCAACATCAGGAAGCCAGCGCCCGGCGAGCCCGCGCTCCTGACCCTCGACGAAGCGCGCACCGCGTTCCACGAGTTCGGGCACGCGCTCCACGGCCTGCTCTCCGACGTCGAGTACCCCAAGTTCTCGGGCACGAACGTGCCACGCGACTTCGTCGAGTACCCCTCGCAGGTCAACGAGATGTGGCTGCTCTGGCCGGAGGTGCTCTCGAACTACGCGCGTCATCACGAGACCGGTGAGCCGCTTCCCGGCGCCCAGATCGAAGCACTCGAGGCCGCGCAGCTCTGGGGCGAGGGCTATGCGACGACGGAGTACCTCGGCGCCGCCCTCCTGGATCTCGCATGGCACGGCCTCGCCCCGGGCGAGGACCCCGGCGATGTCCTGGACTTCGAGGCCCGAGCCCTCGACGGAGCGGGGGTCGCGGTACCCCTCGTTCCGCCGAGGTACCGGACGGGCTACTTCCAGCACATCTTCTCGGGTGGCTGGTACGCGGCCGGCTACTGGTCCTACATCTGGAGCGAAGTCCTGGACGCGGACACGGTGGAGTGGTTCAAGGAAAATGGCGGCATGACCCGTGCCAATGGCGACACGTTCCGCGCGGAGCTCCTCTCCCGGGGATTCTCGCGGGATCCGCTCGCATCCTTCCGGGCCTTCCGCGGCCGCGACGCCGACATCGCCCCGCTCCTCGCGCGCCGGGGCCTCGCCTGAGAGGCACGTGCTCTCCCGAGCTTCCCAGAGGGAGGCCTTCAGCGGACGACGACGGCCCGCACCTGAGCGCTCAGGTGCGGGCCGTCGTCGTTGCGTCCGAGAGCGGCTATCTGGTTCTGAGTCCAGTCACCAGCCGCGCTCGGCGAGGCGGTGCGGCTGGGGGATCTCGTCGACGTTGATGCCGACCATTGCCTCACCCAGTCCGCGGGAGACCTTCGCGATCATGTCCGGGTCGTCGAAGAAGGTCGTCGCCTTCACCACGGCGGCAGCGCGCTGGGCGGGGTTGCCGGACTTGAAGATGCCGGACCCGACGAACACGCCGTCGGCGCCGAGCTGCATCATCATGGCCGCGTCCGCCGGGGTCGCGATCCCGCCGGCGGTGAACAGCACGACAGGGAGCTTGCCGGTCTCGGCGATCTCGCGCACGAGCGCGTACGGGGCCTGGAGCTCCTTGGCCGCGACGTAGAGCTCGTCCTCGGCCATCGTCGTCAGGCGCTTGATCTCCGCGCGGATCCTGCGCATGTGGGTCGTGGCGTTGGAGACATCGCCGGTGCCCGCCTCGCCCTTGGAGCGGATCATCGCGGCGCCCTCGTTGATCCGGCGCAGGGCCTCGCCCAGGTTCGTCGCACCGCACACGAACGGCACGGTGAACTGCCACTTGTCGATGTGGTTCTCGTAGTCCGCCGGTGTCAGGACCTCGGACTCGTCGATGTAGTCGACCCCGAGGGACTGCAGGACCTGGGCCTCCACGAAGTGGCCGATGCGGGCCTTGGCCATCACCGGGATCGAGACTGCGCTGATGATCGAGTCGATCATGTCCGGGTCCGACATGCGGGAGACCCCGCCCTGGGCGCGGATGTCGGCAGGGACGCGCTCAAGGGCCATCACGGCCACGGCGCCGGCGTCCTCGGCGATCTTCGCCTGCTCGACGTTGACGACGTCCATGATGACGCCGCCCTTGAGCATCTCCGCCATCCCGCGCTTGACGCGATCACTGCCGGTGGTCGGAGTCGAGGAGTTTGCTTCAGTAGACACGTGCTCGTCTTTCTATTGGCTGACTGGCGGACGGTCGGAGGAGTCCGGCCGTCGTGACAGGAAATCCTTGGGGTGGCTCCCAGTCTATCGCCGGGAGCAGTCGCTTGTTATCGATGCGAGGCCACAGTCTGCCGTTTGCGCTGATGGGCGAATGCACAGTCCCCGTCTGTCACGCGGACCCGGACTCGGCGCGCGCCTGCGTGCGCACCGCGAAGACCCGCTGCACGACCGTCACGGCGCTCGCGACCGCCAGGGCTGCGAGCGTCCAGAACAGGAACGGGGTGGGCAGGCCCAAACCGCACAGTCCCGCGACGACGAGCACCGAGACGAGCCGCTCGGCTCGCTCGGCGATGCCCACATTCGCCTCGTAGCCGAGCGACTCCGCCTTGGCTCGCGCGTAGGACACGAGGTTGCCGAGCAGGATGCAGACGACGGCGAGTGCTCCCGTGCCGGCATCGTGGCCGCCGCCGTAGAACCACAGCACGAGGCCGAGGAAGATCGCGTCGTCCTGGATCCGGTCCAGCGTCGAGTCGAGGAAGCCGCCCCAGCGCCCCTTCCGGTCGGTGAGGCGGGCCATGACCCCGTCGAGGACGTCCGAGAACACGAACAGCGTGATGGCGACGACGCCCCAGAACAGCTGGCCGAGCGGAAAGAGGATGAGCGCCGACGCGCTCACGCCTGCGGTGCCGACGAACGTCACGACGTCCGGGGAGACGCCGGCTCGCAGCAGGGCGCGGGCGAGCGGGGTGAAGAGCCGCGTGAACAGTGCCCGGGCGTGTCTATTGAGCACCCGCGTCCTTCCCGTCCGCGCCCGCGCCGTCCACGGCCGCGCCGTCGCCCGTCCCGGGGTCCTCCGGCCAGGCTTCGGCGAGGAGGCCCCGCGTCTCGTCGAGGGTCTGGGTGATCTGCTTCGTCTGTGCGATGATCGGCAGGAAGTTTCCGTCGCCTCCCCACCTCGGCACGATGTGCTGATGGAGGTGAGCGGCAATCCCGGCGCCGCCCGCGTCGCCCTGGTTGATGCCCAGATTGAAGCCGTGGGGATGCGCGACCTTCCGGACGACGCGCATGGCCGTCTGCGTCATCGCGGCCATCTCCTCGGTCTCCTCACGGGAGATGTCCGTGTAGTCCGCGACGTGGCGGTACGGGCAGATGAGGAGGTGCCCAGGGTTGTACGGGTACAGGTTGAGGATCGCGAAGCAGGCACGGCCGCGGTGGACGATGAGCGACTCCTCGTCGCTCCGGCCCGGGGCCGCGCAGAACGGGCACTCCTTGTCCTTGTACTGGCCTTGGCCGCCCTTGATGTACGCCATGCGGTGCGGAGTCCACAGGCGCCCGAAGGCGTCCGGCGTTCCGGGCAGTTCGAACGGATCAGTCACGTCGCTGTCCGTCTCAGGTACAGCGCGCTGGTCCTGGGCTCCCGTGGACTCCGTCATATCAGAGCGCCCTCGTACGCACGGCCTCGACGATCCGCTTGACGGCCTCGTCGACCGGCACCCCGTTGTCCTGGCTTCCGTCACGGAAGCGGAAGGAGACGGCGCCCGCCTCGGCGTCCTCGCCGCCCGCAATCAGAACGAACGGAACCTTGTCCTTGCTCGCCGTACGGATCTTCTTCGGGAACCTGTCGCTCGAGGCGTCCACCTCGGCACGGATCCCCTCCTTCTTGAGCCGGGCGACGACGTCGTACAGGTAGTCGTTGAAGGCCTCGGCAACCGGGATGGCGACCACTTGGACCGGCGCGAGCCAGGCCGGGAAGGCGCCCGCGTAGTGCTCGGTCAGGACGCCCAGGAAGCGCTCGATCGAGCCGAACTTCGCGGCGTGGATCATGACCGGCTCCTGGCGTGTGCCGTCGGCGGCCTGGTACTCGAGCCCGAACCGAGCAGGCTGGTTGAAGTCGTACTGCACGGTGGACATCTGCCACGTGCGTCCGATGGCGTCCCTCGCCTGGACGGAGATCTTGGGGCCGTAGTACGCCGCTCCCCCGGGATCCGGGACGAGCTCGAGGCCGGTCTCACGCGCCACCCGCTCGAGGACGGCCGTGGCCTCTTCCCACTGCTCGTCCGTGCCGATGAACTTGTCCGACTCGGGATCACGCGTCGAGAGCTCGAGGTAGAAGTCGTTGAGCCCGAAGTCCCGCAGGAGCGAAAGGATGAAGTTCAGCAGGTGCTTGACCTCGTCCGGGGCCTGCTCCTTCGTGACGTACGAGTGCGAATCGTCCTGAGCGAAGCCACGGACACGGGTCAGACCGTGGACGACGCCCGACTTCTCGTAGCGGTAGACGTGCCCGAACTCGAAGAGCCGCATCGGGAGCTCCCGGTACGAACGGCCACGCGAGCGGTAGATGAGGTTGTGCATGGGGCAGTTCATCGCCTTGAGGCGGTAGTCCTGCCCGGGCTTGACGATGTTGCCTTCCTCGTCGCGTTCCTCGTCGACGTGGAGCGGCGGGAACATCGTGTCCGCGTAGTACGGGAGGTGGCCCGACGTGTGGAACAGGCCGTCCTTGGAGATGTGCGGTGTCCCGACGTACTGGAAGCCCTCTTCGATGTGCCGACGGCGGACGTAGTCCTCCATCTCGCGCTTGATGATGCCGCCCTTGGGATGGAAGACCGGCAGGCCCGACCCGAGCTCGTCAGGGAAGGAGAACAGGTCGAGCTCTGCGCCGAGCTTCCGGTGGTCGCGCCGCTCGGCTTCGGCGATGCGGTCCTGGTACTCCTTGAGCGCTTCCTTGGTGGGCCACGCGGTGCCGTAGATGCGCTGGAGCTGCTTGTTCTTCTCGCTTCCGAGCCAGTAGGCGGCCGCGGACCGGGTGAGGGCGAACGCGTTCGAGATGAGCTTCGTGTTGGGCAGGTGGGGTCCGCGGCAGAGGTCGCACCACACGACGTCGCCGCTCTTGCGGTCCACGTTGTCGTAGATCGTGATCTCGCCCGCGCCGACCTCGACGTTCGCGCCTTCCTTCGCCGCCCCTTCGGACTGGTGGTCCTTGGCCCCGAGGATGATGAGCTTGTAGGGCTCGTTGGCCATGGCGGCCCCGGCCTCGACCTCAGTCACGACCCTGCGGCGGAAGAGCTGGTTCTGGTTGACGATCTTGAGCATCATCTTCTCGAGGGTCCGGAGGTCCTCGGGGGTGAAGGGCTCGTCAACATCGAAGTCGAAGTAGAAACCGTCCTTGATGTACGGGCCGATGCCGAGCTTCGCGTCGGGGCGCAGCTGCTGGACGGCCTGCGCCATGACGTGCGCAGTCGAGTGCCGCAGGACGTTGAGGCCGTCTTCCGACGCGATGTCGACGCCCTCGACCGATGCGCCGTCCGGGAGGGGCTGGTCGAGGTCCTTCAGGACGCCGTCAACGCGGACGACGACGATATCGCGGCGCCCGTCGAAGAGGTCCGCTCCCGTGGTGCCCTGCGTGACGGTCCGCTCCTCGCCGTCCACGTTGATCGTTATCTGCTGGGCATCTGACACAGGCGTCTCCTCTTGATCTCTCGGCTTCATAGCTTGTGGTATACGGAGACCACAGCCAGCCATCGTCAAGCCTATCGGAAACGGCGCAGCCGCCCGTTCGCCGCACCGTCGCGCTCGGCTACGCCGCGGGCGTCGACCCCGGCTCAGGCAGTGCAGGATGCTCGGGGTCGAGCACGCGTTCGAGTTCGGCGAGATCCCAGGCCATGTCCGCGCCGAGGCTGATCCCTCGGGGCCCGGTGCGCCGGGTCCGGCCCCGGATGAGCAGGAGCCGCGTGCCGAACAGGAGCGGCCCGGCCTTCTCCTGCGCCTCTGTGAAGAAGACCGAGTCGACGCAGCCTGTCCCGTCGTCGATGCTGATGAAGACGACCCGCTTGCCGCCGCGCATCGGCGGCGTCTGGGTCGCGACGCGCACGCCGGCAACGAGGACCTCCGTGCCGTTCCGCAGCCCGAGGAGCCTGTCCGCCGTCGTCACCCCCAGCCTCTCGAGCAGCGGTCGATGGCTGTCCATGAGGTGGGCGCTCGCGTCGACGGCCATGAGGTCGAGCTCGGCCCGGACCTTCTCGTCGAGTCCCGGTTCGGGGAGTTCGGCGCGCAGGTTGGCGAGCTCGACGTCGGCGATGTCGAGGGCGAGCTGGCCGTCGATCGGGGCATCGCGCCGCGCAGACGCCCGGGGCGCGAGCTGTGCGAGGTGCGCCACGAGGTCGGCCCGGCTCCCCTGCGACTGCGCCGCCCTGTGGAGCGAGTCGAAGGCGCCGAGCTCTGCGAGCCGGCGGACGTTCGCCCGGGTGGGCCGAGCCCGGTCGCGGACGTCTGCGATCGACGCGTAGGGCTGGCCCGCGACGATCCGGCGGAGCTCGGCCTCCGACAGGCCGTAGATCCCCTTGAGCGTGAGCCGGACACCGAGCTTCCCCGCGTCCGGGCCCGACTCGATGCGCTCGACCCTGTACTCGTCGCTGCTCGCGTTGATGTCCACCGGCAGGATCGGGATCCCCATTCGGCGTGCCTCCGCGACGAGCAGCCGTTTCGGGTACATCCCCGGGTCGTGCTCGAAGATCCCCGCGAGGAATGCCTCCGGATGATGGGCTTTGAGCCACGCCGACTGGTACGTCGGCACCGCGAAGGCCGCGCCGTGGGCCTTGCAGAATCCGAAGCTGCCGAAGGCCTTGATCGTTCCCCACACAGCGTCGACGGTGTCCGGGGTGTAGCCCTTCGCCTTCGCACCGGTGCGGAAGAAGGCCTCGACTTCCGGCTCGAGCGCCGGCTGCCCGAGTTTCCGGCGGAGCTCGTCGGCGCGGGCGAGTCCGCAGCCCGTGAACAGGTCGAATGTCCGGAGCACCTGCTCGTGGAACACCGTGACCCCGTGGGTCTCGGCGAGGAACGGCTTCATGTCCGGGTGCGGATAGTGCGCTGGCGCAAAACCATGGCGGTACTCGAGGAACGGCCGCACCATGTCCGACTTCATGGGTCCCGGGCGGAAGAGCGAGATGTCGATGATGAGGTCGTTGAATTCCCGCGGAGCCATCTTTCCGACGAGCTCCCGTTGCCCAGGCGATTCGATTTGGAAGCAGCCCAGCGTGTGGGTCGAGCGGATGAGCTCGTACGTCGGCTCGTCGTCGAACGGGACCGCGTCGAGATCGATCGCCGTCCCCTCGACCCGCGCGACCTCCTTCACGGCGAACGCCATCGAGCTCTGCATGCGCACGCCGAGCACGTCGAGCTTGAGCATGCCCATCGGGTCCATGTCGTGCTTGTCGAACTGGCTCATCGGAAGCCCCATCCCGCTCGGCTGGACCGGCGTACGGTCCAGCAGGCGCGCATCGCCGAGGATTACTCCGCAGGGATGCATGGAGATATGGCGCGGAAGCCGGTCGAGCCGCTCCGTCAGGTCCACGAGGAGCTCGAGCTGTTGGTCCTTCCCGACCTGTGCGGAGAATTCGCGCAGCTCGGGCTTCTCTCCGAGCGCCTCCCGGAAGTGGCTCGCCGAGAACCGCCACAGCTGCTTCGCGATGTCCCCGACTTCATCCTCGTCGAGGCCGAGCGCGAGGCCTGCATCGCGGACGGCCCCACGGGCGCGGTAGCCGTTCTGCATGCTCATGAGCGTCACGCGCTGTGCGCCGAAGCGCTGGAAGATACGGCGGTAGACGTTGTGCCGTTCGGCGCTTTCGACGTCGATGTCGATGTCGGGAAGCGTCGAGCGGTCGCGGGAGAGGAAGCGCTCGAAGATGAGATCGTGGCGCAGGGGGTCGACGTGGCTGATCCCGAGCAGATAGTTGACGAGGCTCGACGCTCCCGATCCCCGCGCAGCCGACCGGACGCCCATCTCGCGGATCATCTCGGCGACCTCGGCGACAGTGAGGAAGTAGGAGGCGAAGCCGAGGTCCCGCACGATCTGCAGTTCGTGGTCGAGCCGCCGCCGGACTCGCTCCTCTCCCTCCCCCGAGAGGCCGGGGAAGCGTGCGGCGATTCCTGCTCGGCACCGCTCGGCGAGTTCCTGCTGGGGTGCGCCGACGATACCGATGACGGAGGCCTCCGGGACCACCGGCCTACCCCATCCGGCGTCCGCCGTGGGCTCGAGGCGGCAGCGGTCGGCGATCCGTTCGGTGTTGCCGAGGAGGTTCGCGAGGTCTTGGCCCCCCAGTCCCGCCGCGCGGATGATCTCGCGGCCGAGCTGGCGCATGTGTTCGGCAGGCTTGAGCCAGCCCTGGCCAGTCGGCTGGAGTGCGGATTCGCCCGGCAGGGTCAGGGGATCGCCGGGAATGCCAAGCCGCTCGAGGGGCGTGAGGGTGCGGGCGGCGTCGAGGACGTCGGCCGTCGCGGCGCCGTCCTCCTCGACGTAGCGAACTGCGTTGGTGAGCACCGCCGGGATCGCGTGCTCGCTCGCGAGGCGCAGCATGCGGACAGCGTGGCTTGTGCTGAGCGGCTGGCCGGGGGCGCTCAGGTGCGTGACGAGCTCGACGGCGAGGACCCCCGCGGGCATGGCGTCCAGCCACTCCCTGAAGAGCGTCCGAGGGCGCAGGAAGCGGCGGCCGGACATGGCCCGGCCGACGTCCGAGTCCGGCCCGATGAGCACCGTGAGGACTGGCCGCCCGGTGTCCGGATCGACACACCGCGCAGCCAGCTCAGAGCGGAGGATGCCGACCGGGACCGGGCTGTTCGCCTTCCCGCTCGTGTGGGCGTGGGCGTCCGAGACGAGGCGGCACAGTGCCTTCCATCCGGCCCCGCCGTCGTGGCCGTGGGCGAGGACGACGACGCGGCCCGCCAGGCCCGCCGCGCCCCGCCGCTGCTTTCGCACAGCATGGTGCGCCCCGCCGTCGTCCGCTTCCGGCTCGGCCAGGACGGCGAGGTCGACGCCCACGATCGGGTCGATGCCCTCTCTCCTGCACGCGGCAAGGTGCTTGACTGCACCATAGAGGCCGTCGCGGTCCGTGCACGCAAGGGCGCTCGCGCCGTCGGCCGCCGCCGCTGCGGCGAGGTCCTCAGGCCAGGACACGCCGTAGTGGGCACTGAACGCACTCGCGACGTGGAGATGGGTGAATTCTTCCGCCACGGGATCGGCTCCTGCATCGAACATATCTTCGAACACGCCAAGTGTAAGCCCCTCCGCGCAGGCCCGATGAACGGTGAATAATGGGCCGCATGTGCGGCAGATACGTCATGGCAAGAGCGGTCGGCGACCTTGTGGCCGAGTTCGACGTCGACGAAACCCTGGTCGAGTCCCTCGAGCCCTCCTACAACGTCGCCCCGACGGACCCGGTGCCGATCGTCCTCGACAGGCGGGACCGGGAGACGAAGAACCTCTCGCGCAAACTCGTGACGGCCCGCTGGGGCCTCGTGCCCTCGTGGGCGAAGGACGCGAAGGGGGCGGCGAGGCTCATCAATGCCAGGCGCGAGACGGTGACGGAGAAGCCGTCGTTCCGCAAGGCAGCTGCGCAGCGGCGCGCGCTCGTGCCGGCCGACGGGTACTACGAGTGGCAGAAGGAGGAGACAGGCGGGAAGACAGCCAAGATTCCGACGTACCTCCATGCCCCCTCGGAGGATGTCCTCGCATTCGCGGCCCTCTTCGAGAACTGGCCCGACCCCTCGCTCCCGCCCGACGACCCGCACCGCTGGCTCCGCACGTGCACCATCATCACAGCCCCCGCCTCGGACGCGCTCGGGCACATCCATGACCGCACTCCGCTCATGGTTCCGCGAGACCTGTGGGCGGACTGGCTCAATCCCGAGATCACGTCGGAGGGCGACGTCCGGAGCCTCATCGACGCCATGCCGGAGCCGCATCTCGTGCCCCGCGTGGTCGGGGACCTCGTCAACAGCGTCCGCAACAACGGACCGGAACTCATCGAGCCGGCCTGATCGGCCGGACACGCTCGACGCCTCACTGTCTGGAACGCCTCCCGGCTCTCCACGGCCCGGGCGGATCAAATTGCGGTCTTCGACGCTGGCCGGGTAAGAGGGTCGATGTCCCGTATACATCGAACTTCGCCGCTGACACACTGGTGCGATCTTCGACACCCGCTCACCATGGAGGTTGGACATGGACGAGGACGCCGGCGCCCGCAAGGAACTGTCTGCCCTGATTGAGGAGCGGCGCGGAACGATCCGGGATTTCCTCCGCCGCGCACGTCCGCGAAGGAGTCGCCTGACCAACATCAGCCTTCTCGGCAGTTCCCTGGCCGCAGCATTCACGGTCGGTCCCGCGGCCGGCGGAACCAAGTTCACCGAAGCGCTCAAGAATCTGTTTGCGCTTGCCGACGACTCGGTCGTCTGGCGTGTCCTCTGCCTGGCCGCGGTCCTGCTCTCAATCACGGCCGCCATAGCGACCAACCTGGCCAATTCATCGAACGTCGCCGCCCAGGTCAGCGCCGCCGAGGCATGCCTTGGAGAGTTGGAGGGACTCCAACTCTCGCTCTCGCTCGGGAATGTGCCCCTTGACGACATAGTCCAGGCCTACCGGCAAGCCATCGCCAAGGTCCCCTTCCTCGACGACGTGCCTGTGCCGTAGGCTCCCCGGGGAATGCGGCCTTACCGAGCGACATCGGTGCCGAAGCTGGCACCGCCAACCGCCATGCGCAGGGGCGAGGATTCGGTTGCCTCGAGTCCTCGCCCCTTTCCGGCACTGCCGCTGGTCAGCAGCAGTCCTGGTCGTCGTCGCAGCAGCCGTTCTCGCAGCAGCCTGTCGTCATGGGAGCGCACCTCCTCTCCTCTTTCGCCAGGGATGAATCCTCAGGCTGTAGGCAGCAGTTCGGCGATGAGGCCCTCGATCCGGCCCCTGATCTCGTCGCGGATCGGGCGCACCGCGTCGACTCCCTTCCCTGCCGGGTCTTCGAGATCCCAGTCTTCGTAGCGCTTGCCCGGGAAGATGGGGCAGGTGTCGCCGCAGCCCATCGTGATCACGACATCGGAGTCCTTCACGGCTTCCGTGGTGAGGATCTTGGGGATCTCGTTGCGGATGTCGATGCCGTCCTCGAGCATGGCCTCGACCGCCGCGGGATTGACCTTGTCGGCGGGCTCGGAACCTGCGGAGCGCACCTCGACACGGCCGCCGGAGAGGCGGTTCAGATAGGCGGCGGCCATCTGGGACCGGCCCGCGTTGTGGACACAGACGAACAGGACGGAGGGCTTGGCGCTCATGAGGCGACCTTTCGATCGGCCGCAGCGGACTCGCTTGCGGCAGGCACAGGGAGGGACGTGTAGAGGAACCGGACGAGCAGGAACCCGAGGACTCCGCCAACCAGCTGGGCCAAGACGAACCCGGGGGCCGAGGCTGGGGCGATCCCGGCGAAGGTGTCCGTCAGCGTGCGTGCGACCGTGACGGCAGGATTGGCGAAGCTCGTCGAGCTCGTGAACCAGTAGGCCGCGGCGATGTAGGCGCCGACGGCGAAGGCAACTCGGTCGGCCCGGCCGGAGCGGACGGTGCCGAAGACGACGAGCAGGAGTCCGACAGTGGCCACGACCTCGCCGAGCCACAGACCGCCCCCGCTTCGGGCGTGGGCGGAGAGGGCGACGGCGTCGAGGCCGAACATCAGGTTCGCCACCACGGTGCCGAGCACTCCGCCGAGGAACTGCGCGACGATCAGCGCCCCGGCGGTGCGCCAGTCCAGCAGGCCAAGGGCCTTCTCCACGAGCGTCACCACCGGGTTGAACGACGCCGAGACGGGCTGCAGGGCCACGATGAGCGCCACGAGCGCAGCTCCCGTCGCGACGCTGTTCTCGAGCAGGGCCAGCCCGACGTCGTTGGGGGAAAGCCTGGACGCCATGATCCCGGAGCCGACGACGGCGATCACCAGGAATGCCGTGCCCGCCAGCTCTGCGGCGGCGCGGCGGGCGAGCAGGCTCATCGCTCACTCCCCCCGATCACGGCTGCGAGGTTCGCTAGCACCTCGGTCCGGGCACGGTAGTACGCCCAGACCCCGCGCTTCTCGCGTTCGAGCAGGCCAGCCTCGTGAAGCACCTTCAGGTGATGGCTGATCGTGGGCTGCGAGAGCTCGAAGGCGTCATTCAGGTCGCAGACGCACGCCTCCCCGCCCTGATGCGAGGCGACCAGCGACATCAGCCGCAGCCGCACCGGGTCCCCGAGCGCCTTCAGCATGACGGAGACTTGCTCAGCCACCTCCTCGGACACGGGTTCACGGGTCAGGGGCGAACAGCAGGCAACCGCCTGCACCGGCGTCAGTTCCAGAGACATAGACACGCATCAATATTTACACGTGTCTATGTCTAAGGCAACACTGCCGCGCAGGTGATTCCTCACGCACTCTGCCGACCGCCGCTTCAGCCGCTTCAGCCGCTTCAGCCGCTTCAGCCGCTTCAGCCGCTTCAGCCGCTTCAGCCGCTTCAGCCGATGATGATGGTTCCGCTGGCGATGGCCTCCAGCGTTCCGACGCCTCCTCCGACTGTGTGGGCGATCGCCGTCCTGGCTCCTACCACCTGGCGGTCGCCCGCTTCGCCGCGGAGCTGCCTTGTGAGCTCGACGATCTGGGCCACCCCAGTGGCTCCCACCGGGTGCCCCTTGGAGAGCAGGCCCCCGCTCACGTTGATCGGGATGAGGTCGTCGAGCAGCGCGCGACCTTCCTCCGCAATGCCCAGCGCCTCGGTGGCGAGCACTTCGCCGATGGTGAATGCGTCGTGGATCTCGGCCAGGTCGAGGTCCCGCGGCGTCAACCCGGCGGACCGGTAGGCGGCCTCCGCCGATGCCCTGCTGACTCCCAGGCGCGCCAGATCTGTGCTGCGGTCGATCGGCCGCCCGGATGCGAGACCGGAGCCGAGAATCCGCACTTGGCCGCGAGGGCCTTCGCCACGGGTGCCGCTCGTGAGAACGAGCGCCGCGGCCCCGTCGCTGTTGGCGCAGGACTGGAGAAGCGTCAACGGATCCGCTACCGGCTTGGACGCGAGGACCTCTTCGGCGGTGACAGGCGCCTTGAACATGGCCAAGGGATTGTTCGCCCCGTAGGCCCGGTTCTTGACACTCACCTTGGCGAGCAGTTCGGGGGGCACCCCATGGCGCTGCGTATACGCCTGTGCCCAGAGGGCGTAGACAGCAGGGATCGTCAGGCCGATTCGAGTCGGGCGATCGGTGCGATCAAGTGTGATGCCGCCCTGGAACAACCCCGTCATCCGCTCTGCGCCGATCACGAGGACGGTGTCGTGCTGCCCCGCCTCGATCATGCCCCGGGCGAGATGGACGGCGGTGGAACCACTGGCACAGGCGTTCTCCACGTTCACGACCGGCCGTCCCAGCAGTCCGACACGCTCGAGCACGCGCTGCCCCACGGCGCCTCCGCCGAGAACGTTGGAGGACACCACCGCATCGACCTCGGGCGCGGCGATCCCGGCGTCCTCCAGTGCTTCACTGACCGCCGCGGCGCCGAGATCCTCGACGGAGTCGTCTGGATGCTTGCCGAACGACGTCATGCCGACGCCGGACACGTACGCGCGGGTCATGGCCTGACCTCATCGGGAATGAATCGGAAGCGCTCTACTGGATCGTCGACCCGCACAAGTCTCACGGCGTCGCCGATGTCCAGCGGTGACTCGGAGCGGCCAAGCAGGCGGGCACCGGGTTCGAAGTCGGCGTACGCGATGACGTACGGCACGTCCACGCCTGGAGGTGCGAGCCGCACAGTGGTGGCCGAAGCCACCCGGCCCGAGCCTTCGACTGCAACGGGAGCGAGGTCTGCCGATCCACAGCTCGGGCAGCGCCCGTTGAGGACTTCCAGGTGCACGGCGGAGCACGAGGCGCAGGCGAACATCTCGATCGCAGGGGCGGTCGCGGTCACGGGATCACCGCGTATCCACCGTTGACCGAGATGGTCTGGCCCGTGACCCATGCACCGGCGGTGCTGGAGAGGAAGACCACCATGCCGGCGATGTCTTCCGGCGTGCCGAAGCGCCGGATGATGTAGCGCTTCAGCTGCTCCTTCGCGGCCGCCTCGTCGTCGAGCATCGCTTCCACGAAGGGTGTACGCGTGGCCGAGATTGAAACGCTGTTGGCGGTGATGCCGAAACGCCCGGCGCTTCGCGCCACGGCGCGCATGAATCCGGCCGCGCCCGCCTTCGCTGCGGAGTAGACCTCCAGGCCAGCCTCGCCGACCCTTCCAGCATCGGAGATGACCGTGACGATGCGCCCCTGGCCGTGCCCTCGCATGAGTGGTACGCCGGCACGTACGCAGTTCATGACGCCGAAGAGGTTCGTGCCCAGCCAGGCATTCCAGCCGTCCACGGGCTCAGACCAGAAGTCCTCGAAACGGGCCTTCCCGCCCGCGCCGGCGTTGCCGGCGTTGTTGACGAGGGCGTGCAGTTCGCCGAACTCTTCGCGGACGCGAGCGAAAGCGGCCTCTACCGCGTCCGGGGACGTCACGTCGAAGGGCAGCGCCAGTGCGGCGGCGCCTTCCTTGCGGACCTCCTCCGCGACGGCCTCGGCACGCTCGGGAACGAAATCGTTGACGACGACCGCCCTGGCTCCATTGCTTGCTGCGTCGAGCGCTATCTGACGCCCGACGCCCTGCCCGGCCCCGGTGACCAGTACGACGCGGTCGGACATGTCGATAATGGTGCGTCCCATCATTTCCTCTCTGGGTCTGGATGCCCTACGGCATGGTCAGACGGTTGCAGTGACAGCACGTGTGTACGGCGTGTCGAAGATGGAGCCCTCGAAGTAGTAGCCCATCAGCATCGTGCGGGCGATGACGAGGTGCTGGATCGCCGGCGGCCCCTCCTCGACGACGTTCGCGCGCGCATCCCGGAGCATGCGCTCGATGGGGAACTTGCGGGTGAAGCCGATGCCGCCGAACACGAGGAGCGCGCGGTCGGTAACGCGGCAGACCGCTTCGAGCCCGAAGAGCTTGCAGGCGGAGGCCTCTGCCGGCACCCGGTGGCCGGCGTCGATCCGCGCGGCAGTGTTCTCCAGCATGGAGCGCAGGGCGAGGACGTCTGTGGCCATCTCCGCAAGGTAGCGTTGCACCGCCTGACGCGTGCCGATCGGCTGTCCGAAAGTCTCCCGGGAGCGCGCCCGTGCGAGCGACATCTGCAGTGCCTCCTCGGCTGTGCCGAGCGAGGAGGCTGCGACGAACACCCGACTCAACTCCATGCCCTCTTCGATCAGGCCAAGGCCCTCGCCCTCGCGGCCCAGCCGGTTGCCGATGGGGACGCGTACTCGCTCCATCTGGACGTGGCCGTGCTGGAGCCCGCGGGTTCCCAGGGTCGGGGGCAGCGGGTCAATCCGCAGGCCTTCCGCATCCCGCTCCATCAGGATGGCGCTGACTCCTGCGGCCCCGGCTGCCGGGTCGGTCTTGCAGAAGACGATGAAGTAGCGGACCCAGTCTGAGTTGGTCGTCAGCCACTTCTGCCCGGTCAGGACGTAGTGCTCGCCGTCCCGGGTGGCGGTCGTGCCGATGTCGGCCCCCGTGCCGTGATCGGGTTCGGTGATACCCATGCCGAAGCTGACCTCGCCTCGCGCCGCAAGTGGCAGGAGTCGCGCCTTCTGTTCTTCGCTGGCCAGCATGCTGAACACGTGGGTGGACGAGTTGTGGGCATGGACGAAGCCACGCAGTCCTCCGTGGATGCGGGACAGGTCCGCGAGGATCGGCAGGTACTGGGTGACGGTCAGTCCGGCTCCCCCGTATTCCTTCGGCACGAGGAGACCGAGAGCGCCCACCTCTTGAAGCGCGGGCACCATGACGTCCTTGGGGATGACGTCGGTGTGCTCGATCTCCTCCTCCATGGGAGGGAACACCTCCCACATACGTTCGGCGATCCTTGATCGCAGCTTCTCGTAGTCCTCGTTCACGTTTTCCTCGATTCCTTGTTGTCGCTGGCTCGGGCGCATCAGCGCAGGCCGATGCCGCCGTCGACCGGCAGTACGGCGCCTGTGATGTACGCGGAGCCGGTTCCGGCCAGCAAGAGCAGTGCTTGGTCAAAGTCGTGAGGCTGTCCGAGCCGGCCGGCCGGGACGTGCCGCGCGATGGCGCGTTGGACCTGTTCATCGGCCAACTCGGGATTCAGCTCGGTCAGAACGTGCCCGGGCGCAATGCAGTTCACCCGGACGCCGTCGCGTGCCCATTCGAGCGCCAGGACCCGGCTCATCTGCACGAGGGCGGCTTTTGAGGCCGCGTAGGCACTCACGCCTCGGCTGGGCGCGGAGGCCGCCGGGGAAGCGATGTTGATGATGGAGACACTCGCGTCGGCACGCTTCCGCTCGGCGACGAGCCGCGCGAGCACGAAGGGCGCGCGCAAGTTGGTCTCGAAGGTTGCGTCCCAGTCTTCGTCCGTATGGTCGAAAGCTGGCTTCACGACTCCAACTCCCGCGTTGTTGACGAGGATGCCGACCGGGCCGAAGCAGGCCTCGATGGAGGCGTATCCGGCGAGGATCGCCTCTCGGTCACGGATGTCCAATGCCACCGCCGCGACCGAGTGGGAGCCGAGCTCGGCAACGAGGCCCTCGAGCCTCTCGCGGCGCCGCGCAACTGCTACGACCCGCGCCCCGGCATGGGCGAGGACAGCGGCGAAGTGCCGTCCGAGACCGCTGGAAGCGCCCGTTACGACGGCGACGCGTCCCGCCACGCCCCACGGATCCGTGGTGTTCGGAGGTGTCGTCATCGGCCTGTGAACCTCGGCTCTCTTCGCTCGATGAAGGACTGCAGCCCTTCCGCGTAGTCCTCCGAGGAGCGGTGCCTCAGGATGGCCTCGTGCGCCGACTGCAGGCCGGCCTCAACCGGGAGCGCGACGGCCTCGCCGGAGAGTCTCTTCATCTCCCGGAGCACAAGCGGGCTGCGCGAAGCAATGGTCCCCGCCAACCGTCCCACCCGCTCGACAAGCTCGTCGGCATGGACCAGCATGTCGACCAAGCCGATCCGGTACGCCTCCGCCGCATCGATCTCCTCGCCGGTGTAGAGCAGCAGCCGTGCGGAGGACTGGCCCACGCGCCGGGGAAGGCGATACGAACCTCCCGCCCCGGGGAGGAGCCCGAAACGGGCATGGGCGTCGGCGAAACGCGCGGCTTCCGAGGCCACCACGATGTCGCAGCACAGCAGCAGCTCGAGGCCTCCAGCGATCGCGGCGCCGTGGACGGCCGCCACCACTGGGACCGGGATGGCCTCCCAGGCGGAGAAGGTGCGGTCGCTCTCCTGAAGCATGGCTTCGCTCGGGCCCGGAAGCCCGTCGTGGCCAGCAGCGCCCAGGTCCGCTCCAGCGCAGAAGGCCGAGCCGCTGCCCTCGAGAACCACCACCCGGATGTCTGGTTCGGCCGCCCGAGCCGCGGCAGCGGCGAGGCCCTCGAGGACGTCCGCATTGATGGCGTTCCTCCGCTCGGGCCGGTTCAGCGTCACCCGCAGCTCCCGGCCCTTGGCGTGGATCTCCACCGCACTCATGGCCTGCCCTCCGTGGGGGCTTCTGTGAAACGCTCGACCAGGCGCCGCCGCAGGACCTTGCCCGAGGCGTTGCGGGGCAGTGCATCGAGGACGTGCAGCTCACGGGGCACCTTGTAGCGTGCAATGCGGGCGCGGATGTACTTCTGCAGCTCCTGGGCGTCGATGTGCTCGGTGACGACGACGGCGGCGGCCACGCGCTGGCCGTAGACCTCGTCCGGTACGCCGAACACGGCAGCGTCCCGGACCAGCGGGTGGTCGGCGAGAACGCCCTCGATCTCGGCTGGATAGACGTTCTCGCCGCCCGTGACGATCATGTCGCTCCCCCGGCCGATGATCGTGAAGTAGCCGTCCTCGTGTACCTCGGCGATGTCGCCGGTGTACATCCAGCCGTCACGGATGGTCGCTTCCGTGGCGGCCGGATTGTTGAAGTAGCCAACCATCACGGTGCCCGTGGCCGCCAACACGACCTCCCCGGTGCCACCGACGGGTACGTCGTTGCTGTCAAAGTCGATGATCCTGACGTCCGCCGTCAGGATCTCCCGCCCAGTCGCGCCCGGGTGGGCGTCGTGGTCCTCAGGCCGGAGCACGGCGATCGAGGTGGCCTCTGTGGTGCCGTACCACTGGAAGAAGCCGGCCGCGGGGAACATCCTCCTACTTTCGGAGAGGACGGCTGGCGTGATGCTGGAGGAGCCGTACCAGATGGTGCGGATGCCTTCCGAGGGCGTTTGGCCGGACGCGGCAAGAATGGCGAGCATGGTGGGCGCCCAGAGGGTGATGCTGACCTTCTCGGCTCGCACCAGCGCCAGCACCTTCTCCGGATCGAAACCCCTGCCATCGAGCACCACCGTGGCGCCGAAGAACAGCGCGGCCAGGGCCTGGATCACGAGCCCTCCCCCATGGAAGAGGGGCATGCAGACGAGCATCACATCGTCGCGTTGAAGACCGCCTTCGACGCCGTACATGGGCAGCAGCCTCATCGTGGCATCGTGGGTGGCGAGGACGCCCTTGGGATGACCCGTGGTTCCGCTCGTGTAGAGGATTGTGGCGACCGAGGACGGATCGACTGCGGGAAGGGCGACTTCCCCGGTGGCGCTGCTGCGCAGGCCAGCCAGGGAGCGCGGCCCGGTTCCCTCGAGAGCCACGACGTCGATCGGAAGGGCACATCGTGAGATGGCCTCCGTCACTGCATCCACATAGCCGGGGCCGGCGAACACAACCGAGGGCGACACGTCGCGCAGCACGTAGTCGAGTTCGTTGGGCCCGTACCGGAAGTTGAGCGGCGCCAGCACGGCACCGGTCCTCAGGACGCCGAACGCCACCTCCATGAACTCCACGCAGTTCTCCGCCATAACGGCCACGCGTTCGCCGGAAGCGACCCCGGCCGCCACGAGGGCCCGAGCGATCAGTCCGGAGCTTTCCTCCAGGTCTGCGTAGGTCAGCCGCCGTTCACCCATGACCACGGCTTCGTGGGTAGGCCGGCGCTTGGCCCCCAGCCGAACGATGTCACCGATCGTCCTCATTGCGTCCTCCTCGTCACGACTGTGTGACCGCGTGCCCTCAACGGCACCTTCAGGCTATGGACCCCCCATGGAGATTGTCAAGGCTCACATCATCTCATGTCGTATCAGCTTGGACGGCGACGACCGTCTTTGCCGGAACCCGCCGGTCTGCAAGCCGCCTGAGGAGGTCCGGAACCTCGCGGATGTGGCCCTCGGCGCCGATGACCGCGCGCAGCCGTCCAGCCGCCAGATGCTCCGCCAACTCGAGCCAACTCGCTCTCACTCGGTCCGGGTAGTGCTCGGCGAACGCTCCCCACCCGGCTCCCACGTGGCTGAGGTTGCGGAAGACCGCGCGATTGAGCTTCGGGGCCGTCACCTGGCCACCGGCAAAGCCCACGACGACGTGCCGCCCAAAGTCTCGAAGCACGCCCAGCGCCTCAATCGCAAACGCTCCGCCGACCGGGTCCAGAAGGACGTCGGCCGTGGCGCGCCGGCCCGCCAGCTCCTCCGGCGCCAGGACTGGGTCCGCACCCGTTGCAGCCGCCGTCGCCCGCCGCTCCGGTGAGGATGCGACGGCTGCAACACTGCCCGCACCGGCCAGCCGCGCAAGCTGGATTGCAGCCGTCCCGATCCCCCCTCCCCCGCCCAGCACGACAACGTCCTCCCCCGGACGCAGACCGCCGCGGTCCATGAGGGCGAAGCGTGCAGTGAGGAAGTTGAGCGGGGCCGCCGCACCTGAGCTGAGAGGCAGGTCCTGCGGCAGCGGCAGGACCTGGCCCACCGGCACAGCTGCGTACTCGGCCACGGCTCCGGTGCCCACGACGGCAGCGACAGGATCGCCCGGGCGCAGTCCCGACCAGGGTGGGGCGGTGACAATCCGACCGGCCAGCTCCCCGCCCACGACGAAGGGAAGGTCAACGGCTTCCTGGTAGCGTCCTTGGGCTCGGAGGAGGTCAGAATGCGAGAGACCAGCTGCGACAACACGGACCAGGGCTTGGCCTCCAAGGACCGCAGGGAGCGGAATCTCCTCGATCACCACCGATTCCGGGCCGCCGAGGCTATGAAGGCGCGCGGCCATCATGAGCTGGGGACAGCTCTGGTCTGCTCGGCCTCGGGAAAACTCGTCAGGCATAGTGGGCTCCTTCAGGTGGGTCGATGGCGCTCGGGGCAAACACCACGCAGACGCCCCACACCATTTGATAGCTGATCGTCCGACATCACACTATCCCCCTGCTGCCGCCAAAAGCCCGGCCGTGAGATCATCAGAGAATGGATCATCAGGAATCGCGGCATTACGAGGATCAAGTCGCCGAGAGGGCCACGGCTGCGGGGATCTCGCTGAACGTCGGGACTTTCGCTCTCGCACTCAATCTCGTCCGGGCCGCGAACTTCCTCGTGGGCCAGCTCGAGCAGGAGATCTACCGCCATCGGGGCGTGAGCTACGCGGGCTTCCGGATCCTGTTCGCACTATGGGTGGTCGGACCAGCCGAACCGAAGAGGCTCGCGACGCTCGCAAGTGTCACGCGTTCGAGTACGTCGAGCGTCCTGAACACCTTGGAGCGCGACGGCTTCGTCGAACGTCGACGCGAATCCATCGACCGCCGCGTGGTCACCACTCAGCTCACGGAGAGCGGTCTGCAGTTGGTACTGGAGACCTTGGAGGAGCACCAACCGCTGCTCGGCAAGTGGACCGACGCCCTGAGCGACGACGAGCGCCGCACCATGAACAATCTGCTCCACCGGCTCATGGCGTCCGGCGCTCCTGCGCTCCTGTAGACGGCAGACCCCCGCCATCTCAGGCGTACTACCCGTTCAGGTCTCCCGACCACACGTCCGCCATCAGCAATTCAATTTCGCTCCGCCCGGACAAGCCTGTGCTGAAATCCGCCATGGCCTGCTCGATGTCCGGAAGTGCGGACTGGATCGCGGGCCAGGTGATGCCAAGATGCGCGAGCCCCAGAGGAACTCCGGCCTCTTCCAGCAGCCCGGTTAGCCGAACGACCAAGGGGTCGGCCCTTCCGCGAGAGCCTGGACCCTGAAGATCCATGCACAATGCCCGTGCCAATTCCTCACGCCGGAATTGGTCGTCAGTTTTGGCGTGATGACCGGCAACGACCCGGACAACGATCGCGTGCGTCAGGGCGTGGCTCGTGCCCAGGATGGGGCTGACCGCATGGACCAGCGCATGGCCCATCCCCATGCGGACGGCAGGCAATGCGGCCCGGACCGAAGCAGCCTGGGCGGCCGCAAGCGATTCCAGTCTGGACGAGGTTCTGAATCCGGCGATCGCCCGTGCCATCAAGGTCGCTGCACGGAGGTAGTAGGCGTCACTGAGAGGACTCGCGTCAACGGAGAAGAAGCCCTCATAGCAGTGTGAAACTGCGTTGAGGAACGAGGCAGCGAGCAGGCCGTCCGGCAGCGCATTGGGAACCACGGGATCGAGCACGACTGCATCGGGCCGAACCGAGCTCCCGGACAGTCGCAGCTTCCGACCGCGTTCCGTCACTCCTGCAAACGGCGTCACCTCGGCCCCACCGAAAAGAGCCGGAACAGCCACGTGCACAAGGCGCGAGCCCTCAGCCAGCGTCGCGAGAGCCTTGGCTCCATCGATGACGCTCGCCCCTCCGAGACTGACCACGGCCTCGGCCTCGGCGGTGCGGCACAGGTCAGCGAGGGCAAGCACATCCTCCATCGGCGCGTGGGATCGCATGCCGCAGAAGCGGCCCACGAGGCCATCACCCAGTCCTCGCACCGAGGCTTCGAACACCTGTGAGCTGGCCATGGATGGGCTCGTCGCCAGAACAACCCGCCTCGCACCCAGCTCTCGAAGGAGCACACCCAGGCGACCGAGAGCACCGTCCCCGGCCACGATCCGGGGCGTGACTTGGGCGACGACCTCGAAACTGCCCTGCATGCTCACTCCTGACGTAGGAGGCGGCCGGCCCCCCTTCGGGAATGCCCCGGGGAGGCGTCGGACGAAACAAGTTTGAGCCTACATGACGTCATCTCTCGTTACATCAGCACCGAGCTGCGCAATGCTGCGAGCACCTCGGGCACGAACTCCTCGAGAGGGCGCCCGTCTGCGTCGTCGAGCCACTGGTCGATCGCGGTGTAGAGCAGGACTACGGCAACCTGGGCGTACACGGCGGCATCGAGGGACGGGAGCCCGCGCGCGGCGAAGCCGTCGCGAATCGCCTCGCTCAGGCTGGCCCGCTTGCGCAGATCTCGCTCGCGAAGCTCCTCGTTCTCGCGAACCAGGCGCCTGAGCTTGCCCATCTCCGCCTTGCGCCCGTCGAAGGCGGTGGTAGCGATGGTGCGAAGGCCCTCGAGGATCAATTCGAGCGGAGGTACGTGGCGCGGGGCGTTCGCCATCATTGCCGCCGCCGTCTGGGCCGCCTGCTCGTCGGCGAACAAGACCTCGCGCTTGTCGGCGAAATGCCTGAAGAAGGTGCGGGTCGTGAGGCCGGCACGCTCCGTGATCTGCGGCACCGTCGTTGCCGAGAAGCCCTGCTCGGTAAAGAGTTCGAGGGCCGCGGCACGGAGCCGTTCACGCGCACCCGGCCGCCATCTGCTCACCGGACCACGATAACTGATGACACGACGTGCCCTGACGACGTAGACTTCGATGACACGGAATGCCATCACCTCCTCCGCGTCTCCAGGAACGACGCCTGGGCGAACGATGCACAGTGCAAGACGCTGCACAGAAGACGGAGAATCGACATGGGCAACAAGGCATGGATACTCGGCGGCACGGGCCGCTCGGCGCGGGCCATCGCGGCTGAGCTGCTGCACCGGGGCATCGAACCGACACTCGTCGGGCGCGACGCCGCTCGTCTGGCGGACGCTGCGGGGGCGCTTGGCGGACTCCAGACCGTCGCTGCCATGACGACGGATGCGATGTGCGACGAGATCCGCCGTCGCCGGCCGGTCGTGGTCGTCAACACCGTCGGTCCGTTCTTCGACGCTGCAGTGACGGTGGGCGAGGCGTGCTTGTCCGTCGGCGCGCACTACCTCGACCTCGCCAATGACGTGGCATCAGTGCTGGCGACGCTGCGGCGGCACGACGACGCGGTGGCCGCACGTTCGACCTTCGTCACAGGCGCCGGATTCGGCGTCACCGCAACCGAGAGCGTGGCGCTTCGCCTGAGCGAGGGGATGCCGGCACCGGAGCGGGTCCGCGTCGACATGGTGCCGTCGATGGCGGTGGAACAGGGGCGGCTCGGTGAAGCGCTGGCCGCCACGCTCGTCGAGGGCTTGCCGGGCGTCGAAGGCGGCGGCAGGTTCCAGGGCCGCCGCTACCGGGACGGCCGACTCGTGGCCGATCGGCTTGCGGGTTCGCCGCAGCCGCTCCTGCTGCCGGACGGCAGCGCGGTGACGACAGGGGGCATGCCGTTGGGCGAACTGGTCGCGGCGCAGCGGGCAACCGGAGCGCCCAACGTCGTCGCGGCGTCGAGCGAGGCTCCCACGTCGCGGATCGCGAGGCCCGCGCTGCCCGTCGGCGCGCCGCTGCTGGCGATCCGGCCGTTCCGCGAATTCCTCCGGCGTCGGATCGCCGCCGCCGAGGTCGGCGCACACGCGCGACCGCGGGAGCACTCCTGGGCACACGCGACGATGAGCTGGGCCGACGGAACCCGTCGCGAAGGCTGGCTGCGCCTCGGCGATGCCCAGCAGTTCACGGGTGCCGTGCCCGCCGAAGCCGTCGCCAGACTGCTCGCCGGAGGCGGACGGCCGGGCGCCTTCACGCCCGCGGCACTGTTCGGCACAGGGCTCGCAGAGGCATGCGGGGGAACGTACCTCTCGGGCAGCGGCGCAGGTGCATGACCTGCGGTCCGCGGCGTAGGTCCGGAATACTTGAGCGTCAGACATCGTTTTCGGGTTCGGAAGATTCCCACCGCTCGAGGAGTGCACCCATGAACGACTTCACCCCCGCCGACGGCACGATCACGATGTTCTCGACCACGTGGTGCGGCTACTGCAAGCGCCTCAAGAAGCAGCTGGATGCCCAGGGCATCGGCTACACCGAGGTCAACATCGAGGAGGTCGAGGGAACGGCCGAGCTCGTTGAACAGCTCAACGACGGCAACCAGACCGTACCCACCGTGATCTTCCCCGACGGCACGGCGGCGACCAACCCCTCGGCCGCGCAGGTGAAGGAGAAGCTCGGAGTCTGACCGCCTGAGGAGCGATTGGCGTCGCCTCCGGTGGCTCCCCGTAGGATGGCAGAGCCGTCAAGGCATCTCATCCGTCGGGGACCCACCGGAGGTTTTTTCATTGGCCCAGACCGTTCACGAAGTGAAGGCCGTCGTCGTCCGCGAGAAGGGCGCGCCAGCGACCGTAGAGACGATTCTGGTGCCCGACCCTGGCCCGGGCGAGGCGCTCGTCGGCGTCCTGACGTGCGGAGTCTGCCACACTGACCTGCACTACCAGCTCGGCGGCATCGGCGACGACTACCCCTATCTCCTCGGCCACGAGTCGACCGCCGTCGTGAGCGCCGTCGGCCCGGACGTGACGGACCTCGAGCCGGGTGACCGCGTCATCCTGAACTGGCGCGCAGTCTGCGGCGAGTGCCGCGCCTGCAGGAAGGGCCAGCCCCAGTACTGCTTCGCCACCCACAACGCGACCCAGAAGATGACCCTTCAGGACGGCACGCCGCTCTCACCGGCCCTTGGCATCGGCTCCTTCGCCGAGAAGACTCTCGTTGCGGCCGGGCAGTGCACCAAGATCGACGACGACGTCGACCCGGCCGCGGTTGGCCTGCTCGGCTGCGGCATCATGGCCGGCATCGGCGCGGCGATCAACACGGGTGCCGTCCAGCGCGGCGAGTCGGTCGCCGTCATCGGCTGCGGCGGCGTCGGCTGCGCGGCCATCGCGGGAGCCCGGCTCGCGGGCGCGACGACGATCATCGCCGTCGACCTTGACCCCGCCAAGGTCGAGGTCGCCAAGAGGCTCGGCGCGACCCACGGCGTGGTCTCCCGGGAGCAGGACCCGGTCGAGGCGATCCGCGCGCTCACGAACGGCTTCGGGGCCGACGTCGTGATCGACGCCGTCGGCCGGCCCGAGACCTACAAGCAGGCGTTCTACGCGCGCGACCTCGCAGGCCGCGTCGTGCTAGTCGGGGTCCCGACCCCGGACATGACGCTCGAACTGCCGCTCCTCGACGTGTTCGGGCGCGGCGGCTCGCTCAAGTCCTCGTGGTACGGCGACTGCCTGCCGAGCCGCGACTTCCCCATGCTCGTGGACCAGTACCGGCTCGGCCGCCTCCCGCTCGACGCGTTCGTCAGCGAGCGGATCGGGCTCGGCGACGTCGAGGCCGCATTCGAGAAGATGCACCGCGGCGAGGTCCTCCGCTCGGTGGTGGAGGTCTGATGGCGGTGCGGATCGAGCGCATCGTCACTTCGGGCACGTTCTCGCTCGACGGGGGCACGTGGGACGTGGACAACAACGTCTGGCTCGTGGGCGACGACGAGAGCGTCGTCGTGATCGATCCCGCGCACGACGCCGGCCAGGTCGCGGAGGCGGTCGGGGGCCGAACGGTCACGGCCGTGCTGCTCACGCACGGCCATGACGACCATATCCGGCAGGCCCGGGACTTCGCGGAGCGAGTCTCTGCCCCCATCCATCTGCACCCTGGGGACCAGGTGCTCTGGGAGGCGGTCTACCCGGGCAGCCGCCCGGACTCCGAGATCGCCGACGGCCAGCGCTTCCAGGCCGCGGGCGCCGAGCTCGTCGCGCTGCACACCCCGGGCCATTCGCCGGGCTCGGTGAGCTTCCACCTGCCCGCACTCGGCACCGTCTTCACCGGCGACACGCTCTTCCAGGGCGGCCCCGGCGCGACAGGGCGTTCCTACAGCGACTTCCCGACGATCATCACCTCGATCCGGGAGCGCCTCCTCACGCTCCCCGCGGACACGCTCGTCAATCCCGGCCATGGAGATGCCACGTCCATAGGCGCCGAGGCCCCGCATCTGCAGGAGTGGATCGATCGCGGGCACTGACCGCCCACACGGCGCCCAGAGGCGCCTTGACAGCCAGTGGCGCCTCGACAGGCTAGAGCGGAACGGCCAGAGCGCCCTGCTCTGCGTACATCTCGAGGAGCGAGCGCTCGACGGCGTCGACGGTGAGGCCGGGGACGACGTCGTCTGCGGCGCCAGCCGTGCGGGGGTCGAAGGGCAGTTCGAGCGCGCGATAGACGTCGGTGAGCACAGCGCGTACGGGAGCCGCGTCGCTCACCACGAACACTGACGAGAAGAGCCACGCCCCGGCGACGACGCGCTGGGCCGTGCCGACGAGCTTGACTGGACCGGCCGCCGTCGAGCCGAGCCCCGGCACGCCGTGGACGCTGTACTCCCCCGGGCAGTACTCGCCCGGAATCTCGCCGACCCGCGCGTCGACGCCCAGGCCGCGGAGCACGTCCGCATAGAGCTCGCCGAACACCTCGAAGCGGTGCCTGTGCCCCACCATCGCCTCGGACGCGGGCTCGATGTGGTCCACGATCAGCGTCCCCTCGTGGTAGGCGGCAGCGCGTCCGCCGGCCTTCCGCACCACCGGCTCGAAGCCATGCGCCAGGGAAGCAGCGCGGGCAGCCTCGAAGCCGGGCAGCCGGGTATCCCTCTGGCCGAACGCCATCGTCGGCCGGGGCCGGTAGAGCCGCAGCGTCGGCCCCCGCATGCCCCGCTTGACCTCGTCGAGGAGCTCGGCCGCGCGAGCCAGCTGGGCGGCGGCGTCGCTCGTGTCACGGTCCTCGATGACAGCGAGGGGCGCTGATGCGCCGTCGTTCCACGCAGCCATGCTCAGGTCCGGCGGATCGTGAGGATCTGCTCCGCCCGGCCGAACGGGCCGTCGTCGTCATGCAGGATCGAGGACGTGAGGCCGATCCCGTCGGAACCGAACGAGACAGCGTTGTCGATGCCCAGCCACTCTCCCGACGGCTGCCGGTAGAGGTGGATCTGCAGGTCGACGTTCGGGAAGGCCCAACTCCCGGGGCCCGGCGGGACCCGGGTGGCGATTCCGTTGGCGGTGTCCACGAGGCCCATGAGGCGCACCCAGTCCGGGCTCTCGACGCCCGCGATGAGCGGGTACGCGGTGCGGATCCACACGGTCCCGTTCCCTGAGCGGTGATGCGGGGCCTGGTACATCTCGAGGGAGCGGATGTACCCGCCCGGCCACTCCGTGGTGCCGTCCCAGCGGTCGCAGTCCTCGCGCCGCGGGATCCGGGGGTCTTCGACGGCGGCGACCGCCGACGTGTCGCTCTGGGCGAGGCGCCAGGCCGTGGCGCGGATGACGGGACGGCCCTTGGCCGAGAGTTCGGCCTGGATGAGCTCGATGGTGCGGCCGGGGCGGACGGTCTTCGTGGTGACCTCGCATTCCCCCGCATGGATCAGGCCGAGGATCTCGTAGCTGATGCGGGCAATACGGAGTCCCTCGCGGGGTTCGTGCCGCTCGAGGGCGTGGGCGAGGAGTCCGGACGGCGGCGCCATATGCTGCTCGTGCGCGTTCCACGCGCCTTGGGCATGGATGGTCGACCGGTAGCGGCCGCCGCCGAGGTCCTCATAGTAGAAGTCGCCCTCCGCGAGCTCGATCTGCTCGCTCGCCTGCTGCGTCTCCGTCACGCGATGTTCCTTTCTTCCGGCGCGGTGTGCTCGCGCGCCTCGTCTACCCTAACGGCACTCGCGTCCCCTGACTTCCCGCGGCGGAGCACGGCCCGCGCGAAGCGGACGACGACGGCGCCCAGCACCGCGGCGGCGATGCCCCAGGCCCACGGCGACGCTGCGGCGTGCTGGAGGACAAGCTCGACGGCGGCCAGGCCAACCGTCGCATAGATGAGCGCCCAGGCGGCAGAGCCTACGACCGTCGCGGGGATGTAGTAGCGGAGCCGCATCCGCGTCACGCCCGCGGCGAAGTTGACCGTGGTCTGGAGCCCGACAGTCAGGAACGTGAGGACGATCGCGAACGGACCCCATCGGTCGATGAGCCGACGGGCACGCCGCAGCTTCCCGGGGCGCGAGCGTCGAGCCCATCTGGTCTTGCCGTAGCCCGCGGCAACGCCCCGGCCGAGCCAGTAGGTGCCGTTCGTCCGGCAGAGGACGATGGCGAACAATGCGGCCACGGCGGTCTCGAAGGGCAGCTCGAGCAGCTGGTCGAGCGACACCCTCTCTCCCTCCTCGTGGCGGCAGCACCGGCTTTTCAGTCTAGTCGAGGTGCGCCACGGGCTTCCCTGCTTGCCTCTCCGCCCAGTGGGCAGGAGTAGGGGGAGGCCCGAATTCGAGAAGGAGCACGCACATGCGCATCGCGATCGTGGGAGCCACGGGAAACGCCGGCACTGCGCTGCTCCGGCGTCTCGGCGCCGAGGGAGGCCACGACGTCGTCGGCATCGAGCGCCGGCTGCCGGACGCCGGGGCGGAGCCTTACCGCCACGCCACGTGGAGGTCGGTGGACATCAGTGCGCCGGGTGCTGTGGCACAGCTGGAGGAGGCGTTCGCGGGGTGTGACGCCGTCGTCCACCTCGCCTGGCTGATCCAGCCGAACCACCGGGAGTCCGTGCTGTTCGCGACCAACGTGACCGGCAGCTCGAAGGTGTTCGACGCCGCCGTGGCGGCGGGCGTCCGCCAGATCGTGTACGCATCGTCGGTCGGGGCGTACAGCCCGGCGCCCAAGGACCGCCGCATTGACGAGAGGTGGCCGACCGGCGGGATCCACACCTCGCACTACAGCCGTCACAAGGCCGCCGTGGAGCGGCTCCTCGACGACGTTGAGGCGACCCACCCGGAGATCGCCGTCGCGCGGCTGCGGCCCGGGCTCATCTTCCAGTCCGGGCAGGCCTCTGAGGTCGGGCGGTTCTTCCTGGGGCCGTTCATCCCCGTCCAGGTGGCTCGTCTTCGCTCCCCTGTCCTGCCCGTGCCGCCGGGCATGGTCTTCCAGGCGGTGCACGCGGACGACGTCGCCGAGGCCTACCGCCTCGCGCTCGTCTCGGGCGCGCGGGGCGCCTTCAACATCGCCGCCGAGCCAGCCCTCGACAGGAAGACGCTGCCGCCTGTCGTGGGGGCGCGCTGGTCGATCCCGGTCCCGACGGGGGCACTGCGGAGCCTCGTCTGGGCGTCGTGGCAGTTGAGGCTCCAGCGTTCGGACCCCGGGTGGATCGACATGGCGCTTCAAGTCCCCGTCATGGACACGAGGCGTGCGCGCGAGGAGCTCGGCTGGGAGCCGCGACGGACGTCCCAGGAGGCGATCACGGCCGTCCTCGGTGGGATGCAGGAGGCGTCAGGGGTCGACGCCTCCCCGTCCTTGAGGCCCGGGGAGCAGTCTGCGACAAACTGAACGGGACTCTAATCGGACCCTGGGACCACCTTCGAAACCGGAGTTACGAGAGCCGCTCGAGCCGCTCGCGCGCCCGATCCGCTGCTCGGCGCTCCTGCTCGGCGAGACGGGCGGCCAGCCTCCGCGTCCGCTCCGCGTAGCCGGCTTCCCGGCCGACGGCTTCGAGCTGCTCCTCCAACTCGGTAACCCGCTCGCGCAGCTCGTCCAGTTCCCTCGAGATTCCCTCGCGCCGGGCAGCCGTCTCGGTGACGCTCCGCTCCGCCTCGCTGAGTTCCGCCGCGGCCTGCTCGGCCCCGCGCTGGGCTTCGTCGAGCTCCTCCCGGGCCTCTTCGCGCTCACGCTGCCGTGCCTCCTCGGCGCGCTGTCGCTCGGCTTCCTCGGCACGCCGCTCGGCCCCGCGATCGTCCTTCCGCGCGGCCTTGGCGCTGCCCTTGGACGGCTCCGCGCCCGATCGTTCAGGCGCAGCACGGCGTTCGGCGTCCCCCTGTTGGAGCGCCCCCGGGACGGCCACGGCACCGGACAGGTCAACCGGCTCCAGCCCGTTGCTGGCCAGCGTGCGGACGAGCTGGCCGCTGCGGACGGCGGCGGCCGCATCAGGATCGGCCATCGCCGCCCGCAGCGTCTGCTCCATCTCGGACGCCGCAGCGTCGCTGACGCCAACGCCCAGCTCCTCGGCCACCGAACGCCCCTCGCGGACAACGGCGGCCAGGAGACGGTGCCGCTGCTGGCCCAGCTCCCGCATGCCCGCTGGATCGAGTTCCTCCTGTGCACGCCTCAGCTCCTCGCCGAGGTCGAGCACGCTCGCGATCTGCTCGGAGCCGCGCCTCGCGAGCATGTTGATCGCCCATGCGGCCGTCGAGGGTTTGGGAAGGCGCCCGATCTGCTTGGCGAGGAGGGCATTCCCGTCGGCCCTCGCGGCCTTCGCCCGCTCGTTCCGGGTCGCCGTGAACTCCCCGGGGAGCAGGGCATAGAGCTCTGCAGCTGCGGCGACCAGATCCATGGGGCCAGCATAGGCGGACGACCAGGCGTCGGTGGATGAGGCAGGGGCTACCCGGTGATGAAGAAGGACTGGCCGGGGGAAATGACCAGATGCCCTTCGACCGGTCGAGGGCCGCCGAATCGGCTCGCCTCATAGGTGCACGTGCTTCCGGCAGCGAGCGTGTCCGCGATCTCCTTGGCCAGGGCGGCGCCGTCTTTCGCCTCGATGTCGTAGAGGATTCCGTCGATGGTGATCCGGGCCATGATGGTCTCCCTTCTTGCTCGCCGAGCCCGCCTGTTCGGGCACGGCAACCGTACCTTTCGGACTATATGAGCGATGCCGTCGAGTGTGAAGAGGGTGCCTGCTGCCGGTCTGGCTGGACTACTTGCTCCCGGCTCGCAGGCTGCCTCACCGCTGCCCGACGGGCGTGATGACGAGCTCGTCGATGCGGACGTGCCGCGGGCTGTCGAGCACGAATTGGACGGAGCGGGCCACGTCGGAGGGGCTCAGCATCATCACGCGCTGCTCGGGGCCCGGCACGTTGGGCCGGAGGGCGAGGAAGTCGCTGTCCACGTCACCCGGGCACAGGTGGCAGGCCTTGATCCCGTTGGGGCCCTCGTCGTCGTTCAACGACGCGACGAGCATGCCGAGCGCGGCCTTGCTGGACATGTAGGCCGCGCCCGCGCCGGGCGAGAAGCGCCATGCGGAACGCGACGAGATCACCACGATGTCTCCCCCGCCGGCGGACCTCATGCCGGGCAGTACGAGGTCGACGACGCGGGCGACGCCGGTGAGGTTGGTATCGACGATGTCGGCGAACTCGTCGATCGACTGGTCGGACCAGGAGCGTCGGGGGGCGTTCAGCCCGGCCGAGACGACCAGGCCCGTCACGGGGCCCCATGCAGCTGCGATCCGCTCATGGGCGTCCCTGAGCGCCCTTGCGTCGCGGACGTCGACGGGCACCTCGAGCGCTTCCCCGCCCCGCCGCCGCACGTCGTCGGCCGTCGCAGCGACGGCGTCGTGCCGCCGCCCGCTGATGGCGACCTTCCAGCCCGAACCGGCCGCCGAGAGGGCCGCAGCGCGGCCCATTCCGCTGCCGCCGCCGGTGACCCACAGAACGCGACTGTCCTTCACCGCGTCTCCTACCACTCGGCCACAGAGCCGTCGGAGTGGCGCCAGAGCGGATTCCGCCAACGGTGCCCTTCGGCCGCGCGCTCGAGGACGTACTCCTCGTTGACTTCGATGCCGAGGCCCGGCCCGTCCGGGATCTTCACCATGCCGGCCTCGTAGGCGAACACCGAGGGGTCCATGACGTAGTCGAGGAGGTCGTTGGACGTGTTGTAGTGGATCCCCAGGCTCTGCTCCTGGATGAAGGCGTTGTAGCAGCCCGCGTCGATCTGCAGGCACGTCGCGAGGGCGATGGGGCCCAGCGGGCAGTGCAGTGCGAGCGCGACGTCGTAGGCCTCGGCCATGTGGGCGATCTTCCGGGCCTCGGTGATGCCGCCGCAGTGCGACGGGTCAGGCTGGACGATGTCGACGGCACCGGTGGCCAGGATCTCCTTGAAGTCCCAGCGCGAGTAGAGCCGCTCCCCCAGCGCGATGGGCGTGGGCGTGTTCCGCATGACGTCGAGGAGCGAGCTCGCGTGCTCTGAGAGGACGGGTTCCTCGATGAACATGAGCTTGAACGGCTCGAGCTCCTTGATGAGCACCTTGGCCATCGGCTTGTGCACCCGGCCGTGGAAGTCCACCCCGATGCCTATGTTGTCGCCCACCGCTTCCCGGACGGCCTGGACGTTGGCGATGGCGCGCTCGACCTTGTCCCACGTGTCCACGTACTGCAGCTCTTCGGTGCCGTTCATCTTGACGGCAGTGAAACCACGGTCGACGGCGGCCCGCGCCGCGGCGGCGCTGTCGGCGGGACGGTCGCCGCCGATCCAGGAGTAGGTGCGGATGGACTCGCGGACCTTCCCGCCGAGCAGTTCGTGCACCGGGACGCCGAGTGCCTTGCCCTTGATGTCCCACAGGGCCTGGTCGATGCCGGCGATCGCGCTCATCATGACGGGGCCGCCGCGGTAGAAGCCTGCCCTGTACATGACGGTCCAGAGGTCTTCGATGTTGCGGGGGTCCTGGCCCACGACGTAGTCGGCGAGTTCCTCGACGGCGGCCGCGACCGTTGCCGCCCGCCCCTCGACCACGGGCTCGCCCCATCCGGTCACGCCCTCGTCGGTCTCGATCTTGAGGAACAGCCAGCGCGGGGGAACGGTGTACGTCGTGAGCGACGTGACTTTCATGATTCTCCTCGTGAGATTGGTTGCGGCTACCGGGTCGCCGTGCGCCAGGCGGCCATGAGCTCCGCGGCCCGTGCAGCGACGTCCTCGGCGCTCCGGCCGGGCTTGTACAGGGTCGAGCCGATGCCTGCACCGGCAGCCCCTGCCGCGACCCAGTCGCCCACGTTGGAGGCCGCGACGCCGCCGACGGGCAGGAGTTCGGTTCCCGGGGGAAGGACGGGGCGCCAAGCCTGCATTCCCCCGATGCCGACCGATTCGGCGGGAAACAGCTTGAGCGCCGTCGCGCCTGCGGCCAGGGCCGCGAAGGCTTCGCTCGGTGTCGCGACCCCCGGGTAGCTCTTCATGCCGGCCGAGACCGTGGCGCGGATGACGTCCGGGTCCATGTTCGGAGAGACGACGATGTCGGACCCGGCCGCCTTCACGAGCTCGACCTGCCCCGCGGTCAGGACCGTTCCCGCGCCGACGAGGCAGTCTTCGGGCAGTGCAGCCCGGATGAGCCTGATGGATTCGAGGGGGTCGGGCGAGTTGAGGGGAACCTCTACGTATCGGAAGCCCGCGGCATAGAGGACCCTGCCGATCTCTTCGGCTTCCGGCGGGGTGATCCCCCGGAGGATTGCTATGAGTCCGGTGGTCATGAAGCCTCCTTGTCGATGAGTCCGAGGGCGACGGCGGTGCGCCACAGGCCTGTGACGACGGCGTCCTCGGGGGCGAGCGCCGACGCGATGCCGGCTCGCTCGAGGGCGCGCGCGTACCGCGAGCCCAGCTGGGCGCTCGCGCAGATCGTGATCGGCGTGCCCACGGTGTCCTGCTCCCCTATCCAGCGGCGCGCGAACTGTTCGACCTCTGCTCCGATCATGAGGCCTGAGACGTAGTCCTTGACGGCGCTGGGCTCCAGCTCCCCCGCCATGACGAGGGTCCGCGCCGAGAAGAGCGAGGTCGCGATGTCTGCCGGGGCCGCTGGGGCGGAATCGTGGTCGGCTGTGAAGACGACGTCGAGCCCGCGGTCGAATGCGGCAAGGTCCGGTGCCGACGGCTCTTCGGCGAGACGCGCGATGATGCTGTGCTCCATGACCAGGCCGAAGAGCTCTCCTGTCATCGTCGTCACGAAGTCGGAGACGAGCGTGGCGTCCAGGCGGAGCCACTTCGTGTGGGTCCCGGGGAGAACGACGACGGCGGGCGAATCCCCGCGGTCGGCCTCGGATGGCAGCGCGCCGAGCAGCTGGGTTTCCTCGCCACGGATCACGTCTGGGTGATCGCCCGGGCTGCCGGTCCTGCCGTCCTTGAAGAGGCCGGGGATGATGAACAGCGTCCCCATCGCCGTCGCCACCTCGGTGAGCGAGTCAGGGCGCTCACTCAGATCGACGGGGAGATGGCGGTACGATGCCTCTGCCCATCCTTGGTTGCTGCCGACCATGCCACAGGCCACCAGCGGCAGGCCCGGGGCGGCGCGCAGCCAGTCGCCGCAGAGTGCGGCGAGCTCGCCCTCGAAGGCGGCGGAGCGGCCTTCCGAGGATCGGGAGAGGGGCAGGACGCCTCGGCCGTCGAGCCGCCGGTCGAGCACGGCTCCTCCCTCGCCGAGGAGGTAGGCCCTGCACGAGGTGGTGCCCCAGTCGAGGCCGATGAGGCGCGGGGGGTTGTCGTTCACGGTTGGAAGTCTTCCGGTCTCATCCCAGCATGTCGAACTGCGTCCCATATATGGGGATGTAGGCTCTTTGTCATGTCTCAGGAGAAGCTCCCCCGAGAAGCCGAACCGGCGGTTCCCCCCGGGACGCAGACCCTCGCGCGGGGTCTCGACGTCGTCCGCGCCGTGGCCCGGGGAGCCACCGACCTCCGCAGCGTCTCGGAAGCCACCGGCATCGGCCGGAGCACGGCGCACCGGCTCGTCCAGCTGCTCGAGCGCTACGGCTATCTCCGGGTCGCCGCCGGACGGGACTACGCCCTCGGGCCGACACTCATCGAATTCGGGTTCCAGGCGCTCCACCAGAACCCGCTGCCCGTCGTCGCCCGCCCTGTCCTCGAGGAACTGGCCGAGAAGGTCCACGACACCGTCCACCTGGCCATTGTGGACGGGGGCGAGGTCCTCTACCTGGACAAGATCGAGGGCACGCGGGGGGCCGAGATGCGATCGAGGATCGGGCACCGCATGCCGCTCACCCGGACCGGCATCGGCAAGGCGCTCATCCTCGACCGCGATGCGGACTGGCAGCGCCTCTACGAGGCTGAGCACCTCGGTGAGGCCGGGCATCCGGCGGATCCGGGATCCGTCGAGGACTTCGTCCGCCGGATGCAGGAGTATGCCCGGCACGGCGCGTCGATGGACCTCGAGGAGAACGAGCCGGGAATCCGCTGCGTGGCCGCGCCGATCCGTGATGCCGGCGGCGGCATCGTCGCCGCAGTCAGCGTGTCCGCCACGAAGCCGTTCATGCCCGCTCAGCGGATGCGCGGACTGGTCCCGGTGGTCCAGAAGGCCGCCCGATCGGTCTCACGGTCGCTCGGCTACGGCGGGTGATGCGTCGGTCAGTGGTGGATGTGCTCGCGCTCCCGGTGCGCGGCGGTCTCGAGCTGGAAGGTCGAGTGCTCGACGGCCAGATCGAAGTGCTCGGCCACACACCGCTGCAGGTCCGCAAGGATGTCCTGGGCGTGGCCGTCGGTCAGGCAGCGGTCCTCGAGCGTGACGTGCCCGGTGATGACCGGGGTGCCCGAGCCGACGAGGCTAGCGTGCAGATCGTGGACGTCCAGCACATGTGGGAGCGCGAGGATATGCTCCCGCACTGCTCGGAGGTCGAGGCCCTTGGGGGTGGATTCGAGGAGCACGTCGGTCGTGTCCTTGAGCAGACGGAGCGTCCGCGGGATGATGAGCGCGCCGATCAGCAGGGACACGACGGCGTCCGCGCGGGTCCAGCCGGTGAGGGCGATGGCACCGGCAGCGACAATGACGGCGACGGAGCCGAACGCGTCGCTCAGGACTTCGAGGAACGCGGCCCTGAGGTTGAAGCTGCGGTGCCGGCTCGAGGCGAGGACGGCCAGGGAGACGGCGTTCCCGGCAAGACCGATGACGCCGAACCAGAGCATCGCGGAGGAGCCGACCTGCGGCGGCTCGACGAGGCGGCGGACAGACTCGACGAGCACGAACGCCCCCACGATGAGGAGGAGACCGGCCTGGAGTGCCGCGGCCAGAACCTCGGCCCGCCGGTAGCCCCACGTCCGCTCCGGGGTGCGCGGCTTGAGTGCGAGGGACGCCGCGATGAGCGCGATCAGCAGGCCGGATGCGTCGGTGAACATGTGGCCCGCGTCCGCGAGCAGCGCGAGGGAACCCGAGAGCACGGTACCGACGACCTCTGCCACCATGATGGCGACCGTCACGGCGAACACCGTGAGGAGCCGTGCCCTGTCCTTCACGGGATCGACGTCGTGAGCGTGCGAGTGATCGTTCACGGTGCGTACACCTCGAGGACCTTCATGTCTTCGAAGGTACCCGAGGGGAACTGCTCATGCGATGACTGCTAGAAAGTACAGGACCGGATCAATACCGTAAGGAGCATCGGTGACAAGCCATCAGGGGGCGCTCGCGCGGCGTCTCGGCACGTTCGACGCCGTCGCCGTGGGACTGGGGTCCATGATGGGGGCGGGCATCTTCGCGGCCTTCGCCCCAGCTGCCGTCGCGGCCGGCGCGGGACTGCTGGTCGGGCTGGCCCTCGCGGCAATCGTCGCCTACTGCAATGCCACCGCCTCCGCGCAGCTCGCGGCCCAGTACCCGACATCCGGCGGCACGTATGTCTACGGCCGTGAGCGCCTCGGCGAGTGGCCCGGGTTCTTCGCCGGGTGGAGCTTCGTGGTCGGCAAGACCGCCAGCGCGGCCGCGATGGCCATCACGTTCGCGGCGTACGCGGCCCCCGTCGGCTGGGAGAAGCCTGTCGGCGTCCTCGCCGTGCTCGCCGTAGGCGCGGTCAACTACGTGGGCGTCACCCGCACTGCAGGCGCCACGAAGGTCCTCGCCGGCGTCGTCCTCGTGGTGCTTGCCTTCGTCGTGGTCCTCGGCCTTGCCCAGGGGCACCCGCAGCCCTCGGCCCTCTCCACGGGCCTTTTCGACCACGGCTGGTACGGCATCCTGCAGGCCGCGGCACTGCTCTTCTTCGCGTTCGCCGGGTACGCCCGGATCGCGACGATGGGCGAGGAGGTCAGGGAGCCGCAGCGCACCATTCCCCGGGCTGTCCTGATCGCCCTGGCGATCGTCCTCGTGGTCTATGCGGCGGTGGCCCTCACGACCCTGCTCACCATCGGCCCGGAGAGGCTCGCCTCCTCGGTCGCACCGCTCTCCGACGTCGCGACCGCGGGAGGGTCCTTCTGGGCCTCCCCGATCGTACGGATCGGGGCTGCGGCGGCGACCCTCGGGTCGCTCCTCTCGATCACGGCCGGGATCGGCCGGACCACGCTGGCGATGGCCCGGCACGAGGACCTGCCCGCCTGGCTCGCCGCCGTCCACGAGCGCTATCACGTGCCGCACCGGGCGGAAGTCGTCCTCGCCGTCGTCGTCTGCATCCTCGTGGTGACCACGGATCTGCGGGGCGCCCTCGGCTTCTCCTCGTTCGGCGTGCTCCTGTACTACTTCGTCGCCAACGCCTCCGCCTTCACCCAGGATTCCGGGCACCGCCGCTACCCGAAGGCGCTCCAGGTCCTCGGGGCGATCGGGTGCATCGCCCTTGCCGCGTGCCTCCCGCTGCCCTCGATCGTTGCGGGCCTCGGCGTCCTCGCCGTTGGCATCGGCTACCGGATCATCAGGCAACACATGCGCCGCGAAACCTCGGGCGCCACCCGAAACCCCCGGTAGTTGCCAGGGGTTTCGGGTGGTCGGCAGGGGTTTCGCGAACGCGCCGCCGGGCGGCTCCCCGTGTGGGGGAACCGCCCGGCGGCACGAGCGGGACCGTCAGCTCTGGCGCAGGTTCTCCTGCGCCTGCTGGGCGCGGTCCTGCACCGAAGAGCCCTGATCCTGAGCCTCCTGCTTGACGTTCTGGGCGCTTTCGGCGGCCGTGTCCTTGACCGACTGGAGCGCGTCCTGGGCAGGCTCCTTCAGGTTGGAGGCGGCCTCCGACGCGACGTTCGAAAGCTGCTCGGTCATGGGCTGCGCCTTTTCCTTCACGGTCTGGGCGAGCTCCTGCTCCTTCTGGCTCGGCGGGATGAGCGAGGAGACCAGGAGACCGGCGCCGAACGCAATGAGCCCGGCCGCGAGCGGGTTGCCCTGCGCCTTCCGGACGACAGTGCGCTTGGCCTGGTCGACCGAGTCGCCAGCGTCGGAGAGCGCGCCGCGCGTGCTCTGCGCCGCGTCGTCGGCGCTGCCCATGATGCGGTCCTTCACGCCGCCCACGGCGCCCTTGATCCGTTCGGTCTGACGGTGCGCGATGTGGGACGGGGTCACTTTGTCGGCGACGGCATCGACGTTGTAGCCCAACCGCTGCCGGGTCTGCTCGATGTCGGCTCGGATTGCGTCGGGGTTCTCACTCATCGTGGCTCCTCGCTCGGCTTGAGGGTTTCGGGAATCTTCTTCATGGAATCGGCGGTCCGGGGCAGGCCCTTGACCGACTGGAGGTCCTTCCTGGCACGTGCCGCGAGGACACCCGCGATGATCGCCCAGATGATGGCGACGACGACGGCCGACCAGCCCAGGCCGATCACGTAGGCCCCGAGCGACCACCACAGGGCGATGGAGAGGAACAGGAGGACGAAGTGGCCGGCGATGCCGGCACCCCCGTAGAGTCCTGCGCCGCGCCCGGCCCGCTTTGCGGACTGGGTCGCCTCGGCCTTGGCGAGCTCGAGCTCTTGGCGCATGAGCGTCGAGAGGTCCTTGGTCACGTCGCTCAGGAGCTCGCCGATGGACGTGTTCGCCGCCTTCTCCTCAGCGGGTGGGGTGGGCACCGCCCCGGACGCTGCGGACGACGGCGGCGGATAGCCGGGCGTGCCGCCCGGAGGGGCTTCGTACGGGTGGCTCATCGCAGGCCACCCCGGTCCTCGCGCGGCATCGGCGGGATCTCGTCGGTCACGGGGTCGGCATCCTCACCGAGAAGCCGGCTGCGCTCTTCGCTCCCTTCGAGGTCAGCCCCGGGCGCGGTGGCGTGCCGGGCCCCTGGAGGCGCTCCATACGCGGGGCTGCCGGCGATGGCGCCTTCCTGCACTGCGCCCTCGTCCCAGGACGAATGCTCCACCGTGGGCGACTGGCCGTATCCGTCGGGCCGGGGCTCATAGCCCGGAACCGCCGGCTCGATGCCGCCCGGCAAGGGCGTGATCGAGGGCTCAGCATCCGGGTAGGCGGGGACCCCGCCAGTCGCCGGGAGCCCGGCGTCCTCCGGGTAGGCACCCGTGCCGCCCGCAGCATAGCCGTGCCCCGCAGGGTAGGCCTCGGGAGAGGTACCGCCGGCCGCTTGCTGGCCGGCTCCGTTGTTCGATGCGCCAGCCGCGAGAGAGCGGGTCAGGCGCCCCGCAAGGAGACCCGCTCCCGCTGCAATGGCGAGGAAGGTGCCGGGCTTCCGTCGCGCGTACGACTTGACCTCATTGAGGAGCGAGCCGGGGTCGCGCTGGCCGAGGTACTCGGCGAAGGCGCCAGCCCGTTGGGCAGCCTGACGGACCAGGTCCGTCCCGACGCCCGGGTTCTCGCTCTTCTCCGCGAGCGAGCTGAGCTCCTCGTGGAGTGACTTCAGGCCCTGCGCCGCGCGCTCCTGCTGAGCCGAGGCCTGGTGCATCAGCTCCTGGCGGCTCTGGTGGATGAGGTCCTTGGCCTGGAACTGCGCCTCGCGGGCAACGTTGGTTGCTTCGTCCTTGGCCGTCTGGCCGACCGCACTCGCCGAGGCACCCGCTTCTTGGGCAACGCCGCGAGCCTCGTTCTTCGCGGTCTCGGTGGTGGAGCTCTGCGATGCGGGCGTGTTGCTTCCCGGGGCGCTCGTCGGTGCGCCGGGACCGTTCGATGGGAAATCGACCATCGTGGGTTCCTCTCTCGACTCGGTGCTGGTGGTGTCCGGCTGATACCCGTCGTGGAGGACCGCACACATTTCCCTTCATCTGCCGCTTCAGGGTTTGACCGGCCCTTTTGGGGGCAGAAGACGGTCAGCGTGTCCCCTTCGGGACAGTCCGATTGCACCCTGGGGAAGGAACTCCACTGTGAGCCGACATGACACTCGCGAGAGCACGGCGGGCAAGGCGGAAGCTGCGCCCTCGCCGGACGACAGCCGCAAACCATCTCGGCCGCAGGACGTGACGAAGCCGTCCTGGAGGTACATCGCCCGCAAGACCCTCCGTGAGTTCATGAACGACCAGTGCACAGACCTCGCCGCAGGCCTGACGTACTACGGGATGCTCTCCCTGTTCCCGGCGCTCCTCGCGATCGTCTCGGTGCTCGGGCTCTTCGGCCAGGCGGAGAACACCGTCTCGGGGATGATGAACATCGTCCAGAGCGTCGCCCCGGGTACGACCACCGACGCGATCCGCCAGCCCATCGAGGACCTCGTGCACAACCCCGCCGCGGGCCTGACCCTCGTCATCGGCCTCCTCGGAGCCGTCTGGTCGGCCTCCGGGTACGTGCGCGCCTTCGGACGGGCGATGAACCGGATCTACGAGATCGGCGAGGGGCGTTCCTTCGTCAGGCTCCGCGGGACAACGCTCGCAGTCACCCTCCTCTCAGTCGTCATCGCCGCGGTGATCGCCGCGATCCTCGTGCTCAGCGGGCCGGTCGCGGAGTCCGTGGGGAATGCCGTGGGTCTCGGCGGGGCGACGGTGCTCGTGTGGGACATCGTCAAGTGGCCTGTCGCCGTCGCACTCGTGATCGGCCTCATCGCCGTGCTCTACTACTTCACGCCGAACGTCCGCCAGCCGAAGTTCCGCTGGATGAGCATGGGGTCGTTCATTGCGCTGGTCATCTTCGCCCTCGCCACACTCGCGTTCGGGTTCTACGTGGGCAACTTCGGCCACTACAACAAGACGTACGGCACGCTCGGCGGCGTCATCATCATGCTCCTGTGGGTATGGCTGCTCAATCTGTCCCTCCTCTTCGGGGCAGAGTTCGACGCCGAGGTCGAGCGCGGTCGCGAGCTCCAGGCCGGGATCCCAGCGGAGAAGTCGATCCAGCTCCCGCCCAAGTCCACGGAGAAGACCGAGAAGCGCGAGGAGCAGGCCGAGAAGGATATCCATCACGGTCGCGAGCTGCGCCGCCATCACGGAAAGGACGCTCCGGAGGCGACAGAACGCGCAGAACAGCCATACAATTAATTGCGCGTCCGGCGAGGAGCTGTCCCCCACAGCGACCCCCGGGCGCGTACTGCGCCGGGAATACGAGGCCAGGGCGGGTTGCTCTGCAGCGGTCTCAACTCCGATGCTGTGTGATTCTTGACACATTATTCTCTTCCGCGGACCATTGAGACATCGGCCATTTGATCAATCAAATTGGCTGAGCGCTCTGATCGACCAAGATCAGAGGAGCCCAATGGCGGACGGGAGCAGCCGTGAGCGGAGAAGTTCCTTTGGGAGCGGTTCCCCGGCCGACCGTCTCCAGCGTCGCCCTCCTGGCGGGCGTGTCGCGGCAGACGGTGTCCAACGCCCTCAACAACCCGGAACGGCTCCAGCCTGCCACCCTCAAGAAGGTCCTCGACACCATAGAGGAGACCGGATACGTCCGCAGCGCCGCGGCACGGCAGATGCGCACCGCGCGTTCTGGGGTGATTGCCTACAGGCTCGATCGCGTCAGAGACGGAATCGGCGGCGCGGTGCTCGACACGTTCCTCCATGCCCTGTCGGCTGAGGCCGAACGTCGGGACTACCGGGTCATGCTCTACACGGCGGATTCGGACGAGGCGGAGCTCAGGCAGTTTTCGAGGCTCACCCGGGCTCGGACGGTCGACGCCTTCATCCTCATCGAAACCCACCGCGACGACGTCCGCTACGGGTGGCTCAGCGAACATGGCATCCCGTTCTCCGTGTTCGGGCGCCCTTGGTCGAGCGACGGCACGAACCATCAGCACTCACTGAACCACGCCTGGATCGACGTCGATGGTGCGGCCGGGACCGCCCAGGCGACGAGGCACCTCCTCGAACTCGGCCACCGCGAGATAGCCTTCGTCGGGTGGCCGCACGGCTCGGAGACGGGCGACGAACGACGGCGCGGCTGGGCGGAGACACTCGCCCGAGCCGGAACGGATGCCCCCCGGCGCCAGTCCCTCGACTCCTGGCAGCCGGATGGGATCCTGAGTGGCAGCAATGCCGCCCGTCGGCTCCTCGACGCCGGAGCGACGGCCTTCGTCTGTGCCTCGGACTCACTCGCGATCGGCGCTTACAGCGCCGTTCAGGCGGCAGGCGGTCAGGGCGCCGTCGTCGGTTTCGACGACACTCCCACCGCGGCCGCCCTCGGCCTCAGCTCGGTGCGCCAGCCGCTCGACGAGGCGGTGGGCTGGGCCCTGGGCAGTGTCTTCGCCCAGCTCGACGGCGCCCCCGGCGTCCCGGGCGAGCCCAGCCTCCTCACCCCCCAGCTCGTCGTGCGGGCGAGTTCCCGGCCCGTACGCGGAACCACGGCCTAGACCCCCTCACAACCGCTCCCTGTCAGCGCCGCCCCAGTCCCCCTCTCCGGCCTCGCCTCTCCCCCGCCACTCCTCCGAAGGACCCCCATGGCTTCCGCGCCCGCCGCCGCCCCCGTCCACGCCCTATGCCCTGTCCGCGTCCGCCCCGCCGTCCCTCAGGACGCGGATCGCCACCCCGAGCTCCTCGGACGGCTGCCCCCGCAGCTCTCGTGGGCTCTCAAGGAAGGCGGCCTCGCAACCTCTCTGGGGGCGGCCGCCGAGGGGCGGCAGAAGTTCCACGAAGCGCTCGCCGCCGCGCACGCGAGAGGCTACAACACCGCGCTGTCGTCGGTCTCCACCGCACTCGTCGCCGTCACGCACGACGGCGAAGCCCTAGCGAGCCTCGTCGTCACGCCGGCAGTACGGGCATTCCGACAGCCCTCCACGTTCGACGGCCACAGCCAGCTCGAACGCCTCAGCCTGATCTTCGCTGCCGAAGTCCTGGCCATGACCGTGCCCGTATCGTCCCGAACGGGAGCTGCCCTGCTGCACTCCGCCGCCGACCTCTACAGCCGGGCTGGATACGGAGTCCTCTTCGGCAGCGTGGCGGCGGATGTCGAAGCGCCGCTCCCGGCGCCCTTCTCCACGGTGGCCGCGGGAAAGGCGCTCTGCCTCGACCAGGCCTTCCTCGGGCATTCGGTCGGCCTCGCACTCGTCCGGCCCGAACCGAATACGCGCATCTACTACACGGGGCTGCAGGAGGAGCCGCAGGCCGGCTGGGAATACGAGCTCCCCGAGAACGAACCCGCCCCCTGAGTCCGGCGGCTTACCCAGTCCGACGGTCTGCGATGAGAAGGGCCGCCATATGGCGTGCACGTGCGGCGGCATCGGGATCGCCTTCCGCCGCAGCAACGATCGCCCCCTTGAGGAGGATGTGGCATGACCACGCGAATCCATCGGGGTCGGTCAGGCCGGCCTCCCGGGCGATGTCCCCGAGCTGTTCGCGGGTCCGGGCAAGGTAGTCCAGGCTCGCCCTGCCGAGAGGATGCGTCGGCCCCATCTCCATGAGGACGTGCAGGAAGGAGCTCACTTCGGATGCCCCCTGCCTGAACCACTCGTCGAAGACGTCGAAGACGGCCAGGAGGGCCGGGGTGTCGCTTCCCCTGTGGCGTTTGACGGCATCGTCGATCGCCGCACTTCTCTCCTCGTACCAGCGCTGGAGATAGGCGAGGGCGAGATCGTCCTTCGTGTGGAAATGCTTGTAGAAGGTGGCCTTGGCAACGCCGGACCGTTCGATGAGCTCGTCGACACCGACGTCGCGAATGCCCCGTTCCGCGAACAGGGCGAAGGAGACATCGAGGATCCGCTGCCGGGCGCCGGGCTTCGCCGGCGCGTGGACACTCCCCTTCACATCCATGCCCGGGACTTACCCAACAAATCGAAGGTGAACCAACGCCCGCGATATCCGGCGCCACCGAGCGGCGCCGCTAGGCTGAAGCGCATGGCCCCTCCAACCGTGCCCGTGCAGCTGCTCCGCGAGCAGGTCGACGCCGACTACGCGCGCACCGTCGACGAGCTGAAGGCCATGGTCGCCGTCCCGGGAATTGCCTGGCCTGAGTTCGATCCAGCCGACCTTGCAAGGAGTGCCGGCCTCGTCGCCGCCCTCGCCGAGTCGGCCGGCTTCCCACACGTCCAGATCCTCAGTTCCGAGGGACCGGACGGCGCGCCCGGGGCCCCCGCCGTCGTCGCCCGTTCGCTCCCCAAGCCGGGGCGGCCGACCGTCCTGCTGTACGCCCACCACGACGTGCAGCCTCCCGGCGACCCTGCGCTCTGGACTTCGGGCCCCTTCGCTCCCGAAGTACGGGACGGCCGACTGTGGGGCCGCGGCGCTGCGGACGACAAGTCCGGCGTCGCCACGCACCTCGCAGCGTTCCGCAGCCTGAAGGAAGTGCTCGGCGACGATCTCGGGCTCGGGCTCACTCTCTTCGTCGAGGGCGAGGAGGAGTCGGGGTCGGTGTCCCTCGAGAGCTTTCTCGCGCAGCATGGGGAGCTCCTGGAGAGCGACGTGGTGGTCGTTGCCGATTCGGGGGTGTGGAGGGTCGGCGTGCCCGCCCTGACGACCAGCCTCCGCGGACTCGTGGACGGAACGATCGAACTCCGCGCCCTCAGCCACGGCCTGCACTCGGGAACCTACGGGGGGCCTGTCCTCGACGCCGTCACGCTGTTGGCCAGGCTGCTGGCGACGATGCACGACGCGACGGGGGCCGTCGCCGTCGAAGGCCTCGTCGAGGCGGACGGCTCGGACTGGGATGTCGACGAAGCGGCGTTCCGCTCGGATGCCGCCGTGCCCCCGGGAGTCCGCCTTGCCGGAACGGGGACGATCACGTCGAGGCTGTGGACCAAACCTGCCCTTGCCATCGTCGGCCTGGACGCACCCGCCGTGGCCACCGCGTCCAACACCCTCGTCCCCAGGGCGACGGCGAAGTTCAGCCTCAGGATCGCACCCGGAGACCATCCTGAGAACGCCATGGACGCGATCCGACGCCACGTTGCAGCGCACGCCCCCGCCGGCGCCGAGGTGACGGTCCGGCCTGGACGCGCAAGCCTGCCCTTCGCGGCCGACCTCTCCTCGCCCGCCGTCGGCGACGCGCTCTGGTCCATGGAGGAGGCGTGGCAGGTCCCTCCCGTCCAGACCGGTGTCGGCGGCTCGATCCCGATCGTCTCGGCCCTGGCCAGGCGCTTCCCCGCAGCGCAGATCCTGGTAACCGGCGCGGAAGACCCGGATTCGCGGGCCCATGGCGAAGACGAATCGGTCCATCTCGGCGAGCTGCGCCACTCGATCCTCGCCGAGACACTGCTCCTGGCCAGGCTCAACGCGCGGTAGCTGCCGCGCGCATGCGGCAGGATGATCGGAAAAGAAGCTACCGCGGCCGACGGCGGCCGGATCGGTTGCGCGGGGAGGGAGGCTGGACCGTGGGCTCAGTCGGGCGATTCGACGCCCTGCAGCAGAGGCATCCGTGGGTGGGATATCCCCTGGCTGTCCTCTACAAGTACTTCGACGATCAGGGACCTTTCCTCGCCGCGCTGATCACGTATTACGGGTTCGTATCGCTGTTCCCGCTGCTCCTGCTGCTGTCGACGCTCCTGGGCTTCGTGCTGGCCGGCGACCCGCAGCTCCGGACCCAGGTGATGGCGTCGGCGCTCGCCGAGTTCCCCGTCATCGGCTCCCAGCTGTCCGAGCCGAGGGGGCTCGGGGGCGGGACCGGTGGCATCGTCATCGGCATCCTTGGCGCCCTCTACGGTGGGATCGGTGTAGCCCAGGCGATCCAGCACGCGATGAACACTGCCTGGTCGATTCCGCGCAACAGCCGGCCGGACGCGGTCAAGTCGCGCGTGCGCAGCCTGCTCCTGCTCGGCACCGTAGGCCTGGCCCTGATCGGCACCACCGTCCTCTCGGCCTTCGGAGGCTACGCCGACGCGCTCGGCCTAGCGGGCCGAGTGCTCTTCCTCGCGCTGTCCGTTGCCGTGAACGCGGGGGCGTTCATCCTCGCCTTCCGCATCGGCACGGTAAGGCCGCTCACCGTGAGACAGGTCCTCCCAGGGGCCGTCGGGGCTGCGGTGGCGTGGCAGCTTCTGCAGTCCGTGGGGCCCATCTATGTCGCCCAAGTCGTCAGGCGGGCCAGCGCCATGAACGGCGTGTTCGCCGTCGTCCTCGGACTGCTCGCGTTCCTGTACGTCGCGGCGGTCGCGATCGTGCTGTGCGTCGAGGCGAACGTCGTCCGGGTCGACAGGCTCCATCCGCGCGCCCTCCTCACGCCGTTCACCGACCAGGTGGACCTCACGGCCGGCGACCGCAAGTCCTACGCACGGCAGGCCAAGGCCCAGCGGTTGAAGGGCTTCGAGCGGATCGACGTGACCTTCGATGAACGACGTCAAGGCAGCTCGGACTCCGACGGGAGCGATCACGAAGGACCGCAGCCCAGCGAGACGCCGTGACGGCTCCCCCCGGTAGCTCGCGGGCGAGGCGGGTGCGGGACCGTTGGCGTCTTGGAGGTCAGTGTCAGGGGATGCGGTGCTGAAGCCAGCTGATGACGTCGGCGGTGACCTCGTCGCGGTTCGTCTCGTTGAGCAGCTCGTGCCGCGCCTCGGGATAGATGTGGACCTCGACGTCCTTGACGCCGGCAGCCTGATACCTGTCGGCCACTTTGCGGACCCAGACCCCATCTGCTCCGCCAACAGGGGTCGGCTTGCCCGGAGATGAACAGGACGGGAACGTCCTTTCGCAACATGGCGAGCCTTGATGGATCCGCGGCCGCGCTTCCCGAGCTGTAGAAGGCGAGGGAGGAAGCCTCCGTGAGATCGAAGCCGCACAGGGGATCGTCGACGTAGGCCTGCACCTCGTCGTCGTCCCTACTGAGCCATTCGAATCCGGTCCGGTGCTCGAAGGCCGAATTGAACGACTGCAGCCCTCCCGATTCGCCCCCGGAAGACGCAGCTGCGAGTTCGTCCAGTGCCGAGGTGCCCGAGAGAATGACGCCGTCATAGAGGTCCGGGTGGCTCAGAAGCACCTGTTGGGCGGCCATGGAGCCCATCGAGTGAGCCAGAAGGAACACCGGGGCACCCTCCCTGCCGCGGATCCAAGAACCGAGCTGGGCGAGATCCTCCAGGAGGCCGTCCCAGCCGACCTCGCCGAAGTCTCCCAGCGGCAGGGAGGACGAGATGGACTCGCCGTGGCCACGATGGTCGGAGGCATAGACGGTGAAACCCTCCAGGGAGAGGGCAACAGCCAGCCGCGCATAGCGTTCCTTGTGCTCGGCCATGCCGTGGCTGATCTGCACCGCCCCGACCTTGGGTCCGAGCGCTTGCCACCGCAGGACCGACAGGCCGAGCCCGTCCGCGTCGGAGCGCACAACGAGATGTTCAGGTGTTGGCATCCCCGGCCCTTTCCCTCATGGTTCTTTCCATCCGCCATCATTGCACCGGACGAGGGCCGGTTCTCCGAAGACCACGCGGAATCTCTAGCTGGGCAGTGTCACGACCTGGCCTGCGTACGTGAAACCGCCCCCGAAGCCGAAGAGGAATGCCCGGCCCCCACGCGGCAGTTCGCCTCGGTGCCACGCCTTCGACAGGCCGAGCGGAACGCTGGCCGCCGAGGTGTTGCCTGACTCTTCGATGTCTCGGATCAGCACCTGCTCATCGGTGACCCCGAGCGCGCGGGCGAGGGGCTCGAGCAGCCGCAGGTTAGCCTGGTGGAAGGCGAATACGTCGATGTCCGCCGGGCTGAGCCCGGCCCGGTCCAGGACCCGCTTCGCCTGGTCCGCCGCCTCGGTCAGGACCCAGCGCATGACGCTGCGGCCGTCCTGCGAGAAGAGCTGGGTCTCCTTGTCGATCACCACGGCCTCGAGCATCCCCGGGACGGAGCCCCAGACCACGGGAGAGATCGTCGGCTGCGGCGAGGGGCCCAAGACCACGGCACCGGCGCCGTCCGCCGTCAGCACGCACGTCCGACGATCCGTCCAATCGGTCACCCCGGAGAGCTTCTCGGCGCCGATCACGAGCGCGTGCTCCGCGGTCCCGGCGCTGATGGCCTGATCGGCGATCGCGAGGGCGTACTCGAATCCCGAGCAGGCCGTATTGATGTCGAGCACGGCGGGCCCGTCAAGGCCGAGCTCGGCACTCACGCGCGCCGCGGAGTTCGGGCTTCGATCCATCAGGGTGGTGCTGGCCACGACCACGAGCGAAACGTCGTCGATCCCCGCATCGTCGAGGGCCATCCGGGCCGCGGCCGAGGCCATGTCGACGACGGTCTCCGACTCGGAGGCGATGCGCCGCTCGCGGATCCCGGTGCGAGTGCGGATCCACTCGTCATTCGTCTCGACCTTCCGCGCCAGGTCGTCGTTCGTGACAATGTTTTCGGGCTGATAGTGTCCAAGGCCGATGAGGGCCGATCCCCGCAGTGAACGCTGATCCATGGTGACCATCGTATTGACCCGCGGCAACCTTTGCCCGACGGACTCCCCTGCCCTCCCCGACCTACCTCAGTCCCGGGGCCGAGCGTACCCTCGGAGTATGGATCCCGAGATGACGTGCGTGTGCGGGCGACCGATGCAGATCGTGGCGGTTCATCAGTTCGCTGGGCTCAAGGGACCGAAGAAGCTTCTCGTCTACTCGTGCGGCCAGAGTCCGATCGACGACGGCGGCGACCACCTGCAGATCCGCGAGGTCCCGGCCTAGCCTGCGAGACCCGCTTGATCCACGCGTCCCCGCTTTAAACCGTCCGCGAATCGGGCCCACCCCTCTGGATCCCGCGGGAGCGAGTAGGGTTCGGGGGGTGGGTATCGGAGAGAAGGCCGTTCAGGCCGAGCACCGCGCGGGCAATGCGCGGGAGAGGATCCTCGCCGCTGCCTACGAGCTGTTCGCGCGCCGCGGGATACGTGACGTCGGAGTGGACGAGCTGATCCTGGCCTCGGGGGCGGCCAAGGCGACGTTCTACAAGCACTTCCGCTCCAAGGACCAGGTCGTCCTGGCGTACCTCGAGCAGTGGTACCGAGAGCGCCACGCCGCCATCGAGGAAGCGGTCGCCCGCCACGGCGGCCGCAACGGAGCAGCGGTGCTCACCATCTTCGACGTCTTCGACGACTGGTTCCGCCAGGGCTTGGTCCAGGTCAGCACGTTCCTGCACGTGATGATGGAGATGGGTCCCGCCCACCCCCTCGGCCAGGCCAGCATCCACTACCTCGACAGGACACGCGAGCAGATCTCGGGACTCGCAGCTGCCGCCGGCCTTGACGACCCCTCCGGTTTCGCCTGGTCCATCCACATCCTCGTGAAGGGGGCCATCGTCGCCGCGGCCGAAGGTGACGCCCATGCCGCCGAACGCGCCAGGAGCATGGCCGTCCTGCTCATCGAGGACCAGCGGCAGTCGAGCGAAGCACCCGCGAGCAGCATCGCCTGGGTGCCCGCGCCGCCGCCGGTCTGACGCCACGCACGCTCGTCATCCGTCTCATCAGTCCCCGCGCACGTCGTAGACCATCTCGACCAGCGCGTCGTCGTACGTCGTCGACTCCCGCAGGGTGAGCTTGACAGGTTCCCCCGAGCCGAAGCGGCGGCCTTGGGCGATCATGGACGGCGCCACGACGAGTCGCAGCTCCTCGACCTCGCCGAGGTCCAGGAGCTCCCGGACGAGGCTCAGGCTCCCCCAGCACCCTATGTCGCCCTCGGACTCCGCCTTGATGCGCCTGATCGCCTCGCGCGTGTCGCCGGAGAACACCTCGCAGTCACCCATGTCCCCCCACGGCGCCTCTGAATGGGAGTGGGAGAAGACGTAGCGATGCAGCGAATTGAACGCCGGCGCGATCAGCTCCTGGGCCGCTGCCTCCGTCGGCCAGAATGAGCTGAACCCCTCGTAGGTGCGGGCCCCCATGAGCATGCCCGAAAGGCCCTCGATGAGCTCGAGCTGGCGCCGGGCGAATCCTTCGGCCGTCCCCCCGATGAAGGGCTCCATGAAGGACGTCCTGCCCTCCGGGTCCGCCGCGAAGCCGTCCGCACTGATCGTTTCCTGAACTATGAGCCGTCCCATGGGCACAACCGTGGCACGGGGGCCACGCCGCAACAAGGGCTCACACGGGCGTCAGCAGAACGTCAGCGCCAGAAGTCCAGCAGAGGATCAGCCGACGTGGACCCAGGGGCGCTGCGTGACGTCGGGAACTGCCTGCCGGAGGACCTCGCGCGTGACGGGAGCGATTTCGCCCTCCCCGAAGAACATGAAGCGCAGGAGGTTCCGGACCGGATTGCCTTCCGTCCAGCGGAAGTAGATGTGCGGCATGAGGCCCGTGACGTCTCGGATGTGCAGGAGGACGGAGGCAATCGTGTTGGGGACCACCGGTCCGTGGACTTCGAGGACGCGGTATCCGTGTCGCATGACCCCGTGGACCTCGAGTTCGGTCTCGAAGTCCGAGGAGTCGTCCACGATGACCTCTAGGAACAGGACGTTGTCCGTCAGGGGGATGTGGCTGACCTCCCTCGCTGACTCGAGCTTGTCGCGGTACGCCTGGCCCGTGAGCCGCAGCGGCTCGTGGGCGATGATCTGGAGGGGACCCGATTCGGCCTGCGCGATGAATTCGATGGCCGTCTCGTCGAAGTTGATGCTCGTCGCGTGCAGTTCGAAGGACCGCCGGGCACGCGAGATGAACGAGACAACGATGGTGCCGGCGATGAAGATGGCTGCGATCTGGATGCCCTCGGGGCGCTCGATCATGTTGGTCAGCGTCGTGTAGACGAAGACCACAGCCACGATCCCGAAGCCGATCATCGATTTGCGCTGCTGTCGGCGCCGGGCTGAGAGCGTGACGGCGATGGCCGCAGACGTCATGAGGACCAGGACGCCGGTTGCGTAGGCGCCGCCCTGGGCGTCGACGTTGGCCGCGAAGATCAGGGTGATGAAGAACCCGATTGCTGTGAAGACGAGCACGAGCGGCCTGGTTGCCTTCGTCCACTGCGGCGCCATCCCGTAGCGGGGAAGATAGCGGGGCACGAGGTTCAGCAGGCCCGCCATGGCGGAGGCCCCGGCGAACCAGAGGATGGCGATGGTGCTCAGATCGTAGGCGGTTCCGAAGCCGACGCCGAGGTACTCGTGGGCGAGGAGGGCGAGCGCGCGGCCGTCCGCGGCGCCGCCGGGCTGGAACTCCTTCTGGGGGATCAGGACCACTGACGTGAAGCTGCTGGTGACCAGGAAGGTGCTCATGATGAGGGCCGCGGTCGTGAGCAGGCGCTTCGCGCCCCTGATGCGTCCGGCGGGATACTCCTCGGTGTCGTTCGCGTCGCCGCGGATCTGCGGCATCACCGCGACACCTGTCTCGAAGCCGGACATGCCGAGGGCGAGCTTGGGGAAGACGAGGAGGGCGACGCCGATGATGAGGGCCGGATTCCCCTGGGACGTTGTCAGGGCCTGCCACCAGTCGTCCACCTTGAGTGGGTGGGTGACGGCATCCCCCAGGGTGACCACCACGAGGATCGCGTTGAGGCACAGGTAGAAGCCGACAAGGACGACGGCGACACCGATCGCCTCCTTGAACCCGCGCAGGAACACGGCGGCGAGGAGGGCGAGCAGGAAGAGGGTGACGCCGATGTTCTGGCCCTGGAGCCAGCCCGGTATGAGCGGGTTGGCGATCAGGTGTGCAGCGGCGTCGGCGGCCGAGAGGGTCATGGTGATCATGAAGTCGGTGGCGGCGAAGCCGAGGAGCGCAAGCACGAAGAACTTGCCGCCCCAGCGCGGCAGGAGCCGCTCGAGCATCGCGATCGATCCTGAGCCGCTGTGGCTCTCGACCGCAACACGCCGGTAGACGGGCAGGGCGCCGAAGAGCGTCACGACCACGAGCACGAGGGTCGCGAGTGGGGAGACGACACCGGCCGCGACGACTGCGATCGCCGGCGCATATCCGAGCGATGAGAAGTAGTCGACGCCGGTCAGGCACATGACCTGCCACCACGAGTGCTTCTTCTCATGCCCCTGCGGCAGGGCATGCGGCCCTTGGTGGAGGGCCTGGGACTGGTGCAGGTCGTGCAGGAGCCAAGCCCTGAAGGAACCGCCCCTCGTCCTCTTCGCAGATCCCGGCTCTGCCGGCGGTCGGCTCAAAGTGGTCACCGAAGGATCCTTCCGCTCATCTCGTCCGTTCTTCCCGACTGTCGAAGACTACCCGGCCAGCAACGCGAGCAGACGGGCGTTAACGCAACCTTTATCCCCTCCTTGGCGGTCCTCCGTCCATGCCTCGACTCGCCGCCATTCGAGTGCCCCGGATCGCTTCTCCCGGGCCACGGCGCAAAGACGGTGCAAAGAAAAGGCCGGGCGCTGTTAGGAAGCCGTCAATAGCGCAGCTGCGGCGCGGAGGAGGCGTTTCACTCTTTCCACAGGGCCGCACGGTGCGGCCGCGGAAGGGACAGTGGACATGGCCGATGTGGCCGTTGTGGCGATCTTTCTGGTGCTTGCAGGCCTCGTGATGTGGTGCGTCTCAGCGCTTTCGAGGCTGGTGGACGGCAAATGAGCGGTGACGTCATCACGTGGGCGCTGCTGGGCGTCCTCGCCCTGGCGCTGTGCGTCTACCTCGTGGATCAGCTGTTCCGTCCGGGAGGCAAGTAGGACATGCGGTTCAGCATCTTCGCTTTCGTCACCCAAGTGACCGTCCTGGTCGTGGCACTCGCCGCGGTCCACCGGCCCCTGGGCGCCTACCTTGCCAGGGCCGCGGACGACGCCGGCCACCTGCGGTTCGAGCGCTGGATCTACCGAGCCGCCGGGGTCGGGGCAGACAGCACCCAGACCTGGAAGGCCTATGCGCGCAGTGTCGTCGCGTTCGCTCCTCGCGGCCATCTTCGAGGAACTGGAACTGGAGGATCCGAACGACGACCATGATTGGACCATCGACTACGAACAGCACACGTGGCGGTGCACTGGTCTGGCCTCCGTGGGTGCGGAGGTCTCTCAGGCCGAAAGGCCGGTAGTCGTGGTTGATCCCTTCGGGCACTCCTACCGGCCCCGCATTCCCCGGAACCGCCCCCTCGCCCGGCATCTCAAGGGGCGCCCGCTCTACATCGAGATCAAGCGACGACTTCCCGGGCCGCTGACCTGATGCAGCTAGCGCTGATGCAGCTAGCCGCTGCGGAGACCCCTCAGGAGGCGGCCGAGGCGGAGACGGAGTCGAGCCTGCCGAGATCCTCGGGGGTGAGTTCGAGGTCTGGGGCCGTCGCCGAGTCCAGGATCGACTCCGGGCGCGACGCCCCCGGAATGGGGATGACGACGTCGGCCTTGGCCAGTTCCCATGCGAGAGCCACCACTTGCGGGGATACACCGTACTTCTGGGCCACAAGAGCGAACTCGTCGTGGTTGGAACCCAGATCGCGGGCCGACGATATCCCCCCTAGCGGGCTCCACGGGAGGAAGGCAATGCCCATCTCCGCGCAGAGCTCAAGCTCGGGCTCGCTCGACCGGAACTTCGGCGAGAACTGGTTCTGCACCGAAACCAGCCTGCCGCCGAGCACCTCCTGGGCCTCCCTGATCTGCTCGACGTTCGCGTTCGAGATCCCCGCCATGCGGATCACGCCCTCATCCAGGAGCTCGGCGAGAGCACCGATGGAGTCCGCGTAGGGGACCTGCGGGTCCGGCCGATGGTACTGGTAGAGGTCGATTGCCTCGACGCCGAGACGGCGGGCAGAGGCTTTGGCTGCCTTCTTGAGGTATTCGGGATCGCCGTTCTTCGCCCAAGGACCCTCCTCCGGCCGCAGGTGCCCGCCTTTCGTGGCGATGACCACGTGCGACACGTCTCCGCTGTAGGCGCGGACCGCACGGCTGATGAGCTCCTCGTTGTGGCCGACTTCGTCCTGGGCGGCCAAGTGGTAGGCGTCGGCCGTGTCGATCAAGGTCACGCCCGCGTCGAGGGCCGCATGTATCGTCGCGACGGACTGACGCTCGTCGGGACGCCCCTCGATGGACATCGGCATCCCGCCGAGTCCGATGGCGCTGACAGGCACGTTTCCGATGGTGCGTTGCTTCATCTGTCTGCATTCCCCTTCGTGGTCGGTTCTGGAGCGACCTTTCGACCGTATGCCGAGACGAGGGGGCGAGGGAGGCCCTCCGAGTCCACCCAACTATTCGGACCGGTCGCCTGCGGTTCGTGCGGGTTGCCGGCTATTCGGGCAGATTGTGGGTGTGGGCCGCGGCATCCAGGTCCGCGTACTCGGCTTCGCCGAGCCGGGCTTCTTCGGTGGCGTTCACGTTCCGCGTCAGCAGCCAGTACAGGAGCGCTGCGACCGGCAGCCCCACGAAGAGCGAGATGTCCGCGCCGTCCATGGCCTGGGCGATCGGGCCCACGAACAGAGTCCCCGCAGAGAAGAACGGGATCATGACCGCGAAGCCCACCAGGTAGGAGATGATGCCGGCCCATCCCCAACGCCGGTAGATCCCGTTGGGCTTGAAGATCTCTGCGATGGCGTAGTGGCCCTTGCGCACGATGAAGTAGTCGGTGAGGTTCACCGCAGTCCAGGGGATGAAGAAGTACAGGACCAGCAGCAGGAAGTTGTTGAAGTTGGAGAGGAAGTCCGCCGATGCGACGTTCGCCAGGACGGCCGAGATCGCGGCGGTGACGGCGATGGTGACGATCCGCAGGGTCAGTGTCGGCCTGATCTTGCGCAGGCTGTCGATGGACGAGATGAGCGTCAGCGACCCGCCGTACATGTTCAGCGCGGTCACGGACACGAGGCCCAGGGCGGCGACGAAGAGGGCGATCGAGCCGAACCCCGGGAAGAGCTTGTCTGCGGTGGCCTGGATGGACGGGATGGTGTCGAAGTCCTTCCCTGCAGCCGCGGCGATGAAGGCCCCGAGGAACATCACCCAGATCCCGCCGAGCGCACTGCCCCAGAAGGTGTACCGGAACGTCCGGCCAGCGGCGCTGGGCGGGAGGTACCGGGAGTAGTCCGAGACATAGATTGCCCACGAGATCTGGTACCCGGCCGCAACGCCGAGCTGGGCGAGGAACGGCACGATCTGGAAGCCGCCGAGGTCGAACATCCCCGACGGCAGGCCGAGGTGGGTCAGGACGGCGATGCTCAGGAGCGCGAGCATCGCCACGGTCAGGTAGGTCAGGTACCGCTCGAAGCGGTGGATGAGGTCGTACCCGAAGAGGGCGACGGCGACCGCGACGATGGTCACCACCCAGAACCACAGGTTGTCCGACCCCACGTGCACGGATGCCCCGATGGCTTGGCCTGCCAGCACCGTGTTGAAGATGTTGAAGCCGGCGTACTGGAGGTACGCGAACAGCCACACCAGCAGGGCCCCGACGTAGCCGAACTGCGGCCGGGACTGGATCATCTGCGGAAGGCCGAGCTGCGGGCCCTGAGAGGAGTGGGCCGCCATGAACAGGGTCCCGATGAGAACACCCACGACGATCGCGATCATGGACCAGATGAGGTTCCCGCCCGAAGTGATGCTGATCAGCCCCACAGCGAGCGTGGCGATCTGGGCATTGCTCATGAACCACAGCGGACCGATGCTGGTGACCTTCCCGTGCCGCTCGTCCAACGGCACGTAGTCGATCGATCGGACTTCGAGCCCGCGGCTGCCTTGGGCCTGACCGGTGGAGCTGGCCATCTGTTTCTCCCTCTTGAGATCGCTCACGCCGGCGTGGGCCCGGCCCCTGTGACCTGCCTAACACCGACACGACAAACTATCCCTGAAAAGGCTTCGGTCCGTATGTGCAAAGAACCAGATCCCGATTCCGGAAATTGAACAGACGTACAGAAGGGGGAACTCAGCCACAAAGTTAGGCGAGTCCCGCGATCTTGTCCTCGAACACCGACCGTTCGCGGTCATTGCGGCACAGCTGCGCCGCAGTCTCGAACTCAGCCCGCGCCTCGACCGTCCGGCCCAGCCTCGCAAGCAGTTCGCCGCGGACACTCGGGAGCAGATAGGAGCCCGAGAGGCGGCCTTCGGCGACGAGCCGGTCGGCGATGGCGAGAGCGGGGAGCGGACGCTCGGCCATCGCAATTGCGACCGCACGGTTGAGTTCGACGACGGGTGAGGGTGCCACCCGCCCCAGGGCCTCATAGAGGAGCACAATGCGTTCCCAGTCAGTGTCCGCAACGGACGGCGCCGCCGCATGGCAGGCAGCGATCGCCGCCTGCAGGCCGTATGGTCCGAGTCCTCGCCCAACCGCCGCGGCGCGATCCAGCGCTGCCTCACCGCGGCGTATCGCCGATCGGTCCCACAGGCGCCGGTCCTGGTCTTCGAGGAGCACTGCCTTTCCGTCGGGCGCCGTCCTCGCAGGGAAGCGTGCGGCGGTGAGCTCGAACAGCGCGAGGAGGCCGTGGACTTCCGGCGCGTCAGGCAGCATGGCCGCAAGGATTCGGGCCAGGCGCATCGCCTCGTAGGCGAGATCCGGGCGCAGCAGGCTGTCCCCGCTCGTCGCCGTCGACCCCTCGGTGAAGATCACGTACAGCACGCTCAGGACGCCCCCAAGCCGCGCGCCGCGTTCCTCGGCAGGTGGGAGTTCGAACGGCACTCCCGCAGCCGCGATCGTCTTCTTGGCCCGGGTGATCCGCGCCTGGATCGTTGGCACCGGAACAAGGAAGGCTCGGGCGATCTCTTCCGTGGACAGGCCGCCGACCACGCGCAGTGTCAGGGCAACGCGCGCCTCAGGCGAGAGGACGGGATGGCACGCAATGAAGACAAGCGAGAGAACGTCGTCCTCGACCAGGTCCGGATCCCACAGCTCATCCGGGCTCTCCTGCGGCGCGAGGGCTCCCGAACTCGTCTGGCCCTCGGCGAGCGGGCCAGCGAGCGCGGCATACCGCGCGTCGAGCGCGGCGCGACGGCGGAAGGCATCGATGGCGCGCCGTCGCGCCGTCGCAAGAAGCCAGCCAACCGGGTTGGCTGGCTCGCCCTCGCGCAGCCAGCTGACGAGGGCCTCTGCGAGCGCCTCCTGCGCCACGTCCTCGGCCAGTTCGAAGCTGCGGGTGTAGCGGGCGAGGGCACCGACGATCCGCGCTGACTCGATGCGCCACACGGCCTCGACGGCCCGCCGCGCGGCCTCGGCGCGCGGCGGGCTTCCGAGGGGCTCGGCGTTCGTCAGAGCTGACCTGTCCGCTCGCGCCACTGGCGCTCCTTGATGATCCACTGGTTGTCCTGCGGGAACTCGTCGATGCCAGGCACCCGGCGAACCTCGACCTTGCTGCCGGGGATCGCCGGAAGGCGCTTGGCCCACTCGACGGCTTCCTCCTTCGACCCCACGTCCAGCACGTAATAGCCGCCGAACAGTTCCTTCGTCTCGCCGTAGGGGCCGTCGGTGACCACGGGCGTCTCCCCGCTGAAGTCCACCACAACGCCCTGGGCCGGGTCGTCGAGGCCCTCGGCGGCCACGAGCACCCCGGCCCGGATGAGCTCCTCGTTGAAGCGCCCGACCGTCTCCAGCATCTCTTCGAACGGCGTCTGCATCATCTTGGCCATGGACTCGTCGGTGCCCCGCATGATCAGCATGTACTTCGACATCTCTGTCTCTCCTCGATAGAAGGGCCGCTTCTCGACCCTGTCAATCTCAGGTCGAACGGGGCGGCCAGAAATCGACACAGCCGTCCACGTGCTCCATTGTCTTCTACGGGCAGACGACCGTCTGGCTACGCTGGGCCCGACGGTCCCAGGTCCGATGCGGTCAAGGCCGGTGGATGGCAACCATGCTGATGTCGTCGTCGACGCCGGCATGGCTGGCCGCGTCCCTGACAGCTTCGACGATCGAGGCCGGTTCGCGGTGCTCGGCGATGAGCGCGGCGACCGCCTTGAGGGCACTCTGGGTGCCGCCATAGAAGTCGAGCAGGCCGTCGGTGAAGGACAGCAGCGTGTCCCCGGGAGCGAGGGCAGTCTGCTGGTCCGCCCGGGGCATCCCGAGCTCCAAGCCGAGCGGGAGGCCCGCGGCCTCGAGCTGCTCATGCGTGCCGTCCGACCGGACGATGAGGTTCAGCCCGTGCCCGGCGTCGGTATACGTCAGCAGGCCCGTGGGCATGTCCAGGCGTGCATGGAAGAGCGTGGCGAAGATCCCGGTCGCCTCGAAGTCGGCGGCGAGGACTTCCGCAGCCGAGTGCAGGAGCGACGACGGCGTGGGAGCCTTGAGGGCATTCAGCGTGGCCCGGACGGTGGCGGCCATGAGCGCTGCACTGGTGCCCTTCCCCATGACGTCCGCGACGGTCAGTTCGATGGTCTCGCCGCTGCGCTGCCACGTGAAGAAGTCGCCCCCGATCCCCTTGAGCGGCATGTTCAGCCCGGCGATCGAGTAGAGCGGCGCCCCGGGGTTGCCTGTGGGCAGAAGAGCATGCTGGACGTTGACTGCCTGCTCGAGGTCACGGGAGTCGAGCAGCTCCCGTTCGGCCCAGGCGCCGATCGCGTCGAAGCGTCTGAGCTCCTCCTCCGTGAGCTCGCGGGGGCGGAAGTCGTAGATGCAGAGCGTGCCCACCGGCTGCCCGTCTACGTGGAGAGGGCGCCCCGCGTAGAACCGGATCCCCCTTCCACCGGCGACGTCCGGCTTTCAGTCGAACCGTGGATCGGCTGTCGCATCGGGGGTCACGGTGAGCTGGTCGTCGTCGACCGCGACGTCGCAGAAGGTGTCGACCCGGTCCCAGACGGTCCTGCCCGGAACCTGCGGGGTCATCGCGAAGAGATGGCGGTCGTCAAGGAGGTTCACCTCCGCTTCCGGGACCGAGAAGATGACTTTCGCCGCCCGCGCAATGCGCTCGAACCGCTCCTCCGGGTCCGCGCCGACCAGACCCAGCGACGCCAAGGCCTTCAGCCGCTGCTCTTCGTCTCTACCGCTCTTCAAACTCACCTGCTCCTCTCCCACCCCGATATGCCGCACCCAAGCCTGCCGCACACTCGCTCGTCCGGCCAATCCTGGGGCAACGGCTGCCGCTGCTGCCGACCGGCCAGAAGGTGACCGTCCGCGGTTCGGGATAAGAGGTGAGCCCGCAGCGCGACCAGCAAGGGTGCGCTGCGGGCTCGGTGTCAGCTTCGCCGGTACTCAGCTTCGCCGGTGCTCAGCTTCGCCGTGCGGCAAGTGCGGTGGCCATGGCGCTCGCCGACCCAGTGGAGCTGTCGATCCGCCAGTCGACTTCCTTGTTGTAGTCGAACCAGACGAAACCGGTGACGTCGGCTTGTGAGTTCAGGTAGGACACGAGCGAGGTGTTCCAGTCGGCCTTCGAGCCGCCGGCCTCTGCGGAGGCGGTCTCGGCGATGATGATCGGCTTGCCGGGGGCGATACTCCGAAGCTGGCTGAGTCCGTCGGCGAACAGGTCCGAGGGATTCGTCCACGAGCTCCACGACTGGGACGTGCCCCAGTTGTAGCCGTCCAAGGCAACGGTGTCGACATATCCGGCTCCCGGGTAGAGCCCGGACAACGGCGTCGAGCCCCAGTAGGGCACGTTGGGGCTCCATACCCACTGGACGTTCGTGGCGCCGGTCGAAGTCACCACGTCGTGGACGTGGCGCCACGCGGCCACGAAGTCCCCAGGCTGGTTGCCGTTGACGGATTCGTCCCACGGGTACCAGTTCCCGTTCATCTCCTGGGCGAACCGGAGCATCACAGGCTTGCCCCACGCAGCGAGCGCGGCGCCCCATGAGCGGATGTAGGAGTCGAAGTTCCCGGCCGCGATGGCCTTCAGCGAGTAGGCCGGCTGGCTCGTCCCGTTGCCCGACCACAGCCAGGGCTCCCACGTGACCAGGCTCGTGGCACCCCGTGCGGCCACGGCGTTGAGGTCGTCAATCGGCGCCGGCTGGGAGAAGTCCTTGTAGGACAGCACGATCGAGGGGTTCTCGTTCACCAAGGCCGCGACCTGGTCGAGCTCGCTCGAGGCCTGCGGTCCGCCCGGCGTTCCGACGCCGAACCGCAGCCGCGCGCTGCTCATCGGCGGAGTCAGCGCGGCCGTCGCGGTCTTCGGCGCGGACACCGCCTTCGACGGGCCCGCTGACCGGGCAAGGTTGGTTCCAGCGGAGGCAGACGGCGCGAAGTACGTCCCACCTCGCGGCGCGGGTGTGGCGTGCGTTCCCGCGGATGCCGCCTGCGATGGGCCGGCAAGACCGAGCACAGCCGCCAGGCCAAGTACGAGGCCGGACACGACGGGTCCGGCCAGCGACCTCTTGATATGCACGCATGCTCCAAATGTCGGTGTATGAGGAGGCCCGGCTGGGCTCCACGAGCATCCTCGCAGTCCCCGGGCTGCTCCCACGCCCGATTCGGCCATTCCTTGGCAAATCTTTGGCGCGGGATCGGGGCGCGGAAGCTGGGTGATGTTGCGGTTGCGGCGCCGCTCAGGCGCAAGCCCTCGCCATTGGTACATTGCAGATGACCAGCTGCACCCGCAACTCCCCAGCCGCGAGGACCACGAGATGAGCACTGCGACCCGGAGAATCTCCCTGACTGCCGGCGTGCTGTACCTGCTGACGTTCGTCTCCATCCCGACCCTGGCGCTGTACAGACCGGTGAAGGATGACGTCGGCACCTTCATCCTCGGCGGCGGCAGCGACACTGGGGTGCTGTGGGGAGGCCTGTCCGAGGTCGTCGTGGGGCTCGCCGGCGTCGGCACCGCCGTCGTGCTGTACCCGATAGCAAAGCGGGTCAGCCAGACCGCCGCGCTCGGGTTCCTCGCCGCGCGGGTTCTGGAGACCACGCTCATCTTTGTCGGCGTCATCAGCCTGCTGACTCTTCTCACCCTGCGCGCTCAGCTCGCCGGGGCTGCCGGAGCGGATTCCGCGGCTCTTGTCACGACCGGCCACACTCTGGTCGCCTTCTACAACTCGACCTTCCTGCTCTCGCAGAGCCTCATGCCCGTCGCGTGCGACCTGTTCCTGGGCTACGTGCTCTACCGGTCCCGCCTTGTTCCCCGCGTCCTGCCGATCATCGCGTTCGTCGGCGCCCCGCTGCTCCTGGCCTCCGACATCGCGGTGTTCTTCGGCGCCTATACCAACGTGTCCTCTCTTGCCGGTCTCGCGGCGCTTCCCGTCGCGGTCTTCGAGTTCGCCCTCGGCGTCTGGCTGATCGTCAAGGGCTTCAGATCGACGCCACTGACCTCCGGAACCGCTCCGTCTGACCCGGCCCCGGAAGAGCCCCCGGCCGCCTGAGACGCCAGCGTCGACACTGAAGAAGAAACCCGACCGTCCGTCGACGGCGAGGGCCACCTCGACCGCGTGAACCTCGCGGGAATGAGGCTGCCGTTCACCCCGCCGCCAAGCGGGCTTCACCCGGCTCTTGTAGGAAAGGCATTGGGCCCCGTCCGGGGCGCAACCCGAAAGGACAGTCCAATGCTGAATGTGCTGAAAAGCCGCGCCACCGGCACCGTGGCGGCCATTGCCGCCACCGTCGCCCTCACAGGCGCCGCGGCCGTCGGTGCGGTCGCTCCCGCCAACGCCCTCACGGCGGCTGGCTCCAACGCCCAGTCGAGCGGGCAAGGGGCAAACGGGCCCGACCACGTCTTCGTCATCATGATGGAGAACCACGGCTACAACCAGATCATCGGCAACACCGCCGACGCCCCCTACATCAACTCCCTCGCACAGAAGTACAACGTCGCGACCAACTACCACGGCGTGACCCACCCGAGCCTGCCGAACTACCTCTCGGCCATCTCGGGAAGCCCCCAAGGCATCTTCGACGACTGCAAGGCCGGGGCGAACGTCGCGTGCGCACCGGAGGAGTTCGTGCCCGGATCCGGCGATTCCACCGACACGGCCTCCCTCACGCCTGCCCAGTATTCAAGCGCCTCCGCCACGCCTCACATGTTCTCGAGCCAGAACATCGTGGACCAGCTCGAGTCCAAGGGCCTGTCCTGGAAGGCCTACATGCAGTCGATGCCGTCGGCCGGCTCCACGGTCGAGTACGCCCCGACGATCGGCTCGAGCACCGTCAAGCTCTACGCCCAGAAGCACAACCCGTTCATGTACTTCTCCGACATCGCGAACAACCCGGCGCGGACCTCGAAGATCGTCCCGCTGGAGAACAACCTCGCGAGCGATCTCTCCTCCGGCAACGTGCCGAACTTCGTCTGGATCAGCCCGGACCAGTGCCACGACATGCATGGCATCTCGCCGTCGAGCGCAGCGCTCGTGAACATGCCGAAGTGCGGCTACCCCGACTCCGGCCTTGACCACGGCGCGATCCAGCTCGGCGACGACTACCTCAAGCAGCAGGTCGCGCAGATCATGAGCTCGACGACGTGGAAGACGACGAACTCGAGCATCGTCCTCGCGTGGGACGAGAACGACTACTCCGGCTACTCGGGCGGCCCCGGCAGCCCCGTGGGGGCCAACGGCACGGTGCTCGGCGGCGGCGACGCCCCGTTCATCGTGATCAACTCGGCCCAGGGTCCGCACAAGACCACCGACAAGTCGGCCGACCACTACACCATGCTCTCGACGATTGAGCGCATGTGGCACCTCGGCTGCCTCGCCAACACGTGCTCGCCGACCACGTCCGGCACGTTCGAGGAGCTCTTCCGCCCCTGACCGGGACGACAAGGCGGAACACCCACCGCCCCTCCGGCCCACACCCGGAACCAAGCCGACGGCCTGCCCGCAACACCATGCGGGCAGGCCGTCTGGCGCTTCAGTCGCCTCGAGGGCCGGTCCCTTGGCGAGCAGATGGCCTACCCGGCCGAATGGCGCGGGTGGTGGACTAGGCCGCGAAAAAACGTCAGACACCCTGTCAGCCAAGTCCTGTGGCCACCGTGCCGCGACCCCTGCCCCGGCGGGAGTCCTCCCGCGTTGCTCATCGGGCTTGCGCCAGCCGCCGGTTCCCTACTGTCTATCGCCATCCTCAACAGCCTCCTTCTGTAGCCGAGCGGTTCTCAGTGTTGGCGTGGGCGTCTGGGCACCCCTGCCCAGGGCCCCGTACAGCGTCCGACGGCAAGCCGAGGGCACAAGTGAGCGCCACGCTCGGCTCAGCCCCTGTCTCCTTCAGGTATCGACGGCGGAAGTCCTCGTGGACGGAGAAGGCCTCCCGGAGGTTCCCGGCGAGTACGAGGGCACGAATCAGCAGGGCGTGGGAGGACTCCCGCAGGGGTTCGATGGCTGAGGCACTCCGGGCGGCGAAAGCGGCCCTTCGCGGCTCATCCAGGCGCAGGCTGTGCCGCGCCATGGCTTCGAGAGCGGCGAGACGGAACAGACGCACCCGCTCCCTGTAGAACAGTGCCCAGTCGTCCCCCCATCCCGGGAGGAGCTCGGCGTCGAGGAGTTCTCCGATGAGTGCGGAATCCGCCTGGGCCGTCGCGGTCTGGCGGTCAGCCGTGCGCAGCAGCTCGTCGAGGTCAACCCGTACCCCCGGTGCGAGCCCCAGCCGGCCGAGACGTTCGTCCAGAAGGCCGGGCGTCCGATTCCTGATCCGGAGCACCTCGACCTCCAGCTTGCCGGCAGCTTCCCCAGATCCCCGATGCGGCAGCAGCAGTCCGGCGATCGCCTCCAATGGGGCAGGCCCAGCTAGGGCGATCCCCGCGACGACGCGCTTCGTGAATCCAGCGAGCGGGATTGGTGAGCCGTCACACCGGAGTTCCCACTGTCTCAGCAGCTGGACCTGCCAGTCGTGCTTGATATTGATTCCCATAGGTCTTCTCCTCGGACGAGCGGTCGGCGCTCTAGCGGACTCCCACGGGTTGGCGGATCTCCGCGGACGCCGAAGACAGCTCGGCATGCCGAGGGGCCAGATGCGCGCCCAACGCCTCTCGGAACTGGGCTGAGGGCTTCAAACCCATCTCCTCCCAGAGCAGGTTTCGGAAGCGCTCGTGGGATCTCACCGCAGCGGCCGCATCCCCGGCGAGGATCTGGGCGCGGATCAACAGGGCTTGGGGGCTCTCGCGAAGGGGTTCGATTTCGGCGGCGCGTTCGGCCGCCGTAATCGCGCTCCCGGCATGGCCCGCCTCCAGGCGGTGGCGAGCGATGGCCTCGAGTGCGGCCATCCTGAATCCCTGCCAGCGCTCCTGCTGGAAGATCACCCAGTCGTCGTACCACCCGGGAAGGAGCTCGTGGCCGGCGAGTCGGTCTTCTATTCCGGGGGCAAGCACGGCCCCTACAGACTCCGGATCCACGGAGCGCCGCAGTTCCAGGGCGTCTACCCGCACCCCCTCGCACAGGCTGACCGGGTCCGCGCCTTCCGCCAGAAGGCCTGGAAGCTCATGACGCAGTTTGAACACGGCGGCCCGCACACTGCCGGCCGCCTGGCTCTGGCTGCTCTCGGGCCAGAGAAGGCCCCCGATGTATGGCCGCGCGCACGGACCCGAGAGGGCCAGCACCGCGATCAGACGCTGCTGGCGGATGCCCAGCGTGACCGGACTCCCATCCCGGAACAGCTGCCAGCAGCCAAGGAGCCGCAATTCCCATTTCGACACCATCGCACCCCCGTGACAGATAAAGAGCAACTGGTGCACGTACAGCAACTGCCTTCCGGACGCCAGCAACTACAACGTGCTGGCCGAGAACACGATCTCGAACACCACCGCCGAGAACGTGGACATCAAGGAAGGAACCGTCGGCGGGGTCATTGAGGGCAATCACTTCGACGGAACAGGAATGACCTCTGCCACCGCATGGGTCAACGTGAAGGGCAACGCCTGGACCATCGCCGGCAATGACGGAGTCCGGGCGCCGCAGGACGGATTCCAGACCCACAACATCCTCCAACAGTGGGGCGACAACAACATCTTCGAGAACAACACGGGCAGCGTGGGCGGCTCGGGCTACGCATTCGCCCTGCGCCCGGCGATGCACAACCAGGTGGCCTGCTCGAACACGGTCGCGGGCGCCGGAAGCGGTCTGAGCAACATCCCCTGCACCAACCCGTGATCCCGTCCGGAATCGCGGCGAGCCAAGACACTCGATGAAAGGCCAGATCAATGTCCGAGAAGTCCTCAGTCAGCTCTGCCCCCGTGGCACAGAATCCCAACATCACAGTCATCGGCACCGGTTATCTGGGCGCCACCCATGCCGTGTGCATGGCCCTCCTCGGCCACAACGTCGTCGGACTCGACGTCGAACCAGGCGAAGATCGACGAACTTGCCGCCGGACGCCTGCCGATCTTCGAGCCTGGCCTCGAAGAGAAGCTGCGAGAGGCACTGGCCTCTGGGAGGCTCCTCTTCACCACGGACACGGCCCTGGCTGCGCATCACGGAAACGTCCATTTCATCTGCGTCGGCACCCCCCAGGCGAAAGGCTCGGACGCAGCCGACCTGACCTACGTCGACGCGGCGGTCACGGCCCTGGCCGCGCACCTGCACCGCAAGTGCCTCATCGTCGGCAAGTCCACCGTTCCGATCGGCACCGCGGGCCGCCTCACGCGCCTGGTGCAGGAGACGGCTCCGGCTGGCACCGCCGTCGAACTCGCCTGGAACCCCGAGTTCCTCAGGGAGGGCTACGCCGTCCAGGACACCCTCGAACCGGACCGACTCGTCTTCGGCACCGCCTCTGCGTGGGCCCATGCGCAGCTCGCCGCCTGCTACACGTCGATCATCGATGCCGGGACTCCCGTCGTCGCCACCGATCTCGCCACAGCAGAACTCGTCAAGGTGGCTGCGAACTCCTTCCTCGCCACCAAGATCTCGTATATCAATGCGATGGCCGAGGTGTGCGAGGCGACCGGGGCCGACGTCGCGGAACTCGCCACCGCCCTCTCCTACGACACCCGCATCGGAGGACGGTTCCTCAAGCCCGGCCTGGGATTCGGCGGCGGATGCCTGCCCAAGGACATCCGAGCGTTCGCCCACCGCGCCGAAACCCTCGGCGTAGGCCAGGCGGTCTCGTTCCTGCGCCAAGTCGACGCCATCAACAACCGCCGACGCCAGCGCACGGTCGACCTCATCACCGAGCTCGCCGGCGGAGACGTCACGGGAGTCCAGGTCGCGTGCCTCGGCGCGGCATTCAAGCCCAACTCTGACGACATCCGCGACGCCCCCGCCCTCGACGTCGCCCGCATGCTCCACGAGGCAGGCGCCAGGGTCACGGTCTACGACCCCCAGGCCATGCCCAACGCCCGCCGCGCCTATCCCGACCTCGACTACGCTGACGGGCTCGACGAAGCCGTCGCCGGAGCTGGCGTGGTCGCTCTCCTGACGGAATGGGAGCAGTTCCGCCAAGCCGACCCCGCGGTCCTGCTCGAACTCGCCGCCGCGCCCTGCATCGTCGACGGCCGTCACGCCCTCGACGCAGACGCCTACCGTGCAGCTGGCTGGGACTACCGGGCGCTCGGACGGCCGGTCCAGATCGGGGCGCCTCCACTGGACTTCGAGTCCGATCTCGCCGAAGCCCGCCTTGACCTGCCCGTCGCCGAGCACAGCAATGTCCGCCTTCCATGAAGCGATGAGCCTCGACGTGCCCGCCCTCACGGGCGGGCTCGCCGAGATGCTCGGCCCCAACCTCGTCGCCTATATCGGATCTGTGAAGGCGACCCGCTCCGTTCGCCTGTGGGCTACCGGGGAACGCACTCCCTCACCCGCAGTGGTCAGAAGGCTTCGGGACTCGTATCAGATTGCCGGCTTCCTGAACGGGTCCCACCCCACCGAGACCGTCCAGGCCTGGTTTCAAGGCATGAACCCCCTCCTCGGCGACGCCTCCCCCGCCCGCCTGCTGCGGGACGGCGTCTCAGATGAGGCCGCCCAGCGAGTCCTGAACGCCGCGCGCACCTTCGCTGCCGAACGATGAAAGCGCGGACGGCGGCGAAGGCGAGACAAGTCCGGGGTCAACCCGCCCGGCTCGTAACACTGGCGCGAGAAGAGGCAGGCGCTGCGTGTTGTGACCGCCGCGAAGAACTCCGGACTGTAACGTCCGGCGTGGCCGGGGACGATGGGACTCCCTGGACGAGGAGAGGATCCGACAACCATGGCCCCAGCCCGCCGCGTCCTTCGCGCGCTCGCCGCCGCCACCGCCGCCGTCGCCCTGGCTGGTCTGACGGCCTCAGGGGCAGCCGCGGCTCCGTCCCCCGGCGCGACGTCCCTGCCCGGGTCTGTCCCCTCGTGGGCGGGGTCCAAGCACAAGACGGGCACCCCGTTGGGAACCGACACAGTCGAGGGCGAGATCTACTTCTCCCTCCGCGACCCAGCCGGCGCCGAGGCTACCGCCGCAGCAGTCTCGACCCCCGGAAACCCACAGCACGGGCACTACCTGAGCCCGCAGCAGTGGATTCACGCGTACGCGCCGACGGCGGACTCGGTCGGGAAGACAGTCGATTGGCTCCGGTCCATGGGCATCAGCATCGTCTCGGTCCCCGCGAGCCGCCTCTTCGTCGTCTTCCGCGGCACAGCCGACCAGGTCGCCGCCGCCTTCGGCACATCCCTGGCCGACTACGCCTTCCAGGGCCAGACCCTCGTCGGCCCAACCAGCGCTCCACAGGTCCCCGCCGACATCGCCCCCGGGGTCCAGGCAGTGGACTTGGGGCAGGGTAGGCTGACGACTCGCCCGCGCACCGAGTCCCCCGACGCTGCTGCAGGCGCCGCGACAGCCACAGCCGCCCCGCCCGTTACGGTTCCCTGCTCGGACTACTGGGCCCAGCGCACCGCTGCACTGCCCCCAGCGTACGGAAGTGCGAACTTCCCCACCCGGCTCTGCGGGTACACCCCGTCCCAGATCCAAGGCGCCTACGGCGTCGCACGGCCCGGGGCCATCGACGCCACGGCGGGCGCGGGGCAGACCGTCGCGATCGTCGACGCCTACGCCTCCCCCACCATCGTGAGGGACACCAACGCCTGGTCAGAGGCCAGCGGCCTCCCGTCCCTCCGCCAGGGCCAGTACCGCCAGATTGCGCCTTCCCCGTCGGAGTTCGCTGACCAGGCCCTGTGCGGCCAGCCGAGCGGGTGGCAGGGAGAGCAGACCCTCGACATCCAGGCTGTGCACGGCATCGCCCCCGCCGCGAACATCCTCTACGCCGGCGGCTACAACTGCGGCGGCGGCCTGGACATCGCGCTCTCCACGATCCTCGACGGCCGGCTGGCGGACATCGTCTCGAACAGCTACGGCGACGTCGGGGAAGCCCTGCCCCCGTCTGTGATCCAGGGGCAGGTCAACCTCCATCTCCAGGCTGCCGCCGAAGGGATCGGCCTGTACTTCGCCAGCGGCGACCGCGGCGACGAGTCCGCGCTTCTCGGCTCCCCGGCCCCCGACTTCCCCGCGAGCTCCCCATGGGTCACCTCGGTCGGCGGAACGAGCCTTGCCGTCGGACAGGGCGGAAACTACCTCTTCGAGACCGCGTGGGGCAGCACCCGCCAGCGCGTCGTCGCGGACGCCTCCGGCCAGCTCGCCTACGCCGGTCCTCTGCCCGGGGCCTTCTACGCGGGAGCTGGCGGCGGAACCAGCGCTTCCTTCGCGGAACCGGCCTACCAGACACGGCTCGTGCCCTCATCGCAAGCACAGGGACACAGGGTCTCCCCTGACATCGCCTCCCTAGCCGATCCCTACACCGGATACCGGATCGGCCTGAGCCCCATCAGCGATGACTCCACGCTCGCCACAGCGGCGTTCGCCTTCCAGACTGTGGCCGGGACCTCGCTCGCGTGCCCTCTGGCCGCCGCACAGATGGCCATCGCCCAGGCCAGCGCCCACCGGAGCGTAGGGTTCGCCAACCCGGCCCTTTACACGGCAGCGGGGTCGGGCGGCGCCCAGCGCGACGTCACCGCGCCGTCGTTCCCGCTTGCCCTGGCCTCATCCACCGCCTCCACGGGTTCCACCTACCTCGTCACCCTTGGACGGGACACCTCCCTTGCGGCAGGCCCCGGCTACGACGACGTCACGGGCCTGGGCAGCATGACGGTAGCGTTCGCCCGGCAGGCCGCACAGCTCCGGTGATCCCACGGACCTTTTGTCCCCCCGGATTCCGCGGCGTCTGGGTGCAGTGCAAGGGACGGCGCAGGATTGGCCCAAGGCACGCCGAGGCCTGGCTGAAGTATCTGGAACGGCCTCGAGGGCGCCCGTATCGTCGGGGTGACTGGATCAGCAAGCATGAACGGACGGGCACACGACATGGGCGCTACGGACCGTCCGTTCCCCTCTGAGGGACGCCTCCGTTGTCGGGCGCGGGATCCCGAGCGGGGCGCCGTCGCCGTCGTCGTGGCGCTGCTGATGGTCGTCCTGCTCGCCGCGGCTGCACTGGCGGTCGACGGCGGCATGCTGTACGCGAAGCGGGCCGCCCTTCAGAGCGGGGCGGACGCCGCGGCCCTTGCGGTGGCGCAGAAGTGCGCAGCAAGCCTGACGGATCCCCAATGCACCTCCTCGTCCAGCCTCGCCCCCTCCCTGGCCCGCTCCAACGACGCCGTCGACTCGGCAGGGATTGCCTCACTGGAACTCGACACGCGGGCCCGGACGGTCACCGCGACCACGCAGCCCCTCCAGCCCGGTCAGCAGGCCGGTTCGGTCTCCCTCTTCCTCGCCCAGACCCTGGGCATAGCCAGTGTGCGGGCGAGCGCCCAGGCCCAGGCCGCGTGGGGCAGCCCCAGCGCCGGGCCGGCGGTGTTCCCGCTGGCGTTCTCGGTCTGCCAGGTCCAGGGCTACGTCGACGGCGGGATGCAGCTGCTGCAGAGCCACGGGAAGAACATCAACCCTGGCTGCACCTACGGCCCGTCCGGCCAAGTCGTCCCCGGCGGCTTCGGCTGGCTCACCCAGGACCCGGGCCGCTGCGCGGCCACCATCGACATCTCCACGGGCTCCGCATCCAGCGACCCTGGCAACAGCCCGCCGTCGAACTGCACAGACCTCCTCAACAAGTGGGCGGCCCAGATCCAAGCAGGCACCAGCCCCACCGTCCTCCTGCCCGTCTTCACCTCGGTCGCGGGCGAAGGCGCCAACGCCACCTACACCCTGGCCGGATTCGCCGCATTCAAGGTCGCGGGCTGGAAGTTCAGCGGCGTCGACGCCCTGCCCGACAGCTACGCCAACCAGCCACCTTCCGTCCCCTCGTCCCTATCGTGCACCGGGTCCTGCCGAGGCATCATCGGCCAATTCATCACCTACGTCTCCCTGGACACGGCGTACACTCTCGGCCCCTCGACTGCCTTCGGCGCAACGGTCGTCCGCCTCTCCAGATAGTGCCGACTGCGGTGCTCCCGCATCCCGCTACAGCCGCGGGAGGAGCCCGGCGGAGAGGATCTCGCGCACCGGGCCGCACGGCCAGGCCTGCCGGCAAGCCGCGCATGGGTCACCGATTTCTGGCCCGGTGGGACGGTGGGCAGAGACGACGGGCCCCCAGATCTCGGCACTGATCCTCTGCTCTACCGAGCCGTGCAGGAGTAGGAGCCGGACACGTTCCATGATCTCCCTGTGCATCGGCATTGCCCGCCTCGTGCCCATGCCTACACCTAGCCCCGGTCCGCGTCCGGTCTCAAGCGAAGCGGAATCCCACCTCAAGCACGGATGCGGGCGTCCAACCTGACGGCGGCTGAAATCCCTTCCACGGATGCTCCCGAGCCGTCCCCTGCGAATGTCACCCCCAAGACCCGACTCGGCCGGGAAGCCCCCACACGGCGCCGGCGAAGTGATCGGCTCTGCCGAGTGCGAGAAGCCGAGGTTGGGTGTGTATTCTGTTCCGGCAAGGTGCCGTTCGTTAGCTGAGGCTCCTTCGCGTAAACAGGCCAGCGACCCCAAACGTCGAGAGACGCCACAGGTCAGGACAGGCTGCCCCGGATGCAAGGGGCAACCCCGATTGGCTCCCCCTCGAAGGGGTCACGACGCGAAGTGCCAAAGGTCTTACGAGGAAGGGCACCCCGGGCCGGGCGCCCGGGGCCCCTGGGCACGTGATGACGAGCGCAGGAGGTGATCTCGCCCATGCCGAGTGGCGACAGTCATACCTCCATCAGCTCATCCTGAGCCCCTTCTCCAGCATTCCTTTCTCTATGCCCCTTCCGAGTTGACCCCTGCCCGCGCAGGGTCCCCTCGGTGTGCGCTTCACCGGTCCCCGGCCACCGCCGGGAGGAAGCAGGTCCCCCATGGCCAAGACGAACCCCACCCCCACCCGCACCGCTGCCCCGCCCGGTCACCCCGAGGCGCCCGCCACTGGTTCCGCCGTCCTCGACTCGGCACATGTCGGGGACATCAAGGGTGCCTTCGGCACGATCCGCCTTGACGAGTCCTCTGTGCAGTCGAGCTGGAAGGCGCGCCTGAAGACGCTCCTGGCGATCATCGGACCGGGTCTGATTGTGATGGTCGGGGACAACGACGCCGGCGCTTTCGGCACGTACACCCAGGCCGGGCAGAACTACGGCACAAGCCTTCTGTGGACGCTGCTGCTCCTGATCCCCGTGCTGTACGTGAACCAGGAGATGGTGCTCCGGCTCGGGGTCGTCACGGGAGTCGGCCATGCCCGGCTCATCCTCGAGCGGTTCGGCCGCTTCTGGGGCGCGTTCAGCGCGATCGACCTCTTCATCCTCAACGCCCTGACGATCGTCACCGAGTTCATCGGCATCAGCATCGGCCTGAACTATCTCGGTGTGCCCAAGATCCCGGGGGTGATCGTCGCGGCGCTCGTGATCGTGGGGGCGGCGAGCACCGGATCCTTCCAGCGCTTCGAAAGGGTCTGCTTGGCCCTCGTCATCGGCTCGGTGCTGCTCGTGCCCGTGTTCTTCATGAGCGCGCCGGACTATGCCCGGATCGCCCAGGGCTTCGTGCTGCCCGGGGTGCCCGCGGGTTCGAGCATCTCCGACGTGACGCTGCTGATCATTGCGATCGTCGGAACGACCATCGCCCCCTGGCAGCTGTTCTTCCAGCAGTCCTACGTGATCGACAAGCGCATCACCCCCCGCTACATGAAGTACGAGCGGGTCGACCTGTGGCTCGGGATCGTCATCGTCGTCCTCGGTGCCGCCGCCATCATCTCCTTCACCGCGTCCACCTTCGCCGGGCACCCCGAGTTCGGCCAGTTCACCGACGCCGGGGGCGTGGCCGAAGGCCTCGGGAAGTACGTCGGCCACCTCGCCGGGATCCTGTTCGCCCTGGCCCTGATCGACGCGTCGATCATCGGCGCCGCCGCGGTAGGCCTTTCCACCTCCTACGCCCTCGGCGACGTGCTGGGCCTGAAGCACTCCCTGCACCGGAGGCCCAGCGAGGCCAAGGGCTTCTATGCCGCCTTCGCCGGCCTCATCCTGATCTCCGCCGTGATCGTCGTCATCCCCGGGAGCCCTCTGGGCCTGCTCACCGTCGGCGTCCAGGTCCTGGCCGGGGTTCTCCTGCCCTCGGCCACCGTGTTCCTGTTGCTGCTGTGCAACGACAGGGAGGTCATGGGGCCCTGGGCCAACGGCCGCGGCATGAACATCTTCACCTCCGCCGTGATCGCGGTGCTGGTGATCCTCTCGGTGGTCCTCACCGCCGCAGTCCTGTTCCCAAACATCGACGGGACGACGATCCTGGAGATCCTCGGAGGCGGGGCGCTGCTGGCGGTCCTGGCCGCTGTGGCGCTCGTCGTCATGCGCGCCCGTGCCCGGGCCGCAGGGAAGGCCGCGCCGGCCGAGCCGATAGACCGCTCCCAGCGCCTCACCTGGCGGATGCCTCCGCTGGCGCTGCTGCAGCGGCCCCAGCTCTCGACGCCGCGGCGGATCGGGCTGAGCGTGCTGCGCCTATACCTGCTGGTCGCGATGATCCTGGTGATCGTCCGCGTCGTCCAACTCGCCCTCGGCAACGCCTGACACCCCTCCCGCAACCTCTCCGAGGTGACGTACAGTCGCCTCGAGAAGCCACCGACGTGCACCGAAAGGCACCCGATGACCACCGCAGCGCCCACCGGCTCCCTCTCCCTCTCCGCCCTGCTGCGCCAGCCCGTGACCGACTCGGACGGTCACCGCATGGGCACTCTGGCGGACCTCATCGTCCGCCTGCGCGACGACGACTACCCCCTCGTCACGGGGCTCGTCGTCGCCGTCGGCAGCACGCGCGTGTTCGTCTCCGCCGCCGATTTGGCAGCCCTGGGCCCGGAACAGGTCCGGCTCGCCGTGAGTACCGTCGACGTGCGCGAGTTCCGCCGCCGGGAGGGCGAGGTCCTCCTCTCCGAGGACGTCCTGGGACACCGGCTCATCGACGTCTCCCGCGCCGCGTTCGTCAAGGCCTACGACATCGAGCTCACCCCTGTCCTGGACGGCTGGGCCGCCACCGGCCTCGACGTCCACCGCCGGCGCTGGCTCGCCGTGGGCCCGCGCCACGCGGCCCACCCGCCGAGGGACTGGAAGGACTTCGAGCCCCTGATCGGCCACGCCGAATCCGCTCACGTCCGTCAGGCCACCGGCCGCATCCCCGAGCTCAAGCCCGCCCAGATCGCCGACATCATCGAGGAGGCCAACGAACACGAGCAGGACGAACTCCTGGCCCAGGTCCACGAGGACCCCGAACTCGAGGCCGACGTCTTCGAAGAGCTCGACGAGGACTCCCAGTCCGAGCTGTTCAAGGACCGTTCCGATGCCGAGGTCGCCGAAGTCCTGGCCCGCATGCAGGCCGACGACGCCGCCGACGCCCTCATGGACCTGCCCCAAGAGCGGCGCATCCCCGTCCTCGAAGCGCTCCCGGAACCCCAACGGTCCCGCGTCCACCGTCTGCTGGGCTACCACGACCTCACCGCCGGGGGCCTGATGGGAACCGACTTCCTCGCCCTGCCGTCCACCGCCACCGTTGCCGATGCCTTCACCGCTGTCCGCGGCGCCCGACTGATCCAGCCCCAGGCCCTCACCGTGATCTACACCCTCGCCCCCGACGGCGCGCTCGAGGGCGCACTCACCCTGGTCCAGGCAGTCCAGGCCGAACCAGGCCTCACCCTCGCCGAGGTCGCCGACATCGACGTCGTGGTCGCCTCCCCCGGCGACGACGTCATCGACGTCACGACCCGTATGGCCGACTTCAACCTCCTCACGATGCCCGTCATCTCCGAGGACCGGCACATCCTCGGCCTCATCACCGTCGACGACGCCCTCGAGGCCGCCATCCCACAGGACTGGTCACGCCGCGAATCGAGCCACCGCGAAACCGGTTCGGAAGCCTAGAGGCCCACTGGCGCATGCGTAAGCCGCGCAGATTCTTGGAGGCACCGACGAGCAACGCGCCAACTGCGATGCACCCCGGCACGAGGAGCTGCGTCCCGGCCAGCAGGAGCAGGCCGGCGGTGAGCACAAGGGACACGAGTCCGAGCCACCAGCCGAGTGAGAACCGGTCGAACAGGCGCACTGCCGCCAGCATTCCCAGGGCATAGACCGAGACCATCGAACTCGTGTGGATCAGGATGAAGGGGAACAGGTCCAGTCCGGTGAGCATCAGCACTGAGAGATAGACGCCGGTGAGGGCTGCCACAGCCACGAGGCTCCGCCGAGGCACTTGCCCGGGTCCCGAGCCCGCCGCAAGCCAACGCGGCAAGTCGCCGTCGCGGCCTAGGGAGGCGCCGAGCTTGGCGAACGCGCCGACGTAGGCGTTGAGCACTCCAAGTACGACGACGGCAGCGATGGTCGCGACGACAGCCCGGCCTGCTCCACCAGCGGCGGAGGTGACCAAGGCCAACAATGGCAGGGCGTCGCCGTCGGCTTCCTTCCCTCCCAGGACGGTGACGGTCATCAGCTGCAGGGCGAAGTAGGAGCTGCCGACGACCGCAACGGCGATTCCTGTGGCCAACGGGATGGTCCGTCGAGGAGCCCTGAAGTCCGCGGCAAGGTGGGTCACTGCTTCCCAGCCGGAGAACGCCCACACGAACAGGCTCACGGCGGTCGCTACCCCAGCCCACCCGTGAGGCAGGAACGGCACGAAGCGGGCTGGATCCATGGCCGGGGCGCAGAGTGCCACCACACCGATGACGGTCGCCACGAGAGCGACCGTGAGGCTCAGCTGGACGCGCCCCGAAACGCGAACTCCGAAGGCGTTCGACAGGAACGGCGGGACGAGGAGCAGTACGGCGAGGACGACGACGGCCCAGCGGGGACCGCCGAAGGTCGCCACCAGGTACGAGGCTCCCAGAACCGCAACGACGGGGGCGCCTACGCCCACCCCGAAGAAGAACCAGTAGCCGGCCATGCGTGCTGCCGTCCTGCCGAGCGCAATCCGCACGAACGTCGCAACGCCACCGGCATCAGGAAACCGGGCCGCCAACGCTGCGAACGTTCCTGCGAGCGGGACCGAGAGAACTAGTACGGCGGCTACCGCGAGGAGGGATGCCGGGCCTGCGACCTCGGCGGCTAGGCCGGGGAGGACAAGGATCCCGGTGCCCAGCACTGCCGAGATGTAGAGGGCCGATCCCTGGAGGACTCCCACTGTCCCTTGCCCTGACACTGGAGAGCCATCCCCCAGCGTCGGGGTCCCTGCCAGCACCCGAGGCGAAGGAGCGGCGGCATCACGGGCTCGTGTAGGGGTCATGGTGCCATCGTTCCAGTGGCAGAGATTATGCTTCTACAAATTTCCTGCCAATCCGGGGGCGCCTTCCGCCAATCTCATGAAGCGCCTGCGCGCACCTCACGCGCCTGAAACGTCCGACGGTATGCCGCTGGGCTGACACCCAGCCGCTTGTGGAAATGGTGCCGCAGGAGCACAGCCTGTCCGAAGCCCGCGGCACTTGCGACGGCGTCGATGCTGAGGTCTGTCTCCTCGAGCAGGTTCTGAGCTCTGAGGAGCCGCTGCGAGTTGACCCAAGCGGCGGGTGTGGCACCGGTTTCTTCTCGGAACCGGCGCGCGAAGGTTCGCTCAGACATGTGCATTCTGGACGCAAGCCTGCTGACTGGAAGCTCGGCATCAAGGTGTTCGGCCATCCACACCAGGAGGTTCTCCATCGTGTCACCGCGCTGCGTCGGAACGGGACGATCGATGTACTGGGCCTGACCGCCCTCCCGATGAGGCGGGACCACCATTCCGCGTGCTATGGCGGAGGCGACCTTCGCACCGAACTCTGTCCTGATCAGATGCAGGGACGCATCGATTCCAGCCGCGGTCCCGGCACTGGTGATCACATTGCCGTCCTCGACGTAGAGGACATTCTCATCAACAGTCACCTCCGGAAACTCCGCCGCGAGCTCGCGTGAATGCTGCCAATGGGTGGTCGCGCGCCGCCCGTTCAGGATCCCGGCTTCGGCCAGAGCGAACGCGCCGGCGCACACCGAGAGAATGCGGGCTCGGCGGGAGTCCGCGCGCCGAAGCACCTCGGCCACGGTCGGCGGAAGGGGCCTACCTCGGTCGTAGGGGGTCATGATCACCAAGTCAGCATCGTCGGCGGCATCGAGACCGGAGTCGACGAGGATGGACACTCCCACGTCAGTCTGGAGCAGGCCCGGCCGCTCGGTGCAGATCCTGAAGTCGAAGGCCGGGAGTCCCGCGCGCCTCAGGCCGAACACCTCGCACACCACCCCGAATTCGAAGGAGTGCAGGCCGGGAAGGGCAATGACGGCAACCGAACGCAGCATCTCCCCAGTATGGCGGAAAATGCGCGGAAGTGGTCACCTCTGCCACTGCCGATGTCCGCTGGACCGGCCGAATATCGAATGCATGGAACGACGCTCGCGGCGCATTCAGGGGCGCCGCGAGGGAAGTAGATCGCCAGGGAAGAGGGCACACGATGTTGATCGACGAGTTCACGTTCTGGCGGCTATGGCAGTTCAGGGAGGAGCGCCTCGAGGAGGAGCTGGAGCGCCGGCGGATTCTCCGCGAGCGACACGACGCCGAGGGTCAGAACGCGCGGGAGGTCGGCATTGCCCCTGCGGGCGTCGAGCCATGGAAGGCGATCGTGCGGCTCGCCAGCAGAGCAGCCGACGTCGGTCGTCGCCACCACTTTGGGAGGGGCGAGCTTCTTGAGTCGGGCCCGGGTCTGACCCTTGGACCCTGCTGCGAGGAGGTCGGCGGGTGAGGGAAGTCAAGGATCCGACCACGATCGACCGCGTGGACGAGACCCTCATCGACGTGCCCCGTGGTCTCAGGAACGTCGTAGTCGCCGAGACAATGCTGAGCGACGTTCGGGGAAGCGAAGGCTTCTACACCTACCGTCAGTTCTCCGCCACAGACCTTGCCCGTCGCTGCTCCGTAGAGGAAGTCTGGTGGCTTCTGATCGACGGCGAACTGCCCGAGCCAGGACGCTTCGGGGGGATCCGGAGCGAGATTGCCGCTGCAGCCGTCCCCTCGAGCGAACTCCAGCGGCTGGTGGCGACGGTGGCGGCGTCGGCCTCAGCCGACCTGCTCGGGGCTGTGAAGGCCGCCGTCGCCCTTGACGGAGCGCTAAGGGGCTCCCCCGCGCTATTCGACCTGGATGAACCGACCCGCCGCACGGAAGTCGTCCGCGCGGCCGCGCAGATTTCTACGCTCATCGCCGCCCTCACTCGTCTGTCGAACGGGCAGACGCCGCTGATGCCCCGCCCGGAACTGGGCTTCGCCGAGAACTACCTGTACATGCTGGACGGCGCGCCACCCACTGCCGAGAGGGCAAGGGCGCTGTCGACCTATCTGGTCGCCGCGATCGACCACGGATTCAACGCCTCCACTTTCACTGCGCGCCTCATAGCGTCCACAGGGGCCGACGTCTCTTCGTGCTTCGTCGGCGCCCTCGGTTCCCTCTCCGGCCCGCTCCATGGAGGTGCACCCAGCCGCGTACTGGACATGCTCGACGCCATCGGCACCGTCGAGAACATTGATCCCTGGGTCACTGAACGCGTCCTCTCTCATCAGAAGATCATGGGCTTTGGGCACCCGGTGTACCGGGTCGAGGATCCGCGCTCACGTCTGCTCAAGGAGGTCGCACAGCGCTTCGAAGGACCGAGAGTCCAATTTGCCATCCAGGTCGAGGAGCGGATTCCGTTCCTACTTGAGAAACTCAAGCCCGGTCGACACCTGCACACCAATCTGGAGTGGTACGCCGCCGTCGTCATGGAGCAGGTCGGCCTCTCGCGCAGCCTCTTCACCCCAACGTTCGCTGCCGCTCGCGCCCTAGGCTGGGCCCCCCACATCCTTGAGCAGGCCGCCGATCCGAAGATCATCCGGCCTTCAGCCCGCTACGGGGGGCCACCCGCACCCCAGCCGCTTCCGCGATGACGCCCAGAGAAGCTTCTTCCCGCCATCCTCGGGATTGATCCGACTCTCCCCGGAACTCCTGCGGTTCGGTTGGTCCGGCGGTGGGGACCCTGGCGGTGAAATGGGCCGCGGCCCTGCTCGGGCAGGGACGCAGCAGCCCTGCCCATGGCTGTCAGAGGGCGCACCACCGTGCGGAGCCGGATACGTGCGGCTGCGGGTGGGAGACTCGGCATTCTTCCAGATCCTCCGCACGTACGCGGCACAGCATCGGTACGGAAATGCCACCACCGACGACTTCATCCACACGGCGGAGTCGGTCAGCGGCTCGGATCTGAGCAGCTTCTTCCAGACGTGGCTGCGCGACCGAAGGCACCGCCCATGCCAGCGCTCCTGCCCTCCCAGTAGGCCTCCGCACGTCGAAGCCGAGACCTCCCCCGTTTCGAGCGCGTCGCCCACGTGGGCCCAGCGGTCAGCCCATCGCAAAGATGTGGACGAGCACGGAGCCCGGGTACCGCTCTCCCGTCCCGACGAACAGCGTGCGATTGACCCAGTCCCAGGCCGGGGCCGAGGCCCGCAGCCGCACCGCGCACCGGAAGTAGATCTCCGCGGGGTCCACCGCCTCGCCCCGGATGAGCCGGCCCATGGCCTCGGGGCTCCCCGAGCGGAGGGCGGCGTTGTCGACTGAGATGACAGCGCCGTCCTCCGTTTCGAGCGCGTAGCGAGCTTCGAGCTCGGTGAGCTCCCGGGAGTGGAGTGTCTGGAAGTCCGCACCCCCTGCCAGCACGCGCCCCGTGAGCCGCGGCCCCGCAGCCGTCCCGCCGGTGATGGGGATGATCCGCCGGTGCCCCTCGGGAGTTGGGCCCACGTCGATCGGCTCGGCGATGTGCACTGTGAGCGTTCCGACGTAGTCGAGGGCGGGGGCCTGCGGCTCCGGATGCAGGGTCATGGCTGGGACAGCACCCCGAGGGTGATGCGGCTCGGTGCGGCTTCGCCCCAAAGGACTCGCTGCCGGGCCACGACTGTGTCCGAGGAATCTGTGGCCTTCGCCCCCGTATTGAGGTTGCGGTCCCACTTCGGGTGACAGCTCGACGTGACCTGTACCCGGATTCGATCCCCGGCCTGGAACGTGCAGGCAGTCGCCCAGAGGTTGACCCGGAACTCCTCGACCTGTCCGGGCGTGAGCGGACGGCGCGGCGGTCCCGGCCGGAAAACCCCGTCGCCAGCGCACGCGTCGCGCCATGACGCGCGCACGATCCCCTCGGCCAAGCCGACGGAGCGCCCGTCGGGCGTGACCCGGCACAGCCGCACCACGAAGTCCGTGTCGACAGCCGACGAGGAGGCGAACAGTGTCGCAGTCACATCGCCGAACACAGTGAGCGGGTCCGCCAGCGGCTCCGTCGTGAAGACGACGACGTCGCCGCGCGCCTCGACCGGCGACTGCTCGGCCGGGCCTGCGAGGTCTGCCCCCAGGTGCATGCTGGCGCCGCCCGTGCTCGGGACAGGATCGAGTGGATCGTAGTCGTACTCGACCGCGCCGTCGTCGCCGGCCTCGCGCAGGAGCGAGCCGTCCGTACCCAGGAAGAGCTCCACCGCCCCGTCAGGCTCCGGCAGCTCGTGGAAGCCTCGCCAGCTGTTCTCGCCCATGAAGTAGACGAGGGCCGAAGGCAGCTCCTGCGTAGGCCCGTCGCGCCCCGGCCCGTCGTGCCCAGGTCCTTCCTGCCCAGGCCCGTCACCCAGCACCCGGGCGAACCACCGCGCGTGGATAGAGGACAGGTCGCCATAGGCCCCGACCGCACCAGCAGACCCTCCCGGGAACGCCGTGCCCGGGAAAATCCCGGTGTAATTGGTGTGGCTCCACGGGCCGAGGATGAGGCTGGGCCGCGGGACGACTGGATCCCTCCTCGATGCCTCGAGCTGGAGCCTGTAGTGGGCGAGCGTGTTCGGCAGGAAGATGTCGAACCAGCCGCCGATGTTGAGGGTTTCCAGGGCAACAGGTTCGGAGGCGGGCCAGTTCCACGCCTCCGACGTCTCGCCGCCGGGATCCTCGCCCGTGGAGGGGATGATGTACGACTGCATGAACGTGCTCGCGCGGGACTTGAGGTCGTTGAGCGGAAGTGTCCCGAACGCGGAGCCGTCCGCGAAAGAGGCGTCCAAGTCGCGCCAGGCCTCGAGCTCCCGCTCGAGCCGAGCGGGGTCCCCAGCGAACTCGCGGCGCACCGCCTCGAGCGAGATCGAACCGTGGCCCCAGCTCAGCCGCGAGCCGAGTTCGAAGGCGCCACCCCGGAAGAGAGCGCCGTTGTCTGCACTGCCCGCCGCGCATACGCCGGAGGCCAAGGCCGCGAGGCCCACGGGATTTCGGCGAGCAGCGCGCCACTGGGACTCCCCGAAGTACGAACGGCCCCACATCCCGACCCTGCCCGATGAGTACGGCAGGTTCGCTGCCCACTCCACCGCCTCGGCGCCGTCGTCCGCTTCATGCTCGCTCGGGACGAACTCGCCGTCCGAGCCGAAGCGGCCGCGCACGTCCTGGAGGACGACGATGAAACCGGCTGCGGCGACGGTGGCGGGGTTGAAGTAGGCCGAGTTGACCGAGAGGTCCCGCCCGTAGGGGGTGCGGGTCATGAGAACCGGGAAGCGCTCGGCCTCGGCGGCCGGCCGGTAGACGGTGGACCGGAGGACGGTCCCGTCGCGGAGCGGGGTCTCGACATCGTTCTCGATGAGGACGTTGTACGCCAAGCTCAAGCCACCTTCTTCCCGAGGTCGTCGGTGTCGATCCGGTAGGTCTCGCGGACCCAGATGAGCGTCACCAGGGCCGAGACAACGCAGCAGACGGCGGTGAAGACCGCCACGGGGACCCATCCACCAGGGCCGGGGCGTACGACGGCGGCGGCGATCGTGGGAGCAAAGCCAGTCACGATGAGCCCGAGCTGGGAGGAGATGGCCGCACCGGAGTAGCGGATGCGGGTCGGGAACATCTCGGCGACGATCGCCGGACCGAGCGGGTTGACCATGCCGTAGCCGACCACCATCACGACGATCGAGGTGACGAAGACCAGGGGGACGTCCTTCTGCGAGATCGACCAGAAGTAGGCAAAGATCATGACGGCGCAGATGAGGTTGCCGGTGATGAAGACGGGCTTGCGTCCGATCCTGTCGGCGAGGATGCCGAACAGTGGCTGGGCGATGATGCCGAGCGCGGCCGTGATGATGGTCGTCGCGAGCATGATGGTGCCCGAGACGAGGTGGCCGTTCGTGGCGTAGGAGAGGCTGAACGCGGAGACGATCGTGGAGACCACGGCCCAGACGCCGAAGAGGATGACCTTGATGATGGTGGGCCAGTAGTCGCGGAAGACGACCTTGAGCGGGAGTTCCTGCTTGGTTTCCCCCGCCTCGCGGGCTTGCTCGAACAGCTCGGTCTCGGGGACGCGCCGCCGGATGATGAAGCCGGCGGCCGCAACGATGAAGCTCGCGAGGAACGGAATGCGCCAGCCCCACGCGATCAGCGACGCCTGGGGCATGAGGGAGACGAGCAGGAACGCGATCGAGGCGAGCATGATGCCGGCCGCGGCACCCGTGTTGACCCAGCTCGCGAAGAAGGCGCGACGGCGGGACGGAGCGTGCTCGAGTGAGAGCGTCACGGCGCCGACGGACTCTCCGGCTGCCGAGATGCCCTGGAGGACCCGCAGGAGCACGAGGATCACGGGCGCGGCTGCGCCGATCACCGCCGTCGTGGGGAGGCAGCCGATGAGGAACGTCGCGACGCCCATCGAGACGAGCGTGAAGACGAGCATCTGCTTGCGGCCGATGCGATCGCCGAAGTGGCCGATGAAGCCTGCCGCAAGCGGCCGGACGACGTAGCCTATGCCGAGCGTCGCCATCGAGAGGAACTGCCCCAGAAGCGGGTCGAGCCCCGGGAAGAAGACCTTGTTGAAGATGAGGGCCGAGGCCGAGCCGTAGATGAAGAAGTCGTAGTACTCGAGCGTGCTGCCGACGAAGCTTGCGACGGCTGCCTTGCCGGCGTGGCGCCCGGGGGCGACGCCAGTGGAAGTGACTGAAGTGGCGGGACCAGCGGTCATTGCGGATCTCCTGGTGTTGCGGTGGGTGGGGGGCGAGTGTGCTCTCGTGAACCTCGTCGTTCGGGCTGTGTGGGGTGCATCACTCGTACATCCATGATTGCGATAAATCTCGCGAGCGTCAATAAATCTGCAAAGATTCTTTTCGGCTGGGAGGATGTGATGGTGCGCTATGACGGAGAAGGGCGAGTCGAGGCGACCGCCGTCGACTTTCCGAGGCCCCAGCGAGGGGGAACGAGCCAGCATCTCCTCGTGACGATGCTCGGCGAATTCTGGCGGCACACGGACCTGTGGCTTCCCGCCCGCGCGATCGTCCGGCTCGCCGAGGACGTCGGGCTCACGCGCTCGGCGGTGACGACGGCCCTGAGCCGGCTCGCCGCGCGCGGGGTCCTCGAGAACGACGGCGGAGGGCGCTCTTCGCGATACCGCTTCACAGCCGCAGCCCGGGCCAGGCTCGTCGTCGGCACCGCCCAGATCGCCCAGTTCGGTGACCCGAGCATTCCATGGGACCGGCACTGGACGGCAGTCGCGTTCTCCGTGCCCGAGAAGGAGCGCGACGTCCGCGAAGCGTTCCGCGCCCGCCTCAAATGGCTGGGCTTCGCACCCGTGTACGACGCACTCTGGTTCTCGCCCCGGGATCGAATGGAGCAGGTGCGGGAGATCGCCGACGGGTACGGCGTCGAGGACTTCATGGCGTTCCGGGTCGAGGACGACGCGTTCGAGGGACGCCGTCCCGCCATCATCGACACTGTCGAGCCCCCCAGGCGGTATGCCGAGTTCGCCGCGGCGAACGAGGCCCGCCTCAAGCGGCTTCAGGCGGGAGAGCTCGACGCGCGGGAAGGCTTCCGAGCTCGCGTCGAAGTCCTGGACGAGTGGCGGGCGTTCCCCTGGGACGATCCGGGGATGCCCTACGAACTGCTCCCCGAGGATTGGCCGCTCCTCCGGGCACGAGCGGCATACATCGCCGTCTTCGAGGCGACGGCCTCCCTCGCCGAGCGCCATGTGCGCGAAGTCCTCGGCGAGCTCGCACCCGAGGCGCAGGCCGGCGTCCTCGTCCCGGCCACGCCGTGAGGGCACCGGGCCACCCGTAGGCAAGGACGATCCTCAGTGGGCGCACTGCTTGCGGAGCTCGGCCTTGCGGATCTTGCCGCTCGCAGTGCGCGGCATCTCCTCGACGAACACCACCGACTTCGGGATCTTGTACCGGGCGAGCCGCCCGTCGAGATGGGTGCGCACGTCGTCCTCGGATAGCTCCATCCCCTCGCGGAGGGTCAAGACCGCCCTCGGGACCTCGCCCCACTTCTCGTCCGGGACTCCGATCACCGCCACGGACGCGACCTGCGGCAGTTCGACGATGACGGCCTCAACCTCGGCGGGGTAGATGTTCTCGCCGCCCGAGATGATCATGTCCTTGAGCCGGTCGGACAGGTAGAGGAAGCCCTCGTCGTCGCGGTAGCCCATGTCCCCGGACCTGAACCAGACGCCGTCCGCATAGGAATCGCGGACCGCATCGGACCGGTTCCAGTACTGCTTGATGACGTTCGGTCCCGAGATCTGGATCTCGCCCACCTCCCCCGGCGCCAGGACCTCGCCGATCGGGTCGACGACGCGGAGGTCTGTGAAGAAGTGCGGGAGCCCGGCCGAGCCGACCTTCTCGCGCGAGCGCTCGATCGGAAGCGTCGTCACGCCTGGCGCTGCCTCCGTCATGCCGTAGTTGTTGGAGAAGCCGATCCCGCGCTCCTCATACGCCGCCAGGACGCTCGCCGGGATCGCCGAGCCACCGCACGTGAGCCTTCTGAGCGAGCTGAGGTCGGTGGCCGCCCAGGAAGGGTGCTCGGCCAGCATCTGGAACGTGGTCGGCACGCCATTGAGCGTCGTGACGCGGTGCCGTTCGATGAGCTCGAGGGCGCGGCCCGGCTCGAACTTCTGCTCCAGCACGGCCGTGCCGCCCTTGAGCAGGATCGGCAGGAGCCCCATGTCGAGCGAGGCCACGTGGAACAGCGGCGAGATCATGAGCGCGATGTCCGTGGAGGCGAGGTCCGTGTCCACGAGCACGTTGTAGCAGTTCCAGATGATGTTGCCGTGCGTCAGCAGCGCGCCCTTCGGGCGGCCCGTCGTGCCGGACGTGTAGAGGATCATCGCCCCGTCCTCGAGCGTGACCGTCTCGTCGATCGGTTCGGTGGCAGCGGCCCGAAGCGCCTCCTCATAGGGTTCCACTGCGGAGCCGGCCTGAGCGGCGGAGGCTCCCCGGCCGTCGTCGTCCGACTCCGGGCCCTCCCCGACGACAAGCCGGCGCTGGACGCCGGTGCCCCCGGCCGCGCTCCCGGCCAGCGCCTCAAGGCGCTCGGCGCTGACGAGGATCCGGACGCCTGCGTCATCGAGCTGGAACTGCAGCTCGGGTGCCGCGAGGCGCGTGTTCAGCGGCACGAACAGCGCGCCGAGGAGCCCGCAGGCGAAGAGCGTCTCGACGAAGGCGGGATCGTTGTCCCCGAGGTACGCGACCCGGTCCCCCGGCGCGACGCCGCGACGGCGCAGAGCGTGGGCGAGCCTCCGGGTCCGCTCGGCCAGCTCCGCGTAGGTGATGCTCCGCTCACCCGCGATCAGGGCGGTTTTCGCGCCCGACTTCGGGCGGCGTCGCTCGAGCCACGAACCAACACCGTTGTTGTACACAGCATCCCTCCCTTGGTCGGCCCAGGCTCTACTTGTAGAAACGGGCGAGGAATTCCGCGACGACAGCCGGGCGTTCCTGCCCCTCGATCTCAATGGTCGCGTTGACCTTGATCTGCGCGCCGCCCTTGACCTCGGTCACCTCGGCGATCTGACCGAGCATCCGCACCCTCGAGCCGACCTTGACCGGTGAGGTGAAGCGCACGCGGTCGAGGCCGTAGTTGACCTTGGTCGTGACGCCCTCGACGTCGAAGAGCTCGCCCCAGAACGGGATGAGCAGCGAGAGCGTGAGGAAGCCGTGGGCGATCGGCGCGCCGAACGGGCCCTCCTTCGCGCGTTCGGGGTCGATGTGGATCCACTGGCGGTCGTCCGTGGCGTCCGCGAAGAGGTTCACGCGCTCCTGGCTGATCTCGAGCCAGTCGGTCGCGCCGAGGTCGGCTCCTGCCATAGTGAGGAGCCTGTCGAAATCGACGACGAGGCGGGGCTCGACAACACGGGGCTGGGTCATGGGTGTCTCCTTGGGTGGGGTGGGGGGCTCAATCGACACAAGTCGCGGCGTTCCTGGGTGCGGATTCCGCGTTTCCCGGGTTGAGTTGTGTCGTTGTTGACCCTGTTTCGGGGTGACGCTGTTATCGGGCCAGTCCGAGGACGCGGATGGCGTTGCTCTTGAGGATCTTGGGACGCACCTCGTCCTTGAGCGGCAGGCCGGCGAACGCGCCGAGCCACTTCTGGGGGGTGATGAGCGGGAAGTCGGTGCCGAAGAGGACCTTGTCCTGCAGGACCGAGTTGGCCGCCTTCACGAGCGATTCGGGGAAGTACTTCGGGGACCAGCCGGAGAGGTCGATGAAGACGTTGGACTTGTGGGTCGCGATCGAGTTCGCCTCCTCCTGCCACGGCACGGAGGGGTGGGCCATGATCACGGTCAGGGCGGGGAAGTCGGCGGCGACGTCGTCGAGCAGGAGCGGGTTCGAGTACCGGAGTTTGATGCCGTGGCCGCCCGGCAGGCCCGCGCCCATCCCGTTCTGGCCGGTGTGGAAGATGGCCGGGAGGCCCAGCTCCTGGAGCGTCTCCCAGAGCGGGTAGAACTCCTCGCTCGAGGGATCGAAGCCCTGCAGGGACGGGTGGAACTTGAACCCCCGCGCGCCGAGCTCGAGCGCCTGGTGCTTCGCGCGGGCGATCGCCTCCTCCCCCGTGCGCGGGTCCACGGACCCGAACGGGATCAGGACGTCGCTGTGGCGGGCCGCGCCCTCGATGAGCTCCTCGACGCTGTTGGGCTCGTGCCCCAGCTGGGTCCGCGCATCCACGGTGAAGACGACCGCGGCCATGTTCAGCTCGCGGTACGTCTCCGCGATCCTCTCCAGGCTCGGGGAGCGGTCTTCCGTCTTGAAGTACTTCGCGGAGGCCTCCGTCAGTGCCGTCGGGAGGGACGCGTGCCCGTGTCCGTCCACCTCGAGGTGGACGTGCATGTCGATCGCGTCGACCTTGCCGGCGTCGACGCCGAGCTCGTAGTGCATCAGCGGACCTCGGCGCCGGTCTTCTCGGCCTGGGGCTGCAGCCCTTCCGGGAGCGGGAGGAACTCCTCGCCAACGCTCTGCAGGTGGGCGCCGATGAGCTCCGCGCCGTGCTCCCGGAGTGCCTCGTAGGTCCAGCCGCCCTCGCGGTAGTCCGTCGTGGCGGGCTCGGGGTGGGTCCAGACCTGCAGGCGGTCCCCGCCCGCGCCGATCGCCTGGCCTGTGATGCCGGCGGCCTCGTCCGAGGCGAGGTACGCGATGAGGCCCGCGACGTCCTCGGCCGTCCCGAAGCCGAGGTCGTGGCGGAAGAAGGCCGGCATGGCCTCGCCGCGCTCGTCGGCCTCGACTGCCTTGGCGAAGTACGGGACGGTCTTGGTCATCGCCGTCGCCGCGACCGGGATCACGGCGTTGACCGTCACGCCGGCCTTCTTCATCTCCAGCGCCCACGTGCGGACCATGCCCACGATCCCGGCCTTCGCCGCGGCGTAGTTGGTCTGGCCGAAGTTCCCGCGCTGGCCTGTCGGGGAGCCGATGGCGATGATCCGGCCCTGGACACCATTGGCCTTGAAGTACGCGAACGCCTCGCGGACGCAGGTGAACGTGCCGCGGAGGTGGACGTTGACGACCAGGTCGAAGTCCTCGTCGGTCATCTTCAGAAGGCTCTTGTCCCGCAGGATGCCCGCATTCGTGACGAGGATGTCGAGCCGTCCGAACGCCGCGACCGCACCCTCGACGAGGGCTTTGGCCGCCTCCGTCGAGCCCACGGGGACGACGACGGCCCTCGCCTTCCCGCCGTCGGCCTCGATCCGGGCCACCGCGGCAGCCGCTGCCTCCTCGTTGACGTCATTGACGACGACGGCGGCGCCCTGCCGCGCGAGCTCCCGGGCGTATGCCAGGCCCAGGCCCTGCCCACTGCCGGTGACGATAGCTACCTTGCCTGCCAGGCTCATGCCATGCTCCCTTGCACTCTTGCTCGGGTCCCCTGTCCGGTGACCCTCGGGCCGCGAGGCCCTTGCCAAGATCCATGAAAGATCCGATCATTGAGAATGTCAATGATTTAGCTCCACCGGATTGGGAGGCGAGGCGCGTGAGCGCGGAGGACATCGAAGGCGGGGTGCCGCGACTGGCACAGGCAGCGATCGCAGGCGACATCGGGCTCCTCCTGGCCAAGCTGCGCGCCGCCGGATCTGTCGTGAACAACAAGGCGCTGGCCGAGTTCGGGCTGCGCGAGCGCTCGTACTCGGTACTGCGTCTCGCGTGCAGCGGGCTCGAGCCGACGCAGCGCGAGCTCGCCGACTTCCTCAGCCTGGACCCCAGCCAGATCGTAACGCTCGTCGATGAGCTCGAGAGCCGCGGGCTGGTATCCCGTGAACAGGGGCGGACCGACCGCAGGCAGAAGACCGTGCTCGCGACGCCTGACGGCGAGCGGCTGCACGAAAAGGCTGAGGCTGCGGTCTTGGAGTGCGAGCGGGAGCAGCTCGCGGCGCTGACGGACACGGAGGCCGCGACGCTGAGGAAGCTCCTGCGAAAGGCACTCTGGACGTGACCTCCAGAACCGGGGCATTAATGGTGCAGGATTAGGGAATGAAGAAGATCCTCTTGGTCATCCTCTGCTTCTTCCTCCCACCCCTGGCCGTACTCTTCCACGACGGCCTATCCCGCAAGGTGCTCTGGGCGCTGCTGTGGCAGCTGCTCGGTCACATTCCGGGAGTGATCTACGGGATCCTGGTCGTCACCAAGGAACCCGCCAAGTAACGGCGCTCTCGGCCGGACGCCCCCCCTCCCCAGAACCTCTGTCTAGGTCCTCTGGGGAGGGATGGAGCCCGGAACCGTCGGAGGGCCTTAGCCCTGGGTGGTGCCTGGGGAGGCGCTGCTCGAGGTCGACGCTCCCCCGTCGTGGCCGTGGAACCCGCCCCGGCCGAAGCCGCTGTCCGCGGTGACGCTCGAATAGTCGGCGCTCACCTCGTACCGCACTGTCGAGCCGTTCGAAGTGGCGGTGGCGAGGTGCCTGAGCTGCTGATCGCACCGCTAGTCGTGGAAGGGCTGGGCGTGGTCGCTGCGCTGGCCGCAGCGGTCCCGGCGCCGATGAGGGCTGCAACGGCGAGCCCCGAAGCGGCCGCGTAGCCGAGGCGCTGGTTGACTTTCATGCTGTTCTCCAGTCGGTAGGCCGCCGGGCCGTTCCTTCCCGGACCGTCCACTTCAGAATCACGCCCATACCTGTCAAGCGCCTTGGTGGGAAGTGTGGGTTTCACGGGACTGTCCGGCTGGCGAAGGGCGGACTCACGCGAACCCTCGCTGGCGGGAGGCCCCCGTCTACACCACCCACTTAGCTATCAGCTGTGAATTCTCGATGAGGTAGATCGGAATTCACCCGCGGTTCAGCAGATGTCGCCCTTTGGCAACATTCCGGCATGGTCGACTACTTCGAGACGGTCACCCCCGTATCCCAGTTGCCGAAGGAATGCCCGCCGATGTCCCAGCCCGCTTGCCCGATTGTTCCATGAGCGAGACGACCAAAGCGCGCCGCCGCAGCGCGTCGTCGACCTCCCAGCCGGAGCGGAAGCGCCCCCGCTTCTCCGGCCGCACCCGCCGCGACTTCCTTGTTTTCCTCGCGCTGGCCCTCCCGAACCTGATCCTCATCGCGGTGTTCACGTACCGACCGCTCTTCGCGAACATCCAGTACTCGTTCTTGGACTGGACGCTCGGATCGAAGACGGCGCGGTACATCGGATTTGAGAACTACGCGACGTTCTTCGGCAGCGACGACGCCCCCCGAGTCCTCGGCACCACTGCTGTCTTCACCGTGCTCACGGTGGGCGTGTCCATGGTTTTGGGCCTGCTCGTTGCGCTCGCGTTGAATGCGAAGGTCCGCGGCACGACGTTCGCGCGTTCGGCCGTGTTCGCGCCCTACGTCCTCTCGGGCGTGGGTGTGGGCCTCGTGTGGATGTTCATCTTCGACCCCGGCTATGGGGCCCTCGCCTGGTTCCTGCGGAGCATCGGCATCGCGAGCCCGCAGTGGTTCAACGAGCCTCCGCTTGCGCTGACGATGGTCATCATCGTCTATGTCTGGAAGAACCTGGGCTACTGCGCGATCGTGTACCTCGCGGGGCTGCAGTCCCTGCCCGCTGACGTGATGGAGGCTGCCGCGCTCGACGGGGCCGGGGCTGGCCGCCGCTTCCTGAGCATCAGCCTCCCGCTGCTCTCCCCCACTACGTTCTTCCTCCTCATCACCACGATCCTCTCGAGCCTCCAGGCGTTCGATCTCATCCGGATCATGACCCCGCTCGGCAGCGGCACGAGCACCCTGATCTATGAGGCGTACATGCAGGCATTCGGGTCGTACAACCGGGCCGGATACTCCGCCGCGATCTCGGTGGTCCTGTTCGCGATCCTCCTCGTCGTCACGGTCGTGCAGATCCGGTTCGTCGAGAGGAAGGTGCACTACGCATGAGTGCCCCCGCACCCCTGGCGGTCACGGAGACGGTCGGCAAGCCTGAACGACCGCGCCCGTTCTCGTCGCAGAACCTGGCCCGTACGATCGCTGGCGGCTATCTTCCCCTCATTGTCGCGACGCTCATAGTGGTCCTTCCGCTCCTCTGGATGGTCCTGAGCTCGTTCAAGACTCCCGGCGAGATCGTCACGACTGACCTGAAGGTCCTGCCTGAATCCGTCAATCTCGACAACTACAGCACGGCCATGACCACGGTTCCGTTCGGCCGGTTCTTCCTCAACTCAGCGATCGTCACCGCGGTCGGCGCGGCCGTGAAGGTCACCCTCGCGATCATGACGGCGTACGCGCTCGTGTTCGTGCGGTTTCCGTTCAAGAACGTGGTCTTCATCCTCATCCTGGTGGCGCTCATGGTGCCCCCGCAGGTCGCGATCCTGCCGAACTATGTGCTCATAGCTGGCATAGGCGGCAAGAACACACTGTGGGGCATCATCCTGCCCGGGCTCGGCACCGCGTTCGGCACCTTTCTGCTGCGCCAGCACTTCATGACCCTTCCGGCCTCGATCCTCGAGGCGGCAGAGATCGACGGGGCGGGCCATTGGAAGCGCCTGTGGCAGATCGTGGTGCCGGTCTCAGTCCCCTCGATCGCCACGGTGGCTCTCGTGACGATCGTGTCGGAGTGGAACGACTACATCTGGCCGCTGATCATCACCGATCGCCCGGAGGTCATGACACTCCCCGTCGGGCTCACGCTCCTGCAGAACTCCGAGGGCGGCACAGGCTCGTGGGGCATCCTCATGGCCGGCGCGGTCCTCGTGATCGTGCCTGTCCTCGTCGTGTTCGCCATGCTCCAGCGCTACATCGTGGCTGGCCTCACCCAGGGCAGCGTCACCGGCTAGTGCATCACGTGGTCCGGCCGCTGTGAGGGCCGGGCTGCCCCGGTCGTGCAGGCCGCAGTTCCATCACCCTCGAGAAGCACCCTACGAAAGGCACACCTATGTCATTCCGAGTGGACCGTCGTCATTTCCTGGCCCTTGCCGGAGCAGGGACCACCGCCGCAGCCCTCTCCGCGTGCGGCGGCCCCGACACGTCCGGCAGCAGCGCGACCTCTGCGGCGGCGGACATCGACTTCAAGGACGTCAAGCCAGCGGCCTCCATCGACTTCTGGTCGAACCACCCGGGCAAGTCGGAAGACGTGGAGAAGCAGCTCGTGGAGAAGTTCCAGGCCGCGAACCCGGGGATCAAGGTCAACCTCGTGACGGCGGGCGCGAACTACGAGGAGATTGCACAGAAGTTCCAGACGGCCCAGGCGGCGAACTCCGGCCTCCCGGGCGTGGTGGTGCTCTCGGACGTCTGGTGGTTCCGCTACTACATCAACGGCAACATCATCCCGATGGACTCCCTCGTCAAGCAGCTCGACATCAATCTCAGCGATTACCGCGACTCGCTCGTCAAGGACTATCAGTACGCCAACAAGCAGTGGGCCATGCCGTACGCCCGCTCCACCCCGCTGTTCTACTACAACAAGGACCACTTCAAGGCCGCCGGCCTCCCGGACCGGGCGCCGACCTCGTGGGCTGAGTTCGCCGAGTGGGCCCCCAAGCTGAAGGCCTCCTCGGGGGCGCAGTATGCCTACATGTATCCTGCGCTGGCTGACTACGCGGGCTGGACCCTCCAGAACAACCTTTGGGGCTGGGGCTCGGGCTGGTCCAAGGGCTGGGACATCACCTGCGACTCAGACGATGCGGTCGCCGCCATGCAGTGGGTGCAGGATTCGGTCTATAAGGACAAATGGGCCGGCGTGTCTTCGAAGGACTCCTCTGCCGACTTCGGCGGCGGGATCACTTCCGCGACGATCTCTTCGACCGGTTCCCTCGTCGGTGTCCTGAAGACCGCGAAGTTCAATGTGGGGGTCGGCTTCCTCCCTGGCGGCCCGAAGGCCACCAACCCGGTCTGCCCGACCGGCGGTGCCGGCCTCGGCATCCCGTCCGGGATCTCGAAGGAGCAGCAGCTGGCCGCCGCAATGTTCATCAAGTTCGTGGGCGAACCCGAGAATGCGGCAGCCTTCTCCGGGGCCACGGGCTACATGCCCGTCCGCAAGTCCTCGGACATGACTGCAGTGCTGGCCAAGACGCCGCAGATCCAGACGGCGATCGACCAGCTCGCCGTGACGAAGGTCCAGGACAACGCCCGCGTGTTCCTGCCGGGCGCGGACCAGGAGATGGCGAAGTCGGTAGCGAAAATCGTCACCCAGCAGGGCGACGTCAAGGCCACGATGGGCGACCTCAAGAAGACCCTTCAGGGGATCTACGACAAGGACGTCAAGCCGAAGCTCAAGGCCTAGGCTTCCAGACCTTACGACTGCGCCAACCACACACACGACGGCGCTGCCAGCCTTCCGGCGGGCAGCGCCGTCGTCCACGTCTGGCGCTGTCATCACCCGTCCGGGCCGCTCCCGGCGTGGTCAGTCGCCGAGAGCAGCGGTCGGAGGTGGGATCACTTGGATCCGGGGGCGTCTCCCGGGTCGACGTGATCGCCGGTCTGCTGGACGTTGGGCCCGCCGTCTGCCCCGTCCGCGGTGTTTGCGGCCGTGCTGCCCTGTGTCGGGCTGTCGGCTGGGTCACCGGGGGTGGCCTGGTCGGCTGGCCCAGCCGGGGCGGAGGCCGAGCTGGGAGCCGGGGCAGGGGTGGTGGCGGCGTTCGCGGCCGCCGTCCCGGTGATCCCGGCGAGCACGAGCAGGCTCAGGGTGGCTCCTGCGATCTTGGTCCTGGGCTTCATGGGCTTTTGCATCCTTTCCTCGTCGTCCCCAGCCCTCGATGCGGCCTGGGGTTGCACCCCACTCTCCCTCGGGGCAGGTGAGAGGAGGCTGAGGATGGCTGAGCGTCCGCACAGGGAACCGACTTGCGGAAGCCCGCAGGTGCTTGGATGCTGGAGGCGTGCAGCGGCCGTCCTCGTCGGTCTTTCGGCCGCATGGCTGGGGGATCCGGAACCAGTCCATGGCGATCGCCGTGCTCGTCACTGCTCTGGCGCTGGGGGCGGTGGCCGTGCTGTCCCTGCTGCTGCTATACAACGCGCTCACTGCCGCGACCGACAGCGTGCTGGCGACGAAGTCGCACGACGTGGCCGCCTTGGTCTCAGCTCAGGACGTCGGCGAAGCCGGACAGGCGATCACGTCGGGGACCCGGCCCGACGTGCTGGTCCAGATCGTAGACTCGGCCGGACACGTCGTCCACGCCTCGCAGCCGGCCCTGCTCGCCGAGCCAATGAGCGGGCTCCGTCCGGCCCCGGGCGCCAGCGCCGTTCAAGAGATGCCAGGGGGCACCGTGCCCGCCCTCGAAGACGGGTACCGGGTGCAGGCGGTCGGAGTGGACTCCGGGAGCCAGCGCTACTGGGTGCTGGTCGCCCAGAGCCTCCAGGTCAGGACCGAAACCCTCGGCACGGTGTCCCTGTTCCTGCTGCTGGCGGGCCCCGCCTTGCTGCTGCTGGTGGGCGCATCTGTGCGGATCCTCGTGGGAAGGTCCCTGAGGCAGCTCGAGCGGATCCGTGCCCAGGTCGAGCAGGTTGCCCCTGGCAGCCTCAGCGGCCGGGTCACCGTCCCTCACACTCGGGACGAGCTCGAGGCGCTCGCGCGGACGATGAACGCAATGCTGGAGCGGGTCGAGTCTGCGGATAGGATGCAGCGCCGGTTCCTTTCGGATGCTGGCCACGAGCTACGCAGTCCCCTGGCCACTCTCCAGACCGGGCTCGAGGTCGCGGCAGGCGACGCAGGCGGGAGCCACTGGCCGGAGTTGGGGCCGATGCTGGCCGGAGAGGCGCGGCGGATGGCTGCCCTGGTGGAGGATCTGCTCACGCTCTCCAGAGGCCAACACCACGCGCTGGTCCCCGAGGTCAGAGATGTGGACTTGGACGACGTCGTCTCGTCCGAGCTCGCGCGCGCAAGGGCCGCCGGGACGCGCCGGATCGAGTCTGTGGTCGAACCCGCCCGCGTCCGGGGGGACGCCCGCCGCTTGACGCAGGTCGTCCGGAACGTGCTGGACAACGCCGAGCGGCACGCGGCCAGCACCGTCTGGGTGGCTCTGGCGACCCAAGGGAAGGAAGCCGTACTGACTGTGGACAATGACGGCCCTCCGGTCCCGGAGCGGGAGAGGGAGCGGATCTTCGAGAGATTCGTGCGACTGGACGACAGCCGTTCCCGAGACACCGGGGGCAGCGGGCTCGGCCTAGCGATTGCCCGGACGATCCTCGCTGCCCACGGTGGGTCAGTCTCGGCGGAGGAGGGGCCTTGTGGGCGCTGCCGCTTCCGCATCGCCCTCCCCCTTCCCTGACACCGACGCCCTAACTCATGGGCCCGCAAGGTCAGTCCGCGGAGAGCCGGTAGCCCATCCCGCGCACCGTGGCCAAGGTCGCGACCCCGAATGGCGCATCGATCTTCCTGCGAAGGTAGCCGATGTACACCTCCACCACGTTCTCCGGGCCCTCGAACATCGGGTCCCAGACGTTGTCAAGGATCTCGGCTTTGGACACGACTTCACCAGCCCTGCGCATCAGATACATCAGCAGGCCATACTCTCGAGGGGTCACGACGATCTCCTTCCCGTCGCGGGAGACGGCCCGCCGAACCGGGTCCAGCAACAGCGACCCGACCCTCAGGCTCACGGGTCGCTCCGGTGCACCGCGCCGGATCAGCGCCCGCAGTCTGGCCACCAGCACCAGGAAGCTGAAGGGCTTCGTCATGAAGTCGTCAGCGCCTAGGTCGAAAGCGTCCGCCTGGTCGTACTCTCCGTCCTTCGCCGTGAGCATCATCACCGGCGTCCAGACCTGCCGCTCGCGCATCTCGCGCAGGACCGCGTAGCCATGCTTGGCCGGGAGCATCAGGTCCAAGATCACCGCGTCGTACGGGTTCTCCGTCGCCGCCCACAGCCCCCCGACGCCGTCATGGGCTACGTCCACCACGAATCCCTCCCCGACGAGCCCACGCCGCAGCGTCTCGGCCAGGACCTTCTCGTCCTCCACTATGAGAACCCGCATGCGTACCGTCTCCCCTCTCCCGCGTCCGGCGCAGCCGCGTATCCAACACCGACAACCCTCCCCCGCAGACCTGAAAGAACCTGGAAGGCCCTACCCGCCGGAGGTCCTCCGGTCGAGGTCCCCCCGCAGACTCCGGCGCCTGTGGTCACGGGGCGAGGCCGAGGCGGGCGGCGACCCAGTCGAGAGCAGAGGGCAGGGCGGTGGCAGGCACGGCCCAGGAATGACCGGTGCTCGGAATGGCGGTGGCCTGGGTGGTCATGCCCGCCCGGCGGGCGGCTGCGGCGACCTCGTGCATGGATGCAGTGAACTCAGCGTCAGCGGCCCCTGCCGCGAAGTAGGCCCAGGAGTGGGGGTAGCGGTGAGCTTGAAGCTGGTGAAGGGGGGTGAGGGCTTCGAAGGCCTTGGTGTCGCCTCCGAAAGCGGTCTGCACAGTGGCGGCGCGGCTGGGACCGAGCGCGGGTTCGCCTTCTCCGCTGAAGTCTAGGGCAGTGCCGTAGGTGCCAGGGTGGAGGGTGGCCATCTGGATGGCGCAGGTGCCTCCGAAGGAGAACCCTCCGATAGCCCACCGGGTGGGCTCGGAGCTGACGTCGAGAGTGGATCTGATCCAAACGGGGACATCGGCGGAGAGGTAGGTATCGGCGCGGGCGATGCGAGAGTCCATGCACATGGTGTTGGCGGTGGCGGCGCCGTTGACATCGGGGACGACGGTGACGGGCGCCAGGCCGTGATGGGACGCGGCGAACCCGTCGAGGATCGTCCGGATGCGGCCTCCGGTGAGCCAGTCCGCAGGCGAGCCGGGCTGCCCGGATACGAGGACGAGCACGGGCAATGGCGCGTGGGAGGGTGCGCTGTATGCCGGGGGCAGGTAGATGTAGGCGGGGCGTCCGGCGAAGCCGGAGGGAACCCCGGGAATGCCGCTGGAGAAGACCTGGCCGTGAGCGGACACCGCGGAACTCTCCTGCCTCTGTCCCAGCGGCACGGACGCAGCCGTCGGAGTTCCGGAGACTGTGGCGAGGGAGGGGATGTCAGCAGTGCTGGCGCCGATGAGGTCAGCCAGCGTGCGGTACTGGCCGTAGTAGGCGTTGGCCTGCAGGGCGGCGGCGGCCAAGACAACGGCTGCGGCAATTGGCGAGAGGAGGCGGCGGCGCCAAGGTCCTGCGGCGATCCCCGCGGCGGCGAACAGGATGCCGAGCGTGGCAACTCCGATCCACGCGAGCACGTCTGCGGGGAGGGGATGGGTGCTCAGTCCGGACTCGGTTGCCCACCAGCCAGCCGCGCAGGCGGTCAGGCATGCGACGACGACAGTCAGAACGGGAATCAGGAAACCCCTGCGCCACCGGCGAGCCAGGAGGTACACGACGGCGGCAGCGGCGAGGGCGGTCACGGCACCGGTGAGCGGACCTTGTGTGAGGTCCAGGCCGGAGAGGGGCCCCATGATGCCTCCACGTCTGCAGTCGGGTCGGGGAAAGGGCCTGGCAGTAGCGGACCCAGGGCTCCGGGCCGCCGGCGGCTCGGCGGCCAGGGGCGGCCAGCGGGTCCAGTCCGCGGAGGCCGGCCTGAGAGGAGCCTGAGCGGCATCAGCAACCCGGCTCAGGCTCCGCTCAGGTGCCACAACCCAGACTGGTGGCGTCGCAGGGTCGTGTTCCAGCGGCAGGCATGAAGCGCCTCCTGGGACGGCCCGGACGCAAGCGGAGGGGACATGGAAGAGAGCATGAAGGCGGAGGGCCCAGTCAGCTTCCGACGTACAGCCCAGATGCGGGCATTGCTGCAGAGTGCTCCGGTAACAGGAGTGCTCCTTTCCGTGTACTTGGCCGTGGCCGGAGCACGTGCCTTGGCCGGTTGGGCCGGGCCCTCCTGGGCTGCAGTGGGCGCCCACTCGCTCCCGGGCCGGTGGTGGGCCGTGGCCGCAAGCGCCCTCTCGCCCGGAAGTGTGCCCGGGTTCGTTCTGGGGGCGGTCCTGCTCGGGGGCGGTGGCGCCTGGGCAGAACGCCGTCTGGGAGCGGGAAGGTTCATGGCCGCAGCCCTGGGAACCCATGCGGGGGCGGTGCTCGCGGCGTCGGGCCTGGCTTGGGCGTTACGGGCCACCGGGGGCGCTTGGTCCGCACAGCTGCTCACACACTCCTTCTCGGGGCCGACCGCAATGGCGCTGGGCGCGGTGGCCGCCGCCACTGCAGCCTCGACCGCCTTGTGGCGCCGCCGTCTCCGCCTGGCCGTGATGGCCCTGCTCACTCTGCTCCTGCTCTACAGCGGGACCCTGCCGGACATGACGCGGTTCCTCGCCGCAGCCCTGGGCCTGGCGCTGGGACCTGCTCTGCTGGGCCGGGGGCCCCGGCTGTCGGTCCAAGCCGTGTCCCGCCGGGAGATGCGGACCTTGGTCGCAGTCACCGTCGCCGTGGCAGCGCTCGGACCAGTCTTGGCCGGCCTGCTGCCCCACGCGGTCGGCCCGTTTGCCGTGCTGCACCTGGCGTTCACCGGGATCCAGCCGACCGACCCCCTGACCGTCCGGGCCCTGTGCGCTGACCCCTCCCAGGCCCGAGACTGCGCAACGGCCCTGCTGCAACAGAGGGCGGGCGCCGGGGCGATATTCATGGCCGTGCTGCCCTCGGTCCTGCTGCTGCTCTTCGCCGAGGGTCTCCGCCGGGGCCGCCGCGCAGCCTGGGCCGGGGCACTGGCGGTGGAGGCGGTCCTGGCCGTCCTGGCGGCGTCCTGCATCGGTTCCTCCATTTTTCCCGTGCCGCCGGGCGCGGCCGGATGGGAGGCCTTCGGTGGTGTCGATGCCAGCACCTTTCGGAACCGGCTCGCCCTCGTCCTGCCACTGCTGACCCCCGCCGCGCTCGCTGGGCTGCTCGTCGTGGCCCGTGGCCACTTCGCTGTCCGCGCCCCCGGGGGCACCTACCTCCGTCTTGCTGCCCGACTCGCCGGTGCGGCCGGAGCCTTGGCTCTGCTCTATTTCGGGGCCGCGCTGACCCTGATCCAAAGCTTCTCCCCGATCCCCGGGCCCCTGGAGCTGCTCGCCAATATTCCCGACCGATTCCTGCCCTTGGGATACCTTTTCGACGTGCCTCCGGCGTTCGTGCCGGTGAGCGTGCCAGCGACCGTCCTGTACGAGGGTGTCGGGATCGTCTTTTGGGGCTCAGCGGCGGCGCTGGCCCTGGCCACCTTTCTCGGGGCCGCGGGTACGCCGGCGGAGCGGGACCGGGAACGTGCCGCAGACATCCTGGCCGCCTCCGGCGGATCCAGCCTGTCCTGGATGACGACCTGGTCCGGGAATCGGTACTGGTTCACTCCCGCCGGGACGGGATACATCGCGTACCGGCCTCACGCCGGGGTCGCCCTGGCACTGGGCCCGCCAGTATGTCCCGCGGGGGAAGAAGACACCGCCTTGCGGGGCTTCTCCGCCTTCGCCACTGCGAATGGATGGGTGCCCTGCCTTTACTCCATCGGCCCCGCCGCCGGGGCCGCGGCGGCTTCCCTCGGCTGGGACCGCGTGGAGGTGGCCGAGGACGCTGTTCTGGACCTCCAGGCTCTGGACTTCGCCGGCAGGAAGCACCAGAACACCCGCACCGCGCTGAACCGTGCCCGTCGGGAGGGCATCAGCGCCCGATGGATCCGCTACTCGGAGACGTCACCAGCTCTGCGTCGCCAGATCGACGTGATCTCCGAGGAGTGGATCGCGGACAAGGCAATGCCCGAAATGGGCTTCACCCTCGGCGGCATCAAGGAGATGGAGGACTCCCGGGTCCGCGTCCTTCTCGCCGTCGACGCCGATGGCGCCGTCCACGCCGTCTCCTCCTGGTTGCCCGTCCACCGCGGCGGCACGGTCACCGGGTGGACCCTTGACTTCATGCGCCGCGCCAGCAGCGGATTCGCGTCCGCGACGGAGTTCCTCATCGCGTCCGCCGCCTTGGCCCTGAGGGACGAGGGCTTCGAGACCCTCAGCCTCTCCGGGGCTCCTCTGGCCCGCAGCACCCTGGGCTCCTCGGGCACGGCCCTCGACCGGGCCCTGGACCGCGTCGGTACGCTCCTGGAGCCGATTTACGGCTTCCGCACCCTCCACGCCTTCAAAGCCAGATTCCACCCCCGCTGGGAACCCCTCTACCTGGCATACCCCGACCCCGCTGCGCTGCCGGCCATCGCCAACGCCCTCGTCAACGCCTACCTTCCAAACGCAACGCCTCGCCAGCTCTTCGGCCTCACGGCTCGCGTCACCCGCGGGCTCCTCCGTGGGCTCCTTCCCCGGCTCCCCCACCCCGGCCGCGCCGCCGCACGTGGAGCCGTCCACAGCAGGGCTCCACGCACCGTTCTGCAGCCGCCCGGAAGGGCTCCCGAGCCCTGAGGTACGCCGCGGCGACCCCGAGTGCTGCTATTTCCCCAGCCCCTTGGCCACGAGGACAATATGCGCCGTGATCCTTCCCGGCATCAGGACAGGGCCCCCAGAATGAGGGTCTTGTGCGCGGGTTTCTACCGGAACCTCAATCTTGGCCACCCCGGTTCCCCCACTCGGGCTGTCCTCGAGGCCGAGCTGAGGGAGGCAGGGGCGCGCAGGGTCGTGTCCGTCGGGGCGAACGGGACTGCACTGATCGAGGCGGAAGAGCCAGAAGAGGTGTTCCGCGCCTCTATTGCAGCGCTCGAGAAGATGGCCGGGTACCGCGGAGCGGTCATGGTGCGCACCTTCTCGCTGCTGGCCTCGATCGTGGACCGGAAACCCTTCGGGGGCCGCGGGGACGGTCAGCTCTACCGGGAGACCTTCACGTTCTTCGACGGCGGGAAGCCGCTATGCGTGCCCTTGCCCTGGACGAACGGGCGCGGAGACGTCGACATCATCGACGTCTCCGACGGCGTCGCCTTGGGAGTGACCCGTTGGACAGGCTCCGGGCCCGGAAGCCCCGGAGCGGAGATCGAACGGCTCACCGGCGCGATCACGACGACGCGCACGAGGGGGACGATCGAACGTCTCGTGACGCTGGGGCGGGCGTGGTAGCTCAGTGCACCGTGCATCCGAAGACGGCGGCGATGGTGTGCCTGTAGAAGCGCCCGAGCCCAGAACCTTGCGGCCCGTCGGGCCTACGGGTGCGTCAGTCCTCGTCCTCGTCCTCGACCAAGCCGCGCTGTGCGCGGTCTGCCTCCTCAGAGGAACCCTCGGGCAAGGGGTCAGTCGCGGGAGGCACTTGGCTGGGGGCATAGTCGGCCAGCCCCGCGGCGACGCGCTCCTGCTCGGTGGCCGCGGCCAACGCGTCGTCGTCGAGCCTCTCCGGCATTCCCGCATGGCCTTGGTGGATCCGGGGAGGCAGGGCGTCCTCCTCGGGCGTGATGACGTCATCGAGGTCCGGGGCGTCGTCGTTGTCTGGGGTCGTCATGGGAAGCCTCCCTCTATTGGTCGGTGCATCCACCCTAATGACCTCGATCGTGCAGGGGAACCACGGCCACCGAAGCCGAAGGAACGGCGGCCGCGGCGGGAGCGGCCTGGACCGACCTTGAGGGTGCCCAGAGTTTCCACCTCCGTGACGAACGCTTTCGCCTTCAGTCAGTTTTGGGTGATGTGAGCAGCGAGGATCTGCTCGACAGCGATCGGGTCGTCGGGAGTGATGGTGGGGCGTACGTGGCGCCCGAGATCGATGACGAGGGCGATCTGCTTTCTCGGCCGACGTGGGTCGAGGTTCCACCAGTGCAGGAAGTCTCCCGAGCCCCAGATGCGCCACTTGCGGATCCTGTTCGCTCCAGTCAGCGGGAGTTGCTTGACGCCCCTGATAGCGGTGTAGCGGATGCGCTTGGCGCCCCACGGATAGTATCGGCGAATAGTCAGCTCGCCCCCGGCGCAACGGATCATGCCGTCCTCGTAGGTCGCGGCGTTCCCGTGAGTCATGTCCGTTTCTCTCCCTCTTTCGGCGCTTTCCTTCTACCCGGCACTCAGGGGGCCTCGGGAGGCAGGATGAACAGACCGGCGACCTTTTCATCTGCGTCGAAGGCGACGCGGGCTTTCATTTCGCCGGCTTCGTAGCGCAGCGGGACGTCGACGACGGTGTGGTCGCCGATGCGTCGGACGAACGGTTCGGTGTCGCCGAAGCCTTGGAATGCCCCGACCATGCCCGCAACGGTGGCCAGGCCGCTTCCCCGGACCTCGTCCGTGAAGGCGGCTAGGACCTGTGCGTTGAACGACTTGCGGGCCTCGTCCATCCGTCCTTCGAGGACTTCCGCGACGATCTCCGCGGCGCGTTCGGCCGCGTCTGTCATCTGAACTGTCTTGTCCATGGGCTTTCCTGTTCGAGGGTCGATAGGTTTGCCGAACCTTTGAAACGCTGCCTGGCGTGTGACGCCGAGGAGGTCGCCGATCTCTTGCCAGGTGTGGCCCGCGTCGCGGGCCTGCTGGACGCAGAGCTCCAGTACCTGTCCGGCGATCTCCTGCGTGCGCCGGGCGGTGCTGATCAGGCCGAGGTAGGAAGGCGGAGCCAGTGGACTCGCGGAAGAGCCGGCCAAAGCTGAAGCCTGTTCCAGCAGGAGAGCCTGGAGGGCAGCCAGTCCCATCGGAGTTTCGGTCACGCGTAAAGGCTACCTTCACACGTGAAGGTCGTCAAGACAGTCTTTACACACGATCCTCGCGCGGCGGCCGGACCTGATCAGTCGCGCAGACGCGGACCCGCGTGGCCCGCCAGGCACTTCCACCCCTGCCCGGTCAGCACCCACACCTGGGTCATCGGCATCCGGTACAACGTCGTACGCTCCGACTCGCCGACCAGGTCGACCACGGTGGTGCGGAGGACCGCAGCCCCCTCGGCCACGAGGATTTCCGGGTCGCCCAGGTCCTGGCCACGCCAAGTGGTCCGTCCGCCAGTGTTCGCCCGGACGTAGGCGGCCCGGTCGAACTGCTCGCCGGTGTGGGAAGTCCATCTGAAATCCGGGTGGAGCAGCCGGGTGAGGGCCTGCGAGTCGCCAGCCTTCATTGCCTCAGCCCTGGCCTCGGCTGCCTCCAGCACCTGCTCGCGCACTCCGCCCATATGTCCCTTCTCCGATTCTTCGACCAGAGGCCCGTCAACCGGCGGCCCGGGGCGCGAACATGATGACGGCGACTCCGATGAGGCACACGGCTGATCCCACGAGGTCCCACTGGTCCGGCCTGAAGCCGTCGAAGATCACTCCCCAGAGCAAGGACGCAGCCACGAACACGCCTCCGTAGCCAGCCAGGACGCGCCCGAAGTGAGCGTCGGGCTGAAGGGTCGCCGCAAATCCGTAGAGGCCCAGAGCGATCACGCCGAGCCCGGCCCACCACCACGCCCTCCCCTCCCGGACCGCCTGCCAGACCAGCCACGCCCCACCGATCTCGGCAGCGGCGGCGAGAATGAACAGCAGCACGGTCTTGACGATCGTCATGGCACCATCATGCCCGGCGTCGTCCCGTGGATCGGTCCAACCAGCGGCGTGGGAATCCGTATCAGCCGTGGTGCTGGTGCCCATCGCCCTGGGAACCATGCTCGTGGGAAGGCTCGCCCTCTGGGCTGGAGGCCATCATCTTCAGCATTCCGGCGCCGCCAATGACGAAGAAGCGCACGACGAGGACGGCGGCAAGCACGAGGAAGGCGATGTTCAGCCACGTCGTGTAGTCCCACGAGACGGAGGCTTCGACGGCGGTCGCGTTGCGGGCCTTTGGCGTCAAATTGGTGAGGGAGAAAAGTGCCTCGACGGCGTAGCCGGCCAGGACCATCGCGAGATAGAAGGTCGCGGTGATCCTGAGTGCGGCACGGCCGCCGTAGTACTTGCGGTAGATCAGGATCACCGGGACCACGATGAGGTCCCCGAAGACGAAGCTCGCCACCCCGCCGAAGCTGATGCCGCCGTTCCACAGGACCGCCGCGAGCGGGACATTCCCAACCGAGCAGACGAAGCTGAGCATTGCGATCACGGGCCCGACGAGCGGGCCCCAGAGTGCCGCGAGCACCGGGTTGCCCTCGAAGAAGAAGGCCCGCAGCCATTCCGTCGGGATCCACGCCGCGAAGGCGCCGGCGATCAGGAGACCGCCGAAGATATCCCGCCACACCGAGGCCCAGTCCATCACGAAGTACGCTGCGACGGAGTCGAGGCCCTCCCGGGAGAAGAGCCGCTGCCAGAACGTCCCCCCGCTCTGGACCGACATGTCCATCGCGGCGTGGCCCTCCATCGACCCGGGGATGCCCCTCTCCGCCTGTTCGCGGGCGGCGTCCACGATCTTCCCCTGCATCCAGAGCCGGAAGAACAGCGCGACCAGGACGATCATGATCGGGCCGCCGATGAACTCGGCGAGCGTGAACTGCCACCCCATCAGCAGCGCCAACATCAGCCCCAGCTCGATCACGAGGTTCGTAGAGGCGATCTCGAACGCCATGACCGAGGCGAAGCTCGCACCCTTCCGGAAGAGGCTCCTGGCCAGCGCGACGGCGGCGTAGGAGCATGACGACGACGCAGCTCCCAGACCGGATGCGGCGGCCAGCGCCTTCGGAGAGTCGCCGGAGAGCAGCCGGGTGACCTGCTCCCGTCGAACCACGGCCTGCACGACGCCGGAGAGGGCGAAGCCCAGGACAAGCGGCCACAGGATCTCCCAGCCCATCGAGCCGGCGGCCGCAAGTGCACGCAGGACCGCGTTGACGACATCCATCCGCGTCGCTCCTTCCGTAGACATCTCTCTGGCTGGGCAATGCGTGCTGGGGCCAGTGCCGGCCCATTCCCATCAATTGTCGAACCTGACGGTTTCGACGTCGTCGTCTGCCACCGGGCGGCGTACTCTGGGAACCAGCTCTCGCACCCAGCCGCACAACGCACGGTCAGGAGAAGAGCATGCCGAGAAGCCGCAGGGCCACAAAGTCGATTGCCCTCGCAACAGCCATCGCCGGCTGCTGTCTGGCCCTCGCGGGCTGCAGCATGACGAATCCCCAGGAGACGCAGAGCATCACCGCCGCCGTCCCTGGGGTGCAGGCCACCGTCGGGCCACTCGAGGCGAACAATCTCGCCATCGTCTCGGCCGGGAACGCAGGAACGGGCACCCCGAGTCCGGACGCCCCCGGCCGACTCACGGGAGGCCTCTACAACAGCTCGTCGTCCCCGGTCACGGCGACTCTCTCCACGCAGTCGTCCAACACCCTCGACGTCACGGTCCCGCCCAACGGGCAGGTCCTGCTCGGCGACGACCGCAGCGTCTCCGACCTGAGCAGCTCGGGCGCCATCCCGGGGGCCATGACGACGGTGAGGATCCAGACCGGCTCATCGAGCCAGGACGTCCTCGTCCCCGTGCTGGACGGAACTCTCGCCCAGTACCGGCAGTACATTCCCACGCCGTCGGCGTCGACCACTACCGCGAAGGCGACGGGCAGCGGCTCCCCCGGGACGGCGACCCCGACCCCGTCGGCGAGCGCGACTCGTTGAGCCTCCAACAAGAGTCGGGGTGCCCACCTACGCGCAGGATCGCAACCGCGATGCGGAGTGCCGTCTCTGACTTCGGCGAAGGAAGACAGCCGGCGTCCGCACAGCCAAGCCCCGCTTAGGGCGCAGGTGAGCCGCCCAAGGCGCCAGCCGGACGGAAGTCCAGCCTGTTGCGGAGCGGGACAGCGCGTCTGTCCGAAATGAGCTGCTCGAGCAGCCGGGGAACCATTTGGTAGCCACAGAGCCCGTCCCTCGGCAGCGTCGCCGCCTCCTGTGGGGTCGCGAGACGGCGGGACACGACCGTCATGGCCTCCGCGTCGGCGTACCGGATGACCTGCCGCTCCGACAGGCCGAGGCCGGATGTCACGAATACGGTCGCGGCCCAGCGCCGCCTGTCCCAGTCCTCCATCCTGCCCAGCGGGCGCCACGCGCCGACCTTGATCCCAAGCGGTCCGATCTGCAGGACGACGAGGGCGTCCCGGGTGCGCGCCGCCCCGGCCTGCACCAGTTCCCGCATCTCGGGGGCGAAGAAGTGCCCTATGAGAAGGCCTTCGCCGTAGACGCGGGAGACGACGCAGACGGCTTCCCCGAAGGAGGTCGGCACGAGGAAGACTTCACCCTCCTCAACTGTTGGGCCGTTCGCAAGCGTCATCGTTGCCCCGCCGACGAGGCACGCCCTTTCCCGGCCGGCCCCTTGCTGCCGAGCGGCACGACGGCGGCGAGACCCGTGGCCCCGAGCGCGGGCTGCCGACGGGGCCCAGACGCTGATGCCGCGCGGAGGACCGTGACCGGGAGCGAGTTGCCGCGATGAACCGACCCCGATGGGTGCTGCGCCATGCTCGCCCTCCGGGCCAGCGCCTCGGCCTCCGCCACCAGCGCGGCCGCTTCCTCGTCACTCGGGTCCAGACCGGCCGTGAAGACCAGTTCGAGCAATTCCTCCGCCACGACGAGCCGATAGAACCCCTCTGTCCTCGGCTTGTCCAGCTTCACGACAACGGCACGAGGGAAGAGCCCGGGAAGGACGTGCACCACTTCGCCCGTGTCGCCCTTTCGAGCCCGCATTCCCGTCAGAAGCGGATCCGGCATCGAGCCCAGGAAGCGGACTTGCTCGCCGACGATCAACCGGCTTCCGGCCGGTTTGAAAGAATCAACCACGATGAGAACCCCCGATTTCAGTCGCCGCGGAGAGCCCGCTGAGACGCACAGGTCCTATTTATCCATCGTCTTTAGGTGTTAGCCAAGGGCTTTGGTCCCAAATCGGGCGGTCAAGCCTCTACAGTTCTTGTCACGCCATCCGCCCCCTCAGACCACCCCGTCCGCCCCTGGCCTCGCCTCCCAGAGGAGCTCGGCCCGACCGAGGGCTCGAGTGTCGGGCCCGATCAGCATGCCCATCCGCTTTGTCATGCGCAGCATCACCATGCTCTCCCTCAGGTCGATCCCCGGCACCCTTTCCTGGAGGGCGAGTTCTGCAGTCATGACCTCCGCCACGGAGCGGAGCCACATCGTGACGAGGAAATTCGACTGTCCCGTGGTCGACGCCGCGAGCCGCACCGATCGGAGGGATCGGACTGCTGCCGCGGCGGCCTGGTGCTCCCCCGGCGGCACCCGCGCATACCAGGTGCAGGTCACGGGGAAGCCGACCGCCGCCTGGGCGACGTCGCAACGGAGGGAAACGGTTCCCGACGCGAGCACCCTCGAGAGTTGCCGCTGCACCGCCGAGGCGCTCCGGCCGAGCTCCTTGGCCATCTGGGCTGCCGTCGCCCGACCGTCGTGGGCCAGCAACGGCAGGAGGTCCCAGCACCCCTGCGTCAAGGGTGCGTCGACTGGGCCCGACGTCGCGAGAGCCGCAAACGCGGCGGCCTTCTTCGGATCCAAGGCCGCCAGACGCCATGAGTGGCCGGCCTGGTGGAGCCTGCTGCCCAGGGTCGTCTGGATGCGGACGACCCCTGGAATGGCGAGGATCGCCGGCGCAACTCGCTTCGAGTAGTCGGAGAGGGTCTCGGTGAAGACGGTCAGCATGCAATCGTGGTGGCCCGCCGGGAGCTCGACCGTCTGGACTTCGGGGATCGAGCTCAGGGCCTCAGCGACGCCCATCACCTGCCCGGGTGCGCAGTCGACGTCCACGAACGCCAGGTTCATCTCATTGGGGTCCCCGGCCCTGTACGAGGTGATCCAGGCGAGTCCCTCCGACTGGATCCGGCGCCAACGCGCTGCGAGCGTGGCGGGGCGCGCCTGGAGGATGACTGCCGCCTCCTGCCAGGTGACCCGCGGGGCCATCTGCAGAGCGTGGATCAGCTCGAGATCGTCCTCCGACAGAGCCTCCGACTCCGTCTTTCGTGCATGATTCACCGGTTGGATGGGCATTTTTTGCATGATCTTGACGAATGTACGCCCGTCACGGTGTGAGTGCCACACACTCGCTACAGCAGTGAAAAAAGTGGCGCGCGTCACGTGGAAGGAAATCATGGATCTGATCGCCGAAGCCAAGAGCCTGCAGGGAAGCCTCGTCGAGTGGAGGCATGCCCTCCACAAGGAGCCCGAGATCGGCCTTGACCTGCCCCGCACCCAGGAGAAGGTCCTTGCCGCGATCGACGGCCTCGGCTTCGAGGTCTCGACGGGTGCCGACACGACGTCGGTCACCGCGGTCCTCCGCGGCGCGGCGGACAACGGCGGCGGCAGGTCGTCGTCGTCCGCTGGCCGTGCCGGGGCCTCGGGTGCACGGCCCGCCGTCCTCCTTCGCGCCGATATGGACGCGCTGCCCGTCCAGGAGCGAACCGGGGTCGACTTCACGTCTCGGATTGACGGCGCGATGCACGCTTGCGGTCACGACCTCCACACCTCGATGCTCCTGGGCGCCGCGACGCTCCTCGCCGACAACCGCCACCGGCTCGCCGGCGACGTCGTCTTCATGTTCCAGCCGGGCGAGGAAGGGTACGACGGCGCGAGCGTCATGGTACGCGAGGGCGTGCTCGACGCCGCCGGGCGGCGCGTCGACGCGGCGTTCGGCATGCACGTGTTCTCTTCCATGGCGCCGCACGGGCAGTTCCTCACGAGGCCGGGCGTCATGATGAGTGCATCCGACGGGCTCTTCGTGACCGTTCGCGGCGCCGGCGGCCACGGCTCGGCCCCGCACGCCGCCAAGGACCCTGTCACCGTCGCCGCAGAGTTGGTGCTTGCCCTCCAGACGATGGTGACCCGGCAGTTCGACATGTTCGATCCCGTTGTCGTGACGGTGGGCCGCCTCGCCGCCGGGACCAAGCGAAACGTCATCCCGGACGTGGCGGAATTCGACGCGACCATCCGCACGTTCTCGGATGCCCACCGTGAACGGATGCAGACCGCGATCCCCCGCCTCCTCGAGGGCATCGCCCACGCGCACGGACTCGATGTCGAGGTGCGGTACGAGGCCGAATACCCGCTCACAGTTACCGACCAGGCGGAAACGGAGTTCGCCGAGTCTGCCATCGCGGAACTCTTCTCGCAGGCCGGTGGACGCCATGCTCGGCTGCCCCAGCCGCTCAGCGGATCCGAAGACTTCTCGCGGGTCCTCGCCGAGGTGCCCGGAAGCTTCATCGGGCTCAGCGCCGTGCCCGCCGCCGCCGACCCGGCGACGAGCGCGTTCAACCACTCGCCCTTCGCGACGTTCGACGACGCCGTCCTCGCCGACGGCGCAGCCCTCTACGCCCAACTCGCCCTCGCAAAGACCGCACAGCTCGCAGGGCGCTGAACGCCCGCGCACCCCAACTGAAAGACACCACCCCATGACTTCTCCCAGCAGCCCCGCGCCCGCCACGGCCTATGCAAGCGGGACCACCCGCCGCAGCACCACCACGCACACGCTCCTGAGCACGGGCATCGGCAACGCCGCCGAGTGGTACGACTGGGGCATCTACGCCACCTTCGCCCCGTTCTTCTCGAAGCAGCTGTTCAACCCTGCCGACCCGACCTCGGCGATCCTGTCCACCTTGGCGGTCTTCGCCGTCGGCTTCCTCGCCCGTCCTTTCGGCGGCTTCCTGTTCGGCTGGATCGGCGACCGGATCGGGCGCAAGACCTCCATGACCCTCTCGATCGGGCTCGCCGCCGTCGGCAGCCTGCTCATCGCCGTCGCCCCCACGTTCCAGTCCGTAGGCGCTCTCGCGTCCCTCGTGCTGCTCGTCGCCCGCCTCGTCCAGGGCCTCGCGCACGGCGGCGAGCTCCCCTCCTCGCAGACGTACCTCTCCGAGACGGCGCCGCGGGAGAAGCGCGGCCTCTGGTCGACGCTCATCTACTTCTCCGGGACCATCGGGACAGTTGCCGGCGTGCTCATGGGCGCGGTCTTCACGGTCATACTCACAAAGGAGCAGATGGGTGCGTTCGGCTGGCGCATCCCATTCCTCGTCGGCGCCCTGCTCGGCCTCTGGGGCCTGGTGATGCGCTCGCGGCTCAAGGAGACCGAGGTCTTCCAAGAGGAGGAGGCGGAGGTCAAGGCGGCTCACGCGAAGCCGAAGCTCTGGTCCGAGATCGTCAGGCACCGCAAGCAGGCGCTGCAGGTCATCGGGCTGACGGTCGGCCTGACGATCGTGTACTACGTGTGGGCGATCGTCGCCCCGACGTACGCTGCGACGACCCTCAAGATCGACCCGGGGCAGGCGCTGTGGGCGGGCGTCGCCGCGAACCTCGTCTTCCTTGTCGCGCTTCCGCTCTGGGGGAAGCTGAGCGACCGGATCGGCCGGAAGCCCGTTCTGCTCGTGAGCGCGATTGGCGCTGCCGTGCTGAACTTCCCGATGCAGGCCCTCCTGCGGGACTCCGCATGGCAGCTGTTCGTCTCGATGTCCGTCATGCTGGTCTTCATCGCAGCGTCCGCCTCGATCGTCCCGGCGGTGTACGCCGAGCTGTTCCCGACGTCGATCCGGACCGTCGGCGTGGGGGTTCCGTACTCAATCTGCGTCGCGCTATTCGGTGGCACCGCTCCCTACCTGCAGACGCTCTTCACCGACGTCGTGAAGCAGGGATGGATGTTCAACGGGTACGCGGTGCTCATGGCTGTCATCTCGGCCCTTGTCGTGCTGACCATACCCGAAACGAAGGGCAAGGACCTCAACTACTGACCGGGCTGGCCGGCCAACCGGCGGCCGGTAGACCGCTCCTGGTGGTCAGACGCTGAATTCCAGCATCAGGGCGGGCAGTTCGTCGGCGAGTTCCCGGGCAAGGAACCCGAGCGGGCCCAGCCTGCTGGCCAGCCGGTCAGCCGCCGATGCATGCAGGTGGGTGCCCCAGCAGGCCGCCTGCGCACTGCTGGTTCCCCGAGCCCGGAGCCCGGCGATCGCACCGGCCAGGACATCCCCGCTGCCGGAGGTGCCGAGGCCGCCGTGCCCCGTCGTGATCTTCCACAGTTCCGGTTCCCCGAGCTCGAGTCCGGGCGGCTGCGTGACCAGACCTTGGCAGCTGACCACTGCGTCGAACCTGTCGGAGATCTCGGCCAGGTCTGCTTCGAGGTCATCCACCTCCCGGCCCAGCAGGACCTCCGCTTCGGTTCGATTCGGCGTGAGGATCATCCGGCCGCGCCAAGGGTCCAGCTGGTCCTCCAGCGACACCAGGGCGCCCAGGGCGTAGGCATCGAGGACGACGGCGGGCCCTCCCCTGGCATCAGGGTCGCCGCCGGACGGACCGCCACGGCCAGCCTCGCGTTCGAGCAACACGGCCAGCAGCTGCGCGGCGAGGTCGGGATCGTCCAGTCCCGGCCCCACCAGGACCGTGTCCGCCTTGTCCAGATAGGAGGAGATCCGGTCCAGCTCCGGCTTGACCGAGCCGTCCGCGGTTTCCGGCAGCCCGATCGAACCACACTCGGGCAGTGCCACCCCGAGCTGCACGGCCACGGATTCGGCCACTGCCAGCGTGAGCTTTCCGGCCCCGGCACGGAGGGCTGTTGCCCCGGCCAGCAGGGCAGCGCCGGGAGTCGCCCGGGCTCCGCCAACCACCAGCACGGACCCGCGCGAGTATTTGTCCCGGCCGGGGGGCGGGAGGGGCCACTCCCGCAGGAGCGACGGCGTCACCAGGGTGGGGCCGGAGGAGTCAGTGCGGCCGGGCACTGGTGTCTCCCGCGTGCACGGTGACTGCGACGCCCTGCTCCGCCAGGTGGTCGGCCACGTTGAAGCTCTCCAACTTCCACGGCCCCACGCCGGAGGGGCGCACGAACCGGGTCATCGAGGCGTTGAGGATGGATTCCTTGGCGGCCAGGTCCAGCAGTTCCTCTTCGCTAAGGCCTTCGAGCACATACCGGAACAGCATGATCACGGCGTCGTGGCACACCAGCATCACCCGGTGTCCCATGCCGAGGTTGTTCAGTTCCGCCAGGACGGACCGGAGCCGCAGGGCCACGTCCGCCCAGGATTCCCCTCCAGGCGGACGGTAGTACAGCTTGCCCAGCCAGTCCCGACGCTCGGACTCCTCTGGATAGCGGTTCTCCACGCCCAGCCGGGTGAGCCGGTCAAGGATGCCCAGTTCGCGGTCCCGCAGCCGCTCGTCGGTGCGCACCTGCAGTGGCCAGCCTGCTGTTTCCACAGCTATCTCGGCCGTCTGGCGGGCCCGCGCGTAGGGGGAGGACACCACCGCGTCCGGGCGGAACTCCTCGGCGATCCGACCCAGTGCGGTACCCAACGCCTTGGCCTGGTCCCGACCGGTCGCGGACAGGTCCACGTCCGCGTCACGGGCAGGGACGTCGATGACCTCCACACCGGCCGCGCGCGCTTCCGTGGCCGCGACGTTGCCTTCGCTCTCGCCATGCCGGATCAGCAGCAGCTCCACCGCCCCAGCCTCCTGGACGGCCTCGGTCAGGCCGCCGTCGTGGACCGAGTCCCCGTTGGCTGAATCCCCGTTCACTGAAATGTCCTTCAAGAAATCACCGTCCTTGCCCTGCCGCATGCAGGAACACTACCAACGGCCTACCCGGCGGCTGCAGGAAATAACGGACTCCTGCCGCAGCGAAGGCTCGATTACGAGATCTCCGACAGGAATTCCACGGCTGACCAGCGCCCGCACAGAGTCGAGTACAGGCAAGTGTGGCAAGCAAGTACGGCGGATTGGGACAGTTCCTTGAACGAAATGCAGGTGGCAAGAGGGCGGGGCACATGGGCTGGAACGGAATCATCTGGACCGTCATCGTCGGCATCGGGCTCCCGAGTTTGGCCGCCGTGATTGCAGGCCGAGGGAGACGGGAAACGACGTCTCCCGAGGACCGCCGGGCGGAGCTGGCTGGGGAAGCGGCAGTCAGGGAGTCGACGGCGTCCGAGCCTGCGGAGGACCCAACGGTTCAGGAAGAGCGCCTTCGTCTCTTGGAGGCGAAAGCCTCCGCTGAGAAGACTTACTCACAGCGGATCGGCATCGCCGAACACGAATTCTGTGCAAGGAAGAACCGCGCCGACGTCCACCTGCGGGCAGCCGAGTTGTTCCTCGAACGTGCTCAGGAGGGCGGGCGAGTCGGGGAGCACGAGAGCGAGGCGGACGGCCAAGCGTTCGGGGTGGACTTGGTCGCCGATGACTTCGTCGTGCCGAGCAGGCCTACGCCGAACACACCGGCCGTGAATCTGACCACTCGGCTGACGGAGAGCCCCGAACGACGGCGGACTCGACGGATCCGGGACGCGCGGGAGCGCCTCGCCGATGCAATGCTCGAACACCGTTTCGTCGTTGCAGCCGCTGAGAAGCTTCTCGCCGACGCGAAGGCAGAAGACGGCGACGTCCTCTCAGCTACCGATGCACTTGAAGCATTCAAATGCGTGCAACAAGAAGCGGTACAACTACCACCTCGTGCAGAGGCGACCTTCCCGGCAGCCCGTCTGATGCCTGGTGTGAAGACCCCCTGATCAGGGGCCCTCATTCATTCTCTGTTGCGCGTGCGGCCTGGGTTGGGGCGGAACGGGGCGGTCGGCTGCGACGGCCAGCGCCGAGGCCCCGTCCACATTGACGGCGGTGCATCGAGCATGCGAGAGAGGGAGAGCGCCGCGCGATCGTAGTTCACGCGCCAGCCTGCGAAGTTGGGCCAGGCGTCCTCGTCGGTCTCCGTCACGGGGTAGCCGACCGAGCGGAGAGTGGCGGCGGCTTGAGCGAACTCGTCGAAGGTGACCGAAATGGGGGTCGTGGCCACAGACACCTGGGCGAGGTCCGGTACGGACAGCTTCATCGCGCGTGCCAAATCGTTCAGTGTCTCGAAGCCCATGCGCAGCATCAGCCGGGCCGCAATCTTGGGTTCCGTGCCGGGGGCCAGGGCTAGGTGGAGAGCAGCGGCGTCCATGACGGCGATCAGGGATGTCAGCCAGTGGGAGTTACGCTTCGGCGAGCGCAGGCGGAGAAGCCCGGTGTACGTGGTGTGCGACTCGGCGACCTCTGCGGTCCACCGCTCCCAGCGCACGAACAGGTCCTCAAGAACCGGCGCGGAGTCGCTGCTGCCGGTTCCCCAGTGGGTGCGCAGCAGGATCTCGGGCCCCCATGCGGGAGTCCCGGCCCGTGCGACGAGAAGGCTGACCTCCGTTTCCCGTCGGTTGAATGAGGAGTACACGGTCGGGAGATATCCGATCTGCAGACCTATGACGGCCATGCCCGCGAAACCGGCCACATAGGCGGCAAGCTGCCCCCCGCCGCCATGCGGGACCGCGAACCCGAGCGTGAAGATCGACGAACCTGCGTCCTCGAGAGCCGCGGCGAAGTCACCGTCGGTGCCAGGCAGCATGATCAGTGCGAAGCCAAGAACGAGCATCCCCATCCATATCGTCAGGCGGACCACCAACGTGAGCGGGCCCTGCCAGCCGAGGAACCAGTCGCGACGTTCGAACGAGTCCACGCCACGGAGTGCCACCAGGAAGGCGTGGTCGAGCGCGGTGTCTACGACCGCCGTCACCCATGAATCGACGCGCCTGGCTACGATCAGCGCACCGATGATGCTGAATGCCGTTCCGGCAACGACCAGGACGCCCAGCACGAAGCCAGCCCAGACCAGCATCTCAGGCACCGATCCCGGCGTCGGCCGAGAGCTGACGCCGCGTACGGGAGCCCTCCCCCAAAACACCCGAAAGGCCCCCCCTGTGAGGGCCCGCCATTTCAGTCCGACACTCGTCTTGCTGCGCCATGGAAACAACTGTAGGCCGCACGCTTCGCTATACCTCGGCCTCCATGATGGCGTGCGCAACAGTGTCCGGGCTGTTGAAGATCAGGAAGTGGTCGTCGTCGATGTCGCGCACGTCCTTGATGTTCTGCTTCGCCCAGGCTCGTCTGTCGTCGCCGATCCCCTCGTCGCGGGTACCGAGCAGGACAGTGGCAGGGGTCTCCATCCAGGCCGCTGCCGGTATGGGATCGGTGAGTGTGCGGCGTGAAGCGGAGCGGCGCGGGTTGGATTGGATGTGGCGGCGTACCTCTTCGGGGAATGTCCTGCCCTTCTCCTCGTAGACCCACCAGTCGTTGTCGAGGACGAACCTGCCTTGGCCGTCCTCGAGGATCACCGGGTTGCCGGCGAAAAGGTTCCCGTCACGCTTTTCCTGGATGGGCTGGGGGACGGACGAGACGTACACGAGTCGGACCACGTTCTGCTCCCCCGCTGCGGCGAGCCCGATGACGTCTCCGCCGTAGGACCACCCGGCGACGACGACGGGGCCGGCGTAGCCCCGGATCGCGGACTTCACTTCCTCAGCGTCCTCCAGCAGGCCCGCGTCAAGGCGATGTGATGGAAGGTCCGGGACGGCGACGTCGAAGCCGTTGGCCTCGAGAATCCGCCGGACCCATTGCCAGTCGCCAGGGTTGCCCCACCCCCCGTGCACGAGGACGGCACTGTGCGGGGGCCCGGACTGCGGTGTGTCCATACGCAGAACGTAGCCCCTGCGCGGTCCGCTCTTTTAGGGCCAAAGGGACCGTCTCGCGTCACCCAAAACAGGAGCTGTCGAGACGTCCTACCCGATGTGCGGTTGCATTGCGAGAATTGTCTCGACCTCTCAGTGAACGCCGCTGTGATCGAAAGGTTGGAAGCCAAGACTGCCTGCGATCCGCTTCGCGAGCTTGGTGAATAAGGCAATGGATGCGCGCAGGGCAGCGGCGGAATCCACAGCGCCGAAGCCACCCCAGCACTCTTCGAGTGCCTGCTGCACGTCGACGTCCATCCATTGCCGCATGCGGGAACCGAGGAAGCGTACGTCGTAGTCGAGGCCGTAGCGCACGAGATGGTCCCATTCGATGAGCGTCAGGAGTGTGGCCTTTAGGTCTCGGTCTCGGATCTTGCTTGACCACGGCTCGTCTCGGACTACCGACTTCGCGCACATCAGTGCGGCCGCGTAACCCAAGTTCAGTTGCTCGTGGAACATCGCCTCGTCCGGCAGCGAAGCCCGCACTCGGGTCTGGCGGAGCGAGGCAGAATGTCCATCCTTGTCCAGGAGGACCGTGAAGGGGCGTTCATGACGCATCGCCGGAAGCACGTCGGCCTGGATGACGCTCAGGTCGAGCTTCCCTCCGACGTAGTACACGAGGCGCGACGGGTGCCAGCCCGGGTTGGGCAGGCGTTCGACGACGAGCACCTTCCCCAGCTGGTCCCACCAGGAGTCGTCTGAAAGAAGTGGGGCCGGGTCAGCGGCGTACACCTCGATATCGCGGTCTGACAGGGGGTGCGTCTCGTGGGCGGCCGCGGAGCCGGTCAAGACCATCGCGCGCACGTTGCTGTTCTCCCGCGCCCACGCAACCAGGGTGTCGATTGCCTTGTCGTAGTCCACGCCACTAGGTTTCCACGAGGTTAGGGCGGAGCCACCGTGAGCCTCCGCGTTGAATTTGTGGCTCACGCCCGGAAGCCTTTGCCCTCGGCGGACGTTGGTTGTCCATGTAAGCCGTCGAAAGGAACGTACCCATGAGTAAAACCTGGTTCATCACCGGCGCGTCCAAAGGCTTTGGCCGCGAGTGGACGGAAGCTGCCCTAGAGCGCGGAGACAACGTCGCAGGCACCGCACGAAACCTCGAGACGGTGCAAGACCTCGCCGACAAGTACGCCGAAGCTTTCCTTCCGATCCGGCTCGATGTCACCGATCGGGAAGCCGATTTCGCAGCCGTCCGGAAAGCAGCAGAACACTTCGGCCGCCTCGATGTCGTCGTCAACAACGCTGGCTACGGCCACTTCGGCATGATTGAGGAACTGACCGAGGAGCAAGTCCGGGCGCAACTGGAGACCAACCTCTTCGGCGCACTGTGGATCACGCAGGCGGCACTTCCCATCATGCGTCGACAGGGCTCGGGCCACATCATTCAGGTATCGAGCATCGGTGGGATCAGCGCCTTCCCAACAGTCGGCGCCTACCATGCATCGAAGTGGGCGCTGGAGGGCTTCTCCCAGTCCCTCGCACAGGAGGTTGCAGGCTTCAATATCAAGGTGACGCTAGTGGAACCAGGCGGATTCTCGACGGACTGGTCCGGGCCGTCTGCCACGCGCAGTGAGCAGATGGACGTCTATGCCGAGGTCCGAGAGGCAGCGGCCAGCCGACCCTCAGCGAACAACCCCGGCAACCCCGCCGCCACCCGCGGCGCTATCCTCAAAGTCGTCGACGCGGAGAACCCGCCGCTGCGCATCTTCTTCGGCAAAGCGCCCTTGGACATCGCAACCAAGGATTACGAATCACGCCTGGCAACGTGGAACGAGTGGCAGCCGGTTTCAATTGAGGCACACGGCAACTGAAGCCACTGAAGCCACTGAACTAGCAACCCCAGAAAACGATGGACGGCACCCAGGCTCTGGTCGGGTGCCGTTCATCGTTGCGGTCCGCGGCGCAAGACGGCACCGCGCCCGCGGCGCTGCCGAAGCGGCTCAGCACGGAACTCCTTCCGACGCCGCCACAAGCGGCCGAAGGGACGACAGTTGCCACAAGTCAATCAGTCCGTGAAAGCGCATGGCGTCGACGACGTCGTCGGCGCTGAGCTCGTGGACTGTGGCCTGCCAGTAGGCAGCCTTTTCCGGCCGCTTCCCAGTCAGGTCAACATTTCGTGGCAGTTCACCCGTCGGCCACCTCACATTCGGCAGACGGTTAGGACAAACACTTGGTATGTGATCTCGACGGCTGCGGTCCTGGCGACACAGTGACCCGCAGCGCCACCATACGGTCCGGAAGGGAACCTGCCCGGCCGTACACAGGAGACGACATCCCATGAAGATCGAGACTGCCCTGGGGGCCACCGCCGCCATCGCGGCTACCGCCCTTGCCCCGACGGCCCCCGCCCAGAGCAGCACCGCCGGTAGCGGCGCTTCGACCGCCGGCACGACGACCGTCCGAGCGTTCATCAGCGGCGACACCAGCCTCCAAGACCTCTGGGACCACGGGCTCGAGTTGGAAGACGGAAAGCCCACACGGCAGGGCACCACAGCATGAGCTACCCTGCCCGCTCCCTCCGAGACCACCGCATCTCCACGCGCCCGGCCCCGCTGGCCGCCGCCCACCGCGGGGACGTCGAGCGGCATCGCGAGAACACGCTGGCGGCAGTCCGCTCCGCCGTCGAGGCCGGTGCCGACTTCGTCGAGGTGGACGTGCGCGTGACCCGCGACGGAGAGGTCATCCTTCTGCACGACCCAACCCTCGATCGCCTCTGGGGCGAGCCGAGCCACGCCGCCGACATGGACTGGATTGACGTGGCTGCCCTCGGCGAGGGAACCGACCGCATTCCCCTCCTGGCCGAGGCCCTCGCCGCCGTGGGCGGGACCGCCTGTACCCTGCTCATCGACATCGCCGACCCGGAGTGCGCGGGCCCTGCGCTCCGCGTCGTCCGCGAAGGGCATTCCGGCGCCCGGGTGGCGTGGTGCGGGCACCTGGAGGCGATGCGGATCGTGCGCGATCTCGATCCCGCAGCCGCCGTCTGGCTGCCGTGGAACCAGCGTGGCCTGCCACCCGCCGACCTCGTCGACCGGCTGCGACCCGAGTTCGTCAACTCCGAGTACGCCGTCCTCAGCACCGAGCTGATCCGCGCAGTGCATGGCTCGGGCGCTCGCGTCGCCTGCTGGACCGTCGACAACGAGGACGCCATGCGCTGGGTCCTGGACCTGGGCGTGGACGCCGTGACGACGAACCGGCTGCGCAGGTTCCAGGGCGTCGTCGCTGCCGGGCCGGAAACGTGGGAGGACGCACCCCATCCCGCGTGCCTCGCTGGCGACGAGCTCGTTGCGGCAGCAGCGCTCGCCCATGAACTCGCCCACTGGGCGATCGCGTTCACGCGCGATGCAAAGGTCGGAGACGCCGGATCGAAGGCCCACCCTGCGGACAATGTCATCGCGGTTGACCTGGCCGTGGAGAGACACGTACGCGAGGTCATCGCAGCGCGCCTGCCCGGGCACCTCGTCGTTGGCGGGGAGCTCGGCGGGACCGCCCCACCGGGCACCCCATGCTGGTACCTGGACCCCGTGGACGGGACCGCCAACCTGGCCAACGGAGTCCCGTGGACCGCGTTCTCCCTCGCACTGGCCATCGACCGCCAACCGGTCCTGGCCGTCGTCGGGGACGTCTGGCAGGGCCAGGTGCTCTCCGCCGTCGCCGGCTGGGGCGCCGAACTCGACGGCACACGCCTGGACTTGCAGGCTCCCACGCCGAACGCGGGGCGCACCCTCGCGGGCAAGGTTGTCGGCACCGAGCTGCTCGCCCACAGGCCATGGCTTGGAATTGATGCGTTCACGTCTGTCCTCGCGGACAGGTACTGCACCCTGCGCATCATGGGCTCGGGCGCCCTAACCCTCGCAGGGGTAGCCGCCGGGCGAGGCGCCGGCAGCGTCGTCGAACGCTTCAGCCCGATCGACCACCTCGCCGCCACCCTCATCGTGCGGGAGGCGGGCGGCCTCGTGCTCGACGAACACGGCGACGAGACGGTCTGGCCCGCCGCCGGCGGGGTACTCGTCGCCCGCCCCGAACACGCGGCCGAACTGTACGCCGCGTGGTCCGTGTCCCGGCGTGCCGGGCGGGAGGGCACCAATGTCGTCTGAGCCCACACGGGACGGCAGCCTCTCAGGCGCGGCCGCCGCCTAGACACGCCACTCCCTTTGGAAGGCGTGCTCGTCCTCGCACCCGACGAGCCCCTCCTGTCCGACGTCCTCGTCGGCGATGGCGACGCCCACCATCCCGGCGGCCGGGGCAGCGCATCCCGCCATCCCACAGCAGGCGTGTAACACCTCGATAACGCAGCCTCCGTTGGAGTCTTCACAGCGATCGATGTTCGACCGCGCAACAGATTCCATCCCATCAAGGAGTTGATTCAGATGACCAAGCTCACCATGACCGAACTCGCTGCCGAGACCACAGAACTGCTGCCGGGGCGCGAGACCCTCTTCTGGGGAGGCTTCAACGTCAACACGGCCCTCGTCGCCGCCCAGAACTCGTCCGCCGCAGTCAATGCGGCGACGATCCTCTCCAGCGCCAACAGCGCGGCACTGCAGGGCATCTGGGTCTCCCAGCGCTAATCGCCACTCGCCGCTGTCCCGGACCCCGGCTGCCAGAGACCGGAGACCGGGACAGCGGCACGCAGGCTATCCCTGCTGGCGCGGACGGATAGCACCTGGCCCGCTAGAACCCTCGTCTGTTCAATGAGCGGCAGATGCGTCAGTCGGTTGCATACTGCGGGCGACCGGCCGGCCTGTAGGCCTGTAGCGTTATGCCCTGCGGGAAGGCTCGCGATTCGACCAGGTCAAGTGCCAAGTCCGGGCCGGACTCCGGGAACAGTCGCGTGCCCTCGCCGACGATCACGGGGCAGACGAGCAGGATGATCTCGTCGACCAGTTCGTTCGCGAGGAGCCAGCGGATCAGGTGACCGCTGCCGTGCACCTGCAGTTCGCCTCCAGGCGCTGCCTTCAGCTCGCGCAGGCCCGCCGCGACGTCCCCCGAAAGGATGGCCGTGTCCGACCAGCCCGGTTCGGTGAGGGTATTCGATGCCACATACTTGGGCCGCGTGTTCAGGGCATCGGCGATGGGGCTGCTGCCCGGATCCATCACGCCCCAGTAACCGGCGAAGAGCTCGTAGGTCCGCCGGCCGAACAGGAACGCGTCGGCGCGCTGGTAGAACTCGTTGACGAAGGTCATGGCCTCGCTGTCGAACAGGGGCCGGGCCCATCCGCCGCGCTCGAATCCGGGGTCGAGGTGCGGGTCCCGCCCGCCATTCCCCTGCATCACTCCGTCAACGGAAACCTGGGTGTTGGTCGTCAGTTTCATGATCGCAGTTCCCCTTCTCCTATTGGGGGGAGCCCCTGGGGGCCAACTTCACCCCTGCTATGGACACCCCTCCCCCGATCCGACAACGCATTGCGGCTTCCTTTCAAGGCCGCAGATAGGCACAGATGCACAGGCGCCCCGCACCTCAGGAGTGCGGGGCACCACCGGCCCATCGCGCACCGCCGGATGCTGGTCTCGGTCCTCGCCCTGGTCTTCGTCCCATCGGCTCTGCCGACGGTCTGCCGTCCCATATGTCCGAAGGCGTCAACAGCACGCAGCGCACGCCGGAGGCCATAATCGACGGGTGCCCTCATACGCCCCGCTGACACCCGACGCGCTGGTTTCCATGGTCGTCGACCGTTGCCTGACCCGCGCGGGCCGGACCAGGGTCGCCGTCAACGGCGCGGAAGCGGCCGCACCAGCCGACCTCGCAAGGAGAATCGCCGCGAGGCTGCGCTCGACCGGCCGACCCGCGGAGGTGGTGGAGCTGAAAGACTTCCTGCTGCCGGCCTCCCAACGGTTGGAGCTTGGCCGCGAGGAGCCGGACAGCTACCGGGAACGCTGGTTCGACTTCGCCGCGCTGGCCCGCGAGGTGCTGGACCCGCTAGCCGCACCCGGAGCGGCGCACTGGCTGCCCCGGCTGCGCGACCCGGAAACCGACCGCTCGGTCCGCGCCCAGCGGCAGCCTGCGCCTGCTGACCTGGTCCTGCTGGTGGCGGGGCCCATGCTGCTGGGCCGCTGGTTGGACTTTGACCTGTCCGTCGCTCTGCAGGTGGATGAGCGCGTGCTCCGCGAACGCACGCCGGCGGAGCTCGCTTTCACCGTGGATGGCCTCCTCGAGCACGAAAAAGAGAACCTTGAGGAACCGGACATCCTCGTGCGATACAACCACCCCGAGCGGCCCGCGGTCGCGGTTGCCGGCTGACGACGGTGGCCTCCCGGCTTGGCAGGGGCCGAAGGACTAGGCGGAAACGCCCCCTACTTCGGGCGTGAGCGGAGGGCGGAGGGCGGAGGGAGCCTCACCGCTAGCCCGGAAGCGGAACGTCCGGGGCGTCGTCGTCACCCCCGTAGGCTTCCTTTTCAAGCTTCTCGGCCCGCTCCGGATCCCCTTTCCCGCCCACCTCGTCTTCTTCGTAGTCGGGCTCATGGGCTTCTCGGCCCACTAGGTGAGCATGGGTTGCTGCTCTCGGCCCGGCCGCCAATCCGAACTGTCCGATGCTCCGAAGTGTGGATGCACGCACGTCACATCACAGATCCAGGCAAGGAGTCCCTTATGTCCATCCCCGCCACTTCGCACCGCTCCCCCGTCCAGTTAGCCGCGACGGTCGTGGGTGCTGTCTTCCTCCTGGTCGGGGTGCTCGGTTTCATCCCGGGCATCACCTCCGACGCGGGCAGCCTCGGATTCGCCGGCCACGGCTCGCACGCGATGCTGTTGGGCCTGTTCCAGGTCTCGGTGCTGCACAATATCGTCCACCTCCTCTTCGGCGTCGCCGGGCTCGCCCTGGCGCGCTCGGCTGCCTCCGCCAAGGGGTACCTCGTCTGGGGTGGCGCCATCTACCTCGTCCTCTTCGTGTACGGGCTTGTGTTCTCCGGAGACACCGCCGGCAACTTCGTGCCCGTTAACGCTGCCGACAACGGGCTGCACCTGATCCTGGGCATCGGCATGCTGGTTCTCGGGCTCGCCCTCGGCCGCAGGACGGTCGCACGTCGCTGAGCCTCCGGCATGTACAACGGATGGGGTTCAGCCCGTCGACGCTCCGCCGTCGCCGCAGTGGCGGCGGGACCCGTCGGCGTCGGCCTCGGCTTGACAGCCCACGTGTCCTCGGGCGGGGCCGCACCCCCAATCACCGTCCTCTTGGCATTGACCGCTCTTGTGGGCCTCTTGGCATCCCTGGCCGTGCGGTGGCCCCTGCCGCCGTGGGCTCTCGCCATCGGCAGCGGCATCCTCCAGCAGGGGCTTCATCTGGCCTTCACCGGACTGGCAGGGCCGAATACCCCGCTTTTCCCGTCACTAGGGCACTCGCACCATCCCGCATCGCTGCCCGGCATCCCGAGCGGGGCAGCGGCACCCACCCAAGACCTTCACCTCATGGTCGTGGCCCACATCGCCGCCGCCCTCGCTACGGCGCTCCTGCTGGCGTACAACCTTGCGCCGACCCGGCGTCGCCTAGCCGAGGGTGGCATTCCCGGGTCGCGGCCTGGGCGCCGCGGCCGGCGAGCGAGGAACAGAAGCTGGAACCCGGCTGCGACCAGCATGATCCCGGCCGCGAAGGCGAACGCTGCCACCACCCCTAGGAGTCCAAGAATGCCGGCGCCGGGGAGGAAGAAAACATAGAGGCCGAACAGCGCCAAGACGATTCCCGCGGTCAGCCATGCCCACCAGGACCTGATCGCCTTCCTCGCCTGAATGGAAACGACGATCTGCGTGATCCCCAGGACAAATGCCCAGGCCCCAATCAGGAGGGCAAGCCACAGCGCCGTGATCCCGGGCCAGGCGAAAGCGACAATCCCGGCGAGGACGGAGACGATTCCACTGGCGAGAGTCCATCCTGACGGACGGGGATGTCGAGAGAAGTAGTGGTACAGACTGGTCGCGCCGTCCACGAGCGCGTAGAAGCCGAACAGGAAGACGATGGCCAAGACCGTCACGGCCGGCCAGGCGATCACCAGGATCCCGAAGATCACCGCAAGGATGCCGCGTATCAAGAGCACGGCCCCCGAGCGCCCGAGGACCTTCTGCTCGCCGAGCATGTCTGACATTTCGCTCCTCGGGATCCGTCGCGAGGCACTCTTCGACGCCTCGCCGCTCTGATCTTGAATCTCCTCCGACGCTTCCAGAGTCCTCTCATCCACGAGCTTGGGCTAGAGCCCTGCCGCCCGGAGGAGCTGCTCCTTGCAAATCAGCCCGTGGACTCCCACTCGTGGTCAGGTGCGGTTCCCGTCGGTGGGGCTCGACGAAGGCCGTTGTTGATTAAGAGCTTCCTGGTACTGCTCGTCGATGCTTTCATTCCGGGGCTCGTCGTAGGGAAAGCCGCCCGGGAGCGAGCCCTTGGCGAGGCCGTCCATTAGCAGGTCGTGCAGTGAGGGCTGCGCGTTTGTCGTGGGGGTTGTCAGAGTGCTGTGCGTCGCATAGTGCAACCTGAGGGACGCCATCTCGTCGATGCCGGACACACCGGCCCCTGTCAGGAAAACGACCGCCACAGCCGCTAATGCAGGCACAAGGGTGGTCTTTGTCCAGATCCTCATGGAGCAATCCTCGGCCACCCGCATGAAGGAAGTGATGGAGGGGGCTTTCACGAGACTGTGAATTCGCTCGATCAGCCCCGCCGGGGGGACAAGGTCCGGATGAGCTGGGGGCAGGACGAGATCCTGTGGGATTCTGGGGAATCTAGCAGGTGCGCTGCGGAAGGACGACACCGAGAAGGGTCGGCACACAGCTCTTGCGTGCTGCAGGGCTGGGTGACTGTGAGGATCCGCTCCCCGATGGACTAGCCGCCGACGGCGACGATGCCGCGAGTGGGCCGCTCGGTGGTTGTGGAGCGCCGCCAGCGTTGGCCGAAGTCCGTCCGGCCGTCGAGCCGCCACCTGCCCCTACGCTCGACTGCGCGACGGAAGGCGCGGCGGCCACCGGAGGCGCTGTGGTCGCAGGTGCCGCTGGGCGCGGCGTCAGCTCCACTTGCGAAACGCTTGGTCCGTGCGACGTCGAGACGGCGCCCGGGATTGACGTAGCTGCCGGGATAGGTGCAGACCGGGAGGATCCGACCGAGGGACCCGGGCGATCTATTGTCGCTGCGGTCGGCGCGCTCGCGTCGGGTAGCAGGCCGCGCATGGCAACAGCACCGACAGACAAAACCAAGGCGGCGAGGGTGCTCCACAGGAAGGCCATGGGCACCACACCCGTGCCGCCGGCACGGCGCGAACCCAGTCTCCAAAAGGAGGCCACGGCGAGGACCAAACCGCAGACGAGCATGACTCCAACAGGGACCGTCAGGAGGCCACCCACGACGGCAACCGCGGCCGCAGCTATCGCGGGCTTGAGGAAGCGCCGTCTCCAAAGGCCCTCTCGGCGAGGGCGCCTCAGCCAAACAGGCATGCCGGCGGCATCCTTTCGGGGACCATTGGGAACGACATCGTTGCAAAGCTTACCCAGCGGACCGCATGTGGCCAGTCGGTGGGCTCGGTCGTACTCTCCAGAAGGAGGCTGACCCCAGCCGACCATCTGCACGCCTAGGGGAACAGCCTGTGCCGGGTGACCGGTGAGCAGGCTAAGGATGGCCAGGCAAATTGCCCCCGCAGCCGCCCGGTCCGTCACGGCCGCTGAGTCCTCGCAGGTCCTCCCACGCGACTCACCCGGGCGCGTCGAATGGATTGTCGCATGCATCTGAAGTGATCAGCACGCTACTCCCCTGCCGAGTGCGGGTGCGTATCTGGATTCCCGTCGCCCGCTGAGCCATGCCGCACGGAGGCTAGGCATCGGCGGCGAAATGTCACGCCGTCAACCCCTCCGATGGCGTGACACGTCGTGACGCTGCATCAGGCGGGCCGAACCATGTGGTCATTGCTTCCCGCAGTCCCTCGCCTGAGCCGTCACCCGCCCAAGCGACGTGTCCGTCCGGCCGAATCAGGACCGCGCTAGGAGCCGTGACCGCTCCGAGTACTGGGAGCTGCCACAGGCCGCGGTATTCGGCGTCGACCAGCTTGATCCGGTCGGCCCACGGGGAGACGTCGACGGTGCCGGTACCGAACGCCCCGGGCTTGCCGAGGTTGAGCAGGACGGCCCGAGCGCCGTGCAGCAGGGAGAACACTCGCGTCGGGCCGTTGGCCGTGGCAAGGTCGAGGTCCGGCATGCGTCGGCCGAGCAGCGGATGGCCCTCGCCAAGCTCGTAGTGGATGTCGAGTCCACTCATCATTCCTGCGATCCGCTTGCGCGGCTCGTCCATGCTCAACAGCTCGGCCACGATGTCCCTCAGGGCATCCGTGCGCTCACCGATGCGGCTGAGAGCGACCTGCGCCATCGTGTTGTGCAGGACGCGGGCGGCAACCGGATGCCGCTCGGCGTGATAGGTGTCCAGCAGGCCCTCTTCCGCGATCCCCTTGACGACTTGGGCCAGTTTCCAGCCGAGGTTCACGGCGTCCTGCACGCCGACGCCCAGCCCTTGGCCTCCCATCGGCGAGTGAATGTGCGCGGCGTCGCCGGCCAGCAGGACCCGCCGGTCGCGGTAGGCGACGGCCTGACGTGTGGCGTCCGTGAACCTCGAAATCCAGGCAGCGCGGCGCAGCCCGTAGTCGGTACCGAAGACGGCGGTGAGCGCCTCGCTCAGGTCAGTCAGGGTCGGCTCGTCGGTCCGCCCCACATGCCTCTCGGTCACCATGCAACGGACCGACCCGCCGTCGGACTTCGCGAAGGAATGGAGGCCCGAGCCACGCCGGTGCAGGCCCCACTCGGGCTCCTCGTCCATTTCGACCTCGGCGATGAGACTGCTCGTCGTCGCGTCCCAGCCTTCGAACTCTATGCCTGCCGCCTTGCGGACAACGCTGCGGCCTCCGTCGCAACCGATCAGGTACTCGCCCCGGAGCGCCCCGCCGTCGGCCAGCTCGACGACGACGCCGTCCGCATCCTGTGCGAAGCCCGTCACCTCGCGTCCGCGGAGGATCGGCACTCCGAGCTCGTCAACCCACCCGGCCAGCGTGCGTTCGATGTGCTGCTGGGCAAGCCCGAGCCCATAGTTGTGCCGAGTTGGGAAATCGCTGATGTCGAGCCGGATCCATGCGAAGCCGCCGACCTGTCCGATCTGGCCCTGCTCAAGGAAGCGCTCCGCGATTCCGCGTTGGTCGAAGACCTCGATCGTGCGGGACGAGAAGCCGAGTGCCCGCTGGCCGATCAGGTCCTGATTCGTGCGACGCTCTACGATCACCGCGTCGACACCGGCCAGCGCCAACTCGCCGGCAAGCATAAGTCCCGTAGGGCCAGCGCCGACGATCACCACCTCATGCGCGAGCACGACCTAGGAGTTCTTCATCTCGATAGCACCCTCTGCTTGTGCCGCTTGCAACCGCAGCGAGTTTGCTTCAGTCTCCGGGCCCTGCCTAGCACCGAGGCGTCTTCGTTACCGAACCGTTATCGCCACGGCGCATAGGGCCAGACATTCCATGCTGCCCTCGGACTTGACAGGGGCAGAAGCCCGCGCCAGGCCCAAGGAATGCCGGGGGTGGGTTCTGCGTTGGACCGTCGAGGAAGATAGTTGACGAGTCCACAACACAGCGGGAGCGCAGCGGCATGAGTCAGGGCATCGGAAGCATCGGCATCCTCGGGGCGGGCAGGGTCGGCACAGCCGTGGCCCGGGCCGCACTCAAGGCCGGGTACGAGGTCCGCATCGCCACCAGCAGGCCAGTCGAGGACATCGCGCTCATTGTGGAGATCATCACGCCGGGCGCGGTCGCGGTCACCGCGGCGGAGGCAGCCCAAGCGGACATCGTGGTCCTCGCGCTGCCCCTGCACAACTACCGCACGCTCGACGCCGGCGCGCTCGCCGACCGCGTCGTGGTCGACGCCATGAACTACTGGGAGCCCACCGATGGCGCGATGCCCGAGCTGGGCGACGGGCGCGGGACGTCCGAGGCAGTGCAGGACTTCCTCGAGGCCTCACGCGTGGTCAAGACGCTCAACCACATCGGCTACCACGAGCTCGAGGCGGACGGCCGGCCAGCGTGATCGACTGATCGCCGTGCGCTCGCTGTGGCAGGGGACGACGCGGACGCCCGCGGACGGGTCTTGGCCTTCATCGACTCGCTCGGGTATGACGCGGTCGACGCTGGCCCCCCTGGCCGCTGGCCGCGCCCTCGAACCGGGCACCGAGATCTTCGCCGGGGCGCACGACGCCGTGGGGCTGGGCGAGGCGCTCGGGCGCCACCCGGCGTCGTCCTCGCCCGAGGGAGCTCCGGCCGGCGTCGCTGCATAGCCTGGCGCTCTTCACCGGCCGAGCGTGCCCGCGCACAATGGCAGGATGACGAGTTCGGGCGCCGAAGACCCGCCGCGCGACGCGTCCGCTGCTGAGAAGGTGGACCCGGGAGCGCTGACCACCGCCATCGTGGCCGCGGGAGCCGCGTTCTTCGCCCAGCCGGGAGACTGGACCTTCCTGTCCGTGGTCCTGGGGGTCTCTTTCCTGCTGGTCCTCCTGGCGTACCACCGGCCCAGAGAGAGCGCCCCGACCGTGCAGGCGGTGTTCGTGCGGGCGGCCTTCGCCGCGACCGTCGCCCTCTCGCTCTGCATCGCCGCAGGTGCTCCGCTCCAACTCGCGGCCGAGACCACGGGGATTCCCGGCTCCAACCACGAGGCGGCGGACGCCGCGACGGAGTGGGTCAGCTGGGCGTGGGTCCCGACCATGCTGCTGGTCTTCTGGCTGGAGCCGAGGATTGCCCGCGTTCTCACGGGGAAGCGCCCGGAGGGGAACGGCCAAGCCCGATGACCGCCGGACTAGGAGAGCATTTCCGCAGTTCAGGCGGCTTCTTCGAGGGCTTCCCCGAAGGCCTTGAGCGCGTCGTTCCTGGTGTGGCGGGAGAGAAGATGCCCTGCTGCCAGGACCCCGGCGACGGGCCATTCTAGGATCCCCACGGCGGCGAGCAGGCCGATCCCGCCGAGGAAGGCGAGATCGTCGGTGGGCGGGAGTGTGACCGACCCGATCCCTTCGAACCTGATCGTGATGGTGCTGCGGCGGCTGGCCCTCTGGGCGGCGGATGAGAACCAGCCGTGGGGTGCGCGGGTCTCGATCATGGTTCCTCCGTGAGTGGGGTGGACAGGATCCTGTCCGGAAGCCGCCGCGGCAGCGAGGGCCACGGCCCCGTGCGGGCTCGACCATGGCCTTCGGCCCGGCTTCGACATGCAGGCCCATCGGATCCAGCTCTGTCCGTCGGGCTCCCAGCACGCCGTACCGTCAAGGGTCTCCCCGGAGACAGAACGCGTCAAGGACGGACAGCGCCAGCTTCCCAGGACTCGGAGAGGTGCGGGCTCGCCGCTGGGGGTCGGGCCCCGCTACTGGCGTGGGTGATGGCCTCGATGAGTTCCTCCTGCGTTACCTCGTTTTGGAGACTCTTCGGCGGCTGGGTTCAAGGTCGTGTCCGCCGTCGTGCCCGTGCGGTGAGTTCCTGGGCGCCGTAGCTGTTGTCGTCGGGGTTCACGGTGAGGCCGGGCGCGACGAGCTGGTCAATGCGGTCCAGCACGTCGGTTGACAGGTTGACCGCTGCCGCCGGGAGGTAGGACTCCAGCTGCTCCATCGTGCGGGGTCCGACGATGGCGGAGGTGACGCCTGGGTGGTTGATCACGAACGCGATGGCCAGCTCGATAAGTGTCAGCCCAGCTTGGTCGGCGAGCTGGGCGAGTTCTTCGACGATGTCCAGCTTGCGCTGGTTGGCCGCGCTCGTCATGTCGAAGCGGGCGCTCGGCCGGGCGCTCGAGGTCGGTGTGGAGACGGAGTCTTTCCGCCACCGGCCGGAGAGCCAGCCGCCGGCAAGAGGGCTGTAGGTGAGGGTGCCCATTCCGTGCCGTTGGACGGCGGGGAGGACGTCCTCTTCGATGCCGCGGACCAGGATGGAGTAGGGCGGCTGCTCGGTGACGAACCGCTCCAGGTGGCGATCCCGCGCTGCCCACTGGGCTTCGACGATCTGGGACCCGGAGTAGGACGAGGAGCCGATGTACCGCACCTTTCCCTGGCGGACCAGGTCTGTGAGCGCGCCGAGTGTCTCTTCTACGTCCGTGTCGGGGCTGGGGCGGTGGACTTGGTACAGGTCGATGTAGTCGGTGTTCAGCCGCCGCAGGGAGTTCTCGACGGCGCGCATGATCCAGCGGCGGGATCCTCCGCTCTGGTTGGGATCGTCCTGATCCATGGGCATGAAGAATTTCGTGGCCAGGAACACCTCGTCGCGGCGCCCGGCGATCGCCTGCCCGACGATCTCCTCGGAGACGCCTCCGGAGTAGACGTCAGCCGTGTCGACGAAGTTGATTCCGGCGTCGAGGGCACGGTGGATGATGCGGGCGGAGTCGGCGCGGTCATTGTTGCCCCACGGGCCGAACATCATCGCGCCCAGGCACAGGGGGCTGACCTTGACACCGGTGCGGCCAAGCGAACGGTACTCCATGCTGGTTCCCTTCTCTCTGTAGGTTTCTCAGGCTTCCGGGATGACCATGGCGAACCGCTCCGGGCGGGCCACGTCCGGGTCCGGTCCGCTTCGGATGCCGGTGTCCAAGGCGTCGATCGCCGCGAGCTCCGCCGTGTCGAGTTCGAAGTCGAAGACGTCGAAGTTCTCGGCGATGCGGGCCGGGTTGGTGGACTTGGGGATGGCGGAGCGGCCCTGCTGCAGATGCCAGCGCAGCATCACCTGAGCGGGGGTCTTGCCGTGGGCCTGCGCGACGGCGGCCACCGTCCGGTCCCGCATGACATTCTTCCGGTTCTCGCCCCAGCCGGGGTAGAAGGTGATGCCGCCGATGGGCGACCAGGCCTGGGTGAGGATTCCATGCTTGGCGTCCATCGACTGGACCTCCGGCTGCTGGAAGTACGGGTGCAGTTCGACCTGGTTCACGGCCGGGACCACCTCTGCTTCGGCCAGCAGCTGCTCCAGGTGGTGGGGCATGAAGTTGCTGACGCCGATCGCCCGCACCCTCCCGTCGGCCAGCAGGACCTCCAGCGCCTTGAACGCGGCGATGGTCTTCGCGAAGCGGTCCGGTGCGGGCTGGTGCAGGATCAGGAGGTCGAGCTGGTCGACGCCGAGCTTGCCGGCCGCCTTCTCCCAGGCGTGCAGCGTCTCGTCGTGGCCGTAGTCGCTGACCCAGACCTTGGTTTCGATGAACACCTCGGAACGGTCGACGCCGGAACGGCGTATGCCCTCGCCGACCTCGCGCTCGTTGCCGTACGCGGCGGCGGTGTCGATGTGCCGGTAGCCGACCTCAAGCGCGGTCTGGACGGCCGCCGTCGTCTGATCCGGCGGGCTCTGGAAGACGCCGAGCCCGAGGGCGGGCATGACGACGCCGTTGTTGAGTGTGATGTCCATGGGATCCTGATCCTCTTCGTTAGGGGCGGACGAGTACTTTGAGTGCTTTGCGGTCGGCCATAGCTCGGTAGCCGGCCGGGACGTCATCCAGGCCGACGGTGCGGTCGAAGACTCTGCCGGGTTCGATGGTGCCCTCGAGTACGAGCGGAGCAGTTCCCCGATGTAGGCCCGGGCCGGTGCGACTCCACCGGTGAGGGTGATGTTGCGCATGAACTCGCCGAATCCGAGCGGGACTTCGGCGAACTGCGGCGCACCGACCCGGCTGATGGTGCCGCCGTCGCGGACGACCCCGATCGCCATCTCAATCGCGGGCTTGAGGCCGACGGCTTCGAGCACGGCCTGGGTTCCGTCGCCGTCGGTGAGCTCCCGGACCTTGGCGATGCCCTCCTCGCCCTTCTCGTCGAAGCCGGTGGGGACGACGACGAGGGTGCCTTCCGCCTGCGGGACCCGGGCGAATTCGCCCTGGCCGCCGTCGCCGTCGCCACCCCAATGGGCGCCGTGGCGGCAGGAGGTCTGCAGCCCTTCCTTGCAGAAGTCACAGGTGCCGTCGGAGGCGACGAAGGGCGCGATGACGAAGTCGCCCACCGAGAGTCCTGTCACTTCGGAGCCGAGGTCTTCGATGATGCCCACGAACTCGTGACCCATCCGGGCCCCTTCTGCGGTCCCGGGCTTGGAGGCATAGGGCCACAGGTCGCTGCCGCAGATGCAGCCGGCGACGATCCGCACGATCGCGTCCGTGGACTCCTGGATGGTGGGGTTGGGTACGCTTTCGACGCGCACGTCTCCGGCGCCGTACATCAGTGCTGCTCGCATGCTGTGATTCCTTACTGGTTGTCGTTCAGTTCAGTCGACACGGGCCATCTGGCCTCCCGGCGGCGAATGCCAAGTGCCCCCAGGAGGAGGGGTTCGGTGGTTCAGCCGGTGGTCTCGGCCAACGCTGTCGGCCGCCCGTCCGGCAGGGCCCTGTTTCGGCGGACGGTCAGGTCGGCGGGCAGGATGAGTACCGCGGCGACGGCCAGGGCCAGGAGCAGCAGGATGCTGCCGGTGGTCAGTGCGGCGGTCATCTGGGCGGCGACGTGTGCAGTGGCCGGTCCGGGTGGGACGGTTGCTGCGGCCGCGACGGTGATGCCCAGGCCCAGGCAGGTACCCACCTGATGGAAGGTGTTCACCACGCCGGAGGCGGCCCCGGCGTCGACCGCGGGGGCTCCTATAATGCCGAAGGACGTCAGCGACGCGAACGCGAGGCCCTGGCCGGCGCCGATGAGCACCATCGGCAGGGCTACTCCCGTCCAGTAGCTGGAGTCGACCCCGGCCCGGCTGAGCCAGATCATCCCTGCGAGGGTGATCAGGATCCCGGCCAGGAGGGCAGCCGACGACGGCATCCGCCTTACGAGCCAGGGGACGCCGATGGCGACGGCGAAGTTCACGGCGGTCATGGGCAGGAACCCGAGACCGGCCTGCAGCGGGTCGAAGCCCAGGACGTCCTGGAGGAACTGGGTGGTGAAGAAGAAGAACGCGATCATCGCACCCAGGTAGAGGAAGCGGGCCACGTAGGCGCCGGTGTGGCGGCGGCTCGCGAAGAGCCGCAGCGGCATGATGGGCTGCGCGGCCCTGCGTTCGATCAGCACGAAGGCGACGAGGAGGACGACGCCGGCGCCCTCGGCTGCGGCCGTGACGGGCGAGGCCCAGCCGGCGTCGGCGGTGTTGATGATCCCGAAGACCAGCGCGCCCACACCGAGAGTCGCAGTCAGCGCCCCGAGGACATCGAACCGGCCACGGGCCCTGCCCGTCTCGGGAAGGAATCTCGGTGCGAGGGCGACCATCAGGGCGCCGATCGGGACGTTGACGAAGAATCCTGCCCGCCACGAGATCCAATGGGCCAGCGCTCCGCCGACGACCAGCCCGAGACTGGCACCGATCCCCGCGGTCGCGCCATACAGGGCCACGGCCTTGGTCCGCTCACGGCCCTCCGGGAAATTCGCAGTGAGCAGGGACAGCGACGCCGGTGCAACGATCGCCGCCCCAATGCCCTGGACCGCCCGCCCCGTGATCGCCGACCACCCCGTCGGCGCCACGCCGATCAGCAGGGACGCGACCGAGAACACCACCAGGCCGAACACGAAGACCCGGCGATGGCCCAGCAGGTCCCCCGCCCGGGCACCGAGGAGGAGCAGGCCGCCGAACACCAGCGTGTACGCGTCCTGCACCCAGGAGAGTCCACTCGTGGTGAGCTTCAGGTCAGCCTGCAGGGACGGGAGGGCCGTGAAGATGACCGAGTTGTCCAGCAGGATCATGAAGTAGCTGGCGAGGATGATCGCCAGGATCGCCGCCGGGCGGGCAGCGGCCGTGGGTGCAGGTTTCATGCTTTCCATGCAACCGGAAGCTCCGGGCGGCCGGGAGTCACTGCCGTTCCGGGTAATGCCAGTCCCTCCCTCGCCCAGAGGCTCCCGCGTAGCGTGAATGCCATGACACACAGCGACGACGTGCGGAGGTTCCTCAGCTCCCGTCGAGCCAGGATCACCCCGGAGGAGGCCGGACTGCCCCTCTACGGAGGCAACCGCAGGGTCACCGGCCTGCGCCGCGAGGAGGTCGCGATGCTCGCCGGGATGAGCGTCGACTACTACGTGCGCCTGGAGCGCGGCAACCTCACCGGGGCCTCCGACAGCGTCATCGAGGCACTCGCCCGGGCACTGAAGCTCGACGATGCCGAAACGGCCCACCTCTTCGACCTCGCCCGCGCAGCCACCGCTTCCCCCCGCGTGCGGCGCAGGCGCAGCCCGCAGACGGTGCGCCCCAGCCTTCAGCGCGTCATAGACGCGATCACGACCGCGCCTGCGTGGGTGCGCAACGACCGCGGGGACGTCCTGGCCGCCAACGAACTCGGCCGGGCCCTCTACCTGGACATGATGGCAGAACCGACCACCCCACCGAACAGTGCACGGTTCACCTTCCTGAACCCGAAAGCGCGGGAGTTCTTCGCCGATTGGGAGCGCAGCGCCGACGACACCGTCGCCGTCCTGCGATCGACGGCCGGGAAGAACCCCTACGACAGGGACCTCACAGACCTGATCGGCGAACTCTCGACGCGCAGCGAGGAATTCCGCACCCGGTGGGCCCGCCACGACGTGAAGTACCACAGGACGGGCCGCAAACGGCTCCACCACCCGATCGTCGGCGACCTCGACCTGAGCTTCGAGGCCCTGGAGCTCCCGGGCGACCCCGGCCTGCGAATCAACGTGTACACGGCCGAGCCCGGGACCCCATCGGAGGACGCGCTGAAAGTCCTCGCCAGCTGGGCGGCCACCGCCGGGCTCGCCTCACCCTCATGACCGCCGTCGGGACCACCCGCCCCGGCCCCGCTTACGCGGAGTGGAAGCTGCGCAGCGAACAACGCGGCGGAGGACCAGTGTCTGGACGGCGGTGTGAAGGCGGGCGGCCCGGCCCAGCGTCATCCCGAAGGACTCCTTCACCAACATGAACCCTGCGTGGTGCCGCTGTGACTCACAGCGTTGGTTCTGATCTGTGTCAGGATCGGGTATGCCCCAGCGCCTGATGCTGCTCGACGCCCCGTCGCTGTACTTCCGCGCCTTCCACGGCGTCCCGGACACGATCCGCCGCAGAGACGGCACCCCGGTGAACGCCGTGCGCGGCCTGTTGGACATGATCGCACGGTTGACCTCCGACTATCAGGCAACGCATCTCGTGGCGTGCATGGACGACGACTGGCGGCCGAAGTGGCGGGTGGATCTGATCCCCGCGTACAAGTCGCATCGTGTGGCAAAGGCTGTGGCGGGCGCCCCCGACGTCGAGATCGTGCCGGAGGGGCTGACGGCGCAGCTTCCGCTGATCCGCCACGTGCTCCGTCTCGCCGGCGTCGCCGTCGTCGGCGCCCCAGAGCACGAGGCCGACGACGTCGTCGGCACCTACGCCAGCCTGGCGGAGCTGCCCGTGGACGTGGTCACGGGAGACCGTGACCTGTTCCAGCTGGTCGACGACGCCCGCGACGTGCGCGTGGTCTACACAGCGCGGGGCATGAGAAACCTCGAGCTCGTCACGGAAGGAGTGGTCGTGGAGAGGTACCGCGTGCTGCCGGAACAGTACGCCGACTACGCGGTCCTGCGGGGCGACACCTCGGACGGCCTCCCCGGCGTGGCGGGGATCGGGGAGAAGGGCGCGGCGTCGCTGCTCCTCACGTATGGAACACTCGACGGGCTGCTCGCCGCAGCCGCGGACGCCGCCAGCGGCCTGTCCGCCCCCATCCGGTCGAAGCTGGCCGCGGCCGCGGGCTATCTCGCGGTCGCGCCCGCCGTCGTGAAGGTGGTCCGCGACCTCGACCTGCCAACCCTCGAGGACGCCGGAGCGCAGCTGCGTCCCATCGTCGGCGATGCGCGCGCCGAGTTGGAGGGCCTAGCTACGGAGTGGAACCTCGGCGGCTCGGTCACGCGGCTCCTCCAGGCGTTCGACCAGCACCGCTGAGAGGAGAGGCCCGGTCCCTACAGGGCTATCGCAGCAGGTCCAGAGGAGGCCCCACGAGCAACGTCCGGCATGAGGTCGTGGTGCCGCCGTCGGTCGGCGAGACGCGACTGAAAGTCTCGGCCTGGTCGCCATCGTGATCGCCGCTTCGCAGTCGGCTATCGGAAGACGAGCAGGCACCTCTGACCTGCTGCCGGCAGCCGCGGACCCATGTACGGCTCTCGAGGATCCCCGGCTGACCCACGACAGGGTTTTCCCGCTGTTCCAGCACCCCGGCACCGAGTTCATCTACATGCTCGAAGGGCGTACGGTCTACGGGCATGGCTCCTAGGAATACGAGCTCGCACCCGGCGAGGGCCTCGACGATGCGGACATGGAGGCATCGGTCGCCCCCGGCGGCCTCGATTCGGTCTGAGCAAGTCCAATGGGCCATTCTCTCCCCGTCACAGGGTTGGGGAATCGGAGCGGGACGCTGGCCCGCATGGGGAACGGGATGTGCAGGGGCCGGTCGTCGAGACGATCCGGACCGAGAGGGTCCTCGGGGAACAGGACAGGCCCAGGCGGGGGTCCGGCGGGGGCGTCCTCCGGGAGGGGGAAGAGCTCCGAATCGGGGGTGTTGGCCAGAGACCAGAGGTGCGTGTACCTGAGGCTCTGAAACTTCCACACTCCCCCTTCGTTGACGTAGTCGATGTCATAGAGAGCACTGGACCACCCGGCCCGGCCGGGGTGAACGAGGGTCAGCTGGAGCAGCTCGAAGCGGCCGACGGCTGTGGTCCCGTCCTCGGCGACGTCGACCACGTCCTGCAGCTGGTAGTGGCTCGCGAGGGTGCCGTTCATCGGGCCAGTCTTCGTGTAGCCGAAGACGGCCGCGATGGTGTGCTTGTAGAAGCGCTCGAGCCCAGCCCTGCCGATATAGGCCCCGCCTCGGAAGTAGAACCTGGGCTCATTGCGGGTGTAGAGATCGATGAGGTCGTCGGCCCTGTTCTCGTCGAGGTAGTAGCCGTACATGTTCTGCAGTCGACGGATGCTCTCGACATCCCGAAGGCGTCGAACTTCAGATTCGAGCGCAGCCAGGCGCTCGTCCGTCTGGGGTTGGGGGTCGGTGTTCACGGTCACGCGCTTTCTCCATTACTCGTCGGGCCATCGCTCGTCAGGATTCCGTTCCGTGCCGCGGCCGGTTCGCGCGAGTAGCGCAAGCCGTCGCCGAAACGGAACAAGGGGTCTTCTGTGTCGAAGGGGGCGTCGCTCGAGCTCGCTTCGACAGCCGCCATCGAGAGTGGGAGGTCGAACGGAAGAGACCCCAACGGTTCGCGCTCCCCGAAGAGCACTTCGGCGAGGGCCGAGTCGGAGCATCCGTAGTCGATCACCAAGGCACCGGCAGCCTCTGCCATTTCGGTCAGGATCGGGGGCCTGTCGGCGTAGACCACGATGACCGTCGGGACGGCCTCTGCCAGGGAACGCACCTGCTCCAGAGTCTCGGCCGGGAACCCGAGCGACCCTTGGTGGAACAGTCTTTCGAGGCCCTCCCCCTGAGTTTCGAACGGGCTTCGGAGACGGACGACGGCGACGTCCGCCTCGGCGGGGTCCTCGACGGGCGCAGCGAATGGCAGAACGGCCTCAGGGAGCATGTCCTGGCAATAGACGCTGATGCCCCTTCCGAGCGGGAGGAGCGGTTCGGCGGCGTCGAGCCCGTTCTTCAGCAGCGTGAGGGAATCCTGCTGTGCGTGCTTGCCCTCTTCCACGAACGCGGCCGACCCGACGACGAGCGCTGCCTCATCTGGCTGCACGTATGGACCGTCGAAGAGTCCGAGTTCGAACTTCTCGGTCAGGAGGCGCCGCACCGATGTTCCGATGCGCTCGTCACTGATCCTGCCGGCGGCGACGAGTTCCAGGAGGACGTCCGTACACGACTCTCCCCCGAATTGGTCCACCCCAGCCTCGAGCGCCTTCAGCATGCGTTCCTCGACGGAAAGGTGCTCGACCCCCCAAGCCCTGGCTGGCAGGGGCGCGCCCATTGCCACCTCATCGGTGAGGAGCCCCCAGTCGGAGCAGATGATCCCCTCGAACCCCAGGGTTTCCCGCAGGAGGCCCGTGAGGATGCCGCGGTTGAAGCCAAACCCGACTTCTTCATATTCGAGGCCCACAGGAATGCCGTAGTAAGGCATCATCTGGCGCGCACCCGCGGCGATGGCCGCAATGAAGGGCTTGAGGTGGTACTCGAACATCCCGGCTGGGTAGACCTGCTCTCGTCCGTAGGCGAAGTGCGGATCGGTCCCGTCTCGTTGTGGTCCTCCGCCCGGGAAATGCTTGACGATTCCGGAAACGGAGCCTGCGCCGAAGTCTCCCCCGGCCAGACCCTCGAGATAGGCCGCAACAAGTCTGCTGGTGAGCTCCGCGTCCTCCCCGAACGTCATCCCGGCTCGGGGCCATCGCGGTTCGGTCGCGAGGTCAATCTGCGGGTGAAGAGCCACACTGAGGCCGACGGCGCGGTATTCCTGGCGCACGATGTCGGCGAATCGCCTGACGCGCTCGGCCGACCCGATGGCTGCCAGCCCCAAGGATTCCGGCCATTGCGAGAACGGTCCGGCGAGGACGGAGGTCGCGGGATTGTCCGTGAATGCGTGGCGTGGATCGGTGGAAAGGCTCACCGGAATGCCGAGTGGATGCTCGGCGGTCACGGCTTGGACGGCGTTGGTCCATTCCGCGAAGGAGTGCCCGGTCCGAGCTGCTCCCATGACATTGAAGTGCCTGATTCGCCGTGACCTGATGGCCTCCGCCGCCGGCTCCTGGCCGAACGGGCCGGGGTCTTCGGGGTCGATTGTGGCGATCATGGGGTGGAAGAGCATCCCGACCTTGTCGGCGCGGTCCATCCGGCCAAGCAGGTCGTCCACGCGCTGAGCGGTGGGAAGGATGGGGTCTTGGAAGGGGAAGTTGATCTGTGTTTTGCGCATGGGTCTACCGCACTGCCTTGATCTTGAAGACGAAGAGTCCGCCGACGATCGCAACGAGGGCGGCGAACAGGAACCAGATGACGTACCCGTGACCGCCCGCGTTGGCCACGTTCATGACGCCGAGGTCCTTGGCGAAGTTCTCCTTCTGAGGGAGGACTTGGAGCACGAGTGCGGTGTCCACCGCGTTGAAGAGTCCGCTGCCGGCGCCCATGATTGCCTCGGCGACGAGCAGCACGGCAATGCCTGTGTCCCTGTTCAGCAGCGACGAGACCGCGGTCAGGGCCAGACCCGCACCGAGCATCACTGCTCCGAGTGCCACGAAGCTGCGTCGCTTCCCGAGCCGGTCCGAGAGGGGGCCGCCAATGAGGCTGAAGACGACGGTCGCCACGGTCGAGATTGTCGTGGCCAGCAAAACGAAGCTCAGCTGCTCCATGGGGTTTGCCATGCCGAAGCTGGTGGCCAGGAAGAGCGCGAGATAGGTGGCCAGCGATGCGGCTCCGAACATGTACATGGCCTTGACGAGCCAGGCCCAGCCGAGGTCCGGGGACCTCCGGGGGTTGAAGACGAAAGATGCGAAGAGCGCGCCGACTGAGAGCGGCTTCCGATCTTCCCGGGCGAGGACGCGGTCCCGGAATGTGAGGACGAAGACAATGGAGAGCACGAGGCCCAGTGCCGCAGGGACGAGGAAGCGCAGGAGGTCCGTCGGCAAGGAGCTGAGGCCGAAGGCCCCGGCGAGGATTGCGAGCGGACCCGCGGCGCCCTGGACGCCGGAGACAAAACCGCGACGACGGTGGGGGACGTGGTCGGCGACGGTGGCGAAAGCGGCTGCCTGGGCGAAGTTGCTGCAGAGTTGAGCCCCGCACCAGGCCAGAAGTACAGCAGTCATGTCGGTGGCGAGGCCGATGACGACCAGACAGATGAACGTCCCGAGCATTCCTGCGAGGATCCACGGGCGCCGCATTCCGAAGCGGCCGATGGTGTGGTCGGAGAGGCGACCGGCGATGGGTTGGCTGACCAGCGAGACGAGCGCGCCGGCCCCGAGGATGGTGCCGAGCTGCGGCGCGGCCGCGGCGAGGCCGACAAGTCCCTGCACTTTGACGGCCAAGCCGCCGAGAATCGGCGCAGTGATAGCGACGAAGATGCCGAACCAGGCCATGCCGAACGACGGGACGAACCCGCGAGGCTCGCGCTGAAGCGGTCCTCCTTCGGGGAGCTTGATCTCGGAATCGACTGCGGAGAGTGGGATGGTGGGGTCAGCGATGGGGGCCGAAGCGGGGAGTGAAGGATCCATCATTGGTTCCATTCTGGGGTCAGAGGGTTGGGGTCATTCTGGGATCGGGGCGTGGCTCAGGGCAGGCTGGTGGCCGGGTCTGAGGAAGCGGCTTCCAGCCGGACGAAGCTGACATCGCGGATCTCTCCCATGGGGAACCCGGCCATATCGGCACGGAACTCGGGGCTCGCCATGTAGCGCTCTGTCACTGCCTCGGGGTCCAGGCCCTGCTCGTATTCGACGAGGGCTACGAGCCGTGGGACAGCGCCGTCCACCTCGGTCCAGACGTGATGGGTGCGGACGCCGAAGGCCGCGAGGCTGAGGATGTGGCGCTTCCAGTGAACGTTCGCGTACTGCTCCAGTCCGCTTTGGCTGGCCAGGACGTAGGTGCGGATTTCGAACACGGCAGATTCCTTTCGCACGGGTTCAGCGGACCTTCTTGATCGGGAAGACCAGAACGGAGGACAGGAGCACGACGACGATCGACCAGACGAAGATCGACGAATAGCCGAAGACGGAGATGAGCGCCGCGTTGATGATGGGCGCGAGCATTTGCGGGATGTTGTTGGCGATGTTGATGACGCCGAGGTCCTTCGCGGCGTGATCCGGGTTGGGCAGCACATCCACGACCAGGGCGACGTCGACGGCCATGTAGGAGCCGAAGCCAACGCCCGCAACGACTGCGTAGAGCAGGATGCCCACTGGGGTGGGCATCAGCAGCGGGATTGCGACGCCAAGCGCGACCAGCAGTGAGGCCGCGAAGATGAAGATCTTGCGGCGCCGGAGTCGATCCGAGAGCCAGCCTGCGACAAACGTCGCACCGATGCTGGCCACGGCTCCAATCACGGCTTGGAGACCCATGAAGGCCCCGGCTTCGATCGGCGCCATCTTCACGTAGCTCAGGAGGATGTAGAAGAGGTACATCGTGATGCCCATGTAGCCGAGGAACATGGTGAAGCGGCCGGCGAAGGCCCACGCGAAGTCGGGATGCCGACGGGGGCTGATCCAGAAGCCGCCCAGGAACGCCTTCCAGCTGAAAGGTGACGTCGGCACTTCCTTGCTCGAGGCGTCGGCATTGACGGTGATGAACACGAAGGCCAAGACGATGACTGCCACGGCGAAGATGGCGTAGGCGAGTCCGGCCTGAGCGAGAAGGAGTCCCGCAACGACGACGCCGAGCGTCATCCCGAGAGTGGTGCCCACGCCGAGGAAGGCCGAGGCCTTCCCCCGGTGTTCCGGATCGAGGCGGTCGGAGACCGTCGCGATGAGAGGTGCCTGCAGGGCGTTGAGGGAAACCTGGGCGAAGACCCACATCAGTGCGATCAGACCGACATTGGCCCCGATCCACGGCAGGAGGATGAGCATGATTCCGCCCAGGACGGCGCCGCCCAGCATCCACGGGGCGCGGCGGCCCCAACGGCTGCGTGTCCGGTCGGAGAGCGCGCCCACAATCGGCTGGACGAAGAGCGTCGCGAAGCTGGAGATCGAAGTGACGATCGCCAGGTTCGTCTCCTTGTGAGCAGGGTCGAGCGAGGCTACCTGCGCGGGAAGGAGGATTGAGCCCGCGGCGAGATAGCAGGCGAAGAGCGCTACCGAGAGGGTCAGCAGCGTCCACGTGTACTTCTGCCGGGCTCGGCGATGGAGGATAGTGCCGGTCTGGAAACCGAAGCCAGCTGCCGATGCTTGGTTCAGATCAGGGGTTGGCTGAACGGCCATTGTTCTGCCTCTCTCATGGTTGTGGATCTTCAGGACTTGGCGAGACTTGCGAATTCTGCGGCGACCCAGTCGGCAACGTAGGCGCTCAGGTGCGGGAGGTGGTCGAGACCGACGTGCTCGGCACCGCCTTCCTCCCGGGTGAAGATCCGGAGTTCCCGGTGGGGGCTGTTGACGGCCTGCTCGTAGGAGCGGTGAGCGTATTCGACGTTGATCTGGCGGTCGTTCTCGCCGTGCACGATCAGGAACGGGACGATGATCTTCTCGACGATGCCGTCGAGGTTGACTCCGTCCGCGTAGTCGATGAAGGCGCCGATGTCCTCGAACCCCCAGACCCACAGCACGTGCTCCCAGTAATGCGGCACGGGGCGCTCTCCCTCGCGCTCCAACCGTCGGCGCTGCACGGCACCCCAGTCGTGATTGGCTCCCCACGCGACCACGAGGGCGAGGCGCTTCTCAAAAGCGGCAGCCCGTGGTGCGTAGTAGCCGCCCAGGGACCAGCCGGCCAGCCCGATGGCGTGCGGGTCGACGTCGTCCCTTCCCTGGAGGTAGTCGACGCAAGCGGCGGCCCATTCCTCCGTGTTGATCTGGGCGGTGAGGCCCTGGATGCGAAGGGCCTCTCCCGAACCGGGGCAGTCGACCATAAGGGTGGAGATGCCTCGGGCGGCCAATTCGGAGGGGTGGCCTGAGAGGTAGATGTGCTCCTTCGTGCTGTCGAGTCCGTTCCACATGATCATCACGGGCGCGGGGGCGACGTCGGAGGCGGCGGCCCTGGTGAAGTAGGCCGGCAGTGTGGTGCCTTTGTACGGCACCTCGACGCGGGACGTGAGCGGATCTGCCAGGCGGAAGCAGCATTCCATGAGGTCAAGGCAGCGGCGGTAAGTGGCGAGCCTGCCTGGAGAGCTCGCGCGCTGCATCCTCTCCGCGTTCACGAGGTAGTTCGCGGCCCGCCCGTACACCTTTCCGGCCGAGAGGAAGCGCCCAGCTGCCTCCATGCTCTCGGCTTCGCTCTGGAGCTCATCGACCAGCGTGGTCCACGCGGCGAGGAGTTCGTCAGTGCCGGCGTCCTCCCCGCGGCTCGCGGCCTCGCGGAGCGGCCTGCAGGCGCGGTCGACTTCATCGATGCATCCGCCGCTGTTGAGGGCCGCGACAACGCCCAGGTTCCAGACATAGTTGCCCCGGAAGTATTCGAACACGATCGTCCTTTCATTGCGGGCTCAGCCCGCGCGGGCTGCGTCAGCCGGGCAGGACGGCGGACCAGCCGCCGTCGACCATCAGGTTCACTCCGGTGACGTAGGAGGCTTCGTCCGAAGCGAGGAAGAGGGCACACGGTGCCACGTCGTCCGGGCTGCCTATCCTGCCGAGCGGAATGTGCTCGGCGATGCGGTGCATGGGGTGGTCCGCCGCGAGGAGGTTCGACTCCGAAGCCGGGGTCCGGATCATGCCCGGGCTGATGCAGTTCACCCTGATGCCCCGCGGCGCACCTTCGGCGGCGAGCTGCTTGGTCATCGCGACCACGGAACCCTTGGTCGCCGTGTGGGCCAGACGGCCGGCCGTCACCGAACCGGTGACCCCTGCCGTCGAGCCCACGAGGACCACGGCGGCGCGCCCCGAGGCGGCCAGGAGCGACCAGAAGGCGCGGACCGGGAGGAAGACGACGTCGACCTCGTTGCGGAAGTTCCACTGCCAGTCGGCGTAGGAGATCTCCTCGAGTGCGGCGAATCTCGTGGCTGCGGCGTTCGTGTACAGGATGTCCACGCTGCCGTGCTGCCTTTCGACCCCAGCGGCCCATTGCGCGACCTGTATTTCATCCGCCAAGTCCACGCACACGGCGTCATCCGCAGTGAACCCTCCGGCCCGGATGTCGGCGACCGTCTGCTCGGCCTGATCGAGGTCCAAGTCGCAGCCCACGACGTGTGCCCCTTCGCGGGCGAACAGCAGGGCCGCGGAGCGACCTTGCCCAGAGGCTATCCCGGTGATGATGGCGGTCTTGCCGGCTAGGCGTGGAAGCGCGCGAGCCTCGCCCGTGGCTCCCACAGCTTGGGATCCAGTGCCTGTGGCCGTTGGACCCATGGTCAGCCACGGCCCTGTTCGGCGTACGGGTTCAGGAGGACGGCCTTCATCTCGTCGGAGGCGCCCTCCTCGGTCGCCGTGAATCCGTCCGCGAACGGGAACGACTCGGTCATGGAGTGCGGCATAGCCCCGTTGCGGTAGAAGTTCGCGGAGCCGTCCGACGGCTTCCAGTCGTTCGCCACCCAGTCCGGGACGTAGTTGCGGTAGCCGCCGGAGTTCAGCTCGACGCGCAGCGCGGAGGGCTCACGGAAGTAGAGGAAGTTCTGCTCCCCGATGCCATGGATGGATGGGCCGTACTCCATGGGGGTGCCGTGCTCCATGAGAACGTCTGCGGTCCTCAGGAGGTCCTCGTGGGTGTCGACCCAGAAGGCGATGTGGTTCACACGCCCACCTCGTTCGGAGGTATCGAGGACGACTCCCAGGTCGTGGGACTTCTCGTTCGTCGTCAGGACGGAGAAGACGGTGACAGGAGCCTCGTCGAGCTCGGTGTACGCCATGACCCGGAAGCCGAGGGTCTCCGAGTACCACTCGGCGAAGGCACGCACGTCCTGGGCAGCGACCGTGACGTGGTCGAGGAAGCGGGGGGCGGCTGCATGGAGGCTTCGCTTCTCAGGGCGGTCCGGGTAGATGGAGGCCAGTTCCCTGGGTGCGGAGTACTTGTCCACGTTCCAGACGAGGCGCATGGGGTGGCCGAACGGTCCGGTGAACTCGTAGGCGCGGCCGTACCCGTAGGCGCCCTCGGACCACGAACCCTGAATACCGTTGGCCTCGATCCGTGCGGCAGCGGTCTCAAGGGCTTCGGGCGACGACGTGCGCCAGGCCATGCGGTGCAGCGCCGGCTCGGCGCCTGGCACGACTACGAGGCTGTAGGTGTCGTAGTCACCCCAACAGCGCAGATAGACGCTGCCATCCTGCCGGTGGACTTCGCGCATGCCGAACTTCTCGATATAGAACTTCGCCGACGCCTCGACATCGGGGCTCGCGATCTCGAGATGGCTCAGGTGAGCCAGGAGCTTCTCCACGGTGAGTGCCTTTCCTTGCTGGGCCGACGGTGGCCCGAGTGGTTGTTCTATCTCAGCGTGGAGGAGGGCTCAGGGCTGAGGAAGCGGGAGTTCTGCATACGAGATATAGGCGCCGCGGATATCCACGGTGCTGATGCCTCGCATCTGCTCCATGACGGGCGCTAGCCGCGGAAGGCGCCCAGACTGGTGCGGAGCAGTTTGAAAGGAAGGAAGCCTGACATGGAAGACAGGTCTCTCGCAGCCCGCCGAGCCGACAGCGGGATCGACATGTCGGGCAGGATCGTTGTCATCACCGGCTCGAATGGCGGTCAGGGTCTCGCGGAGGTCCGGATGCTGGCCGATGCGGGCGCCCTGGTCATTGCGACCGACGTGACGGAGGAGCCCTCCCCCGCCCTGCGCTCGGCGCTCGAAGACACGCGGTCAATCTCCTACCGGGCCTTGGACGTCTCGTCCAAAACGCAGTGGGCGGCCCTGGCCGAGGGCGCGCACCAGCTGCACGGACGGATCGACGGCTTGGTGAACAACGCCGGCGTCACCCGTCGCGCTCGGCTGCTCGAAGCAGCGGTGGAGGATCTCCGCCGGGTCGCCGAGGTCAACGTCGAAGGGGCGCTGCTGGGCATCCAGGCCTGTGTCCCGCTCATGCAGCCCGGGTCGGCGATCGTCAACGTGGGATCGGTCGCTGCCCTCACCTCGCACTACCCCGTGGCCTACACCTCGAGCAAGTGGGCCCTGCGCGGCCTCTCAGGAGTGGCTGCCATGGAATTGGGGAGCCGCGGGATCCGGGTGAACGCAGTTCACCCTGGGTTCATCGAGACGCCGATGACGGCGAGCGCATCGTCCGCGTTCCGGGACGCGAGCCGTGCGGAGACCCCGCTGGGCCGGGCCGGCGCTCCCGAGGAGGTTGCCGCCGTCGTCCTCTTCCTCCTGAGCCCGCTCGCCTCGTTCGTCACCGGCGCAGACGTCCCGGTGGACGGCGGTCAGAGCCAGCACGGCGGGGCGAAGTCCGTCTCCGATGCCCTCCTTCCCTGAGTCCGATGCCGCCTGACCGGTCCCCGAAGGCCTCGGCGTGCGAGCGACGTCAGAAGGGTCCGGGCACCAGCGGGCCTGTGATGGCAACGGAATGGGACTGGAGTGGGAGCTGCTCGAGCCCCCTGATCGCGTCTTGGATGACCCCCCGCACCCATTCGTTCGCTGGATCCGCCGTCTGAAGGGGGTGCCAGTACATCGCCTCGACGAGCGGGACCTCGAGCTCGGGGGCGAACTCCACCACGGCGATCCTGTGGCTGAGTGAGGCCCGCGCTGCGAGCATGCGCGGCACGAGGGCTACGAGGTCGGTGCCCTCGACAACGGTGGGGAGGGCCTGCAGGCCGGCGAGCCTGGCAGCGACCTTGGGAGGTTCGTCCATCTGCCGGAAGAACTGCATCGGAGGTGTCACGATGCTTCCCCCGAATTCCCCGACGGCCTGGGGTGCGGCCGCGATGTGGTGCACGGTGAGCTCGGCGGCTTCGAGCAGAGGATTCTCGGCGTCCATGACGACGACGAACTCGTCGCGGAAGAGCTGTCGGGAGGACCCGGCGAGGTTGAAGCCCATGGGGCCGATGATGACGTCGATGGCGTTGAATGCTTCGAGCTCGGCTGACGGCCGCAGGGGTGGCACCGTCACGAAGTCGACGGCGATTCCGGGGGCCGCTTCGGCGATGCGCGATCGGAGGTTCCTGATGAGCAGGCACGTGACGTAGTCCGAGGCTGCGACGACGAACGTTCGGTCGCTTTCCTGGGGGTCGAACTCGGCCCCGAGCTGCATTGCATCCCGGACATTGAGGAGCGCCTCCTCGACACGCGGAGCGAGCGCCTTGGCGAAGGCGGTGAGCTCGTACGACCGACCGGTGCGGACGAGCAGCTCGTCGTTGAAGTGCCTCCGCAGCCGGGAGAGTGCGGCACTCATCGCCGGCTGGCTCAGGTGCACGCGTTCGGCTGCCCGCGAGACGTTGCGCAGTTCGAGGAGAGCCTGCAGCGCGGGCAGCAGGTTCAGGTCGGCTTCTTTCATGCCTCTGATTATGGGGTGACGCCTGCGAGGGGCTCGCTTCGGCCACGACGACGGGCGGGGACTGCGGGGATCCCGTCTGCCCGCCGGCTGCCGATGCGGTTCTGCACGGCTCCGATCCCTTCCACCTCAAGGCGAACGCTGTCCCCTTCCTCGAGCGGCGGAGGGAAGGGGCCCCCGTTGCGGCCCCAGAGCTCTGCGAGACACCCACTTCCGCAGGTTCCGGACCCGAGCACGTCACCCGGTACGACCAAGGAGTCCTGGGATGCGTACGCAACCAGCTCGGCGAAGGGCCAGCCCATGTTGGAGAGCAGGTCAGTCCCCAGCGGCTGGCCGTTAACGGACGCGGTCATCTTGAGGCGGAGGAAGCCGTCGTCGTCGTGCCTGTCCACGAATTCGTCGGCCGTGACGATCCAAGGCCCGAGGGTGGTCGCGAAGTCCTTGCCCTTGCACGGCCCGAGCCGGACTTTCATCTCGCGGCTCTGGACGTCACGGGCCGACCAATCGTTCATGATGGTGTACCCGAAGATCATGCTGTGGGCGTCGGGGACGGCGAGGTTCGTCCCGCTGGGGCCGCCTGCCGATCCGAGCACGACGGCGACCTCGGCTTCGAAGTCCATCATCCGGCATCCACTGGGGACGGGAATCGTATCTCCCGAGGCACGCACGGTGTGGGGGTTGGCGAAGTAGAACGTGGGTGCGTCGTACCACTCCGCGACAACGCCCGCCGCTCCGTCGATGCTCGCGGAGACGCCCTCTACGTGTTCTTCGAAGGCGACAAAGTCCCGCAGCGTTCTTGGCTGGAGCGGAGCCAGCAGGCGGACGTCCCCAAGGGCGATCCCCCGCCGGGCGTCGGGTGAGATCACGCTGGCCGCCAGCTCGAGGGTGGCTGGGAGCCCGGCATCGAAGAGATCCTGCGGAGTCCGTTCCTCGGGCAAGGGGAAGCAACGTCCCTCGTGGACGAATCCTGTGCGGATTCCGGCTGCTTGGGCCCAACGGGCGATCTTTACCATCAGGGCTACCTCGGGATCAGACGGAAGCGGGGCTGGGAAGCTGGGAAGACCGTCAAACCGGGACGATGACCGTCTCGGCAACCCGGTGCATCAGTCCGGGAACGTCGGCTTCCGGGCTGTGGTCGAGCATCCAGTCCCCCAACTGCACGGATGCTTCCACGACGGTCCTGGCACGCTCCGCCCGGCGCTGCCAATAGCGCCGGAACACGTCCTCGTCGAACTCCATGGCGGCGATGATCTCGTCCGCCAAAACCGAAGCGTCCTCGGCCGCCATCGCAGCACCTTGGGCGATCGTTGGAGGGCAGCTGTGTGCAGCGTCCCCGAGCAACGCCACCCGCCCGCTGTGCCAGGGCCCCGAGACGATATGGGTGGTGAAGTGGGTGTAGTTGACGTTTGCGCCGTTTTCGAGGTGCCGCCGGATCTCGTTCCAAGGCCCGCCGTAGGCTGCAGCCAGCGCGGCCATCACGGCGGGGCCCTCCTGAGGGTTGCGCTCCTGCGCGTCCTCGACCAGATACGCGTACATCGTGTCCGGACCAGTGGGGCAGTATCCGGCGATGTAGGCAGGCCCGCCGTAGTAGAGGTCAGTTCGGGTGACCTCGTCGGGCCGGGCCACGAAGGCACGCCAGATTCCCATGCCGGTCCGGCGCGGGCGCTCGGTGATCCCGATCGCGGCCCTGACCCTCGAATTGAGGCCATCGGCACCGACGAGCAGGTCGTAGTGCCGCACACCGCCGTCGTCCAGCCTCGCAGTGACACCGTCGTCGTGGCGGGACAAGGAATTGACGGAGGCGCCGTAGCAGACCACAGCGCCAGCATTTCGGGCGCGCTCAGTCAGGATCGCCGCAAGATCCGGCCGGAACATGCCGAGCGTGGCAGGCAGATCCTCTCCCCCGACCCGTACGTCGTCCAGCACGGCGAGAACCGTGGCCTCTGGGCCCGGGGCGCGCAGTCCGAGGGTGTCGAATGCGTACCCCTTACGCAAGATCTCGGGCCAGACGCCGAGCTCACGGAAGATCCGCAGGGCGTTGCCCTGGAGCGTGATGCCCGAGCCGAGGGCGGTCGCACCGCTGCTCTTCTCCAGCACCTCTACCTCGATTCCGGCATCGGCAAGCCGGGTGGCGAGGACGAGCCCGCCGACCCCCGCCCCAACGATTCCAACCTTCTGGGCAGCTGGCATGGTGAACTTGTCCTTCCCTGGGTGCTGGCTCCGATGCCGGCCGCCCAACTGTTGCTGCTTCTACTTGATGGCCAATGGGTTGAGTGGAGAGCCGACCGCCCCGGTGATGGGAAGTGGCGGCGCGCACAGCAGGGCGTCGTACTGGCCGTCCTGGGCGCAGTGCTCCGCCCAGCCGTCGAGGTTCCACATCTCTCCGACGAACAGGCCCATATTGGGGATGACCACCTGATGCAGGGGCTGGAACGCCTCCTCGAATTCGTTGGGCCGCACCTCGAAGCCCCACGTGTCTGTAGCCACGGCCGCGACCTCCCGTCGGTGCAGCCAGGGTGCGCTGGCAAACGAGAGGCCAGGCGCGGGGCCCCCCGCGTACCGGCCCCACCCCTCGCGACGTGCGCGGGTGAATTGCCCGGTGCGGATGAGCAGGATGTCTCCGCGGCCCACGGTGGCTGACGGCCCCTGCCGCTCGATGGCGAGTTCGAGGTGCTCGGCGGTGATGGCGAATCCGTCGGGCAGTTCTGGTCGCTCGAGCCCGAGCTCTTGCTCCAGAGCCCTTCCGAGGTCGAGCAGGACTCCGCGGCTGACGATTTGGGAAGCCGCCGTCTCGATTCCGGTGACCGCGTCACCCGCGGCCGTCACGACCTCACCCGCACGACGGCCGTTCCAGGCCCTTCCGCGGTCGAAGATGTGCCCGAGCCCGTCCCATTGCGTCGAGCACTGCAGCGGCATGGAGACGACGTCGTCCGCACCGCCAAAGCCGTGCGGGAATCCCTGCGACCCGTACTCGGCGTCGGTTCCCGTATCCGTCATGGTGTGAACAGGATTCGTCCGTCGCCGCCAGCCGTTCTGAGGTCCCTCCGAGTCGAAGGCCTGGGCCAGGGAGAAGACCCGACCACTCCCTACGAGGCCTGCTGCCTCCACTCGTTTGCCCGGGTCGATGAAGTTCAGAGTCCCGAGAACGTCGTCCTCGCCCCATCTTCCCCAATTCGAGCATTCTGCAGCCATCTGCTCGATGCTTTCCATCGCGTCGCCAGGGTTCACTTCGCTCCTCGCTCAACCGGTCGTCGACGTCGCCGTCCGCGCCTCAGACCACTACTCTCCGCCTCGGGACTGCCTACCGGAAGCGCCTCGGCGTGATGCCAGCTATCGACGGAGCGGATAGTCCAGTCCCACGGTGAGAGACCAATGCATGGCATGGATAGGACCTATCCGAGGAACGCGGCCCTGCCGCAGGTGCCTCGACGCGAGAGTGGGGACTGTCACTCTTTCGATCTGGGAGGATCTTCAATGGAGAACGTCACCCCTGGCGCCGACGCGGTTCTCGCCCCCGAGGCGCCCGGCAGTGCCGGGACCGCTCGCCGCTTTCCCGCAGCCCTGCTCCTTGCAGGAAGCTGCATGCCAGTGCTCGGAGCAGTCCTGCTCGCCCCCGTCCTGCCCGCGATGACCAGGGACTTCGCCGCGACACCAGGGGCCGGCCTAATGGTCCCCGTCGTCCTGACCCTTCCGGCCCTGCTCATTGCCGTGGTGTCACCCATCGCGGGCCAGATCGCCGACAAGGTAGGGCGGAAGCGGCTCCTGCTCGCCGCGATGATCGCCTATTCCGTCCTCGGAACGGCACCGCTCTGGCTGAGTTCGCTGCCTCTCATCCTCGCCTCCCGCGCTGGTGTCGGCGCCGCGGAGGCCTGCATCATGACTGTCTGCACGACGCTGATCACTGATTACTATGCGGGTAAGGCCAGAGATCGATACCTGGGGCTGCAAGTGCTCGTCGCGTCCGTGGCGGCCACCGCCTTCTTCGCTCTGGGCGGCGTACTCGGTGCGCAGAGCTGGCGCGCTCCGTTCTGGCTCTACATTGCAGCGGCGTTCCTCGCCATTCCCATGGCATTCGTCCTCTGGGAGCCGAAGCGCGATGTGGTGAAGGCCAGGTTCACGCCTGTTCCCTGGCGGCAGGTCGGCATCCCCTGCTTGGTGACCTTCTTCGGGGGCATCGTGTTCTACGCCCTCGTGGTCCAACTCCCGTACCTCCTCACGAATCTCGGCGTCAACGACGTGGCGGTGATCGGCGCGGGCACAGCCTTGGCGTCGGTCGCGACTGCGGTTGGCGCCTTCTCGTTCCGATTCCTCGCAAGGATGGGCCCCCAGCGGCTTCTCGTCGTGGCATTCTCCCTCGCCGCAGTCGGCCTGGTCGTGGTCTGGGTCGCGACATCCGTCACGCTTGCGCTCGTCGGCGCTCTGGTGACCAGCACCGGAACAGGCCTGCTCCTGCCGACTCTGCTGACTTGGGCTGTGTCTGGCCTCCAGCTCGAGCAGAGGGGGCGCGGCACCGGCGTTTGGACCGGCACGCTGTACGTTGGGCAGTTTATCTCGCCGATAGTTTTGGGCACCGGGGGCGCCTTCATGGGCGGGCTCCAGAGCGCCCTGGGTGCACTCGGCGTCCTGACGGCCGCTGCCGCCATTGTCGCGGCAGTCGCGGCGCGTCGAACTCGACGCGCCGCCCCTTAGTGGGGAGGCAGAGGAGATCGTGGACCTGGGAGTTGCGACGCGCTCTTCAGCGGCGTGGAAGTCTCGCTGGCCGCGTTCCTGGCCCGAGGCTGGATCCGCCTCTGGCAATGCATCGCGAACTGCACAACGGTGGTGGGCGGAACTGTCCACCCACCACCGCCAGCTTGAGCACGACCATCTCCTACAGTGTGGGAGTGAGCTCCTCTCGGACGTTCTTGCGCTCGAGCACCAGCCCGAGGATGAAGAACACGGGCACTACGGCGAGGAGGACCACCGCTGTTGTCTCGTCGCCGCCGATTAGCTGGTTGAAGTTGCCCACGACCTGGCTGAGCAGCCCGATCAGCAGCAGGGTGGAGGCGGCGGGCGAGATGAGGGTCTTCCAGATGCTCTTGTCGCTGCGGTTGCGGCGGAAGTAGACGACGACGGCGACCGAGGTGAGCACGTAGACGACGAGAAGCGACGCGACCGAGAGGCCGGAGAACCACGAGAAGAGGGTGAGGACCGGGTCGAGTCCGAAGATCGCGAACGGGGCAATGAGCACCACTGTCAGGGCGGTCTGGGCGATCGCGGCCCGGGACGGGGCCAGGTGCCGGTTGGTCCGGGCGAGCACCGAGGGAAGCGAGCGGTGCAGGGCGAGGGAGTGGAAGTAGCGGTTCACGCTGTTGTGCAGGGCCATGACGCCCGCGAGCAGCGAGGTGAGCAGGAGCACCTGGGCGGTGATCCCGGCCCAGGGGCCGAGGGTCTTGATGAGCGCGCCGAAGACGAACGACGTCGTGTCCCCTGACTGGAGGGCGGCCCCGGCTGCGTCGCCGACCTTGCTTGCCCCGTAGAAGCTGACGATGGTCCAGGAGACGAAGGCGAAGAACCCGGCGATGAGGCAGACCGAGAGGTAGGTGGCCCTTGCGACGGTGCGCTTGGGGTCCTTGGCCTCCTGTGAGTAGATGGCGGTGGATTCAAAGCCGAACATCGAGGCGATCGCGAACATGATCGCCACGCCGGGGGCCCCGGTCATGATCGCTGAGGGGCCGAAGCTTGCCGCGAGGTTGAGCCCCTCGGGGCCGCCGCCGGTGAAGACGACCTTGAGCGCGAAGGCCAGGAGCACGGAGGTCTCGAGGCCGACAAGGACGGCGAGGACCTTGGCGCCGAGCTCTATGTTGCGGGTGCCCATGAAGTGGACGAAGGCCACGGTTGCCAAGGTCGGGATCCACCACGGGACGGTGATCCCCAGATTAGCGAGCAGGGCGGAGAACGAGGCCCCGTACAGTCCGTACATGCCAGCTTGGACCGAGACGTAGGTGAGGATGGCCAGCCATGCGGCCGCCCCGCCGAGCCGGCGTCCGAAGGCTGCCTTGACGTAGGCGTAGAAGCCGCCGTGGGTGTCGACACTGCGGCTCATCGCAACGAACCCGACCGCGAAGAGCATGATGACCAGGCCCACGACGAGGTAGGCGCCGGGCGCGCCGGCACCGTTTCCGAGGCCGACCGCGAGGGCACTCGCCCCGGCGATCCCCGTCAGCGGGGCCTGGGTGGAGAAGACGAAGAAGACGATGCCCAAGACGCCGATTGTCCCGGCACGCAGCGAGGTGGAATGGGTGGTCGGGGTAGCGGCCGCGTCGTCGCGGTCGTCGATGCTTGCTTCAATGCTGCTCATGATGTTCCTTGCTCGAGTATGACCGGCCTCACTGCCGGATGTGGAGCTGCTCTGCAATGTTGCGGGCGGCGCTGAAGCCGCTTTCGATCGCGCCGTCGATGAAGCCACCCCAGCCGTTGGCGTAGTCGGATCCGGCGAGGTGGACGCGCCCTTCGGGGCGCTGGAGTTCGGGGAGGGACTCCGAGAGGTAGCCGGTGCGGTGCATGGGCCAGGTCTGCCGGGCGTATTCGTCCTGCACCCAGTTGTGGCCGGAGATCTCGAGGACTTGGATGTCCGGGATCCACCTGCGGAGGATCTCCTCGGCGGCGGCGGCGTCCTCGACGTCGACCGCGTCCGCGTCGGAACCGAACGCGACGAGCGTGGTGGTCTCGGCGTCGAGGTATTCGGCCTGGACGAAGTTCAGTGGCCACTCCTGCGGCCCCATCGCGACGAAGCGCTCGTGTGCGCCCTTGGCCTTGATCCAGAGCTTGGCGCCGAGCCCGAGCTGGCCCCGTGCAGCGGCCTCGCGCTTGCCCGCCGAGAGCTCCGGCTCGAACCGGAGGCTGTCCAGGACGTGCAGTGGTACGGTCACGACCATGGCCTCGGCCGCGTACTCGTTGCCGTGGCGGTCGACGGCGACCACGGCGGAGTCGTCCTGCCGCACCTCGGTGACGGGGGTGTTGAGGGTCAGGGTGGCAGCAGAGTCTTCGAGGATGGCTCGAGCAAGTGTGTGGGTGCCGCCCTGGACCTTGTAGGTCGCGCAGGTCTCGAACATGATCGGCCACTCGTGGAAGGCTGCCGCGGACCACCGCAGGGCCTGGGTGTAGGCGGCGTCCTCAATGTGCCCGTTGAAGTTCAGGGCCCAGAAGCTGCGCATGAGATCGTCCGAGACGGGGTCGAGTTCGAGCTCGTCGATCTTGTCGGCCACGGTCAGCTGGTCCGCTTCCTTGATTGCGAGGTTGCTCAGCGGCTCGTAGGGAAGGGGGACCAGCTGCCGTGATGGGGCGAGGAAGTCACGGTTGGGCCCGTCGAGGATCATCATCAGCTCGTCCGGGGAGCCTTCGTGGAGCTGTCCGTCAGCGTGCCAGTACGCCTTCTCGAACTCTGGCGCCGTGACGACGCCGATGCCGTAGCGGCTGAGCTCGGCCCACACGTGGGGCTGGCTCCAATGGACCCAGGTTCCGCCGAGCTCGAGGCTGCGGCCCATGCGGGGCTCGAGCCACGTGCGTCCCGCGATGCGGTCGCGGGCCTCGAGGATCTGGACGCTCAGGCCCTTCCGGCTCAGCTCGCGAGCCGCGATGAGGCCTGCGAAACCGGCGCCGATGACGAGGACGTCGGAAGTGTTCTGCACTTTGCCCAGCCCTCTCTCAGCTGTACACGAAGAACTCGGTGGTCGGCTTGACCACGGTCCACCGGGTCTTGGCGCCCTTGTTGAACGAGGCCATGCTCCCGTCGGTGAGGTCGAACGCCTCTCCGCCGATGACCTCAATGCGCAGGTGACCTTCGATGATGTACAGCGTCTCGTCCTCTTCGAAGGCGAGGTCGAACGCCTCCGGGGCCTCCTCGGGCGTCACTGTCCAGATTCCGCCGGAGAGTTCCGGCCGGTCTCCGTCACCGGGCTTGCGCAGCCACTGGACTTGGCCGACTGCAAAGGGCTCGGCGAGCTCTCGGTTCGTATTCGTGTGGAAGATGGGGGCACTCATGGTCGCTCCTTTGCGAGGGATGACGGGGATGGGCTACGGCGGCCAGTCGAGGTGGCCTGCATCACATGCACACCACTCTGCATGTGCTTAGTTTTAGATGTCAAGATCTGCAGGTGCAGAGTTTTCTGGGAATTTGCCGGTAGGATCTTCTGCATGACAGTCAGCGAGATCAGGTACGGAACGGGCCGGGAGGCACTCCTCCGGGCGGTCGTCGATGTCGTGGCCGAGGACGGCCTTGATGCGCTGAGCTACAGGAAGGTCGCGCAGCGGGCAGGAGTGAACAACACCCTCATCTCCCACCACTTCGGCTCGAAAGAGGCGCTTCTGGAGGCGGCCACAGTGTGGGCCGTCCAGCGGACGCAGCAGCTGGCTGACCTGACGCTCGCCTCGGCCCTCGACCGCGACTTCGCCGAGACCCTCACCCGGATTGTCGCCGAGGAGCCGAATCTCCAAGTATTCCAGTACTACATGATCCTCGCGTCACGCCGCAGTTCGGAGCTTCGCCGCATCGCGGGGAACCTCTATGAGAGCTACATCAGCATGGTCCAGAACGTCCTCGTGCGCTATGGCTACAAGCCCGACAAGGCAACGGCGCGGGCTGTCTTCGCCGCGCTCGACGGACTCGTTATGCAGCAGGTCACCCTGGCCGAGCGAGATGAGATCCTCGCCGCCGTGATCCGGCTCGGCGAGCTGATCGATCGGCGCTGAGAGCGGAATCCCGACCGGAGGCCCTTGACTTCGGAACTAAGCACTAGCAGATTTATGCAGACACTTAGTTTCTCAACGTGGAGGATTCATGGACACGACCCTGCAGCAGACGGATTCCCTGCTCGAGGCGATCGCTCCCGCCCCGGGCGAGCCCGGCCGCGAGGTGCTCGACCCGGCCACCGGCGGACTCGTCGGGGTGGCTCCGGTGCACGGGCTGGCGGAGCTCGAGGCGGCGATCGCGGCCGCGAGGGCAGCCCAGCCGGCCTGGGCAGCGGCCGGCCACGAGGCCCGCTCCGCGGCGCTGAACGCGGCGGCCGAGGCCGTGGAGGCCAACGCCGAGGAGCTCGCCCGGATCCTCTCCCGCGAGCAGGGCAAGCCGCTCAACGGCCCCAACGCCCGCTTCGAGGTCGG
>NZ_SSNH01000006.1 GCF_005877005.1 Sinomonas susongensis | reverse complement strand
CCCGATCCCAGCCAAAAAACCCAGCCCACACCACCACAACGGCAGCACAGGCCAGACAATCCAGCCATTCAAAAAAACGGCATCGAATCAAACATGGCACACTATTGAGTTCTCAAACAACAGGCCCCTCCGGAACCCCACCAGAACCTCTGGCCCGCTCCGAAGCAACTTTCCTAACCTACCGGCTCTGCCTCACCGAGTCAAACCGGCCAGCTGGCCAGCGGACTCGGTGCTACCGAGCAAGGGGGTCTCACGCCATCCTTCTCGGTGGCGCGGGATATGACTATACCACCGCTTCGGAGGGAGTGCCAACCGTCGGAGCGGCCCCGACAGATGGGCCCGGAATCCGCAGATTCCGGGCCCATCGCCTTACTCCTGTCCGCCTTGCTCCTGCCTTACTCCTGGGACTCGGGCACGAGGTACACGGCGCCCAGCGGCGGCAGCGTCAGGGTCACCGATGCGGGCTTCCCGTCCCACTCGCGTGCTTCGGCCATGACGAGGCCGCCATTCGTGACCCCCGAGCCGCCGTACTCCGTCGCGTCCGTGTTGACGACCTCGCGCCAGGCACCGCTCAACGGGACCCCCGTCGTGTAGTCGAGGTGGGGGTTGCCGGCGAAGTTGACAAGGCACACGAGCGGCCGGCCGTCGGCAGACCATCGGACGAACGAGAGGACGTTGTGGTTGTCGTCGTCCCCGCGGATCCACTCGAACCCAGCCGGGTCGTTGTCCTGGCTGTAGAGGGCAGGCGTCTCGCGGTACACCTTGTTGAGGTCCCGGAGCAGCCGCTGCAGGCCCTTGTGCGGTTCCGTGTCAGCGAGCCACCAGTCGAGGCCGTGCTCCTGGTTCCACTCTCCCTCCTGCCCGAACTCGCAGCCCATGAAGATGAGCTGCTTGCCCGGATGCGCCCACTGGTATGCGTAGAACGCACGGAGGTTGGCGAGCTGCTGCCAGCGGTCCCCCGGCATCTTCCGCAGCATCGAGCCCTTGCCGTGAACAACCTCGTCATGGCTGATCGGGAGCAGGAAGTTCTCGCTGAACGCGTACATGATCGAGAACGTGATCTGGTTGTGGTGCCAGCGTCGGTTGAACGGGTCCTCGTGCATGTACTGCAGAGAATCGTGCATCCACCCCATGTTCCACTTGAGCCCGAAGCCGAGCCCGTTCATCGACGTCGGCTTCGTGACGCCGGGGAAGGCGGTGGACTCCTCGGCGATCATGACGATGCCGGGGCTCCGCTTGTACGCCGTCGCGTTCGCCTCCTGAAGGAAGGAGATCGCCTCGAGGTTCTCGCGGCCACCGAACTGGTTCGGCCGCCACTCCCCTTCCTTGCGCGAATAGTCGAGGTAGAGCATCGACGCGACGGCGTCCACCCGCAGACCGTCGATGTGGTACTCCTCGAACCAGAACAGGGCGTTCGCCACGAGGAAGTTCCGCACCTCGGTCCGGCCGAAATTGAAGATGTAGGTGCCCCAGTCCGGGTGCTCGCCCTGCATCGGATCGGCGTGCTCGTAGAGGGGCTCGCCGTCGAAGCGTGCGAGGGCCCATTCATCCTTGGGGAAGTGGGCGGGCACCCAGTCCACGATCACGCCGATGCCGGCCTGGTGGAGCTGGTCCACGAGGTAGCGGAAGTCGTCCGGGTGGCCGAACCGCGACGTGGGGGCGTAGTAGGACGTGACCTGGTAGCCCCACGACCCGCCGAACGGGTGCTCGGCGACCGGCATGAACTCGACGTGGGTGAAGCCCATCTCCTTGACGTACTCGACGAGTTCCGTCGCGAGCTCCCGGTAGCTGAGCCCCGGCCGCCATGAGCCCAGGTGCACCTCGTAGACGCTCATGGGCAGGTTGTGGGGGTCACGGGTTGCGCGGGCCCGCATCCACTCCTCGTCCTTGAACGCGTACCGCGACTCGACGACGCGCGAGGCCGTGCGCGGCGGAACCTCGGTGCCGAATGCCATGGGGTCGGCGCGCTCGATCCAGTGGCCGGACTTGGTGAGGATGCCGAACTTGTAGCACGCCCCTGCTACAACGCCGGGGATGAAGATCTCCCACACTCCGGAGGAGCCGAGGCTCCGCATAGCGTGCTCGCGTCCGTCCCAGCCGTTGAAGTCGCCCTTCACCTGGACGGCCTGTGCGTTGGGGGCCCAGACGGAGAACGCCGTCCCCTCGATGTCGCCCAGGACCGAGTGGTAGTGCTGCACGCGGGCGCCGAGCGCCTTCCACAGCTGTTCGTGGCGTCCCTCGCCGATCAGGTAGAGGTCCAGCTCGCCGAGCGTCGGCATGAACCGGTACGGCTCGTCGACGTTGACGACGTGGCCGTCGCCGTACTCGACCTCGAGGCGATAGTCGGGCACGCCGCCGTCCTCCCTCGGAGGGAGCGCGACGACCCAGACCCCGTGGGACTCATGGTGCAGCGGGACGCGGCCCTCCGGGGTGATCGCGGTGACTCCGGTCGCGAGGTGCTTGACCGTCCGGATGGTCACGGATCCGCCTTCGCCGAGATGTGCTCCGAGGACTGCGTGCGGAGCGTGGAACGATCCGGACGCGACGCGGCTCAGGACATCCTGGGGGACCGGGATCGGGGCGATGGAATCCACCCTCCCCCGAGTCTCGGCACCCTCCTGCTCAGTGTGCTCCGACACGTCACTCTCCTCTCCTGGACGGCTTGCAACCGTCGGTTCTGCGAGTCTGCTTTGAGCGAGGGGCACGGCGTGCTCTCCCTCGGGAACGTAGGCGCTCAGCGCTGCGCGGACCGCACGCAGCGGGATCTCGGCCCAGGCGGGCCGGTTCCGCTCTTCGTACGCAACCTCGTAGAGCGCCTTGTCGAGCCAGAGGGCCGCGAAGAGCGGCCCGTCGAACGGGTCGGGCTGAGGCAGCACCTCGGCGTAGCCCTCCCAGAAGGCGCGGCCCGCAGCATCGGCCCACCCGGCGGGAACCCGGGCAGCCGGCACCGTGCGCTCCGCGGCTCCGGCAGCGTAGTCGAACGAGCGCAGCATCCCGACGACGTCGCGGAGCGGCACGTCGGGTCGGCTCCGCTCCGCGACTGGGCGGAGGGGCTCGCCCTCGAAGTCGAGGATCGCGTAGGGGCGCTCGGAGTGGTCCGGGAAGTGCAGGATCTGGCCGAGGTGGAGGTCGCCGTGGACCCTCTGGACGCGCAGGCCCCGCGCCTCGCCCGCGAGAGTCTCGAGCAGCCGCTCGAGCGCCTCGTCAGGCAGCCCCACGCTTCCCCGCACCTCCTGCCATGCAGCCCGGAGCCGCTCGCCGAGGACGCCCAGGAACTCGATCGCGGCGTCATTGTCGAGTTCCTCGCTGCCCAGACTGGTCTCGAGCGCCTGGTGGACGCGCGCCGTCGCCGCTCCGAGCCCGCGCGCGTGCCCCGAGAATTCCTCGCCTGCCGCCGCGGCGTCGAGCGCGAGCTGCCACAGGTCCTTCCCGCCGGGCAGGAATTCATGGACGACGGCGAGCTGACCGCGCACCGAGCCGTCGCCGTGGAGGCTCCACGCGCCGTCGACCCATCCGAGGGTTGCGGGCACGTCGGCGGCGCCGACACGGGCGAGCGCTGCGCCCAGCTCGACTTCGGGGTTGAGACCGTCGGCCGGCTGGCGGAGCACCTTCACCATCGCCTCGGCCTCATCCGACCGAACGATGATCGAGGTGTTCGACTGCTCGCTCGAGAGGACGCGGCACGTCACGTCGCCGGTCGGGATGCGGCCCGCGCCACTCGTGCGGCCCCAAGCCGTCCCGGCCTTCGCGGGGCCCCCGGATGAAATGAGGGCCAGGAGCGCGCGGACGAACGCAGGGTCATGCACCCCGTCGTAGATCCACCTCGGGCCGAACGCCGAATGTTCGCTCCGCCCGATGAGGGCGTGCCCGGCTTCCGGGAGCGGCTCCTCCCTGTACGTCACGGGGACGTTGAGCACGACCTCGAGCCGGCCGGCCTTGACCTTGACCAGCTGGATCTCGATGTCCACCTGGCCCTCGGGGTCCTCGAGCCGGATGCTGCCCGTGCGGGCGAACTCAGCCTGACGGCCCTTGGCCGGGTACCAGCGCTGGGACGGGAGCCAACGCTCGAAGAGCTCGGCGAGCGGCGGAGTGAGGATGGGCTCTTCTTGGGTGTGGGTCATTCGACCAGTTCCCCCTCGTGGGTGACGGTACCGCTCGAGGTGATGATCGGCATCGCCTGAGTGAACGGGCTGCTCGGGACGCTTCCGGCACTGCGGATCCGCAGCCAGTAGTACCCGTGCGGGCCCAGGGTCACATGGAACCGGCCGTCGGCGCCGACCTGTGAGAACGGCTCGCCCCCGAAGAGGTCGCGGAGCCCGCGTCCCTCGAAGCCCGCGAGGTCAAGGTGCGCGGCAACGGGATGGCCCGACAGGTTGAAGACGCACAGGACGGTCTCCCCCGGTTCCCCGGGAACCTCGTTCGGTCTGAGCTCCCGGACGAACGCCAGCACCTGTTCGACGTCGGCGCCGATGTTCCGGTAGGAGCCCAGGCCGAACACCGGGTGTCCGCGGCGCACTCCGAGGATGTTCCTCGTCCAGCGCAGGAGCGAACCCGAGTGGGCCATTTCCGCTTCCACGTTCGCCATCGAATAGTTGTAGACAAGCGATTGGATCGTCGGCAGGTAGAGCTTCCCGGGGTCCGCGACCGAGAAGCCCGCGTTGCGGTCGGGATTCCACTGCATCGGCGTCCGCACGGCGTCGCGATCCTGGAGCCAGATGTTGTCGCCCATGCCCACCTCGTCCCCGTAGTAGAGGAACGGGCTGCCCGGCAGCGAGAGCAGGAGCGCATTGATGAGCTCGATCTCGTGGCGGGAATTGTCCAGCAGAGGGGCGAGGCGGCGCCGGATGCCGATGTTGGCCCGCATCCGAGGGTCCGAGGCATACCAGCCGAGCATGGCCTCGCGCTCCTCGATCGTGACCATCTCGAGCGTGAGCTCGTCATGGTTGCGGAGGAACGTGCCCCACTGCGCGCCCGGAGGTATATCCGGGGTGTCGATCATGGTGTCGATGATCGGCTTGGCGCGCTGGTCCCGGAGCGCGTAGTAGAGGCGCGGCATGATCGGGAAGTGGAATGCCATATGGCACTCGGGCGCTTCCTCGGAGCCGAAGTACTCGACCACCTCGTGCGGGGGCTGGTTGGCCTCGGCGATGATGATCCGGCCCGGGTACTTCTGGTCCATCATCGCGCGAAGCTTGACGAGGAACTCATGGGTCGCGGGCAGGTTCTCGCAGTTGGTACCCTCCTCCTCGAAGAGGTACGGGATGGCATCCGCCCGGATGCCGTCGACGCCCTGGTCCAGCCAGAACCTGAAGACGTCGAAGACAGCCTCGACTACGGCCGGGTTCTCGAAGTTGAGGTCCGGCTGGTGGCTGAAGAAGCGGTGCCAGAAGAACTGCCGACGGATCGGGTCGAACGTCCAGTTCGACTCCTCCGTGTCGATGAAGATGATGCGCGCGTCCGTGTACTTCTGGTCGGTATCGCTCCAGACATAGAAGTCGCCGTACGGCCCGTCGGGGTTCCGCCTCGACTCCTGAAACCAGCGGTGCTGGTCCGAGGTGTGGTTGATCGGAAGGTCGATGATGATCCGCACGCCGCGGGCATGGGCCTCGGCGACGAGCCGCTGGAAGTCGCTGATCGAGCCGAATTCCGGCAGCACCGACTCGTAGTCCGAGACGTCGTAGCCACCGTCCCGCAGGGGCGACTCGAAGAAGGGTGGCAGCCAGAGGCAGTCGACCCCGAGCCACTGCAGGTAGTCGAGCTTGTCGATGAGGCCTTGGATATCGCCAGATCCGTCGCCATTGGCGTCCGCAAAAGCCCTGACGAGAACCTCGTAGAACACCGCCTTGCGATACCAGTACGGATCGTGTTGGAGGCCTGGCGCGTTCACATTGAAGTTCTGCTTCGCCTGCTGGCCTAGGTTCATCTGGCGTGTGCTCCTTCCGACGGTCTTGCCGACGTGTCCGGGCAGTGAGGCTACGGTAGCGCCGGCCGCTGCGGTCGGCTAGCGCCCCTCTCCCGCCGCCTAGCGCCGCACATGCAGGATGTGCGCCGGTTCGACGTAGGCGTCGAGACGGACGTAGTTGTCTGCTCCCCACTGCCAGCTTTGCCCCGAAATGAGGTCGTCAACACGGAACTTCCCCTCGCTGTCGAAGAGATCCGGGTCGAGATCAAGTGATTCGAGGTCCAGGTGCACGGAGGATTCGCGCGCGCTGAGGGGGTCGAGGTTGACCACGACGATGAGAGTGTCCTTGCTTCCGTCCTCGAGGACCTTGTGCTTCGAGAACACGATCGTGGCGTCGTCCGTACTCCAGTGGAGCGTGAGGTTCTGGAGGTCCTCGAGCGCCGGATGGGCGCGACGGATCTCGTTCAGCCGCGTGATGTACGGCGCGAGGGAGCGGCCCTCGGCCTCGGCTCGCGCCCAATCGCGCTGCTTGTACTCGTACTTCTCGTTGTCGATGTACTCCTCCGCCCCGGGGCGGGCCACGTGCTCGAAGAGCTCGAACCCGGCATACATGCCCCACGTCGGCGCGGCCGTGGACGCGAGCACGGCGCGGGCCTTGAATGCCGGGATGCCGCCGTACTGCAGGTACTCGGTGAGGATGTCCGGGGTGTTCACGAAGAGGTTCGGTCGGTAGAACGGAGCCCAGTCCTTCGAGATCATCGTGAAGAACTCTTCAAGTTCGGTGCGCGTGTTCCGCCACGTGAAATACGTGTAGGACTGTTGGAACCCCGCCCGCCCGAGGGCCTTCATCATCGCCGGCCGAGTGAACGCCTCTGCGAGGAAGACGATGTCGCCGTGCTCGTCGTTGACCTTGCCGATGAGCCATTCCCAGAACCACACCGGCTTCGTGTGGGGGTTGTCGACGCGGAAGATCCTGACCCCGTGGTCGATCCACAGGTTCACGATCCGCAGCACCTCCTTGCTCAGGCCCTCGGGGTCGTTGTCGAAGTTGAGCGGGTAGATGTCCTGGTACTTCTTCGGCGGGTTCTCGGCGTACGCGATCGAGCCGTCCACCCGGGTCGTGAACCACTCCGGGTGGGACTCGACCCAGGGATGGTCGGGCGACGCCTGGAGCGCGAGGTCGAGGGCCACCTCGAGGCCGACCTCGCGCGCACGGGCGACGAATGCGTCGAAGTCATCGAACGTGCCGAGGTCAGGATGGATCGCGTCGTGGCCGCCCTCGGCCGAGCCGATGGCCCACGGCGAGCCGGGATCGCCCGGGCCCGCGTTGAGGGAATTGTTGGGCCCCTTGCGGAACGCGTGCCCGATCGGGTGGACCGGCGGGAGGTAGATGACGTCGAATCCCATCGCTGCCACACCGGGAAGGCGTTCCGCCGCCGTGCGGAAGTTCCCCGACGTCCACTGCCCGGTCTCGGGATCGCGATAGGCCCCCTCGGAGCGGGGGAAGAATTCGTACCAGGCGCCGCGGCCGGCGCGGTCACGCTCGACGAGGAGCGGGAAGTGCTCCGTCTCGGTCACAAGCTCGCGGATCGGGCGGCGCTCGATGACCCCCAGGACTTCGGGGGTTTCCCCGGCCGCCAGCCGCTCCTCGACGGGCCGATTCCCGTCTGCGAGGATCTCCGCCGCCCCACGCAGGACGGCGCGGTCGGCCTCGGGGCGGGCCTCGTCGTCGGCCGCGTCCCGCAGGAGTGCGGCACCCTCGGCGAGCATGAGCTCGACGTCCACGCCCGCGGCGATCTTGACGTCCGCGTTGTGATGCCAGGTGCCGTACCGGTCGTGCCACGCCTCGATCGTGAAGCTCCAGAGGCCGGGCTCGCCCGGCGTGAGCACTCCCCCCCAACGGTCGAGGCCCGGCCCCAGCGACTCGAGCCGCACACGCTGCTTCTCCTCGCCCTGCGGGCTGTGGAGGACGGCGGTGACGCCGAGCGCATCGTGCCCTTCGCGGGTCGCCGTCGCCGCGACCAGAATCTGTTCGCCCGGGAGGGCCTTGGCGGGGAACCGGCCTCCCTCGACGAGAGGCGAGACATCGGTGATGGGGAACCGTCCGAAGCGGAGCTTGTCGGGAAGCGCGGTCTCGAGTCCAGGCACTGCGGAATCCTTTCGCGGCGGACACAGCCCCGAGGCTCGATCTGCGAAGACCGAACCGAGAGGGCCGATTCATGCGCCACGATAGCCGGACACGCGGGCGAAAGCGAAGGGCTTGACGTACGAGCAAGTCGGGTAAGGGGAAGGCGAAGTGCGTCATTCACCCGCTCGTTACCTGAGGGTATTCAGCATCGTGTCGCGCTCGGATAGGGTGGCGCTCGTGAAGGCCATCCGTCGATTCACCGTCCGCACCGTCCTCCCCGAACCGATTGGGGCTCTGGCGTCCCTCGCCACCAATCTGCGTTGGTCCTGGCATCAACCCACGCGGGACCTCTTCGAGAGCCTCGATCCGGACCTGTGGGCCGAGAGCCGGCACGATCCGATCGGCTTCCTCGGGTCTGTCACACGGGAGAAGCTTGCCGCGCTCGCGGCCGACGCAGACGTCGTCGAGCGGGTGGCCGAGGCGGGCGAGGATCTGCGCCGTTACCTCGAGGACCCCCGCTGGTACCAGACGCTCGGCACCGAGGCGCCCCGGTGCATCGCGTACTTCTCGCCGGAGTTCGGCATCACCGAGGTCCTGCCCCAGTACTCGGGCGGTCTCGGCATCCTCGCGGGCGACCACCTCAAGGCGGCCTCGGACCTCGGGGTGCCCCTCATCGGCGTCGGCCTCCTCTACCAGTCCGGCTACTTCAAGCAGGCGCTCTCCCGGGACGCGTGGCAGCAGGAGACGTATCCCGTCCTCGACCCGGACGCGCTCCCCCTCACGCTCGTGAGGGAGGAGGACGGCAGCCCCGCCGTCGTCACGCTCCCCCTGCCCAACGGCCGCAAGCTCCACGCCTGCATCTGGCGTGCCGACGTCGGCCGCGTCCCGCTCCTCCTGCTCGACTCGAACGTGCCGGCCAACGACGACGGCGCACGCGCGGTCACCGACCGCCTGTACGGAGGTGGCGGCGACCACCGCCTCCAGCAGGAACTCCTCCTCGGCATGGGCGGCGTCAAGGCGCTCCGGATCTTTGAGCGCCTCACCGGCTGTCACACGCCCGAGGTCTTCCACACGAACGAGGGCCACGCTGGCTTCCTGGGGATCGAACGGATCCAGGAGCTCATGGCAGCCGAGGACCCGCTCAGCTGGGACGAGGCACTCGTTGCGGGCCGCGCGTCGACCGTCTTCACGACCCACACCCCTGTCGCGGCGGGCATCGACCGCTTCGATGCCGCGCAGATCAAGTACTTCTTCGACGCGGGCCTCGCGCCGGATGTGCCCAGCGCGAAGATCCTCGAGCTGGGCCGCGAGAGCTACGACGGCGGCGACCCCTCGGTGTTCAACATGGCCGTCATGGGACTCCGCCTCGCCCAGCGTGCGAACGGCGTCGCCAAGCTTCACGGCGAGGTCTCCCGCGCAATGTTCTCCGGGCTGTGGCCGGGCTTCGACCACTCCGAGGTGCCCATCACGTCCGTCACGAACGGCGTGCACGTCCCCACCTGGATCGACCCCAGCGTCACGACGATGGCCGAGCTCATGGAGCCCGGCGCAGCTGTGGGCGGACGCTGGGACCTCGTCTTCAACGTGAGCGACGAGGAGATCTGGGCGGTGCGGCGCAAGCTTCGCGGTCGCCTCATCGAGGACGTACGACGGCGGGTGCGCGCCTCGTGGAAGAAGCGCGGCGCGGCAGACGCCGAGCTGCGCTGGACCGACACGGTGCTGGATCCAGACGTGCTCACGATCGGCTTCGCGCGCCGCGTTCCGACGTACAAGCGGCTCACGCTCATGCTGCGCGACCCGGCCCGGCTCAAGCGGCTCCTGCTCGATCCTGAGCGCCCGGTCCAGATCGTCGTCGCCGGAAAGTCGCATCCCGCCGACGAGGCGGGCAAGCGGATGATCCAGGACCTCGTCCGGTTCACGGACGACCCCGAGGTCCGGCACCGGATCGCGTTCCTCCCGAACTACGACATCGCGATGGCCCGCACCCTGTTCCCCGGCTGCGACGTCTGGCTCAACAACCCGCTGCGGCCGCTCGAGGCCTGTGGAACGTCGGGGATGAAGGCTGCGATCAACGGCTCCCTCAACCTCTCGGTCCTCGACGGCTGGTGGGACGAGATGTACGACGGGCAGAACGGCTGGGCGATCCCGACCGCCGGAGACAAGGCGAGCGCCCAGGAGCGCGACGACGTCGAGGCCGGAGCCCTCTACGACCTCCTCGAGAACCAGATCGCGCCGCGCTTCTACGGCGTCCCCAACCGGGCCGCCGGGGCGGATTCCGCGGGTGCCGCGGGGCCCTCTCCCGACGGGCCGCACGGCGTGCCGAAGAGCTGGATCTCGATGATCAAGCACACGCTCTCCCACCTTGGCCCCGCCGTCTCGGCCGACCGCATGCTCGGAGACTACGTGCGCGAGCTCTACACTCCGGCCGCCGCCTCCGGCCGTTCGGCCCGTGCCGACGACTTCCGGCAGGCCCGCGAGCTCGCCGCGTGGACGAAGCACATCCGGACGAACTGGTCACAGGTGCACGTCGAGCACATCGACTCGAGCGGGCTCTCCGAGGTGCCGCAGATCGGCGACACGCTGCACGTCAACGCATACCTCAACCTCGGTGTCCTCAACCCGAGCGACGTCCTCGTGGAGCTCGGCTACGGTCGGGTCGACGAGAGCGACGAGCTCACGCACACGCGCATCGAAGAACTCGAGGCGGCACAGAACCTTGGCAACGGGCGCTACATGTTCAGCGGGAAGGCAATGATCGAGCACTCGGGCCCGTTCGGCTACACGGTGCGCGTCATGCCCAGGCACGAGGGGTTGGCGTCCAAGGCGGAACTCGGCCTCGTCGTCAACGCGGGCTAGGGAGCCGTCCTCACGGCGTCTTCCCGTACGGCGTCCGCGCGGCAGGCTTCTGCTCCGCGGGCGCACCGAGCCGGGCCCGGTAGATGGTGACCGACCACGGTTCGGCGACGTCGGCCTGGCTGCTTGCGAAGACCGTGCCGATGCGCTGTTCGCCGCGGGGAGCGGTCGAGTAGCGCAGCTCGAAGGCATACTCCTTCGCAAACGGCTCGGGGAACACGAGGGTCCTTTCCTCCGGGCTCCCGTTGATCACGACGAGTCCGTCGAGAAAACCCTCGCGCGAGCCCAGCAGGAACTGCAGGACGCGCTGGCGCGGATCCTGCCAGCGGTCCGGGTCCATGGGCCGCCCGTCGGAGCCGAACCAGTGGAAGTAGTTGCCCTCTTCACGGGCGGGGTAGCTCGGCGGCTGCCGCTCGAGGAAATCGCGCCGGATCCGGATGAGCCAGCGGGTGTGGTCGAGGAGCTCCCGCCCGGCCGAGTCGAGGTTCCAGTTGAGCCACGTCGTCTCGTTGTCCTGACAGTAGGCGTTGTTGTTCCCCTGCTGGGTCCGGCCGAACTCGTCGCCGGCAGTGATCATGGGGACGCCGAGGGACACCATGAGGGTGGCCATCATGTTCTTGGCCGACTGGGTGCGCGCCGCGATGATCGACTCGACCTCGGTTCGGCCCTCGAAGCCGTGGTTGTAGCTCCGGTTGTCTGTTGCGCCGTCGCGGTTCTGCTCGCCGTTCGCCTCATTGTGCTTGCGTTGGTAGGCGGTGAGATCGGCAAGCGTGAAGCCGTCGTGGGCGGTCACGAAGTTGATCGACGCTATGGCGGTCCGGCCCGAACCGGCGAACAGCCCGTGCGAGCCTGAGAGGACGTCCGCGAGCCGCGCCGTCGGGCCGCCTTGGCCGCCGTTCTCGATCGCTCCCCGGTCGGAGAGCCAGAAGTCGCGGACTGTGTCGCGGTAGTGATCGTTCCAGTCCGCCCAGCCTTGGGGGAAGCGGCCAGTCTGCCAGCCGCCCATGCCGACGTCCCACGGCTCGGCGATGAGCTTCGTCCGCGAGATGACGGGATCGGCTGCCGCGGCCACGAGGAACGGGTGCAGGGGCGTGAACTGGTGCTGGGCGTCACGGCAGAGCGTGACGGCGAGGTCGAAGCGGAACCCGTCGATCTGGTAGTCCTCTGCCCACATGCGCAGGGAGTCGAGCGCGAGTTGGACGACGCGCGGGTTCCCGAAATCGAGGGTGTTCCCGCAGCCCGTCGTATCGATGTACCGACCCTCGGGATCCGTGCGGTAGTAGTTGCTGTCCCCCAGCCCGCGGAAGTTCACGAGCGGGCCGTTCGGCCCCTCCTCCGCCGTGTGGTTGTAGACGACGTCGAGGATCACCTCGATGCCGGCGGCGTGCAGGAGCTTGACCATGCCCTTGACCTCGTCCTGCACCGCCTGGGGCCCTGCTGCCTGGGCTGATGCAGTCGCATAGGCCGCGTGCGGGGCGAAGAAGGCCGCCGTGTTGTAGCCCCAGTAGTTCTCGAGGCCGAGGTACTGGAGGTGCGACTCGTCGAGGTGGACGTGGATGGGAAGGAGCTCGACGGCGGTGATGCCCAGCTGCTGCAGGTGGGTGATCATCACGGGGTGGGCCATGCCGGCGTAGGTGCCGCGCAGGTCCTCCGGGATGTCCGGGTGGCGCATGCTCTGGCCTCGAACGTGCGCCTCGTAGATGATCGAGTCGCGCCACGGGGTTCCGGGCTTGCCGATGCCGCCCCAGTCGAAGTGGTCGTGCACGCGCACGCCCATGAGCTGCTCCCGCTCCGACTCGCCGGTCTCGTCCGGAAGCTCGACAGTGACCACCGCGCGAGCGTAGGGATCGAGGAGGAGCTGTCCCTCCCCAGGCCTAGGCACTTTGCCCTTCGCCGTGGTCCGGGCGGCGAAGGCATAGCGGGTCCCCTCCGGCATGCCCGCAACTAGGCCGTGGTGCACGCCGTCCGTGAGCTCCGGCAACGGCTCCTTGTGCCACGTCCCGCCCTGATCGAGGAAGTGCACGTCGACGGCGTCGAGCGCGGGAGCGTAGACCGCCAGGTTGACGGTCTGGGTCGCCTGCTGTTCCGCGCTGCGTGCTGGCGTGAGACCGAGCGGGAACGGCTGCGATGGAGTGACCACGAAGGCCAGCGGCATCGTCATGTTGCTGCTCATCGCGCCCATCCTACTTTCGCTCGGTGACCACAGGGTTGCGACCGTTCAGAGGGTGACTCGATTGGCGAGCACCGGGAGGGCCCGCCGCGCCTCCTCGGCAGTCCCGGGGTCGACGTCCGCGTACAGGACCTCCGGAGCATCGCCGGCGCGTTCGATGAGCTTGCCGTACGGCCCGACAACCGCGCTCCGGCCGATGCCCGTCGGCGCACCGCGGCGCGCCTCGACTCCCGCCGCGGACGGGTCGGACTGCCCGCACGCGAGCACGTAGCTCGTCGTGTCGGCGGCACGGGCTCGCACCAGGAGGTCCCACTGGTCGGCTTTACCCGGCCCGGCCCCCCACGACGCACAGACGATGTGAACCTGGGCTCCGGCGGCCGCGTTGGCGGTGAACAGGGCCGGAAACCGCACGTCATAGCACGTCGCGAGACCGAATGTGACGCCATCGAGCTCGAATCGGACGGGCTCGATGCCCGCGGTGACCGTCTCCGACTCCTTGAACCCGAACGCGTCGTAGAGGTGGATCTTGTCGTAATGCGTATCGATCCCACGCCCGTGGACGAGCAGCGTGTTGCGCACGGTGCCGGGTTCCCCCGGCGTGAACATCCCGACCACGACGACGACGGCCGCCTCGTCGGCGGCCGTGCGGACGGCCGTCGCCCAAGGGCCGTCGAGCGGCTCGGCGATGTCGACGAGCGAGTTCCCGAAGGCGCGCATGCTCGCCTCCGGGAAGACGACGATGTCAGCACGACGCGCCGCCGCCTGCCGGATCCCGGCTCGGACGAGCTCGAGGTTGGCCTCGAGCTCGCGGCCAGTGGTGAGCTGCACGAGGGCGACGCGCACGGCCATCAGCGGGCTCCGGCCCGCCGAGTGGAGACCTCGTAGAGGGAGATCGCGACCGCCATCCCGGCGTTGAGCGATTCCATGCCGGAATCGATCGGGATCGAGACGATCTGGTCGCAGAGCTCGCGCGTGAGGCGCGAGAGCCCCTTGCCCTCGGATCCGACGACGAGGACGATCGGCTCGGTGGCCAGCTCGAGTCCGGGGAGCTTCACGTCGCCGTCCCCGTCGAGGCCGAGCACGAAGTACCCTGCCTCCTTGGCCTGGCGCAGCAGGGTGTTCAGGTTCGCGGCCTTCGCAACGGGAACGCGAACGGCAGCGCCCGCGCTCGTCTTCCACGCGGCCGCCGTCATCCCCACACTCCGGCGCTCGGGCACGATCACGCCCTGTCCCGAGAAGGCCGAGACGGAGCGGATGATGGCGCCGAGGTTGCGGGGATCGGTGATCCCGTCGAGCGCAACGAACAGAGGCATCGACGGAATGTGGCCCTTGTGCCACTTCCCCATGGTCTCCTCGACGAGCTCGAACGCGTCCGGGTACTCGTACTGCGGGATCTGGAGGGCGAGGCCCTGATGGATCGCGTCCCCCGTCATCCGGTCGAGCTCGGGCTTCTGGGCCTCGAGCAGCGGGATGCCCGCCTCCGCCGCGAGCTTCATGGACTCGCGGACCCGATCGTCCATCTCGGTGCGCACGGCGACATACAGGGTCTTTGCCGGGACCCCCGCGCGGAGCGCCTCGACCACGGAGTTGCGGCCGGTCACCATCTCCTCCATGCCCCTCGGCCTGCCCGATCCCCGCCCCTCGGCAAGCCGGCCCGGCTGGCCCTGTCGCTTCGATGCCGAACGGGCCGCGAGTTCCTTGGTCCGGTGGGCCTTGTGGTAGACACGGTCCTCTGCCTTCGGCGTGGGTCCCTTGCCCTCGAGCGCTTTCCGCCCGTGGCCTCCCGTGCCGACGGTCGCACCCTTCTTGTTGGTCTTGCGTGCGCCGGGGCGCCCGTTGGCGGCCATCTATGCTCCCGTTCCGGTAGTGCTGATCTGAGGTTGCGCGAGGCTCCAGGTGGCCCCATCGCTCGAGTCTTCGACAAGGATTCCCGCCGCCGAGAGGTTCTCGCGGATCGCGTCCGCGGCGGCCCAGTCCTTCGCGGCGCGGGCCTCCGCGCGGGCCGCGAGCTGCGCGGCGACGAGCGCGCCCAGCGCCCGGTGGGCGACGTCGTCGGACGTTCGGCCCACGGTGCCCGCGGCATCCAGTCCGAGCACCGACGTCATCGCGAGGACCTCGTCGAGGGCCTGCCCGGCCACCTCGACATCTCCCTCGGCGAGCGCGGTGTTGCCCCGCCGGACCGTCTCGTGGAGGACCGCGAGGGCCTGCGGAACATTGAGGTCGTCGTCCATGGCAGCCGCGAAGGCCGGGGGGACAGCGGCTTCTGCTGCCCCGCGGGCCGTGCCCGCGCCGTCGTCCGCTGCCTTCGACACCGGGGTGCCAGTCCTCGCCCGCGCCTTCTCGATGAAGCCGTCGATTCGCTCGACGGCCGCGGCCGCCTCCTGAAGCGAGGTCGGACGGTAGTCGAGGACCGAGCGATAGTGGGCCTGCCCGAGGTAATAGCGGACGACCCGGGGGCTCGCAAGCTCTAGCATCTCCGCCGGCGACACGACGTTTCCGATGGACTTCGACATCTTTTCGCCCTCGAACGTGACCATGCCGTTGTGCATCCAGAAGTTCGCGAACCCGTCGCCGGCCGCGGTCGACTGCGCGAGCTCGTTCTCATGGTGCGGGAAGCGCAGGTCCAGGCCGCCGCCGTGGATGTCGAAGCGCGCGCCGAGGTACTTCGTGGCCATCGCCGAGCACTCGAGGTGCCAGCCGGGGCGCCCCCGCCCCCACGGGCTCGGCCAGCTCGCCGTCTCGGGCTCGCCGGCCTTGTGCCCCTTCCAGAGGGCGAAGTCGCGGGGATCCCGTTTCCTGTCTTTGAATTGGGCTTCGACGTCGGTTGCCGCCTGCATGTCATCGATGCTCTGATGCGTGAGCGCGCCGTACTCGGGCCACGAGCGGACGTCGAAATACACGTCTCCCGAGCCGTCTTGGGCCGGATAGGCGTGTCCGCGCTCGATGAGCCGTGCGATGAGCTCGTGCATCTCCGTCATGTGGCCGGTAGCGCGCGGCTCATAGGTGGGGCGCTGGACTCCGAGCGTCTCGTACGCCGCCTCGAACTCCTGCTCATAGCGGTATGCGAGGGCGAACCACTGCTCCCGCGGCCGATAGGTGCCCTCGGGGACGAACCCGGGCTCGAAGGAAGCCTCGCTCTTGGCGAGGATCTTGTCGTCGATGTCGGTGACGTTGCGGACCACCGTCGTCTCGAAGCCGCGGTAGGCGAGCCAGCGCGTCAGCTGGTCGAAGACGATAGCGGAACGGACGTGCCCGACGTGAGGCGACCCCTGCACCGTCGCGCCGCAGTAGTACACGGTCGCCTGACCGGGCACGAGCGGAAGGAAGTCACGGACTTCCTGGGTGGCGGAGTCGTAGAAGCGCAGGGTCACTCGTCAAGGGTATCGGTCGGGAGTGCGTCCGGTGGCGGCGCGGGGTACACGAGGGCCGTCGCGACGGCGGCGACACCCTCGCGCCTTCCCGTGAAGCCGAGGTGATCGCTCGTCGTGGCCGAGACGCACACAGGGGCGCCCGCGGCCTCCGAAAGGACCCGCTGCGACTCCTCCCGACGGGGCCCGAAGACAGGCCGCTGCGCGATGAGCTGAACCGCGATGTTGCCGATCTCGAAACCGGCGGCGCGCACGATGCGGGCCGCCTCGGCGAGCAGCGCGGCGCCCGACGCGCCCGCGTACTCGGGGCGCCCGGTCCCGAAGTGCGTGCCGAGATCGCCGACCCCGGCCGCGGAGAACAATGCGTCCGCCGCGGCATGGGCCACCGCATCGCCGTCGGAATGGCCGGCGAGGCCCCGCTCCCCCTCCCACAGGAGACCGCCGAGCCACAGGGGCTGCGGCTCGCCGTCCGGCGCGTAAGCATGGACATCGAGGCCGACGCCGGTGCGCGGCACGATCATGACGCCTCCTGGGCTTGGGCGGACGGGGCAGAGCCGGTGCGCGCGCGTTCGGGTTGGGCGGGGTCGGAACTGCGACGGGCAGGGGCGGCGGCGGCCGCCGCGAGTGTCTCGGCAAGCTGCAGATCGAGGGGCGTCGTGATCTTGAGCGAGCGCGGGTCACCAGGGACCACGTACACCGGGAGGCCGAGCGACTCGACGAGCATGGCGTCATCGGTGATGGCAGCAGCACGTTCTTCCGGCCAGCTGTCCGACGTGCGGTGGGCCCGGAGGAGCGTCTCGGCGTCGAAGCCCTGCGGGGTCTGCACGGCGCGGAGCGTCTCCCGCGCCGGCGTCCCGGTCACGACCTCGCCCGCCACGGATGCCTCCTCGTCGATCGTCGGCGCGACACTCTTGACGGTGTCTGTCACCGGGATCGCGGGAATGACGGCTGCCGCCCGGTGCCGGAGCGCGGCGACCACTCGGTGGAACACCTCGGGGGGCGTGAGCGGGCGGGCCGCGTCGTGCACCAGGACGTATGCGGTTCCCGGGTGGAGGGCCGTGAGGGCCGCACGGACCGATTCCGGCCTCGTCGCACCGCCTTCGACGATAGTGATCTCGGGGGCGCTGGGGGCGCCCTCCGACGCGGACAGCTCGTGGGCGAACCCTCGGCACACGGCCGTCAGCTCGGCGTCGTCCGCCGGAACGGCGACACACACCTGCCGTGCGACTCCCGCGGCGACGACGCCGCGGAGCGCGTGCACGAGCATCGGCTCTCCGCCCACAGGCACGAGAGCCTTGGGCATCCCGTGTCCGAGGCGGGTTCCGGACCCTGCCGCAACCACGACGACGGCGACCGGCTGGTCGGGCGCGTCAGCTGGCGGGATTGGCGCTGGGGCGCTGGCGGGCGAAGTCACGGGAGAAAGCCTAGCGGGAGCCGGGCGCTGACCCGGGCGCCGCCGTCGTCCGCGCGCTGGCCCTGACGGGTTCCCGAGGCCTCGCTCCCAACTCCCCGACTTTCACGCCGAACTCCCCAGGATCTGCGCCGAACTCCCCAACTTCCACGCCGAACTCCCCAACATCTGCGCCGAACTCCCCAACATCTGCGCCGGGATCCCCCGTGATTCAGCAGCCCCCGCGGCGTGGACACTCCGAAGGTTGGGGAACCCGGAACGGAAACTGGGGAACCCGGCGGTGAAACTGGGGAACCCGGTGGTGAAGTTGGGGAACCCGGAACGGAAACTGGGGAACCCGGCGGTGAAACTGGGGCACGCAGAGGGTCCCGGAAAACACGAAGACCCCGCAGCGTTTGCTGCAGGGCCTTCGGGAGTCTGGAACTCAGGAAGCGAGGACCTCGTCGAGGACACTCGCGGCCTGCTCTTCATCCGTCTTCTCAGCGAGCGCGAGCTCGGAGATGAGGATCTGACGGGCCTTGGCCAACATCCGCTTTTCACCGGCGGAGAGGCCACGATCCTGATCGCGGCGCCACAGGTCGCGGACGACCTCGGCAACCTTGATCACATCGCCGGAAGCGAGCTTCTCAAGATTTGCCTTGTAACGGCGGGACCAGTTGGTCGGCTCTTCGGTGAATTCGGCACGAAGGACGTCGAATACGTGCTCGAGACCTTCCTTGCCCACAACATCGCGGACTCCTACGAGATCCACGTTTTCAGCTGGTACTTCAATCGTCAGGTCACCCTGGGCCACTTTGAGCTTGAGGTACATCTTCTCTTCGCCCTTGATGGTGCGCATTTTGATCTCTTCGATCTTGGCTGCACCGTGGTGGGGGTAAACAACCGTCTCGCCAACCTCAAAAACCATGTGGACATTCCCCTTTCCCGCTAACTAGTCTATCACGCCCGATAGTTGGATCTGGGCTCGGGAGGGCCCGCGATCGGCGGAATCATGCGGGAGAGCGCTTTCTGGACCGGCTGGGGTGGGGGTTGACGAATCCTCAAGAAAGTGCTTCAAGTCACGGCGCGGCACGTCTCGGAATCTACAGTCTGTCGAAATTCGGGCTACGCTAGGGGCGACCTGACCTCTTACACCCATCCAACAGGAGCGAGCTGTGCGTTTCACTGCTTCGACCCCCGTCAAGCGCGTTGCCCTCGCGGCCGCGATCGGCGTGGGCCTGCTGACGGCCACCGGCTGCGGATACATCAACCCGCAGCAGACCGCCTCCCCCTACGCGGCGTCTGACGGCATCGATGCCAACGTCGGATCACTTCAGCTGCGCAACGCACTCATCGCTTCCTCGGGCAAGGAGGGCTCCTCGCCGACGCCGAGCGCCAACGCCTCCGGCCGACTGCTCGGCAGCCTCTACAACACGTCGTCCAACGACATCTCGGTCACCATGACGACCCCCGGCCAGAGCACCGTCAGCCTGACCGTCCCGAGCAACGGCACGATCAGGCTCGAGTCCGATGCGTCGCCGGTCGACTTCGCCCAGGTGGGCGGCATCCCCGGCTCCCTCGTGAGCGTCAAGGTCTCCGACGGGAGCTCGACCCAGGACGTTCAGATCCCCGTCCTCGACGGGACTCTCTCGCAGTACCGCCAGTACCTTCCGACGCCGTCGTCGAGCGCGTCCAGCTCCGCGACGTCGAACTCAGCTTCAAGCGCATCGAGCTCTGCTTCGTCGAGCGCGTCCAGCTCCGCGACGCCGTCAGCGACGGCGAGCCACTGACCGTAGCCTCCGGAAGCTTCGCAGCGAACGACGACGGCCGCCCACTCCCAGCGCGGGGTGAGCGGCCGTCGTCGTTCGCCTTGAGGCCTACGGCTCGAACTTGTAGCCGAGGCCCCGCACGGTGACGAGGTAGCGGGGGCTCGAAGGATCGGGCTCGATCTTGCTGCGAAGCCGCTTGACGTGCACGTCGAGGGTCTTCGTGTCCCCCACGTAGTCGGAGCCCCACACCCGGTCGATGAGCTGCCCGCGCGTGAGCACCCGGCCCGAGTTGCGGAGCAGCATCTCGAGCAGCTCGAACTCCTTGAGCGGGAGGGCCACCTGCTCGCCCTCGACACTCACCACGTGCCGCTCGACGTCCATCCGCACCGGGCCCGCCTGAACGGTCGAGGAGATGAGCTCCTCCGGCTCGCCGTGTCTGCGAAGGACGGCGCGCACGCGGGCCACGAGCTCGCGGGACGAATAGGGCTTCGTGACGTAGTCGTCCGCGCCCAGTTCGAGTCCCACGACCTTGTCGATCTCGGAGTCCTTGGCCGTCAGCATGATGACGGGGACGTTCGAGCGCTGGCGCAGCTGGCGGCACACCTCGGTGCCGGGCGTGCCGGGAAGCTGAAGGTCGAGCAGCACGAGGTCGGCCCCGTTGCGGTCGAACTCGACGAGGGCGTCGGTGCCGTTGTCAACGACCTCGACCTCGTAGCCTTCCTTGCCGAGGAGGAAGGAAAGGGGGTCGCTGAACGACTCTTCGTCCTCCACGATCAGGATCCTGCTCAAGCCATTGCTCCTTGCTCGGGGGGCCGTGCGGCCCCATCTTGGCGTTCTTGCCCATCCTTGCGGCGGCCCTCTTTGCGCTGGGCCTCTGCGCGTTGCGCCTCTGCGCGCTGGGCCCGCGTCGGCGGATCCTCCGCGTTCTGGTCTTCGTCCATTTCGGGCAGCCGCACGGTGAACGTCGAGCCCTTGCCGAGCTGCGACCACACGGTCACTTCGCCGCCGTGGTTCTCGACGACATGCTTGACGATACTCAGGCCGAGGCCCGTGCCGCCCGTCTGCCGCGACCTTGCAGCGTCCACACGGTAGAAGCGCTCGAATACGCGCTCCTGGTCCTCGGGCCGCAGGCCCTCGCCCTGGTCGGCGACCGACACCGACACGAGGCCGTCCTTGTCCCGGAGCCCGACGCCCACCTTGGTGTTCTCCGGCGAGTAGCGGATCGCGTTGTCGATGAGGTTGCGGAACGCATTCACGAGCAGATCGGGGTCTCCGTAGACCTTGCCCTGGCTCGACCCGCCGACGACGACGGAGATGTGCTTCGCCTCGGCGGCAAGGCGTGAGCGGTCCACGGCATCGGCGACGACCTCGTTGATGTCGACGACCTTGCCCTGATGGACGATGTCCGCACCCTGGAGCCGGGAGAGCTCGATGATGTCCTGGACGAGGGCTGCGAGGCGAACCGACTCCTTGCGCATGCGCTGGGCGAAGCGGCGGACGGCGTCCTCGTCGTCCGGGCTGGCCTCGAGCGCCTCCGCGAGGAGGGAGATCGCGCCTACCGGAGTCTTGAGCTCGTGCGAGACGTTCGCGACGAAGTCGTTGCGGATCCGCTCGGTGCGCGTGATCTCGGTGCGGTCGTCCGCGAGGAGGAGGATGTACTCCTCGCCGAGCATGGCCGCGCGGACCTGGATGATGATCGTCCCCTGGCCGAGGGGACCGCGCGGGAGTTCGAGCTGCTTTTCGATGACGACGCCGTTGCCCCGCACCTTCGCCGTCATCTCGAGGAGCTCCCGGTGGACCACAGTGTGCCCGCGGACGAGGCCGTACGCGTAGGCTGCCGGACTGGCCCGGACCACGCTGTCGATGGCGTCCACGACGACGAAGGCCTTGCCGAGGACGGACAGCACATCGGCCGCCCCCTCGGGGAACGACGCATCTCCCGGCCCCTCTTCGAGGAGCGCTCGCTGGCGCTCGCTCGCGCGGAACGCGAGGACGCCGAAGGCGCCGAAGGACAGGCCCAGAAGACCCGCCACGATGCCGACGACGAGAGGATCCACCTCTTTAGCTTAGAGGGCGCGGTGAGGACCGCGGTCCGCATTCCGCCCCCACCGGCCCCGGTTCACGTATCGTTCATATGGGCGCGGACAAGTATTCATCTGCTGCTGAGAGTGTGACGAGTCGGAGTGTCCGAAAAGGGCAATGGGTGGGGACAGGACGGAAGGACACCGCCGTGCGCAAAGTATTCCAAGAAGAGCTCAAGCTGGTCCACGAGGACCTCGTAGAGATCGCAAGGCTGGTCGAGACAGCGCTCGACAAGGCTGTCGAATCCTTCCAGAACACGGACGTCGATCTTGCCCAGGAAGTCATCGCGGAGGATGCGCGCATCGACTTCCGCCAGACCGCGCTCGACGAGCGCGCCATCGACATCCTCGCCCTCCAGGGCCCTGTGGCGAGCGACCTCCGCACCATCGTCGGCTCGCTCCGCATGAGCGCGTCGCTCGAGCGCATGGGCGACCTCGCGCGCCACATCGCTCAGCTGACCCGCCTCCGGTACCCCGAGAACGCGGTCCCAGCGCCGCTCGCACGGACGTTCGCGCGGATGGCCGACCTCGACAAGTCCCTCATCGAGGACGTCGCGCAGCTCCTCGACACCCATGACCTCGCACTCGTCGCGAAAATCCAGGGCACGAATGCGGAGATCGACGATCTCCACGCGAGCGTCTTCCGCGCGATCGCCGACGCCGGGTGGACCGGCTCGCCTGCCCTCGCGGTGGATGCTGCCCTTGCCAGCCGCTATTTCGAGCGCTTCGCGGACCACGGCGTCTCGGTCGCCCGCAAGGTCTCCTACCTTGTCACGGGTGAGTGGGACGGGGACATGACGTCGAACTGAGGCCCGCCCGGCCCCGGAACCCAAGAGACGACGACGGCCGCCCTCCTTGTTCGGTGGGCGGCCGTCGTCGTCTGTTCTCGGCTACTTCTTGCCCTGGTTCTTCACGGCCTCGATCGACGCGGCCGCGGCCGCCGGGTCGAGGTACGTGCCTCCCGGGCTGGTGGGCCGGAAGTCCTCGTCGAGCTCGTAGACGAGCGGGATGCCCGTGGGGATGTTGAGGCCAGCGATGTCGTCATCGCTGATGCCGTCCAGATGCTTCACGAGGGCACGCAGCGAGTTGCCGTGCGCCGTGACGAGCACCGTCTTGCCGGCCGCGAGCTCGGCCTTGATCTCCGATTCCCAGTACGGCAGGAGGCGCTCGAGGACGTCCTTGAGGCACTCGGTACGCGGGACGTCGTCGCCGAGGTCCGCGTAGCGCGGGTCGCCCACCTGCGAGAACTCCGAGTCGTCGGCCAGCGGGGGCGGCGGAACGTCGTACGAGCGGCGCCACTCCATGAACTGCTCCTCGCCGAATTCGGCGAGCGTCTGGGCCTTGTCCTTGCCCTGCAGGGCGCCGTAGTGGCGCTCGTTGAGCCGCCATGAGCGCTTCACGTCGATCCACCCGCGGTCGGCAGCGGCGAGCGCGAGGTTCGCCGTGTTGATCGCGCGCTTGAGACGGGACGTGAACAGGATGTCCGGGAGGAGGCCCTTCTCGGCGAGCAGCTCCCCCCCGCGCTGTGCCTCCTCGCGGCCCTGGTCGTTGAGGTCGACGTCCACCCATCCCGTGAAGAGGTTCTTGGCGTTCCAGTCGCTGTGCCCATGGCGCAGCAGGATCAGCGTGTAAGTCATGGACTCATGCTAGCGGGGCCGAATCGACGGAACCCGTGCCCTTCCTTCCGTGACACCGCCCCGTCACCGCTCAACGGGAGGGAGCCACGGCCTCCCACGCGACCGTCAGCTCTCCGAGCCGCCAGCGCGCGGGGCCGTGCAGCACGGGCCAGCCTGCGTCCTTGAGCGAGCGCGCCGCCGTGATCCACCGCTGACGGTTCCCGAACGGAGCCAGCGGGGCCGCCGCGGCCCAGAGTGCGTCGAATGCCGCGAGGAATTCGTGGATCCGCTCGCCGGGCACATTGCGGTGGATGAGCGCCTTCGGCAGCCGCTCCGCGACGTCGGACGGCCGCTCGAACGAGCCGAAGCGCAAGGCGACGGACAGCGTCCGCGGGCCCCCGCTGTCGAGCGCCACCCACGCGGCGCGGCGCCCGATCTCGTCGCACGTCCCCTCGACGAACAGCCCGCCGGATGCGAGGCGGGAGCAGACGAGCTCCCAGATCGCTGGGACGTCGGCCTCCTCGTACTGGCGCAGCACGTTGAACGCGCGCACGAGCGCGGGAGCGCCGTCGACCGGCAGTTCGAAGCCGCCGAGCCGGAAGTCGAGCCCCTCACGCTCGAGCGGCTTGGCCGCCGCGACCCGTCCCGGCTCGATCTCGATGCCGGTGAGACGGAAGTCGTCCCGCACCGCGCGGAGCCGTTCGAAAAGCTCGACGGCGGTCGCCGGCGAGGCGCCGTAGCCGAGGTCGACCGCGAGGGGCGAGGCGGGCAGCGCCCGGAAGCGGCGCCCGTGCACGCCCGTGATCCAGCGGTCGACCCGCCGCATACGGTTGGGATTGGTGGTCCCACGGGTCACATTCCCCACGGGGCCCCCGCGTGTGGCCCTGATCGGGCTCGCCTTCTGGACCACGCTCTCAGCCCGTCGGGGTCGTAGCGGTCACTCCGGGGATCAGTGAGGTCAGCGCGACGAGACGGCCGGGCGGACGTCCGCGAGGTAGACGCCGGCGGCGGTCACGGCAGCGAGCGTGAACAGGCTCGGGCCGAAGAGCGGGCTGATGGGGCTCACCGCAGCGAGGATCCCGACGAGCGTCGCGCCTCCGGTGATGCCCAGCCAGAAGCCCTTCGTGCGCTTGAATCCCGCTTCGAAGGCCTCTCCCCTGCGGGTGGCGCAGTCGATGAAGGCCCACAGGGAGATGACGAGGCACAGCAGCGAGACCGCGTAGCCCACGATGAGGTCGCTGTAGCCGATGATGTAGCTGCCGATCACTCCCCCAGCCTACAGAGGATCTGCGCGATCAGCGCGACCACACGACCAGCGCGAAGAGACGTATCCGTGTCTCCCGGGCTCCACGGCCTCACGCGAGCGCGTCGAGCCCCTGGGCCAGATCCGCCCACAGGTCCTCGACGTTCTCGATCCCCACGCTCAGCCGCACGAGGCCCTCGGGGACGGTCGCCGGTTCGGCGGCGTGACGACGGCGCCGCTCGATCGTGGATTCGACCCCTCCGAGCGACGTCGCGGGGAGCCACAGGGCGAGCGCCGCGACGAGCGCGTCCGCTGCTGCGGCGTCGTCGAGCTCGATGCTGATGATCGAGCCGAAGCCGTCGAACTGGGCCGCGGCGCGGACGTGGCCGGGGTCGGAGGGGAGGCCGGGGTACCGGGTTCGCCGCACGGCCGGGTGGCCCTCGAGGCGGCGGGCGAGCTCTGCCGCCGTCGCCTGCGAGCGCTCGACCCGTAACGCGAGGGTGCGGAGGCCGCGGAGGCCGAGCCACGCCTCCATGGGCCCGGCGATGGCCCCGTGCAGCGTTCGATGGCCCAGGAGCCTGGCCCGCAGTTCGTCGTCGGCCGTGACGGCGAGGCCGAGCAGCACGTCGGAGTGACCTGCGAGGTACTTCGTGGCGGAGTGCACGACGAGGTCGGCGCCCACCGCGAGGGGTCGCTGCCCGAGCGGGGTGCTGAATGTGTTGTCGACGACGACGAGGGCGCCGGCGGCGTGCGCGGCGGCGGCGAGGGCGGGGAGGTCGGCTACCTCCATCATGGGGTTGGTCGGGCTCTCGACCCACAGGACGTCGGCGCCGTCGAGGGCAGCGGTGACGGCCTCCGTGTCTGCGATGTCCACGGAGCGGAGCTCGAGTTCGCCGCGTGCGCCTTTGGCCTGGGCAAGCCCGAGCGTGCCCGAGTATGCGTGGGCGGGGGCGACGAGCACGCCGCCCACCGGAACGAGGCTCAGAGCGGCCGCGACGGCGGCCATGCCGGAGGAGAAGAGGAGCGCGGGGATGTCGGCGCCTTCGAGACGTGCCACCGCCTCCTCGAAAGGTTCCCAGGTGGGGTTGGAGAAGCGCGCGTAGCCCCTCGCGCCCTCGCCCACCGACCCGAGCCCGACGAACGTCGACGAGAAGACGACACTCGGGTTCACGGGCGTATCGTGCCCGCGTTCAGGGCGGCCCGCTGCCACTGCGAGCGTCTCAGGCGAGAGTGCGCAGAGCGCCGCGGCATCGAGATGCGGGAAGGTGTACTCGGGCAGGGGGGAGCCGGCTTCCGGGACGTCGGTCATGCCCCTAGGGTATGCCTCTGCGAGTGGGCCTGAGTCGGTAGGCTTGGACGGTGACCTCCTCCTCCCCCGCCACCCCCGACAGTGCGCCTGGCCCCGGGCCCGCCCGTGGCCTCTTCGTCGCGTTCGAGGGCGGCGACGGCGCGGGGAAGTCGACTCAGGCCCGGCTCCTCGCGGGCTCGCTCCTTGCAGCCGGCCACGAGGTCCTGCTCACACGCGAGCCGGGTGGGACTCCCATCGGAGAGAAGCTGCGGTCCCTCGTGCTCGAGCACGGCCAGGGGGAAGTCGACGCACGGACCGAGGCCCTCATCTTCGCGGCCGCGCGCGCGGCCCATGTCGCCCAGACGATCCGGCCCGCCCTCGATCGAGGCAGCGTGGTCATCACGGACCGCTACATAGGGTCCTCCATCGTCTATCAGGGGGTTGCGCGCGGTCTCGGCATCGAGCCCGTCCGCGATCTCAATGTCTGGGCGACCGACGGCCTCTGGCCCGATCTCACGGTGCTCCTCGACGTCGACGAGGGCGAGGGGCGCGCGCGGCGGGCCGCCGACGATGCAGTCGAGGACCGGCTCGAATCCGAGTCCGACGACTTCCACCGCGACGTCCGCACCGCATTCCTCGACTTGGCCGAAGCCCGGCCTGACTCGTATCTCGTGCTCGACGGCCGGCGCAGCCTCGAAGAGCTCTCCGAGCGGATCCTCGCAGCGGTCACGCGGGTGCTCGAGGCACGCCCATGACGGTGTGGGAGCAGCTCGTCGGGCAGGAGCCCGTCGTCGACCAGCTGCGGCGTGCCGCCGCTGGCGAGGGGCTCACGCACGCGTGGCTCTTCACGGGCCCCCCGGGCTCGGGGCGGTCGACGGCGGCGAAGGCGTTCGCCGCCGCTCTCAACTGCGAGGCCGACGACGTCACGCAGCGTGGGTGCGGCGTGTGCGCGGGGTGCCGAACGGTGCTGGCGGAATCCCACAGCGACGTGACCTTCGTGCGGACCGAGAAGATCACGATCACCATCGACGAGGCCCGAGAGCTCGTCGCCAAGGCGGGCGATCGCCCATCGACCGGGCGCTGGCGCATCGTCGTCGTCGAGGACGCCGACCGCATGGCCGAACGCACCACGAACGTCCTGCTCAAGGCGATCGAGGAGCCCACACCCCGGACAGTGTGGATGCTCTGCGCGCCGTCGCCCGCCGACGTCCTCGTCACGATCCGTTCACGCTGCCGGGCCGTGAACCTGCGCCTGCCGCCCGTCGACGACGTCGCCGCGCTGCTCGTGGAGCGCGACGGCGCGGCCCCCGAGCTCGCGCAACAGGCTGCCCGCGCGGCGCAGAGCCACATCGGGATCGCCCGCCGGCTCGTCCACGACGGGGCCGCGCGCGAGCGGCGCGCCGCGACTGTGCGGCTGCCGCTCACCCTCTCCACCGTCTCGCAGGCCGTGGTCCTCGCGGAGCAGCTCGTGAAGATCGCAACCGACGAGGCCGCGAGCTCCAATGAGGAGCGGGACGCGCAGGAGCGGGCACGCCTCCTCGAGACCCTCGGGGTCTCCGGCGACGAGAAGCTGCCGCCGAGCCTCCGCGCTCAAGTGCGCCAGCTCGAAGAGGATCAGAAGCGCCGGGCAAAGCGCTCGGTCACCGACTCCCTCGATCGGACCCTCACGGACCTGCTCTCGTTCTACCGGGACGTGCTCATGGTCCAGCTCGGCGGCGGGGTCGAGCCCGTGAACACGGAGATCGCCGCCGAGATCGCCGAGTTCGCGGCAGCTTCGACCCCCGACGTAACCCTGACCCGCATGGATGCGGTTAACACCACGAGACAACGCATCACGACCACGAATGTGGCCCCGCTCCTCGCGGTCGAGGCCATGGCAGTAAGCCTGATCTGAGGAGACAGCCCCTGTGAGCACACCTGCCCCAAACCAGGGGTCTCCCCTCCGCGCGGTTCTCGCCGTGATCGCGGGCCTCGCGGTGATCGTGCTTGCCCTCACCGCCTGCACGCCCCTCCTGAGCCCGGGCCAGGGGGCGACGCCGGGGCTGGACCCCTCGGCCACCGCTGGTGCCCCTCCGGAGCTGGCGAAGTTCTACCAGCAGCAGATCCAGTGGTCGTCGTGCGAGAACGGGCTCGAGTGCGCGAAGGTCACCGTGCCTGTGGACTACTCGAAGCCCGACGGCGACACGATCCAGCTCGCCGTCGCCCGTCTCCGGGGGAAGAACACCTCCGCGGGCCTTCTCGTGAATCCCGGTGGCCCCGGCGCGTCCGGAATCGACCTCGTCCGCGACTCCGCGACCCAGATGTTCTCGCAGAAGCTGAGGGACGCGTACAACATCATCGGCTGGGATCCCCGCGGCGTGAAGCGCTCCGCGCCGGTCACGTGCCTGAACGCCTCGCAGGAGGACGCGGCCCGGCAGATGAACATCGATCCGTCGACGCCGGCCGGCCTCGAACAGTCCTTCGCGGAGCAGAAGACCGTCATCGACGCGTGCAAGGCGAACACTGGGCCCGTCCTCGCGCACACGGACACTGTGAGCTCTGCCAGGGACATGGACGTCATCCGGGCCGTTGCTGCGGGGCAGTCCAAGCTCAACTACCTCGGGTTCTCCTACGGGACCTTCCTCGGTGCGACCTACGCCTCGCTCTTCTCGGACCGGGTAGGACGGTTCGTGCTCGACGGCGCCCTCGATCCGGCGCTCACGGCAAGCGAGATCACGATCGGGCAGGCGAAGGGGTTCGAGGATGCCCTCCACGCCTACATCCGATCGTGCCTGGCCGGTTCCGGCTGCCCGCTCCACGGCAGTGAGGACGAGGCAGTCGCCCAGGTGCAGAACCTCCTCCAGTCGGTCGTGAAGCAGCCCATGCCGACGACGAGCGGACGCATCCTGCCGATCACAGACTTCGTGAACGGCATGATCATCCCGCTCTACAACGACCAGAACTGGAGCGCCCTCACAGACGCCCTCACGAGCGCGCTCAGGGGCGACGGGACGGCAATGCTCCGGCTCTCCGACCTCGCGGCCGACCGCGCCTCGGACGGAACGTACTCCTCCAACAGCAACTTCGCCTTCATGGCCTACAACTGCCTCGACTACTCCGAACCGTCGGACGCTGCGGGCATGGCCGCAGAGGCCGCTCAGCTCACGCAGGCCTCGCCGACCTTCGGCCAGTTCTTCGCCTACGGAGGCGTCAACTGCCGCGACTGGCCGTACAAGCCGGTGCGCTCCCCCGCCCCGGCGCACTACACGGGAAGCAGCCCGATCGTCGTCGTCGGCACCACCGGAGACCCGGCCACTCCCTACCCGTGGGCGCAATCCCTCCGGAACGAACTCGGGAACGCGGGCCTGCTCACCTGGAATGGCCAGGGCCACACTGCGTACGGGCGCGGCTCGAGCTGCATCGACAACGCCGTGGACGGCTACCTCGTCGGCGGGGCTGCCCCGAAAGACGGCACTCGCTGCTGAAGAGGCCGACGCCCCTAGCCTGCTGCGATTGCCTCTCGGCCCCACAGGAGGCTCGGCAGGTCTGCGACCGAACTGACGACGGCGGTCGCTCCCGCCGCTCGGAGCTCGCCTGCCATCTGCGCGCCGGTCAGGACGCCGACTGCGGCGCCGGCCCCCGCGCGGAGGGCCGAGGTGATGTCCGCCGTCGTGTCCCCGGCAACGAGGACCTCTCGCACGTCGTCGAGATCGAGTGCCAGCACTGCGGTGAGGACCATGTCCGGGTAAGGACGTCCCCGGCCCGCGTCCTCCGAGCAGAGCGAAAGGTCGGCGAGGCCCATCCAGCCGAGTGCGTCGAGCACGCTGTTCTGCGTGTGACGCCCGAATCCGGTGGCGAGGCAGACCTTGACGCCGTGCTCTCGGAGGACGTGAATCGTCTCCTCCGCCCCCGGGACCGGGCTGAGGCAACCAGCCGTGATCATCCGGTCATAGGCAACCGCGAAGGCGCGGCTCGCCGCCCGAGCGCTCTCGGCGTCGTCCGGGAAGATCCGCTCGAAAAGCTCGGCCCTGTCCAGCCCCGCGCTGCGCCGCGACATTGCAAGCGCTGCTTCGAGCCGCTCCCCCGAAATACCGAATGTGCCCAGCACCTCGGCGATGGCCCGCTCCGCGGCGCCTCCGTCCACGACCGTCGTGCCGTTCAGATCGAGTACGGCGAGACGGATGCAGCGGGCCACGGCCGGCGGCAGGTTCGGCACAGACACTTAGGCTCCCGAATTCTCTCTTGCGCCGGGCAGCTCCGGCGACTGAATTACCACCGTGGCATCCACTCGCGTCCCGACCCTGAATTCGCCGCGTACGCAGGATGAACAGCTCCCGAGAAAGATTCGGAGCCAGATCCCCAGGGAATTTAGGGAATATTGCGTCATACGGCGCGGTGCACTTGTTCTCCCCCAGCGGCGACGCCACGCTGAGGGTGGCGGCCACCGCCCGGGCGGCCAGACAACATGGGGAGCACAGGGTGACGGGGACCACCGCGCTGGACAGACTGCAGGTCAGCAGGCAGCTCCGGGCTGCTCTGAAAGGGACCGGGGCGCGCCTCGCCCTCGGGATGATCGGTTCGGTGGACATCGTCGTGTACCCCGAACGACCGGGCGGTCGGCAGAGCACGCTCGCGTGCCTGCGAAGCCAGGGCGGGAGCGCCTACGTCGATTCGGCTCACTACCGCTCGTGGCGGCTCTTCTCCGCGGCCGTCGCGTGTGCGGTCGAATACTTGGGCAGGACGACGGCCGACCGTTCGTTTTGACCCCGGACAGCCCGCTCCACTAGAGTATTCACTCGGTGGTTCCGCTTCGGCGGCCTATCCGGTTGCCTCCTTAGCTCAGACGGTAGAGCGTCTCACTCGTAATGAGAAGGTCAGCAGTTCGATCCTGCTAGGAGGCTCCACTGCCCCTCTTCGGCCTGCGGAAACGCGGATCGGAGAGGGGCTTTTGCGTTTCGGCGCTGCCACCACCCGTTTGGGGCCCTAGACGGCTGCTCGTCCGAGGCCGGCCGAAGGGGCAGCGAGAGCCAGAGCTCCTTGGGGCACCCCTGTCGCACATGTCCAACGGCCCGTAGTATCGGCTCGTCATCACATTGGACGCAGGGGGACCCATGACCACGCCGCAGAATCCCGACCCTCAGCAGGACCCCAACCATCCGCAGTCCCCGGACCAGCCGTATCCGTACGGCGGGCCGTATCCGTACGGCCAGCCGTATCCGTACGGCCAGCAGCACCCTTACGGCGGGCCGTACCAATATCCGCAGCCCTACCCCTACGGCCAGCAGTACCCGTACCCGCAGCAGTACCCGGGCCATGCCCCAGGCGGTTTCAACACTGCCCCTCCGCTGTGGGCGCCCTACTACGGTGCCCCGTTCAGAGATGCGGTCCAGAGGTTCTTCAAGAAGTACGCCACGTTCTCGGGCCGCGCGAGCCGTGCGGAGTACTGGTGGTGGACCCTCGCCGGGAGCCTGGTCGGCCTCCTGATGGAAATCTTCGTCTTCGCCGGCATGACCTACACCCGGAGCACCTACCACGGACAGAGCTACGTGACCCCGACCCTCGGGCCGGTCGCGATCATCGCGTACATCCTCGTGCTGATCTGGGCCCTGGCCATCCTTGTTCCGACGCTCGCGCTGACTGTCCGCCGGCTGCACGACGTGAACATGAGCGGATGGATGTACCTCATCGCCTTGGTCCCCTTCGTCGGGGGCTTTGTTGTGCTCGCCTTCACCCTGCTGCCGCCGCATCCGGCGGGCCAGCGCTTCGACGTCCCGACGTACGCCGCACGCGGCTTCTGAACGGACAAGTTCGCCGCCTCTGCGCATTCTCGTAGCGCGGCGCCGGTTCTACAATGTGGGCATCCCTCACCGGACCGGTGGAAAGAGGCCAACCATGATGGTCATCGAGCAGGTACGAGAAGGAATGCACGTCGTCGGGCCGGATGGAAAGAAGATCGGCAAGGTCGACGACCTCAAGATGGGCGATCCGGATGCAGTGACGGCGGACGGCCAGACTGCTCCTGAAACCGGGGGGCTCGTGGGCAGCGTCATTGACGACTTCGCCGAAACCTCCAGGCTGCCCAGACATACCGCTGAGAGACTTCTACGGCTGGGCTACGTGAAGATCGACAGGTCCGGCCTGTTCGGAGGCCATGAATATGTCGCTTCGGACGACCTGGACCGGGTCGAGGGTGACACCCTCTGGCTCAAGGTAGGCGCCGCGAAAAAGCGATCCTGAGGAAGAAGCGAATCCTGAGTCAGGCGCTCTTCGGCTGGTACCCGCTGGCATTGCGACGGGCAGCAACTGCCTTCTGGGCCCTGTCGAGGAGAGAGTTGACGGCGCGATCGGCCTGCTCCTCGGTCAGCGGGAGATCCTTGCTGACGAGTGAGCCGCCGCCCATGTTGATGTACAAGTCCGTGTACGTGCGGCGGGACCGCCGCTGGCCGTTCGACTTTGCCCGCTTGTTGTCGTTTCGCATTGCGACCTCCCTCCACCCAGAAGTCTACGTGGCGGGTTGTCTCTCGAATAGCGCCCGGACATACCCGGGAGCATTCAACGAATAGAGGAGCAGTGCGATTGAATTCAGAAGTCCGAGGACCGGGACCGCCACCCAGACCGCATCCCAGGCCCACCTCTCCAACGGGACGGCGGCGGCGAACCCGGCGAGGAGCAGCACCACGGTGCACACCACGAGCATGAGCCGAAGCGGTGCCAGGAGCGCTGCCAGAGCACGATGCTCGGGCGCCCTCGCCATCCAGGACAGGAACAACGCTGGACCGATCAGCAGCAGTGAAAGGGCCTGCGACGGCGCGTGGAAGTCAGGGGAGATCGGTCGGAACCAGTGCAATCGCTCGCTCACGACAAGGCTCGAGAACAGCGAGGACCGCGGCAACGGTGAAGGTGAGGATGCCCGATCCGACAGGGGCGATCTCGACGCGGACCTCGGCGCCGGAGAGCGGGCGCGTCGGGGTGAACGCGATGTGGGCGACGGCGCGCTGCTCGGCAGGATGGTCCACTCCCCCTTTGCCGGTCGCCCTCTCGCGGAACGTCTCCGACACGTCGAGCTCCACGACCTTCAGCCCGGGCGGTCCCTCGAACTCGACGTGCTGGCTGTGGCTGAGACCGGCGTCGGGCAGAGTGAACCGGACGGCCCCGACGCGGTTGCCCCTTTCGGGCGCACCCACCTCGCGGTCGTAGCCGAATTTCAGCACGATCCTCCGCCCCACGAGCTGTCCGGAAACCGCGACGATCAAGAGGAAGTGGTCGAGGAAGCCCTTGGCTATGTGCTCGGCGAGGGCGGCATCCTCGGCCTGCTCGGGGCTCGGGTCCGGCCAGGCGTTCCTGATGGCCTGCCCGAGGTCCGACTCGATCCGCGAACGGTCAGCGTCCCTGTCGATGCCGGGCCGGAACCCCACGAGCCTGTCCAAAAGGAGCCGCAGGCCTGCGGACGGGGCGCCTCCGCCGGGGCCGGTGGCCGGGTCGAGCAGGAAGGCGAGCAGCTCGGCGGTGAGCCTGCTGTTGTCGGCCGCCCCGAGGACGGGCATGGGGTGCCGGTCGGGATCATCGGTGTCGACCCGCCGGAGAGCGCCCTTTTCGATGAGGGCGAGCGGCACCAGTACCTGGTCCCTTGGACCGACGATGGCGAACGCGGGCGGGATGGTCAGGTCGAAGGAGATGGACCGCTCCGACACCAGCCCGTCCGGGGCCGCCCACGGCCGGCACTTATGCTTAGAGGCAGGAGGGCCTCCGTGCCCGCGTCAACGCCGGTGTTCGTCCCGCGGCTGGCGCGGCGGCGGAGGAAGGGAGCGCCAGGGTGCGGTTGCTGGTCTCGCATGTGCGGGGATTCGCTGCCCTCGGCCCCGCTGACCAGGACCACTGGCCGGCTCTGAGAATGGCCTTGGGCGTCGGCATACCGACCGTGGTTCTGCTGCTCGCCGGGCGTAGCGATCTCGTGATCGATGCCGTGTTCGGCGGGTTTGCGGGCATGTACGGTCGCGGGGCGAACCGTGCCGTCCGGCTGCGGCACCAATCCTTCGCGGGCGCCCTGCTCGTGGCCGGGGTCGGGCTCGGGTCTGGGCTGTCCTACCTCCGCTCCCCGGAGGCAGTCCTCGTGGTGGGCGAAGCGGTGTTCGCTGGACTCGCCTCCCTGGTCGCCGACCGGGTCGGCTTCCGCCCCGCCGGCCCCTTCTTCGCCCTGTTCGCGTTCGGTGCCTGCGCCGCACTCGACCGTGCGAACCCGCTGGTGGCGACCTTGATCGCTCTGGGTTCGGCCGCGTTCGCGCTGGCCATCGGGGCCTCTTCGCCTCGGGCCGCAGCAAGGCCCATCATGCCCGCGCCCGCCGTGCGTCCGTCGTTGCGGAGGGCTGCTGGCTATGCGACCGCAGTCGCCGTCTCGGGCCTCACTGCTCTGGCCATCGGTATCGGCCATCCACATTGGGCCATGGCCGCCGCGGCGGTGCCCCTCTCCGCCGTCGGCGTTTCGGGCCGGGTCCGGCGCGGTGTCCACAGAGTCGTCGGAACGCTTGCTGGACTCGGCCTGACAGGAGTGATCCTCGCAGCTCACCCGTCACCGCTGGTCATGGGCATCCTCGTCGTGGCACTTCAGTTCCCGACCGAGCTGTTCATGCTCCGGCACTACGCTCTGGCGTTGTTCTTCTTCACGCCGCTGATCCTTCTCATGACCTGGCTCGCAATGCCCGGCTCACCGCGGGCCATGATCACAGACCGCGCCGTCGAAACCATTCTGGGCGTACTGGTCGGATTCACAGTCGTCCTGGCGGGGGCAATCAGCAGAGATGGCGGGCCGGAATCCGACCCGCCATCTTCCCCTGGCATCCACCCATGAAACACCACTCACCGGCGCCACCTCCGCTTGGAGCTCAGCGGCGCCTGAACATCAGATACCCCCTATTTACGTCTGCAAACGCCGCGGATTTCCACCGGCGGACCCTGTGCTAGGTTCCTTGCTGTCCGCCCTTCAGCGGCATCAGGAAAGGAAGAACTTATGGCTCCCTCGAACACGCGGATCTTTTCGCTGCCCACCGCGGAATTGCATCTGCACATCGAGGGAACGCTCGAACCCGAGCTGGTTTTCGAGCTCGCCGAGAACAATGGTGTGGCCCTCCCCTTCGATTCCGTCGAGGCGCTCCGGGAGCGCTACCAGTTCACGAGCCTGCAGTCCTTCCTCGATCTGTACTACGACTGCATGTCCGTCCTGCAGACGCGGGCGGACTTTCGGACCCTCGGCGAGCGGTATCTCGAGCGGGCTTACGAGCAAGGGGTCCGGCACGCCGAGATCTTCTTCGACGCCCAAGCGCACACGATCCGCGGAGTCGATGCGGAGGAAGTCCTCGACGGCCTGCTCGACGCCCTCGAAGCCGGCGCACGGAAGGGGATCAGCGGCGGCCTCATCCTCTCGTTCCTTCGCGACCGCCCGGTGGCGGAAGCGCTTGAGACTCTCGAATCGCTGGCCCATCGTGCCGGGGACCTGCTCGGCGTCGGCTTGGATTCCGCCGAGGTCGGCTATCCGCCTGAACTCTTCACGCCCGTCTTCGCCCGTGCGAAGGAGCTCGGCCTCCGCCTCGTGGCGCACGCCGGGGAGGAAGGCCCAGCAGCCTACGTGCGGGAAGCCCTCGATCTCCTCGGCGCCGAACGGATCGACCACGGCATCCGTTCGCTCGAAGACCCAGAACTCATCGAACGGCTCCGCCGCGAACGGATCCCACTGACGGTCTGCCCGCTCTCCAACGTGAAGCTCGCCGTCATCCCCACCCTTGCGGAGCATCCCATCTTGGACCTGCTCGACAAAGAGATCCTGGTGACGGTCAACTCGGACGATCCGGCCTACTTCGGCGGCTATCTCGCCGACAACATGGCCGGGCTCGTTGACGCGTTCCCCGCTCTCGACGGCGCCCTCGAACGGCTCGCCCGCAACTCAGTCGAGGCATCGTTCGCGAGTGATGAGCGCAAGGCCGAGCTCCATGCGCTCATCGACGAGTGGGCTTCACGCGCCTGATTCGACGACCAGCAGGGTGACGTGAGGATTGTCTCGGAACGGCCGGAGCTGGTCTTCGCTCGCCGAGGCGTCGGTGATGAGGGTCCACGGCCGTTCGATGGGAGTCCACCAGTGGCCCGCGCTGGCCTCGAGCTTCGTTGCGTCTGCCAGGACGTAGAGCTGCTCGGCGGCTTGGACCATGGCTCGCTTGAGTGAGGCCTGCTGGTCCGTCTCTTCGCTGAGCCCCCGGCGGGCGCTCACACCGTCCGCGCCGAGGAACGCGGCGTCAGCGGTCAGAGCGGCGAGGGCCGCCTCTGCGAGTGGGCCGACGGTCCCGGAGCTGATGTGGCGCAAGCGGCCGCCGAGCAGCACGACTTCGACGCCGTCAGCATGCTCGAGTGCGCGCGCCGTCGTCATGCCGTTCGTGACGACGGTGACGTCCTCGCGCGCCGTCAGGCAGCGGGCAAGCGCCCCGACGGTGGTGCCGGCGTCGAGGATGTTCACCGAGCCAGGCGCCACGAGGGAGGCGGCCTGACGTCCGATGGCTTCCTTCGCCTCGCTCGCCGTCAGTTCACGCTCCCGCAGGCTCTGCTCCCTCTTCGGACTGGCAGGGGCCGCGCCTCCGTAGGTGCGCAGGATCCGCCCACTGCCGGCCAGGCGGTCGAGGTCGCGCCGGATGGTGGAGAGGGACACATCGAACTCCCCGGCGAGCTCGTCCACGGTTGCCGGACGCAGTTCGAGGCTCGCGGCGATGCGCGAGCGCCGCTCGGCAGCGTTCATGCCCCCGTTTCTTTCGTGGATCCGTCCCGCACGCCGGCGAGGTCGACGGCGGCGCGGAGCGCTTCGAGCATGGACGCGTGGTCGGCGAGGTTCTTGCCGGCGATGTCGAACGCGGTGCCGTGGTCCACGGAAGTCCGGACGACGGGAAGGCCGACCGTGATGTTCACTCCGTTTTCCAGCCCGAGAACCTTCACGGGGCCGTGGCCCTGATCGTGGTACATGGCGACGACGAGGTCGTAGTCGCCGCGTCCGGCCCGGAAGAAGAGCGTGTCAGCAGGAAGCGGCCCCTCCGCGTGGATGCCCTCCGCCTCCGCCCGTGCGATGCCCGGGGCGATCTTCTCGGCCTCCTCGCCGTAGCCGAAGAGCCCATTCTCGCCCGCATGGGGGTTGATGGCGGCCACCCCGATGCGTGGGTTCTCAATTCCCGCGCGGACCAGCAGCTCGTAGCCGCGACGGATGGTGCGGTAGACGAGCGGACCGTCGATCTTGGCAATCGCATCGATGAGACCGATATGGGTCGTCACGTGGATGACGCGCATGCGCGGAGCGGTGAGCATCATCGAGACCTCGGGGGTTCCGGTGAGCTCGGCCAGGAGTTCCGTGTGCCCCGGATACCGGTGCCCGGCTGCATGGAGTGCGGCCTTGTTGAGCGGTGCCGTGCAGATGGCGTCGATCTCGCCGCCGAGAGCGAGCTCGACCGCCTTCTTGATGTAGAGGTATGCCGCGTGGCCGGCCTGCGGCGACAGCTCGCCCCACGGCAGGTCAGGGTCGAGGCCCGGGATGTCGAAGACGTCGATGCCGGACCGCTCGAAGAGCGCTTCCCCGACGGAAGCGATGGAGCGGACAGACAGCGTGCTGCCGACGATGTCCATCGCCTGCTGGAGGCGGTGGAGATCCCCGATGACGAGCACGCGGGCCTGCTCGTGCAGCCTCTCGTCCGCCATGGACTTCGCAATGATCTCGGGACCGACCCCTGCTGGGTCTCCCATCGTGACGGCAACGATCGGAAGGCTCATGGCCTCGTGCTCCTCTTCTCAGGGTGTGGGGCGGAAAGCGAGGGGTGGGTCCAGCCCAGGAGGGCGGCGACCTCTGCCAAGGTCTCCGTTCCCCCGAAGCTGCCGGACTTGATGACGAAGGGGAGGGTCTGTCCGGGCAGTTCGGCGAGGACGACGCCGGGCAGCAGCTCGGTGTGCGGCCAGAACAGTGGGGTGCCCAGCGCCTCGAGCACCGCAGCCGCGGTCTCTCCCCCTGAGACGACAAGGGCTGAGGCATACGGCACGGCTGCGGCCACGGCCGAAGCCAGAGCTCGGGAGACAAGGGCGGCCCGAGACTTGTCGAGGGGATCGCCCAGATGCGGGGTCAGCACGGCGCCGCCCTCACCCAAGGCGGCGTGCAGGGCTCCGACGGCGTCCCGCTCCTCGGGGCCGAGGGGAGCACTGAGGCGAGGCAGCTGGACGTGTGGGAAACCGATCCGAATCAGCTCCTCCAGCTGAAGCCGGCTCGTCGTCGAGTAGCTGCCCACCACCATCAGCGGGCGGCTTCCGGCAGGTGGAGGCGGCTCGACTGCTGCGAGCGGTGGCCTGCGGGGAGACGCTGGCCTGTCGGGAAGAGGAGCCCGACCAGCTTCTGCCCGCCCGGCCAGATGCGCGGCGATGCCACCGGTTCCCACGAGGAATGCTTCTCTTCCCAAGGCTTCAGTCGCCGCTGCGATCGCGGACAGGTCTTCCTCGGTCGCGGCGTCGGCTACTGCCGCCTGAATGCCCGAGGCGAGCAAGGCGCGGAGGCGTCGGATCAAGGACTGTTCGTCGGTCCAGTCCGCACGCTGCACGACGGCGCAGCTCAGCCCGACCCCTGCCATCGCCTCGGACACGCTCGAACGACCAGGAAGAGGGACGCCGTCAAGCAAGACGCTGCCTCGTTCGGTCGTGCGTCCCGTTCTGGGGAACGCTGGCGCCAAGACTGCAAGCACGGGGCCTCTGGGCGCCAAGACGTCGAGGACTCCGGCCACTTCCGCTCCGACGTTTCCTCGCAGGAGCGAATCGATCTTCTTGAAGACGAGCGCCCCTGCTCTCGCTGCTTTCCACGTCGCGTCCCTCACGAGGGCTCGGGCTTGTTCGGGGTCCAGATGACGGCTCTCCGTCGAGACCGCGACGACCTCCGCTTCGGGCCACTCGGCGCCAGGGCGCGTGACCACAACAGTGCGGGCCCGGCGAGCGAACGCGACGGCGGAATCGGCAGCCCCGGTGAGATCATCGGCGATGACGACGGTGGAGACCATCACGCATCGGTCCAAACGGGCATGACCCTCGATTGACTAGGCAGGGCGAACAGGAGGAGCATCAGCTCTTGCTCTTATCGAGCACATTTATGCTCACACAGCGCACCTTGAGCGGTCAATCGATTCCTCTCTGCGCCGACCATGCGCATTTTCGAGCAGCCTGAGTGCCCTTCGCTAGCGGGGCCAGCAACCGGAGACACATTCGCATAACGGCCGTTAGCCCGGCCTTCTCCCCGGGTACTTTCCCTCTATGGTTTACGGGGATACCCGCGTCTCGGCTGTCGCCGCAGAGCTACGCGTTGAGAAGTCGGCGCGGCAGGTCTCCATGGACCTCCTCGCCTACCGGTCCGGCGTGCCCGTGGATGTCCTGTTCCAGTACCTCGCAGGGATCCGCGACATGCCGCTCATGACGTTCCTGGCGATCTGCGACAGCCTCGAGGTCGACCCGAGTGAACTGCTCCGGAGGGCCCAGTCCTACTAGAGGTCCTGCCGCCTAACGGGCAGTCGCCGGAGCTGAGGGCGCCTGGGCATCGTGGCCAGAAGACGCTGCATCGGAGGGCGTCACCACGGGAGTTCCCGACGTTGCGGAGAGGGCAACGACAGTATCGATGCCGCTGATCTGCAGCGCGAGTTCGCGCATGGTGCTTACGTCCATTGATGCCCCAGTCCCGAGTAGCCGAGTGTGAGTTTCGTCACCCACAACCGATGATGTTACCCGACGGTAAGGCGATTGCCCATCCCTGTGGGTCAGAGCCATTCCTTGCTCCGGAAGAGCACATACAGACCGAACGCCCCGACGATGATCAAGCTCAGCGACAGGATGAGGCCGAGCATGCTCTGGAACCCGAGGAACGGCACATTCTGGCCGAAGAAGCCAGTCACCGCCGTGGGGACCGCGATGATCGCAGCCCAGCTCGTGAGCTTCTTCATCACGAGGTTCATCCGGTTGCCTTGGATGCTGATGTGCGTCTCGAGGATGCTGCCGACCAGATCGCGGAGTGACTCCGTCCAGTCGGAGGCCCTCAGGACGTGGTCGTACACGTCCTGGAAGAACGGCTGCATCGACTGGTCCGCGATGTCGAGGTCCCGGCGCAGGACCGTGTTGAGCACCTCGCGCATGGGGAGCACGATTCGGCGGAGCCGTACGAGGCTCTTCCGAAGCTCGAAGGAGCGCCGCTGGAGATCGTGGTCCGACGAGTGATCGTCGAAAAGGGCGTCCTCAAGGCCCTCGATGCGCTCGTCGAGGTCCTGGACCACGTCGAAATGGCCGTCCACGAGGAGGTCGACGAGGCCCCAGAGCAGGAAGGCGGTGCCGTGGCCCGCCAGGTCGTTCTCCTGGTCCCACTTCTCAGCCAGACGCTCGGAGGCAAAGTCCGCACCGTGGACGGTGACGAGTGCCTTGCGGGTGATGAACGCCTTCACCTCGCTCACGGTCAGCTCATTCCCCTCCGGAACGAGCGAGGCCTCGTAGGCCGCAAGGAAGAGGTGGGTTGGGTAGCGATCGAGCTTGGGGCGCTGGTGCTCGTGCATCGCGTCCTCGATCGCAAGCCGGTGGAGCCCGAAGATCGTCTCCATGGCCCCGAGATCCTCTTCGCTGGGCGACTCGTAGTCGATCCAGACCGCCACTCCATCTTGGGCGAGGATGCCCTCGATTTCATCGAGAGCCAGATCCTCGCGCTCGAGCTTGCCGTCGCGGTAAAGCCGGGAACGCACCATTCGGCCATCCTATCGATGGAATGTGTCCGGCATTCGGAAAGGATGCTGGGCGACTTGGGTGCCCACCCGAGACGGCGTAGGGTCACGCGGAAACTGACAGCTGGCTCCCAGCTTGAAGTTGAATAATCCCGGCCATCAAGCACGTAAAACGAATGGGGGAATTCTTGGACGAGTTCATGAGGCGGGAGCTTTCCCGCCAGATCACGGACGTCCGCGAAGTGCCGCAGCCCGAGGACGGGCTGTTCGGTGCCGCTGTCGATCAGCTCAGAGACTTCTGCAGAACCCACCGCAGGGCACCGGAACCGACTGGCCGGCATGCCGATGAAGCCCTCCTCGGCCGCTGGCTCGAGGCCCAGAAGGGGCACGCCCAGCGCGGAACCCTCTGCGAAAAGCGCCGCTCGGTGCTCGAAGAGATCCTCGGCCACGAGTGGTCGATCGACGCCATCACGCCGAACTGACCGCGCCGCTGGGCTTTGCCTGGGAGCACGATTCTGGTCAGAGTTCATCCTTTCCCCAAATGATGGGTGGCACGATGAGGATTCAAACCGCGGCGGCTGGGCATTGAGGAGTCATGCTGGAGAAACTGCATGACATGGGAATCAAGAGCGAATACGCCTACATGGCGGGATTCGGATCAATCGGGCTCTCGGTCCTCTCCTGGACCTTCAGCCGGATCAACCCGCGGCATGACCGCGCTCAATCCGACCGGTGGGGCATCTTCGTGGGCCACTGGGCGCCGACGTTCTTTGCGATCGGCATCGCCCTGAGGCTCGAGGAGAAGAAGGTGCTCTGACGCCAGCCGTCAGGCACAGACCCCCCCCAGAGATACCGGCCGGAGGACTCCGAAGGGCCGGGGAGTCCTCCGGTCGGCCATGTCCGGCCCTCCCTCGCGGGCGCCATTTCGGCTCCTCTCCGAGCGACCTCACGCCGGCCTGAATTCCTTCTGAAAGTCTCTGGCGCCCTGCCGTCCGGCGGTCCATCCTGTACCTGTGTAGGAGCCTCTGCTCAGGGGGTGCTGTGGTGGAACCTACCGACGCGAACGGTGCAAGCCGCGAGGATCTGGCCATCGCCATGGCCGGAAACCGGAAGGTCATCGTCCGCAAGGGAAAGGCGGAGGTCCACGGCTACCTGGTGTCCGTCGGCGAAGCGCGGGCCAAGGTGCTGTGGGTCTGCGGCACGGGCCGCACCCAGCGCCGGGACGTGCCGTTGAGCGAGCTCGTGCTGCCGAGCAGTCAGAATCCGTGGCAGGGCATCGAGATCAGTGTCGCCGATCTGGTCGCGGCGACGGAGCGTCGCCGGTCCCGTTCGTACATGTCCCAGTCCCGAATGGCCGGATCCCGGTCCCCAACCGTCGAATCCCGCCCCTCGCAGCGGCCGGCCACCCGCTAGCACTCGAGCGCCGGCGAGCGCTAGCGAGCCGAGGAGCGGCTCCTCACGATCTGGACCATACGCCGGAGGCTCATCGCGACGGACGCTGTGGCGTTGACCGACACGTCCCTCGAAATGACCTCGGCGAACCCCGTGCTGAGCACGGCCAGGGCGCCCTCGGCCTCCTCCACCAGCCCATCGACGTCGTCCTCTCCCCACGCCCGCACGACCTTGGATGATGCTCGAAGCGCTACTCCGAGTTCCCGCGTCAGCTCGGGGGGAACCGTGGTCCCTGCGCGCTCCTCCCAGATGGCGCTCGCGAGGACGTCGGTGATGTCCTGGACCTGGAAGGTGAGGCGCTCGACGGCGCGGAGGTCCTTGAGGTCCTCGCCGAGGTCGCGCGGATGACGACGGCGCCGCGGGTTGGCGCGCGCGCTCACCTCGGCGCGGTGCACGGCCTGCCGGACCTCGCCGGCCGTCCGTGCGAGCTGCTCGTCCCGTTCCGCCCAGTCGCTGTGGTCCGGCGGCCAGGATTCGTCCATGGCCTCCGCCATGTCCTCGAGCTGCCGTGCGAGCGCATGGCGCTGGCGGGCGAAGGCAAGGCTTATCGCCTGGAAGTGAAGTGGTGGCAGGATGAGCCAATTGACGGCGAAGCCGATCCCGACGCCCACCGCCATCTGCAGCAGGTAGGCCAGCGAGAAGGTGTCTGCGCGCTGGCCGCCGATGACCAGAACGAACAGCCCGGCCATGGGCACCCAGTCGCTCGCGGCGCCCATGCGCGGCAGCCCGCCGACCAGGACGCCGAGGCCGACGACGGCCGCGACCGCAGCGGCGTTCGCACCCGTGAACGTGGCCACGGCGAAGGCGACGCCGATTCCGAGGCCGAGCCCGAGGAGGCTCTGAAGGCCCTTCCGTGCGGAGTCGGCAACCGTCGGATACATCGTGACGAGTGCACCGAGGGGGGCGTAGTACGGATAGTGGGCTGCGGAGCCGGGCATGAACGGGGCGACGGCCCAAGCGAGCCCCGCCGCGAGCGCGGTCTTCCCCGCGAGCTCGAGGCGGCTGCGGGCGACGGCCTTGCGCAGCCCTGAAAGGGCCGAGCTGCGCGCCTTGCTCAGGGTTTCGCGGGCTGGGTAGGTGCCGGATCGGCTGCTGGCCGCCATCTCTCAAGGGTTGCACCTGAGCGCCCCCGCGGCGCAAATCGGACACGCCGCTTCCCCCGTCCCCCGGACAGCCTGTGTGAAACGGCCGAAGGTGGGAAAGGCGGTGGAGGAGAAGGGGAGGAAGGCAAGCTCATGCCAAGCAGCAGCACGATCCCGCCGAAGGAACGGTGGTCCCCCGCCCAGCGGAAGGCACTGTTCGCGGGCGCCGGCAGTTGGACCCTCGATGCGTTCGACTACTTCGTTCTCGTCTTCGTCCTCTCGACGATGGCGAAGGAGTTCCACATCACGATCGTCACTGCGACGCTCGCGATCACCTTCACTCTGATCCTCCGCCCCGTCGGGGCTCTCATCTTCGGCCCGCTCGCAGAGCGTTTCGGCCGGAAGCCGATCCTCGTGGTGAACATCGTCGTGTTCTCGCTCATCGAGCTGGCTTCTGCGCTCTCGCCCAATTTCGAAACGTTCTTCGCGCTGCGCCTCCTGTACGGCGTCGCCATGGGCGGCATCTGGGGCGTTGCCTCGGCCCTCACCATGGAGTCCATCCCGACCCGCTCCCGTGGGTTCGTGTCCGGAGTCTTTCAGGCCGGTTACCCGCTCGGCTACCTCATCGCGTCCGTGATCTACGGGCTGCTCATCGACACCGTGGGCTGGCGCGGGATGTTCGCCATCGGCGTCGTCCCGATCCTCTTGGCCGCGTACATCTTCTTCTGGGTCGACGAATCGCCCGTGTGGACGGCGACGCGCCGCTCCGCCGCAGGCGCCCGGCCCGACGGCGGGATTCAGGGCGAGCGCAAGCCTGCATTCTGGCCAGCCGTCGCAGCGAACTGGCCGGTCCTGGTCTTCGCCGTGTTCCTCATGGCCGGCTTCAACTTCTTCAGCCACGGCACGCAGGACCTCTACCCCACGTTCCTCACGGTCCAGCAGCACTTCACCGCGGGAACCGTGAGCATCATCGCGATCTTCTACAACATCGCGGCGATCATCGGCGGCCTCATCGCCGGCACGCTCTCGGAGCGCTTCGGGCGGAAGCGGACGATCATCGTCTTTGCGCTGCTCGCCCTCCCCTGCATCCCCCTGTGGGCGTTCTCCACCGGTTCCGTGGCACTCGGGGTGGGCGCATTCCTCATCCAGTTCATGGTGCAGGGCGCGTGGGGGGTCGTCCCCGCGTACCTCAACGAGCTCGTGCCCGAGGGGACCCGCGCCGTCCTGCCCGGGTTCGTGTACCAGGTCGGCAATGTCATAGCGGCCGCGAACGCGACCATCCAAGCCCTCATCGCCCAGTCGGCCGGCGGAAACTACGCACTCGCCATGGCGGTCGTAGCCGCGATCATCGCGGTCTTCATCGCCGTGCTCATCGCCTTCGGGCCTGAGACCCGGGGCAAGGAGTTCGTGGGCTCCGGGGCGGATGCGAGGACGGCGGGTTAGGGCCCTTCTCCTCATAAGCACCTTATGATATAAGTTGCTTATGAATCGGAAGGGCAAATCGGCCGACGATCCCGTGGAGCGCTTCTCCCGGGTCATCGAGCAGCTCGTCCGCCGTTTGCGTTCGGTTGCGTCCGTCGGCGGGATCTCGCCGTCAGTGGCCTCGGCCCTCAGCCGGCTCGAAGCCGAAGGCCCGCTTCGCATCACCGAACTCGCCCGCGCCGAAGGGGTCTCCCAGCCGGCCATGACCCAGCTCGTCGGGCGAATGGAGAACGACGGCTTCGTGGAGCGCACGACTCCCCAGGGCGACCGGCGCGGCGTCCTGATCGCCCCGACTGCCCGCGGCCGGGAAGTCTTCTCCCGGCGTCGCGCGCGGCGCTCGGACTACCTGCACGAGCTCCTCGAAAGCCTCGAGCCCGCCGACCGGGCCGCGATCGAGGCTGCCCTTCCGGCACTCGAACGCCTTGTATCGGCGGCTGCACAGCAGCCTTCCCTACCCATGAGAGGAACAGCGACACGATGAGCGCGCCGCACGGCACGAAGACCAACCCGTTCAAACAGCCGAGCGCAGTATGGGCGGTGGCGTTCGCGTGCGTCATCTCGTTCATGGGCATCGGTCTCGTCGACCCCATCCTGCCTGCCCTCGCGTCGAGCCTGCACGCGACCCCGAGCGACGTCTCCCTCCTGTTCACGAGCTATCTCGTGGTGACTGCCGTCGCCATGCTCGTTGTGGGCTGGGTCTCGAGCCGCATCGGCTCCAAGCTCACCCTCATCCTGGGCCTCTTCCTCATCGTCGTCTTCGCAGGGCTGGCCGGCACGTCCGGTTCCATCGGGGGAATCGTCGGATTCCGCGCGGGCTGGGGCCTCGGCAACGCCCTGTTCATCGCGACGAGCCTCGCGGTCATCGTCGCCTCGGCCAAGGGGGGCTTCTCCGGCGCGATCATCCTCTACGAGACGGCACTCGGCATCGGCATCGCCGTCGGGCCGCTGCTCGGCGGCGAGCTCGGCAGCATCAGCTGGCGCGGCCCGTTCTACGGGGTCGCAGTGCTCATGGCGATCGCCCTCATCGCAACGCTCCTCTTCGTCCCCCAGCAGCCCCGGCCCGCGCAGAAGACGTCGCTTGCCGCCCCGCTGCTCGCGCTACGGCACCGCGGCCTCCTGATCATGGGCCTCATGGCGCTCCTGTACAACTGGGGCTTCTTCACCATGCTCGGCTACGCCCCCTACCCCATGAAGCTCGGAGCCCACGAGCTCGGCCTCGTCTTCACCGGCTGGGGTGTCCTCGTAGCCCTGTTCGCCGTCGTCTTCGCTCCGCGGCTCCAGCGGCGGTTCGGCACCGCCCCCGTGCTCTACGCCAACATGCTCGGCCTCGCCATCGTCATGGCCGTGATCGCCTTCGGGGTGGCGACGCCGTCCGTCGTCATCGTCGCGGTGATCGTGAGCGGCGCGTTCATCGGCATCAACAACACGCTCACGACCCAGGCCGTGATGCTCGTCGCCCCCGTGGACCGGTCGGTCGCGTCCTCCTCCTACGGCTTCGTCCGGTTCATCGGCGGAGGCCTCGCCCCGTTCGCCGCGGGCAAGATCGCCGAGGCCTCGAACCAGAGCATGGCGTTCCTCGTCGGGGCCCTCGCGTTCCTCCTCGCGATCCCGGTCCTCGCGGCAGGCCACCGGCTCGTCACGGCCGCCGAGCGCGACGCGCAGCCTGAGGTCGTGGCGCCCGAGGACGTCGCCGCTTCGGGCCCGGCAACTGCTGCGAGCCCTGCCACGCCCACCCTCGAGCCGCTTGGCCCGGTCCTCGAAGGTTCTCGTCCCGTCGTCGCCGCCGTGGCCTCGAACGCCGCCGCTGCCGCCGTCGTCGACCGCGCAGCAGCGCTTGCCCGGGCCGAGCATGCATCGCTCGAGATCGTCCACGTACGTGAGACCGACGTGCTCGAAGAGCTCGCGATCAGCCCGGAGAGCGGGGACGAGGCGCGCGCAGCCGTCGCCGCCCACCTCGAGCGGCTGGCGGGGAACCAGCTCGCGGAGGACCGGCTCGGAGACGGCCGACCGGTCCGGGAAGCCCTCGCGGTTCGCGGCCTCGTCCTCCACAGCGTCGGGGGGCATGCGGCAACAGCCGAAGTCCTTGCCCGGCACGCCGCGGATGTCGGGGCGCGGGCGATCGTCCTCCGCGACTCCGTGCGTGGCACGGTCGCGAAGCACCTCGAGCCGAGCCTCGGAGCGTTGTTCTCCGGGACCGGGGTCCCGGCGACGCCGCGTCCGGACATCGTGCTCGTTCCAGCGCCGGACGCCGCGCTCGAAGGCTAGGCGTCCTCGCGGTTGGGGTTCTCCAGCTGGAAGAAGTTGGACTGGCTGCCGTCGCTGCGCTGCTCTTGGTAGATGAAGTTGAGCCCACGCTCATCGAACGTCTCGAACCACTCGTCCCAGTCGATGTGCCGGAGCTTGTCGTTCTTGGCGCCGAAGTCGATCCGCAGGACGCCGAGGTGGTCCCCGTGTTCCGTGCCCTCCACGGTCGCGGGCGAGCCGTTGCGCTCCTCGGCCCACTTCCGGATCACCTCGTGATTCGTCGTGACGAGGCTGCGGCCCTCGCGCTCGGGCTTGTCCTCGGGTGAAGTGATCTCCTGCGAGTACTTGAGGGAGTCCGAGCTTTCGCTGCCCTTGCGCACGCCGCCGGCTTCCTTCTGGTCTGCCATGGCATCCTCCTTGCGTCCGAGTTGCGTTTGAGGTTTGGGGCACCGGAGCATTACCCCGGGGTGGGGGTTTCGCAATCACTCCCGCAGCCCGAGAGACAGCAGCATTGACGGAAAGAGGGAATGGATGGACACGCGCCCACGCGGAGTGCTCTTCGACGTCGACGGAACCCTCGTCGACTCGAACTACTTCCATGCACTCGCGTGGTGGGAGGCCTTCCGCCAGTTCGAGCACACCGTCCCGATGGCGGCGATCCACCGAGCGATCGGAATGGGCGGCGAGAAGCTCCTCCCCCACCTGCTGGGCGAGGACCGGGACGAGAGCCAGGACGACGAGCTCAAGGCCACCCACGGGGCGGTGTTCGGCACGTATTGGCCCTCGCTCATAGCGTTCGACGGCGCCCGATCGCTCCTGAAGCACTGCGCCGGGGAGGGACTCACCGTGGTCCTCGCGTCCTCGGCACGGGACCGAGAGCTCCACGTCCTGCGGCGGGCCCTCGACGCGGACGAGGCGATCAGTGCCGCCACGAGTTCCTCGGACGCGGAGGAGAGCAAGCCGGCCCCCGACATCCTCACGGCCGCGCTCGACGCCGGCGGCCTGCGGGCGGAGGATGCAGTCTTCGTCGGCGACTCTGTCTGGGACGTCTACGCGGCCTCGAAGCTTGGCATCCCGACGGTCGCGGTCACGTGCGGGGGGACGAGCGAGGCCGAACTCAGGGAAGCGGGCGCGGCAGAGGTCTATTCGGGTCCGGACAAGCTCCTCGAGGGCTTCGCGACGAGCCTCCTGGGACGCCTCGCTGCCTGAGTGCTGCTCGGCGGGAGCCTAGGCGCCCAGCTCAGCTGCCCAAGCTGGCTGGCTGGGCACCCAGGGCTGCCGGTGTGCCGGCGCCGCCCAAGGCGATGGGTCCGCCGACGGCACCCAGCGCCGCGAGGCGGTAGAGCGCGGCAGCGGCGTCGGCGGCGGTAAGCCGTTGGGCCGGCTCCAGGGCCGTCATCCCGACGACGAGCTCGCGCCATAGCGGGTCGACCGTCTCCGGGATCGGCGGTCCCTGCGTGAGGCGACGCACCGCGCTCTCGAGGGGTGGCCCGGGAAAGGCCAGTTCACCCGTGAGGGACTGCAGGAGGACGAGCCCGAGCGAGTAGATGTCACTCGCCGGGGTCACCACCTCGCCGCGCACCTGCTCGGGGCTCAGATAGGCGGGTGTCCCCGAGACCGCGTCCTCGAGGGTGAGGACCGATTCGGTCATGCACGCGATGCCGAAGTCCGTGAGCTTCGCGTGCGCCCTGGTCCACCGGATGGAGTCCATCCCCTTGACGGGGTCGTCGAGCAGCAGGACGTTCGCGGGTTTGACGTCGCGGTGCACCACGCCCCTGCCGTGGATGTAGTCGAGCGCCTCCGCGAGGTCGTGACCGATCTCAGCGACCCGCGTCGCCGGGAGGGGACCCTCCTTGAGCCGCGCCCGGAGGTCGGGGCCGGACACGAGCTCCATGACGAGGAAGATGCGCGGCAGGCCCTCGGGCGTCCACTCCGTGCCCGCGTCGAGGAGGGTCACCAGGCCCGGGTGTGTGAGCCGGGCGAGGAGCTTGACCTCGACGTCGCTGCGGCGCAGCTCAGCGTCGTCGGCGGCGCTCGAATGGATGAGCTTGACGGCGACCTCACGCTCGAGGAACTCGTCGAAGGCTCGGTGGACCACGGACATCGAGCCCGCCCCCACTTTTTCGAGCAGGCGGTATCTGCCGCCGAGAGCGTCAGTACCGCGTACGTGTCTAGCCACCCTTACCCGCTTTCATCGCCCAGGACGGCCGGACGGCCACACGCGGTAGTCAGGCGTCTCGTAAGTCCAATACCCTTGCAGAGTGCTGGCGAAACTGCGCTGAGGCCGCCTCTCCCGGGCGTTGGAGGACCGTCGCTAGCCGTCGGAGCGCTTTTCGAATCTGATGGTGACGGCCTTGTAGCCGGGGGTGTTGGACCCGCGGGCGACGAGGTCCTTGTGGACCAGGACGTTGGCCTCGGGGAAGTAGGCGGCGGCGCAGCCCTTGGCGGTGGGGTAGGCGACGATGCGGAAGGCTTCGGCGCGGCGCTCGTCGCCGTTGAAGACGGAGACGACGTCGACGAGCTCGCGGTCCGCGAACCCGAGCGAGGCGAGGTCTTCGGGGTTGGCCAGGACCACCTTGCGGGCGTTGCTGATGCCGCGGTAGCGGTCGTCGAGGCCGTAGACCGTGGTGTTGTACTGGTCGTGGGAGCGCAGGGTCTGCAGGATCAGGTGCCCTTCGGGAGCCTCGAGGTACTCGAGCGGGGACACCGTGAAACGGGCCTTGCCGGCCTCGGTGGCGAACGTGCGGGTGTCCCTGGGCGGGGAGGGCAGGACGAACCCGTTCCTGCCCCTGACCCGGGTGTTGTAGTCCTCGAACCCGGGGATCACCCGGGAGATGTGGTCCCGGATCACGTCGTAGTCCTCGGCCATGGCCCGCCAGTCGATCGGGTGCGCGTCGCCCAGGACGGCCTGGGCCATGCGCGCGACGATGACCGGCTCGGCGAGCAGGTGCTCGGAGACTGGGCGGAGCCGGCCCTGCGAGGCGTGCACGACGGACATCGAGTCCTCGACCGAGACGAACTGGCGCCCGGCGGGGTGCTTGTCGTCGACGTCGGTCCTGCCCAGGGTGGGCAGGATCAGGGACGTGCGCCCGTGCGCGACGTGTGAGCGGTTCGGCTTGGTGGAGACGTGCACGGTCAGCCCGGTCCGCTTCAGCCCTGCCATGGTGTGGGCGGTGTCCGAGGCGGCGGAGAGGAAGTTCCCGCCCATCGAGACGAACACGTCCACCTCCCCGGCCTCCAGGGCGTGCTGGGTCCCGACCGACTCGAACCCGTGATCGCGCGGGAACGGGAGCCCGAACTCGGCCTCGAGCGCGGCGATGAACTTCTCGGTCGGCTTCTCCCAGATCCCCATCGTGCGGTCGCCCTGGACGTTCGAGTGGCCCCGCACCGGGCACGCCCCGGCCCCGGGCGTTCCGAAGTTCCCCTGGACCAGGAGCAGGTTCACGATCTCCTTGAGCGTGTCCACCGAGTGCGGCTGCTGCGTGAGCCCCAGCGCCCAGCACACGATCGTGGCCTTCGAGGCGGCCATCATCTGGGCGACGGCCTCGATCTGCGCCCGGGACAGCCCCGTCGCGCGTTCCGTCGCCTCCCAGTCCACCGCGGCGCGGGCGGCGGCATAGGCCTCGAACCCTTCGGTCTGCGCCTCGACGAAGGCCCGGTCGACGACGGTGCCCGGGCTGCGTTCCTCAGCCGCCAGCAGCAGGTGGCCCAGGGCCTGGAACAGGGCAAGGTCCCCGCCGACCCTGATCTTCAGGAACTCGTCGGCCACCTTCGCCCCGCCGCCGACCAGGCCCGCGGCCGACTGCGGGTCCTTGAACCCCAGCAGCCCGGCCTCCGGCAGCGGGTTCACGGCGACGACCTTCCCGCCGTTCTTCCGCGCCTCCACGAGGGCCGAGAGCATCCGCGGGTGGTTCGTGCCGGGGTTCTGCCCCACCACGAGGACCAGGTCCGCGCGGTGGATGTCCTCGAGGGACACCGTGCCCTTCCCGATGCCGATCGTCGGGTTCAGCGCGGCCCCCGAGGACTCGTGGCACATGTTCGAGCAGTCCGGGAGGTTGTTCGTCCCCAGCGAGCGGGCGAAGAGCTGGTACAGGAACGCGGTCTCGTTCGCCGTCCGCCCCGAGGTGTAGAACACGCACCTCTCAGGAGTCGTGGCCCTGATGTGATCGGCGATCAGGGCGAACGCGTCCGGCCAGGAGATCGGGCTGTAATGCGTCTCCCCCGGCCGGATCACGACCGGCTCGGTGATCCGGCCCTGCGACCCGAGCCAGAACTCGCTCCTGCCCCCGAGCTCCGCGACCGGATGCGCCGCCCAGAACTCCGGGCCCACGGTCCGGAGCGTGGACTCCTCCGCGATCGCCTTCGCCCCGTTCTCGCAGAACTCCGCCGGCTTGCGCCTGTCGGTGATCGACTCCGGCCACGCACACCCCGGGCAGTCGAACCCGTCCCGCTGGTTCACCCGCAGCATCGAACGCACCGTCCGAGCCACACCGGCCTGGGCGAGGCCACGCCCGAGCGCGACCCTCACCGCCTTCACCCCCGCCGCATCGGTCTTCGGGGCATGAACCTCGAGGGCACCCTCATCGATATCCCCAACAACCGGCTTCTGCGCAAACACAAGCCCATCCTTCCATGCTGAACTAGAGCCGCCTCCTGCCAGTCGCGCGTCTCGCGGCGTCGGAGGTCCGGTGCGGAGGACCTCAGCACTCGATGACGTTCACGGCGAGCCCGCCACGCGAGGTCTCCTTGTATTTGACCTTCATGTCCGCCCCGGTCTCGCGCATGGTCTTGATCGCCTTGTCGAGGGAGACCTTGTGGCTGCCGTCGCCCCGCATCGCGATCCGGGCAGCGTTGATGGCCTTGTTGCTGGCCACAGCATTGCGCTCGATGCAGGGGATTTGCACAAGCCCGCCCACCGGATCGCAGGTGAGCCCGAGGTTGTGCTCGATGCCGATCTCGGCGGCGTTCTCAACCTGCTCCGGACTCCCGCCCATCACTTCGCACAGGCCGCCGGCGGCCATCGCGCAGGCGGAGCCGACCTCGCCCTGGCACCCCACCTCCGCGCCCGAGATCGAGGCGTTCTCCTTGAACAGGATCCCCACCGCTGCGGCGGTGAGCAGGAAGCGCACGACGCCGTCGTCGTCGGCCCCCGGGACGAACTTCTCGTAGTAGTGCAGGACAGCGGGAACGATTCCGGCCGCACCGTTCGTGGGCGCGGTGACGATCCGTCCCCCCGAAGCGTTCTCCTCGTTCACTGCGAGCGCGAAGAGATTGACCCAGTCCATCGCACGGATGGGATCGGTCTGGTCGTCGGCGGCCTCGAGGTCCGCGAGCAGCTTCGGCGCTCGACGCGGAACCTTCAGGCCCCCGGGGAGGAGCTTCTCCGTGCGGGTGCAGCCGTTGCGCACACATTCCTTCATCACAGCCCAGATGTGGAGGAGCTCCGCGCGAAGCTCCTCCTCCGTGCGCCAGGCGAGCTCGTTCGCGAGCATGATGTCGCTGACCCTCATGGCCTCGCGGCGGCAATGTGCGAGCAGCTCGGCGCCGGTCGTGAAGGGGTACGGCAGCGGGGTCGAGTCCTCGACGATCCGGTCCGAGCCGACAGCGTCCTCGTCGACGACGAAGCCCCCGCCGACGGAGTAGAAGGTCGCCTCCCGCAGAAGGGAGCCCCCGCCGTCGTACGCCCTGAAGACCATCCCGTTCGGGTGGGCGGGGAGCGACCGACGTCGGTGCATCACGACCTCATCCCCGCGGGAGAACGGAATGTACCGCTCTCCCGCGAGCAGCAGCTTGCCCTCGGCGGTGGCCTGGGCGACCCGCGCGTCGGCCGTGTCGGTGTCCACGGTCTCCGGCCGTTCGCCCTGAAGGCCCAGGATCACGGCCTTGTCCGAGCCGTGGCCGTGCCCAGTCGCGCCGAGCGAGCCGAACAGCTCCGCCCGGACCCGTTCGACGTCGCCCATGAGGCCACCCGAACGGAGCCCGTCGAGGAAGATTGCCGCGGCCCGCATCGGCCCCACGGTGTGCGACGACGAGGGTCCGATGCCGACCGAGAACATGTCGAGTGCGCTCAGTGCCATGAAAGAGCTCCTTCCGTGCTCATCGGAGCACCACCGTGCGGTTTCCGTTGAGGATGACCCGGCCCTCGCAGTGCCACCGGACCGCGTTGCTGAGGGCCTTGCACTCCGCATCGCGGCCGACGGCGACGAGGTCCTCGGGCGAGTGGGTGTGATCGACCTCGATGACCTGCTGGGCGATGATCGGGCCCTCGTCGAGCTCGGCGTTGACGTAGTGGGCCGTGGCGCCGACCGTCTTGACGCCGCGTTCCCATGCCTGGTGGTACGGCTTCGCGCCCTTGAACGACGGCAGGAACGAGTGGTGGATGTTGATCACCCGGCCCGTCATCCGCGTGGCGAGGGCGTCGCTGAGCACCTGCATGTAGCGTGCGAGCACGACGAGCTCCACCGCGTACCCGTCGACGAGGGAGAGGAGCTTGGCCTCCGCCTCCTGCTTTGCGCCCGGCGTCACGGGGATGTGGTGGTACGGGATGCCGTGCCACTCCACGAGTCCCCGGTGGTCCTCGTGGTTCGACACGACCGCCACGATATCGACGGGAAGCTCGCCGATCCGCGACCGGAAGAGCAGGTCGTTGAGGCAGTGGCCGAACTTGGAGACCATGAGCAGGACGCGGGTCTTCTCCCCGGCCGGGCGGAGGCGCCACGTCATGCCGAACTGCTCCGCCACCGGACCGAAGTCGGCTTCGAGCGGCCCGGGTGCTTCGAAGTGGACTCTCATGTAGAAGTGCCCGCCCCGGCGGTCGCCGTACTGCTTGATGTCGAGGATGTCGCACCGATGCTCCGCGAGGAACCCCGAGACGGCGTACACGATCCCGAGCCGCTCAGCGCAGTCGAGCGTCAGGACGTACTCACGGGGCGGCATGGAATTCCCGCATCGCGTCGAGCAGCCAACGCCCCAGGTAGTCCGCGAACGAGGCCCTCGGGAAGATCTCCCACGAGTCGCTGCCGGTCTTCCAGAGGAGGATCGGCACCGGGCCCAGCTGGGTGGCGTACGCCGAGCCGACCGCGAACGCGCGGGGGTGCAGGCCGAGCGGACAGCCCTTTTCGAGGACGTCGCGCGCCGCCGTGCCTTTCAGCTCGAATGTAGTGCGGTTCGCTGAGAGGTCGACGACGGAGCCCGGGTCGCCGCCGAGGGCCTCGACGAGGTGGGCGGTCGCGTGCGCCGGGTCGGCTGAGGAGACGGCGAGGAACTCGTCGGGACCCAGCCACAGGACCGAGCTGTCCGCGCCCTGGGCGACCTCGCCACAGCGAGCCGGGAGCGCCGTGCCGAGCCGTTCCTCGACGCGGCGCGCTGCGTCCGTGCCCGGCGCGACACGGAGGCCGACCATGGTCTGGAACGGGACCTCGCGCAGGGCCACGCTGTACGGGCCCGCCACCTCAGCCGCCGCGAATTCGGCGGCGAGGTGGGCTGCAGGGCTGCGGCGCAGCTCGGTGATAGGGGCGATGAGGGTCTGCTCAGCCATCTCGGCGCTTCCCTTCCGGGTCGTAGAGGACGGTATCGCCGACGACGACGTCGACGAGCTGGTTGCCCACGGGGGCGACGAGGGTCTGGCCGATGCGGTTCCGGCCGTTCTTGATCAGGGCCAGGGCGAAGGACCGCCCGAGCGCCGCGGAGTGGTAGCTCGACGTCACGTGGCCGAGCATCGGCACGGGGCCGTAGGCGGGATTCACACTGATCCCCGCCTCGACGAGCTGGGTTCCCTCGGGAAGCCGGAACGTCGGGTCGACGGGCAGGAGCGAGACGAGGTGCTTGCGGTCGGTACGGACGGCGTCGGCCCGCGAGTAGGACCGCTTGCCGATGAAGTCCTTCGCCTTCGAGACGATCCACTCCATGCCGGCGTCCTGCGGGGTCACCGTCCCGTCGGTATCCTGGCCGACGATCGGGTAGCCCTTCTCGGCACGGAGGACGTGCATTGTCTCGGTGCCGTACGGGGTGATCCCGAACTCGGCCCCGGCCTCGTAGATGTCCTCCCAGACCTGCTGCCCGTACCAGCCCGAGACGTTGACCTCGAAGGCCAGCTCGCCCGAGAACGAGATGCGGCACACGCGGGCCGGGATCCCCGAGGCCAGCCTCGTCTCGCGGAAGGCCATGAACGGGAAGGCCTCGTTGTCGACGTCGAGCTCCGGGGCGAGCTTGGCGATGACCGCTCGGGACTTCGGGCCGACGACGGCGACCGTCGTCCACTGCTCGGTGACGGACGTGAAGTTCACGTCGAGCCCAGGCCACTCGGTCTGGTGCCACTCCTCGAGCCAGTCGAGGACGCGCGCGGCGCCGCCCGTCGTCGTCGTCATGAAATAGCGGTTGTCGTCGATGCGCAGGGTGACCCCGTCGTCGAAGATCATCCCGTCCGGGGTGCACATGACCCCGTAGCGGGCCGAGCCCCGCGCGAGCTTCTTGAAGGCGTTCGTGTAGACGCGGTTGAGGAACTCGCCGGCGTCCCTGCCCCAGATTTCGATTTTGCCGAGGGTCGTCGCATCCATCATGCCCACCGAGGTGCGGACGGCCGCGCACTCCCGGAGCACGGCGTCGTCCATCGACTCGCCTGGCTCCGGGTAGAACCACGGCCGCAGCCACTGGCCCACGATCTCGAACTCGGCGCCGTGCTCGACGTGCCACTGGTGGATGGAGGTGAGGCGTGCGGGGTCGAAGAGCTCGCCCCGCTCGCGCCCCGCAAGGGCAGCGAACGCGACCGGAGCGTAAGGGGCGCGGTAGGTCGTGGTGCCGACCTCGCCTGGGGTCGATCCGTTGTTGAGCGCGGCCGCGATCACACCGATCGCGTTGACCCCGGACGTCTTGCCCTGGTCGTTCGCGGTGCTGATCGAGGTGTACCGCTTCACGTGCTCGACGCTCCGCATGCCCGCGCCGGTCGCACGGAGGACGTCCTTGACGGTCTGGTCGCGCTGGAGGTCCACGAAGTGCTCGTCGAGCCCGTCGAGGCTGCCGTCCTCGGCGCGCACGACCCAGAGCGGGCGGGTCTTCCCGCTCACGTGCAGGGCTGTGCCCGCGACGGCGATCGCGTGCTCCCCGCCCTCGTTGACGAAGCCCGCGTTGAACGCGGCGACCGCACCGGCAGTGGTGCCCTCGGCAAGACAGTCCTCGAGGACGAAGCTGCCACGCGCCGAGCCCACGATCTGCTGCCCCTCGACGGCGCCCGACGGCACGAACGCGACGAGGTCGTCGTCCCAGCGGATCTTGCCCTGGCGTTGGCTGTGCAGGTGCACCACCGGGCTCCAGCCGCCTGAGACGGCGACGAGGTCGCAGGGGATGACCTGTTGGCTGCTGCCTTCTCCGCTACGCGGTGTGCCGTCGTCGTCAATCGCCTGGACCGTCGCAGAGGCGACGCGCGCGGTCCCCCCGGCGCCTGCCGCTGTGTCTACAACAGCCGTGCCGGGAAGGACGACGACGCCGGCGGCCTGCGCTGCCTTGGCTGCGGGGGAGAGCTCGGGCCGGGCGTCCGCGACGGCGGCGACCTGGAGACCCGCCGCGGCGAGCTCGGCGACCAGCGGGTACACGCTGTCGTTCGTCGTCGCGACGACGGCGCGAGACCCGGCGGCGACCCCGTAGCGGTTCAGGTAGGTGCGGACCGCCGCGGCGAGCATGACCCCGGGGCGGTCGTTGTTGCGGAAGACGAGCGGCCGCTCGTGGGCGCCCGTCGCGAGGACGACCTGCCGGGCGCGGATGTGCCAGAGGCGCTGCCTCGAGACGCCTGCGAGCTCGGGGCCTGTGGCCTTGGCACCCAAGTGGTCGGTGCGATTTTCGAGCGCGATGACGTAATTGGAGTCGTAGCTGCCGAAGGCATTCGTGCGGGTCAGCACGGTCGCCTCGGGCGCGGCGTCGAGCTCCTGCCGGATGGCGGCGACCCATTCGAGGGCGGGCCGGCCCGCGATCTCCGCCCGCGGGTCCGCGAGGAGCGAGCCGCCCAGCTCGGGCTGGTCGTCGATGAGGACGACGCGGGCACCCGTGGCTGCGGCCTCGCGGGCGGCAGCCAGGCCCGCGGACCCCCCGCCGACGACGAGGACGTCAGCGTGGACGTGCTTCTTGTCGTAGACCGAGGTGTCCTCGGCGGGGTCGAGCTGGCCGAGGCCGGAGAGGTACTGGGCCTCGATCCCCTCCACGAGCTCGACGGTCGTGGCGGGGAGCATCGACTCGGTGGTCGAGTGGCCGGGACGGCTCACCTTCACGAGTGCGTTGGGCTCCTCGACACCCGCGGCGACGATACCCCGGGGCCGGTCGAGGTAGAGGGACGGCGCGGTCTCGACGACGCCTGCGGCCAGCAGCGCAGAAGCGAGGGTGTCGCCCGGGTGGCCCGTGTAGGTGCGGCCGTCGACGGTGAACTCGAGCTCCGTCGACCGGTCGACGCGGCCGCCCTCGCGTAGGCGGAACGGTTGGCGGCTCATTTGGCTCCTCCTGCGATTTTCTCGCCCGTCTTCTCGCCCGAGACGAGGGAAGGCTGGGTCTCGCCCATGCGGTAGACCGCGGCGATGCGGTAGGTGGTGGTGTCGCGGATGGCGTTGAACCACTTCCGGCAGCCGCCGGAATGGACCCAGCGCTCGGCGAAGAGGCCCTTCGGGTTCTCGCGGTAGAAGAGGTAGCGGCCCCACTCCTCGTCGGTGAGGGCGTAGGGGTCCTCGGGGTAGGCGACGTGGGCCTGGCCTCCGTAGTGGAACTCGGTCTCGTCGCGAGGCCCGCAGTTCGGGCAGCTGATGAGGATCATGGCTGGCTTCCTTGGTGCTCGGTGGGAGCGTAGGTGAGTGGCACTTTGCTAGTGGGCGACGGCGGCCGCGCCGTGCTCGTCGATGAGGGCCCCCGTGACGAACCTGTCGAGGGCGAAAGGGGCGTTGAGCGGGTGCGGCTCGTCGGTGGCGACGGTGTGCGCCATCGTCCAGCCCGCCCCGGGAGTGCCCTTGAAGCCGCCCGTGCCCCAACCGCAGTTCACGTAGAGGTTCTCGATCGGTGACTTGCCGACGATCGGCGAGGCGTCGAGCGTGACGTCGACGATGCCGCCCCAGGTCCGGAGGAGGTGGGCGCGGGCGAAGATCGGGAAGAGCTCGACGGCGGCGGCCATCTGCTCCTCGATCACGTGGAACGCGCCGCGCTGGCCGTAGCCGTTGTAGGAGTCGATGCCAGCACCCATGACCAGCTCGCCCTTGTGCGCCTGCGAGACGTACACGTGGACGTGGTTCGACATCACGACAGTCGGGTGCACGATCTCGTGGAGCTCCGAGACGAGCGCCTGGAGCGGGTGCGACTGGATCGGGAGGTCGAAGCCCGCGAGCTTCGCGAGAACGCTCGAGTGGCCCGCCGCGCAGAGGGCGACCTTGCCGGTCGCGATCGTTCCCCGGTTCGTCTCGACGCCGACGACGCGGTTGCCGTCCTTGACGAAGCCGGTGACCTCGCAGTTCTGGATGAGGTCCACGCCGAGCTCATCGGCCTTGCGCGCGAAGGCCCAGGCGACGTGGTCATGCTTGGCGATGCCAGCGCGAGGCTGGAACGTTCCGCCGAGGACGGGGTAGCGGATCCTGTCACTCGTGTTGAGGATCGGGCAGACTTCCTTGACCTGGTCGACGTCGAGCCATTCGGCGTCGACTCCGTTGAGCTTGTTGGCACTCACGCGGCGGACCGACTCGCGCACGTCCTGCAGCGTGTGCGCGAGGTTGAGCACGCCGCGCTGGCTGAACAGGAAGTCGTACTCGAGTTCCTCGGGGAGCTCCTCCCAGAGCTTGAGCGAGTGCTCGTAGATCGCGGCCGACTCGTCCCAGAGGTAGTTGGAGCGGATGATCGTTGTGTTGCGGGCCATGTTCCCGCCCGCGAGCCACCCACGCTCGAGCACCGCGATGTTGGCCATCCCGTGGTTCTTCGCGAGGTAGTAGGCCGTCGCGAGCCCGTGGCCGCCGCCGCCTACGATCACCGCGTCGTAGGACGGCTTGGGGTCGGGATTGCGCCAGAGGAAGTCTGGGTGTTCCGGCAGGAGGTCCGCCATCACTGGGCTCCGTTCAACGTCAGTTCGGGGTTCGAGCCCGTCAGGATCGGGGTGAGGTTCGGGTAGAGGGGGTGCTTCTCGGCGAGGGCCGCGACCCGGCCCCGGAGGGCCCCCGCGAGTTCCTCGTTGAATTCCGCCTTGAGCGCCGTGGCGATGATGTCCGCGACCTCGCGGAACTCGGCCTCGCCGAATCCGCGCGTTGCGAGCGCGGGCGTCCCGACCCGCAGCCCCGAGGACACCATCGGTGGCCGAGGGTCGAACGGGACCGCATTGCGGTTCACCGTGATCCCGATCCGGTGGAGGCGGTCTTCGCCCTGCTGTCCGTCGAGCTCGGAGTTCCGCAGGTCGACGAGCACGAGGTGCACGTCGGTGCCGCCGTTAACGACGGAGATGCCGGCAGCAGCGACGTCCTCCTCGAGGAGGCGCTCGGCGATGATTCGCGCGCCGAGGAGCGTGCGTTCCTGGCGCTCCCGGAAGGCTGGCTCGGCCGCGAGCTTGAAGGCGACGGCCTTGGCGGCAATCACATGCTCGAGCGGGCCGCCCTGCTGGCCGGGGAAGACGGAGGAGTTGACCTTCTTCGCGATGTCCGCCCGGTTGGTGAGGATCACCCCGCCGCGCGGTCCGCCCAGGGTCTTGTGTGTCGTCGTCGTCACGATGTCAGCGTGAGGCACGGGGTTGGGGTGGAGCCCGGTCGCGACGAGGCCCGCGAAATGGGCCATGTCCACCATGAGATATGCGCCGACGAGGTCGGCGATCCGGCGGAACTCGGCGAAATCGAGCTGACGTGAGTACGCGGACCAGCCAGCCACGATGAGCTTGGGCTGGTGCTCGAGCGCCAGCCGCTCGACCTCGGCCATGTCGATCAGGAAGTCCTTCGGGCTCACCTCGTACGGGACGACCTTGTAGAGGCGGCCTGAGAAGTTGATCTTCATGCCGTGGGTGAGGTGGCCGCCGTGGGCGAGCGAGAGGCCGAGGATCGTGTCGCCCGGCTCGAGCAGCGCGGACATGGCGGCCGCGTTCGCCTGCGCGCCCGAGTGAGGCTGGACGTTCGCGAACCCGGCGCCGAAAAGCGTCTTCACGCGGTCTATCGCGAGCTGCTCGATCACGTCGACGTGCTCGCATCCGCCGTAGTACCGCCTGCCCGGGTACCCCTCTGCGTACTTGTTCGTCAGCACCGAGCCCTGGGCCTCCATGACCGCCGTCGGAGCGAAGTTCTCCGACGCGATCATCTCGAGCGTGCCCTGCTGGCGCTTCAGCTCCCCGTCGATCGCGGCCGCGACCTCGGGGTCCGCGTCGGCGAGTGGAGTGGTTAGGACGGTCACCATTGCGTCCTCCTCTGCTGTGTCATAGAGACTTTCAACAACTGGTATGAGACTGATATATCAAAGTCTGTGCACGAGTATGATTGACGTTGAAGGACGATGTCAACCATCTGCCGAGGGAAGGGACGTCTGGGGATGACGGCGCAGGGCACACTGGCCACCGGCGAGCCTGGAGGAGCCCTCTCACTCGCCGAGCACGCTTATCAGGTCCTCAAGGACCGCCTCATCATGCTCGACATCCGGCCCGGGGAGCCCATCAACGACGGCCAGCTGGCCGCCGAGCTCGGCGTGGGCCGCACGCCGGTCAGGGAGGCGCTCAAGCGGCTCGAGACGGACCACCTCGTGGTTTCGTACCCGCGTCGCGGCACGTTCGCCACGGTCGTCGACATCACCGAACTCGCCGCCATCTCGGAGATCCGGGAGCTCCTCGAGCCCCTCGCCGCGCGGCGGGCGGCCGAGAACGCAAGCCCTTCTCTACGGCGGGAGATGCGGACGAAGGCCGACGAGATCGGCAGCCTGGACCAGGCGGAGCCCGACCAGATCCAGCTCATGCGGCTCGACCTCTCCGTGCACCGGCTCATCTACCGGAGCGCGGGCAACGCCCACCTCGAGGACGTGCTGATCCGCTACGACAATCTCGCAACCCGGATCTGGTGCCTCGTGCTCGATCGGGCAGCCTCCGTGGCCGGCCACGTGACCGAGCACGCCGAGCTGCTCCGGGCGATTGCGGACGGGGACGCGGAGAAGGCAGGCCGGCTCGCACTCGAGCACGTCACGGGATTCGAGAAGACCATCCGCGCTGTGCTGTAGTTCCCGCTCTGCTGTAGTCCGCGCTCTGCTGGAGAGAACCTGGCAGGGGACGCCCGCGATGGGCCAGCCAACCCTCAGGGGCAGCGCTTCGACCGACCTCCCGCCGCTGCCTACGGCGCTTGATCGTCGCTTGGGGCCCTAGTCCGGCTTTACCGCCCGGAGGCAGGACGGAGGCGGAGGCCACTCATGCCTCCGTCGACGGCGAGGGAGGTTCCCGTCGTGGAACCGTTGAATGGACTGGCGAGGTAGGCGATACCCGCAGCAACCTCCTCCGCAGAGACGAGCCGGCCATGCGGCTGGCGTCCGTTCAGGGCAGCCCGCTCGGCGACAGGATCGGCGGTCTTTTCCAACAGTCGGCCGACCCAAGGGGTATCAGTGGTCCCAGGGCTGACGCAGTTCACCCTGATGCCCTCTCGCACATGGTCGGCGGCCATGGCCAAGGTCAGCGAATAGACGGCACCCTTGCTCGCCGAGTAGAGCGCACGCTGCGGAAGACCCGCGGTGGCAGCGATGGACGAGGTGTTGACGATGGCTGGATGCTCCGAATTCCTCAAATGTGGCAGAGCTGCCCGCGCCACCCGTACGATCCCCAGGACGTTCACCTCGAGCACTCGGCGCCACTCGTCGTCGTCGTTGTCTTCGACACTGCCTTGGGCGCCGATGCCCGCGTTGTTCACGACGATATCGAGGCCGCCCAGGGCGCGGGCGGCTTCCTCAACCGCTGACTGGACGGAGCGGGCGTCCGCGACGTCGCACGCGATCGGAACAGTTCCTTCAGGGGCCGAATCCGGAGCGACGTCCAGCACGGCTACCGCGCAGCCCCGCTCCATCAGATAGGACGCAGCGGCCGCGCCTATTCCCGAAGCGCCGCCCGTCACGATTGCCCTCATGCCGTCAAACTCTGCCGCCAATGCCGTTCTCCTCCCGCACCCGCTGGATGTAGTCCTGCCGTTGCCTGCCCAGACCTTCGATCTCGAGCTCGACTACGTCTCCGTCCTTCAGATAGGGGAAGCGACCCGACAGGGCCACACCCTCGGGAGTTCCGGTGAGCACCAGATCGCCCGGCTCGAGTTCCATGTACTGGCTGAGATCGTGCACGAGGTGGTTGACGTCGAAGATCATGTCGGCAGTGGAGGAGTCCTGGCGTGAATCCCCGTTGACCCAGGTGCGGAGGCGCAGGCGGGACGGATCGACCTCTTCAGGGGTGACGAGCACAGGGCCGAGTGGAAGATAGCCCTTGACGCATTTGCCCTTGCTCCATTGCCCGCCCGATTCCTCGATTTGGTAGGTGCGTTCGGACAGGTCATTCGCAGTGAGATAGCCGGCGATGCATTCTTGTGCCTCCGCCGGGGAGGCAAGATACGCCGCCGTCTTCCCGATGACGACGCCGAGTTCGACTTCCCAGTCCGTCTTGCGGGAATTCTCCGGGATCGTCACGGTGTCGAAGGGTCCGGCGACAGTGTTGGGAGTCTTCAAGAAGATGATGGGCCTGGACGGCGGCGCTGAACCCGACTCTGCCGCATGGGCCGCGTAGTTCTGTCCAACGCATACGACGGCGCCCGGGCGCGCGATGGGCGCCCCGACCCGGGCCCCCTCGATGTCGACTTCGGACAGGCTTCCTTGAGCAAGGGCCTCAGATGTCCTCCGGGGCCCGTCTGCCCAGAAGGCTCCGTCCAGATCTGACGCAATGGGGCTGAGCGAGTAGGCGCGGTCGCCATGGAGGACGACAGGCTGCTCGCTACCGGATAGACCGATCCGCATGAATCTCAACGTGCTGTTCCCTTCGGGGCCGGGGATTCGGGGGCGCCAGGGTTGGAAGCTGTGTCGACCAGGCCGCGTTCCTGCAGTTCCGTCCAGAGCGAGTCGGGGACTCCCTGCGCGGCCAGGGCAACGTTCCGCTCCACTTCGGCCGCGCTGCGCACTCCGACGAGAGTGCTGGTCACGATGGGCTCGCGGAAGGAGAAGGCGAGGGCGGCGGCCGGAAGGGTGGTGCCGTGCCGCTCGCAGATGTCCGCCAGGAGGTTGGCCCGTTCGAGGAGTTCGGCGGGAGCCGGCGCGTAGTTGTACGTCGCTCCGGGCGCCGGCCTGTCCACGGAGAGGAGGCCGCTGTTGAAGACGCTGACGTTGACGATGCCGACTCCGCGCTCGGCGCAGGCGGGCAGGAGAGCGTCTTTCGCCCCCTGTTCGAGCAGGGTGTAACGCCCAGCGAGCATGATGACATCCACGTCGGTCTCGGTCACGAACCGGTGCAGCATCTCCGACTGGTTCATCCCGGCACCGTACGCGCCGATGACGCCTTCGTCCCGCAGTTGCGACAAGGCGGGCACGGCGCCCTCGAGTGCCTCCGGCCAGTAGTCGTCGGGATCGTGGATGTACACGATCTCGACATGGTCGGTGCCGAGCCGCGCGAGGCTCTCCTCGATCGAGCGCAGGACCCCGTCCCGGGAGTAGTCGCGGACTCGCACCAGCTCATCGCTGACATCGAACCCCTCTGCGTCCTTGCCGCCGGGATTGCCGTTGGGACGAAGGAGCCGTCCGACCTTGGTCGAGAGGACGTAGTCGTCGCGAGGAACGCCCCGGAGGGCTTCGCCGAGACGTCGCTCAGACAGTCCGACTCCGTAGTGGGGCGCGGTGTCGAAGTAGCGGATGCCGTGCTTCCAGGCAGCCTCGACGGCTCCGATGGCATCCGCATCGCTCATCTGGCGGTACAGGTTGCCAATGGGCGCACCGCCGAAGCCGAGCACCGTCAGGTCGATCCGGGTGCCCGGGATAGTGTGCGTCTGCATCAATCGGTCCTCCTAGGAGTGGGGCCTGGCGCGAGTCCGTCGCTCCCCATCATGCACCGGCATTGTCCCGGCTGGGTCGGGATACCACCCGCGTCTCCCCCGGCAGCCTAGGCCTCCCACTCCTAGGAAGCGCAGGGCGCGCCTCACGTGGAGCCTTGGGAGCTGCCTTCAAGTAGCGTTGAATGCATACCGCGCCGGGGCGACCGGACCGAGAGACCGCCGCCCGAAGAGTGCGCTCGGCTCACCGTCCACCCGGACCCCCACTGGGGGCGTGCAGCCGCGCGCCCGTGCGCCGGGCCGCTGCCCTTACCGAGGCAGGGGCCCGTGAGAGCAAGAAGAGGAACATGGAACACACTGCCCTGATGGCCCTCGCACTCGTAGGCTTCGACAACCCAGAAAGCCGCAGCGCGCTGCCGAATGCACCAATCGTCGACGACGGCCAAGGCCGGCGCGGCGCGAATCAGCGACGCCGACTGCTCATGAAATTCCGCGGTGGGCTCGCGAATGCCCTTCATCGCCTCGCGTGGTCGCTTGAGCCGGATCCGTGGTCGACGACGCGGACCCGATGAACGACGACTCGGGCGCCCCGTAGCTTCCGAGCAGGGCGAGGGAATCGGCCGACGGCGACCCGGGCTTCGCGGAGAAGAGCCGCAGGGTCTGGTCCGGGTCGTCGCGTGGCGCGAGATCCTCGAAGTTCAGTTCCAGCTCGCCCACGACCGGGTGCCGCAGGCGCACGGTGCCGGCGTGCTCGGTCACAACCCGGTGCCCGGCCCACCACTGCCGGAAGTGCTCGCTCTGAACAGCCAGCTCACCGACAAGCTGATTCGCCTGAGGGTCGCTCGGGTGACGACCGATGTCGACACGCAGTGCCCCTGTTGCCTCGGCCGCCATCGCCGCCCAGTCGGGGAAGAGCTCCCGGGCGCGTGGGTCCAGGATGATCCAGCGGGTGAGGTTGCGCTCGTTCACTGGCATGCTCGGGAAGTCCGCGAGCAGGAGGAACGCAAGGCGGTTTCCGGCAAGGACGTCGGTGCGGCGGCCCAGGATGAGCGCAGGCACCGTGCCGACGGCGTCGAGAAGCTGGCGGAGCGCCGGCCGGACGCCTTGGGCGGGCAGCGGCGAACGCTGCGACTTCGCGCAATGCTCGAGCAGGTCCATCATGTGGGCGCGCTCGGCGGCGTCGAGACGCAGCGCGCGGGCGACGGAGTCGAGCACCGCGCGCGAAGGGTGGATGTTGCGCCCCTGCTCGAGCCGTGTGTAGTAGTCCGTGCTCACGTCGGCAAGCAGCGCGATCTCCTCGCGCCGCAGCCCGGGCACACGGCGGCCGCTCGAGCTCGCGGGGATCCCTGCCTGCTCCGGCGTGAGCCGCGACCGCATGGCCTTGAGGAACCGACCGAACTCAGCGCTTTGACCCATGCACTCCATTCTGGCCCCAATGGGGGGTCGTCTTCCACGCGCAAGGTAGGACTCGCAGTCCTAGGACGGGTGTGCCACATCCGCTGCGAGGCTACGGAACCCGCCAATATCCGCTGCCGTCGCGCTTGCGGTCGACGACGCCCTCGTCGACCAGCGCGCGGCGCACCCCCGGGACGTCGTCGACCCTTGTTCCGAGCCGCGCGTTGAACTCCGCCTCGGAGACTTCCTCGTCGGGGCCCAGGAGATCCGCTCCCAGCTCCCGCAGCAGCTCGTGCCGATGCCTGTGCTGGCGCGGGAGCTGCTCGAGCTTTCCGCTCGGCTTCTCGGGAAGGGCCGCACGGGCTTCGGACAGCAGCGTGTGAAGGGCATCGTCGTCGACAGTCACCCGCCCATGGGGGTCCGCTTTCAGGACCCCGGCCGCGGTGAGGAGGCGATCCTGACGCTCGTCTTGGGCGACGCCGTCGTGCCCTCCCCGCACGATCTCGGCGAAGCGCGCCCGAGAACGCCTGTTGGCGAGGGCGGCCAGGAACTGGATGAGCTGAGGCTGCATGCCTCCACTGTGGCTCACGCGGTGGCCAGCGCGCATCACGCGCCGTCGCGCAGCTGGGCGTTGCCCCGGGCGAGCTTGACGGCGAACGCGAGGGCACCCAGCCGGCCCGTGCCGCGAGGATCCCCGCCGAGGGCGTCGAAGATCCGCGCGAGCCGCTTGTGCAGGCTCTGCCGCTCGAGGAACAGGATGCGAGCAGCGTCTGCGGTATTGCAGCCCGCCGTGATCCAGACGTCGAGGGTGCGGACCAGTTCGCCGCCCCGGCGCTGCTCGAGCTCAATCACCGCTCCGAGCGTCTCCTGCACGAGAGCCTCGGCTGCCGTGCGGGAGAGCTCGCGCTCGGCGAAGCGCTCGACGACGAAGTCGGCACTGTCGTACACCGCATGGTCCCATTTCGAGGCACGGCCGAGGCGCAGGGTCGTGCGGGCCTCGGCCAGCGAGGACGACGCTCCTCGGATGGTCGGCGCGGTAGGCCCCAGGGCGCCCACGGTCCCAGTCCGGGCCAGCGCCTCGCGGAGGGCGGCCATGAGGCCCGCCCGTTCGGCCGGGGCGCGAGGCGCGGTGAGCGCGACGAGGGCGATGGTGGTCTCGCCGTCGGTGTGGAGGCGAGCCCGAGCGCCAGCGCCTCTGAGCGCGCGCTCGACGGCGCCGCGAGGCTGCGAGTCGGCCGACGCCTGGAAGAGCGCGACGGCGACCGGGGCGTCGGCCGCGAGGCCCGATGCCTCGGCAAGCTCGACGAGCTGGTCGCCGCCCCCTCCCGCGACGACCATCCGCATGAGCGCGTCGTCGGCCATGCGCGCCAAGCTGGGCCTATGACGCTGGGCGAGCGCGAGGGCCACGATCCCCCTGACCCGCTGGGCGACGGTCTCGAGCAGTGACGCGTCGACGTCGGGACCGCCGCGCAGCTCGAGCCGGGCGACGTCGACGCCTCCCACGCTCAGCCCGACGCTCGCGAACGCCCCGCCTTCCTGCGCCGGCGCGCCCGCTGCCTGGTCTCCCGCTGCTTCGAGGATCCCCAGGGCGGGATCGACGACGGCGACCGCCGCCCCGAGCGCCTGCGCCGTCAACTCGAGGATCGGCCGCAGGGCGGACCCGGAGACCGCCATGCGCTCGGCGAGCCGCTGCGAGAGGGCGTCCGCGGTCTGGAGCGCCTCGACCTGGCGGGAGACGATCCGCCGGTTGACTGACTCCGCCACCTCGACGAACGGCACGACCCGCCGCAGCTCGACGAGCGGGAGCCCGAGCTCGTCCGCGGCCTCCAGGACGGCCCTGGGAAGGAGGCGCCCTCCGACGGTCTCGACGGCCACGCCGGCGACGGCGCGCTCCGCGAGGCTGCGGACATATTCGAGCTGGGCGCCGGGGCGCAGCGCGAGGAAGGCCTGGCCTCCCGTGAGGAGCAGCTCGCCGCCGCGCAGGAGCGGAGCGATCTGGACCACCTCGCTCGAGTGGACCCAGCGCACCACCTTGCGGGCGACGGCTTCGGCGCCGGCAACGACGACGGGGTCGCCGAAGCGCAGAGGTTCACTCCCGAGGACCTCTTCGAGGGGTACGGACAACTCGCTGCCTCCGGTTCTCGCGGCGCGCCTCCTGCGCGACCCTTCAGGCTGACCATCTTAGCGAGGTCAGGTGACGCTCTGTCACCCGCAGCGACGAGAGAGGTGACGAAGTGAATCTATGGTGTGCTGCGTGCCACATCTAGGCTGGATCGCAAGCCGGCCGGCCCTCTGTATCGAATCCCCCAAACCGCCCTGCTTCTGCCCCAGAAGGTGGCCCATGAGCCTCGAACCCCAGCGCTCCGAGAGCGCTACCCACAGCGTCGAAGACGTCCTCCAGCCCATTCCCGAGTCCGCCCGCACGACGAAGGTGTCGGGGCAGTTCTGGATCTGGGCGGGAGCAAACGTCGCCCCCATCAACTGGATCCTCGGAGCCCTCGGCATCCAGCTCGGCCTAGGGCTCGCCGACACCATGACGGTCCTCGTCATCGGCAATGCCATCGGCATGCTCGGCTTCGGCTTCTTCGTCCTCCTCGGGCAGAAGACCGGCGCGACCGGCATGCTCCTCGCCCGCGGTGCGTTCGGCCGGCGGGGTGCGTACCTGCCGGCGGCGATCCAGGCGATCGTCGCGGTCGGATGGTCCGCCGTCAACACGTGGGTCATCCTCGACCTCGTCATGGCGCTCTTCGGCCAGCTCGGCTGGGTGGACCCGAACCAGCAGAACATCGCGTGGAGGGTCGTCGTCGCCGCGATCATCATGAGCGTCCAGGTCGCCATCTGCTACCGGGGCTACGGTGCCATCGCCAAGTTCGAGCGCATCACGATGCCGCCGACCCTCCTCGTCCTCGTCGCCATGTCCGTCATCGCGTGGACCCAGCTCCACATCGACTGGGGGTACCAAGGGCAGCCGGGCCACATCCTGACCGGAGACGCCAGATTCGCAGCCATGTCCGGCATCATGACCGTGATCGGCATCGGGTGGGGCATCGGCTGGTTCACGTACGCCCCGGACTACTCCCGCTTCGTCTCGAAGAGCATCCCCCGCACGAAGCTCTACCTCACGTCGGTCCTCGGCCAGTTCCTCCCCGTGGTGTGGCTGGGCCTCCTCGGAGCGAGCCTCGCGACCATGAACGGCACAGCCGATCCGGGCGAGCTCGTGGTCAAGAGCTTCGGGGCCCTCGCCGTCCCGGTCATCCTGCTCGTCATCCACGGCCCCATCGCGACGAACATCATCAACCTGTACACGTTCGGCGTCGCCACCCAGGCCCTCGACATCAGGATCTCCCGCAAGAAGCTCTCGATCGTGGTCGGGTGCCTGTCGATGGCCGCCGTGGTCCTGTTCCTCTTCGCCCAGGACTTCGCGACCCTGCTCGACAACTGGCTCGGCACGATCGTCGCGTGGGTCGCCACGTGGGGCGGGATCATGGCGGTACACTACTTCATCTTCGAACGCAGGCACAGCGACTACAGCTACCTGTTCCTGAGCCCCCGCGACACGCGGCTCAAGGCAGTGAACCCGGCCGCGCTCATCGCGTTCGGCGCGGGGCTCGTCATGACGTGGATGTTCATGTACGGGACCCTCCCGATCTTCCAGGGGCCGATCGCCACGGCCATGGGCGGCGTCGACCTCTCGTGGCTCGCAGGGACCGCAACCTCCGCCGCCGTCTACTTCGGGCTCGGATACTTCCGCTTCCGGACCCGCATCGCCCATCACATCCCCCTCGGGATCCGCACCGACCTCACCGACGCGGAGTACCTCGCCCTCGAGCAGGCACCGACCGCGCCGGCAGCCCTCCAGAATGCACCCCTCGAGGAGGCATCATGAGCACGAGCGTCTTCATGGAGGACCTCGACGCCTTCACCTACCGCGAGCGCCTCGCGACGGGCGGCCGGCTCGTCATCGTCCCCGTGGGGTCCGTCGAACAGCATGGCCCGCACCTCCCCCTCACCACGGACGTCCTGCTCGCCCGTGCTGTGAGCGGCCGGCTGGCGGAGGCCCTCGGAGCGCTCGTGGCCGCTCCGATCGTGTACGGGTACAAGTCGCAGCAGCGCTCGGGCGGCGGCAACCACCTCGGCGGCACGACGAGCCTCGACGCCACCACGATGATCGCCATTGCCCGCTCCCTCACCCTCGAGTTCGCGCGGCACGGGGCCGAGCGGGTTGTCTTCCTCAACGGCCATTTCGAGAACTACCAGTTCCTCTACGAAGGGGTCGAGCTCGCGACGACGGAGCTGTCCCTGCGGACCGGAGGCGGCCCAGGCGTCGAGGCGATGCTCGTTTCCTACTGGGACTTCGTGGACGACGCGACTCTCGACGAGGTCTACGCCGGGAGCTTCCCGGGGTGGGAGGTCGAACACGGCGGGGTCCTCGAGACGTCGCTCATGCTCCACCTCTGCCCGCAGCTCGTGGACCTAGGCCGCGTCATGGACCTCCCGCCGGCGGAGCTGCCGCGCTACGACGTCCTGCCGGTCCGCAGCGAACTCACCCCCGCCTCCGGCTGCCTCTCCTCGGCGGCGCGGGCCTCGAAGGAGGCGGGGCGCCTGCTGCTCGAGCGGACGACGGCGGCACTCACCGAGGCGATCGGCAGGGCTTTCCCGGAACCCTCCAGATGCAACGACGTTGCACTGAGCGAGATTAACCCTTGACCGTGATCTGGACCACTCGTAATCTGATGCAACAGCGTTGCATCCATAGCAACCCCAGAATCCCCCTTGGTGGTTTCCATGAGCACTGACGACTCCCCTCTTGCAGCACCCAGCACCTCCCCCGACAGCAGGACCCCGCTCCCGACCGGCCTCAGCAAAGATGCGCGCCGCCGGGTCCTCTGGGGCAGCTTCATCGGCAACTTCGTCGAATGGTTCGACTACGCCGTCTACGGCTACCTCGCCTCGACGATCGCAGCAGCATTCTTCCCCGACTCCGACAAGCGGACCGCCCTCCTCGCGACGTTCGCGGTCTTCGCGATCTCGTTCTTCGTCCGCCCCCTCGGCGGCTTCGTATGGGGGCACATCGGCGACCGGATCGGCCGCCGCACAGCCCTGTCGATCTCGATCCTGATCATGAGCGGCGCGACCTTCTGCATCGCACTCATCCCCTCGTACAGCCTCATCGGCATGGGGGCGCCCATCATCCTTCTTGTCATCCGCGTCATCCAGGGCTTCTCAGCAGCGGGAGAGTACGCGGGAGCCTCGGCCTTCCTCGTCGAGTACGCCCCCGCCCACCGCCGCGGCATGTACGCCGCGGTCGTCCCCGCCTCGACGGCAGCGGGCCTCCTGCTCGGCTCACTCCTCGCGGCCGTGCTCTCCGTCGTCCTGAACGCCCAGCAGATGGCCGAATGGGGCTGGCGCCTCCCGTTCCTCCTCGCGGCACCCATGGGGCTCATCGGGCGGTACATCCGGACGAAGCTCGAGGACACCCCGGTGTTCCGCGAACTCGCCCTAGAGGACAAGGTCGACCATGCGCCTGTCAAGGACATGTTCACGCGGCACTGGGCCTCGCTCGTGCTCGCGGTCGGAGCCGTGCTGCTCAACGCGGTCGGCTTCTACGTGATCCTCTCGTACATGCCGACCTACCTCTCGACCGAGCTCGGCTTCAGCGCGACGGAGTCCTTCGCAGCCACGACGATCGCGCTCGTGACCTACATCGGCTTCATCTTCCTGACGGGCCTCGCGTCGGACCGCTTCGGCCGGAAGCGAGTCCTGATCACGGCGTCCGTGCTTTTCACCCTGCTCACGGTCCCCGCGTTCATGCTCCTCGACGTGGGCAACTTCGGCGTGATCCTGCTCGTCGAGATCTTCCTGGGCGGCATGCTCACGCTCAACGACGGCACGCTGCCGAGCTTCCTCGCCGAGCTCTTCCCGACCCGGATCCGCTATTCGGGCTTCGCGGTGAGCTTCAACCTCGCGAATGCCCTCTTCGGCGGAACCGCCCCGTTCGTGGCCACGCTCCTCATCGGGGCCCTGCACACCAAGCTCGCCCCGGCCTGGTACCTCGTGGCCGCCGCGCTCATCTCCCTGGCCGCCGTGCTCTGCGCGAAGGAGACGTCCCGCAAGCCGCTCGCGCAGTAGCGGCGGGACCACAGCTGCTTCCCCCTGCTTTCCCTGCACCATCGACCCCTTCCATCACACACCCTTCCTCAAGGAGACACATGTCCATCGACACGACCCCCAACATCACCTCGGTCGCCGAGCTCGAGCGCCTCAAGGTCCTCCACAACGGCACGAAGCAGCCGCTCACGTTCTCGGACGCCGAGTTCGAGCGCCGCCTTGCGGGGCTCCGGCAGATCATGGCCGAGAAGGAGCTGGACGCCGTCGTCCTCACCTCGTACCAGAGCATCAAGTACTACTCCGACTTCCTCTTCACGTACTTCGGCCGCTCGTACGCGCTCGTCGTCACGCCCGACGACCAGGTGACCGTGACCGCGAACATCGACGCTGGCATGCCGTGGCGCCGGAGCTATGGCGAGAACATCGTCTACACGGACTGGCGGCGCGACAACTACTACTTCGGGCTCCAGGAGGCCCTGCGCCAGCGGGGCATCAACGCGAAGCGCCTCGGCATCGAGGACGACACCGTGCCGCAGCTCCAGCGCGAACGCATCGCTGGCGCCTTCCCGGGCGTGGCGCTGGTGGACGTCTCCCAGGCCGCGATGCGGCAGCGCATGGTCAAGTCGGCCGAGGAGATCGAGGTCATCAAGCACGGCGCTCGCATCGGGGACCTCGGGGGCGAGGCCATCAAGGCCGCGATCCGCGAGGGCATCAGCGAGTACGAGGTCGCGCTCATCGGCACGGAGGCGATGGTGCACGAGATCGCCCGCACGTTCCCCGACTCCGAGATCCGCGACACCTGGGTGTGGTTCCAATCCGGCATCAACACCGACGGCGCCCACAACTGGGCCACCACCAGGAAGCTGCAGAAGGGCGACATCCTCTCGCTCAACTGCTTCCCCATGACCTCCGGCTACTACACCGCCCTCGAGCGCACGATGTTCCTCGGCGAGCCCGACGCCCGCTCGCGGGAGCTGTGGGAGATCAACGTCGAGGTGCACCGCCGCGGTCTCGAGCTCATCAAGCCGGGCGCTGTCTGCAAGGACATCGCAGCCGAGCTCAACGAGATCTACATCGGCTACGGCCTGCTCCCGAACCGCACGTTCGGCTACGGCCACTCGTTCGGCGTCCTCTCGCACTACTACGGGCGCGAGGCGGGCCTCGAGCTGCGCGAGGACATCGACACGGTGCTCGAGCCGGGCATGGTGGTCTCCATGGAACCCATGATCACGGTGGCCGAGGGCCAGCCGGGGGCGGGCGGGTACCGCGAGCACGACATCCTCGTGGTCGGCGAGGACGGGGCCGAGAACATCACGAAGTTCGGCTTCGGGCCCGAGAACAACATCATCGAGGCCTGACAGGCCGCTTGCCGGCTGCAGCGGCGCGGCGCCATGACACCCATGGCGCCGCGCCGCCGTCGTCCGTTTTGGCGAAGGGCGCCCCTAAGGTGGAATTCATGACTCAGAACGGGAACGGGGAGCAGGCGGAGCCCCGCGGAGCCTCCCCCATCTCGAACGCCGTTGCGGTCCTGCGGTGCTTCAGCGTGGACGAACCGCTGCTCGGCGTCACGGACATCGCAGTGCGGGTGGGCCTCCACAAGAGCTCGGTGTCGCGCATCCTCGCGATCCTCGAGTCGGAGGGACTCGTCGAGCGTGACGAGCCGACCCGCCGTTTCCGGCTCGGACTCGGCGTCATCGGCATCGCCGGGCCGCTCCTCGCGGACCTCGACGAGCGCCGCGTGGCCTACCCAGCGCTGCGCGAGCTTGCCGAGCAGACCGGCGAGACGAGCGCCCTCCTCCTCTGGAACGGGAGCGAGGCGGTTTCGGTCGAGCAGATCCCGAGCCGCCACCAGGTCAAGCACACCACGACCCTCGGCACGCGCTACGCGACCACGCTCTCGGCCTCCGTCCAGGTCTTCCTCGCGAGCGAGCCACCAGAGCGCGTGCGCGAGATCCTCGCCCACGGAAGCCCAGGCGCCCCGGACGACGACGAGTTCGAGGCCTACAGGCGGCGCCTCGCCGAAGTCTCGGAGCGCGGATACGCAGTCAACTACGGCGAGACGTCCGACGAAGAGGTCGGCGTCGCCGCTCCCGTCCACGACCACCGCGGAGACGTCGTCGCCGCGGTGCTCATCTCCGCCCCGCGCTTCCGCATCTCCCCCGAACAGGTCACGGAACTCGGGAAGGCCTGCGCCGTCACCGCCGCCGAGGTGACGCGGCGGCTCGGCGGCTCGGCAGGGAGCCCGGGGACCCGGTTCTAGAGGCGGTTCAGGACGAGGCGGCCGCGCGCTGTGCCGGCGCGGGGACCTCACGCTCCGTGCGCGGCATCCCGACGACGGCGGCAACCGTGAGCAGGGTGCAGATCAGGACTGCGAAGAACACCGTGTCCGACGCCGAGATGATCGTGTGGGGGTTCGAGCTGCCGCCCGGCGTGGCCGCGTAGATCGCGTTCGCAACCGCACCGAACACCGCGACGCCGAGGGAGCTGCCGATCGAGCGCGCGAACATGTTGGTGCCGGTGACGACGCCGCGCTCGTTCCATTCCACGCTCGACTGGGCGGCGATGAGGGTCGGCGTCGCAACGAGGCCCAGGCCCAGGCCGACGACGAAGCAGCTCACCGCAACGAGCAGGACGGTCGGTGCCTGAGCGGTCAGGGCCAGGACCGCCGCGCCGGCCACCGAGATCACGATCCCGATGAGGGCCGTGTTGCGGAATCCGATCCGGAGATAGAGCTTCCCGGACTGGGACGCGCTGATGGGCCAGCCGATCGTCAACGCGGCGAGGGCAAGGCCCGCGAGCACCGGCGAGACCGAGAGGGAACCTTCGAGGAACGTGGGCACATACGACGTGAGACCGAGGATGATGGCGCCGACGCCGAAGGAGACGAGCGTCGTGGTGAGCAGGAGCCTGCGCGAGACAACCCACATCGGCAGGACCGGCTCGGCAGCGCGCCGCTCGACGAACACGAAGATGACGAGCAGCACCGCGCCGATCACGAAGACACCGATGCCGAGGGGCGAGTTCCAGCCCCAGGCCTGCCCGCCCTCGAGAGCACCGAGGATGATGAGCGTCATGGCCCCGGTGAGGAGCGCGGACCCGAGGTAGTCAATGCGGTGCCGGGCACGTTCGACGTTTTCGTGGAACGTGCGGATGAGCATCCAGCCGGCAAGCAGGCAGAGCGGGACGTTGATGAGGAAGATCCCGCGCCAGATGCCGAGCGACGAGAACACGCCGCCGAGCGTCGGCCCGACGACGGACGAGATGGCCCACACGCTCGCGAGGTAGCCCTGGACCTTCGCACGCTCGGCGAGGGAGTAGATGTCGCCCGCGATCGTGATCGCCATGGGCTGGACGGCTCCGGCGCCGAGGCCCTGGAGGACCCGGAACGCGATGAGCGCCGGCATGCTGACGGCGATGCCGCAGAGGATCGAGCCGAGGAGGAAGAGGCCGATGCCGGCAAGGACGATCGGCTTGCGGCCGACCATGTCGGAGAGCTTCGCGTAGACAGGCACCGAGACGGCCTGCGCGAGCAGGTAGCCGGAGAAGAGCCACGGGAAGGACGAGAACCCGCCCACGTCGCGGACGATGGACGGGACCGCGGTCGCGACAATCGTCGAATCGATGGCGACCAGAGCGGTCGTGAGCATCAGTGCGATCAGGATGGGGCCACGCTCGGAGCGGAAACCCACTCCTTCGGCGTGTTTGTTCGTCATGTGTTCCGTCTCTTCTGTGAAGGGGTGAGTGGCACGAATGGCCAGCGTCCTCAAGCGTGAACCACGAGGGGAACCGAATTAGTCCCGTCTAGGTGTTGAAGTGGTTCCCCTCAACACGAGGCTTCCCTCGAAAGCCACCCTGGTGGCGGGGAGGGTCCCCGGGCTCGAGTGCGCGGTCAAGGCGTGGACAGCCTCGGCGGCTGCTTCGTCGACCCTGAACGAGATGGTGGAAAGAGGAGGGAAAGTGGTCGTCGCGAGGGCATCGTCGCACCCGATGATGCTGACATCCCCGGGAACATCCACCTTCTCTTCCGCGAAGCCTCCCATGAGACCGTGGGCCAGAACGTCGTCGAAGGCGATGACTGCCGTCGCCCCGTTGCCTACCACGGTCCTACTGAGGGCCTTGGCTGCCTCGTACGTCCCGGGACCAGCGCTGTAGGACATGAAGTGCAGGCCCAGTTCCCGAGATCGCTTCTCCACAGCCGCTCGACGCTGGCGGTTCGACCAGGAACGCTCCGGGCCTCCCACATACGCGATCCGGGTGTGCCCCAGACCCGCCAGGTGGGACAGTGCGGCGTGAATGGCACTCGTTGCGTCGAGCAAGACTCTGAATGTCCCGCCTACATCCCGATTAACCAACGCGAGTCGATAGCGCCCCGACAGATCACGGAGACGCGACGAGGGAAGCCTCGAGGACACGACGAGGAGCCCCTCGACCTGCGGTGCCATGGCGATGATCAGCCGTTCCTCGCGGTCCGGGTTCTCGTCACTGTCCGCAAGGAAGACGGCCAGGCCGGCGGCGGTCGCGTGATTCTGAGCCGCGCGGATGAGCGGCGGGAAAAAGGGATTCGCGATATCGGGGACGATGAGCCCGATGGCTCCGGCTTTGCCCGTCGAGAGTGCTCTGGCATGGTTGTTGGGAACGTAGCCAACGGCTTGGGCGGCCGCGAGCACCCTGTCCACCGTGTCGGTGCGAAGGAGGTCAGGGCGGGTAAAGGCGCGCGAGACTGTCGACGGGGAAACGCCGAGCTGCGCCGCAAGCTGGGTGATGGTCGGCCGTGGAATCACTGGTGGCTGGCTAATCTGACGGCTGCGCGCACCAGTTCTTCCGCACTCCCGCGGGCGAACGGCGCCGGCATGCCGTAGTAACGGTGTGCATCGATGACTTCGTAGCCTCCGAATTCGTATTCATCCTGTGGGGGGAGGTACCCCGGGCACCCATTCGTGTACCCCGTGACCATCACCGTACCGCCAATCCCGGCTGCTGCGGCGTCTGCCGTTTCGAGAAAGGGCTCACCGGGCAGAGCGACGATTGTGAGTGACCCCCATCTGATGACGCTCACAGGCGCGAGCCACATCAGCTCGTCGGTCGCTGTGCACCCTTCGGCCCAGTTGATCCATGTCCTGAGGAGGGCTCGGCGGCCCGGATCCGCGGAGTCGGCCTCAGCCAACCATTTGGCCGCCAGTTCCCTCGGTCCACAGCTGTCGAGGGGTTCCATTCGGAGGCTCACACTCTGTTTCCGAACACTCGTAGGAGAACGCTCCGGGAGCGGCCTCATCTTTTGCGCCGGCTCGCCGAGAACCCTCTGCGCGATAAGCTCGCCGATTCGTCTGGCCTCCTCCATGGTCCGTCCCGATCCTCCTCCGAGGCTGTAGGACGCCTCCGCGGAATGGCCGGTGTTGACGTCTCCGGCTGCTCCCGGCAGGAAGAATGCGGTAGAACCAGGGGCACCTGCCTCGAGCGAGTTCCGGGCGAAGGCGGGATAGTCACCGCTGATCAGACGGTTCGAGGGCCCGACGACGACCGGATGGCAGGGGTAGAGCAGGACCCACGCTATGACCCGGCCGCCCGGCCTGCGAAAGGAAGCCAGCTGGGCAGCGGGGTCGATGGTCCGCTCCACATGACGGCGGTTGGAAGCGACGCCTATGCCGGTGGCCTCCCGGTAGAAGAGCTCGGCGGGTTCCTGACGGGTGATCGCTTCCTCGGCAGCCCTGACAGCGGCGGCAACAACTTGGTCGAGCACCTTCTCGTCGTGGCCTCCCAGCCGCCCGGGCATGATGCAGGGGCCAGCGTGGGTGTGGGTCGCCGTGACGGCCACGTTCCCGGTGGGAACCGGCAACGCGCTCGCGATCTGGTGGCACGTCATCTCGTGGAGCCCGCAGGCATCAACCGTGATCAAGCAAGTCTCGTCTACCGCCAATGCTCGGACGCTCACCGGATCGTGGACTCCCGTACTGGGGTCAGTCCGGGCTGCGAAGCCCGCCATCCTCGTCCCCGGAGGCGGGTAGACGTCGACGACGGCGGCGCCGACCCTAAATGGCGGCTCGCCTTCCCGCTTCCCACTCACTCCGGACCGCCCGCTACCCAGCGGCCTGACTGCACCGCGCCCACCACCTGGCCGAGGCTCGCCTCGCTGGAGCCTAGGAGTACGAGATCGGCGGGCGCTCCGGGCATGAGGTGGCCCAGGCCTGGGCGCGTTGAAGGGATGACCCGGGCGGGAGTTGAGGTGACCAGCTTGAGCGCCTCGTCAAGGGCCAGACCCACCTCTGCGAGCACGAACCGGAAGCCGCTCGCAAGGTCTGCCGCGGCACCCGCCAGCAGCTGGGTCCCGACGTACGAGAGGCGGCCGTTCTCCGAAAGATCGACCGTCCCGCCAACCGGGGTCTCGTAGCGCCCCGGTTCCTTCCCGGCGAGGGCAGTTGCATCCGAGACGAGGTATGCCCGTTCGGTGCCTTTGGCCCTGAGCATCACCTTGAGCGCCTCCGGCGGCAGATGATGACCGTCCGCGATGAGTCCGGCCGTGAGCCTGTCGTCGGCGAGCTGCGTCCAGAGGACGTTGGGGTGCCGAGGAATCGTCGTAGAGATGCCGTTGCCCAAGTGCGTAGACAGCGTTGCGCCTGCGTCCACGGCCTCCGACACCTGTTCGGGGGTGGCATGCGTATGGCCGATGGCAACTTCAACCCCAAGGGCACGCATGCGCGCGATCTGGCGCATTGCGTCTGCCGTGTGGGGCGAGACTGTCACAATCCCTACGAGACGGCTTGCCCTCTTCCAGCGTTGTACTTCTTGAGCATCCAGCGGCCGGACCCACTGTGCATCGTGGACACCTCGTGGGCCGTCTTGGTCAGAGATGAACGGACCTTCGATATGGACGCAAGGGACGGCCGCATGGGTGATCGGGTCTTTCTCCCGGGCGGACGAGATGACCTGCAGGGCGTTGACGATGGCTTCCTCGGGGGCGGTGACGATGGTCGGAACCCAGCTGGTCACACCCTTCTTTGCCAATTCGCCGGTAATATCCATGACCGCTTCGGGGGTGATGTCCTCGCCGTTGATGTCCAGTCCTCGATAGCCGTTGACCTGGCCGTCAATGAAGCCAGGGGCTATATACGGAAGCTCTGCATCCGCGGGTACTCCGAGATCCGTGACGGACACGATTCTCGTGTCGTCGTACGCGACCTCCAAGGTCGTGCCGCTATGAGGGTCCTTGCCTCGCACATGTCTCGCCATCATCACAGCTTTCGCACTCGCCCCTTGAAACGCTCGATGAACCTACCGTTCGCCTCATCACCGCCTGGTGCGTTCCCGGAGCGCCACAAGGGAGGATCGATCCCCTTCGCGCTCAGCTTGGCGATCGTTGCGGTCGTGAGCCAGTTGAGGGCGAACGCATTGGCGAATGTCGAGACGGCGGCCGTCTTCTCCGTGACGTTGGGGATCTCCATCACGGCGTCACCGACGGGCACTTTGCTGTCAATGTGGTAGTCGACGACGTCGTGCAGATTCAGCTTGCTGGGATGGCGCGCCGGATGCCCTTCGCTCGTCTGATCAGCGTGCGATCGCGACGAGACGCCGACAGTGGTCACGGACCTCTCCCTCGCGGTCAGGGCCGCATCGATCAGTGCGCTATTGATCCCGTAGGCATTGACCAGGATGAGGATGTCGCCGGCACCGAGTCCGGCGTCGTCGATGACGATTCGCCCGTAGCCCGGCGTCCGCTCAATGGCCATCGAACGGAGCGCACCATTCGAAAGCAGCGTCCCCTCGTCGAGCAGTGCCGAGATATGCATGAGACCACCCGCCCGAAAGAAAATCTCCTGACTGGCAAGGTTGGAATGGCCGCCTGGTCCGAAAACGTAGATGAGGCGGTCTTCCGCGATGTGGTCGGCCAGGAGTGCCGCGATCCTGTCTACGCTGGCAACCTCTTCGGCACGAATCCGCTCCAGGAGGCCCGTGACTTTCTGGAAGTACTGCTCGGCCAGGCCCGCAGTCACGTCCGCGCTCTCGGCTCCATTCACTGAAGGCATCTTGTTCATCGAGGTCACCTTGGATCTGCCTCTGCGTCGAGGTACAGCGCTACGTTGGGATGAGTCCGCAGAGCAGTACCGGGATGCTGCCCGCTCACGGGTTGGTTCAGTGTGTCGGCCACTGCGTTCCGCTTCGCCTTCCCTGCGACAGAACCGATAATTTCGACGGCGTTCAGGAGCCGCGGGATCGTCACGGTGATCGCCCGGTCCGGGACATCCTCGAAGCGCCCGAACAAGCCTTCATCGACCTGTTGCTGGCGGCTCACGGGATCCAGGGCGATGACCCGCGCTGGTTCCGGATCATTGAGGTCTGCCGGCGGGTCGTTGAACGCGAGGTGTCCATTGACGCCGATGCCGAGCAGGACGACGTCGAACGGCTTTTCGCCCATGATGCGGCCGTATCGCTCTGATTCCTCTTCCGCCGCCTGAGTCGTGTCGATCGCGTGGAAAGTCGCCTCCGGCACGTGGGTGAAGAAGGTCTGGCGCAACCAATTCCCGAAGCCCTGTGGAGCATCCTGGGGAAGACCGATGTAGTCGTCCATGTGGAAGCAGGTCACTTGGGCCCACTCGATTCCCGGTTCGGCCGCAAGGGCCTGAAGCGTCGCTTCCTGGCTCGGCGCCGCGGCGAGCATCATCCTTGCCTCTCCCTTCTCGGCGAGGGTGCGGCGCAGGGCAGCCGCCGCACGGCGGCCGGCATGCAGGCCCATTTGCTCCCGCGTCGGGTACGAGGAAACGGCAACAGGGTAGGTGGTCGTCGTGGTCACAGGGGGTTCCTCTCGGAGTCGAGTTCAGTGATGAGAAGCAAGGCACGAGCAATGTGGAAGGGGTCCTTCACGGGCAGCGCAACGACCTCGTCAAGCGGTCTCCCATGACGGTCGCGGATCTGAGTCCATTCCCCTCCCCGGGGCTCGGGGAAGGTGTCCAGAGTGTAGGCGCATAGCCGGTCGCGCCATTCGCGGAGATCCGCCCGGTCAAATTCGGCTGCAAGGCGTTGCGTGGCGTAGAGGGCCTCAACGTGCACCCACCACAGCTTCGTGTCCCACGTCCGCTGCACGAGCACTTCGTAACGGTCGTCGCCGAACAATCGGCCACGTGGCTGGCCGCCGTCCGCGTCGACGTAACGGAAGATGCCGCCGTACTCCTGGTCCCATCCCAGCTCGAGGGCCCGCACCGCGAGATCCGGGAGCCACGCCGGGATACGCGGGCCGAGCGAGGGGATCGCCTCCGCGGCGTCCGCCACCATCCAGGTCATCTCCAGAAGGTGCCCGGGAGTCCGATGCCGGGCAAGCAGGGTGTCACGGTCGCCGTCATCATCCGGGCGGTACTCCCACCAGGCATCACGGCGCCACATCCCGCTCCCGTCCGAGCCGTCCCCTAGGAGCTGGTCCAAAGCCCACTCGGCGGTCTCCGCGCTCTCACTGGACCCACTGGATCGGTGCAGTTCAGCCCCCACGTTGAGCAGCAGCATGAATCCCGCTGCATCGGTGAATCCCGCCCGGACCGGGTAGGGCTCCGACGGAGCCGTCCTCGAACTGATCCTCTCCCTCGCGTGCCGCAGCAGTGCGTGTGAGATCTGGAGCCATTGGGAGCGTTCGTCCGTGGCGGCGCCCGGCACACGCGCAGCTCCGGCCAGACCGAGGGCGGCGAAGAGATCCGCGAGCACGCTGACTGCGAGTTCTCCGTTCCGCCCACTGGGGAGCGGCCTACCGTCGACGCTGGTCCGGTACGCGACCACGGGGCCTGGGAGAAGCGTGTGGTCCTGAAGGAAGCGGGCGGTCGCGACTGCCATCCTCTCCCATTGGCTTGCATCGGAGGTGATCGCCCCACCTCGGGCCGCGGCAGCTAGCCTGGCACAAAGCCAGGCCCACCGTCCTTGCGACCAGGTGTACTTCTCCGACGATAGAAGGCGTCCGTCATTGGAGAAGCAGGTCAGGACTCCTCCCTGCTCGGTGTCCGCCCCATGTTCCAACCACCACGGCAGCACATTGTCGAGCAGCTCGCTCTGGACTCGCTCCGCTTCCGCAGTCACGAGGCATCAGCCGCCACGGCCACAGGCAACTCGACGACCATGTCGTGGTCGAGAGATTCGACGAGCTCGTCCGAGGCGGCGCTGTGCCATGGCCGAATCCAGCCCATGACGACGTAGATGACGATCGACGCCACAATGGGTGCGGCCACCAGGATGCTCTGGGCGCTCGCCGAGCCGAGGCTCGCGATAGGAGCAGCCAAGGCGTACTTGGTGAGGGCGAAGACGATCAGCCCGGCGGCCCAGGAGAAGAGTGCTGCCGACGGGCCGCAGCGACGGAACGGCTTGAGCATTCCGAGCAGCATCGGCACCGCTATCGGGCCGACCAGCGCGCCGAACCACAGGATGATCAGGCCGAGCACGCCGCCGAACGAGCTGGCGCTCAGCGCAATGACCATTGACAGCCCGATGAACAGGAACGTTGACACGCGTCCGGCGGCCAGCTCCAGCTTTGAGGACAGGGGCCGGTGCGATCCGCGGAGGGCCGGGATGATGTCTCGAACGACGACGGCGGAGATCGCGTTCGCATCAGACGAGGACATGGCCATGGTGTGGGAGAACATCCCTGCCACGACAAGTCCGATGAGACCCACGGGAAGCAACTGCTGGGTCAGTAGCGCGTAGGACTGATCTGGGTGAGTCAAGTTCGGCAGTATCAGCGGGGCGGCCCACATCGGGAAGAAGAGGACGAGGGGCCAGAACAAGTAGAGTGCGCCGGAGAGCAGCAAGGACTTTCGAGCCGCAGAGCCAGTCGGCGAGGCGATGAAGCGCTGGGCAAGGTTCCATGTGCCGCCGTTGTAGGAGATGGTGCTGATGAGGATGTAGGCCAGGAAGAAGGGGAGCGTGTAGTCGCCCCCGAACGGCTGGGCGTGGGAAGCGGGCAGCCTGGTCCAGATGCCCCCGATGGCTGAGACCCCGCCAAGCCGGATCAGCGAAGAGACGAGCATCGCGATGCCGGCCACGAGCTGAATGACGAACTGGCCGAAATCGGTGAGCGCGTCCGCCCAAAGGCCGCCCACGGTCGAGTAGATCAGCGTGACGCCGCCGACGATCAGAACGCCGAGCGCAACGGGAACGCCTGCAAACACGTTGAGGAGCAGGGCGCTGGCGGCCCATTTGGCCGCGACGTCGAAGACCTTGAGTGCGGCGCCTGACCAGGCGAGCACCTGTTGGGCGGGCAGGTTGTAGCGGGTGCTCAGGTATTCGAGCGGCGAGATGATGCCGAGACGCTGCCTCAGCCGCGGCCACCGTGGTGCGAACAGGAAAGAACCTATAAGGCAGGCAATGGTGATCGTGATCGCCCACCAGACGTACAGGGCGAACCCAGTGGTGTAGGCGATGGCGGCGTACGCCACGAACACGGCGGCGGAGTATCCGGACATGTGATGAGAGATGCCGGACAGCCACCAAGGCATACGGCCTCCAGCAGTAAAGAAGTCAGCGGCGTTCGTGACACGCTTCTTCGCCCACAAGCCGATTCCGACCATGACGACGAAGTAGCCAGACAGAACGAGCCAATCGCCAATGTGCATTTCCAGCCTCCTCGATGGAACGCGGCCCTCCAGTTTGGGGGGCGTTGAATCGTCATGTTTCTCTGCAAACGTTTGCATGACAAGGGGTTTGGGGAGGCGGATTTCGGCATCGGCGAAGGTGGGTCTGAGAGTCCTAGGAAAGGCAGGGAGTGGGCTCCGGCCTGACAGCCAGGCTCACGGTGCGTAGCTTGGAAGCATGCCTACCGCACGTGCTTACGCGGCGCCGTCCGCGACCGAACCCCTTGTTCCGATCACCATCGAACGCCGCGAACCGGGGCCCCACGAGGTCCTCATCGCGATCAAGTTCGCCGGCATCTGCCACTCGGACATCCACACCGCCCGGGGCGAGTGGGGCGCCGTCTCGTACCCCATCGTCACTGGCCACGAGATCGCCGGCGTCGTCGAGGCGGTCGGCGCCGAAGTGGAAAAGTACGCCGTCGGCGACAGGGTCGGCGTCGGCTGCTACGTCGACTCGTGCCGGAAGTGCGCCAACTGCCTCGCCGGTGAGGAGCAGTACTGCCTCGAGGGCGAGATCGGCACCTACAACGCCATCGGCCGCGACGGCAAACCGACCGCAGGCGGGTACAGCACCTACATCACCGTCGAGGAGGACTATGTCCTGCGGATCCCTGACGGGCTCGACCTCGACGTCGCCGCGCCTCTGCTGTGCGCCGGAATCACGCTGTACTCACCGCTGAAGACCTGGCAGGCCGGCCCCGGCAAGCAGGTCGCAATTGTCGGGATGGGCGGCCTCGGGCACATGGGCGTCAAGATCGCCCACGCGCTCGGTGCCGAGGTCTCGGTCATCAGCCAGTCGCTCAAGAAGCAGGACGACGCGTTCCGGCTCGGTGCGGACCACTACTACGCCAGCTCGGACGAGAGCACGTTCGAGGACCTTCAGGGTCGCTTCGACCTGATTGTCAGCACGGTCTCCTCCGACCTGGACCTCGACGCCTACCTGTCCCTCCTGGCCCTCGACGGAACGTTCGTCGCGGCCGGACTCCCGGAGAACCCGATGAGCTTCGGCCCCGGCTCCCTCGTCGGCTTCCGCCGCCGCCTCGCCGGAACGAAGAACGGCGGCATCCGCCAGACGCAGGAGATGCTCGACTTCTGCGCCGAGCATGGGCTCGGCGCAGAAATCGAGGTCATCCCAGCCGAGAAGATCAACGAGGCCTGGGACCGCGTCGTTGCAAGCGACGTCCGCTACCGGTTCGTGATCGACACGTCCACGCTGTGACTCGAAGCGTCGCCTAGCTCACGGGTGCGGTAGCACCTTCGTGTAGCCGTCTACGCGCTTGTCGAACTTCTCATAGGCATCCGGAGCCTCGTCGAGCCCGACCTCATGCGACACGATGAGGGAGGGCTCGGCGCGGCCCGCGATGATGAGATCGCGCAGGTACCGGTTGTACTTCTTCCCCGGGCACTGCCCACCGAACACGACGACGGTGTGCCCGGGGCTCACCTCTGCGAGTTCGGCGCCGTGGTACCCCGTCGGGAAGATGTCGGAGAGCAGGGTGAAGTCGTTCTCGTGATCCGGCGCAACCCCTTCGGCACCTGAGGACAGCATCGGCACCGCGCTGTATGCGGTCGACTCGATGATGCTCTCAGATGCGCCGGAAGCGGGCGCTGACGGGGCACTCGAAGGGGTCCCGGGCCGCGAGCCCGACCCTGTTGAGGTAGGAGATCACGATCCCGTAGGAGCGCCAGATGGTCGTCTCCGCGTACGGGACGGCGAGCTGGGCGCACTGCTCCCGCACCAGCCTGCGGGCCTTGGCGAGGTGCGGCCGCGGCATGCTCGGGAACAGGTGGTGCTCCACCTGGTAGTTCAGGCCGCCCATGAGCCACGTGGCCCACCAGCCGCCGGAGATGTTCCGCGAGGTCCGGACCTGCTTGCTGAAGAAGTCGAGCTTCGCGTCAGCTGCCACGATGGGCATCCCCTTGTGGTTCGGCGCGAAGGTCGCCCCCATGTAGAGCCCGAACACCGCGACCTGGACACCGAGGAATGCGAATCCCATGCCCAGCGGCAGCCCCCAGAAGAGCGGTACCAGGACCAGGCCGAAGCGGAGTGCGAGCAGGCCCAGTTCGGTCCAGCGTGCCTTGACCGGGCGTCTGGAGAAGAGGTGCCGGAAGCTCAGATAGTGCAGGTTGATGCCCTCGAGCGTCAGGAGAGGGAAGAACAGCCACCCCTGGCGGCGAGTGATGAAGGCCCGCCATCCCCTCGCCTTCGCCGCGTCTTCCTCGAGGAAGGAGACCGTGTCGACCTCGATGTCTGGATCGCGGCCCACCCGGTTCGGGTTCGCATGATGACGTGTGTGCTTTGAATCCCACCACGAGAAGCTCACCCCGGCTACAACGGCGAGGGCTCGGGCCAGCACATCGTTGGCCGGTCCGCCCGCGAGGATCTGGCGGTGGCCAGCCTCGTGCGCGAGGAACGCCACCTGCGTGAAGAGGATGCCGAGAGCGGCAGCAATGAGGAGCTGGAACCAGCTCTCACCCAGAAGAACCGAACCGGCGGTGCATGCCGCGAGGCCGACCAGGAGGATTCCGCCTACGAGCGCGTAGAACCATCGGGCACGGCGTAGGAGGCCCGACTCGCGGATCGTCTGGGAGAGACCCAGGTAGGCCTTGGTCAGCGGAGGGAAAGTCTCCGTGCCCGCATAGGTTCGACGACCGGAAGAGGAAGGAAGTGCGGGGCTAGAGACTACGGCGATCAGGCACCTGTTCAGTGGATGTAATTGTGCGGTCACCCTCGTTGGGGTGGGATCCGGCGGCGGGGCCCCTGGGGCGATCCGCCCGCCGGATCCGTCGATCAATCGCTCAACGCGATTGATCCCTCAAGTCGATTGCTTGGCTCAGAGCGGGCGAATGTTCGTCGCCTGGGGGCCCTTCGGGCCACGCTCAGTGTCGAACTCGACCTGCTGGCCCTCTTCGAGGGAGCGGAAGCCCTGCGAGACGATCGCGCTGTAGTGCGCGAAGACGTCGGGGGCGCCGCCGTCCGGCGCGATGAAGCCGAAGCCCTTTTCAGAGTTGAACCATTTGACGGTGCCAGTGGCCATAGTCAGTCTTAACTTTCTGTTTGATTCGGCCGCAGGAACTGCCAGCGGCCATGGTATGCCGGTAAGGGCATTCTGATCAGTCTACAGACGATCAGGAGTTATAGCTAATCGTCGTGCTGCCGTTGCTGGAGACGATGCGCCCGCCCTGGAAGTCCTGGGCCGTACCGTTCGTGACCGCGTAGACCTCGCTCGTCGGGTAGCCGAGCTTCCCGGTCTCGAACCCGGTCGACTGCCAGGCCTGACGGATGGGGCCGTACGACCCGTGCGCTCCCGTGGCCGACGACCAGATGATCGCGCCGCCCTCGTAGTTCTGGTAGGTCCCGCCATTCTTGATGCCCGAGACGACCTCGGTCGTCGGGTACCCGAGCACTCCGGTCTCAAAGCCGGTCGTCGACCACTCCTGCCGGATGGGCCCGTACGACTCGTGGGTTCCCGTGGTGGGCGAGGAGACGATGGCGCCGTTCTCGTAGTTCTGGTACGAGCCGCCGTTCTTGATCCCCGTGACGACGTTGCTCGTCGGATAGCCGAGGGTCCCCGTCTCGAAGCCCAGCTGCTGCCATTCCTGCCGGATCGACCCGTATGACTCGTGGGTTCCCGCCGTCGGGGAGGAGATGATCGCCCCGCCCTCGTAGTTCTGGTAGGAGCCGCCGTTGACCATCCCCGTGACGACGTTGGTCGTCGGGTAGCCGAGGATTCCGGTCTCGAAGCCAAGCTGCGACCAGCGGGTCCGCATCGGCCCCACGGACTCGTGCGTGCCCGCCGTCGGCGACGAGATGATCGCGCCGTTCTCGTAGTTCTGGTACGAGCCGCCGTTCCGGAGGCCGGTGATGGTCTCCGTCATCGGGTAGCCGAGCGCGCCCATCTCGAAGTTGAGCTGCCCCCAGCGCTGGCGGATGGCCCCCATGGAGGAGTGTGCGCCCGTGGTCGGGGACCAGATGATCGCCCCGCCTTCGTAGTTCTGGTACGCGCCGCCATTGCGGAGGCCACCGACCTCGTCGGTGGTCGGATAGCCGAGTGGCCCGTTCTCGAATCCAAGGGCAGACCAGCGTGACCGGATCGCACCGTGCGAGACCATGGCGCCGTTTGCCGGCGTCCAGATGACGGCGCCGCCCTGATAGTTGCGGTAGTAGCCGCCGTTGCGGATGGCGGTGACCGCGCCGGTCGCCGAGCCCAGACCCCACTGCGAAGCCTTAGCGTCCATCTGGGGGCTCACGACCGCGGCCATCGCCGTGATCGTGACGGTTGCCGAGGACGACGAGACCGAGTTGACGGTGACCTGGGTGCCGCCGTCGGTCGTGAAGGTCTGGCCGGGCTGCCAGGAAAGGCTGTACGAGTAGTAGCCGCTGTAGGGCTTGGTGCTCGGCGGGATGAGCAGCGACTCCGCCGGGTCGATGTCAGTCTTGAGGATCTGGATTCCCTGGTTGCCGCTGGTGGCAGTCGGGGCGTCATAGCCGACGGGAGCCTTGTACTGGAGGGAGTACACCTCGCCCGTCGCCGGGTCGGTGAACTTGACCCCGCGACTTGCCCCGGTCCCCGCCCACGGGGTGAGCGTGTACGTCCGGGCGGTTCCCGCCGTGCCCACATCCTGGATTTCATTGCCGTTGCCGAAGCCGCCGTACTGGAAGAGCACCGAATCGAGATACGGCCAGCTGTACTGCGAGATGCCCATGATGCTGTTGTTGTTGCCGTACTCGCGGGAGGAGCATGCTGGGTCAGAGAAGGCACTGCCCACAATCTGGGAATCCATCGCACCGTCGGTGCACTGCAGGATGTTGGAATGCCCGAGGCCTTGGATGTGGCCGAGTTCGTGCGTCATGACTGGCCCGGTGAAGCTCGACTGCTGCGCCAGGACGATGCGGCCGTACTCGTCGCCGAGCGCGTTGCCCATCTGCCACGTCACACCGAGCGCGCCGGAGACCCCGCTCACCGAGACGTTCGCATTCGGGATCATCACCATGAGCACCTTGTCGGGCGCGTCGGACCAGCCGAGGTTGGCAGCGACGGCGTTCGTGATGCTGGAGAAGTCCGCGGTCGACGACAGATTGATCGACATGCCCTGCACGGTTCGGGCGAGGTTGAGCGTGATGTGGCCTGCCGACACGGTCTGCCAGTAGTCGTGGGCGGACTGGAAGGAGTTGTTGAGCGCGGTCGAGTCGTACGTCGCATTGGGCTGGTCGGTCGTCTTGACCGTGACGATCGTGACCGCGATCTGGGCCGTGCGCTGCGGATAGGAGAGCTCGGGCTGGACGGCGGCGGGCCTCTGGATGCCCGCGGGCACGGCGGCCGGAGCAGCCCCACCCGGCGAGGCGAGGGCCGAGGTCGCCGGGGCGGCGGCGAGGAGGACGGCGGCGACGGTCGAGGCAAGCCCGAGGCGACCTCGATGTGCTGTGTGTTCCGGCTTGGCCATGTCGGTCAGTCCTCTCGCCTTTGGCGCATTCCGCGCCAATATTACTGATATATGACAGGCCAGAGAAACCCCTTCTCCAGGGGGTCATCCTCCGAGACTAAGCGCGTCAACCACTCCCTCGCGGCGGCGCCCAGCACTAACGTAGGTGCCACGGCCGCTTCGGGCCGGGATCGCCACGCCGCGGGAGGAGCCGAGTGGGAGACATCGCGAACGTCGGCCTGGAGAGCCAGAGGCACGTCCTCTCTGTTCTCGACCGGGACCCCGGGCTCGACCGGACGGCCGGCACCGACCTGGAGGAATTCGGGCGCCGGTTCGAGCGGCACTTCCCGGATCTCGAGCGGCTCTTCCGCTCCCTCTACGGCTCACGCGACGATTGGCTCGATCAGCTCGCCGCGCTCGTCGTCGACTGCGCGAAGTCGTGGGAGCGCCGCCCGGCCGAACTGAAGGCGCTCGACGCCCGGCGCGAGGCTGAGCCCGGATGGTTCCAATCGCGGGAGATGGTCGGCGCCGTCTGCTACGTGGACCGATACGCCAAGAACCTCGAGGGACTCCGCGAACGCATCCCCTACTTCGACGAACTCGGCCTCAAGTACCTGCACCTCATGCCCCTGTTCCTCGCGCCCGAACCCAACTCGGACGGTGGCTACGCCGTCTCGAGCTACCGGGAGGTGAACCCCCGGGTGGGCACGATGGGCGAGCTCCGGGACGTCGCGGCTGAGCTCCGCCGACACGGGATAAGCCTTGTTCTGGACTTCATCTTCAACCACACCTCGAACGAACACGAGTGGGCCAAGCGCGCCGCCGCGGGCGACCCGGAGTTCGAGGACTACTACTGGATCTTCCCGGACCGGACGGAGCCCGACGCCTACGAGCAGACTGTCCGGGAGATCTTCCCAGACGACCACCCGGGATCATTCGTGCAGCTTCCCGACGGGAGGTGGGTGTGGGCCACGTTCCACAGCTTCCAGTGGGACCTCAACTACTCGAACCCTGCGGTCTTCCGGGCGATGGCGTCGGAGATGCTCTTCCTCGCGAATCAGGGCGTCGAGATCCTGCGCATGGATGCCGTCGCCTTCATCTGGAAGCAACTGGGAACCGCCTGCGAGAGCCTGCCCCAGGCCCACGACCTCCTCCGGGCCTTCAACGCCGTCTGCCGCCTCGCCGCGCCGTCGCTCCTGTTCAAGTCGGAGGCGATCGTGCACCCGGACGAGGTGGTCAAGTACGTCGACCCCGCCGAATGCCAGCTCTCCTACAACCCGCTCGAGATGGCCCTCACATGGGAGGCGCTCGCGACCCGCGACACTCGGCTCCTCTCCCAGGCCCTCGAACGGCGCCACAACCTCCCGCCGGGTACGGCCTGGGTCAACTACGTGCGCAGCCACGACGACATCGGCTGGACGTTCGCGGACGAGGACGCGGCCGAACTCGGCATCAACGCCTTCGACCACCGCCGCTTCCTCAACGCCTTCTACGTAAACCGCTTCCCCGGCAGCTTCGCCCGCGGAGTCGCGTTCCAGGACAACCCCCGAACCGGAGACTGCCGCATCTCCGGCACGACCGCCTCACTGTGCGGCCTCGAGGACGGCTCTCCCGAGGCGGTTCGTCGCATCCTGCTCGTCCACTCGATCGCCATGAGCACGGGCGGGATCCCTCTCGTGTATCTCGGCGACGAGGTCGGGCAGCTCAACGACTACTCCTACGGCGAGGAGGCCGGCCACGAGGCGGACAGCCGGTGGGTCCACCGCCCGCACTTTCCCGCTGGGAGCTACGGGCACCGTGGCGACCCATCGACACCGGAAGGCGCGGTCTATGCCGGAATCCGGCAGATGCTCGCGGTGCGGGCACGGACGCCCCAGTTCGCGGGCAACCGCCTCATCGGCTTCCACACCCACAATCCGCACGTCCTCGGATATCAGCGGCCAGGCGATGGGCAGCCACGCGACGAGCGACCCGGCGACGACGGAACCGAGGGTGCCGGTCCGCGGGAGGCGGCCGCCGTCGTCATCCTCGCCAACTTCGACGACTCGCCTCAGCACGTCGCTGCGGCGACGCTCTCCGGTCTGGCACCGGACGCCGTCGACCTCCTGACTGGGCACAGCAGGCCGCTCGGCGGCGGGCTCACCCTCGCTCCCCACGAGTTCGTCTGGCTCGCCGACCGGTCGGCGGGCCAGCAGGACAGGCGGAGCGGGCCCCGGGCATGAAACGGCCGCGGCGCCTGGGCGTCGCGGCCGGATCGGGTGGACCTGGTCTCCTAGTGCGAAGGCATCATCCTGTGATGCGTGTCGATGGCGGGCTTGATCGCCGCTGCGGTGACACCCGCCGCGATGATCCCCGTGATCCAAGAAGTCCACGCCGCGCCCGTGTGGTCGTAGTACGCACCAATCCACGGGGAGATGAACAGCAGGACTCCGAAAGCGCACTGCGCGTACTCGAGCCACGGCGTGCCCGGGAGCGCCAGGTTGCACACTGCCGAAACGATCAGCAGGATGCCGAAAATGAGCATGAGAGACATCGACGAACCGGTCTGATTGGTCCAGAAGACCGACAGCGCGGCGTACAGGCCGCATATACCTGCGACGTAGTCCTCCCAACGCGTCCACTTCTTCATTTGGTTACTCCTCCCAACATTCCGCTCCCCCGGCCTCCCGAGGGAGCCGGTCAGTGGTTGGTGGTCGGTGCTTCCGCGCCGGCGCGCCGGAGCCGCTGGCCTCTATCAGTACACGACGCTCCGACCCATGCTGTAAAGGGCACGCATGGTAACGGACTGGGCATCATTTTCGGCCGTGGTCGGGCTGGAAGGGCCCGGCATTCAAGCCCTCGGCGGCTTCTCCCAGGGCAGGGATCCGCAGGGTGAAAGTGCTCCCCTTCCCGAGCTCGCTCGCGCAGTCGAGGCGCCCGCCGTGCTGGACGGCGACCTCGTACGCCAAGGCGAGGCCGAGCCCGGTGCCGGGAGTGCCGGAGCGCTTCGCGTCGTCGCTTCGGTGAAAGCGGGTGAAGGCCCGTTTGACGTCGTCCGGGGACATCCCCATCCCCTGGTCCTCGACGGTGACCACCGCCCACTCGCCCTCTCTTGCAGCGGCGAGCGTGACCTCCGTGCCGTCGGGCGAGTACTTGATGGCGTTGGAGACGAGGTTGTCCAGGACGCGCCTGAGCCCCGTCAGATCAGCCAAGGCCGGCAGGCGAGCCCCGGCTTGGACAGCGAGGCGGATTCCGGCGTGGTCGGCCTCCGGAAGCGCCGTGGCCGCGGCTTCCCGGAGGATCTCGGCGAGGTCGACTCTGGTCCAGGCCAAGGCTCCGGCCGCGCCGGTCGTGGCGGCGGCGAGGATGTCGTCGACCATCTTCTTCAGGTGGCCCGCGTTGCGCGCAATGACGTGGAGGTCCCCGCGCCCCGCGGGAGTGAGGGCCGGTTCGGCGTCGAGGAGCTCGGTGTAGCCGATGATGCTGGTGAGCGGCGTGCGGAATTCGTGCGACATCGCGGCCAGGAAGCTGTCCTTGGCCCGCACTGCGGCGAGGACGTCGGTGATGTCGGCGAAGGCCAGGACCGTCCCGGCGCGACGGCCGGCCGCGTCCCTGAACTGGCGGGCGGACACGGACACGGCCCGTGCGGCGCCCCCGTTGCCGAGGCGGTAGACGGTGTGAGCGAACTCCTCCCCCGCGACGGCGCGGGCGGCAGGCCGCTCCTCAAGCGGCGCCGGCACCTCGGAGCCCTCGCGATAGACCAGGAGCTCAGCCTCCGGGGCATCCTCGACGCCGGAAGGGAGCGCCGCGCGATGGAGGTGCCGCTGACGGGCGTTCATGAGCATGTCATGGCCGTCGGCCCCAATCACCACTACCCCGACGTCGACTGTATCCACGATCGTCTCGAGGAGCCGGTACCGCGTCTCACTCCGTTCCAGCAGCTCCTCGGTCCGCGCCTGCTGGGCTTGGCTGCTCGCCGTCATGACCGACGTCGCGACCCCGATGGCGAGCATCACGAACGGGTAGATCAGCGGCGCCGCCAGAGCCTGCGGAGTCGCGCTCCCCGAAGCCAGGAGAGGAACCCAGACCACCAGGAGGGCACCGATTCCCGCGGCCGGGACCGTGAGCTTCGGGCGGTAGCCCGAACCTGCGAGCCACATGACGGGGAAGACGGCCAGCAGCCCGGCACCCGCCAGCACTGCCGACGACGAGTCGCGCAGGAGCGCCACCGGGATGAAGTCCAGGAGGGGAATGGCCAGGAATGACGGGTAGGGCAGCCGGTCCCAAGGCACAGCCACGCACAGGCCCAGGAGCACAAGGACTACGGCCTGCCCCTGGACGAAGACCGGGTCGACGAGCTCAGCGGGGTTCGAGACGCCGAAGAGCACCACTGTGAGGACCATCGTCAGATTGAGTGGCAGCTGGCTGAGGATGACCCGACGCCTCAGGCTCAGTTCGTGGAACCCATACCGGCCCAACAGCAGGACGTCGATCAGCCGCTCCATGGTGGTCCCTTCCCCTGTTCTTGATCGCACAGCACCTCTTGATCGCACAGCACCGGAACCGTGACAGACCACTGTAAAAGTTACTCGGTGGTAGGAGGGTGGTGCTCTAGAGGGGACGGCGCCGTCGAGGGTGTCGTTGAAGGGGACCGGCCGGCCGTCGGCGGATCACGCGTCGAACTTGGTCTCGACCTCCGAGCCCGTCACGCTCGAGACGACAGTGCGGGCCACGTCCGCAAGCTTCTCGTTCCGTGCGTTGCTGGCCCGCTTGAGGATCTCGAACCCTTCCTCGGGCGAGCACCGGTTCTGTCCGATGACGACCCCGATGGCGATGTCGATGACCGTCCGGCTCTTCATGGCCGCCGCCCGGTGTTCGGCGAGTTCCTGCTGGTGCGCATAGCGTGCAGCGAGCCGGAGCACCCACGAGACTGCTCGCCGACAGTGGCCGACGGCGGCGAGCAGCGCATGGGAGTCGACCTCGGCCTCTGAGCCGAGGATGACGAGGGCGGCGCGCGCCTCGTCCTCGAGGGGAACCGGGAGTGCCATCAGGAGCTCGGCGGCGGCAGGCTTGCCGTGCACCTCGGCGGGATTTGCGATCTCCGTGGCATGGCCCGCGGGGCCGCGCCGGCCATCGCCGTTCTCGGGCACGATCACGGAGACCGAGTCCGCGAGCACGGATCGGAGCGGGCTCGTCTCACGCGCCAGCCATGCATTCATGGTTCGTTCGGTCGCCTTGTCGCTCGCGGTGACGAGGATCGGACGACGAGGCCGCTGCACGGCGATGCCGCACGCGACCGAGTGCTCGGCGAGCGCCTCGGAAGCCCAGCGGGCGAGGCCCTCGGCAACATCCTCCAAGGCGCGGTGCTCGAGCAGCAGCCGGTGCAGTTCCGAGTACTCCAGTTCCAGATCGTCGTTCCGAGCCTCCGCCCCGGACTGCCGGCGGTTCGTAGGGCTCGTTGACTCCATGTTTAGGCTGTACCCCAAAAAAGCGCATCCTAAGCACGGGTTTAAATCTGTGGAATGGCCTGCGTTTTCAGGCGCGCGGTGCCCGCTGCTCGGACCACGGCAGACGGGTGTGGGCCACGACCCGGATCTTCTCCACCGACGGATCCTGGGCGCCCGGAACGACCATTCCCGCCGCGACGCCGCTGCGCAGGTAGTCGACAACGGCCTCGTTGATGTTCTCCCCCGGGACGACGACGGGGATCCCCGGTGGGTAGGGCGTGAGCTGTTCGGCGGCGATCCGCCCCACAGCGTCCTTCGCGTCGACGAGCTCGGCCTCGGCGAAGAACGCCTCGCGTGGCGGCATCGCGGGCTCGAGCTCGAGCTCCTCCGGCGTGGGGAAGTCAACCGGCCGGGGGCGCGGGAGAGTCGGCGCCTCCTCAGCGAGGCGGCGGAGCGACCCGAGGAGCCGGTCGGCCGTCTCCTCGGTGTCCGCGAGCGAGAGCGCCGCCTGGATGTGGTCGTGGTCGAAGAGGCTCAGATCGAGGCCCTCGTGCTCGCGCAGCCAGTCCCCCGCGTCATAGCCGCTCACGCCGAGGGCCGAGACGTCCATGAGGACCTGGAGCCTGTCGAGGTCGTGGGAGGACTCGGCGCCGAGGAGCTCGTCCTCGAGCACGTGGAAGCCCGGCATCCCGTCGATCTCGCGGCGGAGCTTGCGCGCGACGTCGAGCGCGTCCCCCAGCACCCGGTGCCCTTCCTCGACCATGTGGCGCCGCCATCCGTCGATCGCCGAGAGGATGAGCACGTTCGTGCTCGTGGTGCTGAGGAGGTCGGCGCACGTCGAGAGGCGATAGCTGTCCACAAGGTCGCCCTGCAGGTGGAAGACCGAGCCCTGCTCGAAGCCCGCGCCCATCTTGTGCACGCTCACGACGCACACGTCCGCGCCGGCCGACATGGCCCACGGAGGAAGGTCCTCGTGGAACGGCAGGTGCGCCCCCCACGCCTCGTCGACGATGAGTGGCTTGCCGTGGCGGTGGCAGACCTCCGCGATGCCCGCGATATCGGCGCAGGTGCCATACGGCGTCGGACTCACGATGAGGCACCCCGCCGCCCGCGGGTACCGCTTGAAGCCCTCGTCGACGGCTTCGGGAGACGGCGGGTGCGCGATATGGCGCTCCGGGTCCCATGACGGCGAGACCCACCGGGGCATGAGGCCTGCGAACACGAGACCGGCCACGACCGACTTGTGCACATCCCTCGCCACGAGGAGCTGGCCCTTGCCTCCCGCGACCGCGAGCATCGCAGCCTTGACCGAGAGCGAGCTGCCGCACGTCGAGAAGAACGCCTGGTCGGCGCCGACCGCATCGGCCATGAGCTCCTCGGCCTGCTTCAGGATGCCCCGGGACGCCTTGCGGTCGTCGAGCCCTCCCGTCATGAGGACATCGGAGCGGAACGCGTCCGCCCCGATCGCATGGAGCGTCCTCGCGTCCACGCCGCGCCCCTCCCGATGGCCCGGGGGCGTGAAGCCGTAGTGATCGGACTTCTTGTAGTCCTCGAGTGCGGCGAGAATCGGTGCTTCGCTCTGGTCCATTCGGCTCCCTTTCCGGAGGGGGTCAGGTTGGGCGGGGTCAGGTCTGGGGATCCTGCCTCGGCAGGTCAGTCGTCTTGCTGGCGCTCTTCTGCTCCACGGTCACTTCGCCGTGGGGCTCGTCTGAGACCCGGTCGCGCCCCTCCTCCGGCTCCGTCATGAGCGCCGGTTCCGGAGTGCGGCCGACGACGACGGGCACGGCGAGGAACATCACGGCGCACAGGGCGGCGAGGGCTCCCGCGACGATCCACGACGGCCAGCGGCCGAGGACGACGTCGAAGATGAGTGCGGCCGTGCCGACGATGAGGAGGGCAGCGAGGGCGAGGCCCACTTTCGCCGCCCAGGCCCCGTTCGCCACGAGCCGGTTCTTCACCTGGTGGCGGAACAGCCTGCGGTGGACTGCGAGGGGCATGAGCACGACCGAGAGCGCGGTCGCGGCGACGATGACGAGGGCCAGGTACAGGGTCTTCTCGTAGGAGTCCAGCACCGAGAAGCGATTCTGGAACGGGAGGGTCAAGAGGAAGCCCGCAATGAGCTGGAGGCCGGTCTGGAGGATGCGGAGCTCCTGCAGGATCTCGCCCCAGTTGCGGTCGAGCTTCTCTGCATACGTCTCATTCCGGCGGTACAGGGCATGGCTCACACCGTCGCGCGCGCCGTCACTCTTCGCGTCGTTCCCCCGCGCGTCCTGGCCTCGTCCTTCCAGATCAGTGTCGGATGACATCGATCCGCTTCTCGCCGGGCATGACAGCCCCTTCCCTGCTGGATTCGATTGACCGCCAGCGGCTGTGCCGCCAGCGGTCCGCTTCGTTTCCTTTCAGTCGTCCGGTATGGCCGGACCGCCCGGCCCGAATGGATCCGGGGGTCCCCCGGGTCCGGGGAACGGCTGGTTGGGATCCGGCGGTCCGTCTGGGCCGCGGCCGGGTTCCGGCTGCTGTGGAGGCAGTCCCGGAACCGGGTCGGGCGATGGTTCGGGGCGTTCCTCCGGTGGAAGCGTGGTCTCGGACGTCACAGTCATCGCTGCAGACATGGTCCTCCTCACGACGTCTCGGTTACTCGGACACTGGATCGTTTCCCGATTCGAGAGCCGTTACACCTGCAGTAGGAGTTTCGCCGGACCTATCTCACTGCGAGAGGAAGGCGATGAGGTCCCCTACGCGATACGAGGTCTCTCACCTTGGGCATCGTTCCCCGATCTGTCCGGCCGCGGTGGCCATCGTCCCGAGTCAGCGCGCCGCCTGGCCCGCGCTCCCCAGCACCTCGGTCGCCTCGGCGTCGCGGTCCGGAACCGTAGTCGGGCTCTCGAGGTGGACAGCGTGGGATGGCAGGACGCCCGCGCCCCCGTAGCGTTCCATGACGCGCCACTGGGCGACGACGTCCTCGCCCGCGTGGACGGGAGGAAGGTCGCGCCAGAATTCGAAGCCGCCGCATTCGACGAGCGCGTCCCGGCGGAACAGCACGCAGCCGCCGACCCACGCGACGCGGTACGCGGTCCACTCACCGGTGCGCAGTCGCCCGGCAGTGAGGGCGCGGGCGGCCAGATGCGCCGGGTTGGCCGCGTTGTGCAGAGTCCAGCGCTCGAACCCCGGCTCGTCGGGTCCGAGCCGCTCGGGCTCGACGGGGCCCTCCCAGGGTTCGAAGGGCTCGAGCTCACGGTCGCGCTCGTCGCCGAGATAGGAAAGGCCTTGGACGGCCATGCCGACGAAACCCGCCCCCGTCACGTCGAGGGCCTCGCGGAGCGTGCGCAGTCCGCCAGGCGCGAGCCAGACGTCGTCATCCAGGAAGAGGATCCTCGGCGCGGCGGACTGCTCGAGGAGGAACTGGCGGTGCTCGGCAAGGCCTTGGCGCGGCCCGTGGCGATGCACTGCGACGGGCCGGCCCTGTGCCTCGAGGACGCGGATCATGGCCTGCGCGGCCGGATGCTTCCAGCCCGGTTCGCCGTCGCTCTGGTCGCTCACGACGACGCCGAAGTCGACGTCGGTCTGCGCTGCGAGCCCCGCGAGCGTCGTCGCGAGCTCGGCCGGCCGATTGCGCGTCGGGATGAGGACCTCGACCGGGGGCTTCCCAGCCTCCGGGAGACCAGACTGCTCGCCCCACAGCTCTGGGCCGCGCGCGGTCACGAGAGTTCTCCCCAGTCCGAGGCGGCATCCTCGAGTCCGCTCGCGTCTGACCCTGCATCGACGCTCGCGTCGGCGCCGACGGGGCGTCCCCGGGACACGCCGGGGGCCTTCCGCTCGACGTAGCCGAGCAGCTCGAGCCGGCCCCCGACCTCGCGCACGGCGGACTGCTCGGCGAGCATGCCGGGAAGGTAGTCGCCACCCTTGACGTACACGTCCGGGCGAAGCTCGCGGATGAGCGGCACGGCCGTCTCGGAGTCGAAGACCACGGCGCAGTCCACCGAGCCGAGGGCCGCGACGACGGCCGCGCGGTCCTCCTCGCCCACCACGGGCGGCGCGCCCCGGAGCCGGCGCACGGAGTCGTCCGAATTGATGCCGACGACGAGCAGGCCGCCGTGCCGGGCGGCCTCGTCGAGGAAGGCGGTGTGCCCGCGGTGCAGCTCGTCGAAGACCCCGTTCGTGAGGACGACGGCGAACCCCGCCTCGCGCGCCTCCTCGACCGCACGCCGCGTCTCCGCCCAAGTCCGCACGGCGCTCGGCCGCTTGAGCGCCCGCTCCTCGACCGCCGTCGTGCCCGTACCGGTGCTGGTTGTGCCGGTGTTGTTCACGCCGGTGTTGTTCGCGCCTTCGGCCCCCGCGGCCCCGCCGAGCTCCGCGAGGAGCCGCTCCGCCGTGCACGTCGACGTGCCGGGAGACTCGACGACGACGTCCGCGGCGGCCTGCCCGACGTCGGCCGCGTCGTCGATCGGGAGGCCTGCGGCGAGGCCGAGCGCGAGCCCGGCGACGAAGGTGTCGCCCGCGCCGACGGCATTCTGCTCAGGTGCCGGGCGGGCCCGGGTCCTGTGCCGCACGGGGTCGGACTGGCCGGACTGGTCGGCCTGGTCCGGGCCGAGGAGGATCGTGCCGTCGCGGTCGAGGGTCACGAGGGTGTGCCGGGCGCCCGTGGCGCGGCTCAGTTCCGCGGCGTGCGCGGCGGCCCACGCGACCCGGTCCTCGCGCGGGGCGGCCGAGCCAAGGAGCTCGGCGGCCTCGCTTGCGTTGGGTGTCACGACGTCCGCGTGCAGGCTCGCCCAGCCCGCCGGATGGCGTGCGTCGACCACGAGCGCACGGGCGCGGGCCCGGGCGGCAGAGCGGTCGAGGGCAGCGAGCGTGCCAAGGCCGTAGTCGCAGAGCACGACGGCGTCCGCCTCGCCGAACGCCGCGAGGGCCCGTTCGCACGCCTCGCGTGACTCGTCGTCGTCCGCGGTCCGGCAGAAGTCGGAGCGCAGGAGCAGGTGGCCCTCTGCGACGAGCCTGGCCTTGACCGAGGTACTGCGCCCTGGAAGCCGCACGATCGAGTCCGTGTCGACCCCAGCCTCCGCAAGCCTCGCGACGAGCGCTGCGCCGGGTTCGTCGTCGCCCACGACGCCGACGAGCCGGACCCGGGCGCCGAGGGCCGCGAGGTTCATCGCCGTGTTGGCCGCGCCTCCTGGCGCGTCGAGAGTGCGTTTCACGTCGAGCACGGGAACAGGGCCTTCACGGCACAGCCGCTCGGCCGTCCCCTCCCAGCGCCGGTCGAGCAGGACGTCACCGACGACGAGGACGCTCGGGCGCTTGTCGTGCAGGATCTCGATCAGGTGCTCGGCTCCCATACTCAGGGTCTCCTTGCTCGCGCAGTGACGGGGGGTTCGAGGTGGACAGCCTTGGGCCGGCTCAGCTCGTCGAGGAGAGCCGGACCGAAACCTGCAGGCATCCCGCTCTGCGGGACGCTGGGGGCGTCGGAGCCGCCGGGGATGCCGTTGATCGTGAGGGAAGCCACGGGCAGCTCGGCCGCGGCCAGCTGGGCGTGCCCGATGTCCCGAGTCAGGACGGTCGCCGCCGGGCCGGACGGCGGTTCGGCGGCCTCCGCGAGCGCCTCCTCAAAGCTGCGCACCCCCATCAGGGCCGCGATCGGCCCGTGCACGTCCTCGCGCATGACGGGCATGAGCGGAGTGCACGCGCCGAGGACGGTCGGGGGGTAGTAGGAGCCTGGTCCGGGCGGGATGCTCGCGCCGACGACCGCGACGGCTCCGCTGTGGATGGAAGCTGTGACGGAATCGTGGACGGCCCGGCGCGCCTCGTCGTCGACGAGCGGTCCCACGCGCTGGTGGTCGGCCCACGCCGCGGCCTCACCCGCGAGCGCACCGAGGAAGGGCTCCTCGATCTCGTCCATGACGAACACCCGGCCAGCCGACCACCGGAGCTGACCCGCGTGCTGGAAGGCGGACTCCGCCACGCACGAGGCGGCCCACTCGACGTCCACGCCGCGGTCCACGATCACGGCCCCGTTGCCCGAGGGGATGCGGACGAGGCGGGCGCCGGCGCGATACGCGGCCTCGGCGAGGTTCTCCGCGATGTCCGCTCCCCCGACGTGCACGACGGCGTCGACGTGGCGGTCCCGCACGAGGGCCTCCCCGAGCTCGGCGTCCCCGAGGACCGTGCTCAGGACGCCCGGCGGGGTCACCGATTCGAAGACCTCGCCCAGCCGTCGTGCGACAAGCAGGCACCGCTCGCTCGGCTTGAGCACGGCCACGTTGCCGGCCGCGAGGCTCGCCCCGGCGACCGCACACGCGGTCGCGACGGGGTCGTCCCACGAGGTGAGTCCGAGGACGACTCCGTAGGGTTCGAAAACGGTGAAGTCGAGGCCGGAGACCACTCCCGCGAGGCTGGGGCCGGAGCGCAGGAGGCTCAGCTCGGCGTAGCGGCGCAGGGCTTCCGCCCCTGCACGGATGCCCGCGAGCGAATCCGCGAAGATGCGCCCCGTCTCGCGGAGGTTGAGGTCGGCAAGGTCCTCCGCCGCGTCGTCGACGGCGGTGGCCAGTTCGCGCAGTGCTGCCGCCCGGTCGGCTTGGGGCGAGCGCCGCCACTCGACCCAGGCCTGGCGGGCAGTGCGGAGGACCACTTCGGCGCGGTCCGGATCGCTGAACTCTACGGAGGCAAGCAGCCCACCGGTACGCGGGTCCCGGCGATGGCCTCCCTCGTTCGTGGTCTGAGCCTCGGGCGCCGCACCTTCCACGACGGGAAGGGGCGCGGTGAGAGGCTGTGGCTGTGCTGCCCGATCGGGCAAAGCGGGGCTCATCAAATCCTCCTGATTGAGTGCATCGAGGGGTTACCCGCGGGCGGTCTCCCCAAGCAGCGGGTCAGGGTTTCCGAGATCCGCGGGGAGGGTAGCCCTCCACCATGACAGACACCCCTGAGCTCTTCGACGACGTCGAGCGCATCGCGATCCTGCGCGGAGGCGGGATCGGCGACCTGCTCTCGACGCTGCCCGCACTCGAGGCGATCCGCGCCGTCTACCCGACGGCGGAGCAGGTCATGCTCACGACCCCCCTCCTGGCCAGCCTCCTCGAGGACCGCCCGAGCCCCGTGGACCGGGCCGTCGTCGTGCCTGTCTTCCCGGACGCCGTGACGCCCGACGGCCGCGGCTGGCGCGAGCACCGCGAGACCATGGAGGTCATCGAGAAGCTGCGGGCCGACGGCGTGGACCTCGCCCTCCAGCTCCACGGCGGCGGGCGGAACTCCAACCCCTTCGTCAACGCGCTCGAGGCCCGGCACACGGTCGGCTGCGCGACGCCGGACGCAGAGCCGCTCGAGCGGATGCTCCCCCACCTGTACTACCAGCGCGAGGCTGCCCGCTGGCTCGAGGTCGTCGCCCTCGCGGGCGCGGCGCCCCTCGACCACGAACCGCGCTTCGTCGCCACGCCCGCGGATGCCGAAGCAGCGCGACCGTGGCTCGTGCCAGGGGCGCCGGGACTCGTCGTCGTGCATGCGGGCGCGACCGATCCCCGGCGCCGCTGGCCGGCAGAGCGCTTTGCCGCCGTAGCCGCCGAGCTGGCACTGGACGGCTGGCAGGTCATCGTGGTGGGCGACCCGAGCGAGAAGGAGCTCGCGGATGGGATCGCGGAGAAGGCCCTGGACCTCGCAGGGCGCGACGTGCTCATCTCCTCGGCGGCCGGACGCACGAGCGTGAGGGCACTCGTGGGGCTGCTGGCGCACGCGCGCCTCGTCGTCGCGAACGACAGCGGCCCGCGGCACCTCGCGCAGGCGCTCGGGACCCCGACGGCGTCGGTCTACTGGGTGGGGAACGTCATCAACGCCGGGCCGGAGGGGCGGCGCCTCCACCGGGTGCAGATCGCATGGCGGGGCGACTGCCCCGTGTGCGGCGCGGACGGCACAGACCCGTTCGGGCGGCGCTGCGACCACGCCGTGACGTGGGTGGACGCCGTGCCCGCCGAGGCAGTCCTGCAGGACGCGAAGGATCTCCTCGCGGGCCACTGAACCGCCCTCTCAGCTGGGATGCGTCTCAGCGAGACCGCACCTGACGGACGAGACCGCAGGGATTCACCTGCGGCCTCGTCCGTCAGCTCGGGTCTCGTCGATCAAGCCACTGAGGTTACGGCCAGGAATCTTCCATCGAGCCCATCACGAGGAGCTCGCGGACCTCGCAGCCGCGGGGCTGGGAGAGCGCGAAGATCACTGAGCGCGCCGTGTCGGAGGGGCGGTTGAGGTTGGTCCGGTCGTGCGGCTTGTACTGCTCCGGGCGGTCGTCGAAGAACGCGGTGTCCATGCCGCCGGGGATGAGGGTAGTCACGCCGACCCTGCCCTTGAGCTCGGCCGCGAGGGCCCGGCTGAACCCGATCACGCCGAACTTCGAGGCGCAGTAGGCCGTCGCCCCGCCCGCTCCGCGCAGGCCGAGCGTCGAGGCGACCGTGACGACTCGGCCGTGGCTGCGCAGGAGGTGCGGCAGCGCCGCGCGGACCACGGCCGCCGTGCCGAGCAGATTCACCGAGATCACTTTTTCCCATTCCTCCGCAGGAACCTCGTTGAGCTCCCCGCAGCGGTCGATGCCGGCCGCGCACACGATCGCATCGATGCCGCCGGCGTCCTCGGCCGCCTGGGCGACCGCGGCTTCCGCGGCCTCACGCCCCGAGAGGTCGACGACCCAGCCGCGGGCCGGCGCTTCGACCGGCTGGCGGTCGAGGACGAGCGGGAGCGCGCCCTCGGCCGTGAGCGCCTCGACCACCGCGGCGCCGAGCCCCGAGGCGCCGCCGGTCACGAGGACGCGTGCGCCCTTGAGGGGGTGGCTTGGGTCGGTCATCGTCTCCGGGATGGTGTCCATTCCTTGCGTCATCAATTCGTTCCTCTCTCTGTCATCCAGTAGCCGAGCTTCAAACAGCCGAGGCCTTCGCCAGCCGAGGCCCGTACTAGCCGAGGCCCGTACGAGCCGAGGCCCGTACGAGCCGAGGCCTGTACTAGCCGAGGCTTGCGATCGCCGCGGCGAGGCCCGTCGTCGAACGCCCGGGCGCAAGCGGCACGGTCACGACCTCGCCGCCCCACGAACGGAGCTGCTTCGACTCGGGGAGTTCATCGGGGTTGTAGTCCGCGCCCTTGACCCACACGTGGGGGCGCAGGGTCTCGAGCACGGCCTCGGGGGTGTCTTCCGTGAAGATCTCCACGGCATCCACGCAGCTCAGGGCGAGGAGCAGCTCCGCGCGGTCGTGCTCGTTCATGACGGGCCGTCCGGGCCCCTTGAGGCGCCGGATGGAGTCGTCCGAGTTGAGGCACACGATGAGGCAGTCGCCGAGCGCGCGCGCCGCCTGCAGGAGGTGGAGGTGCCCCGCGTGGAGGAGGTCGAAGCAGCCGCCCGCCGCGACAACCGTTCCGCCTGCCGCGCGGACTCGCCGGGCAAGGGCGACGGCGGGCGAATCGGCGGAAGCGCCGGTCCCCTCGGCTTCCGGGAAGCCGGGCTGCGCGCCGCGGCGCAGAGAGGCCACGCCCCCCGCGGCGAGGAACGCAGCGGCGGTCGCGACGGCGGCCTCGGTGGCCGCGCCGAGCGGCTCTCCGTGGGCGAGCGCGATCGTGAGCGACGACGCGAAACGGTCCCCCGCACCGCACGGGTCCTCGATCCGCAGGCCCGCAGAGGGCACCGCGACGTGGGTATCGCCGTCGGGCGTGCACACGAGCGCTCCCCGTTCGCCGAGCGTGACGACGACGGCGCGGGCCCCCCACCGTTGCCGCATGCGACCGGCTGCGACCGCGACGGCGCCCGGCTCGTCGACCTCTCGGCCGGAGAACGTGAGGAGCTCGGACAGGTTCGGCGTGACGGCGGCCGCCCCCGAGATCGGCCGCGCTCCGCGGGGATGCGGGTCCCACACGACGGGGACGCGGCGTGCGACCGTCTCGAGGGCCGCGCGCACCGTGGGCACGCTCGTGAAACGGCGCCCGTAGTCCGCGACGACGACCGCGTCGGCCTCCTCGAGCACGGACAGGAGCCCTGCGTCCACCACCGGGTAGGGAGGGGTCGCGCAGCCTTCGTCCACCCGGGCGATCCGCTGGCCGCTCGCCGTGAGCCGCATCTTGACCGGAGTGGGCGCTCCGAGCGGTGCCGCGTGGATGCGCACGGGGCCGAGGAGCGCGCGGAGGCGGGATGCGGCGTCGTCCTCCCCCAGCGCGGTGACCGAATCGACCTCGTGGCCGTCGTCCGCAAGGAGCGTCGCGACGAGCCCGGCGCCGCCTGCCCGCTCGAGGCGGTCGTCCACGTCGAGGACGGGCACGGGCGCGTCGGGGCACAGCCGGTCGGCGTGGCCGACGAGGTCGATGTCGAGCAGGGTGTCACCGACGACAGCGATCTTCATGTCAGTCCTCCTCTTCCGCTACACAGGCGTCGAAGCATTCGCACAGGGCGTGGATCGCGATCAGCTGGGCCTCCTGGACGTGGCAGTTGCGGCCCTCGAGCGCGACGGCCTCGTCGACGGCGGCCGAGAGGGGGTTGGGCCCCGGCCCCGTGAGTGCCCAGCTCAGCGCGCCGACCTCGTGGGAGGCCTGCGCGGCCGCGACCAGGTTCGGGCTCTTGCCGCTCGTCGAAAGCAGGATGACGACGTCGCCGGGCCGGGCGTGCGCCCGGACCTGCCGTGCGAACACCTCGTCGTAGCCGTAGTCGTTCCCGATGGCCGTCATGGCCGAGGTGTCACCGTGGAGTGCGATCGCCGAGAACGGCCGCCGCTCGCCGTCGTACCGCCCGACGAGCTCGGCGGTGAGGTGCTGAGCCTCGGCCGCGGAACCCCCGTTGCCCGCCGCGAGCAGCCGACCGCCCGACGCGAGCCGATGCGCAAGGGTCTGCCCCCATCGCGCGAGGACGGCCGACTGCCGCCGCAGCGAGTCGAGCGCTTGGCTCGCCTCGAAGATGTGCTCGAGGACGCCGTCCGAGAGCTGCTCGGGAGGGAGCACACGGAATCCGGCGGGGCCGAGGGGGCCGCCGGACCGGATAGCGGTGAGTCCTGCGGCGGGTGTGGCCGTGAGGGACTGTCCACGGAGCGCGCGGCTCATCTTCATCGGGCCCCCTCTCCGACGTGCCGAAGACGGCTCCTGGATGCGGCGACGTCGGCTTCCGGCTGGTCCCAGTGGTCCAGCATGGCGCGGTAGATCCTCTCCGTGTCGGATGCGACCCGGTCCCACGTGTACCGGGTCCGGGTCCGTTCGACTCCCGCGGCGCCGAAGCGGGCGCGCAGCTCCGGATCGTCGGCGAGGATCGCGATCGCGTCCGCGAGCGCCGCCGGGTGCTTCGGGGGGACGTGGATGCCTGTGACGCCGTCGACCACGGACTCCTGGAGACCGCCGACCGCGGAGACGATGACCGGGACACCGCATGCCATGGCCTCGAGCGGGACGATGCCGAACGGCTCGTACCACGGGGTGCACACGACGGCGTCGAGGCTGCGGAAGAGCTCGGGCATCTCGTCCCGCGGGACCTGCCCGGCGAAGATGACCTGGCCTCCCACGCCGAGCGACTCCGCGAGCTCCCGGAGCCTGCGGACCTCGGGATCCGAGGCGATGCGGTCCTTGCCGCTCGTGCCGCCGACCACGAGGAGCTCGATGTCGCGGCGCCCGGCCGCGGCGAGCAGCGCGAGCGCGGAGACGACGATGTCAACGCCCTTGCGCGGCACGAGCCGCCCCACGACGGCGAGGCGGAGCCGCTTTCCACGGGCACGCGCGGGCCCGTCCGGGGTGAACTTCTCGACGTCGACCCCGCACGGCGCGATGGAGATCCGGCGCCGGTTCACGCCGAGCTGCCGGAGCTCGAACGCCTCGTCGGGACACGTCGCGATGACGCGGTCCACGCTCCGCGCGACCCAGGGCTCGAGGAACTCCCGCTCCGCCGGGCTCGTGTCGTCCGTTCCCTGGTGCCGCCGCTTGACGACGCCGAGCGCGTGGAAGGTCTGGGCGACGACGGGCGGTGGGAGGAGCTGCTTCTGGAGCTTCCCGACGGCCTCGATGCTCGCGATCCCCGACATCCAGAAGTGCCCGTGGACGATGTGCGGCGGGTTGTCCGTCCAGTAGTTCGCGAGCTGCTCCGCGAACGCGGGGATGTACGGCAGGAGCTTGTCCTTGGGCACGGTGCGGGCAGGCCCGGCGTCCACGTTCACGAGCCGCACGCCGTTGGGCAGCGTCTGCTCCCAGTGGAGCCGCTCGCTGTCGCGGCGCGTGAAGACCGTGACGTCGTGGCCCCGGCGCACGAGGGCAGCGGAGAGCTCCGCGACGTGCACGTTCTGCCCGCCTGCATCGACTCCGCCCACGGTGGCGAGCGGACTTGCGTGTTCGGACACCATCGAGATTCTCATTGTGCTTTCTCTCCTCACTGACCGGTCCCTCACGGAACTGTCGGAGCCTCAGGTCGGACCGAAGAAGCCTGCAGGGGGGAAGCCGAGCCGGAGGCCGCCCCCACGGCTGCCGTGCGTCTCGGAGCCGTGGGCTCGCCGCTCACGTCGGCGAGGACGTCGTCCCAATCGGCGAGGAACCGGTGCAGGCTGTAGCGGGCCAGGGCCGCTTCCCGTGCGGCGAGCCCGGCCTCCCGGGCCGCATCCGGGTCGGCGACGAACCGGCGCGCTGCGGCCACGAGCTCCCCGATGTCCGAGCTCACGCAGCCCGCCGCGGCCGGGACGGCGCGCCACGCCTCGGTGGAGCCGACCGCTAGCACGGGCAGCCCGGCCATCATGGCCTCGATGAGCGCTAGCCCGAGCGACGTCCAGCGGAACGGGTGCACGTAGGCTCGGCGGTGGGCGAGCTCGGCGTGGAGGCGGGCCGTCGGGACATCGCCCGCCCAGTGGATACGGGAGGGGTCGATCCCGGTAGCTTCGACCAGGCCGTCGCCGCCCATGCCATAGACGTCGAGCGGCGCAACCTCGGCGAAGCGGCCCAGCAGGTCCGTGCCTGCGACGCGCCAGCGACGCACCGGCTCGTTGACCGCCACGCCGAGCCGTTCGAGTTCGCCCGTGTAGCAGAGCCCCGGGTCCACGACGCCGTGCTCGACCACGTGGACGGGCGCCCTGCCGCTGTCCCACATGAGGGCGTTGAAGTGCGTCACGTGGACGATCGGGATCTCGCCCTGCTCGGCGAGCGGGTGGCGGGTCTCGGGGACGCCGCCCTTCGGGGTGTTGTGCTCGACGTAGACGGCCGGCAGATCAGTCCCGGGGCGGAGCCCCGTGAGTTCCCGCACTCGCTTCGCCTCGTCGGGCCTCTGGAGCACGACGGCGTCGACCGTATCCGCCATGGCGGCAAGCTCCTCGAGCGGAACCTCGGCGGCGTTGGGCCAGTCGCGGCCCCCGCGGCCCAACCCCCATGCCGACCGCTCGGCGTCGACTGGGAGCACGTATTCGTGCTCGCCGCGGACGAAGCCGTCGGTCCATCCGCCGTGGACGTGCCAGAGAAGGATCCGCATCAGACGGGCACCGCCTTCGTGTTGTGGGAGACGAGTCGTTCGACGGCGCGCAGCACCTCGCCCGGGGTGACGCCCGCGAGGCACGGATGCCCCGGCAGGGGGCAGGTGCGGGCCCGCGAGCCAGCGCACGCCGCCGACTGGTCGCCGAGGACCACGACCTCGGACCCCCTCGGGGCCCAGGTTCGCGCAGAGACCACGGGAGAGAAGAGGCTCACGACGGGGGTCCGCACGGCCGCGGCCAGATGCGCGGGCCCCGTGTTGCCGGCGACGACGACGCTCGCCCCGGCGAGGAGGTCGACGAGCCCCCGGAGGTCGGTCGCACCGCCCGCGTCGATCCCCCGCGAACCGGCAACGGCCGCGGTCAGGCCGCGCTCGGCGTCGTTCCCGGTGACGACGACGCGGAAGCCCTCCGCGGCGAGCAGCGAGACGAGCCGCGCCGCGTGCTCCGCTGGCCACGTCCGGGCGGGGGCGTCGGCGCCCGGGTGCACCACGACGTATTCGCCCGAGGGGCGCAGCGACGACCGGGGCTGCGGCAGGAGGGCGGGAAGGCCGTCGTCGTCCGCGGGGCGCGGGAAGCCCGCCGCCGCAGCGATGCCGAGGGCGCGGTCGACCTCGTGCAGATCCCAGGGGAGGTCGCCGCTCGTGACCCGCACGTCCAGGAGGCTGCCCGGGTAGTCCTCGGAGAGCGCGGTGATGCGCGGGACTCCGCACAGGCGAAGCTCGAGCGCGAGCGGGAGCGCCGACTGGTGGAACGAGGTGAGGATGACGGCCTCGTCGACGCGAGCGTGGTCGAGGAGCCGCTCGAGCCGGCGCACATGCCGTGGGGTGGCCTCGGGAGCCGGGTTGGCGATCCACGGTGAGTCCCACACGAGGTGCTCGGCCACTCCGGGGAGCATCGTGGCGACCGCCGCGCCCCGGGGTCCGGTCAGCAGGACGGCCTCGGCCTTCGCCGCGACGGCACGGACCGCCGGCCCCGAGAGGACGACATCGCCGAGGCTGTCGAGACGCGCGACGAGGACACGCTTCACGGCCCGTTCCCCGCAGGGGCAGACTCCACGGACTCGCCAAGGGCGAGCATGACGGCGGAGAGCAGGTCAGGCGCGACGGCGGGCGCTGCCTCGACTTCCTCTGGGAGGGTCACGGGAGTCGGAACGAGGATGCCTCGGGCCCCGGCCCGGCCGGCGGCCTCCATGTCGGTGCCGATGTCCCCCACGACGACCACATCCTCGGGCGCGACCCTGAGCGCCCGGCACGCGGAGAGGACGAGGCCTGGCCTGGGCTTGCGGCAGCGGCAGCCCTGCTCGGGGTGGTGCGGGCAGACGCGCCATACGTCGAACGGCCCGAGCAGCTCGTCGACGCGCCGATTCACGCGGTAGACATCGACAGAGCCCATGAGGCCGCGCCCGATGCCGGACTGGTTGGTGACGACGCCCGTCCGCACGCCTGCCGCGCGCAAGCGCCCGAGCGCCTCGGAAGCGCCGGGCACCGGGCTGACCATTTGCGGGTCTCGGTTGTAGGGGACGTCGTGCACGAGGGTACCGTCGCGGTCGAAGAGCACGGCGGCCGGGGTGGTCGCCCATGACTGGTCCAGACGGGCTTTCTCCATGACGGGAATCTGCCCCGGGAGAAGCTACAATAAACTTTCTTTTCTCCTGCAACTTCTCCTCGGGGCGGTTCCCAAGCCCGCGTGGAGAACTCGATTCGCTCAAGCCAAGGGCATTGTCGCTTTCGATGATGGAGGCTGCCGTGACAGCGGGTTCGGAACGACCTGTCCTGCTGGTACTCCGAGCACTCAAGCTCGGCGACCTGCTCGTCTCCGTGCCGGGCCTCCGGGGTCTCCGCGCGGGATTCCCAGACCACGAACTCGTGCTCGCCGCGCCGAAGTGGCTCGAGCCGGTCGTCCCGCTCGTGGGCGGCATCAACCGGCACCTTCCGACGCCGGGACTCGACGACCCGATTCCGTACGCCGGCCGGGTCGACGTCGCCGTCAATTTCCACGGCAAAGGGATCGAGAGCCGGACGCGCCTCGAGGAGCTCTTGCCTGAGCACCGCATCGGACACCGGGCGCCCGGCTGGGCCGGCCCGGAATGGGACGACACTCTGCACGAGCGCGAGCGCTGGGTGCGCCTGCTCAGCTGGCACGGGCTGCCAGGAAGTGCTGACGACTACCGGCTGCTCCCACCGGAGGCTCCGGCGCCGGCCGACGGCGCGACCCTCATCCACGTCGGTGCCGCCCACGGGAGCCGGCGCTGGCCCGTGGAGCGGTTCGCCGGCGTCGCCCGCGAGCTCCACTATCGGGGGCACGACGTGCTCGTGACGGGTGGCGAGGAGGACCGCACGCGCGCCGCCGCCGTCGCCCACGGCGCCGGCCTCCCGGAGACTGCCGTGGTCGCCGGCCGCTGGGACCTCCCGTCGTTCTTCGCCGCGGTCGCGGCCGCCCGCCTCGTCGTCACCGCCGACACGTCGGCCGGGCACATCGCGACGGCCTACGGGACCCCCTCCGTCATCATCTTCGGCCCAGCTACCCCCGAGCAGTGGGGGCCTCCCGAGGACGGGCCGCACGTCGTGCTGACCGACCCGGCGGTGCGTCACGGCGACCCGTTCGCGGACCTCCCCGACCCCGCGATGCTCGCGGTGTGGCCCGGGCACGTCCTCGACGCCGTCGCCCGCCTCGAGGAACGCGGCACGGCCCATGAGCCGAGGCACCTCGCGGCGCCGTAGTCGGGGTCCGTGCCAGCGCGGTTTTGTTCCAGTCCGACCGGGGTAGGGCCGCAGGGAGGCCTGTCGAGGGAAGGAACGACCGTGTCCGACAGTGGTGAACGCGCTCGCGTCGAAGAAATCCCTGACCGCATCAAGGATGTCTGGGGCCCACGAACGCCCGTCGCGCGGGGTGGAGAATGGCCTGTCCGCGTGGACGTGCAGCTGGCCGAAGGCCTCACCGAGTCCGACGTCGACCGGTGGGTCCAGTCGGCCTGCGTCCTGTGCAGCAACGGCTGCGGCTGCGACATCGCAGTCAAGGACGGCCGTATGGTCGGGGTCCGCGGCCGGGAGATCGACGCGGTCAACCACGGCCGGCTCGGCCCGAAGGGCCTCTACGCAAGCTGGCAGGGCGTCTCCAACCCCGATCGGCTGACCCGTCCCCTCGTTCGCGAGGGGGGCAAGCTCGTCGAGGCGAGCTGGGACGAGGCCATGGGGCGGATCGTCGAGCGGAGCAAGGCGCTGCTCGAGGAGCGCGGCCCGCTGAGCCACGGGTTCTACACGAGCGGCCAGCTGTTCCTCGAGGAGTACTACGCACTCGCGATGATCGGCAAGGCCGGCATCGGGACCCCGCACATGGACGGCAACACCCGGCTGTGCACGGCCACCGCCGCCCAGGCGATGAAGGAGAGCTTCGGCGCCGACGGGCAGCCCGGCTCGTACGAGGACATCGAGCACTGCGACGCGATCTTCCTGTTCGGGCACAACATGGCCGAGACGAACACAGTGCTGTGGGCCCGGGTCCTCGACCGGCTCGCTGGCCCCCAGCCGCCGCTCGTCGTCTGCGTCGACCCGCGACTGACCCCCGTTGCCAAGGCGGCCGACGTCCACCTCGCCGTGAGGCCGGGCACGAACCTTCCCCTCATGTAGGCGCTCATCCGGGAGGTGATCCGGAACGGCTGGACCGACGACGACTACGTCGCCGCGCACACAACCGGCTTCTCCGAGCTCGCCGCCGCCGCCGAGCCGTGGACGCCCGAGGCCGCCGCCGAACTCTGCGGGGTGGACGCCGCGGACATCCGCCGTGCCGCCGAGATCTTCGGTACGTCGCAGCGTGTGCTCTCGACCGTCCTGCAGGGCTTCTACCAGTCCACCCAGGCGACGGCGTCTTCGTGCCAGGTCAACAATCTCCACCTGCTCCGGGGTCTCCTCGGGCGGCCGGGCTGCGGCGTCCTGCAGATGAACGGGCAGCCGACGGCGCAGAACAACCGGGAGTGCGGGGCCGACGGCGACCTGCCGGGCTTCCGCAACTGGGAGAACCCCGAGCACGTCGAGGAGCTCGCGGAGCTCTGGGGCGTGGACCCGGCGATCATTCCCGACTGGGCCCCGCCCACCCACGCCCTGCAGATCTTCCGGTACGCCGAGCAGGGCTCGATCAACTTCCTGTGGATCTCCGCGACGAACCCCGCCGTCTCCATGCCGGACCTGGCGCGCATCCGCCGGATCCTGCGCAAGCCCGAGCTCTTCCTCGTGGTCCAGGACCTCTACCTCAATGAGACGGCGCAGGAGGCGGACGTCGTCCTGCCGGCCGCAGGCTGGGGCGAGAAGGCGGGGACGTTCACCAACGTCAACCGCACCGTGCACCTTTCCGACAAGGCGGTCGAGCCGCCCGGAGAAGCCCACAGCGACCTCGACATCTTCCTCGACTACGCCCGGCGCATGGACTTCCGCCGCCTCGACGGCAGCCCGCTCCTCCCGTGGAGCTCCCCCGAGGAGGTCTTCGACGCATGGCGCGAGTGCACGCGGGGGCGCCCCTGCGACTACACCGGTCTCAGCTACGAACGGCTGAGGGGCAACACGGGTCTTCAATGGCCGTTCCCCGAGGGCACCGAGAAGGGAACCGTCCGCCTCTACACTGACGGGGTGTTTCCCACGGCGCCGGACTACTGCGAGACGTACGGCCACGACCTCCTCACGGGCGCCACGGTCGGCCCCCAGGCCGTTCGCGCGGCCCGCTACGACGGGAGGGCCAGGTTCAAGACGGCCGACGTCGTTCCACCCGCCGAGGCGCCCGACAGCGAGTACCCCTTCCAGTTCACGACGGGCCGCACCGTGTACCACTTCCACACCCGGACCAAGACCGCCCGCTCGCCGGAGCTCCGACGGGCGGCGCCCGAGGCGTGGATCGAGATGTGCGCCGAGGACGCCGCCGAGCTTGGAGCGGACGACGGCGACTTCCTCCGCGTCACGTCGCGGCGCGGCGCGGTGGTCGCGAGGCTCCGCGTCCGGAAGATGGCGCGGGGCACCGTGTTCGAGCCATTCCACTACGGCTACTGGGACGTCGGCGGGGCCCCCGACGGGAAACCACGTGCCGCCAACGAGCTCACCGTCACCGAGTGGGACCCCGTGTCGAAGCAGCCGGTCTTCAAGACGGCGACCGTCCGCGTCGAGCTCGCCGACCCCGCCGGCGCCTCACCCCGTCCTGTTCCCGCCCGCGCCGGAACCGAGGCCCACGCCGGGCCCGAGGCCCACGCCGGGCCCGAGGAGGGACAGGCATGAGGATCGCCATCTACCTCGGGCTGCTCCACCGTTCGGAGCAGAGCCTCGCGGAGAGCTACCGCCAAGTGGCCGAAGGGCACGGTGAGGAGCCCGACGTCCGGGAGCTCACGCGGCTGCTGGCCCAGCAGTGCGACGCCCATGTGCGCGCCCTCGCGCCATTCCTCGAGCGCTACGGCGAGTCCAACGTGGACGACGAGCCCGAACGCCTCCACGCCGACACGCTGTCGGAGACGCGCAGCGGTCCCGTGGGGCTCATCCGCGACCTCCAGGACCTGTACCTCTTGACGACACTCGCACATTCATCGTGGACCATGGTCGGCCAAGCCGCGCAGGCCCTACGGGACAAGGAGCTCAATGAGACCGTTCAACAATGCAGCCAGCAGCTCGAAGGCCAGCTGCGCTGGCTTCAGACGCGCATGAAGCAGGCCGCGCCCCAAGCCCTCGCGATCAAGGGATGAGCGAGGCCGTGGAGGAACGCAAAGCTCCCGACTATTCTGCAACCGCATACTGGACCGTCGGCCCGCGGAAGGGCGAGCTCCGGCGCGAGACCCTGTCCGCGCCCCGGGAGGGCGAGGCCCTGGTCCGGACGCTGTACTCAGGCCTGAGCCGGGGCACCGAGCGGCTGGTCCATGCCAACGAGGTGCCCGAACGCGTGGCCGACCTCATGGTGGCACCCCATCAGGAGGGCAGCTTCCCGTGCCCCGTGAAGTACGGGTACCTCTCGGTCGGCGTCGTCGAGGAGGGGCCCACGGAGCTCGTGGGCCGGACCGTCTTCTGTCTCTACCCGCATCAGGACCGGTACGTCGTCCCGGCAGCCGAGCTCGCCGTCGTCCCCGACGGTGTCCCCGCGCACCGGGCCGTGCTCGCCGGCGCCGTCGAGACCGCCGTCAACGCCCTCTGGGACGCGAGCCCCCGCATCGGCGACCGGGTCGCCGTCGTCGGCTGCGGACTCGTGGGCGGCGCTGTGCTCGCACTCCTGCGCCGCTTCCCGCTCTCCCGTCTCGAGGCCGTCGACGCGGACCCGGCCAAGGCCCGGTTCGCGGAGGCACTCGGCGTCGACTTCGCCGCCCCTGAAGAAGCGCACGACGACTGCGACGTCGTCGTCCACTGCTCCGCGAGCGCCCCCGGCCTCGCCCGCTGCCTCGAGCTTGTGGGGGACGACGGGGAGATCATCGAGCTCTCCTGGTACGGCGAGCAGCCCGTGAGCGTTCCGCTGGGTGCGGACTTCCACGCGCGGCGGCTCTCCATCCGGGCGAGCCAGGTCGGCCAGGTCGCACTCCCCCGCAGGCATCGGCGCACGACGGCGCAGCGCCTGGCCCTCGCCCTCGAACTCCTCGAAGACCCGGTCTTCGACACGTTTCTGGGCGGCCCCACCGACTTCGAGGACCTCCCGGAGGCGATGGACGGGCTAGCCTCGGAGACATCAGGAGAAGCGGGAGCCGGCACCGGCCTGTGCCACGTCATCCGGTACCCAGGAGCAAAGGGAGAGCATGTATTCGCTGACCGTCCGTGACCACGTCATGATTGCCCACAGCCTGCCGCGGCCCGCCTTCGGGCCGGCCCAGGGCCTGCATGGGGCGACGTTCGTCGTCGAACTCACCGTCCGGGCGCGCGAGCTCGACGAGAACGCGACGGTCATGGACATCGGGGCGCTCTCCGGCGTGCTCGGCGAGGCGCTCGAGGGCCTGCGCTACCGGAACCTCGACGAGCACCCCGCGTTCGAGGGCAGGCTCTCGACCACGGAGGCCGTGGCCCGACACCTCGCGGAGGACGTCGCCGGGCGGCTGGGCGAGGCCACGGCCGCCGCGGGCGCCGAGGGCGATCGCCTCGTCGGGCTCTCCGTCGTGCTGCGGGAACACCCGGACGCGTGGGCAGGCTACAGCCTGGACCTTCCCTGAGCCCGGGCGGCCCATGTCACCCCATCGCATAGACCTCGTCGCCGCGGCGCCGCTCGGCTGGAATTCGGGCGGGAGCGTCTACAACGACAAGCTCGTCGCCGCGCTCCGTGACGCAGGGATCGCGGTGCACGCATACAGCCTCACGGGCGACTGGCCCGAAGGCAGCGCCGCGGACCGCGAGCGCCTCGCGAGCCTCCTGCTGGGCCTGGCGGGCGACGGCGGCCGCGTCGTCGTCGTCGACGGGCTCGTGGGCCTGGGCTGCCCCGACGAGATCGCGCAGGCGGAACGGGCCGGGATCGAGGTCTGGCTGCTCGTCCACGTTTCGCTCGCCGACCTCGCGGTGGGCACCCATTCCGTCGCGGCGTCCGAGGCTGCCCGGCTCGCGGGCCTTGAGCGAGCGGCCCTCGGGGCGTGCTCCGGCGCGATTGCGCCGAGCCGATTCGCGGCGGCGACCCTCGTCCAGCGCTGCGGGGTGGAGGCCGTCGTCGCCCATCCCGGCGTGGACCCAGCTCCGCAGGCGCGGGGCTCGAGGCCGGCGCAGCTCGTGTGCGTCGCAGCGCTCCTCCCGGCCAAGGGGCAGCTCGTCTTCCTCGAAGCGCTTGAGGGGCTCCTGGACGTCCCCTGGGGAGCCACGCTCGTCGGCTCGGACCAGGCGGACCGGGCCTACGCGCGCGAGGTTCGTCGGGCTGCAGCCTCTCCACGCCTGGCCGGGAGGGTCCGCCTGACGGGCGAGCTGCGCGGCCCAGCCCTCGAGGCAGCGTGGGACGCGGCGGATCTCAGTGTCCTCCCGAGCGCCCACGAGACCTTCGGGATGTCCGTCGTCGAGTCCCTCGCCCACGGGGTGCCCGCGCTCGTTCCGGCCGGGACGGGCGCGGAGGAGGCGCTCGCGCTCTCCCTCGCCGGCGGCGTCGGGCTGGCTGGCGGCATCGGCGAATTGCGGGATGCGGCCGTTCTCCGCGAGCTGCTGCGGACGTGGCTCACCGACGCGGGGCAGAGGTCAGCGTTCGCCGCAGCCGCCCGCGCGGCCCGCCCCACCCTGCCGACGTGGGCCGACACAGCCGCCACAGTGGCTGAGGCGGTCGGGGTTGAGTGGGGTGCGGCCGACGGCGCCCCCGCCGAGGCCAGCGAGGGCGACGGCCGCTTGGGCTGACGTGGGCGCTGAGGTGGGGGCAGCCCAGCGGCGGGCGCCGGCTCGCCCACTTTCTGCGCCAGTCTCCCCAACCTTCGCGCCGTCCTCCCCACTTTCTGCGCCGGCTTCCCCAACATTTGCGCCGTCCTCCCCACTTTCTGCGTCGTACTCCCCACCTTCTGCGCCAGTTTCCCCAACATTTGCGCCGTCCTCCCCACGCATTGGTGCCTTCCGCCCCGCAGCTAACAGACGACGGCGCGGCTCGCCGAGCTTTTCAGGCGACACGCCGAAAGAGCTAGCCGTACGGGGGCGATAGCGGGGGAAACGGGTTTGGAAGCTGGGGAACCCGGCGCAGAAGCTGGGGAACCCGGTGTAGAAGCTGGGGAAACCGGTTTGGCAGCTGCGGAACCTGAGGCGGAAGCTGGGGAAACCGGACGTAGAGCTGCGGAAGGCGGTCCGGAACTTGGGGAATCCGGTTTGGCAGCTGGGGAAACCGGCCCAGAAACTGGGGGGCCGGGAGCCGAGGGAGGTGTCGCGCCTGACTCAGCTTCGCGAGCCGGGCCCGACCTCCTCGGGAGCCAGAGGCCGGGCGACGGCGAGCACCGACCCGGACACATGGCAGGACTCCTCGGACGCGAGATACACGAAGGCGTCGAGCTCCTCGAAGTCCGTCATGGCCGGTTCGTTGTGGTGTCCGTGGTCGAGGAGCGGCTCGAGGTCGGGATCCCATCTGGGCCCTCCCACGACTGCGTTGACCCGGATACCGCGGGGGCCAAGGGTCTGAGCCCAACCCTGTGTCGTCTCCAGGACCGCCGTCGCGAGGGCCTCTTGGCCGCGCGTGAGGAGAAGGCCCGGAGTCGAGAACGCCACGGTGTTGATGATGCTGGCCCTCTCGTTCAATGAGGGGAGTGCCGCCTCGGTCGCCGTGACGAGGACTGACATGGAGCGCTGGAGCGCCCTTTCGACCCCGTGCTGGACCGCCCAGGGATTGGATCCCTCTTCGGGAATCGATGGGGGGCCCGTGTTGACCAGCACGTCCACGCCGCCGAGCTCTCTGATCGCTTCCCGCACGATTCGGGTGCTGTCGGGACCGACAGCGGAGTTGATCGCGACCACGGCCTCCGAGAAGGTCAGCACGCGGCCGAGCCGCTGCGCCAGGACCTCGTCCTCTCCGGTGATCAGGACGCGCCGGCCACTGAGCCGGGCATTAGCAAGCATCGATCCACTCCGTCGGTCAACAGCCTCAGCGGCTGTACGGTCAGGGATGTCCGCTCTCGGCTTTCCACCGCAAGCAGGGTCAAAGGGATAAGTTAGCATTTCGTGCACCAAGATTAGAGAGACTCCATCCTCCCCGCGTCATCTGGCCCTTACCCTCCTGCCGCGGAAAATAACGCTCTGAGGGAATGTGCACCGCAGTTTTGGGGCAGGGGCGTGGGGTAAGAGCCCGTTCAGCAGGGCCGGAATGCAGTCCGGTCCGAAACGAACGAAAGGTGAGAACTGTGGGCATCCTGGCTTTTCTCATACTCGGTCTGATCGCCGGTGCGATCGCAAAGGCTCTTATCCCCGGACGTCAGGGCGGCGGATGGTTCATGACGCTCGTGCTCGGCGTGGTCGGAGCACTCCTCGGCGGCTGGATCGGCAGCGCGCTGTTCGGCGTCGGCCTCCAGAACTTCTGGAGCATCCAGACTTGGATCGTCGCGATCGTCGGCTCGGTGATCGTGCTCCTGATCTACGGCGCTGTGACCCGCCGCTCGCGCACCTGAGCGGAGTGGGTCGGAGAGCCCTGACATGAGAGGTCTGAAATGACGGAACGCGATGAGGACCGCATGAACTCGGACGGCAGCTCCGACGAGTCCCCGGAAGAGCCCGGCAGCCCGATTTCCCGGGAACCCGAAGCGGACGACGTCCCAGGCCGCGATGAAGTGACTCCGACTTCCCAAGGGGTCGGAGCGATCTGGGGCGATGCAGAACGGACCCCTCACCCGGGCCCGGTGCGTGAACCCAACGAGACGGATCAGGCGGCCATGGAAGCGGTCGCCGAGGAGTACGACGTCGTCAGCACCGACGACGGGGAACGGTACCTCACGCCGAAGGACGGCGAGGCGGACCAGGGCACGACGGACGACTTCCCCGACCACGGGTAGAGAACCCGTTCCATAGACGGCGGCGAGGCGGAGGCTGGGGCTCCCCTCGCCGTCACCCGTGTCTAGGGGCCCGGGACAGCCCAGTGCCCAGCACGGCCCGGCACTCAGGCGCGCGGGGCCAAGGTGGCGCTGCGTTCCCGCATCTCTGTGAGCAGCCGCGCGACCTCGGCGTCCGTCGTCGCCGTCCGCCCCAGACGGTAGGCCTCGAGCAGCAGCGGGTCCACGTAGGATCCCCGCGCGACGGCCGGGGTGTTGTTGAGCCAGCTCGCTGCGTCGTCGATCGCCTGCTTCCACGCGGCGTCGGCGCTCCGCCCAGCGGCGAGGCTCGAGTCGAGGGATGCCGCCGCGACGGCTGTTCCGCGCCACGTGCGGAGGTCCTTCGCGCTCGCCTCGATCCCCGCGATGTCGCGCAGGTATCCGTTCACGGAAGAGGCGCCGATCCGCTGGAAGGACCCGCCGTCGTCGTACCCCAGAGCCGGCCTGCTGGCGCGCCCGCCCGGGAGGCCCTCGAGATAGCGCGCGAGGTCCGGGTCGCGGAGCTCGAAGCGCCACCGGCTGCCCGACTTGCCGGGGAAGTCGAAGGAGATGCGCCCGTCGTCGACCTTGACGTGGCGACGCTGGATCGTCGTGACCCCGAACGTGCCGTTCTCGCGCGCATAGCGTCGGCTGCCCACGCGCACCGCTGCGCGGTCGATGAGGCGGATCGCGGCGGCGAGCGCCTGGATGCGCGGCCCGCGGTCCCCCCGCAGATCGCGAGTCACCGCCCGGCGAATGTGCGGGAGCCGGTGCGCGAGCGCCAGCGCACGGTCGAACTTCCGGGCCTCTTGGCGGGCACGCCACGCAGGATTGTAGAGGTACTGGGTGCGCCCGGCCGCGTCGACGCCCACTGCCTGCAGCTTCGCCTTGGGCGAGGCCGCGATCTTGACGTTCCGCCACGCTGGCGGGATGGCGAGCGACCGGACCCGCTCGAGCTGGTCCGGAGGGAGCTTCTCGCCGTTCTGGTCTAGATAGGTGAAGCCGCGGCCCGCGCGGCGCCGCGTCCATGCGGTGCGGAGGGAACGGTGAATGCGAGCCACTGGCTCGACTTACCCCAGTTTTCCGCGGTCCAACCACTTTCCACATACGTCGCACGACGGGTTCCGCCGCCCCTGAGCCGGGCGTATGGTGAGCCCAGGATCAAGCCGTAGGTCCCTGTCCGCCTTCCACCTTCTTGGACTTCTTGGAGGCCTTTACGTATGTCTGAGCGCACCAACGAACCCGACAACCCGCAGGAAGTGCACCAGGACGGGGAGAAGCCCCCGCAGGACCTGAAGGCGCCGGGAACCACCACGGCCACCGAGCCGACCCCGGATCACGGGGAGGAGACCTACGAAGGTCACGGGCGTCTCGAGGGACGCGCGGCCCTCATCACCGGCGGCGATTCCGGCATCGGCCGGGCGGTCGCCATCGCGTTCGCGCGCGAGGGGGCCGACGTCGCGCTCACGTACCTGCCCGACGAGCGGGAAGATGCCGACTCCACGGCGTCCGTCGTACGTGAAGCCGGCCGCGCAGCCCTGACCCTCGACGGCGACCTCCGCGACGAGGAGTACGCAGGCTCGCTCCCCCGCCGCGTGCTCGACGAGTTCGGCCGCTTGGATGTCCTCGTGCTCAATGCGGCGTACCAGCAGGCACGCGACGGCATCGACTCTGTGGAGACCGCGGAATTCGACCGTGTGCTCAAGACCAACCTCTACAGCCAGTTCTGGATCCTCCGGGCGGCCCTTCCGCACCTCAAGCCGGGGGCCTCGATCATCATCACGAGCTCAATCCAGGCTGCTCAGCCTTCGTCGGGCCTGTTCGACTACGCGATGACGAAGGCCGCACAGGTCGCGCTCGTCAAGGCACTCGCCCCGGAGCTCGGCCAGAAGGGGATCCGCATCAACGCCGTCGCACCCGGGCCGGTGTGGACACCACTCATTCCCTCCACAGGGTGGCCGGACAACGTGCCGGAGTTCGGCAAGGACAGCCCCTTCGGCCGCCCCGCGCAGCCGGCGGAGCTCGCCCCCGCTTATGTCCTGCTCGCGTCCGACGAGGGCTCCTATATATCGGGCGCTGTCGTACCCGTGACAGGAGGAAAGCCCTTCTAGAGAAAGGAACCCCATGAAGCTCATCCCCTCCAAGGGCCCAGCAAGCCGATTGGTGGCACAGACACCCGCGCCCAGAGGGATCCAACGTCTCGTCCGCAACGTCGAGACGGGGCGCTTCGAGCGAACGCTCTCGGGCCTGACAGCAGCAGGCGCGCTCGTGACGGCGGCGGAGATCTACCTCGAGCACGACAGAGCGAGTTTTGGGGACCCGTGGATGTGGGCGCCCGTGGTGCTCGGCCCCATCGGGGCGGCAGCGGGGGTGGCCGGCGTCGTGAGCACGCGCATGGCGCACACCGCGCTTCCGCTCGCGAGCGCGGCGATTGTCGCGAACGGGCTTCAGGGGACCTACCTCCACCTGCGCGGGATCGCGCAGCGGCCGGGGGGCTTCAAGGAGTTCCGCTACAACTCGGAGATGGGGCCGCCGCTGCTCGCGCCGCTCCTCGTGACCCTCGTCGGGGGGATGGGACTTCTGGCGTCGGTGCTGAGGAGGGAGTCGTGACCCTCCCACTACCGGAGCACGACGGCGGCGGCCGCTTCCCGGGGCAGCGTTCGCTTGAGCAGAGGGACCATTGGGACGAGGCGACGTCGTCCCTCATCCTCTCGCGCGTGGGGCGGCCGCCGGACGTGTGCTTCTTCAACGCGGAAGAGGAGGGAATCGCCTCGGCGATGCTGGACCAGCTCGTGGGGCAGGAGGGCGAGCCGCGGGTTCCGCTCGTGAACGTCGTCGACGCGCGCTTGGCCGCCGGGGAGACGGACGGCTGGCGGTACGCGGACCTGCCTGAGGACGGCGAGGTGTGGCGACGCTCCGTCCGATACATCGACGAGGACTCACGTGAACGCTACGGGGTCGGGTTCGCGAAAGCGACGCCGGCTCAGCAGGAGGCCGTGCTCGAGGCGGTCCATGGCCTCGAGGGGCAATGGCACGGCATGCCGGCGGGCCACGTCTGGAACCTCTGGCTCCGCTACGCGTGCACGGCGTTCTACGCCCACCCCTGGGCCTGGGACGAGATCGGCTTCCCCGGGCCCGCATATCCCCGCGGGTACTCCAACCTAGGCGTCGGCCGCCGCGAGCACTTCGAGGTGCGGGACGCACGTCCCGGTGAGCAGGCATGAGGTCGCAGAATCCACTCGGGACCGTCAATGCCCTCAGGTCGGTCAGGGCACGCAATGAGTCGGCTTGGCTGCTTCCTGTCTCGAGCCCGGACGTTGCCGAGCGCATGCGGAGCTACGCGGACGACGACGAGGTGGACCTCGTGATCGTCGGCTGCGGGGCGGGCGGGTCTACCCTCGCGCAGCGCCTTGCGCGCCAAGGATGGTCCATCGTCGTCCTCGAGGCCGGCCCGTTCTGGGAGCCTGAGCGGGACTGGGTGAGCGACGAGGCCGGATCGCACCACCTCTACTGGACCGAACCCCGCGTCATCGACGGCGAGGACCCGGTCCCCCTCGGCTCGAACAACTCGGGCCGGGGCGTGGGCGGATCGATGGTCCACTTCGCCGGCTACGCTCCGCGTTTCCACCCGAGCGATTTCCAGACCGAGACGCTCGACGGCGTGGGCGCCGACTGGCCGCTGGACTACGAGGACCTCCGGCCCTACTACGAGGACATGGAGGAGGAGCTCCCTGTCGCGGGCCAGGACTGGCCGTGGGGCGAGCCGCACAGCTATCCGCACAGCCCGCATCCCGTGGGCGGCAACGGCGAGGTGTTCCTCCGAGGCGCCGAGAACTGTGGGATCGAGGCCCGGGTTGGGCCTGTGGCCATCTCGAACGGCCGGTTCGGGCACCGTCGGCACTGCATCTACCGCGGCTTCTGCCTGCAGGGGTGCAAGGTCGACGCGAAGGCGTCACCGCTCATCACCCACGTCCCCGACGCGATCGCGCACGGCGCTGAGATCCGAGCCAATTCGACCGCGATCCGCGTCGACGTCGACGCGCGCACCGGGCTGGCGAGGGGGGTGCACTTCGTTCAGGGCGGCGTCGAACGCTTCCAGCGGGCCCGGATCGTCGCCGTCGCCGCGTACTCGATCGAAACGCCTCGGCTCCTGCTGAACTCGTCGTCCCCCCGCTTTCCCGAGGGGCTGTGCAACGACTTCGACCTCGTGGGCCGGTACCTCATGGTTCAGGGGGCGCCCCAGACGGGCGGGAGGTTCGAGGACGAGGTCCGCATGTACAAGGCGCCTCCGCCCGAGGTCAGCAGCGAGCAGTTCTACGAGACGGATCCGTCCAAGCCGTACAAGCGCGGCTTCTCGATCCAGACCGTCTCGCCGCTGCCCATAACGTGGGCCGAGCACGTCGCCGCGCAGGGGCATTGGGGCAGGGAGCTCCGCCGCCGCATGACCGATTACGTGCACTGGGCGTGCCTCGGCGCGCTGTGCGAGTTCCTGCCACTGCCGGGAAATCGGGTCACGCTCGACGCCGAGAAGGACCGGCGAGGCATGCCCGTCGCCCACGTGACGTACAGCCGTGGTGGCAACGACAAGCGCCTCATGAAGGCCGCCCAGGAGACCATGGAGCAGATCCTCCGCGCGGCGGGCGCTGCCGAGGTCATGACCATCGAGCGCTACGCCCACCTCGTGGGCGGCGCCCGCATGGCCGCGGACCAGGAGCATGGCGTGGTCGACGCCGACTGCCGCACCTTCGCTGTGCCGAACCTGTTCCTCACCGACGGGAGCGTCCTGCCGACTCAGGGCAGTGCGAATCCGGCCCTGACGATCATGGCCCTCGCCGCGAGGACGGCGGCGAGGCTTGCCGCGGGGGCCCGGCAGGGCGTCCGCCGCCCGACTGAAGCGTCCGTGCAGCAGAGCGAGTGAAAACGCCGACGCATCCGAACGAGTGAAGACGCGCATCTATCCGAAGGAAGGCTGAGATGGCCGCACAGAATGTTGCCGAGTTCCTGCTCGAGCGGCTGAGGGCGTGGGACGTCGAGACGGTGTTCGGCTACCCCGGGGATGGCATCAACGGCATCGTGACCGCGCTCGGCAAGGGCGAGGGCCCGCGATTGATCCAGGCGCGGCACGAGGAGATGGCTGCCTTCGAAGCCGTCGGCTATGCGAAGTTCACCGGCAGAGTGGGCGTGTGCATGGCGACCTCCGGCCCCGGCGCGATCCATCTGCTCAACGGCCTCTACGACGCCAAGCTCGACCACGTGCCCGTCGTCGCGATCGTCGGGCAGGCCGCTAGGACGTCCATCGGCGGATCATTCCAGCAGGAAGTCGATCTGCCGACGCTCTTCAAGGACGTCGCGTCCGACTACGTCCAGCTCGCCAGCGTCCCCGAGCAGCTTCCCAACGTCATCGACCGGGCGATCCGGGTGGCGTGCGCACGCCGAGCTCCGACCGCCGTCATCATCCCGGCCGATGTCCAGGAGCTCGAGTACTCGGCCCCAACCCATGCCATGAAGATGGTGCCCTCGAGCCTCGGCATCGAGTGGCCCGACGTCCAGCCCAATATGGACGCGATCCGGCGGGCCGCGGACGTGCTCAACGAGGGCAAGAAGGTCGCGATGCTCATCGGCCAGGGCGCACGGCATGCGGCCGCCGAAGTCCAGCAGGTCGCCGAGCTCCTCGGCGCCGGGGTCGCGAAGGCGCTCCTCGGCAAGGACGCCCTGCCCGACACGCTCCCCTACGTGACGGGCTCGATCGGGCTCCTCGGCACGAGGCCGAGCTACGAGCTCATGCGGGACTGCGACACCCTCCTCACAGTCGGTTCGAGCTTCCCGTACGCGAACTACTTCCCGGAGCCCGGCCAGGCGCGCGGCGTGCAGATCGACGTCGACCCGACCATGGTCGGCCTCCGGTACCCGTACGAGGTCAACATTGTGGCCGACGCCGGGGCCGCACTTCGGGCCCTCATCCCGCTCCTCGTGCGCAAGGAGGACAGGGGCTGGCGGAACGACATCGAGGAGAAGGTGTCGAGGTGGTGGGAGACCATGCACGACGAGGCCCTCGTCGAGGCCGACCCGGTCAACCCCCTCCGCGTGTTCTCGGAGTTCTCCGAGCGCCTGCCCGCGAGCGCGATCGTCGCCGCGGATTCCGGCAGCGCCGCCAACTGGTACGCGCGGCAGCTCCGGTTCCCCTCCGGCGTCCGTGGGAGCCTCTCCGGCAACCTCGCGACCATGGGACCGGCCGTCCCCTACGCCATCGGCGCCAAGTTCGGGAACCCGGGCCGTCCCGTCATCGCCTTCGAGGGGGACGGCGCAATGCAGATGAACGGCCTCGCCGAGCTCATCACCATCTCGCGCTACTGGGAGGAGTGGGAAGATCCGCGGCTCGTCGTCGTCGTGCTCCACAACAACGACCTCAACCAAGTGACGTGGGAGCTGCGTGCCTTCAGCGGCTCGCCGACGGTCTCCATGACCCAGTCGATCCCGGAGGTCGACTATGCAGGCTTCGCCGCGAGCCTGGGCCTCGGCGCCGTCTCGGTCGATAATCCCGATGCTCTCGGCCCCGCGTGGGACGAGGCCCTCACGGCGTCACGGCCCACGGTGCTCGACGTCCGCACCGATCCGAACGTCCCGCCCATCCCGCCGCACGCGACCTTCGAGCAGGCGGTCAATGCCGCCAAGAGCGTCATCCATGGCGACCCGAACCGGTGGGGCTACATCAAGGAAGGCCTCAAGACCAAGGCGCAGGAACTTCTCCCGGGGCACCGGAAGTGAGCGAGCCGGCCTCTCCCGGGGAGGTCTCGCCGGTCACCGCGGTCCGCGCGTCCGCCTACACCGTCCCCACCGATGGGCCGGAAGGGGACGGGACGTTCGCGTGGGACTCCACCACGATCGTCGTCGTTCATGCCGAGGCGGCCGGTGAGACGGGAATCGGATACACCTATGGGCCAAAGGCCCTCGTCGGCATGGTGTCCGAACTGCTCGAACCGGCCGTCCGCGGGACCGATGCCTTCTCCGTCCGGGCGAGCGCCGAGGCGATGGCGCGCGCGCTCCGAAATGCAGGGCAGTCGGGTGCGGGCTCCTACGCGGCGTCCGCCGTCGACTGCGCGCTCTGGGACCTCGCAGCGCGGCTCGCGGGCCTGCCGCTTCACCAGTTCCTCGGGGCTGCCCGCTCCGAAGTTCCCGTCTACGGGAGCGGCGGGTTCACAACGTATTCGTACGAACGGCTCACGGAACAGCTCGTGGGCTGGGTCCTCGGGCAGGGCATCCCGCGCGCGAAGATCAAGATCGGCCAGGACCGTGGCGAGGACGAGACGCGCGACATCGAACGCATGCTCATCGCGCGCGAGGCCGTTGGACCGGACGCCGAGCTGTTCGTCGACGCTAACGGCGCGTATTCGGCGAAACAGGCCGTCCGCGTTGCCCAGGCGGCGCGCGAGGCAGCGTTCACCTGGTTCGAGGAGCCGGTTTCGAGCGAGGACCTCGCGGGGCTCCGGTTCGTGCGCGAGTCCGTTGCCGCGGATGTCGCAGCCGGCGAGTATCTCACGCGTCCCGCCGACGTCGAGCGCATGTGCGCGTCGGGCGCCGTCGACTGCCTTCAGGCCGACGTGACCCGTTGCGGGGGCATCACGGGGTGGCTGCGTGCAGCGGCTGTCGCGGACGCCCACGGAATCGGCTTCTCCGGTCACTGCGCACCCGCGATCACGGCCTCGGTCGCAGCCGCGGCGCCGCGGCTGCGACACCTCGAGTGGTTCCACGACCACGTCCGGCTCGAGAAGATGCTCTTCGAGGGGACGCTCGACCCCAAGGGCGGGACGATCACCCCGGACACAGAACGACCCGGCAACGGCCTCGAGCTCCGCACTGCGGACGCCGAGCGCTACCGGGTCGCCTGACTCAACTACTCAACTTGCTCGCGACAAGCCCAACGGCTCACCCCGCGTCGAAACGCTCGGCGTCGTCGTCGGAATCACCAGCGGGCGCCCCGCCGTGGCCCATGCTGCCGCCCTCGGGGTGGCGCCCGGCCTCCACGATGGCCTCGCTCACCTCAGTGGGCCTTTCGTACGTGCGCTCTGGGATGCCCTCGACGGCGCGGACGACGTTGCTGTCGGCGCCGTTGTCCTTCGCGGCGGAGACGAGTGCCTGCTTGTCCGCGGGGTAGTCGACCCCTTGGAGGAACTTCTGGATCTGGATCGGGTTGACGGTGTCGGTCATGACCTTCCTTCGCTCCGGTTTCGATACTGCGCTTCTCGGTGCTGCGCGTCCTGCAGGTTCTGGTCCTCTTCGGTCTGCACGTGGGAGCCGGTGCTCCCCTCGGCCCGACGGGTGTCCGACGTCGGCTCGAGGTTCGGATCCTGCCCACCGGCGTCGGCGACGTCCGCCCCTCGCCGGTCCGAGCGGTCCCGTCGGAGCTCCGAGCGGTCGGCGTCGGTGCCGTCGTCCCGGTTCCGCCTCCTGCCGTGGTCCTCGACGTCGGGGTCGAGCTCGTCGGCGCGCCGGCGCTGCTCTTCGACGTGTTCACGCCCCTCGCGCGCGGCGCCGGCCTTCTCTTCGGCCTCGCGGCGGAGGCGTTCGGCCTCGACCTGGGCCTTCTCGGCCCGGGCACGCGCCTCCAGCCCTTGGGCCTCGCGCTCGCGGACGTCGAGCTCGTGCTGAGCCGCCTCGTCCCGCATGCTTCTCGCGCGATCCCTCATCTGCTCGTTGCGGCGCGCGGTGCGCCGACGAGTCATCGTCAGCACCACGACGATCACCGCGATGAACACGACGATCGCCACGATGAGCCACACGATCTGAGTGGTGTCCACGGAACCCTCCTCGGTCAGGTACCAGCCCACTACCCGGCCTAGGCGCCTCTAACCAGCGCCTCCCGTCAGGGGGACGACGCCGACGGCTCCCCCTCCGCTGTCTCCGTCACCGCACGACGGATCTCGAGAGCGACACCGAGAGGGTCCTCGTGGCTCCAGAAGCGGAGCACTCGCCACCCGCGCGCGGTGAGCTCCGCCGTCGTCTCCGCGTCTCGTTCGCGGTTGCGTGCGATCTTGGGACGCCAGTAGTCGACGTTCCGCTTGGGCTCGATGTAGTGCTCAGGGCAGCCGTGCCAGTAGCAGCCGTCGATGAACACGGCGACCCGTGCTCGCGTGAAGACGAGGTCGGCGGTGCGCCGAAGTTCGCGCACGGGGCGGGCCGCGACGCGGTACCGGAGGCCCATTGCATGGACGGCGCGACGGACGAGGAGCTCGGGTGCGGTATCGCGGGAGCGGTTGCCGAGCATCGTCTTCCGGATGGCGGGCGTCGAGGCCCACGAGAGGACGACGTCGGGCTCCTCGCTCATGCGAGCAGCCTACGCCCCGAGCTGCCTCGGGACACTCCGCTCCAAGCGCGTCCAGCCGCCGCCGCCCGAGGAATGAGACTTGGGGGAGGCGACGGCTGGACGAGGACGTTCTGGATCAGAGCCGACCTGTGATCAGGCGAAGTCGCTCACTGCGGGGTCGGGGCCGATGCGGCCCTCGGCGCCCTTGTCGAGCTGCGCGATGGCTGCGAGGTCCTCGGAGTCGAGGCTCACGCCGAGCGAGGCCCAGTTCTGCGCGATGCGCTCCTTCGTGACCGACTTCGGGATCACGACGTTGCCGAGTGCGAGGTGCCAGGCGATGACGACCTGCGGGACGGTCGCGCCGTGCTTGTCGGCGATCGCCTTGAGGGCGGGATCCTCGAGGAGGTCCTTGCCCTGGCCGAGCGGCGACCACGACTCGTGGAGGATGCCGCTCGAGGACTCGAACGCACGAAGCTCGGACTGGGGGAAGTACGGGTGGGTCTCGACCTGGTTGATGACCGGGAGGACGCCCGTCTCGCGCTCGATCTCCTGCATCGCCTCGACCGTGAAGTTGGAGACGCCGATCGAGCGGACGCGGCCCTCCGCATGGAGCTTGACGAGCTCCTGCCACGTCTCGACGTACTTGCCCTGCTTCGGCTGGAGCCAGTGGATGAGGTAGAGGTCGATGTACTCGAGGCCGAGCTTGTCGAGCGACGCCTCGAATGCCGGCCCGACCTTGCCGGCGCCCTGGTCCGCGTTCCAGAGCTTGGTGGTGATGAAGAGGTCTTCGCGTGCCAGGCCGGAAGAGGCGATCGCGCGGCCCACGCCCGCTTCGTTGCCGTAGATCGCGGCGGTGTCGATGTGGCGGTAGCCGGCCTCGAACGCCTCGCCGACCACGCGCTCCGCGACAGCGTCCTCGACCTGCCAGACGCCGTAGCCGAGCTGGGGGATCTGGTTCCCGTCGTGGAAAGTGAGCACAGGGGATGTCAGGGAATCGGTAGAAGCCATGTCCTCATCCTGCCATCGGCGCAACCGGTAGCGGGTGGAGTTTCCGAAGTTGCCACGCGACTTCGCGAATCGCGAACGGGGGAATATTTCAGGCAGCGACGTACTGCTCTGCGAGCTCTACCTGCTCGAGCACGGATGCCGCGCGTCGCTGCACGGAGAGGGCCCCGACGGGCACAGGTCCTACTGCGAGGCTCAGCATCGCGGCCGCTTCCGCGGTCGTCGCGAGGGCATTCCCGGCCTTGGAGAGAGCACGGTGGACCGGAGCAAGGTCGCCCGGCACGTCGAAACCGTCGCTCGGTGAACGCTGCTGGCACGCCACGCACACGGCGCGCACGCGCGGGAGGAGGTCGGAAAGCGCGTCGGCGATGACCACGAGCTCCGCGTAGAGCCCATCGTCCTCGACTCCCTCGAGAACCTGGTGGTACCGGTCGAGCCCACGCTGGAAGCGGTCGTGCGCGCGCCGCCACAGGCCCTTGCCGAGCTCCGCATCGTCGCGGCGTCCGCGAAGAACGTTGCCGAGAACTCCCACCAGGGGGCTCAGAGGTATTGGCCCGGGCCGTGTTCCGGGCGGTCGGTGCGCGGGCGCTCAGGCTCGATGGGGCCGGGGGTGCGCTGCGGCTCGCCGTTCTCTCCGATCACGACGCCGGGCGCGATCATGGTGCCGGGCGGGAGCTGCCGGAGCTGGACCTGCGCCGCGGCGAGCTGGTGGGCTGCCTGCTGGGCGGCGATGGCCGTCTGGATCCCGTGGAAGAGCCCCTCGAGCCAGCCGACGAGCTGGGCCTGCGCGACCCGGAGCTCGGACTCCGAGGGCACGGCCTCGTCCGAGAACGGCAGGGAGATGCGGTGTAGTTCATCGACGAGCTCGGGGGCAAGGCCGTTTTCGAGCTCCTGGATGGAGCGATCGTGGATCTCGGCGAGGCGCGTTCGGGCGGCTTCGTCGAGCGGGGCCCCCTTCACCTCTTCGAGCAGCTGCCGGATCATCGTCCCGATCCGCATGACCTTCGCGGGCTCGTCGACGAGTTCCTGGACGCTCGCACGCCGGGGGCGCTCGGGTTGTTCGTCATGGTGACCCGCGCCCTCGCCCGCGCGACCGTTGGACCGCCCGCCGTCGATGGTGGTCCCGACGAATGCGTCGTCGTCGTGCGGCCCGCCGTTCGGCGCCGAGCTCCCGTGCGCTTCACTCATGTCGCCCATCCTCTCATGTGGCTCCGCGCCGCTGGGTGGCCTGTCCTTCGCGGGAAGCGAACGGCTACATCGTGAGGAGGACCTTGCCCACGTGCTCGCCGGAGTCGAAGTACTCGTGCGCCTTCTGGACGTCTTCGAGGGGAAAGGTCCGGTCCACGAGGGGTTTGATGCGTCCGTCTGCGATGAGCGGCCAGACCTGCTCGCGCACCGCGGACATGATGACGCCCTTCTCCTTGACGGGCCGCGGCCGCAGCGCGGTTCCGATGATCGCCGCGCGCTTGTTGACGAGGAGACCGAGGTTGAGCTCGGCCTTCGCACCCCCTTGGAGGCCGATCACCACGAGCCGCCCATACGGGGCGAGCGCCTCGACGTTCCGTTCGAGGTACTTCGCGCCGACGACGTCGAGGATCACGTCCGCGCCGCGGCCGTCCGTCGCATCGCGGACCGCCTCGACGAAGTCCTGCTCCCGGTAGTTGATCGCGACGTCGACGCCGAGGAAGGCCCGCGCAGTGCTGACCTTCTCGTCGCTTCCCGCGGTCGCGGCGACGCGCGCCCCGAAGGCCTTCGCCATCTGGACGCCCATGGTGCCGATCCCGCCCGTCGCCCCGTGGATCAGGACGAGCTCGCCGGGCTGGAGCTGCGCCGTCATCATGAGGTTCGAGTAAACGGTCGCCGCGGTCTCGGGAAGGCTCGCCGCGGTGACGAGGTCCACTCCCTCGGGGATGCGCAGCACCTGCTCGGCGGGCACCGCGACCTTCTGCGCGTACCCCCCGCCCGACAGGAGCGCGACGACCTTGTCCCCCGCAGAGAAGGGACGGACGACGTCGGGGCCGAACGCCGAGATGCGGCCGGAGACTTCGAGGCCCGGCACCTCGGAGGCACCCGGAGGCGGCGGGTAGAAGCCGCGGCGCTGCTGGACGTCAGCCCGGTTGATGCCGGCGGCCACGACGTCGATGAGCACCTCGCCCGGTCCCGGCAGAGGGTCCTCGACCTCGCGGACCTGCAGGGCTTCAGGGCCGCCGGGCTCGGCGATGTACACGGCCTTCATGCTTCCTCCCGGGGCATCCGGCATCGGTTCCGGATGCCGTCGGTTTCGTCAAGTCTGGTGCCTATGAAACACTACTAGGCACGAGGAAGGTTGTCCGAGCGGCCTATGGAGCTGGTCTTGAAAACCAGTGTGCGGTCACCCCGTACCAAGGGTTCAAATCCCTTACCTTCCGCAGCATCGTCTCCCGGGACGTGAACGGCACCCCTGGTCTTCCGACCGGGGGTGCCGTTCGTTTTGCCTGCTCATTGGCGTGGCGCGGACGAGCGTTCGATCGTGGCCTTGAAAGTGTCGGTGGCCGCTTATAGCGTCGGCAGAGTCAGGAGCGCGACGAATCCACCCACGCAGAACCAATCGCAAGGAGCATCCATGCCCAAGCCCGATCTCACCCCGGGAGCCCCCTGCTGGGCCGACCTCATGACGAGTGACCTCGAGAAGGCCAAGTCCTTCTACGGCGAACTCTTCGGCTGGACTTTCGAGGGCAGCGACCCCGACAAGTACGGCGGCTACACGACCGCGTTCAAGGACGGAGAGCAGGTCGCCGGCATCATGCCGAAGATGCCCGACCAGGACACGATGCCCGACGTCTGGACCGTCTACCTGCTCACCGAGGACATCACGAAGACCGCGGGCAAGGTCCAGGAGAACGGCGGGCAGGTCTTCATGCCGCCGATGGAAGTCCCCGAGCAGGGGCACATGGCGATGTTCGGCGACGCCGGCGGGGCGGCTTTCGGCGGCTGGCAGCCCGGCGGCCACACGGGCTTCGGGAAGCTCGCGGAGCCGGGCTCGCCCGTCTGGTTCGAGGTGCTCTCCCGCGCTTACCCGCAGACGGTGAAGTTCTACCAGGACGTGCTCGGATGGGAGACCGAGACGATGAGCGACACCCCGGAGTTCCGGTACACGACCCTCGGCGCCGGACGTGAGGCGAAGGCCGGTGTCATGGACGCGGACGGCATCCTCCCCGAGGGCGTTCCGTCGAACTGGCAGATCTACTGGGGAGTCGAGAACACGGATGCGGCCGTCGAGGCCGCCCAGCGGCTCGGGGGCCAGATCGTCCGGAACGCGGAGGACACCCCGTTCGGCCGCATCGCCACGCTCACCGATCCGCTCGGCGCCGTCTTCCTCATTCACCAGGACCTCTCGCAGGCCTCAGCGGAGGGTCAGGCCTAGCCCGAAGCGAACGGACCTTCCGAGGATGGCCGCCGCCTAGATCCCCAGAATGTCCTTCGCCGCCGCGTCCGCGTCGCGCAGCGTCCGCTGGGCACTCGGGTAGGGGGCACCGTCGTTCGCTTCCCCAGGCGCCCCGAAAGGATGCGCCTCGGCCGCGATCGCGGTGCCCCACTGGACGGCGGAGAGCTGCAGCCCGAGGACGTAAAGGCCGCGGACAGGCTGGCCGTTCACGTCGAGGGGCCGGTAGGGCGGCATGGTCACGTCGAGACCGCTGGCCGGCCTGGGCACGCCGTCCGCGCCGGCGACGTATCTGGGGCGCGCCAGCCCGTCCGCGAGGAGCCCCTCCAGCAGGGGCGAATCGGCGGCGCCCACGACATTCGCCGGGGCGAGGGCCTCGACCATTGCGGCCGCGTAGACGGGCGGCCCTCCGACCCAGGGCGATTCCGCGACGAAGCAGCCCGCCCCCCGGTCCACGCGAAAACGGGGCTCGGGTCCGACCGTGCTCAGCACGCCCGCACGGATGAGTGCGGCGAGCTGGCGGATGCGCAAGGGCGGGGGCCCGCTCGCGAGCCCCTCGACGAGCCCCTCGAACCAGCCGCGCAGGCCCGAGACCCACGATTCCTCCGTGATGCCCCCATCGGCGACCGCCTCCTTGAGCACGGCCCGCCCGCGGTGCAGGGCGGCGATCGCCATCTTGACGGGGTCGTCCTCTCCACGCGCCGACCCTGCCGCGTCGTCGTCGAGATAGGTGAGGACGCGGGCGTCGAGGTCTTCGCGCCGGGCGAAGTGGTGGCCCGCGAGCGGGGCACCGAGGCCGCGCAGGTCGAGGCGGAGCCCGTCACGGATGGCGCCTTCGACGACAGCCTCGGCCCGTTCCTCCCACGTCGGCCCCGGGACGGCGAGCGCGGCGTCGAGCGCATCGAGAAACCCCGGCGCGACCTCGTCGGGCGTGGTGCGCGCGAGCGTCGAGTAGTAAGCCCAGAGCGTGTCGCGGTGGAGGAGCGGCCAGAGGTCCGCGTCGAACGACGGCGTGAGCCCCGCCTCCCGAGGGGCGAGCGCGGCGGCCCGGGTGAGCCAGCGCAGGCGGACGCTGGGCGCGTAGTAGGCGCCGAGTTCGACCTTGCCCCGGTACGGCACGCCCCGTCGGGAAGCGGCAACGAGGCGCGGTTCGCGGCCCGATGCCACGTACTCCAACTGGCCGTTCGGCCGCTCCTTGAATCGCCCGCCGCGTCCCTCGGTCAGGCGGACCATGACGTCGAAGAAGTTGAGGCCCATCCCGCGCACGAGGACCGTGCTTCCGCTCGGGAGCGCGTCCCAGTCGACGTCGGCCGGGGCGGCGGGCGGGAGGTAGGTCAGGCCGAGCCGGGCTGCCGCCTCGGCGAGCGCGCGCTGCGTCTGGTTCAGCTTCGAGGGCACGTGGCCGAGTGCCAGGACAACCGCGTCCGCCTCGCGGGCGCGGCCGTCGCGGGTCGTGAGGGCCCATCCGTGGGGGGTGCGGCCGAGGCGGGTCACCTCTTCGCGGAGGTGGTCGACCCGCGCGCCGAGCGGGGCCGCCTCGACGACCGCAGCGAACGTGTCGGCCAGGTAGCGGCCGTACAGTGCGCGCGGGGGGAAGTCGGAGTGCCCGAGGACGGCGAGCTCCGCGGCCTCCTCGGGGCTGAGGCCGGTCGCGTTCTCCTCTGCGAGTCCGGTCTTGCGCGCCTCTCGCCAGTCGTCGAAGCTGCCGCCGGCGAGTGGCTTGGCCAGCCCCGGCTCCGAAGGGATGAGCGTCGGGAAGAAGCACGGCGTGTTCATGAGGAACTCGCGGGGCTGCTCCGTCCGCCAGACCCGTCCCGGCCCGGCTACGAACGGCTCGTAAACGGTGACCTCGAGCTCCCGGGGCCGGTCCGCGCCGGCCCCCACACGCGGCTCCGCAGCCGACCAGTTCGCGAGGAGGCGCTCGACGGCGGAGGCACCGCGCGGGCCGCCGCCGACGACGGCGACGCGCAGCCGCGCTCGTGCACCTCCCGGAATCATCCTCCGAGCTTAACCCGGCGGCCCACAGCGCCCTCCGCGTCACAGGTGACGCATAGCGCATGCCCCTTGCGCTGTCGGCGCCCCGTGCGAGGATGAGCAGCATGACGGATCCGGCGCAGACCCTCACTCCTGTCCCCAGGGAACCCGTGGACGAGAACCTCTGGCTCGAGGACATTCACGGGACCGAGCAGCTCGACTGGGTGCGCGAGCAGAACGCGCGGACCGAGGACCTCCTGGAGACCGGCGACTACCCCGAACTCGAGGCCGAGATCCTCGAGGTGATGGACTCCCAGGACCGCATCCCGATGGTCACCAAGCGAGGTGACTGGTACTACAACTTCTGGCGGGACGCTCAGAATCCCAAGGGGCTCTGGCGGCGCACCCGCTGGGAGAGCTATGTGACGGACTCACCGGAGTGGGAGATCCTGCTCGACGTCGACGCGCTCGCGGAGCGCGAGGGCACGGAGTGGGTGTGGGGCGGTGCAAGCTTCCTCCGCCCGGCCGACGGGAAGTCCTGGCGGCGCTGCATGGTGCGGCTCTCCCCCGATGGCGGCGACGCGTCAGCGCTGCGCGAGTACGACGTCGACGAGCGGGCCTTCGTGTCCCCGGAGGACGGCGGCTTCTCGTTGCCGGCCGCCAAGGGCGGGGCGGACTGGCTCGATGCCGAGACCCTCATTGTCTCGTCGACGCTGGGCCCCGACGCGGTCACGACGTCCTCGTACCCACGGATCGTACGCAAGCTCCCGCGCGGCGTGGCGCTCGACGATGCCGAGGTGATCTTCGAGGTGCCCGCCGACCATCTCATGGCGAGCGGCGGATTCGACGACACTCCCGGATTCGAGCGGCTGCTCGCGAGCGATCGGATCAGCTTCTTCGACGTCCAGCATTCGGTGTGGCGCGACGGCGGGTGGCAGCAGATTCCCGTCCCCACCGACGTCGACATCGACGTGCATCGTGAATGGATCCTGTTCCGACCGCAGCGCGACTGGGAGCTCGACGGCGCCGTCCACCGTGCCGGGTCGCTGCTCGCCGCCGGCTTCGAGGCCTTCATGGGCGGCTCCAAAGAGCTCACGCTGCTCTTCTCCCCCGACGCGCACACGTCCCTTCAGTCCTGGAGCTGGACGCGCAACCATCTCCTCGTGAACCTGCTCCGCGACGTGTCCTCGGAGATCCGCGTCCTGACCCCGCCCGCCTCGGGATCGGCTGAATGGTCCGCCGCCGAGCTCGACGCGTGCCCACCGCTCCACCTCGTGGAGAGCTACGCGGTCGACGACGAGGACCCCGAGGCCGGCGACGACTACTGGCTCATCGCGACGGGATTCCTCACGCCGACGACGCTCCTCCGCGGCACCATCGGCGGGGGCAACGACCAAGTCAAGAGGGCGCCGTCGTTCTTCGACGAGAGCCGCTTAACCGTCGAGCAGCACTTCGCCACTTCGGAGGACGGCACGCAGGTCCCGTACTTCCAGGTCGGGCCGAAGGACCTCGAGCTCGATGGATCCCACCCGACACAGCTGAGCGGGTACGGCGGCTTCGAGATCTCACGCACCCCCGCCTACAGCGGGATAATCGGTCGGGCGTGGCTCGAGCGGGGCGGCGTGTACGTCGTGGCGAACATCCGGGGCGGCGGGGAATACGGTCCGGCCTGGCATCAGGCCGCGCTCAAGGAGAACCGCCACCGGGCGTACGAGGACTTCGCCGCGGTGGCACGCGACCTGGTCCGCCGCGACGTGACCTCCCCCGCGCACCTCGGCTGTACGGGTGGGTCGAACGGCGGCCTGCTCGTGGGGAACATGCTCGTGAGCTATCCCGAGCTCTTCGGCGCGATCTCGTGTGGCGTGCCGCTGCTGGACATGCGGCGCTACACGAAGCTCTCGGCGGGTACGTCATGGATCGCGGAGTACGGCGACCCAGACGTGCCCGAGCAGTGGGAGTTCATCAAGACGTTCTCGCCGTACCACCTGCTGCGCGACGGGGTCGACTACCCCGACACGTTCATCTGGACCGCGACGTCCGACGATCGCGTGGGGCCCGTGCAGGCACGCAAGATGGCGGCGCGGATGCTGGCGATGGGAATTCCGAACGTCTGGTACCACGAGGCGCTAGAGGGCGGCCACGCCGGCGCCTCAGACAACCGCCAGGCGGCGGCCCTCCAAGCGAGGAGCCAAGCATTCCTGTGGAGGTCGCTGGGCGCGTAGGCGGATCGCGGAAGAACCACTGAGTCGGAATGAATCGAGACTTCCGTACTCTGAGGCTTCCCTCCGAGGCCCTGCCCAACGAGAGCGCAATCGAGGAAAAGTAGAACGCCCCCGGCTCAAAGACCGGGGGCGTTCACACGGCGGAGACGGGGGGATTTGAACCCCCGGTCCAAGTTTCCCCGGACCCTTCATTAGCAGTGAAGTCCATTCGGCCGCTCTGGCACGTCTCCTTGCTATCGCTAGCTCCCCAAGGGTACCCAGAACCGGCGGACGGACGCAAAGCGGAACCGCGAGCCGGCGCCGGCTTACCCGGCCTGCCCGAGTGCGAGCGGCAGCACGGGCCCGGCACCGGTCAGGCGCAACAGCCGACCAGCCACGGTGAGCGACCATCTGCTGTCCACGAGATCGTCGACAAGCAACACGGAAGCGCCCCCGATCCCTGCGACAGCAGCCTCAAGCTCGGGGCCGACGTCGAACGCGAACCACACCCCGGCGAGCCGGAACGCGGAGTTCCCCCCCGCCTGGCCCGGCCTCGCCGAAGCCGTCCGGGACAGTGCCCCGAGGTATTGCAGCCGCCCCGCCTCGGCGATACCGCGGGCGAGCGACTCAACGAGCAGAGGGCGCGTGGCAGATGGCATCGCGACCACGCCTGCGGGCCTCCCGACGCCGCTCCACGGCCCCGCCGAGCCGTCCCCCCGAGCCCATCCCGCGAGGAGCTCGACGACGGCGGGCCGCAGCCCGGCATGCACCTCGCCGTCGGACGCCGACGGCGCGAACAGCTCACGCAGCGCTCCCCCATAGCCGAGGTCGGTGAGGCGGGCGAGGACACGACCCTCCGAAAGCTGCTCGCCCGCGGGAATGCGGCCCTTGGCTGGAACGCCGAGCTTGTCCATGCCACTCGGCCACTGCGCGCGCGGCTCAATGGGAACACCGGCGTGACGGAGCTGCTCCCCTGCCCGCTCGAGCACCCCCGGGTCGACGTCGGCGGGAAACCAGCGGCCCGCGCAGTTGTCGCACCGGCCGCAGGGAGCAGCGGTCTCGTCGTCGAGCTGGGTCGTGACGAACTCCATGCGGCACGCGGTCGTCTCCTCGTACGCGACCATCGCGGCCTGCTCCGCCTCCCGCGCCGCGGCGATGCGCCGGTACCGCTCGCCGTCGTACTCCCAGGGCGCGCCCGTCGATCGCCATCCGCCGCCAACCCGCTCGACAGCGCCGTCCACCGCGAGCACCTTGAGCAGGAGGTCCAGCTGCGTGCGCCGCAGTTCGACCTGCGCCTCGAGCGCAACCGTCGAGAGTGGGCCGCTGGCGGCCGCGAGCGCGTCGAGGACCGCGTGGGCCTTGGACCGATCGGGCATCGATGTGGTCGCGAAATAGCGCCAGATCTCCCGATCCTCCGATCCGGGCAGGAGGAGCACGTCGGCGTGCGCGGCCCCGCGGCCCGCGCGCCCGACCTGCTGGTAGTAGGCGACCGGAGACGACGGTGCACCCAGGTGCACGACGAAACCGAGGTCCGGCTTGTCGAACCCCATGCCGAGAGCGGACGTAGCGACGAGGGCCTTGACCGCGTTGCCCTTGAGCAGGCGCTCGGCCTCTTCCCGCTCGCCGGTGTCGGTCTTGCCCGTGTACGCGAGGACGCGATAGCCCGCCTCGGCGAGGAGCCGGGCGGTGTCCTCCGCAGCCGAGACGGTGAGGGTGTAGATGATGCCGCTTCCCGGCAGGTCGCCGAGGTGCTGGAGGAGCCACGCAAGCCGATGCCCGGCCTCGGGCATCCGCAGGACGCCGAGGCGCAGCGAGTCTCGGCCGAGCGGGCCGCGCAGCGTCAGCACGTCCGCCCCGAGCTGCTCCTCGACGTCCGCGACGACGCGCGCGTTCGCTGTCGCGGTCGTTGCAAGCACGGGCACCGACGGTGGTAGCTCGTCGATGAGCGCCGCGATGCGGCGGTAGTCGGGCCGGAAGTCGTGCCCCCAGTCGGAGATGCAGTGGGCCTCGTCCACCACAAGCAGCCCGGTTCGCGCCAGGAGCTCGGGCAGCTGCTGTTCGCGGAACGCCGGGTTGGTGAGCCGCTCGGGCGAGATGAGGACGACGTCGGCCGCATCCGCGGCGAGCGCGGCGTGCACTTCGTCCCAATCGAGCCGGTTGGCCGAGTTGATGGCCACCGCGCGCACCCCGGCTCGCGCAGCCGCCTCGACTTGGTCCCGCATGAGTGCGAGGAGCGGGGACACGATGAGTGTCGGGCCCGCGCCGCGGGCCCGGAGGAGGAGCGACGCGACGAAGTACACCGCCGACTTGCCCCACCCCGTGCGCTGGACGACGAGCGTCCGACGGCGATGCGCCACGAGCGCTTCGATGGCCTCGAACTGCCCCGGATGGAAGGCTGCGTCGTCACGGCCCACGAGCTTGCGGAGCATCTCGAGAGCCTGCGCATGCAGCTCGCCGGAGGCGGGGGCACCGCTGTCAGAAAACGTCATAGAACCTTCGGCTGGGGAGAAGTGACTGGAACTCCGGACCATGCCTTCAAGTATCCCCGTGACGTCTGACACTTCTGGCTCCCGCGGCTTCCAACCGCCCGATACGGTAGAAACACACCCATTCTCAGTGCCAACAAGAAGGATGTACCTCCATGACGGCAACGGCGCCGCCCCTGTCCGATCCGAGCCTGCCCGCCGGCAGTTCCGATCCCGCTTCCATCCCCGTGAAGAAGTCCGCCGGCCACGTGATCGTGGACTCCCTCGTGGCCCACGGTGTGACCCGCAGCTACGTAGTGCCGGGCGAGTCCTTCCTCGACGTGCTCGACGGCCTGCACGAGTCCCCGATCGAGACGATCGTGTGCCGCCATGAGGGCGGCGCCGCGTACATGGCCGAGGCGGACGGCAAGATGAACCAGCTCCCCGGCGTCGCGATGGTCACCCGCGGCCCGGGGGCGGCCAACGCCCACGTGGGCCTGCACACGGCGTGGCAGGACTCGACCCCGATGGTCCTGTTCGTGGGCCTGATTCCCTTCGCGCACCGTGACCGCGAGGCGTTCCAAGAGTTCGACATCAAGTCCTGGTTCGACACCGGAGCCAAGCGCGTCATGGTCCTGGACCACGCCGAGCGGGCTTCGGAAATCGTGGCCGAGGCGATGTTCGCGGCGCTCAACGGGCGGCCCGGGCCGGTCGTCGTCGGCCTTCCCGAGGACATCATCCAGCAGGAGATCGACGCCACGATCCACCCGAAGATCCCCGTGGCGACGGGCGGGATGACGGTCACCGACTGGAAGGCGGTCAAGAGCGCCCTGCTCGCGGCGGAGAAGCCGCTCTTCGTCGTCGGCGGCAGCGACTGGACCCAGGAGGGCGCCACCGCGCTGACCCACTGGCTCGAGGAGCACCGCATCCCGGCGGCCGCCGAATGGCGCTGCGAGGGCACCATCCCGTTCGATTCCCCCTCCTATGTCGGCCCGATCGGCTACGGGCGCCCGAAGCCGACCTACGACCTCCTCGAGGAGACGGACCTGCTGATCTTCGTCGGCACCGTGCCCGGGGACGTGATCACCGACGGGTTCCTCGTGCGGCAGGACTGGACGAAGAAGAACTTCCTCGTCACGATCGACCCGTCCCTGCGCGGCCGCTCGGGGCCGGTCTCGTACCAGATCGTGGCCAAGCCGGATGTGTTCGTCCGGGACCTCGTCATGATCAATCTGCCGGTGCGCGAGGAGTGGGCGGCCTGGACCGAGCGCATGCGCGGGGAGCAGGAGAAGTTCGCTGCCCTTCCTCCCGCGACGCCCACCGAGGGGCCGGCGCGCATGGACACCCTCATGGCCAACCTCGTCCCCACCCTGCCCGATGACGCCATTGTCACCCTGGGCGCGGGCGAGCACACCAATTGGGCCCACCGCTACTTCCCCACCCAGCGCTACGCCTCGATGATCAGCGCCCGCAACGGCTCGATGGGCTACTCCGTGCCGTCCGCGATCGCGGCGTCGCTCGCCCATCCGGGGCGCCGGGTGGTGACGATCGCCGGGGACGGGGAGTTCCTCATGAACGGCCAGGAGCTCGCCACGGCAGCCCAGTACGGGGCGACGCCGCTCGTGATCGTCATGGACAACCAGGAGTACGGCACCATCCGCACCCATCAGGAGCGCCAGTACCCCCGTCGGGTCTCGGGCACCCAGCTCAAGAACCCCGACTTCGCGCTCATGGCCCAGGCCTTCGGCGGGTTCGGCGTGCGGGTCGAGAACGACGCCGACGTCCCCGCCGCGATCCAGTCGGCCCTCCGCGCGATCGACGAGGACGGGACCTTCGCCCTCATCCACCTCATCGTCGAGCAGCGTGTCAAGGCGTACTGAGCCCGTCTCGCTGCTCCCACGGACGACGGCGCCTTGATGTCGCACTCTGTTGGCCCGCGTTTGGCATAATCGGGCGGGTGAGCAACGTGAGCACCTCCGCCGGCCAGGCGCCCCAGACCGACCTTTCCGCGTCATTCAAGGCGTACGACGTGCGTGGGATCGTGGGCCAGACGATCGACGCCCGCATCGTCGAGGCGGTGGGAGCTGCGTTCGTCGACGTCCTCGGCCTCTCGGGAAAGACGGTGCTCGTGGGCGGTGACATGCGCCCCTCGTCGCCCGAGTTCATCGATGCCTTCGCGCGCGGAGCGTCGGCCCGGGGCGGCAACGTCGAGAAGATCGGCCTCATCTCGACCGACGAGCTCTACTACGCGTGCGGCGCCCTCCAGGCCGCGGGCGCGACGTTCACCGCGAGCCACAACCCCGCCCAGTACAACGGGATCAAGCTCGCCAAGCCGGGCGCGCTGCCCGTCTCCTCGGAAACGGGTCTCAAGGAGATCCAGAAGGCCGCCGAGGCGTATCTCGCCGCAGGCGGGACAAACGGACGCGGGATCCCCTCGGTCGAGAACCCCGGCACGGTGTCCGAGCGTGACGTCCTCGCAGACTACGCGGTGCATCTCCGCGGCCTCGTCGACCTTTCGGGCATCCGGCCCCTCAAGGTCGTCGTCGACGCCGGCAACGGCATGGCGGGCATGACGACGCCGGCTGTCCTGGGCGACACCCTCCTGCCCGCGCTGCCGCTCGAGATCGTGCCCCTCTACTTCGAGCTCGACGGGACCTTCCCGAACCATCCGGCCAATCCGCTCGAGCCCGAGAACCTGCGCGACCTCCAGAAGGCCGTCGTCGAGCACGGCGCGGACATCGGGCTCGCGTTCGACGGCGACGCCGACCGCTGCTTCGTGATCGACGAGAACGGCGACCCGGTCTCGCCGTCCGCGATCACGGGGCTCGTCGCCCGTCGGGAAATCGCGCGCGCCAAGGCGGGTGGCGAGCAAGAGCCGATCATCATCCACAACCTCATCACTTCGCGTGCTGTGCCCGAGCTCGTCGAGCACGACGGCGGCCGTCCGGTGCGCACACGCGTCGGCCACTCGTTCATCAAGGCCGTGATGGCCGAGGAGGGCGCGGTGTTCGGAGGCGAACATTCTGCCCACTACTACTTCCGCGACTTCTGGAACGCTGACACGGGGATGCTCGCCGCGATGCACGTCCTCGCAGCGCTCGGCGGACAGGACCGGCCGCTCTCCGAGCTCGGCGCCGAATACGAGCCCTACGTCTCGTCCGGGGAGATCAACTCGGAGATCGAGGACAAGGCCGCGGCCGTCGCGCGGGTGCGCGAAGCGTACGACGGCCCGGACGTCGCGATCGACGAGCTCGACGGAACGACGTTCTCCGCCGCCGACGGGTCGTGGTGGTTCAACCTCCGGCCGTCCAACACCGAGCCCTACCTCCGCTTCAACGGAGAGGCAAAGGACCGCGAGACGCTCGCGTCCGTGCGCGACAACGTGCTCGCGATCGTCCGCGCATGAGCTCGGGCCCGGCTTCCGACGGCGAGACCGTCCTCCGCGAGCTGCACGACGTGCTGGGCACAGCCCTGGGCATGGCCCAGGAGCATCTCGAGCAGAACGGCGGCTTCCTCCCATTCGGGGTCACGCTGGACGACGACGGCGAGCTGCGGCTCGTGCTCGTCACGCCCGCGGCCGGCGAGGACGACGGGGAAGGCGAGCCGGAAGCCGGGCTCGAGTCAGACTTCGATGCGGAGGCAATGCTCCACGATCTCGTCGAGCTCCTGCGCCAGGGCCGGGACGGTACACGAGCCGTGGCGATTGCGAGCGACGTGAATCTCCCGGAACACGGGTCGGACGGGATCCACGCCTCGGCCGAGCACCGGCATGGCGGCGTCCTCGCGGCCATCCTCCCCTACGAGATGACCGCCACGGGTTACGTGTACGGGGCTCTCGAGGCGGATGGCCACGAGGCTGCCGTCTACACCACGTAGTTTTCTCCTCTGACGGCTGGTTTTCCCCTCTGACCGCCCGATATCAGAACGGATGTTTGGGTATTTCGGCGTAGACTGGCCGAATGCGCATGACTGCTTTCGAGGACGTCAGTCTCCGGGCCCTCATGCTCCTGAGCGCGGTCGACGCGTCGGGGCCGCTCGCGACGCGGGCCATAGCAGAGGGCGTCGGCACGCCGTACAACCATGTCAGCAAGGCCGTGCTCAGGCTGCGCGATCTGGGCCTCATCGAGGCGACGCGCGGCCGCGCCGGCGGCGTCCGGCTGAGCGAGGCGGGCCGGAACGCGACGATCGGCTCCGTGCTGCGAGCACTCGACACCCGACCCGACCTTCCGGAATGCGAGGGAGGAGCGGCCGGCGACTGCCCCCTCCTGCCCCAATGCGGCTTGCGTTCAGCACTCCGCCGGGCCCGTGAGGCCTTCTACCGGGAACTCGATGCGGTAAGAATCACCTCGCTCCCGAACTCCCGCCAGATGAGCCGCGTCTTCCTGCAGCTCGGCCTCGCCCCGGCAGCGGCGTCATTCGCGCCTGCCGGCCCGCCGCCTGCCGCCCCGCCTGCTGCCGCCGCGGCCCCCACGGCCGCCGAGAGCCAGGCCTAGGGCCTTCGGAGCGGGCAGTGGGCATACCTCGGAGGACCCTCGTCGGGGTGGTCCTCGCCGTCGTCGCCCTCCTGATCTTCGCCGCGTGCCTCACGGTCGGGCGACCGGCTCAGAGCCTGCCGCCCGCCGGCATCTCCAAGATCCAGCACGTCGTCGTCATCATGCAGGAGAACCGCTCGTTCGACAGCTACTTCGGAACGTTCCCCGGGGCCGACGGGATTCCGATGCAGAACGGGGTTCCCACGGTGTGCGTCCCGGACCCGGCCAAGCACGCGTGCGTTCGCCCCTACTACGATCCCGCGGACCGCAACGCGGGCGGCCCGCACAGCCAGTCGAACGCGAAGGCCGCCGTCAACGGCGGAAAGATGGACGGGTTCATCGCCCAGGCCGAGCATGCGTCGTCGAACTGCGCAGCGAATGACCCTGCCTGCACCGGTGCCGCTGTCACCGACGTGATGGGCTACCACGACGCCCGCGACATCCCGAACTACTGGACGTACGCGAAGGACTTCACCCTCCAGGACCACCTGTTCCAGTCGGACGCCTCGTGGAGCCTGCCGTCCCACCTCTACATGGTCTCGGAGTGGTCGGCCAAGTGCAGCGTGCCGGGACAGGCGGCGTCCTGCGTGAACGCGCCGCAGGGCCCGCAGCTCCCGCCCGACTTCGGGAAGCCGAAGTCCCCACCGAGGCCAGCACCCGACTACGCGTGGACCGACCTCACGTACCTCCTCTACCAGCAGAGCGTCTCGTGGGGCTACTACGTGTTCAACGGAACCGAACCGGACTGCGAAAGCGACTCGGCCATGACCTGCGCGCCCGTCAAGCAGGACGCCAAGACGCCGGGCATCTGGAATCCCCTGCCCTACTTCGACACCGTCAAGCAGGACGGGCAGCTGGGCAACATCCAGTCCCTCGCCAACTTCTACTCTGCGGCGAAGAAGGGGACGCTCCCCGCCGTGAGCTGGATCGATCCGACGAGCGCGGTGAGCGAGCATCCGCCCGCACTCGTGAGCACGGGGCAGGCCTACGTCACGGGACTCGTCAACGCGATCATGTCGGGTCCGGACTGGAGCAGCACCGCGATCTTCCTCTCGTGGGACGACTGGGGCGGGTTCTACGACCACGTCACGCCGCCCGTCGTCGACCAGAACGGCTATGGGCTCCGCGTACCCGGCATCGTCATCAGCCCCTATGCAAAGAAGGGGTACATCGACCATCAGACGCTGAGCCAGGACGCCTACGTGAAGTTCATCGAGGACGACTTCCTCCACGGCCAGCGCCTGGACCCGGCAACCGATGGCCGCCCCGATCCTCGCCCCGACGTGCGCGAAGACAATCCGCTCCTTGGGAATCTCGAGAACGACTTCAACTTCAATCAGAAGCCGTCCCCGCCGGTCCTCCTGCCGAACGCCACGACGTATTAGCTGGCCCGTCGTCCGGTCCAGCACCTCGCCTCAGTTGGCGGCGGTGAAGATCTTCCCCTGGAACTGCGGCTTCTCGAGCTCGTCGAGGGCGGCAACCGCGAAGTCCTGGGACGAGATGGAGTCACCCGGAGCGGGGACACCGACAGCGGTCGTGTACTTGCCGGTCCGCTCGCCCGGCTGGATGACCGCGGCGGGAGCATGGACAGTCACGTCGAGGCCGGCCGCCGAATCGCGGAGCGCCTCGTACGCCCGGAAGACGGTGTCCGATTCCGCCTTGTACTCGGCGGGGAAGCCGGGAAGGTCCTTGATCTGCGTCCCGTCCGGGCCCTGCAGGTTTCCGAAGCCGCCCACCAAGTAGAGGCGCGCGTCGGTGGGGACCTCGGCCACGGCCTGGTGCGCTGCCAAGTAGGGCTCGCGGGAGCCGCCGGTGCGGTCGGGCGACGTCGCGAGCACGACGGCGTCGTGGGCAGCGGCAATGGAACGGTAGGTCTCGACGTCGGCCAGGTCGGCGGAGCGCACGACGGCGGCGCCCTCCACCGGGGCTCCCTTCCGGCTCAGGGCGGTCACCTCGTGGCCTCGGCGGGCCGCTTCAGCGACGATCTGGCTGCCCACCATGCCGGTGGCTCCGTAGACGGCGATCTTCATGAAAGCTCCTTGTTTTGAACCTGCTGTGCCTGCAGATCAACAGTATCCAGAAGATATCAAGTACTTCAAAGTGCTATGGTTACTTTATGGAAAGCATCCCGTTCGACGTCATGGATCCGGACTGCCCGTCTCGCGTCGTGCTCCAGCGGATCGGCGACAAGTGGACTCCACTCATCGTCCAGGCACTCAAGGACGGACCCCTTCGCTTCAGCGGGCTGCGCGTCGCCGTCGGCGGCATCACGCCCAAAGTGCTGACCCAGACTCTCCGGACCCTCGAACGCGACGGTCTCCTCAGCAGGGCCGTCTTCGCCGAGGTGCCCGTCCGCGTCGAGTATCGGCTCACGGCTGTCGGCGAGAGCCTGCTCGGCCCGCTCGACGCGGTCCGCGAGTGGGCCGAGAGCCATGCGGGCAAGATCCTCGAAGCACGAGACGCCTTCGACGCTGCGACGGCGTGAGGGGCGCACGTCCCGAGCTGCTGGTCCTAGAACACCCTCCGCCAGTTCGTCTTCGCGAGGTCGAGCACCTCGTCGCCGCGTCCCGAGAGCACCGTACGGAGCGCGTAGAGCGTGAACCCGCTCGCCTGCTGCGCGGTGATGGTCGGCGGCATCGCGAGCTCCTGCCGGATCGTGGCGACGTCGACGAGCGCGGGCCCGTCGTGCTCGAGGGCCTCCTTGAGGCCCTGCTCGAGTTCGGACGAGTCGTCGACCCGTACGCCCTTGATGCCAAGTGCCTCGGCCACGGCGGCGAAGTTCGGGTTGTCGAGTCCCGTCCCGAAGTTCACGAACCCCGCTGACTTCATCTCGAGCTCGATGAAGTTGAGCGACGCGTTGTTGAACACGACAAGCTTGACGGGCAGCTTGTTCTGCACGAGCGTGATGAGCTCCCCCATGAGCATGGACAGCCCGCCGTCACCGGCAAGCGCGACGACCTGGCGCCCGCGGAACGTGGCCTGCGCGCCCATCGCGTGAGGCAGGGCGTTCGCCATGGAGCCGTGCGCGAACGAGCCGACCAGCCGCCGTCGTCCGTTCATGGTGAGATAGCGCGCGGCCCAGATCACGGGCGTCCCGACGTCGGCCGTGAACACGGCGTCGTCGGCGGCGAGCTCGTCGAGCACCCTCGTGATGTACTGCGGGTGGAGCGGCTGGCCCTTCTTCGTGGGGGCAGCGAGGTCGTCGAGCTTCGAGCGCGCCTTCGCGTAGTGCTTGAGGGAGGATTCCAGGTGGGCGCGGCGGCGCTTCCGCTCGAGGAGGGGCAGGAGCGCGGTCGCGGTGTCCTTGACGTCGCCGACGAGTCCCAGATCGAGGCGCGCACGCCGGCCGAGCTGGTCACCCCGGATGTCGACCTGGATGATCTTCGCGTGGTCGGGGTAGAACTGCTGGTACGGGAAGTCCGTGCCGAGCATGAGGAGCGCGTCGCAGTCCTCCATCGCGCGGTAGCCCGAGCTGAAGCCGAGCAGGCCGGTCATGCCGACGTCGAACGGGTTGTCGTACTCGATGAACTCCTTCCCACGGAAGGCGTGCACGATCGGAGCACCGAGCTCGTCGGCAAGCGCGATCACCTCGTCGTGGGCCCCCTCGACGCCCGCGCCGGCAAGGATGGTCACCTTGGCTGCCGAGTTGAGGAGGCCCGCGGCCTCGCGCAGCTCTTCGTCGCTCGGGACGACACGCGGCTTGGCCCTGCGGACAACGGTGACCCGCTCCGAGTCGACCTGGGTGAGCGCGACGTCGCCGGACAGCACGACGACGGCGACGCCCCGCTTCTCGACGGCGGTCCTGAGGGCGATCTCGAGGATGCGCGGCATCTGCGCTGGGTCGGTCACCTGCTCGGCGTACACGCTGCACTCGCGGAAGACCTCCTGCGGGTGCGTCTCCTGGAAATAGTTGGACCCGATCTCCGCGCTGGGGATGTGGGCTGCGATCGCGAGGACGGGGACGCGTGACCGGTTGGCGTCGTAGAGTCCGTTGATCAGGTGGAGGTTTCCGGGTCCCGCGGAACCGGCGCACACGGCGACCTCCCCGGTCAGCGCCGCTTCGGCAGCAGCCGCGAACGCTCCCGCCTCCTCGTGGCGGACGTGGACCCACTCGATGCTGGGCGTCCCACGGAGGGCGTCGGTGAAGCCGTTGAGCGAGTCTCCGGGGAGTCCGTAGACCCTGCGGATTCCGTTGGCGGCGAGGGTATCGACGATGTTCTGCGCGATGGTCGTCATTCCGCCACGCTAGCCCGGGTTCCCAAGGGACGGGTAGGGCTTGGGAATATCTCGTTCACCACAGCGTTGAACATGAGCGACAGTCACTCAACTTTCTGGAGGATGGTTTGCCTATCTTTTTCGGACCGACTGCTGGCAACGGTTCGTTCGATGACTTCCTTGCCCGCTACCTGCAGGGCCAGGGGTCCCGCCGCACGAGCCGCCCCCTCGACATCACGCACCTCATGAGCCGCGGGAGCCAGCAGGTCCTGACTGCCGCCGGCCGCTATGCGCTCGAGCACGGGCACCGCGAAGTCGACGCGCTGCATCTCCTGCACGCGCTCGCCACCACGGAGTCGGTGGCCGGCATGATCGATTTCGCCGGCGCCGGCGCGGACGACATCGTCGCCGCAACCGAGCAGCGGCTGCCCGCGGGCTCTCCCGCCGGCGGTGACGCCGAGGACGGCGCGATGCCGCAGCTCACCCAGTCCGCGCAGCACGCTCTGCTGGACGCCTACAAGGTAGCCCGCTCGCTCGGCTCGACCTACATCGACCCCGAGCACCTCTTCCTCGCTCTTGTCCTCGCCTCCCACGCACCGGCCGGCCAGATCCTGGCGGCCCAGGGCATCACGCCCCAGTCGTTCCAAGCGGGCGACGGCGCGAGCGAGCCTTCCGAGGGCGGGCGCGCGGACGACGCGGCCCCGGCTGCCCCTGCGACACCTCGCCACGCCGCGCGTCGGCGTGGTGCCGCGGCCAGCCGCGGCAAGGACAGCATGCTCGGCCAGTTCGGCACCGACCTGACGGCGCTCGCCCGCGAAGGCAGGCTGGACCCCGTGATCGGCCGCGCCTCGGAGATCGAGCAGGCGATCGAGATCCTGGCCCGCCGCACGAAGAACAACCCCGTCCTCATCGGCGAAGCCGGCGTCGGCAAGACAGCCATCGTCGAGGGCCTCGCCCAGGCCGTCGCCTCCGGTGACGTTCCCGCGCAGCTGCAGGGGAAGACCGTGGTCTCCCTCGACCTGCCGGCGATGCTCGCCGGCACCCGCTACCGCGGCGACTTCGAGGAGCGGCTCACCAAGGCAATGGACGAGATCGCGGCCGACGGCAACGTCATCGTGTTCGTCGATGAGCTCCACACGGTCGTCGGTGCGGGCGGTGGCGGAGAGGGCGGCATGGACGCGAGCAACATTCTCAAGCCGAGGCTCGCGCGCGGTGAACTCCACCTCGTCGGTGCAACCACGCTCGACGAATACCGGAAGATCGAGAAGGATCCCGCCCTCGAGCGCCGATTCCAGCCGATCACCGTCGGTGAGCCGAGCGTCGAGGACGCGATAGCAATCCTCGACGGTCTCAAGCCGCGCTACGAAGAGCACCACGGCATCACGTACACCGATTCCGCGATCCGCTCCGCCGTCGAGCTCTCCCACCGGTACATCACAGACCGGTACCTGCCTGACAAGGCGATCGACCTCATCGACCAGGCGGGCGCCCGCAAGAGCCTCGCGCGTGGACCCCGGAACGATCTCGAGGCACTGAACGCGGAGGCGACCCGGCTCGAGGAGCAGAAGGCGGCCGCAGTGGCCCAGGAGGACTACGAACAGGCTTCGAGGCTCCGCGACGCGATCGAGCAGGTGGCACTCAAGATCGCTGATGCGGTGGAGTCGTCCGTCCAGGCGACCGGGTCCGACGTCGTCGACGAGCCGGACATCGCGGCGGTCGTCGCCCGCGCCACCGGCATCCCGGCGGCCCGCCTCACGGAAGGCGAGCGCGAGCGGCTCGCACGCCTTGAGAGTGAGCTCCACGGTCGGGTCGTCGGCCAGGAGGATGCGGTGACGGCGATCGCGAAGGCGGTGCGACGCAACCGCACCGGGCTGGGCGACGCGGGGCGGCCGGTCGGCAGCTTCCTCTTCCTCGGTCCGACCGGCGTGGGCAAGACCGAGCTCGCGAAGGCCCTCGCGGCGTCGTTGTTCGGCGACGAGTCAGCGATGGTGCGCTTCGACATGAGCGAGTTCGGCGAACGCCACACGGTCAGCCGGCTGGTCGGTGCCCCTCCCGGATACGTTGGCTACTCGGAGGCCGGGCAGCTCACCGAGCGCGTTCGGCGGCACCCGTACTCCGTGGTGCTGCTCGACGAGGTCGAGAAGGCGCACCCCGACGTGTTCAACCTGCTCCTGCAGGTGCTCGACGACGGGCGGCTCACCGACGGCCAGGGGCACACCGTGGACTTCCGCAACACCGTAGTGATCATGACCTCGAACCTCGGTTCCGAGTTCCTCGCCACGCGCGGTGCCGGGCTCGGCTTTGCGCCGGGCGGGGCCGACGGTTCGCCCTCCGACACCGAGCTGCGGGCACGGGTCATGGGGCGGCTCCGCGAGACGATGCGGCCCGAGTTCCTCAACCGCATCGACGAGATCGTGCTGTTCCGTAAGCTCACCCGCGAGCAGCTGCACGAGATCGTGCGGCTCCAGCTCCGCGGGACGGAGGCGCGGCTCGCGGCGCAGGGGATCACCCTCGACGTCGACGACGCCGCCGTCGATTGGATCGCCGAGAGCGGCTATGAGCCCGAGTTCGGCGCCCGGCCCCTGCGCCGCGTGATCCAGCGCGAACTCGAGGACCGCGTCGCGGACCTCCTCGTCGCCGGTTCGCTCGGCGACGGCGGCCGCGTCGTGGTGACCGTGGAGCCGACGGACGACGCCCGGGCGAAAGACGCCGGCGAGCTCGCCGTCCGCGCGGACGAGTCCGTCGCGACAGCTGCCTAGGCCCTCGCGAAACCCAGCTCTACCGCCGAAACCCCGGATCGCGATCCGGGGTTTCGGCGGTTAACAGTGGTTTCGCGTTGCGCCGGCACTTCCACCGGGTCAGACGTGGATACCGAGATGCTCGCGGAGCACGTACTCGGCGATCGCCATCGACGACGTGGCCGCGGGCGAGGGAGCGTTGCGGAGGAGGGTGACCGAGCCGACCTGGTCGACCGCGAAGTCGTCGAGCAGAGAGCCGTCTGCACCCCACGCCTGCGCCCGCACGCCCGCTGCGGCCTTCTCCTCGAGGTCCCCCGGCCGAAGCTCCGGGACGAAGGCCCGGGCCTGCCGGAAGTACAGGGGCTTGAGGAGCGAAGCGGAGATCTCCCGGACGCCCATCCGCCAATGCTTCCTGAACAGGGCCGGGGCGCCGGGCCACGCAAGCGAGCCGAACGTGTCCCGCACCGACACGTCGCCCCAGCCGTACCCCTCGCGCGCGAGTGCCGGGACGGCGTTGGGCCCGACGTGCACGTCGTCGTAGACGCCGCGCGTGAAGTGGACCCCGAGGAATGGGAAGCGCGGGTCGGGCACGGGGTAGATCATCCCGCGAACGAGCGCGGTCCGCGCGGGCGAAAGCGTCCAGTACTCTCCGCGGAACGGCAGGATCCGGGGCGACGGCGAGGCTCCCACCATGCGTGCAAGGAGATCGGACTGCAGCCCCGCGCACACGATGAGCCGGTCGAAGGTGTGGGACCCCGCGGTGGTGGCGACCGTCGTCGTCCGCTCCCCCGCCCGCACCCCGGTCACCTCGGTGCTCAGGAGGACACGGCCCCCGGCGCGGCGGATGTCGTCGGCCATCGCCTCGGTGATCGCCGCGTAGTCGACGACGGCGGTGTGCGGCGAGTGCACGGCCGCGACGCCGGCGACGTGCGGCTCGATCTCCCGCATCCGCTCTGGCCCGATGCGCGAAAGGTCCGGCACTCGATTGGCGCGGGCGCGGCGCTCGATGTCGTCGAGCCGTGGTACCTCCTCGGGGGTCACCGCCACGACAAGCTTGCCGAGCTCGCGATACGGGAGGCCACGCTCCTGGCAGTAGTCGCGCGTGAGCTCTCGGCCGCGTGCGCACAGCACGGCCTTGAGCGAGCCGGGCTGGTAGTACAGCCCCGCGTGCACGACGCCGGAGTTGTGCCCCGTCTGGTGCGCGGCGACCCGCCGCTCCTTCTCGAGGACGACGACGTCGGCGTCGCCCGCGAGCGCAAGGGCCCGGGCAATCGCCATCCCGACGATGCCGCCTCCGACCACTCCGACGCGTTCCGTCATGCCGTCTCCGCTCGTCCCCAGGACTGTCCTCCACGCGCGGTGGGGGCCTTGGCCCCACGCTACATCCACGGGTCCCCCAGCTGCCTAGGGCCAGATGCATGGGAGGGCCGCCCCGTGTGCAGCGGGGCGGCCCTCCAGGGGTCCGGCGCCGTTCAGTTCGCCGGAGTCTGCCATGCGCCCGGGAAGGGCGCACGAGTCTCAGCCGAGACGCTGCTTGAGGGTCTCGAGTTCGTTGGTGAGGCTGAGCGGGAGCGAGTCGCCGAAGCGCGCGAACCACTCTTCGAGGCCCGGGACTTCCTCGCGCCACTCGTCGGCGTCGAAGCGCACAGCTTCCTGCACCTGCTCCGGGGTCAGGTCCAGGCCGTCAAGGTCCAGGCTCTCCGCCGTCGGGATGAAGCCGATCGGCGTCTCCACTGCGTCGGCTGCCCCCTCGATGCGCTCGATGGCCCACTTGAGGACCCGGGCGTTGTCGCCGAAGCCGGGCCACGCGAAACCGCCGTCCTTCGTGCGGCGGAACCAGTTCACGAGGAAGATCTTCGGCAGCCGCGCGGGGTCGCCCTTCGCCGAGAGCCGCACCCAGTGGTTGAGGTAGTCGCCCGCGTCGTAGCCGATGAACGGCAGCATCGCCATGGGATCGCGGCGCACGACGCCGACGGCGCCAGCTGCGGCCGCCGTCGTCTCCGAGGAGAGCGTCGCACCCATGAAGATGCCGCTCGCCCACGTGCGGGACTGGGTCACGAGCGGGACGGTCGTCTTGCGGCGCCCGCCGAAGAGGATCGCATGCACCTCCACGCCGTTCGGTGCGAAGTATTCGGGGGCGAGCATGTCGATCTGGTCGATCGGCGTGCAGAAGCGCGAATTGGGGTGCGCGGCGGGACGTCCACCGTTGGCGGCAGAGATCTCGGGCGTCCATTCGTTGCCCTGCCAGTCCGTGAGGTGTGCGGGGACGTCGTCGGTCATGCCCTCCCACCACACGCCGCCGTCGTCCGTGAGCGCGACGTTCGTGAAGATGCTGTTGCCCTTCGCGATGGCGCGCATCGCGTTCGGGTTCGTGCCCCAGCCGGTGCCGGGGGCGACGCCGAAGAGGCCCGCCTCGGGGTTGACGGCACGCAGCTCGCCCTCCTTGCCGAAGCGCATCCACGTGATGTCGTCGCCGAGGGTTTCGACCTTCCAACCCTCGATGGTCGGGTCGAGGAGGGCGAGGTTGGTCTTGCCGCACGCGGACGGGAAGGCCGCGGCGACGTTGTAGACCTTCTTCTCGGGGCTCGTGAGCTTGAGGATCAGCATGTGCTCAGCGAGCCAGCCCTCGTCCCTGGCCATGACCGAGGCGATGCGGAGCGCGTAGCACTTCTTGCCGAGGAGGGCGTTGCCGCCGTATCCGGAGCCGTAGGACCAGATGGACCGCTCCTCGGGGAAGTGCACAATCCACTTCTCGGGGTTGCACGGCCACGGGACATCGGCCTGGCCCGGCTCGAGCGGCGCGCCGACGGAATGGAGGGCCGGGACGAAGAACGCGCGGGTCTGCTCGATTTTCTTGAGGACGTCCGTGCCGATGCGGGCCATGATCCGCATCGAGGCGACGACGTAGGCGGAGTCGCTGATCTCGACGCCGAACTTCGGGTCCTCGGCGTCGAGGTGGCCCATGACGAACGGAATGACGTACATGGTGCGGCCACGCATCGAGCCGGAGAAGAGGCCCTTCAGCTTGGCCTTCATCTCCGTCGGCTCCATCCAGTTGTTGGTGAAGCCGGCGTCGTGTTCGTCCCGTGAGCAGATGAAGGTCTGCTCCTCGACGCGCGCGACGTCCGCGGGGTCGGAGAAGGCGGCGAAGGAGTTCGGGAAGAGGACCGGGTTGAGCCGGGTCAGCGTCCCAGCAGCCACGAGCTCGTCAGTCAGCTTGCGGTATTCCGCTTCGGAACCGTCCACCCAGTGGATCCGGTCGGGCTGAGTCAGTTCAGCGACTTCCTCAACCCAGGACAGCAGGGGCTCGTAGGTGGTAGGGGCTCCTTCAAGAAGCCGAAGACGAGTTGCGCCCATGTCTTCCTCCTTCGTCTGGGTCGTTTGTCCCTCAATGGTAGGGAAGGTGGTCTGTACCACTGAGGCCTGTGAGGGGGTTGAAATGAGAGCGAAACACTCGAAATACCGGAATTCGGGGGTTTTGCCATGCACCAGTCCCAGTTTAAGTGATCAAGGTCACATAGACCGGTATAGTCACAGAGAGAGTGGTCTGCGGATTTGGATGTGCGTTGGTCTTCGCGTAAAGTTATTCAGGCCGCGGCGCAGAAAACGCCGAAGCGTGCTGCATGCGCCCATAGCTCAGCTGGATAGAGCGTCTGTCTACGGAACAGAAGGTCGGGGGTTCGAATCCCTCTGGGCGCACAAGAAGACACCCCCGGTCTAGCGACTGGGGGTGGTCCTGTTTAACGGTCCTCCACCACCTGTCCGTCATGCTCCCGCCAATGCCGTCACGCCGTCGAGCGTGCCGACGAAGACGCGGCCGGCCGCGAGGGTCGGGGTCACGAAGTGCGGCACGGGATTGAGCTGCACCTTCTGCTGGACGTGACCGTCTGCCGGGTCGAGGGCGTAGAGCTCATCGGCCCCGTAGTCGATGACCCACACCGCTCCGGCACCGACCACGGGCGAGCCAGCCGCCTGCAGGGACAGCCGCCACCCCAGGCTGATCGCGCCCGAGGACGAGACCGTCACCTGCTGCAGCCCGTCCTCACAGGGCACGAAGAGCGTCATCCCCGTGACGGCGGGTGCTCCGAACGCCGGGCACACCGTGGCCTCGTCCCGGGCACCGCCGATGCCGCCGAGATGGCCCGCATCGAGGACGTAGCCTGTGCCGGCCTTGCCGTCCGCGAACACGTAGGGCCCGACCCTCACGGGCGTCATCGAGCCGAGGTCGGCATCGCGCGCGTTGTCCTGCGCCCACGTCTCCGGCGCGAAGAAGTCGGTACGGCTCAACGACGCGGCGTCGAGCGAGAGGATCGAATCGGAGCCGTCGAAGCTCGCGGTCGAGGCCCCATTGCCGACCCCGACGAGCAGCCGGGATCCGTCTACGGCAGGGCCGCCGGGCGCCCAGATGCCAGCCAGCCGGGATGTCGGCACAACATAGGAACCGATGGGCCCGCTGCCCGTGGTCGGGACGGAGAGCACGGTGCCGATGTAGTCGGAGCAGTCGCCGTCGAGGCCCCCGAACGCAACGTAGACCCGGCCGCCCGCGAGCGCGAGGGCCGGCCGCTGCTGGTAGGCGATGAGCTCGCCCCGGGGCGGTTCGACCTCGCGCCGCACCACGAGGGATCCGTTCACCGCATCCAGCCCGACCAACTCATGGTGACCGCCCGAAACCTCGGCGACAGCGAAGACGAGGCCCGTCGCGGGGTCGAAGACAGGCGTGCCGGTGATCCCCAGCGGGCTGATGTCCCCGCACGGGAGAGCGGATCCGGGCACCGGTGTGCCCACGTTGCGCTGCCACACGATCCGCCCGTCGGCCGGATCGAGCGCGTAGACCGTGTCCGACTCCGTCGCGACGATCACCTCGTCCCGCACGATGAGCGGCTCGCCGTAGACAGCCCCATCGAGCCGCGCCGTCCACGCCGTGTGGAGCGTGCCCGGCGGGGGCAGCCCGAGGGCGGCGCCCGTCCGAGCCGCGTCGTGGTGGTACGTCGGCCAGTCGCCGGCCTGCAGGGGAGCTGGGCTGAGCGCACTCGGCGCGGCGGTCAGCGACTCGATCGGCGTGCCCGTGGGCGTCGCCTGCGATCCGGGCGTGCATGCCGTGAGCAGTGCGAGCATGACGGCGCCCGCGCCCACGAGCGCGCGATGCAGCCGTGTGCCTGCCATGGTCCCGCCTCTCGGGAGGGTGCGGTTCCGCCGTGTGCTTTGCCCTCTCTACAGTGGGACGCGAGGACGGCGAGGGCAACAGCTGCACTGCAAGGCAGCCCGAGCCACCCGCCGTGGTGGACTAGACCGCCTCGAGGATGCTCACGTAGTTGGCGATGCCGACGCCGCCCATGTTCTGCACCGCCGCGCGGCGGGGGTTGGCGAGCTGCATCAGGCCAGCGGTGCCGGTGAGCTGCATTGCGGCGAGGACGTGCTGGGAGACGCCGGTCGCCCCGACGGGGTGGCCCTTGGCCTTGAGCCCGCCGGAGACGTTCACGGGCAGCTTGCCGTCCTTGCAGACCCAGCCCTCCTCGATGGCCCGGGCGCCCTCGCCCACGGGCGCGAGGCCCATGACCTCGTACATGACGAGCTCGGCGATCGTGAAGCAGTCGTGCACCTCGGCGAAGTCGAGTCCATCGAGCCCGATTCCAGCCATCGCGAACGCCCTCTCCCACGAGAGCCGGGTGCCCGCGAACGCCGTAGGGTCTCGCCGCTCGGCGGGGAGGAAGTCGTTCGCATGGCCGAACCCCGCGAGGCGCACGGGGCTCGTGGCGGCCCTCGGGCGCGGGGCCAGGCTCAGGACGACGGCGGCTGCCCCGTCCGAGACGGGCGAGCAGTCGGTGCGCCGCAGCGGGTCGGCGACTATGGGGTTCCGGTCCGACACTGTGCGGCAGAACTCCTCGCCCAGGTCCTTGCGCAGCTGCGCGTACGGATTGTCCACACCGTTGCGGTGGTTCTTCGCCGCGATCGAGCCGAGGACGTCCGAGACGGGACCGTAGCGCTTCTCGTAGTGCTTCGCGACCTCGGCGAACAAGGCCGTGAACCCGGCCGAGGAGGCTTGGCCGGCCATGTCGTAGTCCGCGCCGAGCAGGGCCGCACCGACCTTCTCCGCCCCGGCCGGGGTCATCATCTCCGCCCCGACCACGAGCACGTTCCGCGCAGTCCCGGCCAGGAGTGCCTTGACGCCCTGCTGCACGGCAGCCGAACCGGACGCGCACGCGTTCTCGACGCGGGTCGCCGGGACCCCGGCCAGGTCCGGGGAGAGCTGGAGCGCGAGCGAGGACGGGAACGCGAGCGGCATCATCCCGGCGTTGAACTGGCCGATGTAGACCTCGTCGACCTCAGCCGGCTCGAGGCCCGCGTGAGCGAGCGCTTCGCCCGCGACCTGCACGATGAGCGATTCGAGCGTCTCGTCGCCGAGCTTCCCGAACCGGCTGTGGCCCCAGCCGGTGATCAGAACGTCCTTGCCGAACTGTTCCCTGATGCTCATGCGAGCGCTCCTTCCTCTTGTGAGGCCTGCTGTTCGAGCACGACGTCGAACGGTGCCCCGGTCTTCTCCCTCACCTCGTCGAGGCCCACCCCCGGGGCGAGCCGCCGCAGCACGAGGCGAGGGGCGGCGTCCTGCGCTTGCGGGCATCCCACATCGAAGACGGCAAGATCCGTGACAATGCGGTCGACGACGCGCCGGCCGGTGAGCGGGAGCGTGCACTCCGCGACGATCTTCGGCGAGCCGTCCTTCGCGACGTGCTCGGTGAGCACGATGATCCGCGGCGTTCCCGCGACGAGGTCCATGGCCCCGCCCATGCCCTTGACCATCTTCCCGGGGATCTGCCAGTTGGCGAGGTCGCCTTCGGCGGAAACCTGCATCGCGCCGAGGACCGCGACCTTGACGTGCCCGCCGCGGATCATGGCGAAGGAGTCGGAGGAGTCGAAGATGCTCCCTCCGGGCAGGACCGTCACGGTCTGCTTGCCCGCGTTGATGAGGTCCGCGTCCTCCTCGCCCTCGAAGGGGAACGGGCCCATGCCGAGGAGGCCGTTCTCACTCTGCAGCGTCACCCGGACCCCGTCAGGCAGGTTGTTGGCCACGAGCGTGGGGATGCCGATCCCGAGGTTCACGTAGTCGCCGTCGTTCAGTTCCTCGGCCGCGATCGCGGCCATCTCGTCTCTCGTCCACGCCATCGGGACTCCTCCTTCAGTTCTGGCCCGCGAGGGCCCGGGGCCGAACGGTGCGCTGCTCGATGTCCTTGACCCGGGGCCTGGCCTGCACGACGTGCTGGACGAACACGCCCGGCGTGACGATGTGGTTCGGGTCGATCTCGCCGAGGCCGACGATGACCTCGGCCTCGGCGATCGTCACCCGGCCCGCCGTGGCGACGACGGGGTTGAAGTTCCGCGCCGTGTACCGGTAGACGAGGTTGCCCTCGGGATCGGCCGTGTGCGCGTGCACGAGCGACACATCCGCAACGATGCCGCGCTCCTGGACGTAGAGCTGCCCGTCGAACTCCTCGTGCGGCTTGCCCTCGGCCACGACGGTCCCCACTCCGGTGCGGGTGTAGAAGGCCGGAATCCCGGCACCGCCGGCCCGGAGCCGCTCGGCAAGCGTTCCCTGGGGGACGAACTCGACCACGAGTTCGCCGGCGAGGTACTGCTGTGCGAACAGCCGGTTCTCCCCGACATACGAGGCGATCACTTTGCGGACCTGGCCCGACTCGAGCAGGATCCCGAGGCCCTTGCCGTCCACGCCCATGTTGTTCGAGACCACCGTGAGGTCGCTGACCCCTGTGTCCCGCACCGCCTCGATGAGGTCGGCCGGAATCCCGCTGAGCCCGAAGCCCCCAACGGCGAGCGTCGCGCCGTCGTGCAGCGAGGCCGCCAAGGCGTCGGCGGGGTCTTCTTTGAGCTTTCCCATTCATGCCCTCCTTCGGACACCACCACTTTGTGGACGGATGTGCTTCCCTCCTCGAGGCTAGGAATGAGGCGGGATCTCCGCAATGGTGCTCAGTACGTTGGACACATACTGTGGACGCCGTCCCCTAAGATGTCCACATAGTGGCTCGATTTTCAGGGGAAGCATGGAAGCGAGAACCGTCCAGGGGACTCAGGTCGTCGGTCGTGTCGCGCGCCTGCTGCGGCTCGTGGGCAGCCGCCCGAGCGGCGCCTCTACAGCACGCCTCGTCCGCGAATCGGGGCTGACGCGCCCCACCGCCCACCGCATCCTCACGTCGCTCGCCGGGGAAGGGCTGCTCGACGTCGACCGCGCGACGGGAAACTGGGTCCTCGGCACCGAGGTCTTCCTCCTCGGCGCTACCGCGGCTGCCCGGTTCCCCTTCGAGGAGCTCGCACGGCCCAGTCTGCGACGTCTCGCCGAGGAGTCGGGCGAGAGCGCTTTCTACAGCATCCTCCGTGGCTCAGAGTCCGTGTGCCTCCTGCGGGAGGAGGGGAGCTTCCCCATCCGGTCCTTCGTCCTCCGGGAAGGCGTGCGCTTCCCGCTCGGGGTCGCCTCCGCCGGGACGGCGATGCTCGCCTTCATGCCCCCGGAGCAGCGGGACGCGCTGCTGGGCCGGTGGTCAGAGCACGCCGGCGAGTACGCCGCGGGCCATACCGAGGCGATCGTGCGCAGGCAGCTCGACGAGACACGGCTCCGGGGGTACTCGGTGAACCCCGGGCTCGTGCTCGAGGGCAGCTGGGGAATGGGAGCCGCTGTGTTCGACACGCATGGGAGTCCCGTCGGCGCAGTCTCGTTCACGGGCATCGAGCCCAGGTTCCGGGCGGAGCGGCAGCCGTTCCTGGGCCGCCTGCTCATGGAAGAGGCGCACAGGATCAGCCTCCGCCTGCCGGGGGCACGCGAGCGCTGAGGCCGTCGGCCGACGTCGGCCCGCTTGCCGCGCACTGCGGCTCCTCTGCGGTCGGGTCTCTCTTCATGGGGCAGGGGGTTGGCACAGCCGGGGCGTCACGTAGCATCTGTGGGGTGGAGAGCGAGTACGACGTCATCGTCATCGGTGCCGGCGCTGCCGGCGAGAACGCCGCGGACCGCGTGGTGAAGGGCGGGCTCAGCGCAGCCCTCGTGGAGAGCGACCTCGTTGGCGGGGCCTGCTCGTACTGGGCCTGCGAGCCTTCCAAGGCCCTCCTCCGCCCGGGCAGCGCGCTGCACGCGGCGCGCCGAGTGCCCGGCTCCCGCGAGGCGGCAACGGGAGACCTCGACGTCGACGCGGTCCTCAAGCACCGCGACGACTCCGTCAACAACTGGGACGACCAGTCGCAGGAGGATTGGGTCGAAAGCGCTGGCATCGCCCTCGTCCGCGGGCGAGCGCGTCTCACCGGCGCGAAGCGGCTTGCAGTCGACGACGCCAATGGAAACCACTTCGACCTCCTGGCGCGCCACGCCGTCGTCCTCGCGACAGGCTCGCACCCCTCCACCCCCAAGGTTCCCGGCCTCGAGCGGACACCGCACTGGACCACCGCCGATGCCACGAGCACTCGGGAGGTCCCCGAAAGCCTGGTCGTGATCGGCGCTGGCGTCGCCGGGGCGGAGCTCGCGCAGGCGTTCGCCCGTCTCGGCTCCCACGTCACGGTGCTCGCACGCGGGAGTCTGCTCAGCGCGTTCCCCGAGGACGGGCGCGACCTTGTCGCCGCCGGACTGCGGGCGGACGGCGTCGAGATCATCGAGGGCGTCTCCCCCGAGCAGGTCGAACCGAGGGACGACGGCGGCGCGAGGGTCACGCTGCCCGGGGGCCGCACGATCGAAGCGGCCAAGCTCCTCGTCGCGGTCGGGCGCCGCCCGGCACTCGACGGCCTGGGGCTGCCGGCCTTCGGCATCGAGCCGGCGTCGCTCCGCGTCGACGACACAGGGCTCGTTCCCGGCAGCTCGTGGCTCTACGCCGTCGGCGACTGCTCCGGGCGCGCAATGCTCACCCATCAGGGGAAGTACCAGGCACGCATCACCGGTGATGCGATCGTGGCGCGCGCCAAGGGCGAGCTCGACGGCGCCCCGTCGCCCTGGAGCCGCCACGCCCGCACGGCCGACGAACTCGCCGTCCCCCGCGTCGTGTTCACGGACCCTGAGCTCGCGATGGTCGGGCTCAGCGAGGAGGAGGCGTGGGAGCACGGCATCCGGGTCCGCGCCGTCGACCTCCCCATCTCGGTTGCTGGGGCCTGGCAGCTCGCGGAGGACTACGAGGGATGGGCCCGGTTCCTCGTCGACGAGACAAGGCGGACCCTGGTCGGAGCGTGCTTCGCGGGGCCCGATGTCGCCGAGCTCCTTCAGTCGGCCACGATCGCCATTGTGGGCGAGGTTCCCCTCGAGCGCCTCTGGCACGCGGTGCCGTCGTTCCCGACCGTGAGCGAGATCTGGCTGCGCTTCCTCGAGGCGTACGGCCTCTAGGTTCCAGGGGACACCGCGCGCGTTCCGGGGGACACCGCGCGCGTTCCCCGTCCGTGGTGGTCCGCGATGACAGACTGGCCCAGTGGCACCCTCGCGATTCCTTCCCCTGCGCTCGAGCGCCCGCGCGACCCTCTGGTGCGCAGCCTTGGCGACCATTTTCAGCGGGATCACGGCCTGGTTCCTCGAGGAATGGATGGGCGCACTCGCGATCGCGGCCCTCGCGGGGTTCGTGCTCTGCGCCCTCTACGCGATCCTCGGTATGAACCGCTACGTCGTTGCGGGCTTGGCCGCCGCGACGACGGCGACGACGATCGCCTGCACGCTCGCGTTCCTGCGGTTGCTGGGCGTTGCGTGGGACGACGCGCCTGACGCCGTCACGACCGCCTCGAGCCGCGACGCCGACCCGTACTTCTACACGGCGGTCCTCGCCTTCGTCGCGACGCTCGGGCTCCTGCTCGTCGGCGCCGTGTGGCCCGCAAGAAGGCGGCTCCCGGCGCGGCCGACGCGCCGCCCGTCGACGCGCCCGGCATCACGGCCGGCGACGTCGGGCACCCGGTCCTCGGGCGGACGGACCAACGCGCGGACCTCGGGCACCCGCGGGGCGGAGGGGCGGCCTTCCACCGCCCGCACCAGCCAGCCCAAGCCGGCGGCGCCCCGACCTAGTGCGAGCGGTCCCCGTGCTTCCGGCTCCCGGCCCGCGCCACGGCGAAGTCGGTGAGGCGGGCGTCCTGCCCGTCGAGCTCGGCCCACTGCTTCGCGGTCTCGAGGACGGCGAGGCCGGCGGTCGGGAAGTGGTTGGCGGCGTCGAGGTACGCGTCCTGGTCGGAATCGCGTGCCGCGAGGTGCAGCACGAGGTCCTGGACGCCGGGCATGTGCGCAATGACGAGAAGCGTCGTCACCGTTTCCGGGACGTGGTTGACGACGGCGAGCATCCGGGCAGCGCTCGCCGCGTAGAGGCCCGTCTCGAGCTTGGGCGTGGGCGCGAGGTCGCCGAGCTCACCGCAGACCCACGTGCAGGTCTGTCGTGTGCGCAGGGCCACCGAGCACAGGATGAAGTCCGGCACCACCTTGTGGGCGAGGAGCCACTTCCCCGCCTCGGGCGCGTCGGCGTGGCCGCGCTCTGCGAGGGGCCTGTCGACGTCGGGAACGCCGACGGGCCATGCCGCCTTCGCGTGGCGCAGCACAACAAGGCGCTTGAGGTGGTGCTTGCTCATGCAGCAAGCGTAGAGGGCCCGAGCGGAAGCGGGGGAAGCAGCCCTAGATCGAGTACTCGGGTGCCGCCCACACGATGACTTCGGGGTGCTCGTAGAAGCGGTAGCCCTGCCCCCGGACGGTCCGGACGGTGTTGGCGAGACGGCCGAGCTTGGAGCGGAGGCGGCGGATGTGGACGTCGATGGTGCGCTCGTTGGGGACTTCCTCGGCGTTCTTCCAGAGGTTCTCCAGGAGCTCTTCGCGGCTGACCGTCCGCGTGCCGTTCTCGACCAGATAGTTCAGGAGTTCGAACTCCTTGAACGTGAGGTTCAGTGAGTCGCCGTCGAGGTGCACCTCGCGACGGGCGAGGTCGATGAGCACGCCGCTCGGGCGGCTCTCGCTGTGCTGGCTGACGCGGGGCTCAGGGCGCGGGCGGCTGCCGATGGTCGGATCGCCGAAGGTCGAACGGACGACGTCGAGCGGACTCCCCTGGGCACCTGGGGGGGCGACGGCGACCGCGGCGTAGCTTTCGACGCCGGGCACGAGGTTCTGGGCGTAGGCGCGGATCTCCTGCGCGATCCGGGCGATGGACGAGCCGGCAGCCGCAGCCTGCTCCTCGGAGATTCCGACATAGAGGACGAAGCCATGGGCTACGGTGTCGGACGAAACCGAGCGGACGGGCTCGGCGCCCGGTGCGACGACGGGGGTCGGTGCCGTGATCGGAGCGTAATCCTCCGTGACGGGACGCAGGGGGCGTGCCGCCCCATAGGAATCCTGCTGGACGGTAGAGCGGCCGCCAAAGGGCTGCCGACCGCCGGCAGTCTGGGCGCGCTGGGCGTTTCGGACAGAGATGTGGACGTATCCGGATGCAACCGACATGGAGTGCTGACCTCGTATGTGACTAGCCGCTGTGGAGCGGCTTCGAATGCTGAACAGGGGTTGAGCGAAGAGCCAAGTGCTGGGGTGGGCAGTCAGCTATGCATTCGACAACAGCACATGGTCCGGCCGGCGGATGAGCCGGGGCGGAAGGCTGCAGGTGCCGTTGAGTTCTTGTTCACACCAGTGAGTGTGCCCGTAACAAAGGCTACAGGCAAGTAACAATGGCCTCTTTGTCTCGGATCGTGAGACAAAGAACCAAATTGTGATGCGTTTCACCATTCGGCGCAAGAGAGATGTGAACCGGTATCTTCACGTTTCCGGCGGAAATTGAACGTTCGGTCGAATGATGTTCGGAGTGGCTCGGCGGGTGCGAGCCCCTACACCGTCAGACTGTCCTGTCTCACTATTCGGACGCCACGATGGGGCGATGAGGAGGTTCGCTCAGGCCCTCTGGGCTCGGCGAGGCGGGTTAGGGGCTGGCCGAGGTGGACCGTTCCCGCGACCCTACCGGCTCGCGGGGAGGCCTCGAACGCATCGGCTGTTACCCAAATGTGACAATGCTTCGTCCATACCGTAGGGTAGGTCGAGTGCACGGGACCCCCGTGCTCCCTTGGGCGCAGCCCGCCGAACTCTGCCGGCAGCCCAAGGGTGAAGCAGGCAGAGACGGAGGAACCAATCGGCCGAGGAGGCCAGTGGAGAGCCGTGCGCTCGAAACTGGAGCTGAGGTCTGGGGTGAAGCCACGCCGCGAGGCATGGCCGGATGACTCGCATCCGAACCCGTCAGCTAACTTCGCAGGCGCTAACGAGAGGTTTCTTGCGTGAGCATCACCATGCCTACGGGCGCGCCTGCGCGCCAGCGCGGGCGGCATCGTGCGGCAACCCCGCCCAGCCGCCTCGCCCGCATCACCGCCGGACTCGGCACCTCGACGGGCGGCCGTTACCGCAACGCCGTCGTCGCTGCATCGCTCGGCCTCGTAGCCGTCGGCGGAGGCGCCGCGGCCAGCACAGGCCACATCTCCCCCGTCGGCTCCACCGAGGCCACTGGAACCGCCGCCGTCGCGCCGGTCAGGGCAACGGCGGACGCGAAGCTCGACTTCGCCCGCTCGACGGTTGCCTCGGTCTCGAAGGCCCAAGTCGACCAGGAGGCCCAAGCCGCCGCCGCGGCCGCCAAGGCCGAGCTCCTCAAGACGCAGCCGGTCAACGACCCCGCGGGCGCGCAGGCCTACGCCTCGAGCCAGCTCGCGAAGTTCGGCTGGGGCCAGGACCAGATGCAGGCCCTTGTCACCCTCTGGAACCTCGAGTCCGACTGGTCCACCACCGCGACCAACTCGAGCAGCGGCGCATACGGCATCGTGCAGGCGCTCCCGGGCAGCAAGATGGCCTCCGCAGGCGATGACTGGCAGACTAACTACCGCACCCAGATCGACTGGGGCCTCGGCTACATCAAGGACCGCTATGGGTCCCCGGCGAACGCCCTCACGTTCCACTACGCGAGCGGCTGGTACTGACCGGCAGCCGACGGCACCGCAGACACGGCCACCACAGACGACGGCGCCGCCCCCCTCTCGGGGAGCGGCGCCGTCGTTCTTCTCTGGCAAGAAGGCTGGATTGCTGCGGTCCTAATTGCTCTGCCGGTTACTAGTTGCTCTGCCGGTTACTAGTTGCTCTGGCCGGAGCTCGTCGAACCCGATCCCTAGGTGCCGGAGCCTGAGGTGCCGGACCCTGATGTGCCGGAGCCTGAGCCGTTGGAACTCGTGCCCGCGGTCGAAGAAACAAGGATCGTGAGCGCGGCGTTCCCGTCCTTGAGCGCCGTGACGCGGACGGTCTGGCCGGACTCGAGGCTCGACGCGCTGAGGGATCCGCCCGAGGACTGGCTCTGACGGCGGCCGGCGAAGCTCGCGATGGTCGTGTCGGAGGAGATCGCGTAGGCCTGAACGTAGCCGTCGACGCTCTTGACCGTGACCTGGCTCCCAGAGACTGCCGTGATCGTGCCGGTCTGCTCGAGCTCGGTCACGTACTGGCCGTTGTTCTGGACGACGTACTCGCCGTGGACCGCTTGGCCCATGCCGCCGACTCCAAGGTTGCCAGGGCCGCCGAAGCCGCCGCCGGAGTTCTGTCCTGTCCCGGCCTGGCCCAGGCCCTGCCCGTTGCCTGCCTGGCCCGGCGCGCCCCCGAAGCCCTGATTGGACGATGCGGCGGAGGCACTGCTGCCCGAGTTGCTCGCCGCGTAGACGGCCGCACCAGCCCCGGCAGCGACCACGACAGCGATACCCGCCACGGCCAGCCCCTTCTGGACCGGTGTGAGCCGGGAGAGCGCACTCCTGTACCGGCCCGAGGTGCCCACCGGGCCTGCGGGCCGGGCATCCCAGCCTTGACCGGGCGCGTATGGACCCGGGGCGCCCCAGCCCTGTCCCTGTCCCTGTGCGGCCGGACCCGTCGGACCGGGCGCACCCCAGCCCTGTCCCTGCCCCTGTGCGGCCGGACCCGTCGGACCAGGCGCACCCCAGCCCTGTCCCTGCCCCTGTGCGGCCGGACCCGTCGGACCGGGGGCGCCCCAGCCCTGGGCCGGCTGCTGGACTCCGGGCTGGTTCGGGTAGAGCGTCTCCGTCTGCTGGGAGCTGGCAGCATGCGCGTCGTGGCCCTCGCTGCCCGGCCGCTGCGGGTCAGGAGACTGAGGGTTCTGCTGTCCGAATGACATCGTGATCCTCCGATGGTGGTCTGATCGCTGGTACCAGATTCCCGGCCCATCCTGTGCCGCTCCTGTGCCCACCGGCTGGTCCGGCTGTGCTTCCCGCAGCACGAGCGCGCCGACACGGAGGCGGAGGTCTAGGCTGAGCTGCACAGGCTCCCCACAGTATTAACTCAGGCTCGGACTATCCACCCACAGGAGGCTGGAACCATGGCAAGTCCCTACACGACCAACAACCTCCCGGCCCTGACCCATCCGGACGGCTCCCCTATCCGCGCCCTCGTGGTCGACGACGAGCCGAGCCTCTCCGAGCTCATGAGCATGGGACTGCGCATGACCGGGTGGAGCGTTCAGGTCGCTGCGGACGGTCCCGCCGCCGTCAAGGCAGCACGTGACTTCCGGCCTGACGTCCTCGTGCTCGACGTCATGATGCCCGGCTTCGACGGGGTCGAGGCGCTCAACCGCATCCGCCAGTTCCTCCCCGAGGTCCCTGCCCTGTTCCTCACGGCGAAGGACGCCGTGGAGGACCGCATCACGGGGCTTGCCGCCGGCGGGGACGACTACGTCACGAAGCCGTTCAGCATGGAGGAGGTCATGCTCCGCCTGCACCGGCTCGTGCAGCGTTCCGGGGTCGCGGCGCAGGACGACGCCGAGCTCGTGGTCGGGGACCTCGTGCTCAACACGGACACGCGCGAAGTGACCCGTGGCGGCGAGGACATCCAGCTCACCGCGACGCAGTTCGAGCTGCTCCGCTACCTCATGGAGAACCCGAAGCGCGTCATCAGCAAGGCCCAGATCCTCGACCGGGTGTGGCAGTACGACTTCGGCGGCCAGGCGAACATCGTCGAGCTGTACATCTCGTACCTCCGCAAGAAGATCGACGCGAACAGGGCGCCAATGATCCATACCGTCCGTGGAGCGGGCTACGTCATCAAGCCCGCTGAGGGATGAGCACTCTCGCGGGCGTCCCACGTTCCCGCCAGCGCTGGACCGATCCGAACGCCTGGCATCTGCGCACTAAGCTCGTCCTCGCGACGATGCTCCTCCTCGTCGCGATCTGCTCCGTCGTGGGCTCTGTGCTCTACGCCTCGATGGACGGCTTCCTCACGCAGCAGCTTGATACCCAGCTGTATCAGGCGAGCCATCGCGCGGCACAGTTCGGCACGGTCACCCAGCCCGGGGTTCCGGGCTCCCAGGCCCCCGGCACGGCCCAGAACCCCAGCGCATCGACGCCCCGCCCCGACCCGCTCGAAGCGCGGGGACAGGGTGCCGGCACGCTCAACGCCCGGCTCCACGACAACATCCTCGAGGTCGCAGGACTGATCAGCGCAGACGGCAGGAAGATCTCCCTCAGCAACTCGGACGCCGCCGTCCTCGCGTCGGTGGCCCAGAACGCGGTGCCGTACACGAGCGGCGCGCAGCCGGTCCCCGTCGACAAGAACCTCACCGCGGGCCGCTACCGCCTCGTGGCCGTCCAGACCGCAGCGGGGGACACCATCGTCACGGGGCTCCCGCTGGCCGCAAAGGACAGCACGCTCGCGTCGCTCGTGCTGACCACAGTCGTCGTCTCGCTCTGCGGCCTGGTGCTCATCGGACTCGTGGGCACCTACATCATCCGCAAGACGCTCAAGCCGCTCGACCAGGTCTCCTCCGTCGCCGCCAACGTCGCCCAACTCCCGCTCGACGCCGGCGAGGTCGCCCTCGCAATGCGTGTCCCGCCGTCGGCCGCCCATCCGGGGACCGAAGTGGGCAATGTGGGGAACGCGTTGAATCGGATGCTCGACAACGTCTCGGGTGCGCTCCAGGCGCGCCAGGAGTCTGAGATGAAGGTGCGCCAGTTCGTTGCCGACGCTTCGCACGAGCTGCGGACCCCGCTCACCGCAATCCGCGGCTACACCGACATGCTCAAGATGACCGAGAAGCTCTCCCCGCAGGGTTCGGAGTCGCTGGGGCGCGTCGAGACCCAGTCGCTACGGATGAGCCGACTCGTCGAGGACCTCCTCACGCTCGCGCGGCTCGACGAGGGCCAGCCGCTCAAGCTCGGGCCCGTGGACCTGACCCAGCTGGTCGTGGAGACGGTGAGCGACCAGAAGATCATCGCGCCCGACCATCAATGGCGGCTCGACCTCCCGGACGAGCCGGTAGAGGTCAAGGCTGACGGCGCGCGCCTGCATCAGGTCATGGTCAACCTGCTCTCCAACGCCCGGAAGCACACGGACCTCGGAACCACGATCACTACCGGCGTGACCCGGTCCGCGACGGGCGAGGCCGTCATCACGGTGACGGACACCGGTCCTGGGGTGCCGCCGGAGCTGCAGAAGAAGGTCTTCTCGCGTTTCACGCGGGCCGACAAGGCCCGGACGGGCACCGAGGGTTCTACGGGCCTCGGGCTTTCGATCGTGCAGGCAATTGTTGATGCGCACGGCGGGTCGGTCGAGCTCACCTCGCGGCCCGGACGCACGGAGTTCGCGGTGTACCTGCCGGCTTGACCGGGGGCGCCGGAGCGGTCCACGCTCCTGCGCCGTGCCCCCCTCCCGGAACCGGGCAAGGCCCGTCTTCCCCCGACCGTCAGGGCGTGGGGGCGCCCTCGGCCTCGGTTCCCTGGCGGGCGCCCGCGGCCGAAGGCTCGTTCCGGCGGGTCGCGAGGAAGGTCCCCGCGAGCACGAGCAGAGCGCCCACTCCGATGAGCGGGGTGAACGGGTCGCCCCGCAGGCTCACGCCGAGCGCGAGGGCGACGACGGGGTTCACGTAGGCGATCGCCGTCGCCCGGGCCGGCCCCGCCTCGGCAATGAGGCGGAAGAAGAGCAGGAACGCAAGGGCGGTGCAGAGGAGTCCGAGGAGCACGAGCGACCCCGCGGCCGTGGCAGACGGCATGGCGGACGGCCACGTGATGATGGCGAACGGCGCCGAGAGGAGCGCGGCGATGGTGAGGCACACGGCTGTCATGGGGAGCGGGGGCACCCCGCCGAGCTTGGCCGCGGCGACTTGCGGCGCGATCGCGTAGCCCACCGCGACCAGCAGCATCTCGATCACGGGCCACGCCCCGGAGGCCTGCATCCCTCCCCCGCCCAAGGCCGCGACTCCGCCCACGGCGAGCACGAGCCCCACGATCCGCAGCCCGCCGATCCGCCGCTCGAGCCCGATAACACGGGCGATCACGAGTGCCAGAACCGGGGCGAACGCGATGAGCAGTCCCGCGAGGGAGCTGGAAAGGTGCCGTTCAGCGTCGCTCAGCAGGAACCAGGGCCCCACCATCTCGAGCAGGGCGAACGCGAGCACGGGCCAGCGGTGCTCCCACACGACACGCAGCTGCCGCCACGCGAAGGGCAGGAGGACGACGGTGCCGATCGCCGTGCGCGCGAAGACGACGACGGCGGGACTCACCTCGGCGACCGCCTCGCTGATGAGCAGGTACGGGACGCCCCAGATGAGGCTCATGGCCACGAAGAGCAGCCAGGTGCGGCGCGTCACGAGCGGCTCCCTGAGAGGGTTCCGAGAAGGGCGGAAGGACGAGTGCGGTGCTTCACCCACCAACTGTATGACCGCCCCACGCCATCGACAGTCTCCGGCCCAATTCCTCCCCCGTCCCGGTGTCGGGCCTCCGCCCCCTGCCGTCCAGCCCGTTTGTCCGGTGGCGGCACGTCCGTTCGCGCGGACACGCCGATCTTTTGCGAAACTGGGAGCTGCAAACGGGCGGGACGGAGCAGCTCCGCCGCGGTCACAGCGATGGCACAGGTCTGCTCTAATCCGAGCACAAGCGCAAACCGGAAAGTCGAAGCATGACGCTCACGGATCCCGCCTCTCAGGCCCCTGTGGCCCCCGAAGACCTCGGCGAGCCCACCGCCCAGTCGGGCTCCGCCGTCGCACTCGAGGCCCCCGGCCTCCGCCCCGGCGCCGCCCTCGACGTCGCCGCACTCAACCGCGCAGGCATCCCGCTTCTCGACGTCACTGTCCCGGTGTACAACGAGGAGGCCGACCTCGAGGTGTGCGTCCGCAATCTCGACGCCTACCTGGCCACGCAGTTCCCCCACACGTACCGCATCACCATCGCGGACAACGCCTCGACGGACTCGACCCTCCGCGTCGCCGAGCGTCTCGCCCGGGAGCTCGAAACCGTCCGCTCTGTCCATCTCGAAGAGAAGGGCCGCGGGAACGCGCTGCGCAGCGTCTGGCTCGCGTCGGACTCCCCGGTCCTCGCCTACATGGACGTGGATCTCTCGACTGACCTCAACGCGCTCGCCCCTCTCGTGGCGCCGCTCATCTCGGGCCATTCCGACCTCTCGATCGGCACGAGGCTCTCGCGCTCGTCGCGGGTCGTACGCGGACCCAAGCGTGCTTTCGTCTCGCGTTCCTACAACTTGCTTCTGCATTCGCTCATGGGCGCCCGCTTCAGCGACGCCCAGTGCGGCTTCAAGGCGATCCGGGCCGACGTCGCCCGGCAGCTGCTCCCCCATACGCTCGACAAGGCGTGGTTCTTCGACACCGAGCTCCTCGTCCTCGCAGAGCGCTGCGGCCTCCGCTGCGCCGAAGTCCCCGTTGACTGGACGGACGACCCGAACTCGAAGGTCGACATCCTCCGCACGGCCGTCGAGGATCTCCGGGGCATGTACCGCATGACGACGGACATGGCCCGTGGCCGTGTCCCGCTCGCGGAGCTCCAGGCCGCCATGGCCCGCGGACCCCTTCCGGCCGGGGAACGAGCCGAGGAGGCTGGCCGGGGTCAGAGCCTCTTCGGCCAGCTGGTCCGCTTCGGCGCGATCGGCGTTGCCTCGACCCTCGCGTACGCGGTGCTGTATCTCATGGGGCGCGTGTTCATGGGCGCGCAGGCCGCCAACTTCGTGGCGCTGCTCATCACCGCGGTCGCCAACACGGCGGCCAACCGTCGCTTCACGTTCGGGGTCTTGGGCGCCGCACGGCTCGCCCGCCATCACTTCGAGGGCCTCATCGTCTTCGGCATGGGCTGGGCCCTCACAGCGGGCGCCCTCGCCTGGATGAATTCCCTCCAGCACCCGAGCCAGTGGCTCGAGCTCGCTGTCCTCACGCTCGCAAATCTCGCGGCAACCGCGCTCAAGTTCCTCCTCTTCCGCCTCTGGGTATTCCGCCGCCGAGCATGACCGACGCCGAGCGCGGCCCCCGCCGCGCAACACCAGCGAACTTCACACGGCCGCTAGACTTCCGACCGAAAGGCCAGACGATGACCACTTCACTCGCCCCCGGCGCCTCGGCGCCAACACCGCCCGACACCGCGTCCGACGACGCCGCCTCCCGCCGTCGTCCGCCCCACCTCGGCTCCTCCGGGAGCCGGTGGCAGCGCCTCGCCTTCGGCAGCGACCAGGCCCGTTGGGTCCGCCCGTCCGGCTTCGGCCTCGTGGTCGCGAGCGCGTTCCTGTACCTCTGGAACCTCACGAGCTCCGGGTACGCCAACTCGTTCTATGCCGCTGCCATCCAGGCGGGCAGCAAGGACTGGACCGCGTGGTTCTTCGGATCGCTCGACGCGGGCAACGCGATCACCGTGGACAAGCCGCCGGCGGCCTTCTGGATACCGGGCCTCCTCGGCCGCCTGTTCGGCTTCAACTCCTTCACGATGCTGCTCCCGGAGGCGCTCGCAGGAGTCGCATCGGTCGCTCTCATGTACGCGGCCGTCAAGCGGGTGAGCGGACCCGCCGCGGGCCTGCTCGCCGGGGGCGCGCTCGCGGCGACGCCAGTCGCGGCCCTGATGTTCCGGTTCAACAACCCTGACGCGATGCTCACGTTCGCCCTCGTGCTCGCCGCCTACATGACAGTCCGGGCCATCGAGAAGGCGGGCTGGAAATGGCTCGTGGGCGCCGGCGCCGTGATCGGGTTCGCGTTCCTCACCAAGATGCTCCAGGGCGTCATCATCGTCCCGGCCCTGGGCCTCGCCTACCTCTGGGCAGCCCCGACTACGCTGCGCCGCCGGATTGTGCACCTGCTCGGCGCCCTCGGCGGCATCGTGGTGGTCGCCGGCGCGTACATTCTCGCCTTCACGCTCACTCCCACGAGCATCCGACCGTACATGGCAGGCTCGCAGACGAACAGCTTCCTCGAGCTCACCTTCGGCTACAACGGCTTCGCGCGCATCTTCGGCAACAGGGGCGGGGGCTTCGGCGGCACTTCAGGCGCGGCCGCCGATGCCGGAGCTGCCGCCGGCACGGGGGGCTTGGCAGGGGGGCTGACGGGCGGCTTCCCGGGTGGGGGCAACGGGGGCGGCCCCGGCGGCGGCGCGAGCTTCGGCGGTTCCGCTGGACTGCTCCGCATGTTCGGCTCGAGCTTCGGCACCGAGATCTCATGGCTTCTGCCCGCGGCGCTCATCCTGCTCGTCGCCGGCCTCTGGTTCACGCGCCGCGCGGCACGTACGGACCGGGTCCGCGCCTCCCTCATCATCTGGGGCGGCTGGACCATCGTCACCGCGGGCGTCTTCAGCTTCATGACCGGTACCGTCCACCCGTACTATGCGATCGCCCTCGCTCCGGGCATCGCGGGCCTCGTGGGCATCGGCGGCGCCGAACTGTGGCGGGGCCGCGCCTACTGGCCTTCACGGATCGTTCTCGCGGCGACCGTCCTCGTCACGAGCATCTGGACCGCCGTGCTGCTCGGCCGTGACTCGTCGTGGCTCCCATGGCTCAAGTTCGTCGTCGTCATCCTCGGCGTCCTCACCGCCGTCGCCCTCCTGGTCCGCCTCGACCGGCTCCGCTTCGGCGCCGTCTCGGTCGTGCTCGCCGCGCTCCTCGCGAGCGGCCTCGGCACCACCGCGTTCACGGTCGCGACAGCGTCGGTCGGGCACACCGGCTCGATCCCGACCTCGGGCCCGTCCGGCCAGAACGGCTTCGGCGGTGGCTTCGGCAACCGCACAGGGTTCGGGGGCTTCCGCAACGGTCTCAGCACGGAGAGCTCGGGGACAGCAGGCACCGGGGCAGCGGGCACGACGCCGGGCGGCGGCTTCGGCGGAGGGCCCGGCGGCGATGTGAGCGCGTCGAGCGAACTCGTGGCGCTCCTCGAGCAGACCACGACCAAGTGGTCGGCCGCGACCAACGGCTCGAACTCGGCGGCGAGCCTCGAACTCGCCTCCAACACGAACGTGATCGCGATGGGCGGCTTCACGGGCAGCGACCCGTACCCGAGCCTCGATCAGTTCAAGACGATGGTCGCGAACGGCGAGATCAGCTACTACATCGCGGGCGGCGGTATGGGCGGCGGCGGCTTCGGCGGTCGCGGCGGCGGAAGCGGCAGCGACACGTCGGCGATCACCCAGTGGGTCGAGTCCAACTTCCAGGCGACCACGGTCGGCAGTACGACAGTCTACAAACTGGTGAAGTGATGTCCTCGCTCCCTCCAGTCGTCACCTCCCCCGGGTCCGGGGCCGCCTCGAGCGGCTTCGGGCCTGCGGGGACGTCCGGCGCCTCCGGTGCCGGACCCGGTCGCGGGAGCGGTCCGCGAGGGAGCGCAGCGGCGCGCGTGGTCCGCGCCGGAGTCGGTCACCGCAGCGGGCTCGAGCTCGCCGCCCTCCTCACCGCGGTGGGGCTCCTCTACCTGTGGAACCTTGGGGCCAGCGGCTGGGCCAACGCGTTCTACAGTGCCGCGGCGCAGGCTGGGAGCCAGAACTGGGAGGCCTTCTTCTTCGGCTCGTCGGACGCCGCGAACGCCATCACGGTCGACAAGCCGCCCGCCTCCCTCTGGATCATGGACCTCTCCGTCCGGGTCTTCGGCCTGAGCTCCTGGTCCGTCCTCGTGCCCGAGGTCCTCATGGCCGTCGCGACAGCGTGGCTCCTCTACTTGGCGGTACGCCGTGCGGCATACCCGGCGACCGGAAGCGATCGCACGGCCCACAGCGCGGGGCTCGTCGCCGTCGTCGTCCTCGCCCTGACTCCCGTCGCGGCGCTCATGTTCCGGTTCAACAACCCCGACGCGCTCCTTGTGCTGCTCATGACGGCGGCGTGCTACTGCACGGTCCGGGCGGTGCAGGATGGCAGGGCGCGGTGGCTCGTCCTCGCTGGGGCGATGCTGGGGCTCGGCTTCCTCACGAAGCAGCTGCAGGTGCTGCTCGTGGTCCCGGGCTTCGGGCTCGCGTATCTGTGGGCGGCGCCGCATGGCCTGGGGAAGCGGGTCGTCCACCTGCTCGCCGCCTTCGCGACGATGGTGGCCGCCGCCGGATGGTGGATTGTCGCCGTCATGCTCACGCCGGCGAGCGACCGGCCGTTCATCGGCGGCTCCCAGACCAACTCGATCCTCGAGCTCACGCTCGGCTACAACGGCCTCGGACGGCTGAGCGGTGACGAGGTCGGCTCGGTGGGCGGCGCCAACGGCTGGGGGCAGCCCGGGCTCCTCAGGCTCTTCTCCTCGACCTTCGGGGGCCAGATCGCGTGGCTACTGCCGGCGGCGCTCCTCGTGGGGGCGGCGCTCGTGTGGGTGGGCCGGAGAGCGCCCCGCACCGATCCCGTCCGGGCCTCGGTCATCGCGTGGGGTGGGTGGGTACTCGTCACGGGCCTCACGTTCAGCCTCATGCAGGGCATCATCCACGAGTACTACACGGTGGCGCTCGCGCCGGGCATCGCGGCACTCGTGGGTCTCGGCGGCGGAATCCTGTGGCACCGCCGGCGCTGGCCGTTCGAGGCCTGCGCCCTCGCCGCGGCCGTCCTCTCTGCGGGGGCGATGGGGATCGTGCTCATGCTGAGGGCCTCGGGTTTCGTCCCGTGGCTCCCCTGGGTCATCGGCGTCGCGACGCTGGCCGCAGTGGCCAGCCTCCTGGCAAGCGGCTTCGGAGCACGCGGAGCCGCGCCCCGTCGGGCCCCCCGGGCTGTAGCGGGTGCGGCCGCTGCCGTCGCCCTGATCGCGGCGCTGTCAGGGCCGCTGGCCTTCACTCTTCAGACCCTTGCGACGCCTCACACAGGCGCGATCGTCACCGCCGGCCCATCCTCCGGGGGCCGCCCCGGGTTCGGCGGCTTCCGCGGCGGCCAGAACGGCCTCAACAGCTTCCTCGGGATCGGCCAGGGGACGACGGCGGGCGGCGGCTTCGGCGGCCAGCCCGGCGGGGGCCGTGGCGGCGGGCCCGGGGCCGGCTCCTTCGGGGGCGGCGGTGGTTTCGGCGGGGCGTCCGGCCTGCTGAACGCGACGACTCCTTCAGCCTCCCTCGTCAGCGCGCTCGAAGCCGACGCCTCGAAGTACACGTGGGCGGCCGCCGTCGTCGGCTCCAACAACGCCGCCGGCTATCAGCTGGCGACCCAGCTGCCCGTCATGGCCCTCGGCGGATTCAACGGCACGGACCCGGCACCGACGCTCGCCCAGTTCCAGCAGCTCGTGAGCCAGGGCAGGATCCACTACTTCATCGCCTCGAACCTCATGCAGGGCAGCTCCGGTTCCGATGACGCCCAGCGGATCGCGTCGTGGGTCGCTTCCACTTTCCAGGCCCAGACGATCGGCGGCGCCACCGTCTACGCGCTCGGGTAGGGCACAGCGCCTCCCAAAAGATTTTCCGGAAGGCGCGTGACCTTTCCGGGCTCCGCCTCGGTTGGACGGGGGTAGGGCCGTGCAGACGGTCCTCCCAGTTCGTCCAAACCCTGAGGAGTATCCATGTCGTTCTTCACTCTTGCCGTGTCGAGCAAGGCCGCCCTGAGCGCCGTCGCCCTCGGCGCCCTCGCCGTCGGCGGCGCGGGGACCGCCGCCTACGCGAACGCGCTTCCGACCCCGGCGCAGCAGACGGCCCATGAGCTCATCGGTGCCCCGTCCCCGAGCCTCCCGTCCGCGGCGCTCCCGGCGACGCCTGCCGCGCCCTCGACGCCCGCACTGCCGACGGGCGCCGCTTCCCAGGCCGCCGGACAGGCTGCGGCCGCCGCCAAGTCCGCCGCGGCTTCGGCCTCTGGCCTGCCCTCGTCGATCGCTCCGAACGCTGACGCGAACAGCCAGGTGGTCGTCGGGCTCTGCACCGCCTACCTGCACGGCGGCCTGAACACAAGCTCCGCCGAATTCCACAGCCTCGCGGCCGACGCGAAGGGCGAGTCGAACGTCTCGGCGTTCTGCAACACGGAGATCGCGGGCCAGTCGGCTCAGGCCTCGGCGGACGCGGGCGCCAATGCGGGTGCCGGGGCGAGCGCAGCGCTCCCGACCACGCCTTCCGTCCCGTCGCTGCCGTCATCGCCCGCGGTCCCGTCGCTGCCGTCGTCCGTGACGGCGCCGTCGGTCCCCGCGGCCCCGGCCCTCCCCTCGGTCCTGCCGTCGTCTCCGGTCCAGCCGTAACAGGGCTGCCCGCCGACTGAGGTAGTCTGGCAAGTCGTTCCGCGGGGACCGGCCACCGGCTGGCCCCCGCGGCCTTGCCCGAGACCGGCGCGTGCACCTGTTCGTCAGGACAACCCGCCCCGCACGCCCGGCCCCGAACAACCAAGGGAGACCGGTTGGAGCCCCACGAGGATCCGAACCCCGAGATCCCCACGATGGATCCCGGCGACCACGCTGAACTCTTCACGACGGCGTTCCGCACCCTTTCGCCGTCTGTACACGGCTATCTGAGGGCGCGCGGCGTGGACGATTGCGAAGCGGTGACGCAGGACGTCTTCCTGTCGCTGTACTCGCGCATCGGGTCCCTCAGAGGGGGACTCGACGGTGCGAAGGCCCTCGTCTTCACGATTGCCCACTCCCGCGCCGTCGACCATCACCGCCGTCGCCAGCGGACCCCGGCCCTCGTGCCGCATGAACCCGAACTCGATCCCCGCGCGACCCCGGCCACGACCGAAGACCTCGCCCTTGGGACGACCGGCGCGTTGAACCTCTTGAACTCCCTGACCGACGACCACCGCGAGGTCCTCCTCCTCCGGGTCGTCGCAGATCTCTCCATCGATCAGACCGCCGACATCATGGGGCGTTCCACGGGCGCCATCAAGCAGCTCCAACGGCGGGCCCTCGAAGCCCTGAGAAGCCACGCAGCCACCAGAGAGCTGAGCGCGTCATGAACCATCTCAACGATCATGAGATCGACGATCACAACGACCAGAAGGTCATCGATCAGGTCCTGACCGACGTCGACCCCGACGGCGCCGACTCCCTCCGGCCGCTGCTTGCCGAACTGCGCACCCTGGCCCATGGCGGTCCGGTCGAGCCAGGCCCGCTGCTCGAGGCGCTCCTGCTGCCCGAGGACCGGCCCGCAGCTGGTGCCTCCGGCGCTCCCGGCTCCGCATCTGCCGGTTCCGGCGCCGATGATGACACCCGCGCGGTGCCTGTTCTTCAGGTCCTCGAGGGGGACGGTCCCCGCCGCCCCGCGCGCCGTCGTCGTGCGGCCCAGCCGGCCCGCCGTCGTCGGCCGCTCGCGGCGGCACTCGTCCTGACGGCGGCGATCGGCGCCGGCACTGCGGCGGCGGCCGCTGCCGACGAAGGCTTCCGGTCGGCGCTCGGCGACGGCATCAGCTCCGTCATGAGCGTCCTCGGCGGCAGGCCCGCGAGCGCACCCTCTACCCCCACCTCGCCCGCTCCGGCCCCGACCGGCGCGTCCGCTGCAACGCCACAGTCCGTTCCGTCGTCGGCCGCGGTGCCAAACGCGAAGCCGAGCTCGGGGGCACGTGCGGCGTCTCCGGCTCCCACTGGACCGCGGACGACGGCGCCGGGCGCCGAAGCCTCCACCTCGCCCGAGGCGGGCCTGGGCGGCGTGCCATCCCAGCTGCCGAGCCCGAATCTCGGGATTCCGCTCCCGCCCCTTCCGACCGTCCCCGGCTCCCTGCCGCAGCCGACGGCCCCGGCTGGCCTCCCGGGCGGCCTGCCCTAGGCATGACTCAAGGCGCCGACCGCGAGCTCGGGCGGTACCGTGGAGACGTGGACTACACCGACTCGCCCCGCGCTCCTTGGAGCGGCGGCCGGGCGCGCCCCATCACGGAGTTGGCCGCTGCCCTCGGCAAGGAGGTCTACGACCATCCCGAAGAGCACGGGTATGGGGAATGCGACGCCGAGACGATGCGCCAGCTGCGTCGGGTCCGCGACGAGCCCCGCGCCACGGTGCGTATCTACCGCGCCCTGCCGCCAGGGCTTGGCCAGATCACTACGGGCGACTGGATCACCCTCTCAATGGATTACGCCCGGCAGCACGCGATGCGCGACGACGCCGCCGCGAACGACTGGCCGATCGTCTACGCGGATGTCCGCCCCGAGACGGTCTTGAGCGACGGCAAGGATCTGGACGAATACGGCTATGCCGGGCCGTCTCTTGCGGGCCTCGAGGACCAGACCCCCGGTGGCTACTTCGCCAGTCCGTAGAGCCGGTCGCCCGCGTCACCGAGCCCGGGCACGATGTAGGCCTTCTCATTGAGGCGCTCGTCGATCGAGGCAAGGACGACCCTCACGTTCGCGTCCCCGAGCCCGCTCTCGAGGCGGGCCAGCCCCTCGGGTGCGGCGAGGAGGCAGATGCACGTGACGTCGCGCGCGCCCCGGCGGAAGAGGAACTTGATCGCCTCGCTCAGCGTCCCGCCTGTGGCGAGCATGGGATCCAGAACGAAGATCTGGCGGCCAGTGAGATCCTCGGGAAGCCGCTCGGCATAGGTCACGATATCCAGGGTTTCCTCGTCGCGGGCCATCCCCAGGAAGCCGACCTCCGCCGTCGGAACGAGCTTCACCATGCCCTCGAGCATCCCTAGCCCTGCCCGCAGGATGGGCACGACAAGCGGTGTCGGCTTCGTGAACGCCGTGCCCGCAGTCGTCGCGATGGGAGTCTCGATCGTGACTGTCTCAGTGCGTACCTCGCGGGTCGCCTCATAGGCGAGGAGCGTCACGAGCTCCTCGGTGAGCTGCCGGAACACGGGGCTTGGGGTGTTCTTGTCCCGCAGGACCGTCAGCTTGTGGGCGACGAGCGGGTGGTCGACGACGAGGGTGCGCATGGCTGCCAAACTATCATCCGACCCCTCGGCACCGACTCGCGCCCGGAGTACACTGGTGACCTTCCTCGGTGAGGAGGTAGGGCGTCATGAAGGCGCTGATGGTCTCCTTGCTCGCATATTCCACCGCAGGGACGGGGGCCCTGTTCGGGATGTGGCTGGCTGCCCGCTGGCCCAATCCGCGGTGGAGCCAGCTGATTGCGTCCTGGGGGGTGATCGTGGCCGTCGTCGCCGTCTGGGCTACGGTCCTGTGACCCCGCGATCCTGAAGCGAGTCCGGCTGCGGCGTCGGGATACCCTGGCGCCGCAGCTGCCTGCCGCCTCAGGGAAGCGCGGCTGGGGAAGGAGCGGCGCGAACCTATCATGGACAGCATGGCCGCCCCCGAGTCAGCGCTCGACGCGTCCCCGCACGGGACGCCCCCGTTCGAGGCCTGGATGCGGCTGGCCATCCAGGAGGCCGAGGCTGCCCCCGGTACGGGCGACGTGCCGATCGGCGCCGTCCTCGTCGATCCCGCGGGAAAGGTGATCGGCGCCGGACGCAACGAGCGGGAGGCGCTCGGCGACCCGACCGCACACGCAGAGGTTCTCGCGATCCGCGCCGCGGCCGCGGCCCTTCGGGCGGAGGAGCGTGGCGACGGGTGGCGCCTCCAGGACTGCACGCTCGTAGTCACCCTCGAGCCCTGCGCAATGTGCGCGGGTGCAGTCGTGCTCGCCCGCATTCCGCGCGTGGTCTTCGGCGCCTGGGACGAGAAGGCCGGGGCCGCGGGAAGCGTGTTCGACATCCTCCGGGAGCGTCGGCTCAACCACCGGTCGGAGGTCTACGGTGGGGTCCTCGGCGAGGAGTGCGGGGAGCTCCTGCGGGAATTCTTCGCCGCCCATCGCTGAATGGGTGCCCGCGCCTCTTCTGAGGGCACTCACCGGCGGCCTCGGCCCGAACGCACGTGGTGGAATAGTGGAATGCGGCATCTCGAGGCGGACACCATTCTTGGTCCGCTTACCCTCGTCGCGGAGGGCGACGCCCTCACCGCCGTCTATTTCCCGGGCCACTGGACGCTGCCGCGGCGGGATTCGTTCGGGGAGCGGGTCATCGGGGACGGGCTGCTGGACGACGCCGCCCGGCAGCTCCGCGAATACCTCGCCGGCGAACGCCGTGGCTTCGAGCTCACGACGGCGCCCGCCGGCAACGCGTTCCAGCTCGCAGTCTGGGAGCTGCTCGCCCAGATCCCCTATGGGGCCACCACGACCTATGGCCTGCTCGCAGAGCGCTTGGGCGGCCGCGGCCTCGCGCAGACGGTCGGCCAAGCCGTGGGCCACAATCCGCTGAGTATCGTCGTTCCGTGCCACCGCGTCATCGGGAGCGACGGGAGTCTTACGGGCTACGCGGGAGGACTGGAGCGCAAACGATTCCTCCTGGAGCTCGAGGAGCCGCCGGAGGTGAGGGCCGCGCGCCTCTTCTGACGCATCTCATACTCTGTCGGCACCTCGCGTTCAGCCCGCGCCCACGTATAGCCAGCGCCTCACGTTCAGCCCGCACCTCACATTCAGCCCGCACCTCACATTCAGTGCCCCCTCCGCGTCTACCCAATGATGGACATGAAACAGCCCTTCGAAAAGCTCGTGGAACTGCACGGCGCCACGGTGCTGCGCGTCTGCCGTGCGGTCGTGGGGCCCTCGGACGCCGAAGACGTGTGGCAGGAGACCTTCCTGGCCGCGCTCCGCGCCTACCCCGGCCTTCCTCCGGACGCGAATACCGAGGCATGGCTCGTCACGATCGCCCACCGCAAGAGCCTCGACGCCGTGAGATCGACTGGCAGGAGGGCTGTGCCGGTCGGAGAGGTGCCGGAGACTCCTTCGCCGCACGGTGTCCCGGGATCGGGAGACGCCGGCAACGGGCTCTGGAGCAGGGTGGCCGCTCTGCCCGACAAACAGAGGAGGGTCATTGCGTACCGCTATCTCGCGGACCTGGCCTTCAACGACATCGCCGCCATCGTCGGCGGCACTCCCGCCGCGGCACGGCGTGCCGCTTCGGACGGAATCAAGTCCCTCCGCACACGCCTGACGGCTACGGAGCTAGAAGGAGAAAGCGCATGAACATGTTCGCTTCGCGCCCTGCTGACCCGCCCTCTGCCGGTTCGCTCCACACGGAGTCTCCTGCGGCCGGTACCCGGCCAGGTGAGCTCGGGCCCGTCGATATCGCTCTGGCCCCGGAACTGATCACGATCGAGGCGGGCGTCCTCGAGCATCTCCATGCCGGTCTCGCCCAGCGCGCCTCGAATGAGGGCATCCTCGATGTCGCGTACCGGATTGTGGACACACCGGTCGGCAAACTCCTCCTCGCGTGTACGGAACGGGGGCTGGTTCGCGTCGCGTACGAACGTGAGGGCCTCGATTCGGTGCTCAACACCCTCGCTGAACGCTTGAGTCCGCGGATCCTCGAGGCCCCGGCCCGGCTCGGCGAGGCTGCCCGTCAGGTCGAAGAGTACTTCTCCGGCCGACGCAGGTCATTCGACCTCCCAGTCGATCTGGCACTCTCCACTGGCTTCCGCCGCACGGTGCAGCAGCACCTTTCGGCCATCGGCTTCGGCCAGACCGAGAGCTACGCGGAGGTCGCTCGGGCCGTCGGGAACCCCAAGGCGGTCCGGGCAGTCGGGACGGCGTGCGCGACCAATCCCCTGCCCGTGGTGCTGCCATGCCACCGGGTGCTGCGCTCAGACGGGAGCTTGGGAGGTTACATCGGCGGACTGGAGGCGAAAACGGCGCTGCTGCGCCTCGAGGCGGAGGCGGCGTGAGCGCTCTCTTCGGCGATGACCTCCTCGAACGGCCGCGGCGCGAGCTCGCACCGGGCGCCGTGCACGTTCCGGGTTGGCTCACGCTGGAGCAGCAGGCGTGGATCTCAGAGCGGTTCCGGGAGTGGTCAGCCGGCCCAGTGCCACTCCGCGGCGCGAAGGTCCGAGGTCACGAGATGTCCGTCAAGAGCGTGTGCCTCGGCTGGCATTGGCAGCCCTACAAGTACACGCGTGACGCCACGGACGTGAACGGTCGCCGTGTGCTTCCGTTACCTGACTGGATGGTTCGGGTCGGCCGCTTGGCTGTAACGGAGGCGTACGGCACGGGGCCGGATGAAACGGAGGGCTACTCCCCCGATACCGCGATCGTGAACTACTACGATGCAGAAGCACGCATGGGCATGCATCAGGACCGGGACGAGGTTTCGCCCGAGCCGGTTGTCTCCCTTTCGGTCGGGGACTCGTGCCAGTTCCGTTTCGGCAACCCCGAGCGACGCGGGCGCCCCTACGAGGACATCGTCCTCGAGTCGGGCGACCTGTTCGTCTTCGGCGGCCCCTCGCGACTTGCGTTCCACGGCATCACCAAAGTCTTCCCCGGAACCGCTCCCCCAGGCTGCGGGGTCGATGCGGGACGGATCAACATCACTCTGCGCGTCACCGGGCTGCGCGACACCGAACGAAGGGAACCTGAAGCACCATGAGCGAAGCAGGAGTCGAGTCGGCGGAAGCCAGTCCCGTGAACGAGATAGCCAGTCCTGTAAACGAGATAGCCAGTCCCGTGAACGAGGTGGCCAGTCCCCTGAGCGGGGTCGTCATCGGCGAGGACGGACTGGCCCGCCCAGTGTGGGCCAGCACGGATGCCCTGCTGCGGGACTACTACGACACCGAATGGGGCATGCCGGTCCGCGACGAGCACGGGCTTTTCGAGCGGATCAGCCTCGAGGGATTCCAAGCCGGACTCTCGTGGGCAACGATCCTCCGGAAGCGCCCCGCCTTCCGAGAAGCTTTCGCCCAATTCGATCCCGAGGTCGTTGCCGCCTTCACCGAAGACGATGTGGAGCGGCTCATGCTCAACGAGGGAATCATCCGGAATCGCGCCAAGATCCGGGCAACGATCCGGAATGCCCAGGCCACCTTGGCGCTCCGGGAGGAAGGCGGCCTCGTCGATTTCGTCTGGTCGTTCCGGCCCGAGTCAACCCCCACTCCTCGTTCTCTCGGAGACATCCCCTCCAGCTCCCCTGAGTCGGTCGCGCTCTCGAAGGCTCTGCGCAAGAAGGGCTTCTCGTTCGTCGGCCCCACCACGATGTTTGCCCTCATGGAGGCCGTCGGGATGATAGACACCCACCTTGTCGACAGCCATCGCCGAGGCACCTCGGGCGTCTGGGCGTGATGCCGAGCGCGGGGTCATTCGAGGGTACGAGCCTCCGTGCGCGTCTCGACGCGGTCGGCGGTCTGGAGCCCGATGCCATGCTCGGCAGCCTCGCGGCCCACAACGTGCCCGGAGCAGAGCGCACAGATCCTACGTCGGCCACCCATTCTCGCCTCGTCCACGGACCCCGAGGCCCGCGCCCGGTCCTCCTTCGCTTCGACGAGCGCGGCATCGACCTCGAGGTCGACGGTCAGGCCGGCATCGATCCGGACGAGCTGTCGTCCCTCTCCGAGATCGTCCGCGTGTGGTTCGATCTCGACGCGGACCTCGCTCCGATCCGCGACGCCCTGAGCCATGACCCCGTCCTCGCCCCACTCGTCGCCGCGCGACCGAGGCTCCGAGTCATCGGCACTCCGGACCGCTTCCAGAGTGCCGTGACGACCGTTCTCGGCCAACAGGTTTCCCTCGCCGCAGGCCGGACCTTCGCTGGCCGCCTCGTCGAGGCTTACGGCGAGCCGTTTGCTGGCGGATTCCGATGCTTCCCTCGACCCAGAGCTCTCGCCGAGGCCGAGGCCGAGGAGCTCCGCGCGGCGGTCGGGCTCACGTCCGCTCGCGCACGGACGGTGCTTGCACTCGCTCACGCGTGGCTCGAGGCGGAAGAGGGATCCCACGGTGCGCCCACCCGCGAGCAGCTCCTCGCGGTGCCCGGAATCGGCCCCTGGACGGTCGATTACCTCTCCGTCCGGTTCGGTGACCGGGACGCCTTCGCCCCCGGCGATCTCGTGTTGCGGCGAGCCCTCGGTGGAATCACGGCGAAGGAAGCGACCGAGCGCGCCGAGGCCTGGAGCCCCTATCGGGCCTACGCTCTCGTGCACCTCTGGACGCAGACCGCGTATACGAACGCACCCCAGCGCTAGCCTTGGCCGGCAGGCTCCCGTTCGTCCTCGCCGGCCGATCGGCGGCGATCACTCTCCTCCGCGCGGTCCGGCAACGTGCCCTTGAGCGCCTCCGTGTTGATGGCTTGGAGTGCTGTGACAGGGGCGAAGCCCTCGGTGAGAAGTGCGAAGTCCGTTCCTTCCTCCGCAACCTCCTCGGTGTCGGAGATCGAGAGCCTCACGTGCTGCTGGCCGCGCTCAGCCAAGACGGTCTGGACGATGCCGAAGGATGCCAGAGACGCCTCCCGGTAGGAGGGAGTTCCCGGGCGATTCGGAACGTTGAGGTTGAGCACCGTGCCGGCTGGGTGCTCGAGGAGGAAATCCATGAGCCCTATGGCGGCATCCGCAGCCACCCCCCATTCGAGGCGTTCGGGGTTGATGCCTGTGTCCAGCGAAACGGCGAGCGCCCGCGCCCCGTTGGAACCGGCGGTGAGGGCAGCGCCCACCGTTCCCGAGTGCAGGATCACCGTTCCCACGTTGGCTCCCCGGTTGACGCCCGAAAGGACGATGCCCGGGACGGGACCGAACGCACCGTGGGACGCGATCATCGATATGAAGCCCGGCGTGCCGTGGACTGCGAAGGCCTCGACCCCGTCGAGTCCCGGGAGCTCCCGCCGCTCGATGCGGATCCGCCCCTCATCCTCGACGGCCGTGATGGAAGCGCTGCTGCCGCTCGACTCGCGGGCCGGTGCCGCGACGATGACCTCGAAGCCGTGGTCACGGGCGCGGGCCGCGAGGGCGTGCAGGCCCGGGGACTGGATGCCGTCGTCGTTCGTGACGAGCACTGTGCGGGCCGCCGTGTTCACCTGAGTCATTGGGTCTTCGCCTTCCGTGCCAGATCCTCCGGGCTTGCCTGCTGAACCGGACCCGTCTGCGTCCCCTCCTCGAAGGGCACAACGTCGATGAGCGCAGCCAGCCGGCGGATGCTGTCGGCGTGGCCGCTGCCCAAACCGTGCCGAGTGACGTTGTTCGCGCCAGCGGATGCGCCGAGGACAACGGCCGACTGGATGGTGTCTCCGGCAGCGAGGGCGGATGCGATCGCTCCGGTCATAGAGTCACCGGCCCCGTGCTCATCGACGACTTGGAGCTCAGGGACCCTCACCTCCGAAATGCTGTCCCCCTCCAGCAGCAGGGCAGGGCGCGATCCTCTCGTGAGGACGACGACTTCCGCACCGTCCGCCACCATGGAGCGCATGCCCTGGACGAGTTCGTCGGGGTCGTCACTCTCCGCGCGGCCACTCGCGATGAGCTCGCCGTCGGCCACCTTCACGAGCGCGAGGCCGCCGGAGATCGCGGCCTCGAGCCGCTCCCCCGAGAGATCGGCGATAACGCGACAACCGCCCGAGCGGAGGTCCGATGCGAGGCGGCGGTACATGTCGACAGGCACGGCGTCGTCGCGCGGCGCCCCGCTCAGGACGGCCGTCTTGGCGATAAGCCCTTCGCGGAGCACGAGGCCGTGGAGTTCGTCGAGTTCATGGCGGGAAAGGCGGTCCCCCGGAGCTGCGGCAATTTCCTCACGACCGCCGCCGCGCCTGTCGTGGACGTACGCACTGCTGGCCGCGTGCCCGGCGACCGACCTGACACGAATCCCTTCGTCCTCGAGCAGATGGCCGATGACCTGCCCGGTCTCGCCCGAGAGCAGCGCGCAATACTCGACACTGCTGCCCAAGAGGTTGGCCATGCGAGCCTGCCAGACCCCCTGCCCGCCGGCGTGCAGATGGATGTCGGGTGAGCCCTCGACCTCTTCGATGGTCACCGTCAGTGTCGGTGTGGGGGCGAAGACGACTACGTCCACGGGTGTGTCGTCCGCCGCTGGCTCTTGATCTGGTTGCATGGCTCCTCCTCCAGCAAACGCAGTGAGCTGTCCCTCCGGGGGCCGTATTACCCCGAGGAGGGAGGCCCTACCCACCCACAACCCGTGACGACGGCGCGGCCATCAGGGGCTGTGCATGGTCCGGTTTGGAGAGCGGCTGGCATCCCGGTAGAGTAGATGCCTGCTGGTGGTGTGTCCGAGCGGCCGAAGGTGCATCACTCGAAATGATGTTTGGTGTCAAAGCCAACGGGGGTTCAAATCCCTCCACCACCGCAAAGGCCAGAGGCCCCGAGTTCTACGGAACTCGGGGCCTCTGTCGTACTCATAGGGCGCACCCCACGGTGGTTATTGGAAGAGGCCTATCATGCCTTGTGGCCCTCTGAGTTCCCCTCCGAATGGTGCTGACTTGTCTGGCGGGCGGGAACAGCAGCCGACTTGTGCTGCTCGCCCTGCTCGTTCTGGTCCTCCCCCTGCTCGTCATTGTCGTCACGCGCGATCCGAGTCGGAGCCACACTCGGCTTGGGCGCCTCGGTGGGTTCAGCCGTCTCCGTGGGTTCGGGGTCGGCTGTCTCGGTCGGCTCAGCGGTCTCGGTCTCGGTCGGCTTGGAGGTCGTCGTGGGCGACGTGGGAGTTGCCGTCGTGGATGGTGTGTCGGTTGCCGTCGGTGACGGTGCCGCCGTCGTGGGTGCACTCGGCGATGCAGTAGCGGTTGGAGTCGACGTTGGCGAGTCTGTCGCGGTGCTCGTTGCCGTCGGCGACGCCGTGTCCGTCGCCGTGGAGGTGGCCGTTGCGGTAGCCGAAGGATCGACCCCCGGCACCGTCCCAGCCGCGTAGGCAGCCGCGGTGCCGACACCGCCCAAAGCAATCACGCCCGCTGCCAGTGCGCCGACGGCGATCTTGCGCGTCCCAAGTCCACTGAATTTCGACATGGTGATGTCCTCCTCAGTTGTGGTGTGCTGTCCCCCGTTCTGACACTGCACGGTCCATCTTTCGTGACCGAAGTTGTCAATCTCAAGACAAGAACTGAGACTTTAGGTGAACATATCTGAGACTTGACCTCGAATTCGGGCCTCCCAGGGGCGAGCCAAGGACGGGCAGACCAGAGATCACATCGGAAATAGCCCTCGAGGCCCTGAGTTGCGTGGAACGCGCGGCCTGCGGATCGGTGCGATTCCTACTTTCCGACGCCTCCGGCCAGACCCCGGACGAAATATCGCTGGCACACGAAGAACAGAATCACCATGGGCAGCGCAGCCATGACCATCCCCGCGAACACGACCGGGTACTGCGTCCCATTCTTGGACATCATGTCGGCGAGACCCACCGGTAGGGTCTCCACTCCGGTCCCGCTCGTGAAGACCATCGCGAAGAGGTATTCGTTCCAGTCCTGCAGGACGTTCAGCACGACAGTTGCCGCGATGATCGGGGTGCTCATGGGCAGGATGATCCGCCAGAAGGTGGCCGCAGTTGAAGCCCCGTCCAGCGCAGCCGCTTCATCGACCTCGCGGGGGAGATCCAGCATGTACGCGCGCATGAGAAAGGCAGTGAAGGGGATGCGGAACGCCGTGTAGAGGCACAGCAGTCCGAGGAACGTGTTGTAGAGCCCCAATCCCTGGAACATCTTCACCAGTGGGACCAGAGCGACAGTCGGGGCGAGCATCAGGCCGGCGAGGACCGCCACGGTGAGCTGGCGATTCAGCGGGATGTTCACGCGAGTGAGCCCGTAGGCGGCCCACACACTGATGAGTTCCGTCGCCAGCGTTGCCAGGGCCGTGAGCGAGACGCTCGTGAGGACGAACTCGCCAACCCCTTGGTTCCAGGCAGTCGCGAAGTTCGGCCACAGGAGCGAGGTCGGGAGCCCGAAGGGATCGTTGAAGACTTGGGCGTTCGTCTTCAGCGCATTGCCGACCATCCAGACCAGCGGATAGAGCACCACCAGGAGGAGCGCGAGCAGGAGCGCCCAGACCGCGGCGCCGCGCACTCCGCGCCCTAGCCTGAGGAGCGTCACCATTCCACTCGCCTCTTCCTCGAATAGGCCAGCTGCGCCATCGCAAGCACCAGGGTGATGACGAAGATCGCAACGCCGATGGCGGCGGCGGAGCCGAAGTCGTTGGTGACGAACCCTGCGTGGTAGAGCCACGTTCCCAGTACTTGGCTGGCGTTGTTCGGGCCACCGCTGGTCATCACCATGACTTCGTTGAAGACCTGGAACGCGCCGGAGATCGTGACGATCACCATCAGTCCGGTCATCTCCCGCACCAACGGTGCGGAGAGGGAGAAGAACCGGCGAACTGGCCCGACTCCGTCCAACTGCGCCGCCTCGTATAGCTCCTGCGGGATGCGCTGCAGCGCCACGGAGAACAGCAGGACGCTGTAGCCGAAGCCCTGCCACTGGCTCATGGCAATGACCGCGAAGATGGCGGTGTTCTCACGGCCCAGCCAGGCCTGGGAGAACTGTCCGAGGCCCAGATTCTGGAGGAACACGTTCAGCAGGCCGGTCTGGGGCTGGTAGATGAAGTAGAAGAGGAGGCCCGCTACGGTGAGCGAGATCGCCGACGGGATGAAGTAGATGCCGCGGAACACCTTGCGCCAGCGTTCGTTTCGCAGGCTCTCGACAATTGCCGCGAGGACCAGCGAGCCGAAGACCTGGAAGACAATCGAGAGGCCCGCGTACCACACGTTGTTGCCCAGAGCGCGCCAGAAGACGGGGTCGCTGGCGAGGTTGGCGTAGTTGTCCAGCCCGACGAAGGTCTGCTCCCCGTTGTAGATGTTCCATTTGAGGAAGCTGAAGGCGACGTTCTCGATGAGGGGCCAGTAGACGAAGACAGCCAGGACGAATAGCGCTGGGGCCAGCCAGACCAGCCCGGCGACCTGTGCTCCCCGCCTCCGCGCGCGCCGGCTCCCGCTGCCCCTGAGGACCCCGGCCTGCTCGACCTTCCGGCCGGCGAGTACGCGGGCTTGGGCGGCCTCCGGAGCCTGGGTACTCATGGCTTGGCCTTCTGCGACGCTTGAAGCACCGACTTCAGAGCGGCTTCAGGAGTCAGGCTGCCCGAGACGAGGCCCTCCGAGGCGGAAACCCAGGCATCGGCGACGCCGGGGACGTTCGCCATGTCCAGCCATACGACCGTGCTCTTGGCGTCGTTGACCATTCCCGTCCCGTCGACTACCGCGGGGGTGGCGTTCTGCGGGGTGACGGCGCCCTTCACCGCGCTGGGCTGCCCGTACGGGGGAGCCGAGAGGGTCGAGGCATTCTTCTGGTTCGTGACGAACTTGAGGAAGTCCAGAGCCAGCGCGGCGTTCTTGCTGCGGTTGTTGATCATGTAGCCCTCGGGCGCTGCCTCCAGCGTGGCGGCGTCGCCCTTGGCCCCGTCCGGCGCCGGCAGCTGGAAGATCCCGAACCCGTCCTTGCTGAGCTCGCTGCCCTTCGTGTTGACCGAGTCGAACTCGATGAGCTCCTGGTAGTACATCGCGGCCTGGCCGTTCGCCTGCTGCTGTTGCGCCGTCGTGTAGGCCACACCGTTTGAGTTCGAGCCGTCCCCGGTGCATGAGTTGACCAGCTGCTGGAATTGCTTCATGCCCTCCACATAGCCCGGGTCGCTGTACGAGGCTGTCTTCGGCTGCAAGTCGCTCTGACGGACGGAGGCGGGAACGTCATAGGCCAAGAGCTGGCCGAGGTAGTGCAGGCCCGGCCAGCCATCCTTGTTCCCGAATGCAATTGGGGTGTAGCCGGCCTTCTTGATGACCGAGCAGTCGGAGATGAGCTCCCCAAAGCTCTTCGGTACGCCCAGTCCGAGCTGGGAGAAGATCTTCTTGTTGTAGCCCATGAACTTCGCGTCGTTGTACAGCGGAACGCCATAGTACTTGCCGTCGTACTTGAAGGCGTCCAGCGAGCCTACGCCGAACGTGCTCCCCCAAGGTGTGCCCGGGGCGATCACGGAGCTGAGATCGGCCGCGAGGCCGTTGTCGGCGAAGTTCTGTCCCCAGTTGCCTGCGTAGCTGAAATAGATGTCGGGCAGCGACTGGGAACCGATCAGGACCTTCTCCTTGTCCTTGATCGCGTTGTCGTCCGTCTCCTGCGTCAGGGTGATCTTCACCCCCGCGTGTTGGGCCTCGTAGTCCTTGACGAGGTTCTCGAAGTACGAGCTCATCGGATCCCCCGCCCCAGCGGTGAGGATGCTCAGGTTTCCCGAGTAGTCGGGCTTCGCACTGAGATCAGCTGCCTGGGTGGTGCCTCCCGAGGAACATGCGCTGAGGGCGAGCATCATGGCACCCGCACCTGCCGCCGTGGCCGTTCGGATCTTGTTCATGCTTGTCTCCCGTCGTTGGCGGATCATGGGGGCCATCCGCCCTGATCCGTCGTTGGACCAGCGGCCGCCGGACGGCCGGTTTCGATGAATATACGGAAAGTTGGTACCGGTATCAATAGTGGCCAAGCGGAAATTTGAATATTTCCAGCCGGGATGTCAGCGCGTCAGGGTGGACGGCTCCGCGACGCTCTGGCGTTCGATCAGGTTTGCCTCGAGGACGTGGGTCGACGCAGGTGAGTCACTGCCCGCGATGCGTGCCAGCAGGCATTCGGCAGCTAGCGTGCCGAGCTGGTGCACGGGTTGGGCGACCACCGAGATGGGCGGTTCCATGACGCTAGCCCACGAGCTGTCGTCAAACCCGATCAGTGAGATGTCGTCGGGGCAGCGCAGGCCGCGCTGCCGGATGGCCCTCAGGGTTCCGGTGAGGGCGTCCGTCTCGGTGGCGAAGATGGCGGTGGGCGGATCCGAGAGCGCGAGCATGCCCAGCACAGCGCGGGTGGCCTGGGGCTCGTGCTTGAGCACGTGCGTCACAAGCGAGGTGTCGAAGGGAATGCCCGCCTCTTCGAGCGCATCCAGGTAGCCCAGGAGTCGTTCGCCATCACTCCAGAGCGCGTGGTCGATGATTCGGCGCAAATCGGTCGCATCGGCCGCCGGCTCATTGGTCACTGGGCCCCAGACAAAGCCGACGCGGCGATGGCCACGCGCTATGAGGGCGGCCACAGCCTGACGGGAGGCCTCACGGTTGTTGATCACGACGGCGTCGGCCTCGACGGTGTCGACTAGCCGATCGAGCAGGACCAACGGGATCGCCCGCTTGGCCACAATGTCCAGGTGCGGGACCACATCGCTCCTGCCCGCAGCGGGCGAGAGCACGATGCCGTCGACCTGCTTGCCGACAAGGACATCGATCGCCGCTGCTTCCCTGTTCCTGTCTTCATCGGTGCTCAGTACGAGCACGTCGTAGCCGGCGCTGCGGGCCGCCTCGCCGAGGCCTCGCAGGACCCCGACGAAGAACGGGTTCCCGACGTCCGCGAGTACAACGCCGAGGGTGCGCGTCTCACCCGTGGTCATGCTGCGCGCAAGGGAGTTCGGGCGGTAGCCGAGCTCCCTTGCGACAGCGAGGATCCGGTCGCGGGTCCTCGGGCTCACGGACCCATAACCGCCTAGGGTGCGTGCGACCGTCGCCCGCCCGACGCCGGCTGCCTCCGCCACTTCGGATATGGTCGGCGGCGTCCGGTCGTGCTCGATGGACATCCGATCCCTTCCTGATCACACCATAGGCTCCGCCTCACCCGACTTCGGCCGCAGGGGATCCCCCGATCCGCCCGCCCGTGTGGGCCTGGGCACCGATCGGACGCCCATGGCCGAACGCCCCCTCGACTGTGCACTGTCGCGCGGCGAATACCGCTGCCGTGCGCATCGATCGGTGGAGAGCGAGCGGGCTGAGCTTCGTGTTCCGGCGCCAGCCTGATTTGAGCAATTCAACCATGAGTGCGCTCAGGTAGGCGTCGCCGCATCCGACCGTGTCCACGAATGCACCAGTCACCGGGGCAGCGCCCGAATAGTAGAACGCATTGCCGTCGAAGAGGATGGCCCCTTCGCCTCCTTGGGTTCCCACAACTATCGACGGCCCATAGGCGCCGACCCTCCGCAGTTCAGCCCAGACCTCGCCGCGCGTGAGGTCCCCGCACGAAACCAGGGCAATGTCGATCCACGGGCCCACCTGGCCAAGGTATTCGTGTGTGCGGTACTCCGGCTCAGAGGAGAAGTCGTACGAACGCAGGGAGTCCGTAGAGGCAAGCTTGGGCAGCTCCGAGACGGTCGCGGAGTAGGCGCTCGAGTGGATCAGCGAGAAGCTGCCCGCGTAGCCGACGTCGGCGTCGCTGAGCCTGATGGGGTTGCTGGTGGTCACCCCGCCCTGGTTCCAGCCCAGGAATCGACGCTCCCCGTCCACAGTCTCGATCTCGGTGATCCCGTTCGGCCCGGGCCGCACAGACGACCGTGAGGTATCGACGCCGCAGTCCTCGATCGCATCCCGGACGAACTGCCCGTGCTCATCGTCGCCGAAGACCCCGAGATACGCCGCCTCCGCTCCCAGCTGGCGGGCGAACACGGCGACGTTGACGGCATTCCCGCCGGGATATTCGATCCCCCGGTCTATCACCCGGTCGACGATATTGTCCCCGAAGCCGAGGACGCGCACGCTGCCCATGCGCGCCGCTCAGTACGCAACTACGCGGTAGTACCGGCGCAGCTCGAGCGAGTGGTCTCGCACCTTGGCGAGGTGCCTGCTGAAACGGTCGACGACGGCATCGGCCACCATGGGGGCGAGCACGGCCCTGAACTCCGGGCTCACTCCGGGCAGCGTGTAATCCTTCGTGTCGATCACCGTCACGTCCCGGCTGTACTGCTCGGCGAAGGAGCGGACCCGTTCCATGAGGGGGCGCGTCTCGTCCTCCCCCAGGAAGAGGAGCATGCTCGTGTCCTCCTCGACCAGTTCCAGCGATCCGTGGAAGAACTCGGCCCCGTGCACGCGAGTGGTGTGGAGCCACTGCATCTCCTCGAGGACGCACATTGAATAGAGGTAGGTGAAGCCCCAGAGGTTCCCCGAGCCGACGAGGAAGTGATGGTCCGTCTCGGCATGCCTGCGCGCGAAGTCCTCTCCGACCGCGTCGGCTTGCTTGACGACGGCAACAAGCGCCTCGGGCACTCCCTCGAGATCCCGGACCAGACGGTCGTAGCCCTCGAACTCCCCGCGACCGGCGAGCAGGTACGCCGAGAACAGCAGGAACTGGATGTCAAAGGGCCATGCCTTCGGTGCCGAGAGGAGCACTTCGTCCACGGCGCCGGCGACGGGGCTCTCGGGATAGCCCGTGAAGCCCACGGTCAGTGCGCCCTTCCCCCGCGCGAACTCGATGCATTCGAGAATGTCCTCGGTCGTGCCCGAGACAGAGGCAAAGATGGCCACCGATTCAGGGCCGAACTGGGGATCAGGAGCAAGGATGAACTCCTTCCCGATCACGCTACGCACCGGGAAGGACGAGCGGGTCTGGAAGAACCGCTCGTAAGGAAGAGCCGCAGCGTACGTGCCGCCGGCCCCGATGAAGTACACGTTCTTCCAAGGGCCGCCTTGGATGCGTTCGACCAGCTTCTCGATCTGGGGGCGGAGCGCAACCGCGCTCCGGAGCTGCTCGAGGAATTCCTGTTCATTGAAGTCCAGCATTTTGTCTCCCTTCAACATCTGCCCGGTGATCGCGATTGATACCGGTATCAAGATGTTCCAGTATCGTGGCACATCTCATATTCCGATGCAACCAGCGGCTCGCTGCAGGCCGAGGTAGGGACGCCTCACTCCTCGACGCCAGGCCTAGGTTCGCACCCGGCCCTGACGACTGTGGTCAGGCTGTCTGAAGTCGGGCTCGCCCCGGCCCCCCGTCAGTGAGACTCGCGCCCGACCGCAGACCCGCTCGATCCGACAAGGAAATCGAGGTCCGCGCCCGTCTCCGCGCCTTGGACGTGGTCGATGTAGAGCTTCTGCCAGCCGCGGTCGGCTCGCGCGAAGGCTCCGACGGCACCCTCGGCGGTCTGGCGGCTCGCGAGCTCCGCTTCGCTGACCAGAAGTTCGAGGCGTCGGTTCGGCACGTCGAGGGAAATGAGGTCCCCATCCCGCACGAGGCCCAGCGGACCGCCCGCCGCAGCCTCGGGGGCAACGTGCAGTACGACGGTTCCGTACGCAGTCCCCGACATGCGCCCATCGCAGATGCGGACCACATCGCGGATCCCCCGCTTCAAGAGCTTCTCGGGCAGGGGCATGTTCGCGACTTCGGGCATGCCCGGATAGCCCTTGGGCCCGCACCCGCGCAATACGAGCACGGAGTCGGGGCCGACCTCGAGCTCGGGATCGTTGAGGCGTGCGTGCGCGTCCTCGATGGAGTCGAAGACGACCGCGGGACCGGTGTGGACGAGCAGTTCGGGGGTGGCGGCGGCGGGCTTGATGATGGCTCCGTTGGGAGCGAGGTTGCCGCGCAGGACGGCAATTCCGGCGTCGTCCTGGAGTGGGTCCGCGCGGAGCGAGATCACATCTCTGTCCCACACCTCGTGGCCGCCGAGGTAGTCAGCGAGGGGGCGGCCGGTGACGGTCTGTGCGGCAGGGTCCAGCAGGTCGACGAGCTGATCGAGCACCGCGAGGAATCCCCCGGCTCGGAACAGGTCCTCCATCAGGTAGCGGCCGGCTGGCTGGAGGTTGACGAGCAGGGGCACCTCGCCGCCGATGCGATCGAAGTCCTCGAGGGTGAGGTCGATGCCGAGGCGACCGGCGATCGCAAGCAGGTGGACTACGGCATTGGTGGAGCCGCCGATGCCGGCGAGGGCGACGATCGCGTTGTGGAAGGACTCCTTCGTGATCACCTGGGAGATCCGCCGGTCCTCGAGGGCCAGCTCCACCGCCAGCCGACCGGAGGCGTGAGCAGCCTCGAGGAGTCGGCTGTCTGCCGCCGGTGTGCCGGCCACGCCGGGAATGGTCATCCCGAGCGCTTCGGCCAGGAGCCCCATGGTGGAGGCTGTCCCCATCGTGTTGCAGTGGCCCTTGCTTCGGATCATCTTCTTGTCGCTGGCCTCGAACTCCTCCGCGGGCAAGGTGCCAGCGCGCACTTCCTCCGACAGCTGCCACACCCCGGTGCCGCAGCCCATCCGCTCGCCGCGGAAGTAGCCGTTGAGCATCGGGCCGCCGGGCAGGACGACGGCGGGCAGATCGACCGAGGCGGCGCCCATGAGCAGTGCGGGGATTGTCTTGTCGCAGCCACCGAGCAGCACGACGGCGTCGATCGGGTTTGCGCGGAGCATTTCCTCAGTCGCCATCGCGGCCATGTTGCGCCAGAGCATGGCGGTGGGCTTCACGAGGGTTTCTCCGAGCGAGACGACGGGCAGGTTCACGGGAACCCCTCCCGCCTCCCACACGCCCTGCTTGACGTAGTCGGCCACCTCGTTCAGGTGCATGTTGCACGGCGTCAGGTCGCTCGCGGTGTTCGCAATCGCGATCTGAGGACGTCCGTCGAACGCGTGGTCGGGAACTCCCCGCCGCATCCATGCCCGGTGGATGAACGGGTCGCGGCCCTCGCCGCCGTACCAGCCCTGTGAGCGGACCACTGGTGTCTCCTTCACTTTCGATCTGCGCCCTAGGGCACGAGGATGCCGCGCCCGACGGCGCCGGCGGTGAGCCGCCCGTAGGCCTCCCCGAACTCCTCGAGGGGCAGCCTGTCGCCCAGGAGCTTGTCGATGGGCAGCTTCCCGGCGAGGTAGAGCCCGAAGATTCGGGGCAGGTCGAGCGGCGGATTGCTCGATCCGTAGAGCGAACCGACCACGCGCTTCTGCCGCTGCACGAGCTGGTTCAGGGGAACCGGGAATTCGGCGCCGGAGGCGCCCAGGCCGACGGCGACGAGGGTTCCGCCCGGGGCCACCGAATTGAGCGCCTGCCCGAGTGTCTGGGCACGGCCCACCGCCTCGATGGCCCAGGGCACCCCTGCGCCGCACGTTATCGCTATGACGCGGTCGACGACGTCGGCCTCCCGGGCATTGATGGTGTGGGTCGCGCCGAGCTGCTCGGCGAGTTCGAGCTTGGCGTCGTCGACGTCGACGACGATCAGCGGATGTGCCCCGGCAAGCGCGGCACCCATCACGCTCGAGAGACCGACGCCCCCAGCACCCATGACGAGCAGGGGCCGCCCGGCCGCTTCTCCCACCTCGTGGAACACCGCGCCGACCCCGGTGATGACCGCGCACGCCGAGATCGCTGCGATCTCGGGCGGGACGCCGTCGGGCACCACCACGGCGGCGTTCTCGTTGACGACGACCCGCTCCGCGAAGCATGAGACGCCCATCAGATGGTGCAGCTCGCCGCCGTCGCCCGTCGAAAGCCGCGAGGTGCCATCCGGCAGCCCGCCCGCCGCGGCCTGGACCGCGCCCAGCTCGCACAGCACAGGGTTGCCCGAGATGCACGCGGCGCACTGGCCGCAGCGGGGCCGCCACAGAAGCGCCACCCGATCGCCGACCCGGATCCGGCCCGACGCAGCGGGACCGACCTCCTCCACGATTCCTGCGCCCTCGTGCCCGAGCACGAGCGGCAGCGGGGCGGTCAGGTCCCCGGTCATGTAGTGGTAGTCGCTGTGGCAGACGCCAGCGGCCTCGATGCGGACGAGCAGCTCGCCCGCACGCGGCGCCGAAAGCTGGACGTCTTCAAGCTGCGGTGGTTCCCCCGGCGAGCGCAGCACGATGGCGCGCACGCCCTACCCCTGTCCGGCAGGCGTTGCTGGGACCGGCTTGGGGTCCTGGCCGAACACGAGCTGGTCACGCAGGCTCTCGCGCACCACGCACTGCTCGAAGGAGAACGAGTCGGCGAGCGCGTCGAGTTCGTCGTCGTCGAGCCCGCGGAACAGCTCTGCGTAGTCCTCGGCGAGCGGTTGGGCGAACAGGAGGTTGTTCAGCACGGTTGCGACGGTGTCGAAACGACCCCACGGGTACGGCGCCCAATCCGGGAACTCGCGGGCCATGAGGTCCTGCACTGCCTGGCTGACCTCCCGCACGCCCTCCCCGCCGAGCCTGTCGCTGCCCCATTGATCGGCGGCGAGCCGGTTCTTCTTCGCGACGAACGCGTCGAAGCGCCGTCGGTACGGTGAATGCTCCGACACATTCACGAGTCCTTGACGCCCGAGGTCCTTGTACATCCAGCTCGTCCAGCTGGCCTCGAACTCGCGGTACAGCTCGAGCTGGTCCGCGAGGATCTGCCGGCGCATCGCGTCCACGCGCTCGTCGCCGGTATAGATGGGCGCGAATTCGCCGACCATGATGGGCGTCCCAGTCCGGCGGGCATACTCGGAGCGCTGCAGGAACTTCTTCCGCGCGTAGTCCTTGTCGATGTACGTCCCATCGGTGTAGCCGGGGTAATCGCCCCCGCGGCCGAGTCCCGAGGCCACGTAGTCGTGCAGGCTGTAGACCGTGTTCGGCCACGGATCTTCGTCGAACATGTCGAACTCGGTCGAGTAGGTGTTCCCGTCGAGGAAGATGGTGTGGTCGGGATCGATCCCGCGGACCGTCTCAAAAAGGCGCCGGTACAAGGGACCCACTACTGCCCGGGACTCGTCCGCCGGCTCGTTCATGAGGTTGTAGCCCGCGACCCAGGTGTTGTCCCTGTAGTGCTCGGCGATCGCCTTCCAGATGTTCTCCACCCGGTCCTGGAAGTGCGGGTGACGCCACAGGTGCGGCTCGTGGGTCGGATTGTCGGAGTGCCAGTGGTGGTTCTGGCTCCCCGGGAGCGCGTGGAGGTCGATGATCGAATAGATGCCGTGCCGGCCTGACGCTTCGATGGCACGGTCCAGATGGTCGAAAGCGTTCGGCAGGATCGTGAACGGGTCCCCGTCCGACTCGAAGTGATGGTAGTTGACCGGTATGCGGATGATCGTCATGCCGAGCGACCCGAGGAACTCCGCATCCGCTTCGCCGTAGAACGCCTCGAGAAGCCGCCCGAAGAAGCGCTCGGCGCGGGCGGGACCGATCACGCCAGCAACTTTTTCCCGCATGAGCGTCTCGTTGGCGGCGTAGCCGGTGATGAAGTTCTCCATGTTGAGCCATCCGCCGACGCACACGCCGGTGAAGCGGATGGGGCGCCCCCAGCCGTCAATGAATCGCGGACCTTCAGTGCGGACGAAACCGGGCGGACGCTCCTCGACCATGTCTCTGATCTCCTCATACGAAAAGTTTCTAAAAAGTTACGAGTAGTTTCGTTCCGATTAGACTAGGGATGCTGTACAACGGCGTCAACCCCTGCAGGCCCGAACGACGGCGACATGGAAGTTCCGCTGGAGGGAGGCAGCGGCGTCGTGCTTCCCGTCAGCCCGCAAAGGCGTGGAGGACAGCGCCACGGACGCCGGGCTGCACCGCAAAGACGGCACCTGCCCCCGGCTCCGCCGCGTCGGGAAGGCCTTGCCGCGAGGACGTGACGTAGAGCGTGTCGAGCCCCGGGCCGCCGAACCCGGCAGCACTGGTCCTCGTCACCCCCGGAACGTCAACGACCTCGGTGAGCTGGCCCGCGGAGTCGTACCGCCGCACCGCGCCGCCTCCCCACAGGGCGACCCAGAGGCCGCCCTCCTCGTCGATCGTCAGGCCGTCGGGCGCACCCTCGACGTCTTCCCCCATCTGGGCGAAGGGCCGCCGCTCATGGAAGGACCCGTCCGAGCCGTCGAAGTCGAAGACATCGATCCGTCGGGTCGGCGTGTCGACGTAGTAGGCGAGCAGGCCATCCCGGCTCCACTGCAGCCCGTTGGAGATCGTGACACCGTCCAAGACGCTTGAGACCGCACCTCCGGGATCGAGCCGGTACACGGATGCGGTGCCCGGGGTCTCGTCGTAGGCCATGGATCCGCAGTAGAAGCGCCCCTGGGGGTCGCACCCGCCCTCGTTGAGCCGGAGGGCGGGATCGGCCAGCACGTCGGGCAGGCGGGATTCCAGTGAGAACGCGTCGTCGAAGAGCGAGAAGCCGTGCTCGGTTGCCACGACGAAGCCGCCTGCCGCCCGCCGTCGGACGACCGCTGCCACGCGGCTCCCGACGTCGTAGCGCACCGGGCGCTCGATCGAGGCGAGGTCGACGACGGCACCCGCGAGCATGTCGACCACGAGCATCCGCTGCCCTTCTGGGTCCCAATAGGGCCCTTCCCCGTGCCACGTCACGGGCGCGGTCAGCTGTTCCGCCCTCATTGCCAGCCCCCGTCCACAACCCAGGTCTGCGAGGTCGCGAGGCGCGAATCGTCTGCGGCGAGCCAGAGCATCAGGCGTGCCACGTCAGCCGGGTACAGCAGCTCTGGCAGGCATTGGGCGGCGAGGATCTTCTCGCGTTCGGCGTCCCCGACCCACTTCTCGAGCTGCCGCGGCGTCATGATCCAGCCCGGGACGATGCAGTTCACGCGGATGTCGTCCGGGCCCAGTTCGCGGGCGAGGGTCCGCGTCAAACCCTCGATTCCTGCTTTCGCGGTGATGTACACGGGCAGGTCGACCAGGTCGATGTGGGCACTGATCGAGCCGAGGTTGATGATCGAGCCGCCGCCCGCCGCCTTCATGATCGGCCAAACGGCCTGGGCGGCGAAGAAATGGTGGCGGGCGTTCACGGCCATGCCGTCGTCCCACGCCTCCGCGTCGATGTCGGCGATGCTTTGGCGGGCGTCGTTCGCCGCGTTGTTGACGAGCACTGTGATGGCACCCAGACGATCGGATGCGCGGACAATCGAACGCTGCAACGCGGTGGTATCCCGGACGTCCACGGCCTGGAAGAAGGGCTCGGGGTCTCCTCGGCCGGCAATGCTGCGGCTCAATTCCGCTCCGGCGTCCTCGTCGAGGTCGATGAAGGCTACCCATACCCCTTGGGCGGCCAGCTGCGAGACGAATTCGGCCCCCAGCCCTGTCGCGCCGCCGCTCACGAAGGCTGTTCGGCCCGCGAGAGAGGGATAGCGGCCGAACTCAGGCACAGGTGACACCCCGGGCTGCCGCCGGGACGAACCGCCGCAGCCGCGCGGAGCGCCGGCCCGAGGACGTAGATCCGAGATCCTGCTCTCGATCGGTCGTCATCATTGATACCCTCTCTTAGCAAGATTTCCTAAATCTTGAGAAAACTATCTGAGAGAGAGGCTATGAGCTCCTCCCCGAGGCGTCAACCACCCCATCGGACCGGGCGGTCCCGTTCCCCGCGCCCCGATACGATGAAGCCCATGGTGAAGGACGCAACGGGCGAGACGCAGGCCGCGCGGGCAACGCTCTCGGAGGTAGCTGCCCTTGCGAAGGTTTCGGTTGCCACCGTCTCCAAGGTCCTCAACGGCCGGACGGGCGTCTCCGACGAGACCCGAAGCCGCATTGAGACGCTGCTCGAGGAGCGGAACTACAACCGACGGCTGAGCGCCCAGAGCACCGCCCCCCTCATCGACGTCCTCTGCTACGAGCTCGACAGCCCCTTCGCCGGCGCGGCGGTCTCGGGCATCGAACGTGCCGCCCGCGAACACGGCATCGGGATGGTCGTGGCGGGCGCCGAGGAGTCCCATCTGCCAGCACCCGAATGGATCGACGGCGTCCTGCGCCGCCAGCCCCTCGGGGTCATCCTGGTCGCCGCACTGCTGCCCGAGAAGGACCTGGCGCGCCTGCGCAGCCGCGCCATCCCCATCGTGATGATGGATCCCTACGGCGCGCCCACCACGGAAGCCCCTTCGATCGGCTCCGCCGACTGGAACGGCGGCTTCCTCGCGACCCAGCACCTGATCGCCCTCGGCCACAAGCGCATCGCCATCATCACGGGCCCCGAAACCATGATGGCCTCCACGGCGCGGCTCTCGGGCTACCGGGCAGCCCTGGATTCCGCGGGGATCCCGCTTCGGCGCGACTACATCCGGCCGGGCGCGTTCCACCGCGACGACGGCGTTGCCGAGGGTCGCGACCTCCTCTCGGGAGCCGAGCCTCCTACGGCAATCTTCGCCTCGAGCGACCTGCAGGCTCTCGGCGTCTACGAGGCCGCCCGCTCGCTCGGGCTGCGCATCCCCGACGACGTCTCGGTGGTCGGCTACGACGATCTTCCGATCGCCCAGTGGGTCGGGCCGCCCCTCACGACCGTCCGGGTGCCGCTTTCCGAAATGGCCGAGCAGGCAATGCATCTCGTCACGCGCCTTCGCGACGAGCCCGAGCTCGCGTTCAGCCGCGTGGACATGGCCACCTCCCTCGTCGTGAGGGAGAGCAGCGCGTCCCCGCGAACGTAGAGAACTCCCCGCCTCCATCCCGCTTCTGGCCTTCGAAGGACCTGCAGCAGTGCTGCGGACCGCTCTTCTGCCACTCCTTTAACGAAAACTTTCGGATTTCGTTGTAAACCTTGACGTAAACTTTCGCACTCATTTACCTTCGTCTCATCGGTCCAGAGTGACATCACGAATCCCAAGGGCTCGTGAACAGGACGAAGAGGGCTCTGAGCCCAGCGGCCTCGAGTACGCCCGGCCCCCCGGCTCGGGCATTCACCCGGACACAGTGCTGTATCCGCGACGCAAGAGGAATGACATGCGATTCCCATTCAGATCAAAGACCACGCTCCGGTCGCTCGCTGCCCTGGCGGTAGCCGGCCTGACGGGCTTGGGGCTCGTCGCCTGCTCGGGCGGCAGCAGCCAAGGCTCGGCCGGCTCGGCGACGAGCGGAACCATCAATTGGTGGGGTTGGACACCGACGAACACCGCCGAGGCGAACGACTTCATCGCCGCGTTCAACAAGGACTACCCAAACATCAAGGTCAACTTCAAGCTCATCGGCATCTCGGACTACCAGGCCGCGATGCGGCCGGCCCTGGCCTCCAACAACGGGCCCGACGTGTACGATCTGCAGCCGGGCGCGTACGTTCAGCAGTTCGGCAGCTACGCCGAGGACCTCACCTCCTCCGCTCAGGGGGCTCTGGGGAGTGACTGGAAGTCCAAGCTCGCGAGCATCGCAGTCGACGGGCTCACCTCGAACGGCAAGCTGACCGCGATGCCCATCGGCTCTTCCTACGCCGGTTCGCTCTGGTACAACACCGACCTGTTCAAGCAGTACGGCCTGCAGCCGCCGAAGACCCTGAGTGACTGGAAGCAGGTCTGCCAGACCTTCAAGAGCCACGGCGTTGGATGCTTCGCCCAAGGCGCGGCCCAGGAGGGCTTCGACCAGGACACCCTGCAGGCCATCTCCAACTCGATCGAGCCGGGCTACTGGACGAAGGCCTCGAAGGGTGACGCCAAGTGGGATTCACCCCAGATCGTCCAGACGCTCTCGGTCTGGAAGGACCTCTTCGGCAGCGGCATCATGCAGAGCGGCGCCCTCGGCGCCCAGCAGTACCCGGACGTCAACAACGCCTTCCTCACGGGCAAGTACGCGATGGTGATGATGGGCAGCTGGTACACGCAGTACGCGACCCAGGCCGCAATGACCCAGTCGATCTCGGCTGCGGGCGTTGCCGGAGCGAAGCCGTTCCCCATCCTGCCGATGCAGTTCCCCGACGTGGCCGGCAAGGGCAACACGAGCGAGATGTTCGGTGACGCCGACTACGGTCTGGCCGTCGCCAGCAAGTCGCAGAACAAGTCTGCCGCCGAGACGTTCGTGAAGTGGATGTCGACCAGCACCAAGGGACAGCAGGTCGTTGCCGACCGCCTCGACACCACCCCAGTGCTGAGCGGTGTCGCACCGGACTTCAACACGATCAAATTCGTAGACCCCGCCCAGCAGAGCGGCCCCGTGAACGACTACCTGAAGAAACTGGTGTCGGTCAACGAACCTCGCTTCGCCCTGCTGAACGCGGACGTCGAGAACGCCTTCCTCGCGGCAGCCCAATCGGTGGCGAGCGGCAGTGCGACGCCCCAGGCGGCAGCGACCACGCTGCAGCAGGCGGCTGACGCAGCTAAGGCACAGAACAAATGACCGTCTCCGCCCAGGAGAGGTTGACCCGCGCGGCCGGCTACCCGAGCCGGCCGCGCGGCCGCCGCCTCCAAGCATCTGGTCTGCCGTGGATCCTGCCCGCCCTCGTCCTCGGCGTGGGCCTGATCTACTACTGCATCGGCTACACCGTCTACATCTCGACCCTGAACTGGGACGGCGCGAGCCCAGATCCCCTCTCGGTCGGGTTCCGGAACTACTCCAACATCTTCAGCGACCCGGTCTTCTGGAAGTCCATCGAGCATACGGTGGCGTTCTTCGTGACCACGTTCGTCCTCCAGACCGCGCTCGGCGTCGTCTTCGCAGTCATCATGCATTCGCGCATCAGGCTCGCGGTGGTCTACAAGGTGATCATCTTCGTCCCCGTCGTCCTGGCTCCCGCGATCATGGCTCCGGTGTTCCGTCAGGTCTACGCCGCCAACGGGCAGTTCAACTGGGTGCTCAGCCACCTAGGCCTGGGCTTCCTCGCCCAGCCGTGGATCGGACAGACCTCGACGTCGCTCGCGGTGATCATTGCCATCACGATCTGGCAGTGGACCGGGCTCACCTTCGTGCTCTACTACGCAGCGATGAGCCAGATCGACCAGTCGCTTCTCGAGGCGGCCCGCATCGACGGCGCGGGCAACATCCGCGTCCTGTGGAGCATCATCTGGCCGAATCTGCGCGGGACCACCCTCTCGCTCGCAATCCTGAGCGCAATCGGGGCCCTGAAGACCTTCGACGTGCCGTGGCTCGTGACGGTGGCCGGGCCGAGCAACTCGACCCAGTTCCTCGGGACCTACATCTACCAGATGACCATCCAGCTGGCGCACGTCGGCTACGGCGCCGCCCTGTCGATCATCCTGCTGGTCATCGCCCTCGTGATGGCGATCATCCTGCAGGTCGCAGCACGCGAGAGGACGGGGAGGCCCTGATGTTCGAGGTGCGCAAATGGTGGAGCAAGGGGCTCCTCCAGCTGATCGCCACGCTGCTCGTGCTGCCGTACCTGTTCCCGCTCATCGCCATGGTGCAGGGCTCGTTCGCGGGCGACGGCTGGGGCAACTACCGCGACGTGCTCCAGGTGCCCGGCTTCTTCCGGTTCTTCGTGAACAGCGCGATCATCGCTGCCGGCGTCATCGTGCTCGTCTACGCGGTGACGATGCTCGCGGCCTACGGTTTCGCCAAGCTGCGGATCCGCTTCCGGGAGATCTACTTCTGGATGCTGTTGGCGTGCCTCACGCTGCCCGAGGTCGTCCTCCTCACACCGCTCTTCACGACGACCCAGGCCGTCGGCCTCTTCAACACCTACTGGGCTGTGATCCTGCCGCTCGCCGCGCTCCAGGTACCGTTCGCCGTGCTCCTGACGCGCAACTTCATCCATGGGCTGCCCGACGAGATGTTCGAGGCGGCCCGGGTCGACGGGGCGAGTTCCTTCCGCGGCTTCATCCACCTCGTGATCCCCCTGACCAGGCCCATCGCCGCGGCCGTGCTGATCTTCACCCTCATCGGGGCCTGGAACGACTACCTCATGCCCCTCGTGTTCCTCCAGTCGCAGGACATGCAGACCATCACCCTCGTCCCCCGGTTCTTCGTGGGCGAGTTCAGCAACGACCAGACCAAGATCCTGGCCTCCGCGGTGTTGACCGCGCTTCCGGAGATCGGCGCCTACCTGTGCCTGCAGCGCCTGTTCGAGCGCGGCCTCTCAGCTGGAGCAATCAAGTGATCCAACCCCAAGGAGTCTGAATGCCACTCATCCAGGTCGACCTCGATCGCGACCTCTACGAAAGCTCCCATCCGGCCATCTCCGACGCGATCCACGAGGCGCAGATCGAGGCACTCGGAATCCCCGCGGACGACCGCTTCCAGGTCTTCCGGACGCATGGTCAGGGTGAGCTCAAGTTCGATCCCGGCTACAACGGCGTCGACCGGCGCGCCCTGCTGCTCATCCAGGTGACGGCGGTGCACATGTACCCGGTCGCGGTGAAGCGGAAGTTCTTCGAAACGCTCGTTGCCAAGCTCGCACCGCTCGGCATCCGAGGCGAGGATGTGCTCGTCTCGCTCGTCGAGAACGGCTTCGAAGACTGGTATGCGGGCAAGTGAAGGGAAAGGACGGGCAGATGACCGGGAAGGATGAGATGCACCAGTACGATGCCGCGCCCCTGAGGGTGCTGTTCATAGGCGGAACCGGAACGATCAGTGCCTCGTGCGTGCGGCTCGCGGCCGCCCACGGCATGGCCGTCACCGTCCTGAACCGGGGCGAGAACAGGGCTGGGCGGTCCCTCCCGCCCGAGGTCGAGCAGCTCACCGGCGACGTCAGCGGCGATACGTCGGTCCGTGCGGTCCTCGGCGACAGGGACTGGGACGCAGTCGTCAACTTCCTCTCCTACGACGAGGACGACGTCGCCCGCTGGGTTGCGCTGTTCACAGGCCGGACGAGCCAGTACGTGCACATCAGCTCCGCCTCGATCTACGCCAAGCCGGTGCTCCTGACCCCCATCACCGAATCCACCCCGACCGGCCCCAATCCGCCCCTTCCCTACGCCACTGCCAAGTGGCGGGCCGAGGCCGCCATTGCCCGCGCCCACCGCGAGCAGGGCTTCCCCGCCACGGTGATCCGCCCCTCGCACACCTACGACGACGCGAACCCGCCCTTGCCCGGCGGGTGGACCGTCGTCGACCGCATCGCCCGCGGGGCCGAGATTCCCGTCCACGGCGACGGGACCTCCCTGTGGACCCTCACCCACGCCGAGGACTTCGCGCAGGGCCTCGTCGGGCTGCTCGGCAGCAGGCGGGCCATCGGGGAGACGTTCCACATCACGGGGGACGACGTCCTGACCTGGGACCAGATCTACACTCTGTTCGCCCAAGCCCTGGGCGTGCAGCCCCGCCTCGTGCACGTCGCGAGCGAGCTGTACCCCGTGGTGGCCCCGGAATGGTTCTGGTCCGGGGAGTTCGTCGGAGACCTCGGCCACTCGGCGGTGTTCGACAACTCCAAGATCCGCCGGTTCGTCCCAGGCTATGCGCCCCGGCTCACTTTCGAACGCGCCGTGAAGCGGATGCTCGACTGGCGGAGCGCCCACCCCGAGAGCACCCGCGGGGACGCCCCCACCGAAGAGATCCTCGATCGCATCGTCCGCGCGTACCATGCAGCCCATCAGGCGTACGCCGACCACGCGCCAGCATTGGAGGACGCATCGTGACCCTCGAAACCCACACCTTGGGCTCGACCGGGCTCAAGGTCACGGAACTGTGCGTGGGCACCAGCCCGCTCGCCAGCATGGCCCGGCTGTACGGCTATGACGTGAGCGACGAGCGGGCCGTGAGCACCATCGACGCCGTGCTCGAGAGCCCGATCCGCTTCATCGATACGTCCAACGGCTACGGCGAGCACGGCGAGGCGGAGAAGCGGATCGGAATGGCCCTTGCGGCCCGCGGGGGCCTGCCCGCCGACGTCGTGCTCGCAACGAAGGTCGACCCCGATCCGAGCACCGGCGACTTCTCCGGCAGGCGGGTGCTGGCCTCCTACGAGGAGAGCCTCGAACGCCTCGGCGTCGATCGGGTCCCCCTCCTCTACCTGCACGACCCGGAGCGGATCTCGTTCGAAGACGGGATCGCGCCGGGCGGGCCAGTCGAGGCGCTCCGGCAGCTCCGCGACGAAGGCCGCGTCGACCACATCGGCGTCGCGGGGGGTCCAATAGACCTGCTCGCCCGCTACCTCGACACCGGCTCGTTCGATGTCCTGCTGAGCCACAACCGGTACACGCTGCTCGACCGCTCGGCAGAAGAGCTGTTCAGGTCCGCGCACGAGCGGGGCATCGGCGTCGTGAACGCGGCTCCCTACGGGGGCGGAATGCTCGCCAAGGGGCCCGACGTGCAGGGCAAGTACGGCTACGGAGAACGGGACGACCGCGTGGCCGAAGCGGCCCGCCGCATGGGGGAAGCATGCGCGCGACACGGGGTTCCCCTCGCGGCGGCGGCGCTGCGCTTCTCCCTGCGAGCGCCGTTCGTCGACGCGACCGTAGTGGGGATCTCCTCCCCCGAGCGCGTCGCCCAGACCCTCGAGTACGCCGGGCTGGAGATTCCCCAAGCGCTCTGGGCCGAACTCGAAGCGCTGGTCCCCCCTTCGGAATTCTGGCTGGGCTGATGTCTCCGGAGAGGATCCGTATCGGCCTGCTCGGGGCCGCAGGCATCGCGCCGGCTGCCATGATCGCCCCAGCACGACGCCGGGACGACGTCGACCTTGTCGCCGTCGCCTCACGGCACCACGCGGCCGACTTCGCCGCACGGCACCGCATCCCGACGGCGTATTCGCGCTATGAAGACCTCATCGCGGACGAATCCGCCGACCTCGTCTACGTTGCGCTTCCGCCTTCGGAGCACGCCGAGTGGACGATCGCCGCGCTCGAGGCTGGCAAGCACGTTCTCTGCGAGAAGCCGATGGCCATGAACTCAGGCGAGGCGCAGGCCGTCCTGGAAGCCGCGAACAGGACCGGTCAGCGGGCCTTCGAGGCGTTCCACGACTACTACCACCCCCTCCAGGCCTGGGTCCGGGACTTCATCGGAGCCGGGCAGCTGGGCTCCGTCATCTCGGTGACGGCGGTCTTCAACGGTGCGAATCCCTTCGACCCCCGTTCCATCCGGCACGCCCCGGAACTCGGCGGCGGCGCTCTCATGGATCTCGGCTGCTACCCCGTCCACTGGGTTCGGACCCTGTTCGGCGAGCCGACCGTGAGCCGAGCGACCGGTGAACGGAATCCCCTCGGTGCTGACCTGAGCATCGAAGCGGAACTCGAGTTCGAGGGTGGCGTGAAGGGTCTTATCAGCGCGAGCATGGAGCCCGATGTAGTCCTCGAGTCCTCGCTCTCAGTGGTCGGCGAGAAGGGGACGCTGCGGGTCGACAACATGGTCTTCCCCGCCCGTGGCCACTCCATCCGCGTAGAGCGCGACGGCCTCGCCCACCTTTCGACGGTCGCCGGCCTCGACACCTACGACCACCAGCTCGCCGCTGTCGTCGAGGGTCTCCGCACCCAGGAGCCGCTCGCGACGGAGGGGCCGGACTACGTCGCCAACATGGCGGTCATCGACGCGATCTACTCCGCCGCCGGAATCCGATGACGTCGGACCACCAGCCAGCTGACCCGAGAACTGCCAGGAAGGAATGACATGTCCTCTTCGAGCACCCCGCTTTCGGGTCCCTGGAGCGACCCCGCATTGCCGGCGGCCGAGCGCGCACCGCTGCTCATCGCCGAAATGACGGTCGAGGAGAAGGCCGCCCAGCTGTACGGCGTGTGGGTGGGCGCCTCGGACCAGGGCGGAGAGGTCGCTCCCCACCAGCACGAGATGGAAGAGGGAGTGGACCTCGACCGGCTTCTGCCGCACGGGCTGGGGCAGCTGACCCGGCCGTTCGGGACCGCCCCGGTCGACCCCGCGCTCGGCGCGCTCTCGCTCATGACGACGCAGCGCCGGATCATGGCCGAGAACCGCTTCGGGATCCCGGCCCTGGCCCACGAGGAATGCCTCGCCGGCTTCGCGAGCTGGGGGGCGACAGCCTATCCGGTCCCCCTCTCCTGGGGAGCGACGTTCAATCCTGAGCTTGTCCAGCGCATGGCGTCGGGGATCGGCCGGGACATGCGCTCCGTCGGGGTCCACCAAGGCCTGGCCCCGGTGCTGGACGTGGTCCGAGACCCCCGCTGGGGGCGCGTCGAGGAGACCATCGGAGAAGACCCCTATCTCGTCGGGAGCATCGCGACTGCGTACATCAAGGGCCTTGAGGGCAGCGGCATCGTGGCCACGCTCAAGCACTTCGTCGGATACTCCGCCTCCAAGGCTGCCCGCAACCTCGCGCCGGTCTCCATCGGCCGCCGCGAGCTCGCCGACGTGCTGCTCCCGCCCTTCGAGATGGCGATTCGCGAGTCCGGGGTCCGCTCGGTGATGCACGCCTACACCGACATCGACGGCGTGCCCTCCGCTGCGGACACGGAACTGCTCACGGGCCTCCTCCGCGAGACGTGGGGCTTCGAGGGGACGGTCGTCGCGGACTACTTCGGGATCGCGTTCCTCAAGACGCTCCACAGGACGGCCCGGTCCTGGGAAGAGGCCGCCGGGCAGGCGCTGGGCGCTGGAGTCGACGTCGAACTCCCGACCGTCAAGGCGTACGGCTCCCCCTTGATCGAAGCGGTTCGGGAAGGAGCGATCGACGAGGAGCTCCTGGACCGTGCCCTCGAACGAGTCCTGAAGCAGAAGATCCAGCTCGGCCTGCTCGACCCCGACTGGTCGCCGGTCCCGCAGGTGCTCGAGGGCGTTGACCCGTCCGATCCGTCGTCGCTCCGCGGCACCGTCGACCTCGACAGCCCGCAGAACCGTGCCGTCGCCAGGGAACTGGCCGAGCAGGCCGTCATCCTGGTCGCCAACGACGGCACCCTCCCGGTGGCTTCCCCCCGGAAGATCGCCCTCATCGGCCCCACGGGGAACGACCCGATGGGTGTCCTGGGCTGCTACTCGTTCCCCGCGCATGTGGGCGTACAGCACCCGGAGACCCCCCTCGGCCTGCGGCTGCCCACGCTGCTGGACTCCCTGCGGGACGAGTTCCCGGACGCCGAGATCGAGTTCGTCCAGGGCACGAGCGTCGACGGGGGCGAGACGGAGGAGTTTGCGGAAGCCGCCCGGGCAGCTTCCGAGGCAGAATTGGTGGTCCTCGCCCTCGGGGACCGCGCGGGCCTCTTCGGCAGGGGGACCAGCGGAGAGGGATGCGACGCCGGCTCGCTCGACCTCCCGGGGGCGCAGCAGGACCTCTTGGAGCACGTTCTGGCCGCGGGAACCCCGACGGTCCTCGTGCTCCTCGCAGGCCGCCCGTACGCGCTCGGCTCCCCGGCGCGCTCGGCGGCCGCGATAGTCCAGGCGTTCTTCCCGGGAGAAGAGGGAACGGCGGCTCTGGCCGGGGTGCTCAGCGGCCGGGTCAACCCCTCGGGCCGTCTTCCCGTGAGCATTCCGCAGCGCCCTGACGCCCAGCCCTCCACCTATCTGGCTCCCACCCTGGCGTCGAGGACGTCCGTCTCGAATATCGACCCGACCCCGGCTTTCCCCTTCGGCCACGGCCTCGGCTACTCGCACTTCGAATGGGGCGACCTCCAGGCGGACAGCGACACCATGTCGACGGCGGGAAGCGTGCGGCTTGGACTGCGGGTCCGCAACGTCGGTGCCCGGGAGGGGGCCGACGTCGTCCAGCTCTACCTGCACGACCCGGTCGGCTCGGTGGTGCGCCCGCTCCAGCGCCTGATCGGCTACCGGAGAGTGAGCCTCGGCCCCGACGAGGAGGCACTGGTCTCGTTCGAGGTACCGGCCGACCTCGCCTCGTTCACTGGGCGGGTCGGGAGGCGCATCGTCGAACCCGGGGAGATCGTCCTCGGCCTCGGGCGGTCCAGCGCCGACATCGTGCTCAGCCACACCGTGACGCTGACCGGGCCGGTACGGATCGTGGACCACACCCGCGCGCTCCACCCGATCTCCGCGGTCTCGACCGAAGCCGCAGCGACCGCCGCCCCGACCCCGGGAGAGCGCTGATGTCCGAGGACCTGCGCTTCGCGGAACGCATCGCAGTGGTCACGGGCGCGGCGAGTGGGATCGGCCGCACCGTGGCCCATCACTTCGCCGAGCGGGGAGCGCGTGTCGTCGGGGTGGATCTCATGGACCAGGTCGAGGAGGTCATGGCCGAGCTCCCCGGCTCGGGGCACCGCGGCATCAGGAAGGACCTGACGTCACCCGATGCGGCCAGCCAGGTCATGCAAGTTGTCCAGGAGGAGGCTGGCACCCCGCACATCCTGGTCAACTCCGCGGGCATTGCCCTGCTCGACCCCGCGACGGAGGTCCCGGCCGAACGGTGGCAGGCCACCATCGACGTCAACCTCAGCGCGAGCTTCTACATGGCCCAGGCGGCCGGGCGCCTCATGCTCGAGGCCGGGTACGGGCGGATCATCAACCTCGCCTCCCAGGCCGCCGTCGTCGGGCTCGACCAGCATGCCGCGTACTGCGCGAGCAAGGCGGCGATTGTCGGGCTCACCCGCGTCCTCTCCCTCGAATGGGCGCGCCGCGGCGTCACCGTCAACGCGGTGTCCCCCACCGTCGTCGAGACTCCGCTCGGCCTGAAGGCGTGGGCCGGGGAGAAGGGAGAGAGGGCGAAGGCCCAGATTCCTGTGGGCCGGTTCGCGCAGCCCGAGGAGGTCGCCGCGCTCATTGCGTTCCTCGCGAGCGACCAGGCGGCGATGATCACGGGCGAGAACGTGCTCATCGACGGAGGATTCACGTCCGTCTGAAATGCTCGGCCAGCCTCGCGAGCCCTTCATCGAGGGAGACGACGGGTCTCCAGTCGAGGAGTTCGCGGGTCTCCCGCTGGTCGTACCAGTGGGCGGTGGAGAGCTGCTCTGCAAGGAACCTGGTCATCGGCGGCTCCTCTTTCCGCCCGGCCCAGGTCCAGACCCTCTCCACCACTGCGCCCGCGGCCCGTGCCACCCCGCCCGGCACTGACCACGACGGCGCGGGGACGCCGCCGGCGGCGCAGATGCCCGCCAGCAGCTCGCCCACGGGGCGGGGCTCGCCGTTGCTCACCACCAGTGCCCTGCCATGGACGTGCTCCATGCGGTGCAGCGCGGCGACGATGGCCGAGGCGGCGTTGTCCACGTAGGTGGTGTCGATCAGGGCCGCGCCGGCGTCGAGCAGGGGCAGGCGACGGCGGCTGGCACGCTGCAGGACCCGTTCCACCAGTTGGGTGTCCCCCGGGCCCCAGACGATGTGGGGGCGCACCGCCGCGACCCGGAATTCCGGCGCGTCCGCTGCGAGCGCGAGCAGCTCTGCCTCGGCCTTGGTGCGGGAGTAGTCCCCGTGCGCACGCTGCGGGTCTGCCGGCTCCGCGCCCAGCCCTTCGATCGCCGCGCCCGAGTTGGCCACGGACGGGGAGGAGACGAACACGAAGTCCCGCACCCCGGCCGCACGGGCGGAGTGGAGCAGACGGCGGGTCCCTTGGACGTTCACTTCGTCGAACTCGGTGGCACGTCCCGTGAAGGAAACCTTCGCGGCCAGGTGGATGACTCCTTCTGCGCCCCGGACGGCGGTGCGGAGCGCTTCATCGTCGGTGATGGACCCGCGGACGTCGGCGGCGCTGTCGACTCCTGAGGGGCGGCGCTGGAACGTCGTCACGGCATGGCCCTGGCTGACCAGGAGCCGGGCCACCTCCCCTCCGAGCAGCCCGCTTGCGCCGGTAACGAGGACTCTCACGGCTCTCCCGGGCGGCCACCGGCCAGGACCCGTGAAGCCCAGCGGGACAGGCGGGTCCGGTCGATCTTCGCGTTGTGCCGGATGTCCGTGGGCTGAGCGGGGACCGCGAGCACAGCGGAGACATCGACCCCAGCCTCGAGCGCCGCGCGGCGGACGCGCGCGGCGAGCCGGGGATCGGCGGGACCGGCCTTGCGGGCGGGCGGTACGGTCTCGACGACGGCGACGACGGCCTGCGTCCCTGCCGGTCCGACTCCGGTGACGGCGGCCAGGCGGACGCCGTCGAGGCGTTCGATGGCCTGTTCGGCGCCCACGGGCGTCACAACGGCACCGGGCGCCGTCACGACATGGGCGAGACGGCCCTCCACCCAGAGCCGGCCGACGGCGTCGAAGTGCCCCACGTCGCCCGTCCGATGCCATCCGGGCAGGCTAGCGCTCGCCTGCTGGGTCAGCCAGAGCCGGTCGTAGGCTTCCTTGACGTGGGCGGCGCTGACGAGGATCTCGCCTGTCACGCCAGCGTCCGTCACGGGGTGACGCCCGGGTGCGGTGCCGTCCGCCGTCAAGGGGACGACGGCAATGCGCGCGCCGTCGACCGGCGTTCCCACGCACACGCCGTTGCCTGCTCCGGCCACGGTGCCGGCGGCAGCGTCGGCGTCGGCCGCCTGTATCTGTTCGAGGCTGATATCGGTGACCGGGAGCGCCTCGGTCATCCCATACGGGGTGTGAAGCGAGGCCCGCGGCATGAGCCGCTGCACCTCCGCCAGAAGCGGTTCTGGGACAGGCGCCCCGGCAGACAGCAGCAGCTCGACCCGTTCGAGGGCCTTGTGCCCTGCCTCGTCCATGCCGTCCCGGGTGGCAAGGACATTGCGCAGCGCCGCCGGCGAGGCGAAGACCACCGTTGCGTCTATCGCCGCTGCGGCGTCCGCGAGCGCGCGGGCCGTCAAGGTGCGGGGAGCCGTGACGTCCATGGCCGGGGTCACCGAAACCGCTCCGAGCGCGGGGCCGAGCAAGGCGAACGGGGCGAAGCCCGCCACGAGCCGCGCACCGGAACGGATCCCGAACGTAGCGGCCACCGTGTCCCGCATTGCCGCCAGCTGCCCGTGCGTGTAGAGCACCCCCTTGGCGGGACCGGTCGAGCCCGAGGTGAACAGCACGGCGGCTGGGTCAGCTGAGTCCACGGTGTGCATGGAGTGCCCCGAGCCGCGTCCGGCGCCCGACCGGGCCAGCGCGTCGAGGGAGGTTTCGACGCCCAGGATCCGGCCGACGGCGCCCGGGAGGTCCCGGACGCTGATCCGCCGTCCCGGCCAGCCGAGCGTCCGGGCAGCAGCCAGCGCCTTGTCGATTCCGATGATGAAATCTGCCGTGGCGCCCTTCACCGCGCGGCTCAGGCCCCGGGTTCCCAGCCCGGCGTCGGCCACAACCACCACCGCGCCCAGCCGCAGGCAGGCGTACAGGGCCACGGTCAGGTCCACCCCAGGCGGAACCATGAGGCTCACTCGACTGCCGCTCCCCACCCCGGCTTCCCGCAGCCCCGCGGCAGCGTCCAGGATGTTCCGCTCCAGCTGCTTCCAGGTGAGCGAGCGGGCCGGGGTGCCGTCCTCCGCCATTTCCACCACGGCGGCATCTCCGCCCGACGGCCCCGCCGCCTGCTCGCCGAGAAGGTTCCAGAGGGGCCGGAATTCGGGATCGCGTGCAGCCGTGGCCTTCGGCCCCTGTCGAGGGGTCGAGGTGGCTCCCGGCGCCCGGGAATCGCTTCCGCTCGGACCCCTGTGCACGGCGAGCCACCGGAAGATCGGTGCGGCGATGTCCCGGTCTTCCGCCACGAGATGCCCGGCGCCTTCGAAGCGGTGCACTTCCGCGTGCGGAAGCCGGCCGATGAGGTCCTTGAGGTAGCGGTCGGAGAAGATGGGATCCCGGGGGCCCCAGAGCATGAGGGCCGGTACCCTCAGGCCGCGCAGGCCTTCCGCGACGCCCCTGAGGGAGGCAAAGCTGGGATGGGACGCATCCACCGGAATGTCGGCAACAAAATTTCCCACCCCCGCCCGGCGGTCGGTTCGGCGGTAGGGGGCCATGTAGGCCCCTCGGACGTCGGCCGGCAGTGGCGGATTCGCCAGACTGTGGGTCACCCGCAGAAAGGCGTCCGACGTCGTCGTGCCCCACCGGTGCACGGCGGGGTGAAGGGCCAGCCTCAGGGCGGGCGGGATTCCCGAACCGGAGGGCTGGTGGACGGCCGTGTTGGTGAGCACCACCCCGGTGAGGTGCTGCGGGTGCGCCAGGGCCCAGCCCAGGCTGATCACCCCGCCCCAGTCGTGGCCCACCGTCACGACGGGCCCGTCCAGGCCCAGCGCGTCGGTGAGGTCGCCCAGGTCATTGATCCGGTCCGCCAGGCGCCGGAACGTGCCGGTGCGCTGCGAGTAGCCCATGTCCAGCTGGTCCACGGCCACCACGCGCCACGGATGTGCCGGGTCGGATCCGGCGGCCAGCAGCGTCCGCCACAGATACGACCAGGTCGGGTTGCCGTGGACGCAGAGCAGGGTGCCCTCGGGAGGCAGCCCATTGCGGGAGAGCTGGGCAGCGTTGTCCAGCAGGTGCCAGCGGCGCACCGTGCCTGGCACGTCAACGGCCGATGTGGACTCGACGGCGATCGTCCGGGACCATTCTGGGTCGAACCCGGGCCAGTTGGCGGCTACCAAACGATTTCCACCATGCCCGCGTTCAGCCCTGAGCCGACGCCCATGCACAGGATCCGGTCCCCCGAGGTGAGTGACTGCGCCTCGGCTGCGAGTGTCATGGGGAGCGAGGCAGGGCCCACGTTGCCCCAGTGCGGGAACGTGATCGGAACCTTGTCCGGGTCCAGGTCAATGGCCTTGATGATCGCCTGGGTATGGGCGTTGCTGACCTGGTGCGTGACATAGCGGTCCATGGCGGCCCAGTCCCACTCTGGCTGGGCTTCCTTCCAGGCGTCGACGACGAGCTGGAGGCCGCCGTCGAGCAGGCCCTTCGCGTCGGTGGCCATCCCGTCGATGCCTCCCACGCACAATTCGTGGTGTTCGGTGCCGGCACGCATCACCCCGCCGACAAGTCGGTGCGCCCCCGGGTGCTCGTCCGCGGGGCCAAGGACTGCTGCGGCGGCGCCCGATCCAAGCGTGAGCGTGGCGAACTCCCGGCTGAAGTCTTCGCGGGTGGTCTCGGGCCGCTGCAGTCGTGCCAGAGTGGTCTCCTGGACCGCTTGGGAGTCCTCGCCGTTGACGACCACGGCGTACTTGATCTGGCCCGAATCGATCATGTTGGCCGCCAGGATCATGCCGTTCACGAATCCAAGGCACGCGTTGGCCAGATCGAAGTTGATCGCGGACGACGTCAGGCCCAGTTTGTGGTGGATCTTCACCGCGACGGACGGTTCGAGGTTGCGCCGCGTGACCGAGGTGTTGATCAGGAGGCCGATCTGGGCGGCTTCCACGCCAGCCTCGGCCAAGGCTTTGGCGCCCGCTTCGACCGCGGCGTCATCGAACGATGTCCCCGGGGCCCACCAGCGACGGTGCGAAATGCCGGCAACGCGCTCAAGCAGCCGGGGCGGGAATTTCAGCCGCCTCAGGGTCGATGCCAAGCTGCGGTCAAAATCCCTGGAACTCACGATCCTCGGGGCCTCGACACTGCTCACCGAAAGCAGCGCCGTGTTGCTGTGCCGAAAAGTCGCGTTCCCTGCCAAGTCGAGCCCCTGTCCGTTTCCGTGCTGCATTCATGCGGAGACTGTACCCACATAAGCGCAAGCCCAAGATATAACGCAGTCCGACTTATAGCCCTCTCGCGGAGGTGCCGGCTTTGGAGGGCGCGCGCCGCGCGCCCTCCAAAGCCGGCAATCGGGCGGTGCTAGTTCTGCTCGAACCTTTCCGGGCGGAACGTCGCCAGCATGGGATGCCGCCCCCCGGTGATGACCTCGTCGGCCAAGAGCTCGCCCGCGATGAGCGCGAGCGTCGCACCGGAATGGGTGAACGCCACGAAGCATCCGGGAACCTTCTGGAGCTCGCCGAACACCGGCTCGCCGTCGCCGGGGATGGGCTTGAGGCCGATCTTCCAGGACGCGGCCTTGAGCTCCGGCTCACCGTCGATGAGCCGGCTGGCCTCCGCGAGGAGTTCGCCCACGACGGGTTCCGGAATCGAATACCCGGAGCCGTCGCGCACGATGTGCTCCTCGTACCAGTCGTGGTCGACGGCGATCGTGTTCCCGGGATTCGGACGGATCGCGGCGCGGGGCGTGTTGAGGACGGCCTTGACGTCGTGTTCGAACGGCTCGGTCACCACGAGCATGGCAACCGGGGAGGCATTGTCGATCCGCACTCCGAGCGGCGCGACGACGTCGGGCGTGTGGGCACCGCAGGCGACGACGACGGCGTCGGCCTCGAGGGTCCCGAAGGCAGGGGTGACGACGCCGGTGGCGCGCCCGGCGTCGTCGACCTCGACCCGCGCCGTTCCCGCGTTGGTCCTCAGGACCCCGCCCCGGCGGGTGAACTCGGCCATGAGGTGCCCGATGAGATGCGGCAGGCTGACCCACCCTTCGCCCGGGTTGTAGACGGAGGTGGGTGCGAGAGCGCTGGCGTTCAGGCCGGGGGTGAAGTCGGCGACGGTGTCAGGCCCGACGAGGTGGGAGTCATAGGCGTGCGCGCGCTCGTACTCGTTCCGTGCGGCGGCACCGCCGTCGTTGTCCCAATAGACCCCGCCGCCGAACTGGAGCCATTCCCTCGACGGATCATCGGCGAAGAGCGTCCGGTACCGGTCGATGCCCGCCATGCGCAGGGCGTGGTATTCGAGGCTCCGCGTTCCGGCCGAGTTCAGCCACGAGAGCGACCGGCCCGAAGCGCCGGATGCGAGCTCGCCCTCGGTGATGAGCGTGACGTCGACCCCCGAGCGGAGCAGGTGGACGGCGGTGGAGACACCGATGACACCTCCGCCGAGGACGGCGACGCTGCGGCGGCTGGCAGGGTTGCGGAGGTTCTGGTTCTCGGGCATTTCGTGATTCTTCCTCTTCATCTCAGGTGTAGGCGAGGGATCGGACCGGCGTGCTCGCGTGGAGCCCGCGGATGATCCGGAGGGTCGCGAGGGCTTCGTCCGGGTCGACGGGGACGGGCCCGTTCCGGCGGATGGCGTCCGCGAGCAGGCGGTAGAAGGCCGGATAGTCTCCCGGGACGAGGCCGACGTCGAGTGATGAGCTGCCGTCCGCGAGCTGCGCGGGCTCTCGGGAGGGGACCGCGCCGTAGCCGGGCCTCGCCGGATCGGCGCCGGCAGCGAGGGCGGGCTCTTGGCCGTCGAGCCCCCACGACGTGAATCCCGCCTGGCTGCCGAGCACGTGGAACCTAGGCCCGAGGGCGGGCGCGAGTCCGTTCATCCACAGGCGGCTCGTGACGCCGGAGGCGTGCCGCAGCTCGGCGAAGCTGTCCTCGTCCCCGCCCGGCCCGGTGCTGTACCGTCGCAGGTCGGCGCGGGCCTCCTCGACGGGACCGAAGAGCTGGACTGCCTGGTCGATCAGGTGGCTGCCGAGGTCGGTCAGGAGACCCCCGCCGTCGTCCACCGACGCGCCGTCCCGCCAGTTCCCGAAGCCTTCGGGGCGCCACCACTCGAAGCGTGACTCGAAGGTCCGCACGTCGCCGAGCCGCCCGGACCGCACGAGTTCCGCGACGGTCAGGAAGTCGCCGTCCCAGCGGCGGTTCTGGAACACGGTGAGCAGCGTGCCCGCCTCACGGGCGGCGTCGATCATCGCCTGCGCATCCTCGATGGAGGGGGCGAACGGCTTGTCGACGACGAGGTGCAGCCCACGGGCGACGGCGGCCAGCGCCTGCTCCCGGTGGAGCGCTGGCGGGGTGCCGAGCACGACGACGTCGAGCTCGAGCGTTCCGTCGTCGACGAGCCCAAGGAGCGACCGATAGTCGGGCACGATGCGGGCCTGGGGGAAGCGACTGCGGGCGGCAGCGACCCGGGCCGGGTTGCCGGTCACGACGGCAGCCACCGAATAGGACGGGTTCGCCCCGATCAAGGGGCCGTGGAAGACGCCGCCGGAGACGCCGAAGCCGACGATGGCGGTGGAGATCGGAGGGCGCGACATCATCACAGCACCTCCGAGAGGAAGCGCTGGAGCCGGGCCGACTGCGGTCGGTCGAAGATGTCCGTGGGCGTGCCGGTCTCGACGACCTGGCCCTCGTCCATGAAGACGACCTGGTTGGCGGCCCGCCTGGCAAAGCCCATCTCGTGGGTGACCACGACCATCGTCATCCCCCGGCCGCTGAGGCTGGCCATGAGGTTGAGGACTCCGTTGACGAGCTCGGGATCGAGGGCGGATGTGGCCTCGTCGAAGAGCATGACCTGTGGCTCCATCGCGAGTGCGCGGGCGATGGCCACGCGCTGCTGCTGACCGCCGGAGAGGTCGCGGGGCTTGTGGTCCGCGCGTTCCCGGAGGCCGACTTCGTCGAGCCGGGCATACGCGAGCTCGAAGGCTGCCTTCCTGGAGAGCCGCTTGACCTTCCACGGGGAGAGCGCCACGTTCTCGAGCGCCGAGTGGTCGGGGAAGAGGTTGAAGTGCTGGAAGACCATGCCGATCTTCCTGCGGAGCTGGTCCGGGTGCTGGCCGAGGGTCGATTCGCCGTCGAGGAGCACGTCCCCGGACTTCGGCTCGTGGAGCCGGTTGATGCCGCGGAGCAGCGTGGACTTGCCGGAGCCGGACGGTCCGATGATGCACGTGGTGGTTCCGGGCTCGACGTGGAGGCTGATGTTCCGGACCACGTCGATGTCGCCGTAGGCGAGCGTCAGGTCCTTGAGTTCGAGGCCAGCGCCCGTGTAGGCCTGGCTGGCGGAGTTCGTCATGGTGCGCCTGCGCGTTTCGGTTGGGGAGGTCATCGTCATCTGCTTTCTGCTACGCCGGCCGTCTCGAGCTCGACTACCTCACGAAGGCCCGAAACCGGCGGTGCGGCCCTGCGGCGGCCGGTGCGGAAGCGCTGGTCGATGAAGTTGACCAGGTGGGTGAGCGGAACGGTGATGATGAGGTAGAACAGCCCCGCGAGGACGAGCGGCGAGAGGTTTCCGCTCAGCACGGCGGCGTCCTGGCCGACCCGGAACAGCTCGCGCTCCGAGACCAGCAGGCCCAGGAAGTAGACGAGGCTCGAGTCCTTGACGATCGCGATGAACTGGTTGACGAGCGCTGGGAGCACGCGGCGGATCCCCTGGGGGATGACGACGAGGCGCATCGCCCGGCCGTAGCCCATGCCCAGGGCGCGGCAGGCCTCGAGCTGTCCCCTGTCCACGGCTTGGATTCCTGCACGGAAGATCTCGCCGATGTAGGCGCTCGAGATGAGGCTCAGCGCGATGATGCCGAGCGGGTAGGGGCTGGGGCCGAAGATCTGCTGGCTCACGCGGGCGAAGCCCTGGCCGATCAGCAGGATCGTCAGGATGGCCGGCAGGCCACGGAACAGGTCGGTGTAGACCCGGGCGGGCCATCGCATCCAGGAGGAGGGCGAGATGCCCATGAGGGCCACGATCATGCCGATGACGCAGCCGATCACGGTGGCGCAGATCGAGATGACGAGGGTGTTGACGAGGCCGACCTGCAGCAGCTGGGGCAGGACGTCGGCCATGGCTTGGAAGTCGAAGAAGGTCTTGGTGAGGCTGTCGAGCAGGTCCATGGTGGTGCTTTCCGTCGAGGCGGGGCGGGGACGCGGAGGCCGCGCCCCCGCCCGCTCATTTACTGGTCGGAGGCCGGCAGATACTGCTTCGGCATGGGCGAGCCCGGGAACCACTTCTGGTAGAGGCGCTTCCACGTGCCATCGGCCATTGCGGCCTTGAGCGCCTTGTTCAGCGCGTCCTTGAGGGCTGGCTTGTTCTTCGCGATCGCGAAGCCCGCGGGGGCGTCGAACGAGGGGATGTCCGCCGCATCCCTGAGGCCGAACTTCGTGACGTAGTCCTTGGCGGCCTCGTAGTCGAGGAAGTGAGCGTCGATGCTTCCGGAGTTCAGCCCGGCGACCGCCGCGTTGTTGTCGGGGAACCGCACGAGGTTCGCGTCCGGGAAGTTCTTCATGGCGTAGGTCTCCTGCAGCGTCCCCTGCACGACCCCGAGCCGCTTGCCCTTGAGGCTGTCGGTGCCCGTCACGGACGACGTCTTCGTCGTGAGGACGGTCAGGTAGCCGGCGAGATAGCCGTCGGAGAAGTCGACGGTCTCCTTGCGCTTGTCGGTGATTCCGATGGCGGCGGCGCCGACGTCGAACTGGCCGTTGGCCACCGCCGGCAGGATGGCCGAGAAGTCCTGGCCTGTGAAGACGACGTTGTTGATGCCCATGCGGTGGGCCACGTCGGTGAAGAGCTCGACGTCGAAGCCGGTGAACTTCCCGGACGAGTCGGTGAACGTGTAGGGCTTGGAGTCGCCGACGCTGGCGACCCGGAATTGGCCCGGGGTGATGAGTCCGTAGGGATTGTCCGTGGTGGATGCGGTGCTCGAGCCGCCGCAGGCGGACAGCGAGAGGGCCAGGGCGGCCGCCGCGGCGAGGGCCGCTGCTTTGATGCTTTTCATTCGTCCGTCTTTCGCTTTGGTGAGACCGGTCTCAGTTCTTCAGTTTGAGACCGGTCTCAACTTCAGGGATGATGTGACTGTACTTACGTTGCCGTGTGGCGTCAATCTCTTTTTTCGGATGGGATGCAGTTATGACGAAGCGAGAGCAGCCAGTGAGGGAGGCCACCGTCGCCGACGTCGCGCGTGCCGCGGGAGTGTCCAAGGCGCAGGCGGCAAGGGCACTTGGCGGCTACGGAGCAGTGAGCGAGCAGGTGCTGTCCCTCGTGATTGCGGCGAGCGAACAGCTCGGCTACCGGCCCAATCAGGTCGCCAGGAGCATGACGACTGGACGCTCGAACTCGATCGGCGTCGTCGTCGGCGATATCGAGAACGCGCACTTCGGGCTCGCCCTCCGCGGGATCTCGGACGAGGTCCGCGACGCGGGCTACACGGTCGTGCTCGTCAACACCGACGAGGATCTCGACGCCGAGGTGGGCGCGGTCCAGGAGCTCCTGCAGCAGCGGGTGGCCGGCCTCGTCGTCGCGCCCTGCTCGAGCACCCAGACAGCCCATCTCGGATCGGCGCAGGAGCGGGGGCGCGCCGTCGTCCTCTTCGACCGCGGGATCCACGGCCTCGAACTCGACACCGTGCGGGTCGACTTCGCAGACGCAGCCCTGCAGGTCGGGCGGCTCCTCCTCGACGCGGGGCACCGCCGGATCGGCTACGTCTCGAGCCTCCGCACGGACGGGCCCTACGAGCCCGGCGCGGACCTTGGGCTCTCCCCCGTCGCCGACCGCGTCCGCGGGATCGAGCAAGCCTTCACGGAGGCCGAAGACGAATGGGACCCGACGCTCGTCCAGCTCAACGCCTTCAGCGATGACACCCTCGCCGCGGCGTGCGCCGAGCTGCTCGACCGGCCCGCGCCGGCGACCGCCGTCGTCTGCTCGGACAGCCTCATCGCCCTCGGCGTACTCGGGCACATCAAGCGCCGCGGGCTGCGTATTCCCGAGGACATCTCCGTCGTCGCCTACGACGACTTTCCCTGGACCGAACTCGTGGAGCCCCCTCTGACGGTGGTGGCCCAGCCCGTGTACGACATGGGCCGGGAGGCAGCGCGGGCGCTCCTGCGGAGGCTCGGGCACCGCGTCCCCGCGGAGCGGCTCCCGCTCAGAGCACACCTCGTCGAACGCGCCTCGGTGGGCGCGCCGTCCGAGGAAAACTAGGGGCCGCGCGCAACCGGGCGCCGCCCGCGCGGTCGTCACGGGATGTGAGATTGCCGATTTTTGCAGGAAGGGCGAGACGCCGACCGCGTCCGTCTGATGTAGGGTTGCTGCCTTGTCCATTGCCGTCAAGAAAGCGATCCGACACGTGGCCACTGACTACGACGAACTGCGACCAGACCTCAAGGAGTCCCAGGAGGACTCCCTCGAGGCGGTCAAATCCGCCAATGCCCCCGATCCGCGAAGTGTCGTCCGCGAGCTCGACGGCGACGACAGCGGTGACACGGGTGACCTGGGCGGGGAGATCCTGTCCGGAGAGCTCACCGTGCACGTCATCCCCCAAGGCGAGGACGAGTTCGTCTGCCAGTCCTGCTTCTTGGTCCGGCACCGCTCGCAGCTCGCCAGGGAGAAGGACGGCCTCGCCTACTGCCGGGACTGCGAGGACTGAGCACGCCCGAACGGGTCTGCCGGCGAGAAGGAGCAACGATGCGCGCAGTTGTATTCAAAGCGGAGGGCGATCTCGCACTCGAGGAGCGGCAGAAGCCGACGCCGGGACACAAGGAGATCCTCATCGAGACGGCCGCCGTCGGCATCTGCGGCACGGACATCCACGTGCTCGACGGCGAGTTCGAGGGAACGGTATTCCCCTTGGTTCCCGGCCACGAGGCCACGGGAACCATCGTCGAACTCGGCGAGGGCGTGAACGACGGGGTGTTCGACTTCAAGGTCGGCGATCACGTCGCCGTGAACCCGAGCAGGACGTGCGGGGAGTGCGAGTTCTGCCTGAACGGGCACCAGAACCTCTGCCGGTTCTGGAACGGCCTCGGCGTGGTGGCCTCGGACGGGGCATCGCAGGAATACTTCACGGCCCCGGCCAGCAACGTCTACAGGCTCAAGCCCGAGACAGACCTGTACGAGGCCGCTCTCATCGAGCCGCTGGCCTGCGCGATCCGTGGCTGGGACGTCCTCCCCCGCCGTCTGGGCGACCACGTCCTGGTGTACGGCTCGGGCACGATGGGCCTGCTCATGGCCCAGCTGGCCAAGAGGGCCGGAGCCGTGACCGTCACCATCGTCGACCTCAACGAGGAGCGGCTCAAGACCGCGGAAGAGTGCGGCATCGAGCACCGCTACACCACGCCGGACGACGCCGCGCGGGAGAAGTGGGACGTCGTCATCGACTGCACGGGCAGCATCCGTGCCATCGAAGATGCCCTCACGCGGGTGAAGCCCGCCGGCTTCTTCCAGGACTTCGGTGTGGCCCCCGCCGACCGGACTGCCCAGTTCTCCCCCTTCCGCATCTACCGCGACGAGATCTCTGTCGTCGGGACCATGGCGGTGCTGAACTCCTTCGGGCGCGCCGTCGAACTCTTCGAGGCCGGAGCGATCAACGCCAAGGCGATGATCAGCCACTCCTTCACCCTCGACGACTACCCGACTGCGCTCGAGATGTTCCGCAGGGGCGAAGGACGCAAGCTGCAGATCCGTCCGAACGATTCCGAGTCACGCGTGCTGCTCCGGTAGGCCAGAGCCTGCGCGCGGGCGAGCGCTGCGGAACCAGGCTGCGGCGCCTTCCTCCTCTGGTGTCTGCATCCCCTCGGGCCGGGTATCTCCCCAGCGAGAGCTTCAATGCTGAGCGGGGCCGGCCGGCAGGGCATGCCGACCCGGATGGGATCGCGATGGACGAGCTGGAACGACTTGGCGAGGAGTGCGCGGCGGGTCAGATGCGTCGGGACAACGGCATCAAGATCGCGACCATCGCGATTCTGGTCCTGGTCTTCGGGACGGCCGTCCCGATGAGGCCGAACGTGACCTCCACGATCTCGCTCGTTCTTCTGATCACCGCGCTCTGCATGATCACATCGGGGAGGCGGAAGATCCGCCATGCTCTGGATGGGTTGGTCAGGGAGCTGCAGGAGCACTGATTCCGCTGGGGCCGGCCGCAACGGGCCGGTATGGGCCCCTTTCCCATATCGGGCGTATATGGCGACATGCCAAATCAGCGTCTACCGGGGTCTGGGCTTTCACAGAAGAGTGATGGCATGAGGTGGACACAGCCTGCGGAAGGTTCTGGCACGGCGGCCGACGCGGAGCGCGACGATAGCCGGGCCCCGCGCGCACGGGCCGTTCTGACGGTGCTCCACGGGCTGACGGTGCTCCCTAGGCTGGCCGTGCTGCCCGGGCTGACCGTGGCCGTGGTGCTCGCAATCGCCGCCACTCTCCTGGGAGGGCTCGCTCCGGTCGTCGGCGGACCGGTATTCGGAATCCTGCTCGGGATGCTCGTGGGAACGGTACTGCCCGGGTTGCGCGGGACCCGATGGAGCCCGGGATACGACTTCGCCGGAAGGCAGGTCCTTCAGTCCTCGATCGTCGTCCTCGGAACGGGCCTGTCCCTCCAGCAGGTGGTGCAGGTCGGCGCAGGCTCGCTTCCGGTGATGCTCGGCACCCTCACGGTGGCCCTCGGCGGGGCCGCGGTGCTCGGTCGCTGGCTCCGGGTCGACCCCGACACACGCACCCTCATCGGCGTCGGCACCGGGATCTGCGGGGCCTCGGCGATCGCGGCGACGACGGCGGTCATCAAGCCGAAGGAGGCGGACGTCGCCTACGCCATCGGCACGATCTTCACCTTCAACATCGCCGCGGTGCTGCTGTTCCCCAGCGTCGGGCACCTCCTCGGGCTGAGCGGGCACTCCTTCGGCCTCTGGAGCGGAACGGCCATCAATGACACCTCGTCGGTCGTGGCCGCCGCATTCAGCTATGGTTCGGGAGCTGGGCCCTACGCCCTCGTCGTCAAGCTCACGAGATCGCTCATGATCATTCCAATCAGCGTGGGGCTGGCGATCCTCAGGGCCAGGCGCCGCAGGGCTGCGGGCGAGGCCACCGGGAACGTGCCGTGGACCCAGCTGGTCCCGGCGTTCCTCATCGGGTTCGTCCTCGCCGCGGCGTTGGACACCTTGGGCGCGATCCCGGCTTCCTGGCACGCGGCCCTTTCGGCCCTCGGCACTTTCCTGATCACGGTCGCCCTCGCGGGAATCGGTCTCAGCCTCCGGCTCAGCCAGATGCGCACCGCCGGCCCCCGCCCCCTCCTGCTCGGAGGAATGCTGTGGGCCGCCGTCGGGCTTGCAAGCCTTGGACTGCAGGCCCTCACGGGCACCCTCTGAGCGGGACCCCCGGAGCGCTGGGTCCCCGGGGTGCCGAAGCACGCACTACGCCATGCGCAGATGTGCCTCCACGACGAGCTTCCCGAGCCGCCGCCCCAGCTCGGCCGCAGCCTCGTCCCCCTCTGCGGCGGAGACGATGGCTCCCTTGATGAGGGTCTGGATCTCCGCCGCGAATTCGTCAGGTTCGGGGATCCCCCGCTCGGCTGCGGAGCGTGCGAGGTCCGCCCGGAGCAGGGCGGAGTAGTGGATGCACGCCTTCCCCAGCCGGTGCTCCGGCCCCAACTCCATGAGCACGTGGATGAAGGATCGCGCCTCCGGAACCTTGGCGCGGAACAGCTCCGCGTAGACGTCGAAGACGCCGAGCAGGCCGGCCGGTCCCTCTCCCGCCGCGCGCACCGCCGCCGCCAGCTCCTCACGGCGCTCCTGGTAGAGGCGTTCCAGATAGGCCAGTCCCAGCTCGTCCTTCGAGGCGAAGTGCCGGTAGAAGCTGGCCTTGGCGACGTCCGACCGGGCCAGCAGTTCCTCGACCCCTGTGTCCCGGACGCCTTTGGTCGCGTACAGCTCGAAGGCCGCCGCGAGAACCCGTTCCCGGACACCCGGCCGGTCCTTGTCCCTCTGCACGGCCTCCACGTCGCCATCGTACGATACAGACCGGTCTGTCTACCCATTTGGAATCCCGTTTCTTGCATCCAGCCCGGGCACGGCGCTTAAGGAGTGCTCGTCTGGGTAGGTCTACGGTGGCTTCCGTCGTGCAAGCAACACCAACGACCCGAGGAGAACCCCTTGCTCACCGTCAATGCCTATGCCGCCCCTTCTTCCGACGCCCCGCTCGAGCCGGTGAGGATCACCCGACGGGACGTGGGCCCGAAAGATGTGCTCATCGAGATCAAGTACGCCGGCATCTGCCACTCCGACATCCACACCGTCCGCGAGGAGTGGGGCCCGATCAAGCACCCGCTCGTCGTCGGGCACGAGATCGTCGGACTCGTGGCCGAGGTCGGCTCCGAAGTGACAAAGCACGCCGTCGGCGACCGGGTCGGCGTCGGCTGCCTGGTCAACTCGTGCCGTGAATGCGAGAACTGCCTGGCCGGCGAGGAGCAGTACTGCCTCAACGGCAATGTCGGCACGTACGGCAGCGTCGATCGGGACGGCACCATCACCCAGGGCGGCTATTCGACCCACGTAGTGGTCGACGAGGACTTCGTCCTCCGTGTGCCCGAAGCGCTCGACTTCGCTGCGGCCGCCCCGCTCCTCTGCGCCGGAATCACGACCTACTCCCCCCTGCGGCACTGGGAGGCCGGGCCGGGCAAGAGGGTCGCCGTCGTCGGAATGGGCGGGCTCGGGCACATGGCCGTCAAGCTCGCCCACGCGATGGGTGCCGAGGTGACGGTGCTCTCCCGGAGCCTGTCGAAGAAGGACGACGGCCTGCGCCTCGGCGCCGACCATTACTTCGCGACGGAGGACGCCAAGACGTTCGAGGAGCTCAGGAACATCTTCGACCTGATCGTCAACACCGTGTCCGCACCGATCGACCTCGGCGCCTACCTGGGGCTCCTGCGCAGGAACGGCACGATGGTCAACGTGGGCGCCCCCGCCGAGCCCCTTCCCCTCACGGTCTTCACACTCTTCCGCAACCGCCGGTCCTTTGCCGGCTCCAGCATCGGAGGAATCCGCGAGACCCAGGAGATGCTCGACTTCTGCGCAGAGCACGGCATCGTCCCGGACACCGAGCTCATCGATGCCTCCTACATCAACGAGGCCTGGAAGCGCGTCCTCTCCTCCGACGTCCGCTACCGGTTCGTCATCGACGCGGCAACCTTCGCCTGATCCGCTCCGGGAATTGATTCACTCTGGAAATCAGGAGGAATGGCGGCCCCAATCCAGCAGAGGCTTGGGGCCGCCGTCGTCCGATGACCGCGAACGGCGAGGCCGTTCGGTGGACACCTCGACGCGCGGGTATGCAGGTGCAGGGAAGAGCCGCTACCGTTGTCTCGGTTTTCCAGAGAGGGGAAATGGTTGGACAGCACTGCTGCAGGCGACGGCGAGGACGACGGCGGTGATCGCCTCTCCGCCCTGGCCTCGCTGAACTTGGTGGGCACCGGCTCCGAAGAACGCTTCGACCGGATCACCCGGGCGGCGCAGGAGCTGTTCGAGGTCCCCGTGGCCGCGGTCAACCTGCTGGACGACCGTTACCTCTATACGAAGTCGCCCCAGTTCCCCGGCACGGCTGTGCGGAACAGGGCTGACACGTTCTGCGACGTCACGATCAGCGCGGACGAGCTCACGGTCTCCCCCGACACGGCGGCCGACGCCCGGTTCGCGCACAAGCCGGACGTCGCGGGCGGGCGCGGGGTCCGCTTCTATGCTGGGCGTCCGCTTCATGTTGACGGGCTGCCGGTCGGCACTCTCTGCCTCTACGACGACCGCCCTCGCGAACTCCTGGGCGACGCCCTTCGCCGCTTCGACGAGATGGGCGTGTGGGCAGAGCGGGAGCTGTTGGACTCGCGCGAGATCGAGCAGGCGGTCACCATCCAGCAGGCCCTCCTGCCGCCCCGGCCTACGCCATCGCAGCAACAAGCGCTCCCTTCAAGAGCCTCGGAGGCGACTTCTACTCGTGGAGGCGCATCGGAGACGCCGTCGAGCTGACGGTCGCAGACGTCATGGGCAAGGGCGCCGGCGCCGCCCTCATGGCGGCGACAGTCCGGGCCGCCCTCAACGCGCAGGAGCCCGCTTCCCCCGCCGAGCAGCTCGCGGGCGCAGGCAGGGTCGTCGACAGGGACCTCGAGGCCACGGGAATCTTCGTCACTGTCTTCCACGCGCGCCTCGAGGTGGAAACCGGCGCCCTCACCTTCGCCGACGCCGGTCATGGACTGAACCTGGTGGTCCGAGCGGACGGGACCCGCGAGCAGCTCCGCGGATCGGGCCTGCCGCTCGGCCTCAACTTCTCGACGTCTCGGAACAACGAGCGCGCCACGCTCGAACCGGGCGACACCCTCGTCTCCTTCACCGACGGCCTCCTCGACCTCCACGGTGGGACCCTCGAGGCCTTCGAGGAAATCGCGGAGCTCGTCGCACAGCATCGTGACCCGAGTTCGATAGTCGACGCCGTCACGGCTCTCATCACGGAGGCGTCCGCTGAGGACGACGTCACGGTCCTGGCCGTGCACCGGGCGGCTTCGGCCGCAAATTAAGTGGTACTCGGGCGGATTCGAGTACCGGCCAAGTGTTGGCTGTCCCCCCTTCCGATGGGAGCGTAGAAGTACGTTCCCGGCTGGGCGGGGGCAAACTCAACTGAATAGCCGAATACAAACTGAATATCGAATGAGGGCCTCTGAATCACTGGGACTATGGGGGCCCTCATCGACGTGCCGGCTCGGTCGCGACAGCTCAGCTGAGTCGAGTCCTTCAGGCCCGGTGGGCCCGGTGGGCCCGGTGGGCCCAGTCAGGCCCGGTGGGCCCAGTCTGGCCCGAGGAGGTCTTTGAGCAGGTCGCTGCGGACTCGGGGCAGGTCCCCGCTGCGCTCGGCTGCCCTCTGCGTTTCCAGCCATGAGCCGAGCCAGGCCTCGGACGGGTCCTGCGCGTTGTGCGCCGGTGCACGGCCGCGCAGTTCACTGAAGTCGGCGAGCGCCCTGACCATCCTGGGGAACTGGCCTTCCGGCTGCTTCGGCTCGGGGAGGCCGGTGATCTGCCTCGCGAGGCTCTGTCTCATCGCTTCGTCCATGGTTTCCCCCTTGAAACCGTCAGCGCTTCATTCGCCCTTCGGGCCCAGGTCGTCGGCGAGCATGGGGTCGATTCCGGCGGAGTGGCGCGGGTGATGACTCCAGCGGCGGAAGAATCTCAGGCATCCCGTCCACCACGCCGACCTGCGCCCACCGTGCCGGGAGCCGGGACCGGCTTCGTGCGCTTCTCCCAGGCCGCTCATCGGGTCGTCCTGGGTCTGGTTGCCGGTCTGCAATCAAGGGCCATTCTCAACTGCCTCCTTCTGCGGGTGCGCCGCTTCATCATCTGGACGCGCCGCTTCTGTTGCGGCAGCGCCAGCTCCAATCGATCGCGCGGGAGTGTGTGCGGTGGACGCTGCCAGCCCGAGGGCGTACGTGAGGGCCGGGCTCGGCTCGGTGCCGGTCTGTTCCAACAGTCGGTGGCGGAAGTCCTCGTGGACGAAGAAGGCCTCCCGCAGGTGGCCGGCGAGCACGAGGGCCCGGATCAACAGTGTGTGCGAGGACTCGCGAAGGGGTTCGAGGGCTGACGAGCTGCGAGCGGCTGCGGCGGCCGTCCCCGGGTCGTCGAGCCTGAGGCTGTATCGGGCGATCGCCTCGAGGGTGGCGAAGCGGAAGAGGCGCACGCATTCCCGGTAGTACAGGGCCCAGTCCTCGACCCAGCCGGGAAGGAGCTCGGCGTCCCTGAGCTCTCCGATGAGTTCAGAACCTGCCGGGACGATGGCAGCCTGGCTGTACGCCGTGTGCAGAAGCTCCGCGAGGTCCACCCAGACCTCGGGAGCGAGGGCCAACCGGCCGAGGTTGTCGTCAATGAGGCCCGGCATCCGATCCCTGAGCGCGTGGACCTCTGCCCTGAGCCTTTCGGCCGATTCGTCCACGGGCCGCCCAGGCAGGAGCAGTTCGGCGATCGCCTCGACGGAGGCCGGACCGGCCAGGGTCACGCCGGCGATGACTCGCCTTCCGAACGTGCCGACGGGTACCTGCGTCCCGTCACGCAGGAGTTCCCATTGCCGCAGCAGCTGGACCTTCCAGCGGGGCGCGGCGCTGATGTGGAGCATGTCTTCCTCCTGCGATGGGCTCACACACCAGTACAGACGAGACTGCTCGCTGTGTCCCGAGTGGCGGCTACGCGTCCTCGCCCGGGGGTCCACTCAGGCAGGGCTGTCGCGGGTACTCAGCAGAGGGGCATCGGGCACGGGCGGATACTCGAAAAGTGGGCGGTTGCCGGTGCCTTCGACTCTCGTCTCGGCCTACGCGGCCGAGCTGCCCGGCTCGCCGTCCAGCAGTCTGAGCACTCCAGCCGAGAAGTTCTCGATCATCCCATCCAGCGTCGGATATCCCCGTGGGAGAGTCCGCGGCGCTGTTCGCACCTCGTCGAGGACCAGACGGGCGTACGCCTCAGGCGAGTCGTCACTCTGCAGCAGGGACTCCCCCGGGGTGAGGTACTCCGATTCCGGGGCGTGGTACGGCCAGGACGTCGAGAGGACAGGCAGCCCGAGCGCCAACGCGTCGACGGCGATGAGGCCGATTCTGCCCGGCATGAGAATGGCGCGGGTTGCGCGACCAAGGGCGGCCTTGATCCAAGCGTCGGCGTAGCCGAGGAGCACAGCTTGACCTCTGTCTACTGCACTCCCGAGAAGTGATTCCTCTTCGCCTCGCCCCGCCACGAGGACCCGAACCGTCTGGTCCTCGTCCCAGATCCTGTCCAAGGCCTCGGCAAGGAATCCGATCCGCTTGCTCGCGTCGAGGCCTCCGATGAAGGCGAACGTCCTTCGGCGGTCGATTGGCCCTGCTGCGGCGAGGAGTTCCCGGGCCTGACGGTCATCGACGCTTTCCACAGCCCCCTCAAGCACCGCCGTGTCGATCGTGTTCATGACCGTAGTCACCCTGCTGGGATCGGCACCGAGTTCGACGGCGAGGCGAGCCCCGCCTGGCGTGTAGGCGAACACGTGGCCCGCTCTGCGGACCTGCCATCGTTCCACCCAGGCGTCCACTGGATTGGCGTCGCGGACGTAGGAGCCGATGTGACCCCAGACCCCGACTTTGGGTCCCCGGAGCGACGAGAGTGCGAGCGCGAGATTTGTATCGAGTGACGAGCCGAGGTGGCCGACGACGACGGCGTCGCACCGCTTCCAGAAGCGGTAGGCCGTCCCCAGGCGAACAGTTCGACTCCCTACACGGATCCGCCGTTGGCTGAAGTGCTCGACCCAGGGAAGGTCGGCTGCGTCGTTCCGCCCTGACTGGGCGCCGTCCGGATCGTCGGCGACGACGATGAGATCGACTCCCTGCTCAGCGAGCCGAGCGCGCAGCCCCTCGAAGAACGCGACGCGATAGGTGGGGACGTAGGGCTGAACGATGGCGACTTTCCTGAGACGTCCGGTGTCGGTAGAGCCCATGGAGTCAGGCGTCCACGGGCACGTGGTCGAAAACCGGCGCGTGCTTGCGGCCGAGTGCAGCGAAATCCCAACCGGCGGCGGTCCATTGATGGGCGACGAGCACATTCCGTGCGTCCACGATCTTCCGCGCCGGGGTCAGAGCGCCCAGCATGTCAGGGCTCAGACTCTTGAACTCATCCCATTCCGTGAGGACGAGTATGAGGTCAGCCCCCATGACCGCGTCTGCAAGACTGTCGGCATATCCGAGTCTCGGGAATCGCTGGGAGGCGTTTGCGTTGGCCTTGGGATCATAGACCGCGACGTCGGCGCCAGCGTCGAAGAGCCGGACGGCGACGTCGAGTGCTGGCGAGTCGCGGACGTCGTCACTGTCGGGCTTGAAGGCCGCGCCGAGTGCGGCGATCCTCTTCCCGCGGAGCTCGCCGAGCATCGACGTTGCGAGGAAGACCGCCCGTTCGCGGCGCCTCAGGTTGATGCCCTCTACTTCCGAGAGGAATCGCATACTCCGCTCGTGGCCGAGTTCGCTTGCCCTCGCCTGAAGGGCTCTGATGTCCTTCGGCAGGCACCCGCCGCCGAACCCGAGGCCAGCACGGAGGAACTTGGGGCCGATCCGTTCGTCGAGGCCCAGTCCCTCCGCGAGGGTCCGGATGTCACCGCCGACTGCCTCTGTGATCTCTGAGAACGCGTTGATGAAGCTGATCTTAGTGGCGAGGAATGCGTTGGCTGCCATCTTCACGAGTTCGGCCGTCTCGAAGTCCGTCACGATGAAGGGGATCCCGAGTTCGTCCGCCGCAGCGTAGACAGCCTTCACTGTTTCCGCGTGAGCGGCGTCGTCCACGCCCACGATGATCCGATCGGGGCGCAGGGTGTCTTGGACCGCGAAGCCTTCACGCAAGAACTCTGGATTCCAGGCTAGACCGATCCTGACGCTCGGATCCTCATGACGGACGAGGAGCTCGCGAAGGCGCTGGGCGGTCCCGACCGGAACGGTCGACTTGCCCACGATCAGGGCATCGCGCGTGATCGTCTCGGCCAGAGACGTCACGGCGGCCTCGACGAAGGCCGTATCGGCGGATCCTTCGCCCTGACGCTGGGGAGTCCCGACACCCAGGAAGTGGACGTCTGCCCACGCGCCCACTTCTTCGTAGGACGTCGTGAATCGCAGCCGCCCGCTGGCGACGTGCCGGTTCAGGAGTTCGGCAAGACCGGGTTCGAAGAAGGGGAGTTCGCCGGCCGCGAGGGACGCAATCTTGAGCGGGTCAGTGTCCAGCCCTATGACCTCGTGCCCAAGCTCGGCCAAGCAGGCCGCGTGCGTGGCTCCCAAGTAGCCCGTGCCAATGACGCTGATCTTCATGGTTACCCCGCCCCCTGCGCAGCAACTTTGACAGCTTCGTCACAAAGCCATCAAGTGCGTCGCTGCCACGCCTCAAAACAATTGCTCTTCAATACCAGCGCGCCCTGCGAGCCAACGCGCTCAAACTATAGGCAACGGCCCGGAGCTCAATGAGCTCCGGGCCGTTGGAAAGCGTTCGAGCTAGGCGTTGCGGCGCTGACGGCGGACGAACGTCAGCGTGCCGACGATCGCGATGCCGAGGATGAGCGCGCCGGCGCCGATCCAGATCATGAGCATCGGAAGCGTGGCGCCCGTGTTGGCAAGGTTGCCACCCGTGTTCGCGAGGTTTCCGCTCGTGTTGGCGGTCGTGCCCGTGTTCGCCAGGCTTCCGCTAGCCGCCGGGACGGTCGTGATGGACGCCGTGCCCACGTTGCCCGAGCTCAGGCCGGTGGCGGTCAGCGTGTAGGTGCCCGATGCATTGGTCGGAAGCGTCACGTTGACCGACAGGGCGCCGCTTGCCGACGCCTGCTTGGTGATGGAAGTGAGAACGGCCGCCTTCACAACCGAGAGAGTGACAGGCGTGTTGCCGCTCACGGAAACAGCAACCGACTCATTGGGTGCGTAGGAGCCGGCAGCGAAGTTGACCGTGACGGTACCACCGGGCACGGCATTCCCCGTCACGGTGACGTTGTTGTTCGGAACGTAGCCGGCCGCGTTCGCAGCGCTAGGCGCAGCGACGAAGGCCAGGACGGCGAAGGACAGTACTGCGAGGGCTTTTTTCAACATGGCAAGGTCCCCAGTCTTTGATTGATAGTTGAATATCGGTTCTACGACAGCTCCCGAACCAGTACTCTACGGACACGTTAGCGTACTCCATCTTGACACGAAAGTGACGCAGTCGAAACGCTCGGATTGTTAACGGTGGGCGTCGATATCATGTCGGGCTTGGTCTCAGCGTTGGGTGCTCCGAGGAATTGGAACTTCAGCGTCACGGTCTGGCCCGGTGAAAGGACGGGGGCCGTCTGCGCGACCGGATATCCGGAATCCATGTCACTGTGGACGCTGAGGACATTCCCGTCCTGAGACGAGCCAAGGTAGATGGCCGAAGGCGGCGCATACACACTGACCTGAGTTTTGACGTCTCCGGGCTGGACGCCGTAGACGCCGCCTCCGGTGACATAGGCGGGCAGCGCGCTGGCGGCGTCCGAAGGTGCGGTATTCGTCAGAGTCACTTCGAGCTGCCACGTCGGCCTGCCGTCGGCTCGGCACATGGCTCCACCGATCTTGTAGGACTCGCGGAGGTAGTAGTCCATCTTGGCCCCGGTGGCATCGTTGAGATAGACACCGAAAACCCCGCGAGAGGGCGTTTGCGCGGGCAGCGACCCCGAGACGTTTCCAGCCTGGATCGCGTCCTGCTCCTTTTGATTCGGACTCCACACGAGCAGGCGGTGTTCGGAAGCGGAGCGGGTGAGGGCAGAGAGCATGGGCTTCGGCTGAAATCCCCCAGCGGCGACTTTGGCGAAGGCGGCCGCAGCCGCGGTCGAGAAGAAGCCATCCTTCTGATTGACGGTGTCGTACTTCGCATATGCGTCACTCAGCAGGAGCTTGACCGCATTGCTGCTGTCAAGACTTTCCCCCGTCGGGAGATGCACAGGGCCGGTCGCCTGGAGGATGTAGCTCAGCGCGACGGGGTCGAGCGAGATGACGCCGTCAGTCTGGTCCCCGAAGCGCTGCTTCCACATCTCGGTGGCCAGTCGAGCCGTCAGTGGAAACTGCGGAGCAAGATTCACGTCTTGGAAGTACTGGCCGACGATCGGCCCATACAGCCCCTTCGTCTGATCGGCGAGAGGAAGCACGGGCTGCGGAAACTGCCCGATGTCCTTGGCCTCGGCCTGCCGTCCGAAGGTGATGTGGCCGTGGTCGACGTGGATCTCTGCAGCGGCGCCCGGAATGCCTCCTGTCGAGCGGAGCTCTGCATTGTTCTGGAACAGCACGAGGTAAGTCCGCGGCCCGTCGTCCCCCAGCATGGCGGGCAGCACGCCCGTGGCGACGTCCGCCGTCGAAATCTGCTGGGCCGCTTGGTTCAGCACAGCTTTGAATTTGTCGAGGCCGTCCGTGATCTGTGGCAGTGCGCCGAAACCCGGCGAGATGGCGCTCACCTGTGAATAGGCGCCCTCGAGGACACCCTTGGCTTGAACGACCGCAGGGCGAGCTGCCGTCAGCGCCTGAAGGTCCATGACCCCTTGAGCGGGTTTGAGCGTTGAGGGACTGATGCTTGCCGCCACGTCGGAAAGCGGAAGCACAGCCCCGTGGGCGACGTTGCTCAGAATGGCCGTCAGCTGGTTGACGGTTGAGAAATTGGTGCCGAGGACGGGAATCACGGCTGCGGCTCGCCACATGGGGTCGTCGACGTATCCGCGGGCAGCGTCGACGTGCGAAGCGAGCTGCGCTGCGCTGCCTTTGGCCTGGCTGGTCTGCCCGGCGACGATTTCAGCCTGGACAACCTTTGCGAGTTCCTGAGACTGGGCAATCTCTCGTTGCGCGAGATAGCCCCTGACCCCGAGCCAGACGGAGCAGGCGACGAGCAGCAGCAGAATCACTCCCGTTGCAAGGAGCCAGGGACGCTTGCGTCGACGCGGCCGGGCCAGAGCCCGGCGACGCCGTGCAGGCGTGCCCGGTTCGACGCTCACTGACGGAAATCCTCCGAGTGCTCGCGGAACCACTCCACCGTGGACTTGAGGCCTTGCTCAAGGTCAATCGTCGGGAACCAGCCGGTGGCGTTGAGCTTCGAGACGTCCAGCAGCTTCTGCGGCGTGCCATCGGGCTTGCTCAGGTCCCATTCGGATGACCCCTCGTAGCCCACCGTCGCCGCAACCGCTTCGGCGAGTTCCTTGATGGTGACATCCGTGCCCGTCCCCACGTTCACGTGCTGCGGGCCGTCGTAATTCTCCATGAGGTGGAGAAGCGCTGACGCGAGGTCGTCGACGTGCAGGAATTCCCTGCGGGGGCTGCCTGTCCCCCAGTTCACGACGCTGGGAAGCCCCTCGAGACGGGCTTCCTCGTAGCGGCGGATCAAGGCCGGCAGAACGTGCGATCCGAGGCGCGAGAAGTTGTCCCCCGGGCCGTAGAGGTTGGTTGGCATCGCTGAGATCCAAGGAAGCCCATGCTGGCGGCGGACCGCCTGCACATTGAGGATTCCCGCGATCTTGGCGATTGCGTACGCGTCATTCGTCGGTTCGAGATCGCCTTGGAGCAGGGCCGATTCCTTGATCGGCTGCGGCGCGAACTTCGGGTAGATACAGGATGAGCCCAGGAACAGGAGCCTGCGCACCCCAAAGCGGACTGCCGCGTCCATGACGTTCACCTGGATCTGCAGGTTCTCGCTCAGGAAGTCAGCGGGATAGGTGTCGTTCGCGAGGATCCCGCCGACCTTCGCCGCCGCGAGGAAGACGCACTCCGGTTTCTCCTGCTCGAAGAATCCGAAGACAGCGTCCCGGTCCTTCAGGTCAAGCTCGGTTGACGTCCTGCCGATCAGCCTCGAGAAGCCCTCCGCCTCGAGCTTCCGCCAAATGGCAGAACCCGCAAGGCCACGGTGCCCGGCGATATACACAGGCGCGTCCCGGTCGAGCGGACCGGGCGTGAAATCTAATTCAGCGGACACCGGCCGTCGCTCCCCAGCTTTCGAGGTCCACTGTGTCAATCCACGAACCCCTCGGGAACTTGAGCGCTTCGAGGTCGGCGTCCACCATGAGTCGCGCGAGCTCATCCGGCCCGACCGTCGGCTCCCAGCCCAGCTTCTCGCGAGCCTTGCTCGCGTCCCCGATGAGGGCATCGACCTCGGCCGGCCGGAGGTACCGCTCATCGAAGCGCACGTGGTCCTGCCAGTCGAGGTTGACATGCCCGAAGGAAACGTCGAGGAAGTCCCGCACTGTCCGGCTCTGGCCTGTGGCGAGGACGAAGTCCTCAGGCTCGTCAGCCTGGAGCATGCGCCACATGCCCTCCACATACTCAGCCGCGTACCCCCAGTCACGAACGGCGTCGAGGTTGCCGAGGTAAAGGTGGTCTTGGATGCCGGCCTTGATGGCTGCGGCGGCGCGCGTGATCTTGCGGGTCACGAAGGTCTCGCCGCGCCGGGGCGACTCGTGGTTGAAGAGGATGCCGTTCACCGCGAACATGCCGTAGGCCTCGCGGTAGTTCCGAGTGATCCAATAGCTGTACACCTTGGCTGCTCCGTATGGGGAGCGCGGGTGGAATGGCGTCGTCTCGTCCTGGGGCGGAGGTGTCGAGCCAAACATTTCCGATGACGAGGCCTGGTAGAAGCGGGTGTGAATTCCGGAGAGGCGAACGGCCTCGAGCATGCGAACCGAGCCGATCCCGGTCGTGTCTCCGGTGTGCTCTGGCTCGTCGAAGGAGACCCGCACGTGCGACTGGGCAGCGAGGTTGTAGACCTCGTCGGGGCGCAGGTTCGCCAGCAGGCTCACAAGGCGGCCGCCGTCGCTCAGGTCCCCATAGTGCAGGAAGAGGCGCGCATCGCTTTCGTGGGGATCGACGTAGAGGTGGTCGATGCGGGAAGTGTTGAATGTCGAGCTGCGACGGATAAGCCCATGGACCTCATAGCCCTTGGAGAGCAGCAGCTCGGCAAGATACGAGCCGTCCTGCCCTGTGATTCCGGTAATGAACGCCTTCTTTGCCACGACGAATGTCCCTTCCCCCTAGGGGACACGCGACGGTGCCGCCCGATTTTCTCGCCTACGGCGAGCACCCTAGGTCGCTGACCACTGAGGCACAGTCATCATACGAGACCTACGTGGTGCATGACTTACGCTGAAAACCAAACGCTACGGTACTGAGACATCGTTCACTAGATGCTCACCCTTTCATGACAAGCTAGGATATGCCGCTGATCTTCGCGGTGATAGCGTGCGGGGTTGGAAGGATCAGTGCGGTCCTAGGGGGAGACATTGGTGCAGGGTCACCCGTCGAAAGAGGACGCGGTTCGCGGCATGGACTCCGTTCCCGTCATAAGCCTTCGGAGGGCGCCAGGGGCAGGCGAAAGCTGGGACAGGCCCAAAGTGGTGGTCTACCTCTGGGCAGCCGCCGAGCTGCTCTTTGTCACGAACCCCTGGCAATTGAGTTCGCGCCTTCGCGCCGCTGTCCTGAGGGCGTTCGGCGCCGAAATCGAGGAAGGCGTGGTCTTCCGCCCCCGAACCCGGGTCCGCTTCCCTTGGAAGCTTCACGTGGGGCGGGACTGCTGGATCGGCGAAGGTGTGTGGCTGCACAATCAGGATCACGTCTACATCGGCCATGACGTCACGCTGTCCCAGGAGACCTTCGTGACTACAGGGAGCCACGCCCACCGTCGCGACATGGCCCTCCTGACGAAGCCCGTTCATATCGAAGCGGGCGCTTGGGTGACCTCGAGATGCATCGTCCTTGGAGGAAGTCGCATTGGCCGTTCGGCGCTCATCGCACCAGGAACCGTCGTGAGCGGTAATGTCCCCGCGAATACCATCTGGGGGAGCCAGAACGCTCCCTCCGCTCTCGGACACCGATTCGATATCGGGTCCCAATGAATAGGTCTGGAAGCCCTCTGCGTATCGCGCACGTAGCCACCCTTTTCAGCCCGGACGGGGCCTATGGCGGCCCCACGAGGGTGGCGGTCAACCATGCGAAGGAACTCATTGAGCGCGGGCATGAGGTGACCCTCCTGGGCGGGGCCCGAGGATTTGAGCAGCTTCCCGACTCCTTTGACGGCGTCCCCGCTCGTCTTTTCCCAGTGGCACATCTCGTGCCTGGGTCGGGCTTCGCAGGACTGTTTTCTGCGGGTCTTTCAGCTCATCTTCTGCGCCACGCGCGTGACTTCGACGTCATCCACATCCATCTGGCCCGGGATCTCGTAACCCTCCCGGCCGCTCTCATCGCGCGTCGGCGAGGGGTTCCTTTCGTAACGCAAACGCACGGGATGATCGATGCTTCATCGAAACTGCTGTCCCGCCCTCTCGACCGCTTCCTCACACGTCCGCTCCTGGGTTCAGCGGAGCGGGCCTTCTACTTGACCCAGCGTGAAGCGTCGGATCTCAAGCAAGTCATGGGGAATCGAGACGTGGATCTGCAGCTGCTCCACAATGGCGTTCCGGTAGCCGAAAACCCAGCCAACGTACTAGGCCGTCAGACTGACGTCCTCTTTCTGGCGAGGCTCCATCCCCGAAAGAGGCCACGGCTGTTCGTCGAGGCCGCCCGCCGTCTGGCCGCCGAGTTTCCCTACACGACGTTCTCTGTAGTCGGCCCCGACGAGGGCGAGGGGAAACCGGTGAGGGATCTTGCCGTGAAATTTGATCCTGCGGGACGGCAGATCCGCGTGGAAGGATCGCTTCAACTGCATGAGACCGCCCAGCGGATGCGCCAATCCCAGATTTTCGTGCTGCCGTCGGAGAACGAGCCGTTTCCCATGACCGTCCTCGAGGCGATGTCACTCGGTCTTCCGGTGATCATCAGTGAAGACTGCGGGCTCAGCACCGCAGTTCGGGAAGCAGACGCGGGCATCGTGGTCGATGGGTCGGTTGAAGCCCTCGCCGAGGCAATCTCTGTCCTGCTCGGCGACGAATCCCGACGCCTGGCTTGCAGTGCAAACGCGAGGAACTTGGTCGCTCAGTCGTTCTCCATGAAATCCGTGGTGGACCGGCTCGAGGAGGTCTATCGGGCAAAGCGGAACGCCCAAGACGGAGTGGGGAGCATCGCGTGACGACGCAGAAGTATGAGCCCCAATCGGGGGCCTTCCGGGTCGCTGGCAGCGGCAAGGTGCGGGATGATCTGGCCTCCGTCCTCGTCGTCGGTCTGAACTATGCTCCTGAGCCCACAGGAAATGCCCCGTACACCACGAAGCTCGCTGAGGGCCTCGCGGGACTCGGACACAAGGTCGAGGTCCTCACCGGCTACCCGCACTATCCCCAGTGGCAAGTTGCTGAAGGATACTCAGGACTGTCCAGCCACCAAATCATCAATGGTGTCCCTGTCCGGCGTCTCCGGCACACAGTTCCGGCCGTTCCTCGGACATTGAACCGCCTGGTCATGGAGCTCACTTTCGGGCTTCATACCGCACTCCGACGCTGGCCCAAGCGTGACATCGTGCTCGTCGTCAGCCCCGGGCTCTTTGCTTCCGCCTTTGCGGTTGCCAAGGCCCGCCTCAAGGGCATTCCTGTGGCCATTTGGATTCAAGACCTCTACAGCCGTGGGTTGGAGGAAACGGGCGGAAGCGCCACCGCAACGAAGGCTGTGAAGTGGATCGAGTCGAAGATCCTCCGGTCCTGCAGCGGTATCACGGTGATCCATGGACGGTTCCGCGACTACGTCGTCGACGAGCTCGAGGTTTCGCGAGAGAACGTCGACGTCATCCGCAACTGGACCCATATCCAGCACGACTCTGTTTTCGATCGTGAGGCCGTTCGGTCTCGTCTGGGCTGGTCCTCTGAGGAAACCATCGCACTTCATGCCGGGAACATGGGAGTGAAGCAGGGCCTTGAGAATGTCGTAGAAGCAGCACGGCTTGCTGATGCCTTCGACAGCAGGGTCAGGTTCGTGCTTTTGGGCGACGGAAATCGTCGTGAGGCCCTGCACGTTGCCGGCGAGGGCATCCGCTCCCTGTCGTTCGTAAAGCCTCTGAGTGATCGGGAGTACTCCGAGGCCCTGCGGGCCGCCGACGTGCTGATTGTCAATGAACGTCCCGAACTTCGTGAGATGAGCGTCCCGAGCAAGCTGACCTCCTACTTCGCAACGGGACTGCCCATCGTGGCTTCGACCCATCCCGAGAGTGCAACCGCCGACGAGATACGGGCATCTGACGCAGGCATTCTGGTAGATCCCCAGCGCCCGTCCGCCCTCTTGCGTGGCGTCGAAAGGCTCCGCGACAACCCTGCCGAAGCAGAAGCATTGGGCTCCAGAGGACCCATCTACGCCGAAAGGGTTCTCTCGGAAAGCGCGGCGATCGGGGCCTACTCCAGTTGGCTTGCGAGTCTTTCCACCGGCGTTCCACGCGCACTCAACTAGATCTGCTTTTGGGGGAAGTATGAGCATTATCCGAGATGAGGCCCAGCCTCAATTGCGTGAAGCCAACCGCGTTCTGGAAGCGGCGCAGCGCCGCATGCTCGTGGTGGACCTTTTGTGCATCGCTTGGGCTACCATCGGCGCCCAGATCGCCAGGTTCGGTGGCAACGAGCAGTCCCTGGACGTCGGCAATCAGCGAACGTCGTACACCTTCATTTCTCTTCTGTTGATCGTCACATGGTGGCTAGTTCTCGGAACGGGCGGGAGCCGGGAGGACCAAGTTCTGGGCTATGGCCCCGAGGAATACCGCCGGGTCATCAAGTCGACGCTTTGGTTATTCGGTGCGGTAGCCATCATTTCCTATGTTTTCCAGCTTGACACCGCCAGGGGTTACGTGGCGATCGCTCTGCCACTCGGAATCGTCAGTCTCCTGGCTGGGCGATGGATCGTTCGTGCAACACTCGTCGCCAAGCGACAGCAGGGCCGAGGACTTCAACGTGTACTGCTTATAGGCGGACCACACACCACACGTCATCTCCACCGGCAGCTAAGCATGCACCCGGAAGCGGGCTACCTCCCTGTAGCCGCGCACATGCCGGAACCATCATCATTAGAGTCGATTCAGACGGAGTCCGGCCCCCTTCCCGTCATCGGTCACGGCAAGGGGATTGACGACGTTCTCGAGGCGATCCGCGACTCGGCAGCGACTGCAGTCGCGATCACCGCGGGAGCAGCCTTCGACCCCATGGTCCTACGCCAGTTGGGCTGGCAATTAGCTGCCAGAAACATCGGTATGATCATGGCCCCGGCGCTCACCGACGTCGCCGGGCCCCGCATTCGGACTCAGCCCGTCGCCGGGCTGCCCCTTATTCACGTGACGACACCGAAGCTTGAGGGCTCAAAGCGTGTCATCAAGCGCAGTTTTGACATCCTCACCTCGGTGACTCTTTTGGCCCTCCTTGCTCTGCCAATGGGTCTCGTCGCACTTCTCGTTCGCCTCGACAGCAAGGGCCCCGCCATCTTCCGTCAACAACGGGTGGGCCGCGCCGGGGCGCCGTTCTGGATGTTCAAGTTCCGTTCGATGGTTGCGGATGCCGAAGCAAGGCTGGAGTCGTTGCGCCAGCACAACGATGGCGCCGGCCTCCTCTTCAAAATGAAGCAGGACCCCCGGATCACCCGCTTGGGCAAAGTAATCCGGAAGTACTCCATCGATGAACTTCCCCAGCTGCTGAACGTCCTCCGCGGAGAAATGAGCCTAGTCGGTCCCCGCCCCCCGCTTCCATCCGAGGTGATCGGCTACGACGACTTTGCTCACCGGAGATTGTTAGTGAAACCCGGGATCACTGGGTCGTGGCAGGTCTCGGGTCGGAGCAACCTCTCTTGGGAGGATGCGCTCCGCCTAGATCTTTACTACGTCGAGAACTGGTCTCTCACTCAGGACCTACTAATTCTTGCCCGCACTATCCGCGCGGTACTTTCTCGAGCCGGAGCGTATTAACATGACATCAAGTCAGATTGCCGATCTCAATCGCACTGAGGGAGCAGACCTGAAACAACCGAGGACACCCGGGGAACGTGCGGCGACCGCTGGAACTAAAGACGTCCGCGTTCGACCCGTAAGACGGGACCTCAGCCAACGGTCCCCACTGGTCGGCACTTTGACGTGGATAGGTTTGGGGGCAATAGCCCCGCTAGTCCTCATTCTGGCAACTGGTGCGGACCATTCCCAAGGTCACGCCCTCGGCCCGCTCCTTGTCGTTGAACTGTCAGCTCTTCGATTCTCCTTCATAATTGCCTCCCATCGACGCCGCTTGTTCGAAATGACGTTCTGGCTGTTTGCCTATGCATTCCTCGGAATCGCGCCGTTCGTCCAGCTTCGCTTCGGTCAGGACACAGACACGACCGCTTCGGTCAATCATGACTTGGATTGGGAAGCCAGCGGAGCGATCCTAATAGGCTGCGTCGTCATGCTGTTGGGCGTCGCGCTTGGTCAGATCCAACGTAAATCACACCGTTCTATGCAATCAGCGACCCCGGAGGCTCGACCGAGGGCTTCGATACCAAACCACAGGGCGGTCACGTTACTGACCGTTATAACTCTGGGCATCTTTGGATATTACGCATCGCGCGTAGGCTTTATGCAGCTCTTCTCGAGCCGAATGACGCTGGACTCGATTCGCAGCCGGATCTGGCCGGATTCAACAACAGCCGCCATCTTCACCGCGCTCACGCAGATGGGGCTCCTAGTCTGCGTCGTAGCCCAGATCTTTTTACGCCGGATAGACACTGGCTATAGCCGTCGAGTCGTGCCAAGTCTCCTATTTATCGTTTCTCTAATCTCACTCGTCATCAGCACCAATCCCATAAGCAGTGCTCGCTACATTTTCGGAACCGCCGCCCTGGCGCTCGTGACCTCGTACGGTGCGGTATCCAGTGTTCGTCGATTCCGCATCTTTTCGATCACGTCCCTCGTGGGCATGATTTATGTCTTCCCAATTGCGGACATGTTCAGATGGTCTCTGTCTCCAACGGTCAAGTCACAGAGTCCACTAACATCGATGCTCAGTGGGGACTTCGACAGCTACTCCCAAATCGTCAACACTCTCGAATATGTGCACGTACGTGGAGAGGTCGGGGGATCGCAGCTCGCAGGCGTGCTTCTCTTCTGGGTACCTAGGAGCATCTGGCCGGGTAAGCCCATCGACACTGGAGTGCTTGTAGCGCAGTTCAAAGGATACGGCTTCACGAACCTCTCAGAACCCATCTGGGGGGAACTACTGATAAACGGTGGAATCGTTCTCCTAATTGTGGGCATGTTTGTGCTTGGTCTTGTTATTTCTAAGCTTGACCGTAGGCTTGACGAAACCATCAGTCACACCGGACTACCCGGGGTCTTGGGGTGCATCCTTCCCTTCTATCTGATACTCGTCCTCCGTGGCTCGCTGCTCCAATCGATGGCATATCTAGCAGTGCTCCTGGTCGGGTATCGAGTGATATCGATCGGCAGAGCTTCAGAATCGGCGCCCTTTGGAAACCTGGAAGCAGGGAATTGAATTATGATCACCGCTGCTATTCCATTTGTTCAAACTGACGCCCACCAAAACCCCAATCTTCGCCGGAAGACCGATCCTACAGAGTCTTACATGCGTGCCATGGCAGTCGCCTTTGCTTCGCTGTCACGATGGAACAGTGATATCGAGCTCGTTCTTGTGACGAATTCTGAACTCCGTCGTGGTTATCAAGAATGGTTAGAGAGACTAAATGTTGAGGTTTATATAACCTCGTTTGCCCACAGGCCCCCTAAAGGGTTCATGAATCAGTTCGAAGGGTGCCTTTTTCTTCTGGACGCCCTCCCAGTCCTAGCAGGGCGCGATGTTCTGTATCTGGATCCAGATGTCCTGTGTATCGCACCAATAGCCCTGTTGATGGATCAAATCGAAGGCTTTGCCTCGGGTATTATCCTAGATACACCAGTCGATGATGATATAAACGGGCTTTCGAGACGCGAGGCCGCTCAGCTGCACGTCGAGTTGGAAATGCCCGAAGGAATCCCCGAGCATATCGGAGGCGAGGCATATTTCGTGCCCCAACATCTCTCAGCGTCCATAATCGAGAATTCAGAGCGTGCTTGGCACCACGCTCTCGAACGGTTTGCAAACGGCAAGCCAGGGTTCAAGACGGAAGAACACATCCTTAGCTACGCCCTGCGCCGCGTGCCGTTGAAACCGATGAACCTGTACGCCAGACGCATTTGGACCGCGCACCGATACCGGACAGTGCGGGGCGATGAAGGCTCTCTCACCTTATGGCATCTGCCGGCGGAGAAGGACCGCGGCTTCGCTGCATTGTTTGGGCCTTCTCAGGACAGGGATTCTTGGTTTTGGGGCGCTAGCCGAACAGAGTTCGTTCGTCGGAGTTCGCGCGCCATGGGGCTTCACGGAAGGTCACCGAAGCGCCTCGTACTCGATCTCTTGGGCGCAGTCGCAAATAGGTGGGACCACGATCTGTTGAGACGCTGATCTCAAAGGCCTTCGCTCCGCCGTACTCCCGCCTTGCAGTCAGGGAGCGAAATCTCGTCCTAAACTAAAGATGCTCCGATCTGGCGTTATGTCTCTGAGCACGGGGGCGCAACCTCAACAGCACGGCGGCGCGACCTCAACAGATTGCTCCGCTGGGGACTGCTGAAGGTTTAGTTGACTCTTCGGCTATGCCGCCTCTGCGGCGGTCTTGGTCATGATTGCTTCGAATTCGATGGGGGTCAAACGGCGTAGCCTGCGCTGGCGCCGGCGTCGGTGGTAGGTGCGCTCGATCCAGGTGATGATCGCGAGGCGGAGGTCGCCTCGGGTGGCCCAGGTGCGGGTGTCGAGGACGTTCTTCTGCAGCAGGGCGAAGAAGCTCTCCATGGCGGCGTTGTCCCCGCACGCCCCGACCCTTCCCATTGACCCCTTCAGGCCGTGGGAGCGCAGGAGCCGGACGTACTTCTTGGACCTGAACTGAGGGGGTTCAACCGGTGGTCGCAACACCCGAGGTCAGGAGGGTGTTGTGGGAAGACCATCGGAGTGGGTGCGTGAGGTAACGGGCAGGGCACCGATGAGGTCTCCGGGTGCGCCGAGCCGACCGCGCTCAAAAGAGCGGGAGTTCTGGGACCAGATCTCCACGGGGAAGCTCCCTCGGGAAGCGGCCGATGCGGTGGGCGTGGCGCAGGCTGTTGGCCAGCGTTGGTTCCGGCACGCTGGCGGAATGAGTCCCTTCTCGTGGCCGGCACCGTCTGGCCGGTACCTCTCGTTCGCCGAGCGTGAGGAGATCGCGATCCTGCACGCCCTCGGCGAAGGGGTGCGCGGCATCGCAGGTGTCCTCGGGAGGAGCCCGTCGACGATCTCGAGGGAGCTGCGGCGCAACGCCGCCACCCGAGGCGGCAAGCTCGACTATCGGGCCAGCGTCGCGCATTGGAAGGCCGAGCTGTACGCGCGGCGCCCGAGGACTTCCAAGCTCGCCGAGAACGATCGGCTGCGCGAGTACGTGGAGGATCGCCTCTCGGGCAAGATCACGATGCCTGACGGCGACGCCGTTCCCGGCCCGCAGGAACGGGAGTGGAAAGGCCTGAACAAGCCCCACCGTGAGGACCGCCGATGGGTCAAGGCATGGAGCCCCGAGCAGATCTCGAATCGGCTGAAGATCGACTTCCCGGATGATGAGTCCATGCGGATCAGTCACGAGGCCATCTACCAGGCCCTCTTCATTGAGGGCCGCGGGGCGCTCAACCGCGAGCTCATCCTGTGCCTGCGCACCGGTCGTGCGCTGCGGATGCCCCGCGCGAGGGCCAAGCGTGTCGCCTGGGCCCATGTGACCCCGGACGTGCTCATCAGCGAGCGTCCTGCCGAGGCCCAGGACCGTGCGATCCCCGGGCACCATGAGGGGGACCTCATCATCGGCACCGACAGGTCCGCGATCGGCACCGTCGTTGAGCGAACGACCGGTTACACCACCCTCGTCCACCTGCCCCGAGAGGAAGGGTGGAGAGAGCAGCCGGTGACCAAGAACGGGCCCTCCCTCTCCGGCTATGGGGCGCTCTCGATGAACAAGGCTCTGGCGCAGGCGATGGAGTCGGTGCCCGCCGAGCTCAGACGCTCGTTGACCTGGGATCGTGGGAAGGAGATGTCCGCCCATGCTCAGTTCACCATCGATACGGGCCTGAAGGTCTATTTCGCCGATCCGCATAGCCCCTGGCAGCGGGGCACGAATGAGAATACGAACGGATTGCTGCGCCAGTACTTTCCCAAGGGCACCGACCTCTCACGATGGAGCCCCGAGGACCTGGGCGCTGTCGCACACGCCCTGAACACCCGGCCACGGAAACGACTCGGATGGCGGACCCCCGCCGAAGCCTGGGACGAACACCTAAGATCTGTTCAACGAGAACGTGTTGCGACGATCAGTTGAATCCGCCCTGGCTGCCCCTGTCGCTGTGCACGATGGTGCCTACAGGTCCGCGCTGGTGCACGGCCATCCGCAGGGCTGCGACGGCGAGGGAGGACTCCATCCTCGAATCCATCGAGTACCCGACGATTCGGTTGGAGCAGGCGTCCTTGACCGCACATAGGTAGAGCTTGCCCTCGCCGGTGCGGTGCTCGGTGATGTCGGTCAGCCACAGGGTGTCCACGGCCTCGGCGGTGAACTCCCGTCGGACGTGGTCGTCGTGCACCGGCGGGCCGGGCCTGGGGCGCCGGCCCTTGCGCTTGCCGAAGGCGCTGAAGACCCCGTGCGCCGAGCAGACCCTCCAGACGCGCCGCTCCGAGGCCTGGTGGCCGACCTCGGCGAGCTCATCGGCGATGAACCGATACCCGAAGGCTGGGTCGTCGGTGTGGATGTCCATGGCGGCGTTGGCCAGGTGGGCCTCGTCCCAGTCCCGGTCCGTCACGGGGCTCTTCAGCCACCTGTAGTAGGCCTGCTTGGAGAAGCCCAGCACCCGGCACGTCACCGCCACCGGCACCCTCACGGGCGCTTCCGGGGCGGCCAGCTCGCGGACGAGCGGGTACATCATTTTGGGAGCGTGCCGGCGGCGAGGTATGCGGCCGCGCGGCGCAGGACCTCGTTCTCCTGCTCGAGCAGCCTCACTCGCCGGCGCAGCTCCTTCACCTCGGCCGAGGCCTGCTCCGGGCCCGCGCCGGGCCGGGCACCGTCAGCGGCGTCGGCGGCCTTGAGCCAGTTGAACAGCGTCGCCTCGCTGATCCCGAAGTCCCTCGCGATCTGCTTGTGCGGCGCCTCGCCCTTCCGGGCCACGGCCACGACATCGTCACGGAACTCCTTCGGATACGGCCTCGCCATGGTTCACATCCTCCCACCAGAGGAACCTCAGAACCTCTGGAGTCAGGAGTCAACCGAACCTTCAGCAGTCCCCTGCGTAATCTGCTCTCCTTCGGACGGACTCCTCTCTTAGCCTCAAAGTGCTGGTGACCTTAGTGCAGATCATCAATTGACTGGGGGATCCTTCATGCGGGCGACACGCCTCACCTTTGTTGGTCTTGCTTTGCTTGCGGCCGTCGCTCTCGGGCTCGCAACATTCGCTCTTGCGCGTCCAGCATCCGGTGGCGATGCCGCCCAACGGGCCAGCTACGTGGCCCCGAGCCTTTTTCCGTCACTATCAGCGCCCAAGCGACTGACCGTCGCCTTTATTGGTGACTCCTATACTGCCGGCGCCGTCGTCGGTGAGGCGCAGTCGTGGGCTAACGTTCTTGGCGCGGCAAACGGGTGGAACGTCGTAAACGTTGCGCGCGGAGGCACCGGATACGTCAAGGGTTACTCAAGCGGCGGTCAGGCTGCGTGCGGTGGGGAAGTCTGTCCAAACTATCTTCAGGTCGTCCCCCAAGCTGTGGCGGCTGCCCCTGACGTGGTCATCGTCGCTGGTGGTCGTAATGACGGCACAGTGCTCACCCCAGACCTGGAGCAGAACATTAAAGCCGTGTACACCACGCTTCGAAAGAGCCTACCTAACGCAAAGCTCATCGGCCTCTCGCCCATCTTGGCCGCAGACGACACCCCGTCGAGCTTTCCAACGGTGAAACCAGCTGTGAAGCAGGCTGTGGAGTCTGTTGGTGGCACACACATCGATTTGGGCGCCCCTCTCGGAAACCATGGTGAGCTCGTAGGGCCTGACGGGGTTCATCCGAACGTCGCGGGACAGAAGGTCCTCGCTGCAACTGTCGGTCGTCTCCTTCCTCACCTGGGCTGAAGAGTCGGAAGTTGTGTAGCGGTGGCAATATCAGTTGCTCCGCTAACTTTCTAAGCCCCAGACGATGAGTCGTAAAACGTAGAAGCTGGCTGTCCCGATGAAGATGACCCCCGCTCTTTCGCGACCGAAGGATCCATCCTCCACCAGTTGAGGGCCGACATGGAACATCGTCTAGGTCGCCTCATCGGCGATTTTTCTCTCCGAATACTCTTGTCAGAACCGCTTGGGGAGATCCACCAGACTAGACCCCGTCCACCCGTCCCCTGCGGTACTCGACGTAGGCCCCTATGCCCATAGCGATGAATTGCAATACCTCGACAACCAGATAGGAGATTGCCGCCCCTGTTGCCCGGAGCTGCGACCCGAGGGCCATTACCAGGGCAAGCTGGATTAGGACCGCTCCCGCCAACACCCCCGCCACAAAACGATCCCTTCCCAACGATTGCAGGACGACCGAAAGCGGCTGAGCAACGATTGAAAAGATTGTGGCTACCGCCAGCAAGCGGAGGGCTGCGATGGAATCTTCGTAACTTGCACCCAGAAGTAGCTCGATTATAAGCGGCGAAGCTACAGCAATGCCGCCCGATAAAACAATCGCGGCAGCTAGCATCCACATGGCCTTTCGCAGGTGCTTCCATGCGTCGACGATGTTTCCTGCTCTGGAAATCAGGGGGGCAGCGGCAGTGGAGAAAGCGTTGGCAAGGAGACTCATTGGCTGGGTCCAGCGGTTCACAGCACCGTATATGCCTGCCGCAGTAGCACCGCCTGCCAGCGATAGAACTGGAAGGTCGAGGGCTTGGGAGGTATTGGCAAGCGTGGCGAGCCCGTAAAAGCTTGCGCCACGCCAAGGATTGATTCTTGCGGCAGCCCGAAGATTGGGCCTAAGCGTTCTTTTGGTTAGACGGAATCCAACCACGGAGGCCGTTACGGACCCACAGCATAGGCATACCCAGATGACCGCAGCCCCGTTGAAGTGAGCCACGGTCAGTACTGCAAAGAGTGATAATGCGACCATTCGATCGGAGAGGATCGCTATCGCAACAAGTTCGCCCCGGGCCGCGGCCCTCAAAGAAACTTGGAGACTTTGGTTGATGAGTAAACATAGCATGATCGGGCCAGCCGTCCACGACAGGCTGTTGCGGTCGAATAGCAACATTAGGGTAGTCCATACAGCGGCCAAGCCGGTCGCCGCCACAATTTTTCCGGTAAGCCTGGAACTAAATTCTCCCAAACTGAGGGTGCCACGAGCGATCTCCCGGACCCAGTGGGAATTTGTTCCAAAGTCTATGAATCCAACCCCGGCAGTCGCCAGTGCCACCGCAGATACGGCAGAACCCAATGCCTCAGGTCCACTGCCGCGGGCAGCGAGAATGTACAAAAGGGCCAGCAATCCTTGTGCGACCCCCGTGGCGGCCGCGAGCGAGGTTGCCTGCCTGCCCACACTGGTTGTCGCCCAAATCTTCTGCTTGCGTCGCCGACCCCTAGGGCGCGCTACTGCCAGCCGCGAGGCACGGTCAGGGTCGGCGCTCTCCTCACGCTCGCGAACCTGCATCTCGTCACCACCCAATCGTCGAGCAGTTAGGGCAATTCAAATTGGAGCGACTGAGGGCAGTCCGCCGCATCTCGCGCTTTAGCCCCTACGTCCTTCACGTCAGACGGCCGCGACAATGGCACGATCCTCGAGAGGGCCACCACGATTGTTTCGATACACAGGTGAAGGCTAGCCCCGACCGCTTCGTACACCTCGATTTGTCGCCGATACGGATCCTCAAGGTCGTCCTCGCTTGGATCCTCGGGTGGCGTAACGAACCCGCGAAGGGACCTGACAGCGTCGACTAGGCCCGCGGGATCCCGGTGAGACTCGGCGTCATGATCCAACAGGGCGCGGACCAGACGTGAGAACTCCCTGATAGTGAAGGTCCTGCGCGACATTCTCGGCAATAGCCTAACCACCGCACTGCGTTGGGCCCTGGTAGCCGTCAGCACGAGGTCGCTTTCACGAAGTTGGGCTTCTGTCAGCAGACGCGAGCGGTGTCCACTCGGGTCTCCGCCATAGCGACGGGAGACTGTGGCTGCTTCTTGAGGCATCCGTGCTCCGTCCTCAGCGATCACGCCAGCGCTGTGAACCCGGACAGCGTATCCGTTCATGCGAGCTCTAAGGAGTTGCTCGGCAATCGGCGAGCGGCATAGGTTGCCGGAGCAGACCATGAGGACCGTGAAAGATGCCTCAGACATAGCTCAGCCCGAAAGCCCGCGGACCCGTCGATGGGTCATCCTGCGAGAGTCTTTACCTACCGTGACATCGTCCTGCGCATAGACAGGACCGTAACCGTACGTCTGGTAGCCGTAGGAGTGCGGGCCTTGGACCGGGAGCATCGTCAGGACGAACCCGAAGAGACGCACTCCAACGTTGTCGAGTGTCGTAACCGCAGCGGTCAGCTGGCTTCGGTGAGTGCGGCCGGCGGCGACGACGACGATCGCACCACCCGCCGTCTTGCTCAGGACTGCGGCGTCGGTCACGGGAAGGAGAGGAGGTGCGTCGAAGAGCACGTAGTCGAATTCGTTCTCGAGCCGCGAGACCAGGGAATGCATGGCGGCCGAGCCGAGGAGCTCGCTCGGGTTCGGTGGAACGCTTCCCGCGGGGAGCACGTGAAGGTTGCCCCGTCCCCACTGCTGGACAGCATCGTCCATGTCCGCTCGCCCAATGAGCAGGTCGGTCAGCCCAACAGCGCCCTCGAGACCCATGTACGTTGCCAGTTTGGGACGGCGGAGGTCAGCGTCGACAACAATGACCTTGTGGCCCGCATTGTCAAGGGCGATCGCGAGATTGGACGCCGTGCTGCTCTTGCCCTCGCTCTCGATCGCGGACGTGACAACAAAGCTGCGTGCCCCTTCGCCCGCATCAAGGAATTGAAGGTTGGTGCGCAGAGTCCGGAACGCCTCAGCTCGCGGGCTGCGCGGATCGTCCTGGACAATGAGCGGCCGCTTGGGCGCCTTGGCGTCATAGGTGATTCCGCCGAGGATGGGGGCAGGGCTGATGGCCTGGACGTCACTGTCGCTTCGGATCCGGTTGTCGAGAGTGTGCCGGAGAACCGCCGCTCCGATTCCCAAGGCGAGCCCAACGAGCAGACCGAGGGCGACGTTGATCGGGACATTGGGCGTCACGGGCGCAGACGGAACCTGGGCCTCTTCGACGCGAGTGAGTTTGACCTGAGCGCTCTGAGACCCGGTCGATTCGATGTTCTGGACGACATTCGTCAGGCTCTCCGAAATGCCGTTGGCGACGTTGGCCGCCTGGACCGGATCAGGAGAGGTCGCGGAGATGTCAATAAGCGTCGTGTCGAGCGGCGCCGTCGCCGAGACTGACTTCGCGAGCTCATCTGCCGTCATCGAGAGGTGCAGGTTCGAGATGACCGGGAGGAGGACGATCGGCGTTGTCACGAGCCCGGCATACGTCTTGACCCGCTGCTGCGTGAAAGTGCTCCCCTGGACGAGGTCCTGGACGGTACCACCCGACTGGGTCGAGACGAACACCTGGGCGGAGGCCTTGAACTGGGGCTTGCTGAGAATCGAGAAGAGAGCGGCCGCCGCCACGCCCACCAAGGCCATCACAACGATCAAGATCCAGCCCGCGCGTAGGATCCGGATGTAGTCTTTGAGCTCCAAAGGGCCCTCCCCCTCATGTCACACGGTTGCACACCGCGTCCACACATATGTTGCCACACGTCAACTTCCATTACGGCCTTCGTGGAGAACCATTGGACACGATGACAACCCTGCGCGTGCCGCGCCTCGTCTGGGCCGCGCTCGGCCTCATTGCCGCCGTCGTCTGCGGCTGGGCGATTGAGGCGATCCCGCCCGCCAGGATCGATCCCACCCTGTTGGGCGCCGCCGCGTTCCTCGCGGTCTGGATCCCGCTGCTCGGGGCCCTGGTGCTGAGCTTCGCACGTCAGCGCCTCAATGAGGCCGCCTCGGCCCTCGGCCTCCGGTTCCAGCCCCTCGATGTTCTCTGGGGACTAGGGATCGGCTGCCTCGCAAGAGCTTTCGACGCGTTCCTCCGCCTGCTTCTCACCGGGTCCAGCGGCCTCGTCCCGCAACCTACGCTGAGCGCCCTCGCGAGCCCGGTCGTCCAGACCGTTGTCCTCGGCATCCTCGCTCCCGTCCTCATAGCACCGGTACTCGAGGAGATCTACTTCAGAGGCCTCATCCAGCGCAGCCTAGCCTCCAGCCTCGAACCCCTTGGCCGCGCACCCCGGATGGCGGCCGCCGTCGTCCTCACCTCGCTCGCCTTCGCGCTGGTTCACGCACTCCTGCTCGTGGGCGCCCCGACCGAAGCCATGCTCACGGGGATCTCGACGTTCGTCTTCGCGCTCCTCGCGGGCGCCACCGCCGCGGTCACGAACCGCCTGGGCGGCTCGATCGCCGGACACGTTGTGTTCAACGGCCTCGGCGTGCTGCTCACGTGGCCCTTCTGAACGGACCACTCAGGCGCGCGAAGCCCGGAACACTGAGTGTCCCGACGAGACCACTGAGATGGTCAGATCGGCCCTAGGCTGGGAGCACTTCTTCATGAACCCCCATCATGTGGATGCGAAGCGGCGCCCCTGGGTCACCTGCCCAGGGGCGCCGTCATCACAAGGTCAGGAAACGGCCGACTGCCGCCCGATGAGGCACGCACCCGTCTGAATCGGCGCTGCGATCTGGGCCGAAATGCTTCCGTCCGACCTCACGAACTGGCCAATAAGGCACTGCGCGCCCACGCGAACCGAAACCATGAGGGTCGGGGCCTGTAGATTCGCGCTCGTCTGGTCCGCGCTCTGCTGCATGGCCGAACCTTGGAACCCCACTGCTGTGAGCGCATCGGTGAGGGTCTTCGCCTGGACCGACGACGCCGTCGTCTGGGCTGCCTTCTCCAGCGTCCTCTTGAACAGGTCGAGGTTCGACTCATCCGGGGCGGAAGGATCGAACCGGGCGAGGCTCCCCGCCGTTGGTGTGCTGGCGGCGGGTGCCGCTGTGGCTGGGGGCGGGGCCGACACGGACGGCGCGGACGACGGCGCGGCGCTCGCCGCAGGCGCGGGGCTGAAGTCCAGGCCCTGCAGGGCACCCGTGAGCCCGAAACCCCCGACGGCCAAAAGCACGACGACGATGCCTCCCCACAGGAAATTCCTCACGACGCCGGCCCCACGGTCGCCTGGTCGTCGACGAAGGTCGCCGCCATCCACGGAAAGACCCATTGGTCGAGCACAACGAGCAGCACGGCGGTCATCAGGGCGAGGATGAGAATTCGCACGACGACAGGTCCGGGAAGGCTCCTCCACAATGCGCGGTACATATCAGCCGTCCTTCGCGAGAAGAGGAGCCAGTTCCGCTGGCGGGGCCGTGCTGAAGCCCACGAACGTCCCATAGGCGGCGACCCGCTCAAGCGGCGGGAAGATCGCCGGGTAGCACGTGGTGAGGGTGATGAGTCGATCGCTCCCCGGAGTCCGCGAGACGGTCGGGACAGCGTCGAGGACATTGATCGCGTCGGGCTGGACGAACTGGAAATTGCGGAACGTGTAGGTGTACCAGCCGAGCGACGTCTGGATGTAGACCTTGTCCCCGAGGCGCAGCTTGCTCAGATTGAGGAAGCTGTTCCCGTAGCCGATGTCGTGGGCGGCAATCGCGAAATTTCCCACGCCGCCGGGCATCGCGGTGCCGCTGTAATGGCCGACGCCGGCCGTGACGCTGTTCAGGACCAATTCGGTATTGACCGATTCGCGCAGAATCCGTCGCCAGTCGCTGCCAAGGCGAGGAATGTAGACGACGCCGATGGTGTCGGCGATATTGGGTGGCTCGGCCATGACAGGGACCGCACTGGGCCTCTGATCGCCTGCTGCAGCTGCTCCCGGGGAGGGAGCGGATGCCGGTGGCGACGCCTGGCTCTTGAGCTGCTGGGAGAGCTGGCGGCTCTGCTGCGCCGCCACATGTTCTTGGCGGAGGCCCACGACCCACGGATTGAAATACGCGTACCAGAGAACGAAGAGCCCGATGATCACCGCAATCGTGATGAGGAGCTCCCCCGCGACCCCCAGTGCCTTCACCGCCGCGGATGGCCCAGCTGCACCTCGCTCTGCCGCCACGTTCCTCCCCGAATGCTGCCCCTGCTCAGCCCCTGAAGAGAATACAGGGGCTTTCTGGGTCAGTCGCCGAACGCGGCTTGGAGGACGACGTCGGCGAAGGCCTCGGGCGTGTGGGCGAGAATTTCGGGCTCGTCTATCGGACCATTCCACTCGCGTCTGCTCTGACGCATCGCATGCGCGAGGACGCTGCTGTCCGGTGTGTGCGTGATGTAGACGCCGTTCATCCCCTTCACGGATTCGGCCACTCCGCAGGCCTGGGTGACGACGACGTGAAGCCCTGCGGCGAGCGCCTCGTTGACGACGAGGCCCCACACCTCTTCGTTGGACGGGAGGACGAGGGTGTCGTGCTGCGCGAGCAGTTCGGGAACCCGTTCGTAGGGGACTGCCCCGATGAAGGCGACCCGATCCTGAAGGCCGAGTTCGTCGCGGAGTTCGATGAGCCGCGAATTCAGGTGCCCCGTACCGGCGACAGTCAGCGAATCGTCCGATTCGCCCAGCCGCCAGAGCGCGCCGATGAGGCTGCCGACGTTCTTCCGGTCGATGAGCTGCCCGAGGTAGAGGAATCTGTGCCCGGAGCGCTCCGGCACGGGCTGTGCCACCCGTGCCCGCGTGGCGGCGGCGTGGATTCCCTCTACATCGACCGGGTTGAATCCCACGTGGATCTTCGACGGGTCAACGCCCATCGCCAGGACAGCGCGTTCTGACGCGCGGCCCGGGACAACGACGGCGTCCATCCGCCGGAAGAACGATCGGCGGGCGGAGGAGACCGGCCCGCTTCGGAACGCGTGCGAGGCAAGCGTCGACTCGTAGAAGCCGACCACTCGCGCCCCCGCCCGGCGCGCTCGCAGGGCTGCGAGCCAGTACACGGGCGATTCCCAGCCGCCGAGGACCAGAGCGTCGAAGCCCCTGCCAGGCACGCTCCCCGCACTCCGCGGCACAAAGACCTGCCGCTCCCCCATCGACACCCGAAAGGTGGGAATCTCGCTCACGGGGTAAGCGGCGTCGTCGTACGCCATCCACCCTGCGTCCCGGTTGCTGGACTCCCGCCCGAACCGCTCGCGGTTCTCCAGGAGGAACACCTCAAGCTCGGCGCGCGTCGCCAAGTCCTCCCATATGGGCCGGCGGTAGGGCGCCGCCAAGTTCGTCACCCAGCCGATACGGCCGCGGACATTGCTCACGCTGCCCAGCCGCCGGTCGTCGTCTGTGCTCGCATGGAAGCCTGCCTCTCGAAAGGTCGACGTTGTTCCGAATCAGGGCAGGCAGAAGGAACAGAGCGTCGCCGCCTCATAGCCGATTCATAGCTGATACTAAGGTTCGCCCGACGGGGGCAAATGGGTGCCCCAACTGGCGCCGAACGGCCGCGAGGCGCGGAAAATCAAGGAATTGCGGTGCGACGAGGACCGCTCCCCGTCAAGCTGGGAATTCACCCCGAATTCCCGGGGAAAACGCCTGTCCCGCCTCTCCGACCAGGCTTCCTACTTGCCTTGAGGGCACCACAGTACGCAGGCCGTAGAAACCGGACTGCCTCTATCACTTGAATCTGCATGGTTGAGGACTCGATTCGGGCCAAGGACGTTTACCGCATTGGACACGTCCGACGACCGTGGAAGGACCCCGCCGGAGCTAGGGGCCGGCGCCGAGCAGAGGTCCGACCATGGAACGGAAAATCGTCTTCAGACGCTCGTCCATTGCAGCAACCGCCGCCCTAGGCGGCCTCCTGCTCGTCGGCAGCACGCTGACACAGCCCCCGATTCCGGCGGAGCCGGCTGGAGTCCAAACGGATGCAGCCCTTCAGGCGCCGCCCTTTGCCGATCCCGAGCAGGAGCACCGCCAGATCGTCCAGCGGGCTGCGGTGCTCGCGAGCGATGCAGCCAAGCTCAGGGCCCAGCAGCAGGCGGCCGCAGCGGCTGCCAAGGCTGCGGCAGCTGAGGCCGCTGCGGCGTCCCAGGCGGCGGCAGCAGCCCAAGCCCAGAAGAACGCGGAGGAGCAGCAGGCCGCCCAGCAGGCACAGTCGGTTGCAGTCGCTGTCCCCGCTGCGACGCCGGCCCCCGTCGAACTGCCCGTCCAACAGCAAGCGCCCGTCCAGCAGCAGGCGCCCGCTGCACCCACCGCTTACATCCCCGTTGCAGGCGTGGGCGGACAGTCAGCCGTGGACGCGTGCATGGGGCCGATCAGGTTCACGCCCGTCACCGTGTCGGTGAGCATCGTCGAGCACGACTTCTGCGGCGGCTGGAGCCGCATGAGCTGGATCCAGCCCGGCACCCTCGTGACGGTCCAGGGCTACGGGACGTTCACGGCCTTCCAGCGGCTCGTGGTCCCCAACTCGGCGCCTCAGGGCGTCCTCGCGGGCTTCGCGGGCGGCTACCCCCCGATCTTCCTCCAGACCTGCATCCCGGGAACCGACCAGATGCTGCTGATCGGTCTCCACTGACGGCCTTGGACCGACCCGCTTTGCCACTCGCCTCCCGGGTAAAGCAGCGGTAAGCCCGTTTCGGGCACCAACGCGCCAGGAGGAACCATGAGCGACGCCCAGCAGACCAGCGGCCAGGTCGACAACGACGTGCTGGCCAACTACCTGCACAACCACATCATCGCCGCCAATTCCGGCAAGCGGCTCTTCGAGGAGGCGGCCAAGGTCTGGGACGGCACACCCCACGGACCCACCTTTGAGCGGCTGGCCCGTGAGGTGACGGAGGATGCCGACGAGCTCGAACGCATCGCGAAGGGCCTCGGGGTGGAACTTCCGGCGCACAAGCAGGCGACGGCGTGGATTGGCGAGCAGGCATCGAAGCTCGATCCGCTCAATCCCACCCACACGGCCGGTGGCCACTCGAGCCAGCTCGAACTTGAAGGCCTCATCAGTGCTGTGACGGGCAAGTCCCTGCTGTGGGAGACGCTCCTCCTGCTGGCCGACCAGGACGTCCGAATCGAAGCTATGACCATAGAGCGCCTGCACGACCGGGCGCTCCGCCAGATTCGAGACCTCTCCGAGGTCATGCGCTCGACGGCGAAGGCACGCTTCCAGGGAGGATCTGGCGAGGGCTGAGGCGACCGCCGCCGGTCCTCTCGGACGGCCCCCGATCCTCTCAGACCACTCAGGGTCGTCCGACCGTGGCGGCATGCGTGATCATCAACGAGTCCGGCGGGTAGAGGTCGACGCCGTCCGGGTTGGCCAGTAGCCCCGGGGCGTCCCCCGCGACGTGGTCGACGCCGTACTGCCAGACGATCTGGTTCATGCGGGGGTCCACGACGATGACCCGGTGGTTGTAGTCGTCGTTGGCCAGGACGTCCCCGTTCGGCAGCGGGAGGGCGAGGGACGGGTGGTCGAGCGCCTGCGCCCCGGTCGGCGCGTACCGCCACAGAATCTTGCCCGTGTTGTCGAACTCGACGATCTGCCCGGACGCTGAATAGTCGACGGTCAGGTACACGCCCGGCCGGACCTCGTTCGTGTCGGACGGATACGCGACCGACGGGAGGCGCACGGACCATTTCAGCTCGCCCTTCGGGCTGATCTCGTCGATCCAGCTGCCGTTGATCTCGGTGACGAGGAAATTGCCGTCGGCCAGGGGGAAGGCACCGTTCGGGCTTCCGTAGGAGGCCGGCGGGTTGTGGACGCACTGGCCATCGCCGAACTGCCTGCTGATGTCTGTCCCTCCCGCCGGAATCGCGATGAGGCGGCAGTTCATGATGTCGGCGCTCATGATCGTTCCGCCGGGCAGCATCAGGGCGTCGTCGGGATGATGGACGTGGCCGGCGGTCGCGGCGGCGATTCCCGCCGTGCCGTAGTGATAGGTCACTGTATGGGTCTGCAGGTCGATCACGCGGATGATCTCGTCGTCCTCTTCCGTTGCCACGATCTGCTTCCCGTCCGGGGTGAAGAAGGCGTCGTCGGGGACAGCGAACGTCTCACCCGGCTTCAGGTCGCCGGGCCTCGGGTACTGCCAGATGACGCGGCCCTGAGGATCGACGATGATCACCCGGTTGTTCAGCTTGTCGGCGATCAGGATAGGAACGGCCAGCGCCGAAGGATCGGACCCCGGCTGCAGGTGCCCCTCCCCCGATGCGCTCGCCACGAGGGAGGACAGATAGTCGGGGGACGGCGATGGCGTCGCTGTCGCCGTCCGCGTGGGGGTGGCCGAACTCGTCGCGCTCGCTGTGGGCGCGGTGGGGCGGGGTCCGCTCGAGCCGCCCGTCGACGTCGTCGGCGCCTCGCTCGGCACCTCGCTCACCGAGCCGCTGCAGGCGACGACGACGAAAGCTGCGACGGCGAGCGCAGCCCCAATCGCCACCGCAGGCCTTCGGCGCCTCACAGCGGCCCTGTACCTGCCACCCAATTTCGTCCCAATTGTTGATCCGAAGAAGACCCCCGTGCTGGTGGTTACCCTGCCGATCACCAGCTACGAAACTTCCGGTCAGGAGCGGGTGACGCGGCGCAGCATGAGGGCTTGGAGAGGACAGAGGTCCACCGCGTCCTGAGCTGCGCCGGCCAGGCCATCCGGCACGTGGATGTCCCGGCCGCCCCGGCCCACGGGGTAGCCCCAGTCATCACGGACCAGGAGTTCGGGCAGGATCTCGGTGCACAGTCCACGGCCGTCGCAGCGGGTGAAGTCGATGTGGAGCTCTAGCTGGGCGCGGCTCATCAGACCCTCCCATGATGCGCAGTGCAGGCACCTGCGAGATGCGCTCTGACCTCGTCCTTGAACACGCCGAGGGAGCTGCGGACGAACCTCGCGCTCCCGTCGGGGTGGTGGCACGCACCCCGACCGGTGACGAGCCCGGCGAGACGTTCAGCCTCGGAGGCGAGCCAGGGCGCCCGTTCCCCGGCTGCGATGCGCTCGAGCACCGTCGCCATGGCGGGAAGGCCGAACATGCAGGGCCCGCACTGCCTCGCCGAGCTCTCGGCCAGGTACCGGACGATCCCCGCCGAGGCTTGGAGGCCGCAGCGCCCGCGGGCGAGAGCCAGGAGCACGCCTGCGCCGGGGCTTGCGCCGTAGCGTGCGAGCCCGCGGGCTGTCAGCGGCAGGTCGAATGCCTCGGCGGGGACCCACGCGCCGTGGAAGCCGCCCACGAGGACGGCCGCGAGGGAGCTCGGTTCCGCCCCTCCGAGTCGCAGGACGTCGCGCAGGCTCGCCCCTCCGGGCGCCTCGACGACCCATTCGGCGGGGACGTCTCCTGAGAGGCTGTAGAGCCTCGTCCCGGGATCATCGGCGGTGCCCGCGCTCCGGAACCACTGCGCGCCGTACCTGGCAACGAGCGCGAGGTGTGCGAGCGTCTCGACGTTGTGGAGCAGCGTCGGCCGCCCTTGGTAGCCCGAACGGGCAATCCGGGCCGCCTTGTCCCGCGGGAGGGCCGTGCCCGTCTCCAGCGCATTGACGACGGCGGAAGCCTCGCCCGAGATGAAGGCCGCCGGAGCCTCGACGAGCGTGACCCGGGGCCCGTCGCGCCGCTCGGCGAGGGCCTGCCCGACGCCCGGGAGGGACTCCGCGGTCGCATACAGGAACAGCTCCGACGCGCCGACGGCCTCACCGGCGGTGACGAGGCCGTCGAGGACGAGGTGGGGTGCCTGACGCAGGAGGGCTGTGTCCTTGCGGCTCAGCGGCTCGCCCTCGGCACCGTTCGCGATCACGGCAGGCCGGCCGGCGCCGACTGCCGCCAGCTTGCGCCACGCCGGGAAGCCTGCGCCTCCACGCCCGGCCAGCCCCGAAGCCTCGAGTTCGCGGAGCAGCGGGCTGCGGGTCCAGCCGGAAGGCCTCCTGCCGTAGGCCGCCTCGTGCGAGGCCAGGTCGGGCACGGCTGCTGTGAAGAGGCCGCCGGTTCCGAGCTGCCGCGGGTCCAGGGTCATCTCGGTCATCTCTCCTCCTCAGATCCGTCCGAGGCGAGCCCGGGACGTCTCGGCGAAATTCGCGCTCAGCCGCCATCCGGCCCCAACAGCGACGAGGCCCGCACAGCCCCACGCGTAGGCCTGGAACCAGAGGTCGACCGCGTTGGTCCCGGAACCGAGCGCGTGCGCGAAGGCGAAGGGCCACATCGCGTAGGCGCACCAATGGATCGCCCTGAAGGCGCGCTGCCCGATGCGCTGGCGCAGGAGGCCCGTGACGACCAGCGCGATCACGAGGTCGAAGGCCACGGTGCCGAGACCCACCCAGAACGGGTTCCAACCCGCCGTGAAGGGGACGATCGCATTCGCAAGGGAGAGCTTCGCGTGGGGGTCGAGCATGAGTGTGCTGACGTGCAGGACGAGGAACACGAGTGCCATCAGGGACGTGCTGCGGTGCAGGAGCGCCACCGAGAAGCGCGGGAGCCCCGGCAGGGGCCGGCCGGATCGGCTCACGATTCCGAGCAGGAGCACGAGCGTGAAGAGGCCGAGCGAGACGATCCCGCTCGCGCGGCCGAACGCCCAGAAGATCTCGTTCAATCAGTCACGACCCTGATGGATAGCGCCTGTTTTCCGCCTCATGGCTTCCTCCTCGACCTTCCGCCCTCAGGCTGTGCTTCCAGCATGGAGAGCGCAGTTGTGCCTCCGCTGAAAGGCGTCTGTGCAATTCAGGCAACGACAAGCCCCTCGCCAGTCTGGGTGGTCCCGGCAGACCCTCCCAAAGGCACCGTCAGAGCGCCTAACGTCGGTCACATGAAAATCGTCGTCATCGGGGGAAGCGGCCACATTGGCTCGTTCCTCGTTCCCCGGATGGTCCGCGCGGGCCACGAAGTCACCACGATCAGCCGCGGAAGCCACGAGCCCTATCTCGATGCGCCGGAATGGCAGCAGGTACGGCGAGTCATTGCCGACAGGGAACAGGAAGACCGGGAGGGCACGTTCGGGGACCGCGTAGCGGGCCTGGGCGCCGACGTCGTCGTCGACCTTGTCTGCTTCACCCTCGATTCGGCGAGCGCACTGGTCGGCCGGCTCCGGGGCGAGATCGGGCATCTGCTGCACTGCGGGTCCGTCTGGCGGTACGGACCGAGCCGGAAGCTGCCGATCTCGGAGAGCAACGGCCATGCCACGGCCGCGCCGACCTTCGGCGAGTACGGCATCCAGAAGGATCGGATCGCTCGGATGCTCAAGGAGGAGACAGCCTCCGGCGGCCTCGTCACCACGTCCCTGCACCCGGGACACATTGTCGGGCCCGGCTGGCACCCCATTGGCCCGCTGGGGAGCCTCGATCCTGCCGTCTGGTACACCCTCTCCGCCGGCGAGCCGCTGCGGGTCCCCGGGAGCGGCGCCGAGATGATGCACCACGTGCATGCGGACGACGTCGCGCAGGGCTTCGAGAAGGCCATCGAGCGCCGCGAGGCGGCAGCCGGAGAGGACTTCAACATCCTGGCCCCCACCGCGCTCAGCGTCCGCGGCTACGCGGACGTCGCGGCGGGCTGGTTCGGGCAGGCCGCGAAGCTCGAGACGGTTGGCTGGGAGGACTTCCGCCGGACCACGACGCCGGAGTTCGGGGAATCCACATGGGCCCACCTGGTCCGCAGCCACTGCTTCAGCATCGAGAAGGCCCAGTCCCTCCTGGGCTACGCGCCGGGGTACGAGCCCGAACAGGCCGTGCTCGAATCCGTCAGATGGCTCGTCGAGAACAACCAGCTGCGCGTGGCCGGCCCGCTGGAGGTCTCGGCAGGCTGAGACCTCTGCGGCACCTTGGAACCGCAGCCGGCCCGACTTATCCGGTCCCGGCAGTTGTGGTCCCGGCAGTTGTGTTCCCGGCCGACCAGACGTCGGTGATCGGCGTCGTGTCGGCAGCCTTCTCCAGAGGTGGCAGCCCGTAGGCGGCTTCGACCGTGCGCAGCACGCGGTAGTGGTCGATCTGCTCGCCGTACTGGCCCGGCTTCACCTGGGCGCCACTGAAGATCGTCGCGATGTGGTTGCCCGCGCTGTTGTCGTCCTCGTCCCACGTGACGATGAGCAGGCTGTCGTGCGTCTTCGCCCACTGTGCGTAGCCGTCGAGGTTGTCGCGGAGCCATGCGTCGCCAGCCTGAACAGAACCGTTGTGCATGTCGTGGTCGAGGTTCGGCACGACGATCGAGACGGTCGGGAGCACGCTGTAGTCCTTGGGAAACGCGCTGAAGGGCCGGTTGGCCGACGCCGGGACAGACGGGAAGTTCGTCCACGGGGCATGCTTGCGCGCGTAGGCCCCGGCAGAACAGGTGGGATCCCCGGTCGCGGGGAGGTCCTCGGAGTAGCCCGCGAAGGACTGGCCGATCGACGCGAGCTGCGAGCCGAGGTTCTCGGCCGCAAAGCTGTGGGGGCAGGAGTCGTCCGTGATCCCCTGGGTGGATCCGGAGAACAGCGCGAGGTAATTCGGCTCGCTGGGGTGGGCGACCGCCGCCGAGTTGGTGAACAGCGCGCCCTGACCGGCCAGCGAATTCAGATACGGCGCCGCCGAATTGCCGATGATGTCGCTGAACGAGTGGTTCTCCTCGACGACGATGACCACATGGGCCGGCCGAGGCACCGTCCCTGAAGCCGCGCCGCTGGGATTCGGCGAAGTCGGCGCGCTCGGCTCCGGCGTCGTCGTCCTGTTCGCGCCGCTCCCGCAGGCCGCAAGCATCGAGGCGGCCACCAGGCCCGCCAGCACGACGGCGGAGATCCTCACCCTTGTCATTTCACCACTCTCGTTGACCACCCTGAACGTCCTCCGGACACTTTGCCCTCCTTGGCCGCAGCCAACCTCGGAGTCGCCTCAGCGTATGATGCGGCCACGCCTGTCTCCGAAGACGCAGGCCGGAAGGAGCCCGACGTGGCTGTGAAATGGCTCGACGAGCCCGAGAAGCACGACTACCCTGCCGCAGCCGCCTACCTCTCGATGCTCGCGGCCCCGCACGAGGTGAAAGCGGTCGTGAAGGCATTCAAGAAGGCGCCGGTCTCGCATCAGAAGGCGAAGGACATCCTCCGCGCCGCGCGGCTCGCACTCCTCGAGGAGACCAACCCCCATGTCCGGGCGGATCTCGTCAAGATCCACCGGGGCGAGAAGCTCTCCCCCATCCTGCTCGTCCGGGGAAGCCTCGCGAACGGGACACCGCTCCAGATCGCGGACGGCTACCATCGCGTCTGCGCGAGCTACCACACGGACGAGAACACGGACATCCCCGTCAAGATCGTCGAGGTTCCGTCGCCGGGCGGCGAGCCCGAGGACGACGGCGAGTAGCGCCAGTGTCCTTCATCGAGCTTTCGCTCATCTGCCTCATCGCGCTCCTCGGCCCGCTGCTCGCCGCGCGGGAGGCGTGGCACCTGCCGCTCGTCCTCGGCGAACTGCTCGCCGGCGTCGCCGTGGGCAAGTCGCTGCTCGGGTGGGTCGACGCGAGCAACCAGACCCTCACGTTCCTCGCGGACATCGGCTTCGCCCTCATGATGTTCGTTGCGGGCACCCACGTCCCGCTGCGCGACAAGACCATCCGCGCGGCCATCGGCAAAGGCGCGCTGCGCGCCGTCGTGACGGCCGCCGTCGCAGTCGTCCTCGGCATTGCCGTCGCGTTCCTGTTCGGCTCCGCCAAGGCGCCGCTGTACGCGGTGCTCATGGGCTCGTCGTCGGCGGCCCTGGTCCTGCCCATCATCGATTCCCTCGCCTTCGAGGGCCCCTCGATCCTCGCCCTCACGGCGCAGGTCGCCCTCGCTGACGTCGCCGCAATCGTGGCCCTCCCCCTCGCCATCGACCCCGCCCATGCCGCCGTGAAGGCCGTGGGCGCGCTCGCCGTGGCTGTATGCGCGGTCGTCGTCTGGTGGGTGCTGCGCCGCGCGGAACTGAACGGCGTCCGACGCCGCCTCCACGCCTTCTCCGAGCACCGGAAATTCGCCCTTGAGCTGAGGATCCAGCTCTCGATCCTCTTCGCCCTCGCCGCGCTCGCCGTCTTCTTCAACGTCTCGATCATGCTCGCCGGCTTCGCCTTCGGGCTCGCGGTCTCTGCCGTGGGCGAGCCCCGCCGCTTGGCCCGGCAGCTCTTCGCTGTGAACGACGGCTTCCTCGGGCCGGTCTTCTTCGTGTGGCTCGGCGCGTCGATCGACCTGCGCCAGCTCGGCAGCCACCCCGCGATGATCGGCCTCGGCCTGGCGCTCGGCGCGGGCGCGGTGCTCGCCCACGCCGCGGGCCGTCTCACCGGAATGCCCCTCCCGTTCGCCGTCGCCTCGGCGGCCCAGCTCGGGGTGCCGGTGGCGGCCGCGACGATCGGCCGTACCCTCGGCGTCCTGGCCCCCGGTGAGGACGCAGCCCTCCTCCTGGGGGCGCTCGTCACCATCGGAATGACGACGGCGGCCGCGAGCTTCGCTGCCCGTCGGCCCCCTGCCCAACATCACGATCAGGACACCGCCGTCGGCACTACTTGACACTCCTGTGACTGGAGTGAATCGTGGGACTGTGACACGCCACCTGCGCCTTCCGGCCCTCGCCGCCACCTTCATCGTGGCTCTCGGCCTCGCTGCCTGCGGCAACAACGCCGCGAGCCAGACGAGCACGAGCTCAAGCAGCTCGTCCGCGTCATCCTCTGGATCTTCCACGTCGTCGCCGTCCGCCATGTCGTCCGCAACGGACTCCGCGTCCGCAACCGCGTCACCCAGCTCGGCTCCCGTGTCGACTCCCTCAGGTGGCTCCACCGAGGCCGGCGCACCGGCTCGGTGCGTCTCGTCCCAGCTCAAGGCCTCGTTGGGCGCGGGCGCGGGCGGCGCTGCCGGCCATGTCTACTCCAAGATCGTCCTCACGAACACGGGCTCGACCCCGTGCCTCCTGAGCGGCTTCGCCGGCGTCTCGCTCACGGCAGGCCCGAGCGGCAGCCCGATCGGCGCGCCCGCCGACCGCGACTCCTCTGTGCCGGTCGCGGACATCGTGCTCCAGCCCGGCCAGTCCGGAGGGGCCGACTTCGGCTACACGCAGCCGGGCCTCTACGGCGGGAGCTGCACGCAGGTCCAGGCCGCCGGCATCCGCATCTACCCGCCGGAGGACTACGGCTCGCTCTTCATCGCCCAGCCGGAGACGGCCTGCAGTGAGACGAGCGTCCACCTCCTGACCCTCAAGGCATTCCAGCCGATGTAACACCGCGCCCTTCCGAGGGTGCCTGCCACCGTTCCGAGGACGTCCCGGTCTCTTCCGCGGACGTCCTCGGCGCATCTGCGCCCCCATTGTCCTGTCAGTGGGGTGCGGCATGATGGACGCATGATGGCTCGGAGCGCGACCCCCGCACCCCCGGCCGGGCGCGCCGTCCTCGACCGCTTCGGCGAGGCGACGCGGGAGTGGTTCCTCGGGGCCTTCCGCGAGCCCACGCCAGCCCAGGCGGGCGCATGGGAGGCGATCTCCTCCGGCCAGCACGCGCTCGTCGTTGCGCCCACCGGCTCCGGCAAGACCCTGGCCGCGTTCCTCTGGTCACTCGACCGGCTCATGCGGCCCGGCTCTGCCGGGTCGCCCGTTTCAGTGGGCGCTGAAGCTGCCGACGCGCAGGTGGACGACGACGGCGCGCTGCCGGGCCTTGCGCGGCCCCGCGGTCGTTCAGGCAGGGGCCGGGGACCCAAGAACCTGACGAAGGTGCTCTACATCTCCCCGCTCAAGGCGCTCGGCGTCGACGTCGAACGCAACCTGCGGGCGCCGCTCATCGGCATCTCGCAGACGGCACGGCGCCTCGCCCTGCCCGCACCCGAGGTGAGCGTGGGGGTGCGCTCGGGCGATACGAGCGCTTCCGACCGGCGGGCCCTCCTGAGCAACCCGCCTGACATCCTCATCACAACGCCCGAGTCCCTCTACCTCATGCTCACATCGCAGGCGCGGGAGACGCTGAGCGAGGTCCAGACCGTGATTGTGGACGAGGTGCACGCGGTGGCGGGCACGAAGCGCGGCGCGCATCTCGCGGTGTCGCTCGAGCGCCTCGACGCCCTCCTGCCGAAGCCCGCCCAGCGGATCGGGCTCTCGGCGACCGTCGAGCCGCGCGAACTCGTGGCGCAGTTCCTCGCGGGCCAGGCGCCCTGCGAGATCGTCGCTCCGCCTGCCGCCAAGACGTGGGAGCTCACGGTGACGGTCCCTGTCGAGGACATGAGCGATCTGCAGGGCGCGGCCGCTGCCCACGACATGGGTCCGGCGAGCGGGCTCCAGCCGCAGGCCTCGATCTGGCCCCATGTCGAGGAGAAGATCGTCGATCTGGTCCTCGCGAACCGCTCGACGATCGTCTTCTCGAACTCGCGGCGACTGGCCGAGCGGCTCACCGGGCGGCTCAACGAGATCTACGCCGAACGGCTCCAGCCGAGCGTATGGGACGAGCCCGTCTCACCGGCTGATCCGGGCATGGCGCCGCCCTCCCGCACACCGGCGGAGATGATGGCGCAGGCCGGCCAGACCTCCGGCGCCGACCCCGTGCTGGCCCGCGCGCACCACGGCTCCGTCTCGAAGGAGCAGAGGGCCCAGATCGAGGACGACCTCAAGTCCGGCAGGCTGCGCTGCGTCGTCGCGACGAGCAGCCTCGAGCTCGGGATCGATATGGGCCTCGTGGACCTCGTGATCCAGGTCGAGTCGCCGCCCTCGGTCGCCTCGGGCCTTCAGCGCGTGGGGCGCGCGGGCCACCAGGTTGGCGAGGTGAGCCAGGGCGTGCTGTTCCCCAAGCACCGCGCGGACCTCGTGCACACCGCCATCACGGTAGAGCGCATGCTCGCGGGCGAGATCGAGGCGCTCCGCATCCCGGCGAACCCCCTCGACATCCTCGCGCAGCAGACCGTGGCCGCCACGGCGCTGGGTCCGATCGACGTCGAGGAATGGTTCGACGTCGTCCGCCGGTCCGCGCCCTTCGCCACCCTTCCGCGCTCGGCCTTCAACGCAACGCTCGACCTGCTTTCGGGCAAATACCCGAGCGACGAGTTCGCGGAACTCCGCCCGCGCATCGTCTGGGACCGGGAGGAGGGCCTGATCGAGGGCCGCCCCGGCGCCCAGCGGCTTGCCGTGACCTCGGGCGGCACCATTCCGGACCGGGGACTCTTCGGCGTCTACATCGTGGGATCGGAGGCCGAGGGGTCTGCCCGGGAGGCCGCGCGCGGCGGGCGGCGGGTCGGCGAGCTCGACGAGGAGATGGTCTACGAGTCGCGAGTCGGCGACATCTTCGCGCTCGGGGCGACGAGCTGGAAGATCGAGGACATCACGCACGACCGCGTCCTCGTCTCCCCCGCCTTCGGCCAGCCGGGCAAGCTCCCGTTCTGGAAGGGCGACGGCGTCGGGCGCCCCGTCGAGCTCGGCCGCGCCCTCGGCGCGTTCCAGCGCGAGGTCGCCGGCGCGGACCGGGAGCGGGCCCTCGAACGGATCGAGGCTGCGGGCCTCGACGCGTTCGCCGCCGGGAACCTCCTCCAATACCTCGACGAGCAGAAGCAGGCGACGTCGGTCGTCCCGAGCGACCGGACCGTCGTCGTCGAGCGCTTCCAGGACGAGCTCGGCGACTGGCGCGTCGTCCTGCACTCGCCGTTCGGCATGCCCGTCCACGCGCCATGGGCCCTCGCGGTCGGGCAGCGGCTGAGCCAGAGGTACGGGATCGACGGCTCCGCGATGGCTGCCGACGACGGGATCGTCCTACGCGTCCCGATGATGGAGGACGAGCCGCCCGGCGCGGAACTGTTCGTCTTCGAGCCCGACGAACTCGAGGGCGTCGTGACGGACGAGGTCGGCGGCTCCGCGCTCTTCGCGGCCCGGTTCCGGGAATGCGCCGCCCGCGCGCTGCTCCTCCCCCGGCAGAACCCGTCGAAGCGGCAGCCGCTCTGGCAGCAGCGGCAGCGCGCCTCGCAGCTGCTCGACGTCGCCAAGAAGTTCCCCCAGTTCCCCATCATCCTCGAGGCCGTCCGGGAATGCCTCCAGGACGTGTACGACCTTCCGGCCCTCAAGGACGTCGCGGGAGCGATGCAGAGGCGCGAACTGCGGCTCGTCGAGACCACGACCCAGCAGCCCTCTCCCTTCGCGCGTTCCCTCCTCTTCGGCTACGTGGCCCAGTTCCTGTACGAAGGGGACTCGCCGCTCGCCGAACGCAGGGCGGCCGCCCTCTCCCTCGACTCGACCCTCCTCAACGAACTCCTCGGCCGTGCCGAGCTCAGCGAACTCCTCGACGGCCGCATCATCGAGCAGACCGAGCGGGAGCTGCAGAGGCTCGCCGAAGATCGCAAGCTCTCGGGGCTGGAGGGTGCCGCCGACCTGCTGCGGCTCCTGGGGCCGCTCTCCGTCGTCGAGGTCGCCGAGCGGCTTCGCACTTCCGAGGCTGGCGACCACCTCGCCTCCACGTCCCAACACCTCGAGGAGCTCGTCGCCAGCAGGCGGGCCCTCGTCGTCTCGATTGCCGGGGCCGAGCGCTACGCCGCCATCGAGGACGCCTCCCGGCTGCGGGATGCGCTCGGGGTTCCCCTGCCGATCGGGGTGCCGCTCGCGTTCATCGAGCCCGTCGCGGACCCCTTGGGCGACCTGGTCGGGCGCTACGCGCGCACGCACGGCCCGTTCACCGCGGGCGAGGCCGCGGCGCGGCTCGGGCTCGGCGTCGCCGTCGTGCACGGGACGCTCAAGCGCCTGGCCGCGGACGGGCGCGTCATCGAGGGGACGTTCCGGCCCGCGACCGGCGACCCGCCGGCCGGCGGCAGCCCGGGCGAGTGGTGCGACGCGGAGGTCCTGCGCAGGATCCGGCGGCGCTCTCTCGCGGCGCTGCGGGCCGACGTCGAACCCGTCGACCAGCCCGCCTTCGCACGGTTCCTCGCCGCGTGGCAGCACGTCGGAGTCTCAGACCCTACGGCCCGCGGGCCACGCGGATCGCTACGCGGTCACGACGGAGTCCTGACCGTCGTCGACCAGCTCGCGGGCGTACCGATACCGGCCAGCGCGTGGGAATCGCTCGTCCTGCGCAGCCGGGTCTCCGACTATTCGCCTTCGCTGCTCGACGAGCTCATGGCCTCCGGAGAGATCCTCTGGACCGGTGCCGGCGCCCTGCCCGGCAACGACGGCTGGGTCACCCTGCACGTCGCCGAATCCGCGCCCCTCACCCTCGCACCCGACCCGGACTTCGCGCCCGACGCGGTCCAGCAGCACATCCTCGACTTCCTCGCCGGCGGAGGCGGCTACTTCTTCCGTCAGGTAGCCGGAGCGGCGGCCGAAGCGCTGCCGGATTCGATCCTCTCCGACGAGGCCGCAGTCCAGGCACTGTGGGACCTGGTCTGGGCTGGCCGGGTCACCGGGGACACGTTCGCCCCGGTCCGCGCCATGCTCGACGCCGGCCACACCTCGCATCGCCAGCCCTCACGGACCCCGCGGGCCCGTACGTACGGAGGCGGGCGGGCGCCGATCGGGGGATCAGCCCTTCGCGGCGGCCGGCTCCCCCGGGTCGGTCGCCTCGGTGCCGTGGCCGGCTTCGGGTTCGACGCGCCGTCGTCCGCTGCACCGCCCATGGCCGTGGGCCGCTGGGCCGGCGTGCAGCACGTCGAGCTGGACCCGACCGTCAAGGCGCACGCCCTCGCCGAGCTCCTCATGGACCGCTACGGGGTCCTCACCCGCGGGTCCGTCATGTCCGAGGACGTCCCAGGAGGCTTCGGCCTCCTGTACAAGGTGCTGTCCCGGCTCGAGGAGGCCGGCAAGTGCCGCCGAGGGTACTTCGTGGATCGTCTCGGGGCTGCCCAGTTCGCCGTACCCGCTACCGTCGACCGCCTTCGGTCCTACGTGCGGGACGAGAACGGGGCCGGCGACGTGCTCGAGCCGGCCGCCCCCCGCGCGGCCCTCGCCCTCGCGGCGACCGACCCTGCCAATCCGTACGGCGCTGCCCTCGCCTGGCCCGACGTCCCCGATGCCGCGACAGGGCACCGCCCGGGGCGCAAAGCGGGCGCCCTCGTCGTGACAGTCGACGGCGCGCTGGTCCTCTACGTCGAGCGGGGCGGCAAGACACTGCTCGCCTTCACAGACGACGTCGAGTCGCTGGCTCCCGCGGCCTCGGCACTGGTCGGCGTCGTCCGCTCCGGAGCCGTCGACAAGCTCGTCATGGAGAAGGTCAACGGACGGGACCTGCTCGACACGCCCCTCGCCGGCGCGCTCACCGCCGCCGGCGCATACTCGACACCGCGAGGAGTGCGGATCCGTGCCTGAGGGCGACAACGTCTGGCAGGCCGCCACCCGCATGCACGCGGCCCTCGCCGGGAAGCGCCTCGCCCAGACCGATTTCCGTGTGCCCGCGTTCGCGACGCTCGACCTCGCCGGCTGGACCGTCCTCGAGGTCGTCTCCAGGGGCAAGCACCTACTCCACCGGCTCACCCCGCCCGAAGCCGCCGATCCGAGCGCCGGTTCCGCGCCCCTCAGCATCCATTCGCACCTCAAGATGGAGGGAAGCTGGCAGGTGTACGGCAACGGCGAGCGGTGGCGCAAGCCCGCGCACACCGCACGCGCCGTGCTGCGCGCCGAGGACGGTACGAGCGCCGTCGGCTTCTCCCTCGGCGTGCTCGAGGTCATCCCGACCGCCGAGGAGCACAGCGTCGTCGGCCATCTCGGCCCCGACCTCCTGGGCCCCGACTGGGACCCCGACGCCGCAGAGGCCAACCTCCGGGCCCAGCCCGAGCGGCCCATCGGGCTCGCCCTCCTCGACCAGCGGAACCTCGCCGGCGTCGGCAACATCTACCGGAACGAGGTGTGCTTCCTGATGCGCGTGCATCCGGCCACACCCGTCTCCGCGGTGCCTGACCTGCCCGGACTCGTCGCGATGGCCCAGCGGCTGCTCGAGGTCAACCGCAACCGCGGTGCCCGGAACACAACCGGTGGTTTCGGGCCCCGCGGGGACTCGTGGGTCTACGGACGCGCGGGGCAGCCGTGCCGACGGTGCCGGACGAGGATCCAGCACGGCTTGCTGGGCGAACCATCCGTGGCGGCTTCCTCTGGGGCCGCCGTTCAGCGCGAGCGGGACATCTACTTCTGCCCGCGCTGCCAGCCCGCGCCTCAGGGCTGGAGCTCGGAGCGCGCCTCGTGATCGCCGAGTCGACCGGTCAGGAGGATGGTGCGATGCCCCGCGACCGGACACCCAGTGGCCACCGTGCGCCAACAGTGGTGAGGTCAGGCGGCGGCCGGTCGTGCGTCACGCGTAGAGGCGGCCCAGCCATTCGGTGAACGCCGTCGTGTTCTCCTCACCGCGCGCAGCCCGCTCTTCCGGGGACGCCGTATCGAGCGAGAAGTCGTGGACCGTGAGTCCGACACGATCGCCGAATGCGTTGCGTCCGAAGACGCGCACCATCGCATCCGGGGTCCGGAGACCGAGGAAGTTCTCGTTGCGAAAGTCCACCGTCGTCTCGACGACGGTAGGGGTCGGGGAGCCCAGGCCCGGCAGTTCGAGCTCGCGCTTCTCGCCCTCCATCGCCCCGTCGAGACCGATCTGCGCGACGAAGCGCTTGAACGCGTCCGGCTCGGCTGCAGCGTCGGGACCACGCACGTCGCTGAAGGCGACCGCCCGACCGAAGAAGTGCTCGAGGTACTGGCCCAGGGTGTGGTGGTAGAACACGGTGTGCTTCTCCGCGCCGTCGTACTGCTGCTCCCAGTTGTCCGTCATGACGCCGGAGTGGACGTAGTGCAGCTCAGTACCGTTCGGTCCGGGGGTGATGACGTGCTCGAGCTGGTTGTACCAGCCGTCGGGACCCTCCATGCGGGAGACGAGGTGGGTGGGGTACTCGTCGACCGTGCGAACGGCGGGCCACTGGTCGGTGGGGAACATCCACGCCGCAGTGTCGTCTGTGACCGCCTTCCAGATCTGTTCGGGCGTGGCCCGGAGGATGCCGTCGTGGACGATCGTGAATTCGTGGTTCATGGCTGAATCTCCTGGCTTTCTGATGCTGGCACGGTCCCGCCCGGTTCCGGGCGGGAGTCCTTCTTGAGGCTGGGGTGGAGGGCGACGATCACCCGATGCGGCCGCCCGGCGGGCGCCTTCGCATCGTGGTACTTCGCTGCGAGCCGCGCGACGTCTGCCGCGAGCTCCTCGACGAAGGCGGCACGGGACGCCGCGGACGCGAACGTGATTTCGCCGTCGACCGCGAACGTCGCAAGCTGCTGCTTCGCCGCGGCCGCCCCCATGATGAGCCGCCCGACCTCATGGACCATGCGAGACGCGAGCGCGAGCAGCCAGTAGGCGCTGAAGCGGTCGCGGTAGCGCGTGGGGTCCGGCTCGACGGCCGCGAGCGCGGCCGGCGAGATGACGTAAGAGGCGGCGGTCGCCTGGAGCACGCGCTCCATGACGTTGCCCTTGCGGCGCTCCTCGACGAGCTCGATGAGGCCGTGCTCCTCGAGGGCGCGCAGGTGATAGTTGACCTTCTGCCGTGGGAGCCCCACCTTGGCGGCGAGGCCGGCGGCAGAGGATGGCGTGGCAAGCTCCCGGAGGAGCCTTGCCCGGAGCGGGTCGAGGCTCGCGGCGGCAGCGGCCGCATCCTCGATCACTACAACGTCCTGCATGCCTCCAGTCTGTAACCGACAAAAGTTTTTGTCAAGGAACATTTTGCGTTCGGTGCCGTCCTGCCCGCTTCTAGCCCTCCCCTCCCGTGTCAGGGCGCAACACACCGGTCTCTGGACCGATGGGGAAGGAAGGCGGATTCAAGGCATGTTGGCAACGGCCTGTTCGATGTCTTCGAGGAAGACTTCTCGTGGTGTTTTGAAGCCTAGTGTCTTGCGTGGCCGGTTGTTCATCTCGAAGGCGATGGCCTCGAGGTAGGAGGGGTCGCTGGGGATCTTGCTGCCCTTGGGCAGGTACTGGCGCAGCAGGCCGTTGGTGTTCTCGTTTGTGCCGCGTTGCCATGGCGAATGGGGGTCGGCGAAGTAG
>NZ_SSNH01000005.1 GCF_005877005.1 Sinomonas susongensis | reverse complement strand
CCCGATCCCAGCCAAAAAACCCAGCCCACACCACCACAACGGCAGCACAGGCCAGACAATCCAGCCATTCAAAAAAACGGCATCGAATCAAACATGGCACACTATTGAGTTCTCAAACAACAGGCCCAGAAAGTACATCCCCCAGGCAAACAACCCGGGATATCTCCCAACCGAACGAGGTTCTAATTTACCTTCCCGCGCCCCTCACTGCAAATCCTGGAGTTGAATCCGAGGATCCTTGCCGTGAGGCTGTTGGGGGAAGGATTTCCGCCTCCACTCTGTGGTGGCGACTCGAAATACGGTACACGCCCGCCCCGGAGACGGCAAATCCGCCCAGACTCCCGGGCGTGTCGCACCGGGACTCTGGGCGGATGAGATGCTAGTCGCCGCCGAAGCGCGACTCAGTCGGTCAGGACGGCTGTCGCGAGGCTCTTCTTGCCGCGCCGGACGAGGAAGTAACGACCGTGCAGGGCGATCCCGGAATCGACGACGGCCTCGGGGTCGGTGACCTTGACGTTGTTGACGTAGGCACCCCCCTCTCCCACCGTCCGTCGCGCGGCCGACTTGCTGTCGGAGAGCCCGGTGACGACGAGCAGATCGACGATCCCGAGCTGGGCGGGCGTCACCGCCGCCGTCGTGAGCTCGGCCGTCGCCGCCTCGAGCGTCCCCTCGTCGAGCACCCCGAGATCACCGTTTCCGAAGAGTGCGGCCGAAGCCGCGATGACCTTCTCCGTAGCGTCCACGCCGTGGACAGTCGAGGTCACCTCGAAGGCGAGCCGGCGCTGGGCCTCGCGTGCGAAGGGGCGGTCCCTGACGGCGGCGTCGAGCTCCTCGATCTCGGCCCGGGTCAGGAAGGTGAAGACCTTGAGCCGGTCGACCACATCAGAGTCGGACGTGTTGAGCCAGAACTGGTAGAACGCGTACGGCGAGCACATGGCCGGATCCAGCCAGATCGCGTTGCCCTCGCTCTTGCCGAACTTGGTCCCGTCCGCGTTGGTGATGAGCGGCGTGCCCAAGGCGTGGACGGTCTTGCCCTCCACCTTGCGGATCAGCTCCGTTCCGCTCGTCAGGTTCCCCCACTGGTCGGAGCCGCCCGTCTGCAGGACGCAGTCGTAGGCCCGGAACAGCTCGAGGTAGTCCATCCCCTGGAGGATCTGGTAGCTGAACTCGGTGTACGAGATGCCCTCGTCGGAAGCGAGTCGGGAGGCAACCGCATCCTTGCGGAGCATCGTCCCCACGCGGAAGTGCTTGCCGATCTCCCGCAGGAAGTCGATCGCGCTGAGAGGGGCCGTCCAGTCGAGGTTGTTGACCATGCGCGCAGCGTTCTCACCCTCGAAGCTCAGGAACCGCTGCACCTGCGCCCTGAGGTAGCCGACCCACTCCGCGACGGTGTCCTTCGTGTTGAGGGTGCGCTCCGCCGTCGGACGCGGGTCCCCGATGAGCCCTGTCGAGCCGCCGACGAGCCCCAGCGGGCGGTGACCGGCCAGCTGGAGGCGCCGCAGCAGGAGGAGTTGGACCAGGTTGCCGAGGTGGAGGCTGGGGGCCGTCGGGTCGAAGCCGCAGTAGTACGTGATCGGATCTCCCGAGAGGAGGGCCTCGAGCTCGGCCTCGTCGGTCGAGACGTGGACGAGGCCACGCCACTTGAGCTCCTGCCAGATGTTCGGGAAGCTCGGATCGTTCTTCTGCGTATCGAGTACTGTCTGCGGCACGGCTTCTACGGTATCAGTCAGGCATCGGCGAATTGGGCTTCGATTCCCGCGGGCAGAGGGTCCGCGGCGATGAGCCGGAGGCGCTGAGTAGCGCGGGTCATGGCGACGTACAGATCCCCGACGCGGCCGTGATGCTCGTCGACGAGACGGCTCGGTTCGAGGACGATCACGCCGTCGAATTCGAGCCCCTTGGCCTCGCGCGGATCGATCACGACGATGTCCTGATCGAAGCTCCCTGCCCCAGCACCCACGCGGGAGCCGTAGACCTCGCGCAGCGCACTGCGCGCGCCCTCCACGAACTCCTCGGGCGCGATCACGGCGACCAGACCGCCGTCGGCCGCCTCGAGCTCCTCCGGCATGACGGCAACCAAGCGTTCGACGACGGCGCCCGCCTCCACGCGATCGACGATCGGCGGCCAGAGGCCTTCCCGCACGGCCTTGGGCGCGGACACAGTCAGGCCGGCCGCCGCGGCCATGCGCGCCGCGGACTCCGCGATCTGGCTGGGAGTCCGGTAGTTCACCGTGAGCTCCTCAAGCTGCCAGCGGTCCCCGAAGAACGGGGTGAGCGCCGCGCTCCACGAGGAAGCGCCGGCCGCAGAGCTCGTCTGGGCGATGTCCCCCACGATCGTGAAGGACTTGAGCGGGCACCGGCGCACGAGCAGCCGCCACTGCATATAGGAGAGCTCCTGCGCCTCGTCGACGATGATGTGGCCGTACGCCCACGTGCGGTCCCCCACTGCACGCTCCGCCGCCGTGAGCCGCGCCTCGGGGGCCTGCTGGAAGTCCGCGAGGTCCTCCGCGCTCACGACGCCGTCGACCCCCTGTTCCCGCAGCGCGTTGTTCAGGTTCGCGAGAGTCCGCTCGGCATTCTCGAGATCACGCCGTCGTTCGGCTTCGCGCCGGCCGGCCTCCGCGCTGCCCGCGGCGTCCGGCTCCCCGAGCAGTTCGGCCGCCTCGTCGAGGAGCGGTATGTCCGCTTCCGTCCAAGGCTGGTCGGCGGGGCGCTCGAGGAGGTCGCGCTCCTCGGAGTTCAGCCCGCTCGCGACCGTGTCGAGGATCGCGCGCCGCGAGAACAGCTCGGTGAGGAGCTTCTGGGCCGTCATGGGCATCCAGCAGAGGTTGAGCGCGACGCGCACGTCCCGCGACTGGCGCACGTCCTCGGCCAGATACGAGCGGTCGGCGTTGTTCCCCACGCTCGAGGCCTCGAGCTTCGACTGGAGCTGCTCGGTGAGCTCGCGCAGCAGGATCTTGACGAACGTGTTCCGGGCCTCGTTGTACGGCTTGCCCGTCGCACGCGCCTTGTCGCGCGCCCGGCGGACCTGCCGGGGCGTCAGCAGGAGCTTCTGGCCCTCGACATCGAGGATGCGATCCCCCGCCGGGATCCGCTGGCGATTCGCCACGGCCGCCGCGATGAGGTCGACCATGCGCTTGCTGCCCTTGAGCCTCGCGACGCGCGGATCCTCCTCCGGTACGGCATTGATGCCCGGCAGGAGCCGCCCGAGGCTTGACATCACGACGCCGGTCTCGCCGAGCGAGGGGAGCACCCGTTCGATGTACTTCATGAACGACGGCGAAGGCCCGACAAGCAGGACGCCTGCGGACTTGAGGCGATTGCGATGGCTGTACAGAAGGTAGGCGGCGCGGTGCAGGGCAACCGCAGTCTTGCCAGTGCCCGGACCGCCCTGGACGACGAGCGCGCCGGGCATGGGCGCACGGATGATGCGGTCCTGCTCGGCCTGGATGGTGCTCACGATGTCTGCCATGCGGCCCGTGCGCTTCGAGTTGACCGCGGCGAGCAGGGCGCCCTCGCCCTGGTGGTGCCCGCCGTCGAGCATGTCCGCGTCGAGGATGTCGTCCTCGATCGCCTTGACGTCCCGCCCCTGCAGGATGAGGTGACGGCGGCGGCGCACCCCCTGCCTGTCGAAAGCGGTCGCCTGGTAGAAATGGCTCGCCTCGGGCGCCCGCCAGTCAACCATGAGCCGACGGAGGTCATCCGTGCTCAGGCCGATGCGGCCGATGTACTGCGCCTCGCCGTCGTCAAGGTCAAGGCGGCCGAAGACCAGCCGATCCTCGACCGCATCGAGCTGCGCCAGCCGGTCCTCGTACATGGCTGCGAACGCATCGCGCTCGGAGATGTTCTGCACGGAGCCGACTGCTCCCGCTTTGCGCACTGAAGCGAGCTGGCTGCGCTTCTCATCGCGCAGCTCATCGAGCCGGCGGTAGAGGCCGCGCACGTAGTCGCGTTCGTGAGCCAGATCGGCGTCGGGCATCGGCATGTTCCCCTAACTGCAATGACGGGCCGTCTACTGCAATGACGGACCGTCCATTCTACAGCGATTCCGGTGAACATGCCGGAAACCGCATTCGAGCGTCTGTCGGAGGCTCTGGGCCGAGGGGAGCAGCCCAGCGAGGGGCCTGCTCGACTAGAGCTCGATGCGCTGAAGCGAATGGACGTCGTGCCCCTCAAGTGCGGCGCGTCCCCCCAGCCCGGCCAGCTCCAGCACGACGCCGATGCCGACGACGTGCGCGCCCGACCGCTCCATGAGCCGAGTCGCCGCCGAAAGGGTGCCGCCGGTGGCGAGAACGTCGTCGAGCAGGAGGATGCGGGACCCCGGCGGGACGTCGTCCTCGTGGACCTCGATAGTGGCGTGCCCGTATTCGAGGGCGTAGTCCTCGGACAGGGTCCGCCGCGGCAGCTTGCCCTTCTTCCGCACCGTGATGACTCCGGTGCCAGTCGCATAGGCGGCCGCTGCCGCGAGGAGGAAGCCGCGCGCCTCGACGCCCGCCACGAGGTCGAACTGCCCCTGGAACGGAGCGGTCAGTGCGTCCACCATGGCGCGCAGACCTTCGCCGTCCGCGAAGACCGGGGTCAGGTCCTTGAACGTGATCCCTGGCCTCGGATAGTCCTCCACCGTGGCGCAGAGCCGGTTGAGGATGTCGATGACGCTTTGGTCGGGGGCGGTATCTCGGATCACCGTTCCACGTTACCGAATGTTCATGTCCACCCTTGCGTCGCGGGCTGTCACGGCGGCCTGTAGCGGGCCGGATTCCCCAAGTTCAGGCCCCAAGTTCCCCAACTTCAGGCCCTGCTTCCCCAAGTTCAGGACCTGCTTCCCCAAGTTCAGGACCTGCTTCCCCAAGTTCAGGACCTGCTTCCCCAAGTTCAGGACCTGCTTCCCCAAGTTCAGACGCTTGCCCGAACCGACACGCCGGTAGAGCTGGGCGACACGCCGTGGATTGAAGGCTGAAGCCGGGGAGTTCGGCGCAGAACGTGGGGAAGCCGGCGCAGAACCCGGGGAAACCGGCGCAGAACCCGGGGAAACTGGCGCAGAACCCGGGGAAACTGGCGCAGAGGCACGGGGAGTTCGGCGCAGAACCTGGGGCAACCGGCGCAGAACTTGGCGGCGCAGCCTTCCCCAGCGGCCCTCCCGCCGTCAGCGGACGACGGCGCTGCCGGCGGCGCGTGCGCGGGTGCGCGGCTTCGCGGCGCGATAGGCCGAGACGGTCGGCTCGCCGGGCAGCCAGAACCTCCAGGGATAGTCGGCGGAGCCCCCAGCGCCGGCTACCCCGACCCGAGGGCCGTTGAGGACCGCGGGCGCCCGGCGGCTGGGCCGCACGAGCCGGAATTCCCCGCCGTCGAGCGCTGCCCCGTTGTGTTCGCGGCTGATGCCGAGCGCCTGTGCGAGCCTCGCCGGGCCGCGGGCAAGCTCAGCCTCCTTGCGGGCCGCGGCCCGGCGCCGCTGGGCCAGCTCGACCCCCTCGACCACTTCCCCCGCGCGAAGCAGGCATCCGGAGGATCGGCCAGCCGGACCGCACACGATGTTGGCGCAGTAGTGCATGCCGTACGTGAAGTAGACGTAGAGATGACCGGGCGGCCCCCACATGACCTCGTTCCGGGCCGTCCGCCCGTTGTAGGAATGGGAGCCCGGGTCGGCGTGCTCCGAGTCCCGGTGGCCCCGGTAGGCCTCGACTTCCGTGAGGCGCACGCCGACGGTGCCCTCCGCCGTCGTATGCGTGAGGACGGCACCCAAAAGGTCTGGGGCGACTGCGACAGGGTCGCGCAGGAGCCAGTGGACGAGATCTTCGTGCTCCATCAGCCGGCGCGCCGGCCTACTTCGACGCAAGCGCCGACGGCCACGGACCGATGGCCGGCAGCGGAACGGCCTCCCCTGCGTGCTCGGCACGGACCGAGCCCCGACCTATCTCGCGTCCCGCGAGCCACGCGGCGAGGTCCTGCAGCCGGCCCGCGAGGACGACGCCGTCCTCACCCTCTCCGAGCCGGATCTCCTCGCCGTGGTGCGGCCGGAGGACGAACGTCTCCCCCTCGGGCACGCGCGGTTCGAGGAATCCGAGCAGATGCCGGCAGAAGGCCGCGCTCCACTCCTGCTGCGTGCAGCCGGTGCCGAGGTCACTGTGGTGGATCTCGAGCTCGCGCCACAGCGCGAACGCCGCATCACGGACGTTTCCGTTGCGGAACCGCACGGGAGCATCCCACTCGTCCGGCTCGAGCGAGGCGAGCGCCGCGATGGACCTGTCCAGCGCGGCGCCCACACGCTCGCGGTGCTCGTCGGCGGTCGCGTAGGCGCCCGCCTCTATGGCCTGGTCGCGTCCCGCCTGCCCGCCGTCATAGAGCTCGACCTTCTCTCCGCGGCGGGCAGCCTCCACCTGCCGCGCGACGGCAGCGCAGATGCCGGCCAGATGCGCGAACACGTGCCCCCGGGTCCAGCCGGGCAGCTCGGAGGGCTGCCCGACGGAGTCATCCGTCAGGCGTTCGAGCTCGTGGCGGATCCCCGCGGCGGCCGAACGGATCTCGGCCAGGAGGCGCTCATCGGTAAGGGCAGCGGCTTCGGTTCCCATGCCACCAGAGTAGCCAGTCGAGCCCCTCACGGGGATCAGCCCGCGAGGAGATCAGCCGGCGAAGCCCCTGACCTCCTTCAGCTGCGCCCTGAGCGCCTCGAGCTGTCGCGAGACGGCCGACGGCGCGGTGCCGCCCTGCGCGCTCCGGCTCGCGAGCGAGCCTTCTGTGCTGAGGACCGAGCGCACCTCCGGGGTGAGGGCGGGGCTGATGGCCGCATACTCCTCGTCCGTGAGGTCCCACAGCTCCACGCCGCGGCTCTCGGCCTGCCGCACCGCGGCGCCCGAGAGCTCGTGCGCCTCCCTGAACGGGACACCCTGCCGCACGAGCCACTCGGCGATGTCCGTCGCGAGGGCGAAGCCCTGCGGCGCGAGGGCCGCCATGCGCTCAGTGTTGAACGAGAGCGTCGCAATCATCCCGGACACGGCGGGGAGCAGGAGCTCGAGGGTGTCCGCGGCATCGAACACGGGCTCCTTGTCCTCCTGGAGGTCCCGGTTGTACGCGAGCGGGAGGCCCTTGAGCGTCGCGAGGAGCCCCGCGAGGTCGCCGATGAGGCGGCCCGCCTTGCCCCGCGCGAGCTCGGCCACGTCCGGGTTCTTCTTCTGCGGCATGATCGACGACCCCGTCGAGAAGGCATCGTCGAGCACCACGAAGGAGAATTCCTTCGTCGCCCACAGGATGACCTCCTCGCTGATCCGCGAGAGGTCGACGCCGATCATGGCGGCGACCCACGCGAATTCCGCGAAGACGTCCCGCGAGGCGGTCCCGTCAATGGAATTGTGGACGGCGGAGTCGAAGCCGAGATCGGACGCGACTGCCTCTGGATCGAGGCCGAGCGACGAGCCCGCGAGCGCACCCGATCCGTAGGGCGAGACGGCGGCCCGCCTGTCCCAGTCCTGGAGACGCTGCACGTCGCGCAGCAGGGCCCACGCGTGGGCCAGCAGGTGGTGGCTCAGGAGGACCGGCTGGGCGTGCTGGAGATGCGTCCGCCCCGGCATGGCTGCCTCGGGATGGGCCTCGGCCTGCGCGACGAGCGCGTCGACGGTCCCGAGCACGCCTCGCGCGATGAGGCGCGCGTGGTCGCGCAGGAACATGCGCCCGAGAGTGGCCACCTGATCGTTGCGCGACCTGCCCGCACGCAGCTTCCCGCCGAGCTGTGCGCCCGCTCGTTCGATGAGGCCGCGCTCGAGGGAGCCGTGCACGTCCTCGTCCGAATCGGCGGGCACGTAGGCGCCCGACGTGACGTCGGTGTCGAGCTCGTCGAGCGCTGCGAGCATCCCGGCGAGCTCCCCGTCGTCGAGGAGGCCCGCCTGGTGGAGCACGCGGGCATGCGCGCGGGAGCCTGCGATGTCGTAGCGCGCGAGCCGCCAGTCGAAGTGCGTCGACTTGCTCAGGGCGGCGAGGGCGTCGGCCGGTCCCCCGGCGAACCGGCCGCCCCACAGCGTCCCCTGATTCGTAGCGGCCTTCGGCTCAGCCACGACTGCTACTCCCCCGCGACGCGCTGGTCGCGGCCCGACGCCACCTTGGAGGCCATGCCCCAGATGTCGATGAAGCCCTTCGCGCTCGACTGGTCGAACGTGTCGCCGGTGTCGTACGTCGCGAGGCTGAAGTCGTACAGCGAGGTGTCGGAACGGCGGCCGTTGACCACGGCGGTGCCGGCGTGCAGCACCATGCGGATGTCGCCCGAGACGTACTTCTGGCTGTCGTCGATGAAGACGTCGAGGGCGCGCTTGAGCGGTGAGAACCACTGGCCGTCGTACACGAGCTCGGACCAGCGCTGGCCGACCGTCGCCTTGAAGCGCGCGTGCTCGCGCTCGATCGTGACGTCCTCGAGGTGCTTGTGGGCCGTGATCAGGGCCATCGCGCCGGGCGCCTCGTAGATCTCGCGGCTCTTGATGCCGACGAGCCGGTCCTCGACGACGTCGATGCGGCCGACGCCCTGTGCGCCCGCCCGGCGGTTGAGCTCCTGGATGATCTGCAGCGGGGTGTGCTCGACGCCGTCGATCGCCGTCGGGACGCCCTCCTTGAACGTGATCGTGACCTCGTCGGGCGCCGGCGGGAACTCCGGGCTCTGCGTGTAGTCGTAGATGTCCTTGGTCGGAGCGTTCCAGATGTCCTCGAGGTAGCCCGTCTCGATCGCGCGGCCCCACACGTTCTGGTCGATCGAGTAGGGGTTCTTCTTCGTCGTGACGATCGGGAGGTGCTTCTCCTCCGCGTACGCGATCGCCTTGTCGCGGGTCAGGGCGAGGTCGCGGACCGGCGCGATGCACTTGAGGTCGGGCCCGAGGGTCTGGATGCCGACCTCGAAGCGCACCTGGTCGTTGCCCTTGCCGGTGCAGCCGTGGGCGACGGTGGTCGCGCCGAACTCGCGGGCGGCCTGGACGAGGTGCTTGACGATGACGGGGCGGGAGATCGCCGAGACGAGCGGGTAGTGCCCCTGGTAGAGCGCGTTCGCCTTGAGGGTCGGCATGCAGTACTCCTCGGCGAACTCGTCGCGCGCGTCGGCCACGTAGGCCTCGACGGCGCCGCAGCCGAGGGCGCGCTGGCGAACCGTCTCGAGGTCCTCGCCGCCCTGCCCGACGTCGACGGCGACGGCGACGACCTCGGCGCCGGTGGCGTCGGCGATCCACCCGATCGCGACGGAGGTGTCGAGGCCGCCCGAGTAGGCGAGGATGATGCGATCCTTCACGTTTTCTCCTTGGAGTGACTGGTCTGGACGACAGGGTGTGCAACGACCGGGCCTGGGCGACCGGGTCTGGATGAATGACTATTCAGAAGTCTACATACCTATGCAGCGTTCTCGCACACTGCCCGCGCGACTTCCAATTCGATGTCCCACCCTTGGCTGTTCCCCTCGAAGGCAGCCCGCCGGTCCGCGTCGCTGCCCGGCAGGGACGCGAAGCCGGTCTCGACGACGCGAAGCCGCGAGCCGCCGTCGTTCGCCTCGACGGAGAACTCGAGGAGCGTCGACCCTGCGCCCTCCCCCACCCAGCGGAAGACCACGAGCCGCGGAGCCTCGAGGGCGACAGTGAGGATTCCGAAATCACCGTGGACAGGGTCGTGCACGAGGCTCACGTCGCCGTCGCGGTCGATCTCGTGCGCGCGGTATTCCCCGTCGTTGATGAACCAGCCGGGCTCCGAGACGAGGGCGAAGACGCGCTCGGGCGGGGCGGCGATGTCGATGGACTTGTCGATGCGGTCGGTGACGGCCGGGCCTGAGGAGATGGGATGGGACACTGTCGTACCGGAGGCTGCCTCGTTGGACGCTGTCATGGCCCCATCGTCCCGCCCCGTCACGCCCCGTGGGAAGCGAGTTCGAGGAACCGCGCCGCAACCGCCTCCCCGCCGAGCGCATCGCGCGTGACGATCATGACGGTGTCGTCGCCCGCCAGGGTCCCGAGGATCGACGGGATGGCGGAGTGGTCGATCGCGAGCGCCAGGAAGTTGGCGGCTCCGGGAGGGGTGCGGAGGACGACGATATTCGCGCTTGCCTCGGCAGTCACGAGGAGTTCGGCGCACAGCTTCGCGAGCCGCGCGTCGAGCACCTCGGGATCGAGCCCGATGCGGGGGCTCCGGTCGCCGCCCTCGCCGCGCACGGCGTAGACGAGCCCGCCGTCTGCTCCCCGTACACGGACCGCGCCGATCTCGACGAGGTCGCGTGAGAGCGTGGCCTGGGTGACCTGCACGCCGTCGTCCGCGAGGAGCGCCGCGAGCTCCGCCTGGGAGCGCACGGGCTGGCCCGCAAGGATCGCGCGGATGCGCGCCTGGCGGGCCGCCTTCGTCTGTGGCGCGGGTCCGGGGGCGAGGCTCATGGGGTCAGCCGCACTAGTCCAGGCCCTCGACGTCGGCGTAGCCGGAGCGGTGGAGAAGCCATGCCAGCAGGGCCTTCTGGGCGTGGAGGCGGTTCTCTGCCTCGTCCCACACGACGGACTGCGGGCCGTCGATGACGTCGGCCGCGACCTCATACCCTCGGTAGGCCGGGAGGCAGTGGAGGAAGACGGCGTCCTCGGCCGCGAGGCCCATGGCCGCCGCGTTGATGCTGTAGTCGCGGAAGAGGGTCATGCGGGCTTCCTTCTCGGCCTCCTGGCCCATTGAGACCCACGTATCGGTCGCGACCACGTCAGCGCCCTCGAGAGCCGCCGCGGGATCGGCCGTCACGAGCACCGAGCCGCCGGTCTCCCCGGCGACGGCCTCGGCCTCCGCGACAACCTCGGGGGCTGGAAGGTAGCCCTCGGGCCCTGCGATCCGGACGTGCATGCCTGCCGTGACGCCCGCGAGCAGGTAGGAGTTCGCCATGTTGTTGGCCGCGTCGCCCAGATACGCCATCGAGAGCCCCGCGAGCTTCCCCTTGTGCTCGCGGACGGTGAGGAGGTCCGCGAGGAGCTGGCACGGGTGGTAGTCGTCGCAGAGCGCGTTCACGACCGGGACACGCGAATGGGCTGCCATGTCGACGAGGCCCTGGTGGGGGCCCGTGCGCCAGACGATCGCCGCGACCATGCGCTCGAGCACGCGGGCGGTGTCCTCGACGGACTCCTTGTGGCCGATCTGGCTCTCCCCGGGGTTGATGACGAGCGGGGCACCGCCGAGGTCGGAGATCCCGGCCGAGAAGGAGACGCGGGTCCGCGTCGACGTCTTGTCGAAGATGACGGCGACCGTCTTGCGGGCGCTGCCCGGGCCCGCGAGCGGCTGGAGCGAGTACGGCGCGGCCTTGAGCCGCAGCGCGAGGTCGAGGACTTCGGCCTGCTCGGCCGGGCTCAGATCGGTGTCCTTGAGGAAGTGGCGGACTGGCCCTGGGGCTTGTGCTGTCATGAGTGATCCTTCTGCGTGAGTGCGGACGCGGCGGCCTCCACGAGGCTCGGCAGCGCGGCCAGGAACGTGTCCGCCTGATCGGCGGTGAGGATGAGCGGCGGGGCGAGCCGGATGGTTCGCGGACCTGGTGCGTTCACGATGAAGCCCGCGGCGAGGGCCGCGTTCACGACGGCGGCGGCCAGGTTCGCGTCCTCGGGGACTGCTGCCGCGTCCCCTCCGGGGCCCGTGAGGTCGAAGCCCACGAGGAGGCCGCGTCCGCGCACCTCGGCGACCTCCGGCAGGCTCGCGAGCCCGGCCCTGACGTGCTCGCCCACGGACAGGACGTGCTCGAGCACGCTCTGGGTCTCGATCGTGTGGAGCGTCGCGAGCGCGGCAGCCGTCGCGACGGGGTTGCCGCCGAACGTCGTCCCGTGCTGGCCGGCAGAGAGGAGGGCGCTGTTCTCGGGGCCGTACGTGATGAGCGCGCCGATCGGGAACCCGCCGCCGAGGCCCTTCGCGAGGGTCACGGCGTCGGGCACGACCCCGGACCCGTCGATTGCGAGCCACGATCCCGTCCTGCCGATGCCCGTCTGGACCTCGTCGACGATGAGGAGGGCGCCGGCGTCCCGGGTGATCCTGCGCGCCTCCTCGAGGTATCCGCCCGGAAGCGGAATGACGCCCGCCTCGCCCTGGATCGGCTCGAGGAAGAGCGCTTGGGTGGTCTCGTCCACGGCGGCGCGGAGCGCGTCGAGGTCGCCGAACGGTACGTGGACGACGCCGCCCGGCAGCGGCGCGAACGGCTCCCGGTAGGCCTTCTTGGCGGTGAGGGCGAGGGCGCCCATGGTGCGCCCGTGGAATGCCCCCTCGAGCGCGACGATCTTGGTGCGCTCCCCCGACTGGCCACCGCCGGTGTCCTTGTTCATCCGTGCGAGCTTGAACGCCGCCTCATTCGCCTCGGTGCCCGAGTTCGCGAAGAACACTTTGGAACCGGCCGGAGCATGGGCGATCTCGAGGAGCTTCTCGGCGAGCGCGACCTGGGTGGGGCTCGTGAAGAAGTTGGAGACGTGCCCGAGCGTCGCGAGCTGCGACGAGATGACACTCGTGACGAACGGGTGCGCGTGGCCCAGCGCGTTGACCGCGATCCCCCCGAGCAGGTCGAGGTACTGCCTGCCGTCGGCGTCCCACACGTAGCAGCCCTGGCCGCGGACGAGCACGCGCTGTGGGGTGCCGAACACGCCCATGAGCGAGTTCGAGTAGCGGGCGAGCCATGCCTCGCCGCTCGACGCGCCCACGAGCTCGGAAACCTCTCGGGCCTCCGGAGTCCGGGCCTCCGGCAGCCGGCCCTCCGGAGTCCGGGCGGCCTCTGGGGTATTGGGGGTGCTCATGCGGTTCCTCCGCGCTTGTCTTCATGAGGTCCAGCCTCATCGGGTACAACCTGTGTGCCGACACCGGCGTCGGTGAAGACCTCGAGCAGCATGGTGTGCGGGCTGCGGCCGTCGACGATGGCCGCGCGGTCCACGCCCTCGGTCACGGCCTTGAGGCACGCGCTCATCTTGGGGATCATTCCCGATTCGAGGCTCGGGAGCATGTCCCGCAGCTCGGAGGCCGAGATCTGCGAGACGAGCGAATCCCTGTCCGGCCAGTTGCGGTAGAGGCCCTCGACGTCGGTGAGCACCACGAGCCGCGACGCGCCGAGCGCGACCGCGACCGCGGCTGCCGCCGTGTCGGCGTTGACGTTCAGGACCTGGCCGGTCGGCTGGTAGGGGCCCGCGCCGTCGTCCGCCTCCCCCTCGGCGCCACGTCCGGCGACCTCGGGGGCGACGGTCGAGATGACCGGGATGCGGCCGGCCTCGAGGATGTCGAGCACCGCCGCGGGGTCGACGCCGACCACCTCGCCGACGAGCCCGAGGTCGACCTCCTCGCCGTCGACGACCGCCGCCGTGCGCACGGCGCGAAGGAGGCCCGCGTCCTCGCCCGAGAGGCCCACAGCGTACGGGCCGTGGGAGTTGATGAGGCCCACGAGCTCGCGCCCGACCTGCCCCGTGAGCACCATCCGGACGACGTCCATCGCCTCCGGGGTGGTCACGCGGAGGCCGCCCTTGAACTCGCTCTCAATCCCCACGCGCTCGAGCATGCGGTTGATCTGGGGCCCGCCGCCGTGCACGACGACGGGCCGGATCCCGACGTGGTGGAGGAATACGATGTCCTCGGCGAATGCACGCCGGAGCCCTTCGTTCACCATCGCGTTGCCGCCGTACTTGACGACCATCGTGCTGCCCGCGAACTTCTGGATCCACGGGAGCGCCTCGATGAGGGTTGCCGCCTTGTCCATGGCCAGCCGGATATTGGTGTTGGGTCCTGCCTCTGTCATGCGGGCCTCAGCTCGAGTAGGCGCTGTTCTCGTGCACGTAGTCGTGCGTGAGGTCATTGGTCAGGATCGTCGCCTCGGCATCCCCGGCCTGGAGGTCGATCTCTACGAGCACCTCTCGGGGCTCGAGGTCGACGAGCGAACGGTCCTCCCCGATCCCGCCCTTCCGGCACACCTGCACTCCGTTGATGGAGACGCCTAGCTCGTCCGGGTCGAAGACCGCGTCGGTCGTGCCGACGGCCGAGAGGACGCGGCCCCAGTTCGGGTCCTTGCCGAAGATCGCGGTCTTGAAGAGGTTCGAGCGGGCGACGGCGCGCGCGACCACTTCGGCGTCGCTCTCGGAGGCCGCGTTGAACGCGCGGATCGCGATGTCGTGGCTCGCGCCCTCGGCGTCGCCGATGAGCTTGCGCGCGAGCTCGGCGCAGACCTGGGTGAGTCCGGCGGTGAAGTCCGCGGCGGCGGGCACGGCCCCGGACGCGCCGGAGGCGAGCAGCACCACGGTGTCGTTGGTCGACATGCAGCCGTCCGAGTCGGCGCGGTCGAAGGTGACCCGCGTGGCATCCCGGAGCGCGGCGTCGAGCATCCCGGGTGCCGTCGCGGCGTCGGTCGTGAGGACCACGAGCATCGTCGCGAGGCCCGGCGCGAGCATCCCGGCGCCCTTGGCGATGCCGCCGATGGTGTAGGCGGTCCCCGCCTCGTCAGTGCCGGTGAAGACGGCTTCCTTGGGCACCGTGTCGGTCGTCATGATGGCGACGGCGGCCGCGTGCCCGCCGTCGTCCGCGAGCGCCGCGGCGGCTGCGTCGACGCCCGCGAGCACCTTGTCCATCGGGAGCTGCTCGCCGATGAGCCCGGTCGAGCAGACGACGACGTCGGCGGCCGAGATGCCCAGCACGTCGGCCGTCTTCTCGGCGGTCCCGTGGGCGTTCTGGAAGCCCTGCGGGCCGGTGCACGCGTTGGCTCCACCCGAGTTGAGGATGACGGCGTCCGCGCGGCCGTCGGTGATGGCCTGGCGGGACCAGCGGACGGGCGCCGCCGCAACCCGGTTCGAGGTGAAGACGGCAGCGGCGTGCCTGTCGGGCCCGTCGTTCACGACCAGGGCCATATCGGGCTTGCCCGACGCCTTGATTCCGGCAGTCACGCCGGCGGCCCGGAAACCCTTGGGTGCGGTGATGGTCACGGGGCGACTCCCAGCTGTGCGAGGCCGGCGCCCTCCGGGAGCCCCAGCGCGATGTTCATGGACTGCACCGCGCCACCCGCGGTGCCCTTGGTGAGATTGTCGATCACGGAACTCACGATGACGCGGCCCGCATGCTCGTCGAACGCGAGCTGGATGGCGGCGTTGTTCGAGCCGAGGACCATCTGCGTCGCGGGCCACTGGCCCTCGGGCAGGACGTGGATGAAGGCCTCGTCGCGGTAGGCGTCGGTCCACGCGGCCCGCAGCGCCTCGTACGTCGAACCGGCGTCCGTGCCCTTCACGGCTTCGGCCCTGACGCGGGCCGTCGCCGTCGTGAGGATGCCCCGGCTCATGGGCGCGAGGGTCGGCGTGAACGAGACGGTGACGGCTTCTCCCGCTGCGTTCGAGAGTCCCTGCTCGATCTCGGGCGTGTGCCGGTGGCCGCCGCCCACGCCGTACGGGCTCATCGAGCCCATGACCTCGGAGCCGAGCAGGTGCGGCTTCACGGACTTGCCCGCGCCGGAGGTTCCGGAGGCAGAGACGATGACGACGTCGTTCGGCTCGAGGAGCCCCGCGGCGAAGCCGGGCACGAGCGCCAGCAGCGCGGAAGTCGGGTAGCAGCCGGGGACGGCGATCCGGCGCGCACCCCGGAGCTTCTCGCGCTGCCTCTGGCCGCCGCCCAGCGGAAGCTCCGGAAGCCCGTAGGGCCACGTGCCAGCGTGCTCCGAGCGGTAGAACCTGAACCACGCCTCGGGGTCCTCGAGCCGGTGGTCTGCGCCGGCGTCGATCACGAGGGTGTCATCGGGGAGCTGCGCGGCGACCGCGGCCGAGGCGCCATGCGGGAGTGCGAGGAACACGACGTCGTGGCCGGCCAGGTTCTCTGCCGTGGTTTCGGTGACGGTCCGGTCCGCGAGGGTCAGGAGATGCGGCTGAAGTTCGCCCAGACGGCGTCCCGCGCTGCTGTGCGCGGTGATGGCCCCGATCTCGATGTCAGGGTGGTTGGCCAGCAGGCGGAGGACCTCTCCCCCGGCGTAGCCGCTGGCTCCGGACACTGCTGCGGTAATAGTCACCCTGCCACTATAGGCAAACTTATGCAGTTCTATCAATATTTATGCATGCAAGAATCGGCGAGCGCTCTCCTTAGGATGGGTGCGGACGAGAACTCGTGAAGCAACGCTGGAAACGCTGGGAAGAGGAAGACTCCATGATGAAAGCCATCGTCGCCGTCGAGCCGGGCGGACCCGAAGTCCTGGTCGAGCAGGAGGTCGAGAGGCCTCAGCCGGGCGCCGGCCAGCTTCTGGTCAGAGTCGCCGCGATCGGCGTCAACTTCATCGAGACCTACCAGCGCCAGGGCATCTACAACGTGCCGTTCCCCTTCGTCCCGGGAGGCGAAGCGTCTGGCACGGTCGAGGAAGTGGGCGAAGGCGTCGAAGGCTATGCAGTCGGGGACAGGGTGGTCACGGCCGAGGGCGAGCACGCCTACGCCGAGTACACGCTCGTGGACGCCGACAAGGCGCTCCCCGTCCCCGAGGGCCTCGACCTCGAGACAGCTGCCGCCCTCCCCCTCCAGGGCATGACGGCGCATTACCTCATCAACTCGACGTTCAGGGTCGAACCGGGCCAGACGGCGCTCGTCCACGCAGGCGCGGGCGGGGTAGGCCTGCTCCTCATCCAAATGCTCAAGGCCAAGGGCGCACGCGTCCTCACGACCGTCTCGACGGAGGAGAAGGCGCAGCTCGCCTCAGAGGCCGGCGCCGACCACGTCCTCGGCTACTCCCAGTTCTCCGAGCACGTCCGGGAGCTCACCGGGGGTGCGGGAGTGGACGTCGTGTACGACGGCGTCGGCCGCGACACGTTCGACGGCTCCCTCGCGAGCCTCCGTCCGCGGGGATACCTCGTGCTGTTCGGCGCCGCGTCGGGTCCCGTGCCGCCCGTGGATCCCCAGCGGCTCAACGCCGGCGGATCGCTCTTCCTCACCCGGCCCACGCTCAGGCACCACCTGCTTAACCCCCAGGAGCGCCTGTGGCGCTCTTCGGAGGTCTTCGGGGCCGCCGCGGACGGCTCGCTCTCCGTGCGGATCGGAGCGACGTTCCCGCTCTCCGAGGCGGCCGACGCCCACAGGGCGCTCGAGGCCCGCGCCACGACGGGCAAAGTCCTGCTGGTCCCCTGACGGCCATACCTACGACACCATCGCAATCGTGAGCGATACCCAGTCCCTCGCCGCCGGGCCTTCCGGGCCAGCGCACCGCGCCCAGCTGCTGGGCTCCTCCCGCACACCGCCAGCGCGGACTCTCATCGAGATCCTCCTCGCAACGGCGGACGCGTTCCCCGAGGCGCCCGCGCTCGACGACGGGTCCAGAGTGCTCAGCTATGCCGAGCTCATCCCCGAGGTCCGAAACCTCGGCCGGAAGCTGCATGCGGCAGGGCTGGGCGCCGGGGACCGGATCGGGATCCGAATCCCCTCCGGGACCTGCGAACTCTACATCGCGATCCTCGCAACCCTCATGGTGGGCGCCGCCTACGTGCCGGTTGACGCCGACGACCCCGACGAACGGGCGAAGCTCGTGTTCGCCGAGGCCGGGGTTGCCGGAATCCTGCGGGCCGACGGCAAGATGGTCGTCGACCGGAAGAGGCCCCGGCCGTTCCCCGCGCCGCGCCCGCCGGGCCTCGAGGACGACGCGTGGATCATCTTCACGTCCGGCTCCACTGGAACCCCCAAGGGCGTCGCGGTGCGGCACCGCTCGGCTGGAGCGTTCGTGGACGCCGAAGCGCGCCTGTTCCTCCAGGCGGAGCCCATCGGACCAGAGGACCGCGTGCTCGCGGGCCTCTCGGTCGCCTTCGATGCCTCGTGCGAGGAGATGTGGCTCGCCTGGCGCCACGGCGCGTGCCTCGTTCCGGCCCCGCGCTCGCTCGTGCGGACGGGGATGGACCTCGGTCCCTGGCTCGTAGCACGGGGCATCACGGTGGTCTCCACTGTCCCGACCCTCGCGGCGCTGTGGCCGGCCGAAGCACTCGAGAACGTTCGCCTCCTCATCTTCGGCGGCGAAGCCTGCCCCCCGGAGCTCGCGGAGCGGCTCGCCGTGGAAGGGCGTGAGGTGTGGAACACCTACGGTCCGACCGAGGCCACCGTGGTCGCGTGTGCCGCATCTCTCGGCGGCGAGGGCCCCGTGCGCATCGGCCTGCCGCTCGACGGCTGGGACCTCGCCGTCGTCGACCCGGACGGCGTGCCGGTCCCGGAGGGTGGCGTCGGCGAGCTCATCATCGGAGGCGTCGGGCTCGCCCGCTACCTGGACCCGGAGAAGGACGCCGCCAAGTATGCCCCGCTTGGACCGCTGGGCTGGGAACGCGCCTACCGTTCCGGGGACCTCGTGAAGTTCGAGCCCGAGGGCCTCATCTTCCAAGGGCGCGCCGACGAGCAGGTCAAGCTCGGCGGGCGCCGCATCGAACTGGGCGAGGTGGACGCCGCGCTCCAAGCCCTCCCGGGCATCGCCGGCGCGGCTGCAGCAGTGCGGACGACGGCGGCCGGGAACCAGATCCTCGTCGGGTACCTGGCGGCTGCGGACGGGACACGGCCCGACCTGGACGCTGCAAGGACGCGGTTGGCGGAGGCCCTCCCGGCAGCCCTCGTCCCCCTGCTCACCGTCGTCGAATCCCTCCCGACCAAGACGAGCGGCAAGGTCGACCGCAACGCGCTGCCGTGGCCGCTCCCGGCCGCTGGGCAGGATGCGGACGAGGACCTCGAGCTGCCCGAGGACGCCGCGTGGATCTTCGAGCAGTGGGGCAGTGTGCTGGGGACCAAGCCGTCCGGCCTCGACGCCGACTTCTTCGCGGCTGGCGGGGGTTCCCTCGCGGCCGCCCAGCTCGTCTCGGCACTGCGCCGCCGCTACCCGACCGTCACGGTCGCGGACATCTACTCGCACCCCCGGCTCGGGGCGCTCATGGAAGCCGTCCTGGGTGCCGCCCCGCGAGGTGCCGCGCCCGCCGTCGACCGTTCTGTCGCACCGACCTCGGGGCGTACCCAGCTCGCCCAGACCCTCCTGGGAATCCCGCTCTTCATCCTCGTCGGCATGCGCTGGCTCACGTACCTCATGGCCGCCAACAACCTGCTCGCCTCGGCGCCTGCCGCTATCGGCCCCTTCGTGGGAGCGCCCACCGTCTCGTGGTGGTGGGTAGCGGCCTCGTGGCTCGTCTTCGTCAGCCCGCTCGGGCGGATGGCGATCGCCGTCGGCGCGGCGCGACTGCTCCTCCGCGGGGTTGCCCCAGGCCGTCACCCGCGGTCGGGAAGCGTCCACCTGAGGCTCTGGCTCGCCGAACAGATCTCGGACCTCTCGCAGGCCGTGAGCCTCGCAAGCGCACCATGGGTCCCCTATTACGCCCGCGCGCTCGGCGCGACCATAGGGCGGAACGTCGTGCTGCACTCGGTGCCCCCTGTCACGGGCATGCTCTCCATCGGCGACGGGGCATCGGTCGAACCCGAGGTGGACCTGGCCGGCTGGTGGATCGACGGCGACTGGGTCTACGTGGGTGGGGTTCGCATCGGTGCGGGGGCGACCATCGGCTCCCGCTCCACCCTCCTCCCGGGCGCCCAGATCGGCGCGGGCGCCGTCGTCGACCCGGGTTCCGCGGTCTCGGGGAAGGTCAAGGCCGGCCTCCGCGTCGCCGGGTCCCCGGCGCAGCGCGTAGGGAAGGCCAAGCCTGAGTGGCCGGCGCTCCCCCACCGGTCGCCGCTCGCCGAGGGCGCGTGGATCGGCGCCTTCGCGGCAGCCTCCACCGTGCTCGCGCTCATTCCGTACGCCTCGGGTCTTGGGGCAGGCGCCGTGTTCGCGTGGGCCGCCGCGGGGCATGCGAGCCTCCACGCCGCCCTCCCCTCGCTCCTCGCCGCAGCCCCGCTCGCGGCTGCCGTCTGGTTCGTGCTGAATCTGCTCCTCGTCGCCGCGTCGACACGCCTCCTGGGAATCGGCCTCCGGGAGGGCACTTATCCCGTCCGCAGCCGGGTCGGCTGGCAGGTCTGGGCGACCGAACGGGTCCTGGACCTGGCCCGCGACCTCCTGTTCCCGCTGTATGCGAGCCTCCTCACGCCCGCGTGGCTTCGGCTGCTCGGGGCCGACATCGGCAGGAACGTCGAGGCCTCCACCGTGCTCCTCCTGCCCAAGATGACCACCGTGGGCGACGGCGCGTTCCTCGCCGACGACACGATGGTCGCCTCCTACGAGCTCGGCGGAGGCTGGCTCCGCATCGCCCCCGCGAAGGTCGGCAAGCGGGCGTTCCTCGGTAATTCCGGCATGACGGCCGCGGGCCGCTCCGTGCCGAAGGACGGGCTCGTCGCGGTGCTGTCGGCGACGCCGAAGAAGGCGAAGTCCGGATCGTCCTGGCTCGGCAGCCCGCCCGTCCGGCTGCGGCGCACGTCCGTCGAAGCCGACACGAGCCGCACGTTCGATCCCCCCGTGAGGCTCAAGCTCGCCCGGGGCTTCTGGGAGCTGTGCCGGATCGTGCCGATCATGCTCACGGTCGCGATCGCCGTCGGTGTCCTCGCCGCCCTCGACTGGCTCACGGCAACCTTGGGCTACGCCGGTGCGGCCCTCCTGTGCGGGGCCGTCATGCTCGTTGCCGGTGCCGTCGCTGCGACCGCGGCGGTCGCGGCCAAGTGGGTCCTCGTCGGCCGGATCCGCGCGGGAGAGCATCCCCTCTGGAGCTCGTTCGTGTGGCGCAACGAGGTCGTGGACACGTTTGTCGAATCGGTCACGGCGCCCTGGTTCGCCAGGGCTGCGTCGGGGACGCCGGCGCTTGTCTGGTGGCTGCGGGCGCTCGGCGCGCGGATCGGCCGCGGGACGTGGTGCGAAAGCTACTGGCTGCCCGAGGCAGACCTCGTGGAACTCGGCCCGAGCTCGACCGTGAACCGCGGATGTGTGATCCAGACGCATCTGTTCCATGACCGGATCATGAGCATCGACGCCGTGACGCTCGCTGAGGGTGCCACGATGGGACCGCACGGCGTGATCCTGCCGGGCGCCGCCATCGGCCGCGGCGGAACCGTCGGACCGGCGTCCCTCGTCATGCGCGGCGAGCACGTCCCCGCCGGAACCTACTGGCGCGGCAACCCCGTCGTCCCGTGGGCCGAGCCGAAGGCGCCCGGCGACAAGGCGCCGAGCGAGAAGTCACCGGCTCAGAGGGCAGCGGACCAGGAGGCACCGGCCGAGTCGCCCAGTCAGAACGCACCGACGCCATGAGTCCCACGAAGAACCAGAGCCCCGAACTCCTCGACCCGTACACGCCCGGGCACGGGACCGACTCCTACCGGGTCCAGCACTACGATCTCGACCTCGACGTCAAACTCTCGAGCAACCGCCTCGAGGGCCGTGCGCGCCTCCTTGCCGAGGCGCGCGAGGATCTCGACTCCGTCGTCCTGAGTCTCGCAGGCCTCAAGGCCTCGAAGGTCTACGTCGACGGCGCGAAGGCCGCGAAGACCGTCCAGCGCGACGACCAGCTCGTCATCAGGCTGCGCGTCCCCATCCCCGCGGGGCGCACCTTCGAGCTCGACGTCCGCTACGAGGGCACGCCCCGACCCGTCCGCGGGGTCTGGGGGGAGATCGGGTGGGAGGAGCTCGAGGACGGCGTGCTCGTGGCGGGCCAGCCGACGGGGGCCCCGACCTGGTTCCCGTGCAACGACCACCCGACCCAGAAGTCGTCCTTCCGGATCTCGGCGACGACCGACGCGGGCTACCGGGCCGTCTCGAACGGCCTCCTCGTAGGCCAGAGCAAGAAGTCGAGCCGGGAAACCTGGGTGTACGAGCAGCGCGAGCCCATGGCGCCCTATCTCGCGACCCTGCTCATCGGGCGGTACCGGGAACTCGAGCTCGGTGCGTGCCCCACGGAGAGCGGCAGCACCGTCCGGGTGCGGGCCGCGGTGCCGCCCAGCCTCCTCGCCGAAGCCCGGAATGGCCTGAAGGACCAGCTGCGGATGGTGGAGCTGTTCATCGAGCTGTTCGGCCCCTACCCCTTCCGCGACTACACCGTCGTGGTCACCGAGGACGAACTCGAGATCCCGCTCGAGTCGCAAACGCTCTCGATCGTGGGGCCGAACCACATCAGGCTGACGTGGGACGCGCAGCGTCTGCTCGCCCACGAGCTCGCCCACCAGTGGTTCGGCAACTCGGTGACGGTCCTGCGCTGGCAGGACATCTGGCTCCATGAGGGCTTTGCGTGCTACGCCGAGTGGCTGTGGAGCGAGCGCGCGGGGCTCCGGTCGGCGGCCGAACGGGCCGCTGCGGCCTGGCGCTACCTCAAGGACGAGCCGCAGGATCTCGAGATCGGCCGGCCGGGCGCGCACCTCATGTTCGACGACCGCGTGTACAAGCGGGGGGCGCTCGCGCTGCACGCCCTGCGCTGCGCCGTGGGCGACGAGCTCTTCTTCCGCTCGCTGCGGACCTTCGCCACCGAGTACCGCCACGGCAACGTCTCGACGTCGGACCTCGTCGTAGTCTTCGACCGTGTGTCCCGCGGGATCCCCGGCATCGACGCCGCGCGCGTCCTGGACCGTTGGCTGTACTCCGGGCAGCTACCGGCCCTCCCGGAGGGCGACACCGTCACGGCGTGACGGTGGCGAAGGCGGCCACCAGGCCGGAGGGGAGCCCGAGCGGCTTCGCGGCAAGGTCCGTCACGCGCGGGTCGCCCAGGGTCTCGACGGCCGCGGGATCCGTGCGAAGCCCCTCCCCCCGGGCCTTGAGCAGGGCTTCCTTGCGGGCCCACAGGCGGGCTGCTTCGGCGGGCGGGTCACTGGCGCGGGACAGACGACGGCGCTCGCCGGCGGAGAAGGCGGCATCGGGGATCGAGCGGCGGAAGTCCGCGACCGCGGCGAGGTCGATGCCCAGCCCCGGACGCGCGCAGTCGGCAGGCAGCACCTCGGCAGGCAGCACCTCGACCGCGAACAGCGCCCATCCACCGGCCCGCGACATGCTTGCGGCAACCGGGAGGGTCCGGCCGCGCCCGTCGCCGAGGAGCACGACGAAGCCCGGGGCGCCGTGCTCGCCGCGACCGCATTCGGGGCACTCATAGGCCGGGAAGACGAGCCCCGGGGCGAGCCCGAGCGCCTCCGCGACGAGCCCCCGCAGGGCGAGCCGCGACGTCGTGAACTCCACGGCCCTCACAGGGTCGGCCATGGCCCGGGCCCGCTGGGCCTCCCCCGCCGTCGGCTCGCCCACCGGCCAGGGAGGCTCCGCGTTCCCGAGCTGCAGGGTCCTCAGGATCATCGGAGTCCGGGCTGACTCGCCGGCCGGCAGAGCGTGTCCCGCCCGGCTCAGCGCTGGACGGCCCCGAAGCGCTCGGCGGCGCGCTCGACGGCGGCCGCCCTGGCCTCGGAGGCCTCGTCGGCCGTGAGCGTGCGGTCCGCGGCCCGGAACCGGAGTCCGAAGGCGAGGGACTTCTTGCCCTCGCCGATGCCGGGACCCGAGTACACATCGAAGAGATGAACCTCTTCGAGGAGCTCACCCGCTCCCTCGCGCAGGGCGTCCTTGACCTCGTCGGCCGGGATCCCGGCGTCGACGATGAGCGCGACGTCCTGGGTGGCCACGGGGAACGTCGAGATGTGCTTCGCGACGATGACGTCCGGGGCGGCCTCGAACAGTGCGTCGGCATCGAGCTCGAGCACGACCGAGCGCGCCGGCAGGTCATGCGCCGCGAGCAGCTTCGGGTGGAGTTCGCCGGCGTACCCGACCACCTCGCCTGTGCGCAGGGCGAGCTGCGCCGTGCGTCCCGGGTGGAACGCCTGATGGGCGCCTTGGGCCACGACGAGATCGACCCCGAGGACGTCCCCGACGAGACGCGCGATATCGATCGCGTCGGACCAGTCCCAGAGCCGCGGCGTGTGGTTCGCGGCGGCTGGCGAGTCGTGACCCGTGAAGACGGCCGCGACGTGCAGCGGCTGGTGCGGGAGCCCAGCCTCGAGGGCGTCGAGGATGTCGTCGGTGGGCCGCTCCCCGAGCGGGGGGATCGAGGCGGAGCCGATCGCACCGTCCTCGGGGAGGAACACGAGTCCCGCCTCGAACAGCGCGAGGTCGCGGAGGCCACGGGCGTTGTTCCGCTTGGCGACCTCGAGGAGGCCTGGCAGCATCGACGTCCGCAGCCAGCCGAGCTCCTCGCTCAGCGGATTCGCGAGCTTGACGGCAGGGCGCGGCGCGCCCGCCTCCGCCATACCGAAGGTCGCGTTGGCCGTCTCCGAGACGAACGGGTAGGCGAGGACCTCGGTCAGCCCAGCGTCGGCGAGCGCCTGCACGAGGCGCCGGCGCTGCTGCTGGGTCCTTGTGAGGCCTCGACCGGGAGGGGCAACCGGGAGACGCGACGGGATCTTGTCGTAGCCGACGAGCCGCGCGATCTCTTCGGAGAGGTCCTCCTTGGTCTCGAGGTCGAGGCGCCAGCTCGGCGGCGTCACGAGGAAGTCTGCGCCGCGCCGTTCGACTGCCGCCCCGAGGTCGCCGAGGGTCCGGGCGATGAGCTCCTCGCTGAACTCCATGCCGATGCGTTCCGAGGCGAACGTCCCGGGCAGGAGGATCCGGGTGGGCGCCGGCGCGCTGCCGACGTCGGTCCCGGCCTCGTCCGCGACACCGCCGCCGAGCTCGACCAGCAGGTCGACGACTCGCTGGGCGGCCTCGTCGGCGACCTGCCAGTCGACGCCGCGCTCGAAGCGCTTCGATGCCTCGGACGGCAGCTTGTGCCGACGGCGCGAGCGGCCGACGGTGACCGTGTCGAAGTGGGCGGACTCGATGAGCACGCTGACCGTCGTGTCGGAGCATTCGGTGGACGCGCCGCCCATGACGCCGGCGATGCCGATCGGTCCCGACTCGTCCGTGATGAGCAGGTCCTCGGGATCGAGCTCGCGGACCTTCCCGTCGAGGGTCTCGAGCTTCTCGCCATCCTCCGCGCGGCGCACGGTGATCGTTCCGGTGAGCTTGTCGAGGTCGTAGCAGTGGGTCGGCTGGCCGAGCTCGAACATGACGTAGTTCGAGATGTCGACCGGCAGCGAGATCGAGCGCACGCCCGCAAGCCGGAGGCGCGAGACCATCCACTGAGGGGTCGGGCGGGTCGGATCGATCCCGCGGACGGTGCGGGCCACGAAGCGATCGCAGCCGAGCACGCCGTGGATGGGGGCCCGGTCGTCGAGGACGACGTCGTAGCCGCCTTCAAGGGATGCCGGCGGCGTGACGCGCGTGGCCGGGTCCTCGAACGACGTTCCCGTGGCATGCGCGTACTCGCGGGCGATCCCGCGGATCGAGAAGCAGTAGCTGCGGTCCGGCGTCACGTTGATCTCGGCAGCCTCGTCGTCCAGGCCGAAGAGCGCGAGCGCGTCGGTTCCGATCTCAGGGTCGAGGCCGAGGCGCGAGAGGACGATGATCCCGTCGTGGTCCTCCCCGATGCCGAGCTCTCGGGCCGAAGCGATCATGCCGGCCGAAACGTGGCCGTAGGTCTTGCGGGCGGCGATGTGGAAGTCGCCGGGCAGCGTCGCACCCGGCAGCGTCACGACGACCTTGTCGCCCTCGACGAAGTTGTGGGCTCCGCACACGATGCCCTGCACGCCCGAGGGGTCGATGCCCTTGCCCGTGAGGGTCTGCTCCTGGCCCTCGGGGACCACGCGGACCTGGCACCAGTTGATGGTCTTGCCGTTGGTCTGCGGCTCCTTGACGAGGCTCAGGACCTGCCCGACCACGATGGGCCCGCTGATGCTCTCGGAGGGCCGGTGGACGGCCTCCTCCTCGAGCCCGACCGAGACGAGGTCCGCCATGAGGTCTTCGGCGGTCTCGTCCGCCGGGAGCTGCGTGTATTCGCGCAGCCAGGAAAGGGGGATTCGCATGTGCTTAGATCTCCATCCCGAAGTGCTCGCTGAAGCGGACGTCTCCTTCGATCATGTCCCGCATGTCGACGACGTCGTTGCGGAACATGAGCGTCCGCTCGATGCCCATGCCGAAGGCGAACCCGGAGTAGACGTCCGGGTCGATCCCGGCTGCCCGCAGGACGTTGGGGTTGACCATGCCGCAGCCGCCCCACTCGATCCATCGGGGGCCGCCCTTCGCACCCGGGTGCCACACGTCGAGCTCGGCGCTCGGCTCGGTGAACGGGAAGTAGTTCGGGCGGAGCCGGATCTGGGCCTCCTGGCCGAACATGAGCCGCGCGAAGTGCTCGAGCGTCCCGCGGAGGTCAGCCATGCTGAGCCCCCTGTCCACGGCGAGGCCCTCGAACTGGTGGAAGACGGGCGTGTGCGTCGCGTCGAGCTCGTCCGTCCGGAAGACCTTCCCGGGGCACAGGACGTAGATCGGCACCTCGCGCTCGAGCATCGCCCTCACCTGGACCGGCGAAGTGTGCGTTCGCATGAGGACGTGCCGCTCGGGCGGGTCCACGAAGAACGTGTCCTGCATCTCGCGCGCGGGGTGGTCGGGCTTGAAGTTGAGGGCGTCGAAGTTGAACCACTCGGACTCGACCTCGGGCCCCTCGGCGATCTCCCAGCCCATGCCCACGAAGATGTCGCTCACGCGGTCCTGGAGGGTTGAGAGCGGGTGGCGTGCCCCAGCGCGCCGGCGTCGGGGCGCAGCCGTCACATCGACGGTCTCCTCCCTGAGGATGCGGGCGTCGTTCTCCGCCTCGAGCGCCTCGATGCGCTCGGCGATCGCCCTGTTGACGCGCCCGCGCGCCGAACCCACGATCTTGCCCGCGGCGGCCTTCGACTCCTTGGGCAGGGAACCGATGGCCCTGTTCGCGAGGGCAAGCGGGGACTTCTCCCCGGTGTGGGCGATGCGGGCGGCCTTGAGCTCGTCCAGGGTGGACGCGCCCGAGACATCTTCGAGGGCGCGTTCGACGGCGGCGGTGACAGCGGCCTCGTCCAGAGGATCCGGGACGGTGGCGCCGGGCAATGTATCAGTCATGGACCGTTCTTACGCAGCGGGTGGGTTTGCGCCCTCAGTCTAGTAGACGCGCCCTCGGCAGACGCGCTCGGCTCTGGGCGACGGGACGGAGCACGGCTACCGTGAGAGGCGTGGTACACAAGCCCGACATTGTCAGCACGACCGGCGTGGGGGTTGTCCGCACCGCACCGGACGCCGCCGTCCTCCGCCTCTCCGTCGAGGTGCGCGAACCCGGCCTTGCCCAGGCCTACGCGGGCGCGTCCGCCGCTGCCCGCAGGGTGGTGGACAGCATTGTCGAGCACGGCGTTGCGCGCCCGGACCTCTCGACGGGCGGCCTCAGCGTCAGGAGCGAGACGGTGTGGCGCGAAACGAGCGGCCAGCAGGTGGTCGCCTACGTGGCGAGCTCGGAGCTCACCGTCACCGTCCGCGAGCTCGGGCGGGCGCCCGAGCTGCTCGACGCCGTCGTCCGCAGTGCGGGCGACAGCTTGAGGCTCCACGGGCTGTCCTTCGAGGTGGGCGATCGGTCGGGCCTCCAGGCGGCCGCCCAGGAGGCGGCGTTCGACGACGCGCGGGCGGCGGCTGAGCGGCTCGCCCGAATGGCCGGGCGCACCTTGGGGCCGGTCCTGCGGATCGACGCCGCGGCCTTCAGCCCGCCCGGGACGCCCGTCCCGCTCGCGCGCGCAGCACTGGCCAGCTCTGTCGAACCCATGCCGATTGAAGCGGGCGAGACCACGGTCAGCGCCTCGGTCTCCGTCGTGTGGAGGCTCTCGCCGGCGCCGAGGCGTGAGCACGAGGGCAACGGCCACAGCGCTTGACAGCCGGTTCGAAAATGTATTCGAATAGGTTCTATGCGATGGAACACGCAGACAGCGCAGGGTGACACCGAAGAGAGGACTGGGGGCGCTCCCCTCATTCCGCTTGCCGGCCTCCTCCGCGCCGTCCGGACGCCGGAGTTCCAAGGCATCACGTTTCATGAGGTCGCCGCGAGATCGGCGCTCAACAAGGTGCCGCCGGCGTCCTCCATGCCGTTCAGGTGGACGATCAATCCCTATCGGGGGTGCAGCCACGCATGCGTCTACTGCTTTGCGCGCGGCACCCACACCTATCTGGACCTCGATGCAGGCCTGGACTTCGACCGGCAGCTCGTGGTCAAGGTCAACGTCGTCGACGTCCTGAAGGCCGAGCTCGCCCGGCCCTCGTGGTCCCGCGAGCACGTGGCCCTCGGCACCAACACTGATCCGTACCAGCGTGCCGAGGGGCGGTACGCCCTGATGCCCGGCATAATCCGCGCTCTTGCCGAATCGGGCACCCCGTTCTCGATCCTGACCAAGGGGACGCTCCTCGCCCGGGACCTGCCGCTGCTCAAGGCGGCGGCTGCGCACGTGCCCGTGGGAACCGCGATCTCACTCGCGATGCTCGACCCAGAGCTCCAGTCCATGATCGAGCCGGGCACCCCGGCACCCGCGGCCCGGTTGTCGCTCATCTCGAAGCTGCGCGACGCGGGCCTGGCATGCGGCGTCATGGCCATGCCGATCCTGCCCTGGCTCACGGACGGAGAGGACCAGCTCGATGCGCTCTTCGGCTCCCTCGCCGCGGCGGGAGCCACAGGGGTCACGGCCGGGGCGCTCCACCTGCGCCCAGGCACCAAGGAATGGTTCCTGCAATGGCTCGCCCGCGAGCACCCGCGCCTCGTCGGCCGCTACCGGAGGCTCTACGGCAACGGGGCGTACGCCCCCAAGGACTACCGGGCATGGCTGGCGCGCCGCGTCAATGCGGCCAAGACAAGACACGGCTTTGGCGGTTCCGAGAGCTTTGGACACCGCATGGCCGGCAGCGGAGGCCCCGAAGGCACCGGGCCCGACGGCACCGGCCCCGGGGGCTCCGAGCCCGCCATCGAGCTCCGACCGGCGGGCGTGCAGGGCGAGCTCTTCTAGGCTCGGACCGCCGATCGCACTGCCTCGACGATGGGAAAGTCGGCGGGGATCCAGGCGAGTCCTGTCAGCCCTCCGACGTCGTCCAGCCCCACCCAGCAGAGCTCGTCGTGGTCCTCGAGGGGGGCCGGATCACCATCGACGATCTCGGCAAACCAGACGCGCATCGCCGCCTTGGCGTTGAGCGGCCACCCGCTGGGCTGTGGCGCCAGGACTTCCTGTCCGAGCTCAACGCGCACGCCGAGCTCTTCGGCGAGTTCACGGTGAAGCGCCCCCTCTGGGGATTCGCCGGCCTCGACCTTCCCGCCCGGGAACTCCCACATCCCGGCCAAGGCAGGCGGGGCCGTCCTTCGGGCCGCGAGCATCCGCGTAGGGCGTTCAAGCGAATCGACGATCGCCGCGCCCACTACCTGTACCGTGACTTGCGCTCGACCCAGCTGCACCGTGCAAGTGTAGACGCCAGCCGTTGGACTTGCGCAGCTCCGAGACGGACCTGCGGGGCCTCCGATGAGGATCCAAGGAATGCACGGGTGCCGTCGGGGGTTGACGCCCGCGTGACGACATCCGACGCTCAGCTCGCGCCGGGCTCCGCCCGCGTACCGTCCCCTACCCGATCCCCAAGCTCAGACCACAGTCCCGCCCACCGACCACCGCTTGCCCCGAAAGCCCTGTTCTGGGCCATGGTCGCGCTCGCGATCGGCGGTTTCGGGATCGGCACCGTGGAGTTCACGACCATGGGCCTGCTCAAGGAGATCGAGCGGGGCCTCGGCATCACGACGCCGCAGGCCGGCGAGCTGATCTCTGCGTACGCGCTCGGCGTCGTCGTCGGGGCGCCGGTGCTTGCTGCCGTCGGCGCACGCCTCCCGCGCAAGTTCCTCGTGATGGGCCTCGCGGGGTTCATCGGCCTCGCGAACCTGTCTTCCGTCTTCGCCGCCGGCTTCGGCCAGATGCTCGTGTCGCGGTTCGCGTCCGGCCTCCCGCACGGCGCCTACTTCGGCGCGGCAGCCGTGCTCGCCGCCTCGCTCGTCGCCCCGACCAAGCGGGGCTGGGCGATCGCGACCGTCATGTCCGGGCTCACTGTCGCCAACGTCCTGGGCGTCCCGTTCGCGACGTGGCTCGGCCAGTCCTTCGGCTGGCGCCTTCTGTTCGTCCTGACGGCCTTCATCGGGCTGGTCGCCGTGGCGATGATCTGGCGCTTCGTGCCGTTCGAGCCCGCGCACCCGGAGGCCAGCATCCGCCGAGAGCTCGGCGCGCTCTCGCGCGCGCAGATGTGGCTCGCCCTACTGATCGGCATCGTGGGCTTCGGAGGCTTCTTTGCCACGTACACGTACATCTCGCACACCATGACGAGTGTCTCCGGGCTGCCCGAGGACCTGATGCCGCTCGTCGTCGGGCTCTACGGGCTGGGCATGGTGCTCGGCAACATCGTGGGGGGCCGGCTCGCCGACCAGTCGGTCATGGGAACCGTCTACCGCGGCCTGGCGATCGTGGCGGTCTGCATGGTCCTCTACGCGCTCGGCGCGCTCTGGTGGCCCACGGCGCTCCTCATGGTGTTCGTCGTCGGCGGCTCGGGCTCGATCCTCATTCCTGCGCTCCAAGCCCGCCTGCTGGACTCGGCGCCGGACGCACCCACGCTCGCGTCCTCGCTCAACCACTCGGCCCTCAACGTGGCGAACGCCCTCGGCGCGTTCCTCGGCGGCATCGTCATCGGCTGGGGCTGGGGCTTCACGGCACCCGCCCTCGTGGGCGCAGTGCTCGCCGTCCTAGGACTCGGCGTTGCCGCCGTGAGCGGGCGGCTCGAGCGGCGTCGCCCGCTCGTCTGAGGCAACCGCTACCCGTCCGCGCGGGATGTCGGGTTCGAGGTAGATCACCCGGGCGCTCGGTACGGCGGCGCGAATCCGAGCCTCGGCGTCGTCGATCGCCTTCGCGATCTCCGCACCGGTCGACGCCGTTCCGACGCTGAATTTTGCAGCGACGAGCAGTTCCTCCGGACCCAGATGAAGCGTGCGAAGGTGGATGATGCGCGTCCCGTCGCTCTCGAGCGCCGACTCGATCTTCGCGATGTCCGCCGAGGTGGCCGACTCGCCGAGCAGGAGCGAACTCGTCTCGAAGGCGAGGACGACGGCGATGACCACGAGCAGGATCCCGATCATCGCGGTACCCAGGGCGTCCCACACCCCGTTGCCCGTGGCAAGCGTGAGCGAGACACCGAACAGTGCGCAGGCAAGGCCGACAAGTGCACCAAAGTCTTCGAGGAGGATGACCGGAAGCTCTGGCTGCTTGGCCGCACGGATGAACTGCACGAGGTTCTGCCCTCCGCGGTCCGGCCTCGAGGCGCTGATAGCCGTCCGGAACGAGAGGCCCTCGGCAACGATGGAGCCGACGAGGATTGCCAGCGGAACCCACCACCACGGGCCCTCGATCCCATGCGGATGCTGGAACTTCTCCCAGGCCTCGAACAGCGCGAACAGGCCACCGAGCGTGAACAGGACGATGGACACCAGGAACGCGTAGATGTAGCGCTCGCGCCCGTAGCCGAAAGGGTGCTGGGGGCTCGCGTGCCGCGCGGAGCGCCTCCCGCCGATGAGCAGCAGGATCTGGTTGCCCGAGTCGGCCACCGAGTGGATGGCCTCTGCGAGCATCGACGATGAGGACGTCAGGACGAACGCGACGAACTTCATCGCCGCGATGGAGAGGTTGGCCGCGAGCGCAGCGACCACTGCCTTGGGACCCCCGGAAGCCGACATGCTTCTGAATCTACCCGTTCGCTCCGACGCCAAGCCGCTGCGCCCGAGCGCTCGCGTACAGGCAGACGGTGGCCGCCGTCCCGACGTTCAGGCTCTCGGCCTCGCCGTAGACGGGCACCGCGACCCTTGCGTCGGCAAGCGCGAGCTCGTCTCCAGAAAGGCCCTGGGCTTCATTGCCGAAGAGCCACGCGGTGGGCGCCTCGAGGGCGTACGACGGCGCGTTCCCAGTAGCGCTCGGGCCGGAGGCTGCGCTCGGGCCGGCGCTCGCTGGCAGTCCCAGCCGGCGGGAAGCGCTCTCGTCCTGCAGCACATCGAGGTCTATAGAGCCGTAGCCGTCTGCGGCGAGAACGCCCAAGCCCGCGGCCCGCATCCGGACGGCAAGCTGGTCGGCGTCGGTTCCGACTACGACGGGCACGTGGAACAGCGACCCGGCCGTGCTGCGGACCGCCTTCGGGTTGTAGATGTCGACGCTGCCCTCAGCGAAGACCACCGCGTCCGCGCCCGCCGCGTCCGCGGCCCGCAGGATGGTCCCGGCGTTCCCCGGGTCCTGCACCCGGCAGAGGACGGCGACGAGGCGCGGTGATCGGGAGAGGACCTCGTCGAGGGACACGTCGAGCTGCCTGCACACGGCGACGATGCCCTGCGGGTTGACGGTGTCGGCCATCGCCGCGACCACTTCCTCCGTCGCGACGCGGAGGACGCCCGCGGCTGAGGCCAGCTCGTCCAGCTCGGGATACCGCTCGAGGCAGGCAGGGCTTGCGTAGACCTCGGTGACGAGCGGCGAAATGGTCTCCCCAGCCGCCTTCGTCTCCCCAGCCGCCTTCGTCTGCCCAGCCGCCTTCGTCTCCCCAGCCGCCAGCGGGCCGCGGCGCCGGGCATCGAGCCTCAGCGCTTCCCGCACGGCCTGGGGCCCCTCGGCGAGAAACAGGCCCCGCCGTTGCCGGGCCGAGCGCTGGGCGAGCTTGGCGACATCCCGGACGCGGTCGGCGCGCGGGTTGGTCATTGAGGTCACGGGTCCACCTTAAACTGATCGGCCCTGAGGTGATCGGAGCCGCAATCCTTGCCAAAGCGAACGCCCGCACTGCCGAGCGGCAGTGCGGGCGTTCGGAACGCTGTGAGAGCGAAGACTACTTTGCTGCGACCGGAGCGTTGACGTCCGACGGGAGCGCCTTCTTGGCAACCTCGACGAGCGCGGCGAACGCGGCCGCGTCGGAGACTGCGAGCTCGGCGAGCATGCGGCGGTCGACCTCAACCTCGGCGGCCTTGAGGCCCTGGATGAGGCGGTTGTACGTCAGGCCGTTCGCACGGGCAGCGGCGTTGATGCGCTGGATCCAGAGGCGACGGAAGTCGCCCTTGCGCTTATGGCGGTCCTGGTAGCTGTACACGAACGAGTGCAGCAGCTGCTCCTTGGCCTTGCGGTACAGGCGCGAACGCTGGCCTCGGTAGCCGGACGCCCGCTCGAGGACTGTACGGCGCTTCTTGTGGGCGTTGACCGCCCGCTTCACACGTGCCATGGGGGTACTCCTTCAAAATCCTTCCCAGAGCCGCGGGCGCCCTGCGCCCGGCCGGGACGGCTAGGTGGCCCCGAAGGGCCGGTTGACTGGGAAAGAACTCAGATGCCGAGCATCCGCTTGATGACCTTGGCGTCGCCACCGGACACGATCTTGTCCGCGTGCAGGCGGCGCGTGAGCGTCGTCGGCTTGTGCTCGAGGTAGTGGCGGCGGTTCGACTGCTGGCGCTTGAGCTTGCCCGAGCCGGTCAGCTTGAAGCGCTTCTTGGCGCCACTGTGGGTCTTCATCTTCGGCATGGTGACCGATCTCCTTCGTTTCCCGCGGCACGAGGCCGCGGCTTTCTCTGGCGGCCCGCTTTCGCGGGCCGACTGGTGGTTCCGCTGGCCGCCAGACCTGGAGGTCAGAGCGGCTGCGGTGGGCTAGTTGCCCCGGCGTCCCGACGGGCGGGGTGCCGAGGGCTTGGGCGTTCCCGCTCCGGGGCGGGGCGCACCGGGCTTCGGGGCCTGGGGCCGGGGCGCCGACGGCTTCGGCGCTGCGGGCTTGGCTGCCTCAGCTGGCTTGGGTGCCTGCGGACGAGGAGCCGGTGCCGGCCTTGGCGCAGCAGGGGCGGCCGGACGGCGCTCAGCCTGAGCAGCCGGGGCCGGCTCTTCAGCCTCCGCCGCAGGCTGGCCAGCCTCAGCGGCAGGCTCTTCAGCCTCAGCGGCAGGCTCTTCAGCCTCAGCGGCCAGCTCTTCAGCCTCAGCCGCAGGCTCTTCAGCCTCAGCGGCCAGCTCTTCAGCCTCAGCCGCCGGCTCTTCAGCCTCCGCGGCGGGCTCTTCAGCCACCGGGGCCGGCTCTTCGACCGGCTCAGGGGCTTCAGGCGCCTCGTCAGGGGCCTGCTCCTCCGAGGCCTCGGGAGCCTCAGGAGCCTCAGCAAGCTCGCCGACCTCCGAGGGCTGCTCGTCGGCCTGCATCGCGGCCTGACGCAGGGCCTCGGGCAGCGCATCGCCCAGAGACTGCGTCAGCGGCGCCTGGCCCTCGGTCACGCTCGCGGTCTTCGCTGCCTCGGCCTTGGCCTTGTCGGCAGCACGCTGTGCAACCCTGCGGGCCTCGGCCTTCGCCTCGGCCTTGTTCTTGAGCGGACCGATCACCATGACCATGTTGCGGCCGTCGATACGCGGAGCGGACTCGATCGTGCCGACCTCCGCCACGTCCTCCGCGAAGCGCTGGAGAAGGCGGATGCCCATCTCGGGACGCTGCTGCTCGCGGCCACGGAACTGGATCATCGCCTTGACCTTGTCCCCGGCTCCGAGGAAGCGCAGCGCATGGCCCTTCTTCGTCTCGTAGTCGTGGGTGTCGATCTTCAGGCGGAAGCGAATTTCCTTCAGAACGGTGTTCGTCTGGTTCTTGCGCGCCTCGCGGGCCTTGACCGCGGCCTCGTACTTGTACTTGCCGAAGTCCATCAGCTTGCACACCGGCGGTTTCGCCTGGGGTGCTACCTCAACGAGATCAAGGTCTGACTCCGCCGCCAGACGCAGCGCGTCCTCGATACGCACGATGCCGACCTGCTCGCCAGCAGGCCCCACGAGGCGCACCTCAGGGACGCGGATTCGCTCATTGATGCGTGGATCGCTAATGTTCAAGCTCCTCAAGTTGTCCGGTACAGCCCGGCAACGAGGAAGGCCCCCGATTGCCGGTGCAATCGGAGGCCTCGGAAGGTGAACGTCCCTGTGAACGCCATGTCCGGCTGCGGCGGAAGCCGCGCCAGCCAACCTGAGTACCCGGCAGCAATGCGATTCCTAGGGATTTGAATCCTTAGCAATCTGCACGCCGACGCGGGTGGGAGAGAACTCCGCTTGCAAACTGTCAATCAAGTATACAGGCAAACGGGCACCTGAATAACGACATCCAGTCGGTCTGTGCCAAGCTTAGCAGCATGAGCACCAACCACACTGACCAGCACGGCATGAGCGCAGGCACGAACACTGAAGCCAGCACCGAACTCCGGGACATCGCGGAGGTTCCCGCCGTCGAGGTCATCACGACGACCGCCGTTCACCTCATGAGCGCGGCCGCCGTCAAGGTGGGTCTGGCCGACGAGGGTGACGAGCTCAAGGACCTCGACGAGGCACGGAAGCTCATCACCGCCCTCGCTGGCCTCGTGACCGCCGCCGCCCCCGAAATCGGGTCCCAGCACGCCGCCCCGCTCCGCGACGGCCTGCGCTCGCTTCAGCTCGCGTTCCGCGAGGCGTCCGCCATCCAGGACGCGCCGGGCAAGGGCCCGGGCGAGAAGTACACCGGTCCGGTCAACTGACGCGCCCGACGGCGGCTCGCCGCCGCCGTCGGACCGCCTGCGCAAGAAGGCCCACGGCACACAGCACGACGCCGACCACCCCGATTCCCACGAAGCCCGCCCAGGGTCCCGTCGTGTCGATCATGAGTCCTGTGAACGGTGAGCCAAGCGCTGTCCCAGCTGTGAGGGCCGATCCGTACCAGCCCATCGCCTCGCCCCGGCGCGCCTCGTCGACGAGCGAGGCCACCGCCTCCGAGGCCGCCGACAGCGTGGGCGCGCAGAGGAGTCCCGCGGGCAACGAAAGCAGGGCGAGGCTCCACACATCGCTTGCGAAGCCCATGGGCGTCGTGAGCGCGGCCATGAGCAGCAGGAGCACGAGCGGGTGCACCTTGCGGGTCATCGCCCCGTAGACGAGGCCTCCGACGAGCGAGGCCAGGCACCACGCGAAGAACACGACGCCCAGCTGCTCTCCCTCGCCGTGGCCCCGGAGCACCGCGACGATCCCGACGTCCGTCCCGGAGAGGACGATCCCGGCGCCGGCGGCGACCACGAGGACGACGACGACGCCGATCGTCAGCCAGGCGAGCCCTCCACGGGTGCGGCCCACGAGGCGCCGGAGGCCCGAGGCGCCGTCGGCCTGGCCCGCGGCGACCTCTGTGGGCGCGGGACTCTCAGCCGATTCGACACCAGCAGCCACGTCGCTCTCGCAGGCCTCGTCGCCCTCGTTCGCCACGGCGCCCGGCTGGCCGGAGCGCGTGGGCGGGTTGAACCAGACCAGGGCCAGTCCCGCGAGGGCAGCCGAGAGCCCGACCGCGGTCAGGCCGACCGTCGTCGAAAGCTGCACCGCGACGAGGGCCGCGAGGGCGGGGCCGACCATGAAGGTGACCTCGGTGCAGATCGAGTCGAGCGCGAAGGCAGTCCGCCGCTGGGCCGCGGTCGTCATGACGCCGAGGGACTGACGTACCACTGAGAAGATCGGCAGGGCGAACATGCCGCCGACGAGGGCGGCTGCAAGGAGCCCCGGATAGTTGAGGTGCGGTGCGATGGCCCAGACGACGGCCTCCGCCACGATCGACGGGATGAGCGCCACGCGCAGCCCAGCCGTATCGACGCGGCGACCACGCCAGGGCGCACCGACCGCGATGCCGATGGTGAGGACCGCGGCAACTGCGCCGGCCGCGCCGTAGCCGAGCCCGAGGGTCTGGACCACGTGGAGGGTCAGGAGGATGCCTGCCGCCGAGTGCGGGAGCCTGGCGACCATCGCGACCAGCAGCAGCTTCCGCACCGGGCGCCGCCGCCATAGTTGCCCATACAGGGCGAAGTCCATCGATCCCCCTCATTCCCGTCCCCGGGCCTCACCGTAGAGGACCGGGTCGGCAGCGTTCAGTCCGCCGCAGAGCGGAGGGAGATCTCGACCGAGTCCACGGCCTCCGCGAAGCGCTCGCTGCCGGCGAGACGGCCGTTCAGCTCTGCCACGATGTCACGCACGGAGTCGGCAGGCAAGCCGGGGCTCAGCTCGAGCACGATTCGGAGCTCCGGGCCGTGCCCGCCGCCGTTCAGGATCCTCCCAGAGCGCGCCCGGCTCACGACCCCCCTGCCCGGTTCGAGGCGGACGCCCCGAATCTGGCCGATCCCCTCGATCGCGTCTCCGACGACATCCACGAGTCCCTCGTCGCGGTACGACGGCGTCCAGACCCTCTGCTGGGCCAACGCCCACACGGCCGGCCGTCGCAGCACGAACGTGGTTTCGGCACCCGGATCGAGGACGAGCAGCTCCGCCCCCTCGGAGACCGCGGAGAGGGCGGCCCGGGGAGCGAAGACAGCCACGGGGCGTGCCTCCGCGTGCCATGCCGCGAGCCGGTCGACCGACGTGAATGCCGGCAGCGCCTTGCGGCCGTCGGGCGCGCTGAGCGTCACGAGCGCCATGTCCGCCTCTTTGTCCTCCGTGAAGCCCTCGAGCCCCACGGCACCCTCAGCAAGGGTTGCCACGACGGGCACGAACAGCCGTGCTGTGGCCAGCGCGACATGCACCGACTCCTCGTCGCCGTCCGCCGCGAGGGCCTCCAGGGCTGCTTCGACGCCGGGATCCGCCGCGCCGTCGTCCGCGTCGAAGCGATGGAGCGGGTTGCCCTCTCCTGCGAGGTCACGCCCCGACCACGGCCTTCCGGCCGAATCCGACGGCTCGCCGGCGCGCGCGAGGGCGGCAGCGATGTGTCCCGGAAGGTGCCGGGGTGCGTGCTCTTCGCCCATGTCAGCGCCGGCCGGCGACGTCGAGCGCCTCCGGCAGGGTGAACTTTCCGGCGTAGAGCGCCTTGCCCACAATCGCGCCCTCGACGCCCAGCGGCACGAGCTCGCGGAGCGCGCGGAGGTCGTCGAGGCTCGAGATGCCGCCCGAGGCCACGACAGGCTTGTCGGTGCGCTCGCACATCTCGCGGAGGAGGTCGACGTTGGGGCCGCGGAGGGTCCCGTCCTTCGTGACGTCCGTGACGACGTAGCGCGAACAGCCGGCGTCCTCGAGGCGCTCGAGCACCTCCCAGAGGTCCCCGCCCTCCTTCGTCCAGCCGCGCGCCGCGAGGGTCGTGCCGCGGACGTCGAGGCCGACGGCGATCTGGTCGCCGTAGCGCTCGATGGCGCGCGCCGTCCAGGCCGGGTCCTCGAGCGCGGCAGTGCCGAGATTGACGCGCGCCGCCCCGAGTTCAAGCGCGGCATCGAGCGACTCGTCGTCCCGGATGCCGCCGGAGAGCTCGACCTTCACCGAGAGCTGGCGGACGACGTCGGCGAGCAGCTCACGGTTGCTGCCGCGGCCGAAGGCGGCGTCAAGGTCGACGAGGTGCACCCACTCGGCCCCGTCGTTCTGCCAGGCGAGGGCCGCCTCGAGCGGCTCTCCGTAGCTCGTCTCACTCCCGGCCTCGCCCTGCACGAGGCGCACGGCCTGGCCGTCGGCAACGTCGACGGCAGGCAGCAGCTCGAGGATGGACTCGCCAACGGTCATGGAGGATCTCCTTGGGATGGTGGGGCGGCGGTCAGGCCGATTGGGTGAACAGGTACGCAGCAACCAGGGACGCTGCGGCGAGGACGCCGAACGAGATCCAGATCCAGTTCGCCATGCCCTGACGGCGGAAGGACACGACTCCGCCGATGAGGATTCCGGCGAGGCCGAACAGCAGGACGGACCACATCAGACGGCCCCGCCACTGCTCGACGGTGTATTTGTCGACGGTGTATTCGTCGATGCCGTATCCGTCGACGGTGTATTCGTCGATGCCGTATCCGTCGACGGCGACTTCTTCGGCTTGAGCGAGGCAACCCAGTTCCGCAGGAGCCGCGCGCCGGCGTCGCCCGACTTCTCGGGGTGGAACTGCGTCGCGCACAGGGGGCCATTCTCGACGGCAGCGATGAACGGCGCGCCGTGCTCCGACCAGGTCACGAGGGGCGCGGCCATGCCGGGGTGGCTCGCGTCGAACTCCCATTCCTGCACCCCGTAGGAGTGCACGAAGTAGAAGCGCTCGTTCTCCACTCCGTCGAAGAGCGTCGACCCTTCGGGGACGCTCACCGTGTTCCACCCCATGTGCGGGACGACGGGCGCGGGCAGCAGCTCCACCGTTCCGGGCCACTCCCCCAGTCCTTCGGACTCGACGCCGTGCTCGACCCCTCGCTCGAACATGACCTGCAGGCCCACGCAGATCGCGAGGACAGGACGGCCGCCGGCGACGCGTCGGCCGATGATCCGCAGGCCGTCCACGGACTTGAGCTCGTCCATGACGGTCGCGAAGGCGCCGACCCCCGGCACGACGAGCCCGTCGGCATTGAGGGCGTCCTGCGGCTTGGAGCTCAGCGTCACGGCGGCACCCGCGCGCTCGAGCGCCCGCACGGCGGAGCGCACGTTTCCCGAACCGTAGTCGAGGACGACGACGGTCGGCCGGCCCTCGGGGTCCGGGGCGGGACCGCCCTCGTTGCGGGCATCGACGGCAATGCCGTTGGGGGTGGAGTTCGCTTCCCCGCCCGCCGGGCCTACCTCGTTCACAGGGCACCCTTCGTCGACGGAATCGCCTCCCCGATGCGCGGATCGCGTTCGACGGCGGCGCGGAGGGCCCGCGCGAACGCCTTGAACTGCGCCTCCACGATGTGGTGGGGGTCCCGGCCGGCCAGCACGGTCATGTGCAGGCAGATGCCCGCGTGCAGCGTGATCGCCTCGAAGACGTGGCGGGTGAGGGAACCCGTGAAGTGGCCTCCGATGAGGTGGTACTCCTGCCCCGCAGGCTCTCCGGAGTGCACGAGGTAGGGGCGCCCGGAAACGTCGACGACGGCGTTCGCGAGAGCTTCGTCGAGCGGAATCGTCGCCTCGCCGAACCGACGGATGCCGGCCTTCGAACCCAGTGCCTCCTTGAGCGCCTCGCCGAACGCGATCGCGATGTCCTCGACCGTGTGGTGGACATCGATGTGGGTGTCCCCCGTTGCCTTGACCGTGAGGTCGATGAGGGAGTGCTTCGACAGCGCCGTGAGCATGTGGTCGTAGAACGGGACGCTGCTCGAGATGTCAGATCGCCCAGTGCCGTCGAGGTTGATCTCGACGAACACGGACGACTCTGACGTGATGCGCTCCATCCTGGCGGTTCGCGAAGTACGAAGCGCGGACTGCAGCTCGGTGGTCATGGGTGAACGTCCTTCACTGAAGCTAATGCGGGGGACCAATTCATTCTACGGGCGGGACATTGGGCGCGCAGGAGCCAGACAGCTGGCATGCCCGGCGCTCAGTTCGCGTGGACCTCGGCTCGCTCCTCCTCGAGGAGCTCCTCGAGCCGCGAGAGGAACGCGGAGGTCTCGGACTCGGTCCCGGCGGTCACGCGAAGGCTGCCCGGAATCCCGACGTCGCGGACCAGCACCCCGGCCTCGAGCAGGCCGCGCCAGATCCGCTGCTGATCGGCGAGTCCCGTGAAGAACACGAAATTCGAGTCGGAGGAGGCAGGACTCAGGCCGAGCCGCTTGAGTTCCTTCACGATGCGGTCGCGCTGGTGCCTAATGGCCTCGACTTCGGCCATGAGGGACGCACGATGGCGCAGGGCGGCCAGCGCCGTCGCCTGGGTCACTGCGGAAAGGTGATACGGGAGCCGGACGAGGCGGAGCGCATCCGTCACCTCGGGCGCCGCGGCCAGATACCCCAGACGCGCGCCCGCAAGGGCGAACGCCTTGCTCATGGTCCGGCTGACGACGAGCCGTGGGCGGCCGGGGAGGAGCGTGAGGGCGCTTTGCGTCCCGAGCTTGGCGAACTCCGCATACGCCTCGTCGACGATCACGATGGCCTGGCTTGCCTCGCCGGCCTCGTACACCGCTTCGACGACGTCCAAGCCCAGCGCCGTCCCCGTCGGATTGTTCGGAGAGCAGAGGAAGACCACGTTGGGTGCGAGCTCGCGGACCTGGCGCGCGGCGGATTCGGCGGTGAGCGCGTAGTCGTCGTCGCGGACGCCCTTGAGGTAGGCGGTCCCCGTGCCTGCGGCCAACAGCGGGTACATCGAATACGTCGGGGGGAAGCCGAGCGCCGAGCGACCGGGGCCGCCGAAAGCCTGGAGGAGCTGCTGGAGCACCTCGTTCGACCCGTTCGCTGCCCACAGCTGGTCCGGACTCAGGCCATGCCCCAAGTACTCGGCCAGCGCCTCGCGCAGTTCGGTGAACTCACGGTCCGGATAGCGGTTGAGGCTAGAGACGGCATCGCGGATCGCGCGAGCGATGGCATCCTGCACATCCTGCGGCACACCGTAGGTGTTCTCGTTGACGTTCAGCATGATGGGAACATCCAGCTGCGGCGCCCCGTAGGGATGCTGACCGCGCAGGTCCTCACGCAAGGGGAGCCGCGCGAGGCGCTCCTCGGCGGAGGTGGGCTGGACAGTCTGCTCGTTCACCGGTCCAGCCTACGCCCGCACTGCTGGCGGCCCGTATTCGTGACCTGAACCGGCCGCTCCGCGAAACGGCGGGTTCAACCGGCGGTCGGCACCTGGATCTGCTGCCCCGGAAGGACCTTTGTGGAGTCGAGGTTGTTGAGCTCGACGATCTCTCCGATGACGACGCGCGGGTCACGGTCGGGAGCGTACTGCGAGGCGACCGTCCAGAGCGACTGCCCCTCCTGGAGCGTGACCTGCGTCGTGTGCGTCACCGAAGCCGGCGAATCGCCAGCGTGCGCCGGCGCGATGAGTCCGCTCAGGACCGCGAGCAGGAGCACCGAGGCGAGGAATGCCGGGAGCGCGATGAGCACGAGCCGGCCGCGGCGCGTCAGCCGCAGGCGGGTGCGCTGGGCCGGTGCCGTTCCGAACGGGACTGCGAATGCGTGTGCCACGGTTCTTCCTCCTCAGGAATGTTTTCGAACATGTCTTCGAACCATCCAGAACACTTTTAGCACTTCTCGACGAATGATGTCCAGACTCGCTAGAACACATGTTTGAAAGGTGCCGCTGTGTCCCCTACGGTGGAACCAGCATCCAGACGGGCACCGACAAAATAAGAACCACCAGACTTGGAAAGAGGGCACGCATGGCAGGAGTGGCCAGAGCCGCCAAGGGACTCACGGTCCGCCAGCGGAAGATCCTCGAGACGATCCAGCGCTCAGTCCAGACGAAGGGCTACCCTCCGTCGATGCGCGAGATCGGCGACACAGTGGGCCTCGCGAGCCTGTCGAGTGTGACGCATCAGCTCGCCCAGCTAGAGAAGCTCGGATACCTGCGCCGCGACCCGAAGCGCCCGCGGGCGATGGAGGTCCTCATGCCGCTGAGCCTCGACGAGGGTCCGCTCACCATGGATGCCGAGCGCACGGCCCCTGTCCTCGGCATCGGCGGCATTCCCCTGGACGATATGGCGAGCGCGGCGGACACGGCGATGGTCCCGCTCGTCGGACGCATCGCCGCGGGCGGCCCGATCCTCGCCGACCAGGTCGTCGAGGACGTCATGCCGCTCCCCCGGCAGCTCGTGGGCTACGGCGAGCTCTTCATGCTCCGCGTCCGGGGAGATTCGATGGTCGACGCCGCGATCTGCGACGGCGACTGGGTCGTCGTGCGGCGCCAGAACAACGCGGACAACGGAGACATCGTTGCCGCCCTCCTCGACGACGAGGCGACGGTCAAGACGTTCCGGCAGCGTGACGGCCACACGTGGCTGCTCCCCCAGAACACCCGCTACGAGCCCATCCTCGGCGACCACGCCACCATCATGGGCCGCGTCGTCTCGGTGCTCCGCTCGGTCTGAGCTACCTCCGGTCGGTCTGACCTGCCCCCGGTCGGTCTGAGCTACCCCCGGTCAGCCCTACCCCGCCGCGGCGAGGCGCTCGAGCGCACTGAGGACTGCCCCACGGTCGGTCGTTCCCCACAGGGGAGGAAGCGCCGCGCGGAGGAAGGCCCCGTAGCGCTCGGTGGCGAGCCGGGAGTCCAGGACGGCGACGACGCCGCGGTCCTCAGTGGAGCGGATGAGCCGCCCCGCGCCCTGGGCAAGGCGCACCGCGGCGTGCGAGGCCGAAACGCTCATGAAGCCGTTCCCACCCGCCTGGGCGACGGCGCGAGAGCGCGCCGTTGCAAGAGGGTCGTCGGGGCGCGGGAACGGGATGCGGTCGATCACGACGAGGCGGCACGAGCGCCCGGGCACATCGACTCCCTGCCACAGGGACATCGTCCCGAAGAGGCACGTGTTCGGCTCGTCCGCGAACTGGCGCACGAGGGCGCTCATCGAGGACTCGCCCTGGCAGAGGATCGGAACGTCAAGCCGCCCGCGGAGCTCGTCGGCGGCGTCCTCGGCAGCCCGCCGCGACGAGAAGAGGCACAGCGCCCCACCGGAGGACGCACGGATGAGGGCCTCGAGCTCGTCGATCGCCTCGACGGACACTCCCCGGCCCGGCTTCGGCAGGTGACGCGCGACGTATAGGATGCCCTGGCGCGGATAGTCGAAGGGAGAGCCGACGTCGACCCCGGTCCAGCTCGGAGCTCCGTTGCCGAGCAGCCCGAGACCTCCCGCCGCGGGTTCGAACGCCGCTCCGACCGCCAGGGTGGCGGACGTCAGCACCACGGTGTGGTCGGCGAAGAGCCCGTCCCGAAGCTTTCCTCCCACGTTGAGCGGGGCAATGCATAGGGTCGCGGGCGCGTCGTCGCCGGGCGCGGAGTAGCCGGACGCGGGATCGAAGGTCCCCGTTCGCGAAACCCACACGACCTCGCCCTGGGCCTCGGCGTCGAGCATGCGCTCGCAGCATTCGAGCACGGCGCTCGTCCTCGACCGTGCGACCTGCCGCCCGCCGTCGGCGCTCTGCCCGTCCGCGGGCTTGGAGTCTGAGAGCGCCGCGCGGCTCGCGTCGCGCAGCAGCACCAGGGCCTGGCCGAGCTCCTCGGTGAGTCCCCGGGCCAGGAGCCCGGTCGGTACGTTCGCCAGCGCGAGCTCAAGCTGAGCAGCGGCGGACTGCAGCGCCTCGACCGCTAGTCCGCAGTGCCGTCGCAGGCTCGACGCTGCGGCTGTCGCCATCGCTGCGGACAGCTGCCCGCTCACCGCCCCGGTCACACGGTCCTGGAGCTCGTGTGCCTCGTCGACGACGACGACGTCGTGCTCCGGCAGGACGTTGAGCCCGGCGAACGCGTTGATCGCAAGCATCGCGTGGTTTGTCACGACGATGTCTGCCTCCGAGCCCCGCTGGCGTGCGAGTTCGCTGAAGCATTCCGCCGCCAGAGGGCACCGCTGGGCGCCGAGGCACTCGAGTGCGGTGACCGAGACCTGGCGCCACGCTCGGTCGGTGACCCCAGGGACGAGGTCGTCGCGGTCCCCCGTCTCGGTCTCCTCCGCCCACTCCCGAAGTCGTTTGACCTCGCGGCCGAGCTGGGAGGAGGGGCCGGAGGCCCCAGGATGGGCGACGCCGGTGTCCTCGCCGAGGGCGAAGAGCGTCCCCTCGCCGCCCTCGTCGGAAGGGAAGCCTCCCGAGAGCTTGTGCTTGCACAGGTAGTTCGAACGCCCCTTGATGAGGGCGACCTCGACGGGGCGTTCGAGCTCCGGAGTGACCGCCGAGAGCAGTCGAGGGAGATCCCGGCCCACGATCTGGGCCTGGAGGGCTAGCGTGGCCGTTGCGACGACGGCCGGGCGGTCGCTTTGCTGTGCGTGGGCGATGAGCGGGACCAGGTAGGCCAGCGACTTTCCGGTTCCCGTCCCCGCCTGGACGAGAAGGTGCCTGCCCTCCTCGATCGAGCGGGCCACCTGCCGCGCCATCTCGTGCTGGCCGTCACGCTGCTGGCCGCCCATCGCGGCAACGGCCACGTCGAGCAGGCGCACGGCGGTCTCCTCAGCCCCGCTCACCCTCACATCAGTCATGGACGACGAACGGCTCCAGCTCTGCCGCGAACTCCTCGCGCACCACGACGCGGGCGACGGTGCCGTCCGCGGTGTGCTCGAGCGAGCGGATCTCCGAGCTGCTCTCGTGGAGCTTGCTGAGGAGATCGCCCCGGTTGTAGGGGATCAGCAGCGTGAGCAGGACATCCGGCCGCGGGATCGCGGCGCTGATGGCCTGCTTGAGCGCCTCGATTCCCAGTCCCGTCCTCGCCGAGACGACGACGTTGCGCGGCTCGCGCTGGCGAAGGCGCTCGAGGACGAAGGGATCCGCGGCGTCGGCCTTGTTGAGGACGATGATCTCCGGGACCTTGCGCGCGTCGACCTCCGAGAAGACCGCCCGCACGGCGGCGATCTGGCCCTCCGGGTCGGGATGCGAGGCGTCGACGACGTGGAGGATCAGGTCCGCGTCCGCGACCTCCTCGAGCGTCGAGCGGAACGCCTCGACGAGCTGCGTCGGAAGCGACCGCACGAAGCCGACGGTGTCGGAGAGCGTGTAGGGCAGGCCGTCCGGCGTCTCCGCCCGACGGACCGTCGGATCGAGCGTCGCGAACAGCGCGTTCTCCACGAGCACCCCGGCATCGGTGAGCCGATTGAGCAGGGAGGACTTGCCTGCGTTCGTGTACCCGGCGATCGCGACCGAGGGGACCTCGTTGCGCTTGCGGTTCGCGCGCTTCGTCTCGCGCGCGGGCTTCATCCCCGCGATCTCCCGCCGCAGCTTCGACATGCGCGTGCGGATGCGGCGCCGGTCGAGCTCGATCTTCGTCTCGCCAGGACCACGCGAGCCGATGCCGCCGCCGGCGGCACCCACGCGGCCACCGGCCTGTCGGGACATCGACTCGCCCCAGCCGCGGAGGCGCGGGAGGAGGTACTCGAGCTGCGCGAGCTCGACCTGTGCCTTGCCCTCGCGGCTCTTGGCGTGCTGCGCGAAGATGTCGAGGATGAGCGCGGTGCGGTCGATGACCTTGACCTTGACGATGTCCTCGAGTCCGCGTCGCTGCGACGGCGACAGTTCCGAGTCGACGATCACGGTGTCGGCACCCGTCGCGTAGACGATGTCCTTGAGCTCCTGGGCCTTGCCTGAGCCGAGGAACGTCCCTGCGTCGGGCTTGAGCCGGCGCTGGACGATGCCGTCGAGCACTTCGGATCCCGCGGTCTCAGCGAGTGCTGCAAGCTCCTGGAGCGAGTTCTCGGCGTTTTCGAGCGTTCCTTCGCTCCAGAGTCCTGCGAGCACGACGCGCTCGAGGCGCAGCTGCCGGTACTCGACCTCGGTGACGTCCTCGAGCTCCGTCGAGAGTCCCGCGGTCCTGCGAAGGGCCCGGCGCTCTTCGAGGTCTCGCTGTTCGCCGTCGTACTCGCCGTGCTCGTCGTCCAGTTCCGACAGCGCGAGCGCCTTGCCGCTCGTGAGGCCCCCGCGCCGAGCGGACGGGGCGCCGTCGCCGTCGTCCTCCGCTCGGTGGGCGGCGCCCTTGGCGGTTGCAGCCTCCTCCTTGGCGAGGATCCGGTCGATCACTGCCTGGATGTCCTGCGCACTCAGGTCCTGCGGCTGCGGCTCGGGCGCTGCGTTGTTGTTGGTCATGTTCTCCTTCGTAGGGGATTCCTTTCCAGAATAGGTCTCAGGGGTGACAGAAGAGAGGTCACGCGTCAAAGCGTCTCCAAAGGGTTTGTCCTGTTGGCCCCGACCGGACAGAGGTCGACGGCGGGGCGTGGGCCAGCGGGGAGAGGTGGCTACTTGAACAGGCGCATGGATCTATTCTACTTGATGATGGAACCCGCCCACTATTTCAACGCCCAGCCGGCCGTGCCCGATGTCCGGCGACCCCTCGCCGTCGTCCTCGAAGGAGCCGAGCGGTCCCTCGAAACGTCCGGCGGCATCTTCAGCCCGGACGGCCTGGACAAAGGCACAGCCGTGCTGCTCGCCGAAGTCCCGGATCCCTCACCGGAGGGCAACCTCCTCGACATCGGCTGCGGCTGGGGCCCGATTGCCCTCACGATGGGACTGCGCTCCCCCGGGGCGACCGTGCACGCCGTCGACGTCAACGAGAGGAGCCTCTCGATCACCCGGGCGAACGCCCGCCGGCTCGGGCTCGCCAACGTCCGAGCGAGCCTCCCCCAGGATGTCCCCGCGGACGTGCGTTTCTCCACCATCTGGTCCAACCCGCCCATCCGGGTCGGCAAGGAGGCCCTCCACGAGCTCCTCCTGCAATGGCTCCCCCGCCTCGAGGAGGGCGGGGAGGCATGGCTCGTCGTCCAGAAGAATCTCGGAGCCGACTCGCTCCAGCAGTGGCTCGCACAGGCGCTCGGGGAGGCCTACGACGTCGGCCGGGAAGCCACGTCGAAGGGCTTCCGGATCCTGCGCGTCGCGCGAAGAATTGAGGGGCCGGAGAAGTAGGAGACCCAGGCAGGCAACGAGAAGGGCAGGACGGCAATGGCCAAGGAGCTCAACAACATCGCGATCCCCGTCACCGATCTTGAAGCAGCGAAGTCCGTCTACACTGCCCTGCTCGGCGAACCGTTCACCGAGTCCCCGTACTACGTCGGCTACATGGCCGAGGGCCTTCAGATCGGCCTCGACCCGCACGGGCACCGGCACGGCCATACCGGGCCCATCGCGTACTGGAAGACCGCGGACATCAGTGCCGAGATCCAGTCACTCACGGCCGCCGGCGCCCAAGTCCTCGACGAGCCGAAGGACGTGGGCGGCGGCCTCGTCGTCGCCGTCCTGAAGGACGGCGACGGGAACTTCATAGGCCTCGCCCAGGCGTGAATCCAGTTCGGCCTGACTCCAAGCCCGGATTGAACTCGAGACCGAGGCGGCTAGCCGAGGGTGCCGTGCGCCACGATCACCGCGGGGCCGCTGAGCTCGACATGCTCGGCGCCCTCGGCGGCGGTCACGAAGGCAACCTGCACGGTCCCGCCCGGCACGTGGACGTCCCACCGGTTCGGCGCGCCGGCGCCCGCCCAGTGCCGGATCGCGATGGCAGCAGCGCACGCCCCGGTCCCACAGGACTGCGTCTCCCCCACCCCACGCTCGTGGACTCGCATCGCGATGCTTCCGATGCCCTCCCGGACAAGCGGCTCCGCGGGGACGACGAACTCGACGTTCGTTCCGTGCGGAGGGACCGGCTCGACCTTCGGCGCGGCGAAGAGCCGGAGCCGGTCGAGCTCCGCGTCCTCCGCCAGGGCGACGACCGTGTGCGGGTTGCCCATGCTCACGCTGAGTCCCGGGCGGGACACGTCCAGGCCGTCCGCGGTGACGAGCGCGTCCCCTGCCTCGGCTTCGGCCTGGGCCGCATGGATGAACTCCCAGGGCCCCATGTCGACCGCGAAGCCGCCGTCGCGCCGCTCAACGCGCTTGACGCCGGCGCGCGTGCCCACGGGCAGGACACCACCGGGCTCGAGTTCGACGAGTCCCTGGTCCAGGAGGAAAGCCACGAAGACGCGCACCCCGTTGCCGCACATCTCCGAGACCGAGCCGTCCGCGTTCCGATAGTCCATGAACCACACGGCCTCGGGATCTTCGGCGAGGATCACCCGGCCCTCCGGAAGGTGCTCGGACCGGACAGCCCTGATGAGGCCGTCCCCGCCGATGCCCAGATGGCGGTCGCAGAGCGCGGCGGCCTGTGCGGCGGTGACGTCGCGCAGGCCCTCCGGATCGGCGATGAGGACGAAGTCGTTTCCCGTGCCGTGGCCCTTCGCGAACGGGAGCCCGGCAAGCTCGGCGAGCGGGCGCGCGGCGAAGGTCAGGGAATCAGGGGCGGCGGTCATGCCTCTAGGATACCGACGGCGCTTCGGGAACCTGCCCGCCGAGGATCGCCAGCGCGGCGTGCAGGAGATCAGGCCGGAGGGCGTCGAGCCAGCGGACCCGAGGGTCGGCGCGGAACCAGGTCACCTGCCGTCGGGCGAACTGACGGGTTGCGACGATCGTCGCCTCGGCCGCCTCCTCGACCGCCGCGTCGCCGTCGAGCACGGTCAGGAACTGGGCGTACCCGAGCGCACGGGAAGCAGTGCGCCCCTCGCGGAGCCCCTCGGCCTCGAGCCTCCGCACCTCCTCGAGGAGTCCCGCCCCCACCATGCGGTCGACGCGCTCTGCAAGGCGGCCATGCAGCACGGAGCGGTCCATGTCGAGGCCAATCTGAAGGGTCGGCTGCACATACTGCCGTCGCGGCATGTAGGCGCTGAACGGCCGACCGGTCACCTCGTGGACCTCGAGAGCCCTGATGATCCGCCGGGCATCCTTGAGCCGGGCGGCTGACTCTGGATCGATGTCCGAGAGCCGTCTGGCGAGAGGTCCGAGCCCATCGCGCTCCGCCTCAGCCTCGAGCCGGGCCCGGACCGCTGGGTCGGTGCCCGGGAATTCGAGGACATCGGTCGCGGCACGGACGTAGAGACCCGAACCGCCGGCAAGGATGGCCCAGCGCCCCCTCGAATGGATGTCTTCGATCGCTGCCCGCGCGGCGGACTGGAAGGCCGAGACGCTTGCCTCGTCGCGGACGTCGAGGATGTCGAGCAGGTGGTGCGGAACTCCTCGCCGCTCCTCGACGGTGAGCTTGGCGGTCCCGATGTCCATGCCCCGGTAGAACTGCATCGAGTCAGTGTTCACGACCTCGCCGTCCAGGGCGAGTGCCAGCTCGACGGCGAGGTCCGACTTGCCGGTCCCGGTGGGGCCGACGACGGCGATCACCGGCCCGGGCGCCTCGCGGAGCCCACCCTGCCGGGGCACAGCTAGCCCACGCGGACGGGAAGGGAGGGCATCCCGAGGCTTACGGAAGCCCGTGCTCCCGCCGTCGTCTGCTGTGCCCCTGCGACGGGAACAGCGCAGGACTCGGCTTGGGCGCGGTCCCACGCGTCGCCCGCGCGAGAGCGGCGCACAGAATACTGCTCGGCCACCGGGTCGGCGATGAGGTGGTGCGGCGCTGCCTCGGTGACGGTCAGGGTCACGAGATCGCCGGGGCGCGGCTCCTCTGCACCGGCCGGAACACTGAAATGGACGAGGCGGTGGTCCTTCGCGCGCCCGGAGAGGCGGTGGGTCTCGCCGGCCTTGCGGCCGCTCTGCGCGGTCACGAGAAGCTCCACCTCACGACCCACCTGATGGGCGTTCTCCTCCTCGGAGATGCGCTCCTGCAGGGCGACGAGCCTCTCGTAGCGCTCCTGCACGATTGCCTTGGGCAGCTGCTCCCCCATCTCGGCTGCGGGCGTGCCAGGCCGCTTGGAGTACTGGAAAGTGAAGGCGCTCGAGAAGCGGGACCGCTCGACGACATCTAGGGTCGCCTGGAAGTCCTCCTCGGTCTCGCCCGGGAAGCCGACGATGATGTCGGTCGTGATCGCCGCGTGCGGAATGCGTTCGCGCACCCGGTCGAGGATCCCGAGGAACTTCGACGAACGGTAGGAGCGGCGCATCGCGCGGAGCAGGCGGTCCGAGCCGGACTGGAGCGGCATGTGCAGCTGCGGCATGACGTTCGGCGTCTCGGCCATCGCGTCGATCACGTCGTCGGTGAACGCCGCCGGGTGCGGACTCGTGAAGCGGACGCGCTCGAGCCCACGGATCTCCCCGCATGCCCGGAGGAGCTTGCCGAACGCGAGCCGGTCGCCGAACTCGACGCCGTACGAGTTCACGTTCTGCCCCAGCAGCGTCACCTCGATCGCGCCGTCGTCCACGAGCGCCTGGATCTCGGCGAGGATCTCGCCCGGGCGCCGATCTCGCTCCTTGCCCCGCAGGCTCGGAACGATGCAGAACGTACACGTGTTGTTGCACCCGACCGAGATGGACACCCAGCCGCTGTAGACGGAGTCGCGCTTCGTCGGAAGGGTCGAGGGGAAGACTTCGAGCGACTCGAGGATCTCGAGCTGGGCCTCGTGGTTGTGCCGTGACCGCTCGAGCAGGGCCGGCAGGGAGCCTACGTTGTGGGTTCCGAACACGGCGTCGACCCACGGGGCCTTCTCGAGGATCGTGTCGCGGTCCTTCTGGGCGAGGCAGCCGCCGACGGCGATCTGCATTCCCGGGTGCCGGTCCTTCACGGGCCGGAGCTGTCCGAGATTGCCGTAGAGACGGTTGTCTGCGTTCTCGCGCACAGCACAGGTGTTGAAGACGACGACGTCCGGCTCGGTCCCTTCCTGGGCGCGGACGTACCCCGCAGCTTCGAGAAGGCCCGACATGCGCTCAGAGTCGTGGACGTTCATCTGGCAGCCGAAGGTGCGCACCTCGTAGCTGCGCGGGCTGCTCTCGTCGATCGTGGAACTCACCCGTCAAGGGTACCGGTCGCCGGCACCCAGTCGACGATCAGTACCAGCCGATCGAGACCTCGTGCGCCCACGCATTGCACGGGCTGCCGTAGCGGTCCTGGATGTACCCGAGACCCCAGTTGATCTGAGTGCGGTAGTTCGTGAGCCAGTCGGCTCCCGCGGAGTCGTATTTGGACGCCGGCAGCGCCTGTGCGACTCCGTAGGCCCCGCTCGAAGGGTTCGTCGCGTCGGTCATCCAGCTCGATTCCCGCGTCCACAGCTGCAGGAGGCACTGGAACTGCGAGCCGTCCCAGCCGTAGCCCCCGATCATCGACGACGCATAGGCCTGGGCTCCGGCGGGGTCATCCTTCACGGCTCCCACACCGGGGCTCACAACAGTCGGCGTCGACTGGACCTGAACCTGGACCGGGACCTGCGCCTGCGCCGCCGCTTGGGCCTGCGCTGCGGCGGCTGCGGCGGCCTGCTGTTGCTGCTGGAGCAGTGCGGCCTGCTGGGCGGCTGCCTCCTCCGCGGCCTTCCGCTTGGCCTCCTGAGCGGCCTCGTAGGCCGCGAGTGCCTGCTGGCCTTCTTCGTACTTCTGCTCGACCGAGGTCGAGGTGCCCTTGAGATCGGCGAGCTGCGCCGTCATCGTGCTCTGCTGCTGCTGCGTCTGCGACACGACGCCCTGGGCGTGCTTCTGCGCCGCCTGAGCCGCAACGAGGGCCTGCTGCGCCGCGTCCGAGAGCTTTGCGAGCGCGTCCTCTGCCGCGCTCGACTGCGCCTGCGCCTGAGCGGCGTTGTTCGCCGCGCTCTGATAGTCGGCCACAGCCTTCGCCGCCTGGTCGCCGAGGATCTGCAACGTGCCCAGCCGGTCGAGCCCGTTGGGCTGCCCGATCACCGAGAAGGCGTCGAGCGCACCAGAGGGCGATCCACCCGTATACGCAGCGGCCGCGATGCGCCCGGCCTCCTGCTTGCTCGCGTCACGCTGCTGGATCCGCTGCTGCGTGACCTGTTGGAGCGCGTCCACGACCTTCTGCTGATTCTTCACCGCCAAGTCCGCCTTGGCGTAGGCGGCACCGGCCGCTACTGCTTTCGCGGATGCGTCTGCCGCCGTGGCCTGCACTGACGCAAGGAGTCCGTTGATCTTGTCCACCTCGGCCTGGGCGGAGGCTACGTTTGCCTTGGCGGCCTGCACGTCGTCCCAGGTGGGAAATCCCGTCGGCGGACCGTCGTCGGCGATGGCGGACGGCGCGGCCAAGCTCAGCGCGAGGAACACGCTGGCTGTGGCCGCCAGGGCTGACTGGCGCAGTCGGATCGCTGATTGACGTCGCATACTGCCTCAGAGTATTCGGGCACTGCAACGCTTCAGTCCACGCACCACGCCCAATTCACTGCGTATTCTCAGCGTCGATGACCTCTGCCGCAGCCCGGAACGCCCTCCCCGGGGGGTGACCCTTCCGGGCCAGCATCCCCACGAGCCGACGCAGTTCCCGGTCCCGGGCGGCAGGATCCTCCCGGGCGAAAGGTCGGATCCGACGTGCCACGAGTTCCCGCGCAGCCTCCATCTCGGCGTCGTCGCTGAGCTCGGAAAGCGCCTCCTCCGCAACCACGCCCTCTATGCCCTTCGAGGCGAGCTCCCGGCGAAGAGCCGACTTCGACAGGCTTTTCGCCGCGAATCGGCTCCGCACCCACATCTCGGCGAAGGCAGCGTCGTTGACGAGGCCGACCTCCTCGAATCGCCCGAGCACCGCCTCGGCCACCTCCTCCGGAACGTGACGCTCTCGGAGCTTCACGGCGAGTTGGTGCCTGCTCCTAGGACCAAGCGTGAGTTGCCGGAGGAGAATCGCCCGGGCAACCGACTCTGGGTCGGCCTCCTGGTCTTCGGGCTCGGCCTCCCCGGTCGCGAACCTACCCGCTTCGGTTGCAGTCAACGGCTACTCGCCGTCGACAGCCTTGAGCCGCGGCTGCTCCTCGGCTGGCTTGCTGACGCCCACCCCGAGCTTCTCCTTGATGAGGCGTTCGAGCTCGTCGGCAAGTTCCGGGTTGTCCCGAAGGAACCGGCGCGAATTCTCCATGCCCTGGCCGAGCTGGTCACCGTCGTACGTGAACCACGAGCCCGACTTCTTGATAATGCCGTGCTCGACGCCCATGTCGATGATCCCGCCCTCACGCGAGATCCCCTGGCCGTAGATGATGTCGAACTCTGCCTGCTTGAAGGGCGGAGCCATCTTGTTCTTGACGATCTTCGCCTTCGTCCGGTTGCCGACCGAATCGGCACCCTCCTTGAGGGTCTGGACGCGACGCACGTCGATGCGGACCGAGGCGTAGAACTTGAGCGCCTTACCGCCTGTCGTCGTTTCGGGGGACCCGAAGAAGACGCCGATCTTCTCACGCAGCTGGTTGATGAAGATCGCCGTCGTCTTCGTCTGGTTGAGGCGACCCGTGACCTTGCGGAGGGCCTGGCTCATGAGCCGGGCCTGGAGGCCGACATGGCTGTCGCCCATCTCGCCCTCGATTTCCGCCCTGGGCACCAGGGCAGCAACGGAGTCGATCACGACGATGTCGATCGAGCCTGAACCGACCAGCATGTCCATGATCTCGAGGGCCTGCTCACCCGTGTCCGGCTGAGAGACGAGGAGCGCGTCGGTGTCGACGCCGAGCTTCGCGGCATATTCGGGGTCGAGCGCGTGCTCTGCGTCAATGAAGGCCGCGATGCCGCCGTTGCGCTGGGCATTGGCCACCGCGTGCAGGGCGACCGTCGTCTTGCCCGAGGACTCAGGGCCGTAGATCTCCACGACACGGCCGCGCGGGAGACCGCCGATGCCGAGGGCGACGTCGAGCGCGATCGAGCCCGTCGGAATGACCTCGATGGGGGCGCGCGTGTCGTCGCCGAGCCGCATGATCGAGCCCTTGCCGAACTGCTTGTCGATTTGCGCGAGAGCCGCCTCAAGGGCCTTTTCACGATCTGGCGCTGCCGCCATGGTCCACCTCCGGTCGGGGTTGTCGTTCAATCCACTCGCTACGCTACCGAGGGCCACCGACAGTCCAGCGACTCGCACTGGCCTATGTGGATAACCCGGCGGGAAACCGTGAATCTCCTCGACATCGAGGATACGCCGGACCGAACACACCTTCGAATAGGCGCCGCGGCGTGTTGCGCAGCCGTTCCCGCTTCAGGTTGCCGGTTCAGTCCTTGAGCGGCCGGTCCTTGCCCAGACGCCTTTCGGCTGGGACGTCCTGCATGTCGCACACGGCGAGCCACACGGTCCGGGGGTTCTGACCGGCCTTGAGGGCCTCGGCAGCTGTGCGTCCTCCCATCGACGTCAGCACGAGCGTGGACGCGAGGACCCGCGCATAGCCCGCGCCGAACTCGTCCTCCATGAGCCGCCAGAAGTCGCTGTGCCGCATCGCCCTATTCTCCCATCCCTGATCCCGGTTCACCCGCCCACCTATGATGGGCTCATGCCCACCCCGAGCCAGGAACCGGAAGAGTTCGACGAGGCGTTCGAGTCGATCGAACAGCAGTTGAGCCTCTTCTGGCGCCGCGCCCGCGCCGTCTCGCACACGATCTCACGCTCCCTGCACCCCGAGATCGAACCGGGCGCCTACGGCCTGCTCATGATCCTCCTGAGGGAGGGTCCGCTCCGGGTCACCGAACTCGCGGCCCTCATCGGCATCGGCAAGCCCTCGGTGAGCCGGCAGGTTGCGCTGCTCGAACAGCTCGGGCTCGTGGTCAAGGAAGACGATCCCGACGACCGCCGTGCGCAGAGGGTGACCCTCAGCGCAGCCGGAGCCGCCGAAGTCGGCGAGCTGCGGCGTCGCCGACTCTCATTCTTCCGCGAGGCACTCGGCTCATGGGACCTGTCCGATCTTTCGAGCCTCGCCGGCTACTTCTCGCGCCTCAACGAGGCCCTCGCGATCGCGGGACGGCGAAGGTCGCAGGCACTCAGGCACACGCAGGAGGGGCCGGACTCGAGTCCGGCCCCTCCTGAAGACAGCCTTTCAGCTGACTGAGACTAGTGTGATCCGCTGAGTTCGATGCCGAGCTCTTCGGTGAGGTCGCGTCCGTAGCGCTGGGAGAACTCCTGGGGAACCGTGTCCGGCACGGAGACTCCCTCGGCGACGGCGACGCGGTCGCTCACCTCGCGGAGCATGGCCGACAGCGGAACGTCCAATGCCGAGCAAATCGACGAGAGAAGCTCGGAAGATGCTTCCTTCTGGCCCCGCTCCACCTCGCTCAGGTATCCAAGTGAAACCCGGGCGTTGTGGGAGACTTCACGGAGCGTACGGCCCTGACGCTGGCGGACGTCGCGAAGGACGTCTCCAATCTCATGACGCAGAACTACCATCTTGCGCTCCTTCTTCTCTTCAGGGGCGATTTCAGCCAAGCCCACATCACGCCAGCGGACTACGCCATTGACGGTTACGGGCTGCTTGACCATGTGTATCAGTGCGCTCCTTGTTGGGCGGGGCCCGGTTTCCCGGGCTTCCGTGTGATCCATCCTAGTGCCGCCTATCCTCGGCGACACTAGGATCAACTCTCTGACGTGGTGGTTTGTTCCCCCATGACCTCAGGGCCTACCCAAAGTCGCAGCCCGCTCCCAGCTGAGCGCCGAGAGGAGCATCTCAAGGGCGGCATCCCGTGCAGCGCCCCGGATGTCCTCGCGCGAGCCGGAGAAGTGGCATTCGCGGACCTCGGTGCGCTCAGGACCCGCCACTGCGACGAACACGGTCCCCACGGGCTTGCCGTCCAGCGGATCGGGTCCGGCGACGCCCGTCGTCGACACGCCGTAGTCGGCCCTGCATGCAGCACGTGCCCCACGCGCCATCTGCCGAGCGACCTCGGCGTCCACGGATCCGGCTTCGGCGAGGAGCTCGCGCGAGACGCCGAGGAGGCCCGCCTTGACCTCGCTCGCATAGCTCACGACTCCGCCGCGCAGCATCCCCGAAGCGCCGGGGACATCGGCCAGCGTCGCCGCGACAAGGCCTGCGGTCAACGACTCCGCGGTGGCCGCGGTGGCTCCCTGGGCGATGAAGGCCGAGACGACGTCCTGTGCTCCCACTGTCATGGTCACCTCACCTTGCCTTCAGCGCCTCGGCACGGAGCCGCATCGCCTTGAGGACGTAGTCGACTCCGGTCACGACGGTCACCGCGACCGCGGCGAGCATGACGACGAGCGCCACCACGGGGACCGCCGGGGCTATGGACCGCAGCGGAAGGAGGAACAGCCCGAGGGCGACCGTCTGGAGCACCGTCTTGAGCTTCCCGCCCGACGACGCCGGCATGACTCCGTAGCGGATCACCACGAAACGCAGGGCAGTGATGCCCCATTCCCGGATGAGGATCACGATCGTGATCCACCACGGAAGCTCGCCCAGCACCGAGAGCAGCACCAGCGCGGCGCCGGTGAGGAGCTTGTCGGCAATCGGGTCGGCGATCTTCCCGAAATTCGTGACCAGGTTCCGACTGCGGGCAATCTGGCCGTCGAGCTGATCGGTGTACATCGCGAGGGCAAAGGCCCCGACCGCGAGCCATCGGAGGAGACCCTGCCGGGAGCCGTCCACGAGCATCAGCCAGACGAACACCGGGACGAGGACAATCCGGAACATCGTCAGGACGTTCGGCACATTCCAGAGGCGGGACGGCACCTTTCCCCTCTGCTCAGGACCCATCGGCTCGGGCGGCGGTGCGTTGGTCACTGACCCAGCCTAGCGGCCGGTGAGCTGCCAGGCGTCCTCGCCGCCGTCGTCGTCCTCGTCGTAGTACTCCGTCGCCTGGGTCCGGTCGTCGAGGTCCCGGGCAACGAGGTCTTCCGCGTAGGGCGAGTCGACCGCCTGGTCGCCCAGGCGGTGGTTTGCGTTTGCGTTGTCTGCGAGGGCCTGCTCGGCGTGGCTTGCCGGAGAGGCGGACGACGGCGCATCCTCGCCCCGGAGCGCGGCGAGCACCGCAGGCAGGTCATCCGGCTTCACCAGGACGTCGCGGGCCTTGGAACCCTCGGACGGGCCGACGACGCCTCGGCTCTCGAGGAGGTCCATGAGCCGCCCCGCCTTCGCGAAGCCGACCCGGAGCTTGCGCTGGAGCATCGACGTCGAGCCGAACTGGGTCGTCACGACGAGCTCGGTGGCCTGGAGCAGGACCTCGAGGTCGTCGCCGATCTCCTCGTCGATCTGCTTCTTCTCGGGCTCCGCGGCAACGTCCTCGCGGTAGGTGACCTGCAGCTGGCCCTTGACGTGCTCGACGACCTGGTGGATCTCCGACTCGGAGACCCACGCACCCTGCACACGCATCGGCTTGGAGGCGCCCATGGGCAGGAAGAGCGCGTCACCCTGTCCGATGAGCTTCTCCGCACCCGGCTGGTCGAGGACGACTCGGGAATCCGTCACGGACGACGTCGCGAAGGCCATGCGCGAGGGGACGTTCGCCTTGATGAGGCCCGTCACGACGTCGACCGACGGCCTCTGGGTCGCCAGCACGAGATGGATGCCAGCCGCACGCGCGAGCTGGGTGATGCGGACGATCGAGTCTTCGACGTCGCGCGGGGCGACCATCATGAGGTCCGCAAGCTCGTCGACGATCACGAGCAGGTAGGGGTAGGCCTTGACCTTCCGCTCCGAGCCGGGCGGCGGGACGACCTTTCCCGCACGCACTGCCTTGTTGAAGTCGTCGATGTGCTTGAAGCCGTAGTTCGCAAGGTCGTCGTAGCGGGCGTCCATCTCGCGGACGACCCATTGGAGCGCCTCCGCGGCCTTCTTCGGGTTGGTGATGATCGGGGTGATGAGGTGGGGGACGCCTTCGTAGGCGGTGAGCTCGACTCGCTTGGGATCGACCATGACCATGCGGACCTCGTCGGGGGTGGCACGCATGAGGATCGACGTGATCATGGAGTTCACGAACGAGGACTTGCCCGCGCCGGTGGCGCCCGCGACGAGCAGGTGGGGCATCTTGGCGAGGTTCGCGACGACGAAGCCGCCCTCGACGTCCTTGCCGACGCCCATGACCATCGGGTGGTCGGTGCGGCGCGCGTTCTGGCTGCGCAGGACGTCGCCGAGCGAGACCGTCTCGCGGTCGGTGTTGGGGATCTCGATGCCGATGGCGCTCTTGCCCGGGATGGGGCTCAGGATGCGCACGTCGGAACTCGCGACCGCGTACGCGATGTTCTTGCTCAGCGCGGTGACCTTCTCGACCTTCGTCCCGGACGCGAGCTCGATCTCGTAGCGCGTGACCGTGGGCCCGCGGCTGAAGCCCGTCACTTCGGCGTCGACGTTGAACTGCTGGAGCGTGTTCGTCAGGGCCGCGACGATCGCGTCGTTCGCCTCCGTGCGTTCCTTCGGCGCCGTGCCCTGGACGAGGAGCTCCGACGAGGGCAGGGTGTACGTGACGTCTCCGGCGAGCTGGAGCTGCTCCGTCCGCTGGGGAATGGGCGACGGCGGGGCCGCCGGCGGCCGGGGCGCGGACGGCACCGCCGCGGCGGCCTGGGCGAGGGCCGCGGGCACGGCCACGGTCGGAATGGACTCCGTCGCGTCCTCCGGGCCCTTGGCGTCGGCGCGGCTGCTGCCGCCGCGCGCGGCGCGGATCTTCTCGATCGCCGCCTCGGCTTGGGAACGTCCCGGAGCCGTCAGGGCCTCGGTGGGGTCGGGTTCGCCGACGACCGCCCGTTCGTAGGGCTCGTCGCCGGCGAAGCCCTCCGGCGCCTCCGCCTCTCCTGACTCCTGGGCGCGCCCGAAGAGACGGCGCTTCTTCTTGGCGGGCTTCTGCGGGCTCGGCGAGGCCTCGCGGGCGCGGCGCTCGGAGTCGTACAGGTAGCTGCGGTCATGCGCGTCGTCGTCGTGATGGTCCACGAGATCCGCGCCCACGAGGTGGTTCCAAGCTCCCCGGAGCCGCCGAGGGATGGCGGTGAACGGCGTCGCGGTGACGATCAGCACCGAGACGAAGGCGAGGAACGAGTAGACCAGGAGCGGAACAGCAGGATGGACCGTTGCCAGGAGCGAAGCCGCGAGGAAGCCGAGCATGCCGCCCGCGGCACGCAGTCCGTCGAAACCGCCCGAGACCGAGGGAAGGCCCCCGACGACGTCTGCGATCCCCGTGCCGGAGAAGGCCATGACGAGGAACCCGATGCCGACTCGGTTGTTCCCGCGCTGGTCCTCAGGATGGCGGAAGAGCCGGAACGCGCACACGGCGAGCATGAGCGGGAGCAGGAGCGAGATCCAGCCGAACGTCCCGTTGACCACCGCGTAGACCGCGTCGGGGAACCAGCCATGCCAGCCCCACCAGGCGAACGTCGCGATGAACACGGCCAGAGCGAGGTTGAACAGGCCGGCGCCGTCCCGGCGCACAGCCGGGTCGACGTCGCTCACGTCCGTGCCGATGCGGCGCACCCCTGCCCCCACCGTGTGGGCGATGGCCTGCCATGCTCCCCCGACGACGCGCGCGAGCCACGGCTGCCCGGAGTCCCGGGTCGTGACGGAGGAGGACCGGCCAGAGGGGCGCTTCGATCCGGAGCCAGAGCCCTTGGGCTGGCCGGCTCGGGTGGTCCGTGGCGCGGAGGAGGTGCGGGTCGCCATGTTCCCTACGGTAACGCGGAGGGCCGCCGATTCCGGGGACATCCACGGCTGGCGTCCCCGGTTCGGCGGCCCTCTTCCGGCTCGCGGTTCCCGATCAGGCCTCGAGCACCACGGGAATGATCATCGGACGCCGGCGCAGCTTGCGGCTCACCCAGGTTCCGATGACGCGGCGCACGACCTGCTGCAGCTGGTACGGCGTGTGGTCCGGCTTGGCGAGGATCGCTTCCTCGAGCGCCTCGTTGACCCTCGGGATGATGTCGTCGAAGACGGCGTCGTCCTCCGCCACGCCGCGGGCGTGGATCTCGGGGCCAGAGACAACCTTGCCGGTGGATCGGTTCACAACCGTGATCACGGAGATGAAGCCCTCGTCGCCCAGGATCCGCCTGTCCTTGAGGTCGGCGTCGGTGATTGCGCCGACGCTGCTGCCGTCGACGTACACGAAGCCGACCTCGACCTGGCCCACGATCCGTGCCCGGCCGTTCGCGAGGTCGACGACGGTGCCGTTGTCCCCGAGGATCACGCTGCCCGGCTCCATGCCGGTCTCGAGCGCGAGGTTCCCGTTCGCGATGAGATGGCGGGTCTCGCCGTGGACGGGCATCGCGTTGAGGGGCTCGATGATGTTGTAGCAGTAGAGGAGCTCCCCCGCCGCCGCGTGGCCCGAGACGTGCACCTTGGCATTGCCCTTGTGGACGACGTTCGCGCCGAGCTTGAGCAGGCCGTTGATGACACGGAACACCGCGTTCTCGTTGCCCGGGATGAGCGACGACGCAAGGATCACCATGTCCCCCGGGCCCACCTGGACGCGGTGGTCTCCGTTGGCCATCCGGGAGAGGGCAGCCATCGGCTCGCCCTGCGAACCGGTCGACATGAGGACGAGCTGGTGGTCGGGGTAGTCCTCGAGGTGCTTGACGTCGATGAGGATGCCCGGCGGGACGTCGAGGTAGCCGAGCTTCGCGGCGATGGTCATGTTCCGCACCATCGACCGACCGACGAAGGCGACCTTGCGGCCATGGTGGTGGGCCGCGTCGAGCACCTGCTGCACACGGTGGACGTGCGACGAGAAGCTCGCGACGATGACCCGCTTTCGGGCCTGGCCGAACAGGCGGTCGAGCACGGGCCCGATCTCCTTCTCGGCGGTCGTGAAGCCCGGGATGTCGGCGTTCGTCGAATCGGCCATGAGGAGGTCCACGCCCTCCTCCCCCAGCCGGGCGAAGTGCCGCAGGTCGGTGATGCGGCCGTCGAGCGGGAGCTGGTCCATCTTGAAGTCGCCGGTGTGGAGCACCGTTCCACCCGCCGTGCGGATGAACACCGCGAGGGCGTCGGGAATCGAGTGGTTGACGGCGACGAATTCGGTCTGGAAGGGGCCGAAGTCGAGCACCTGGCCCTCTTCGACCACCCGCAGCACCGGGGTGATGCGGTGCTCGGCGAGCTTCGCCTCGACGAGGGCGAGCGTGAGCTGCGACCCCACGAGGGGAATGTCCCGGCGGTGCCGGAGGAGGTACGGGACAGCCCCGATGTGGTCTTCGTGCCCATGGGTGAGCACGCAGGCCACGACGTCCTGGATGCGGTTCTCGATGTAGGAGAAGTCGGGCAGGATGAGGTCCACGCCCGGCTGATTCTCCTCAGGGAAGAGGACGCCGCAGTCGACGATGAGGAGCTTGCCGTCGATTTCGAAGACGGCCATGTTGCGGCCGACCTCGCCCAGTCCCCCGAGGGGCACGATGCGGAGCGTGCCCTGCGGCAGCTTCGGCGGCGTGGTGAGAACCGGGAGGGCAAGTTGGGTCATTGCTTCTTCTTTCTAGGCACAGGCCATGTAGCTAAGCACCGGCCATCTAGGCGAAGTCCATTCCGGCTTCGGCCAGGTCGGCTCGGATGAGGGCGAGCTCCGTGTCGCCCGGCTCCACAAGCGGGAGTCGGACGGTGGAGGTGGGCAGTACTCCCTGCCACGTGAGAACTTGCTTCGTCGCGACCGCGCCCTGGACTCGGGTCATGATGCCGCGGATGACGGGGTCGAGATCGAAGTGGATCTTTCGGGCCGTGGCGAAGTCGCCGGCAAGGGCAGCGTCGACCAGGGCACGGAACTGCTTGGTGGCAACGTGGGCCGTGACGCTGACGACGCCGAGGGCGCCGGCGGCCATCCACGGGAGGGTGAGGCCGTCGTCGCCTGAGTAGACGGCGAGGTCCGTCTTTGCCAGGACCCGGGTGAGCGAGGCGAAGTCCGCCTTGGCGTCCTTGAGGCCCTGGATGTTCGGGTGCTCCGCGAGCCGGAGAATCGTCTCGGTCGCGATCGGGATGCCCGTGCGGCCGGGGATGTCGTAGAGCATGACGGGGAGCTCGACGGCGGACGCGATGGCCTCGAAGTGGGCCTGGACTCCCGCCTGGCTGGGCTTGTTGTAATAGGGGGTGACGAGCAGGAGTCCGTCCACCCCGAGGTCCGCCGCCCGGCGGGAGAGGCTGATGGAGTGACGCGTATCGTTCGTCCCGGTGCCGGCAATGACCTTCGCCCGGCCGCCGACGGCCTCGAGGACCGCCTTGAACATGCCGAGGTTCTCCTCGTCGGTGAGGGTCGAGGTCTCTCCCGTGGTGCCGGTGACGACGAGCCCGTCGCACCCGTCGTCGACAAGCTTCGCCGCCAGCTGACCCGCCGCTTCGTAGTCGACCTCGCCGTCCTTGGTGAAAGGGGTCACCATGGCGGTCAGGAGAGTGCCGAAAGTTTGCGTCCGGATGTCAGAGTCAGCCATGCTCAAAACGTTACCCTGTCGCGGCAGGTCCTGGACAACGGCGGGCGCGCGTCCTACCGCCTGTAACGGTCGAGCGCGGACCTAAAGAGAAGGGCCGAGACCACCTCCGGGCCCGATCCGCGCGCCTGCGTCATGCGGTGGCCGTCAGGGCCCCACACGCCGCTCCCTCCGCAGGAGCGGCCCAACGAGGTCGTTCCCGCGGCGTTCGCGAGGAGCGCGAAGAAGCGGCTGTCCATCGCTCTGGCCCCGAAATGCAGGTCGAGACGCCGCTCGTCCCCCACGGCGTAGACCGCGGACGCCGCGTAGAGGTCGGCCCCCGCCGCCGCTGCTTCGGCCGCGTGCGAAGGCTTCGCGACGTCGAAGCAGACGGCAAGCGCGATGCTCCATCCGTCGATGTCGACGAGGGTTGGCCCTCCCCCGGGCTCGAAGTAGTGTTGTTCGTCACCGCAGAGGTGTGTCTTGGGCGCGATGAGCGGTATGGTCCCCGGGCGCAGGAGCACGGAGGCGAGGCGCGGCGTGCCGTCGGGCTCCCGGACTGCCGCCCCGACGACGGCGACAATCCCCATGTCCTCGCAGGCCGCCTGGATCTCGGCGAGTTCGACGGACGGATTCGTCAGCCAGCACGCATCGTCGTCGAGCCGCGAGAGGTCGTAGCCGATGAGTGAGAGTTCGGGGAACACGGCGACGCGGGCTCCGTGGTCGTCCGCGTCCTCGAGGGCACTCACGTGCGCATGGATATTCGCCGCGATCCCGCCCGGGCTCGACTCGTACTGCACGGCTGCGACGGTGAGCTCAGCGGACATGCGGCCCATATTAGGGCATCAGCATGGGAGTCTCAGAGGGCGTCGAACCGGACGACGACGGCAGGTCTCCGCGGGAGCGGCGCGTTCCTCCGGTCGGTGTGCGGGCCCGCCGGGATCCGGGGCCGCCCCGCCGCGGGACAGGCGGCAGGGCGGGCCCGGACGTCTTGTCGCGGACATCCGACCGCTCGAGTTCGAGCATATCGAACGCATGTTCGAACGGCAAGAGGTGGATTCGAAGGCTCAGTGGCCGTGGCCCGTGGCCCCCGCGGTTCCACGGTGGAGGGCGATGGCGTGGCGCATCGCGGCCCGGGCACGCTTGCGGTCGCCCGAGGCGTCGTACGCGAGCCCAAGGCGGTACCACGAACGCCAGTCCTCAGGTGCGGCCTCGGTCTCGGCCTGGTATTTGGGGAATTCGGCGTCGGCCGACGAGCGCACGATGCGGCCGCCCGGCGTGCGCGGCAGGGCATCCACGGGCAGCCCGCCCTCGGCGTCGAGCTCGCGGCCCAGCCGCTCGAGCCCGCTGCCGAACATGATCTCCCGCACGAGCGCCCACGCCCCGATGACCGGCAGCACGAGGTATCCGGCTCCGATGGCCTTCGCGATGGGCTGGGGATCGGCCAGGAGCAGGAACGCGCGGTTGAAGGTGAGCACGAGGTAGAACACGAGCAGCAGGGCGACTCCTGCGACCCACAGCTTGGTCCTGTGCTGCCTGATCCAGTCCACGCTCAGAGCCCCAGGTCCAGATAGCCGTCGAGACCGACGGTCAGGCCGGGGTGCTCGGCGACACCGCGCAGGCCGAGGAGGACGCCGGGCATGAACGAGGCCCGGTCGAACGAGTCGTGGCGGATCGTCAGCTGCTCTCCGGCGCCCCCGAGCAGGACCTCCTGATGGGCAACGAGCCCGCGGAGGCGGACTGCGTGCACCCGCACCCCGTCGACTTCGGCGCCGCGGGCGCCGTCGAGCTCCTTCTGGGTCGCATCCGGCGACGCGCCGAGCCCGGCCTCGGCCCGGTTCGCCGCGATGAGCTGGGCGGTCCGGATGGCGGTCCCTGACGGCGCGTCGATCTTGTCGGGATGGTGCAGTTCGACGATCTCCACGGACTCGAAGTAGCGGGAGGCCTTCGCGGCGAATGCCGTGGCGAGTACGGAACCGAGCGCGAAATTCGGCGCGATGAGCACGCCCACGCCGTCGTGCTCTGCCAACAGGACGCGGAGTCGGTCGAGCCGCTCGCCGGTCCACCCGGTGGTCCCGACGACGGCGTGCACACCGTGCTCGACGGCGAAGCGGACGTTCCGCTCGGTGGCGTCAGGCACGGTGAGGTCGACGACGTAGCGGGCTCCGGCGTCGACGATCGGCTCGAGTGCGTCGTCGCGGCCCAGCGCGGCCACGAGCTCCATGTCCGGGGCCGCCTCGACGGCCCTCACCGCCTCGGATCCCATGCGCCCGTTTGCACCCAGCACTGCCACGGGAAGTCGTTCTGCCATGGGTTCAAGCCTAATGGAGCGCATCAGCCGAGCGCCGCGACCCACTCCTTGCCGCCGTCGTCGAAGAACTGCTCCTTCCAGATGGGCACCTCGGCCTTGACCCGGTCCACGAGGTCCGAGCACAGGCGGAACGCCTCGCCGCGGTGGGCCGAGGAGACGGCGCAGACGAACGCCACATCGCCGACTCCGAGGTCGCCGATCCGGTGCGCGATCCATACGCGCATCGCGCGCTCCGAGGCCCCGCGCCGCTCGAGATGCTCCGAGACGACCGCGTCGATCACGCCGCGGAGGGCGGCCTGGGCGGTCGGATGCGCCGTGTAGTGGAGCCGGAGGACGCCGCGGCCCTCGTGGTGGTTGCGCACGACCCCGGCGAAGGAGACGACGGCGCCGGCGTCCGCGGCGTCGACGGCCTGCCGGGCCGCAGACTCGTCGAGGGGCTCGCGGGAGATCTCCGCGTGGACGATCTCGACCTGTTCCGAGGCGTTATCAGTGGCCATGCCCGCCCTCCAGCTGGTCGCACAGGTGCCCGATGAGCGGGTCGAGCACGGTGAGGCCGTCCATGACGCCCGATGGCGAACCCGGGAGATTCACGACGAAGGTCCTCCCCGCGACTCCCGCATGCCCGCGGCTGAGCGCCGCAAGCGGGGTCTTCGCCGCTCCGGCACGGCGGATGGCTTCCATGATGCCCGGGATCTCCCGGTCCAGGAGCGGCAGCGTCTCTTCCGGCGTGGCATCGTCGGGGCTCAGGCCCGTACCGCCGCTCGTGACGACGACGGACGGCGCGAGCGCGAGGAGTCCTCGGAGCGCGGCTCCGACGGGGGGCCCATCGGGAACCACGGCGGCCGGGACGACGTCGAAGCCGTGCTCGGCGAGCCAGTCGGCGATGACGGGCGCCGACTGGTCCTCGTAGACTCCCGTCGCCGCCCGGGTCGAGGCGATGACGATGCCTGCCCGGCGCGTCACGCGGGCTCCCCCGCCGCGTCCCCCGGTACCCCCGGCTCCTGCGACAGGGCCCAGTCTCCGCTCTTTCCGCCGCTCTTCGCGAGCACCTTGACCTCGCCGATCACGGCGTGCTTGTCCACGGCCTTGACCATGTCGTAGACGCCGAGCGCCGCGACGGATGCGGCGGTGAGCGCCTCCATCTCGACCCCTGTCACGCCCCGGGTCTTGACGGCCGCAAGGATACGGACAGAGTTCTCGGAGAGCTCGAAGTCGACGGTCACCTTGGAGATCGGGAGGGGATGGCACAGGGGAATGAGCTCGGGGGTCCTCTTGGCTGCCATGATTCCGGCCACGCGAGCGACGGCGAGCGCGTCGCCCTTGGGGAGGCCGCCCTCGGACAGGAGCGAGATGACCTCGGTGGTCGTGCGCAGCACGGCCTGGGCGGTTGCCTCACGGCTCGTCTCGGGCTTTTCGCTCACGTCGACCATGTAGGCGCTGCCGTCAGGGCGCACGTGAGTGAGTCCCTGGGGGTGTTCGGAGTCGTTCACAGGAGCCATACTTCCACGTCGGCGCCAGCCGGAAGCCCAGTCACGTCCTCGGGCACCAGGACGAGGGCATCGGAGGCGGCGAGCGCGCCGAGGAGATGGGAACCGGGGCCGCCGACCAGGCTGGCGCGCCCGTCCTCGTCGACGCGGGCGCGCCGCACCTGGAGCTTTCCGGACGGCGAGTCGAGGGGGGCGGCGAGCGGGAGCCGGAGGCGCCGACGGGCGGCTGGCACACCGAGGAGCTCCGCGAGGACGGGCCTCAGGAGGATCTCCCATGAGACCCAGCAGCTCACCGGGTTACCGGGGAATCCGAGGAACGGCACGCCGGCCACCCGCCCGATCCCCTGTGGGCCGCCGGGCTGCATCGAGAGGTGGACGAACTCGACGTCTGCGTCCGCGAGCGCGAGCTTCGTCGCCTCGAACGCGCCCTTCGAAACGCCTCCCGTGGTCACGAGGAGGTCCGCGGACCGGGCGGCCTGGGCGAGGGCCGCCCGGAGCGCGTCCGGATCGTCGCTGCGCACCGCCGTCGCCGTGGCCTCGACTCCCCCGTCGCGCAGTGACCCGACGAGGAGGGCACCGTTGGAGTCGTAGATCTGGCCCGGCGAGAGCGGCTCGCCGGCCGCGGCGAGCTCGGCCCCCGTGCTGACGACGGCGACACGCAGCGGTGGCCGGACGGGCAGTTCCGTGAGCCCCAGGGCGGCGGCAAGACCAAGCTGTGCCGGACCGAGACGAGTCCCCGCGGCGAGCACGATGCGGCCGGCAGCGACGTCGCTCCCGGCACGCCGCACGTACGTGCCTGGATCGACGGCGGGCAGCACGACGCGCGCGTGGTCCATGAGCTCAGCGGGCTCGGGGAAGCGCGGGGGCTGCGCCCGCTCGACGGGAACCACTGCATCGGCGCCGTCGGGAAGCATGGCTCCGGTCATGATGGGCGCCGCCTGCCCGGGCGCGAGCGGAGCCGGGACCGTGCCGGCAGGAATGGGCCGCACGGGCACGAAGGCGCGCCCCATCGCGAGCTCCCCCGGCCCGAAATCCGAGCTCCGCACTGCGAAGCCGTCCATCTGCGAGTTGTCGAAGGGCGGGAGGCTGACCGGGGCGGCGAGGTCAGCCGCCAGGGCGAGGCCGAGGGCTCCGTCGAGGTGGCGCACGACAGGCGCGCGCTGGGCGAGCGGCGCGAGGAGGTCCCGGATGGACCTCCGGTGGTCGTCGACGCTCGTTCCCATGCTCAACCTCCTGCCTCGATGGTGACGGAGTGGTAGCCGCTCGCCCCGTCGGGCGGCGGGGGCGCTGCCTGGTCCGTCTGGAGTGCGCCCGTCCCGTCCGTGGCACGCACCGTGATCCGGTGCCTTCCTGCAGAGAGCTGCACCTTCGCCGACCATTGGTACCACGTGTCGCGGGAGATCCCCGTGCCGAGGACGGCAGGCTGCCAATTGCCGTCGTCGACCATGACCTCGACCTTGGAGATCCCGCGGTGCTGTGCCCACGCCACTCCGCCGACCATCACGTCGCCGGTCGGGACCCGGGCGGCGTCCTTGGGGACGTCGATGCGGGACGACGTCTTGATGGGGCCGCGCTCCGACCAGCCGCGGGTCGACCAGTAGGCCTGGTCGGCCGCGAAGGTCGTGACCTTGAGCTCGCTGACCCACTTGGTCGCGGAGACGAAGCCGTAGAGTCCGGGCACGATCATCCGGACCGGGAAGCCGTGCTCCGGTGGGAGGGGCTCGCCGTTCATGGCGATCGCCAGCATCGCGTCGGTCCCCGTGTCAGTGAGCACCTCGAGCGGGGTGCTCGCGCTGAAGCCGTCGACACTGCGCGAGAGGACCATGTCGGCTCCGGCCTTGGGCCGCGCCCGTGCCAGCAGTTCGCGGATCGGCCAGCCGAGCCAGCGTGCGTTGCCGATGAGGTTTCCGCCGACGGGGTTCGAGACGCACGCGATCGTCACGTACCGCTCGATGAGCGGCTGGGCCAGGAGCTCGTGCCACGAGATGCTGAGCGGCTCCTCGACCATTCCGGTGACCTGCAGCGACCAGCCGTTCGGATCCACTGAGGGAACCACGAGGGCCGTGTCGATCCGGTAGAAGCCGGCGCTGGGCGTCACGAGCGGGTCGATGCCGGAGAGCCCGACCGAGGCACTCGGGGGCACCGGCGGCGCAGGCGAAGCGGGAGTGGGCAGCCGGAGGGCGTCCCGGGCTGCGCTGGCCGCGAGGGCTGTGCCGCGGACGACGGCGGTCACGACTCCGCCGAGGGCTACGACCACGGCGCTGCCCGCCATGGCCCTCAGGAACTTCCGGCGTGCGAGCCCGGGTTCGCCGTCAGGGTCTGCAGGACCGCTGTCTTCTGCCCGGAGGGCCTTGACGAGCCAGCGCACGAGGGCTGCGGCGACAGCGGCAGCGGCGACGGCACACGCGATGGCGAGCGGATTCGACAGGGACCGCGTCGCGACGGCGGCGATCCCCACGATGCCGATGAGGGTTGCGACGGCCACACCGGCGCCGGGGCGGTGGAGCTCGAGGACGCCCGCCGCGGCACCGACGGCCAGCAGCACGATCGAGATCACGGTGACGAGGAAGGTCTTGTCTCCCGTCCCGAACGTCTGGATCGCCCATTCCTTGGCGGGAGGCGGCGCGAAGTCGACCACCGCGCTCCCAACCGCGGAGACGGGGCTGAGCGACGGGCTCGCGAGGCCCGCGAGCAGCTCGCCCGCGAGGACCCCCGCGACGGCGGCGAGCACTCCCGCTGCGGCCGACCACCAGTACGGATGCCGCGCCGTGTTGACCGGGGGGCGCAGCTGGGTTGCTCCCATGGTTCCAGAATAGGTCCGTATCCTGAGCGCAAGCGGGGCGTGGTGGGGGCCACTGGCGTAACGTGGACCTATGACAGTAGAGCGCCCTGCCCCCAAGGGGCTGCTGGGGGAACTGCCGGCCTCCGAAGGGCTGCGCGATCAGTTCGGGCGTGTGGCGACGGACCTCCGTCTTTCGCTGACCGACAAATGCAACCTGCGCTGCTCATACTGCATGCCCGCGGAGGGCCTCGAGTGGCTTTCGAGACAGGCCGTGCTCACCGCGGACGAGATCATCCGGCTGGTCGGCATCGGCGTCGACAGGCTGGGCATCCGCGAGCTCCGCCTCACGGGAGGCGAGCCCCTCGTCCGGGCCGACGTCGTCGAGATCGTCGCGGGGCTGCGGGCCGCGCACCCCGACCTGCCGATCGCCCTGACCACCAACGCCGTCGGGCTTACTGCGAAGGCAGCGCCGCTCAAGGCCGCGGGCCTGACCCGGATCAACATCTCCCTCGACACCCTCCACCCCGGGACGTTCGCGCAGCTCACCCGGAGGCCGTTCTTCGACCGCGTGCTCGCCGGAATCGAAGCGGCCGACCGCGCCGGCCTCGGTCCGATCAAGATCAACGCGGTGCTCATGCGCGGGATCAACGACGGCGACGGCGCAGAACTCCTCGCATGGTGCCTCGAGCGCGGCTACGAGCTGCGGTTCATCGAGCAGATGCCCCTCGACGCCGACCACGGCTGGACGCGCGAGGGCATGGTCACCGCGTCGGAGATCCGCGAGCGCCTCGACGAGCGTTTCCTGCTCTCCCCCGACCCGAGGGCGCGCGACGGCGCTCCCGCCGAGCGCTTCGAGGTCCGCGACCGCGACGCCGCAGCCGGCGAGGCACCGCTGGGGCCGCCGCTGGGGACAGTCGGCATCATCGCATCCGTCACCGAGCCGTTCTGCGCAGACTGCAAGCGGACCCGGGTCACCGCGGAGGGCAAGGTCATGAGCTGCCTCTTCTCCCGCGAGGAGGTCGATCTCCGCGGCCTCCTGCGTGGCGGGGCCGACGACGACGAGATCGCCGCCCGCTGGCAGGACGCGATGTGGCTCAAGCCCCGTGCACACGGCATGGGCCACGTCGGCCTCGGTGCCCCCGACTTCGTCCAGCCCGACCGCTCCATGAGCGCGATCGGAGGCTGAGGCACGAGGATGGTCATCACCCTCCGGTACTACGCCGCGGCCTCCGCCGCCGCCGGCGTCGAGAGCGAGGCCCTCGAGGTCCCTGACGGCGCCACCCTCGCCCGCGTCCTGGAGGCAGCCCGCGCCGTCGTCCGGTCGCCGGGCGGCGACGCGCCCGTGCTCGCCGACGTCCTGCGCCGGTGCTCGTACCTCGTCAACGAGGTCGCGGCCAAGGACCCCCAGCGGCGACTCGCCGAAGGGGACCTCGTCGACGTCCTCCCGCCGTTCGCGGGGGGATAGCGCGAGGATGGGCGCGTGATCTCCCAGGTCTTCACCACCTCCATCTCCGGCGACCCCGAACTCGTCCTCGAGACGCACCGCCTCCACCTCGAGGCCCCGAACTGGACGCGGGACGGGCGCGCGCTCATCCTCAACGGCGACGGCGTCCTGTGGCGCTTCGACCTCGCTACGAGCAGCCTGGACCGGATCCCGATCTCCGACGTCCCCGAACTCAACAACGACCACGTCCTCGACCCCGACGGCGAGCACGTCTTCGTCTCGGCCGAGGACGGCCACATCTACCGGGCGCAGCTCGCCGGAGGGCGCGCGTCCCGCGTCACCAACGACGACGGCCGGCTCCACTTCCTCCACGGCGTGAGCCCGGACGGCGGAACGCTCGCCTACGTCGGCGTCGAAGCCGAGGGCGACAACCGGTGGGGCCGTGTGAACATCTTCACCATCCCGTCGCAGGGCGGCCCTGACCGTCAGGTCACGTTCGGCACTGCGCCCGCCGACGGCTGCGAATTCTCCCCCGACGGCAGTTGGATCTACTTCAACACGGAGGCGTTCTCGCCCGGTCAGGCCCAGATCGCGCGCATCCCGTCCGAGGGCGGCGACGCCGAGCAGCTCACGTTCGACGAGCGGGTCAACTGGTTCCCGCACCTGACCCCGGACGGCACCGCGGCCGTGTACCTGAGCTACCCCTCGGGGACGCGGGGCCATCCGGGCGGCCTCGACGTCGAACTGTGCGTGGTCGCCGACGACTGGACCCAGCCGGTCCGGCGGCTGCCGCTCTGGGGAGGCCAGGGGACGATCAATGTCCCCAGCTGGTCCCCCGGCGGAGACCGCTTCGCATACGTCGCCTATCAGGAGTGATCCCTCCACGGATACGACCACGGGAGGACGACACGGGTCAGCGCGCGGCGTAGCGTTGGGGTATGAAGCGAATCTGGACCCGATGGCTGCCCGCGGCCGCTGTGCCAGCCGCTGTCGCGGTTGCCGTGCTCGCGGGAGGCGCCTCGGCCGTCCCACCGCCGTCGCCCTCGACCCCCGAACAGGTGCTCGCCCTCGTCGCAGCGCACACCGCCCGACAGTTCTCAGGGACCGTGGAAGAGAAGGCGGACCTCGGGCTGCCCTCGATCCCGTCCCAGGCGCTCGGTCCAGCGACCAACAGCGCGAGCCTCGGCTCCGCGGCAACGATCCTCGAACTCCTCACGACCTCGCACACTGCCCGTGTCTACGCCGACGGGCCGACGAAGCTCCGGGTGCAGGTCATGGACCAGCTCGCCGAACGGGATGCCGTGCGGAACGGGAACGACGCGTGGACCTACGACTCGAAGACCAATACCGCGACCCGGGTGAGCGTCCCCGCCGGCGGCTCGACGGCCGAGGGATCAGTGCCGAGCACAGCGTCGCCCAGCGTCCCCGCGGTCACTCCTGACCAGCTCGCCCAGCGCTTCCTGACCGCGGCAGGCACGAGCACGGACATCAGTCTGGGCCCCACCACCACGGTCGCCGGCCACACGGCCTACACGCTGGTTCTGACCCCCAAGACCCCGGGCACGCTCGTCGCCTCCGTTCAGATCGCCGTCGAGTCCCAGACCGGCCTCCCGCTCTCGGTAGACGTCTATGCCAAGGGCCAGTCCGACCCTGCGCTCCATACGGCCTTCCAGAATCTCGACCTCCACGCGCCGGATGCTTCCGTCTTCGCCTTCACGCCACCCGCGGGCGCGACGGTGAAGCAGGAGCCCCTCCCCGCCCCCAAGGCGGGCTCGGGAGCGACGCCCAAGGCGAGCGCGTCGCCCAAGCCTTCCCAGACCGGGTCCTCCCAGGCAAGCGCCGCGAAGAGCTGGGACTCCGTCGTCGTCATCCCGGCCGACAAGGTGCCCGCAGGGCTCACCGACTCGGCCCTCGTGAAGCAGCTCGCCTCGCCCGTCGCGGACGGGAAGCTGCTCTCGACCTCGCTCGTGAACGTCCTCGTCACGAACGACGGTAGGGTCGTCGCCGGAGCCGTCCCCGCAGCGACCCTCATGGCCGCCGCGAAGTGACGGAAGAGCTCGCTGTCCGCACCACCGGACTCACGAAGCGCTTCGGACACCAGACCGCCGTCGACCGCCTCGATCTCGCCGTGCCCCGAGGCGCCGTCTTCGGCTTCCTCGGACCCAACGGCTCGGGGAAGACGACGACGATCCGCATGCTCCTCGGGCTCGTCTCCCCGACCGAGGGCAACGCCGAGGTGCTCGGCGAGGGGATGCCCGACCGTCTCGCGAGCGTGCTCCCGCGAGTGGGAGCCCTGGTCGAGGGGCCCGCGTTCTATCCGTTCCTCTCGGGCGAGGCCAACCTCCGGCGCCTCGACACGGCGGACCCCAAGGCCTCCGCATCCTCCCAGCCGGGGCGTGTCGCACGAGCGCTCGAGCGGGTAGGGCTCTCGCATGCCGCGCACAAGAAGGTCCACGCCTACTCGCTCGGCATGAAGCAGCGCCTGGGCCTGGCCGGGGCGCTCCTCGCACCGCGCGAGCTGCTCGTCCTCGACGAGCCCACCAACGGCCTCGACCCGCAGGGGACGCGGGAGGTACGGTCGCTCATCCGCTCGCTCGCGGACGACGGCACGACCGTTTTCGTCTCGAGCCACCTTCTCGCCGAGGTCGAGCAGATCTGTACACATGCCGCGGTGCTTCGCGCCGGGCGGCTCGTCGCGCAGGGCCCCCTCGACGAACTCCGCGGCGCCGCGCGCCACCGCATCGAGGTCCGGACGCCGGATACCGGAGTCGCCGCCGACGTCCTGCGCAAGCTCGGCCTAGAACTGGAAGCCTCGGCCCCCGGCACGCTCACCGCGGAGGCCGACGGTGCGCCGCCCGCCGAGGACATCGTGGCAGCCCTCGTCCGGGCGGGAGCCCGGGTCAGAGGCTTCAGCGCCGCGGCACCGAGCCTCGAGGAACGCTTCGTCGAGCTGACCGGAGAGGGGTTCGACGTTGCCGAATAGCATGTCGGAAAGTCAGCCGAAGAGTCTGCCCAACGCCCTGCCGACCAGTCTCAGGCTCTTCCTCTCGGAAGTGTCGGTCCTGTTCCGGCGCTGGCGCACGTGGGCCATGCTCGTGGCGCTCGCCGCGGTGCCGGTGCTCATCGGGCTCGCGGTGCGCTTCTCGCCCAAAGGACCGCCCACGGGCCGCGGGCCCGCCTTCCTCGATCAGGTCACCCACAACGGCCTCTTCGTCGGCGTCATCGGGCTCATCGTCTGCATGCCCCTGTTCCTCCCGCTCACGGTAGGAGTCGTGGCCGGGGACACCATCGCGGGCGAAGCCAGCCTCGGGACCCTGCGCTACCTGCTCGTCGCGCCCGCGGGGCGAATACGGCTGCTCGTGATCAAGTACCTCGCGACGGTGGTGTTCTGCGTGGCCGCGGCGCTCGCCGTCGTCCTCGGCGGGGTCCTCGCAGGCCTGGCCCTGTTCCCGGTCGGGCGGGCAACTTTGCTCTCGGGCGACACGATCGGACCGGGGGAAGCCTTCGGGCGGCTGCTCCTCATGGGCGGCTTCGCGACTGTCTCGCTGCTCGGGCTCGCCGCCATCGGCCTCTTCGCCTCGACCATGACCACGGTTCCGGTCGGCGCGATGGCCGCGACGATCGTCCTCGCCGTCGTCTCCCAAGTGCTCGACGCGCTCGACCAGCTCGACTGGCTCCATCCGTGGCTCCTGAGCGACCACTGGCTCGACCTCGCAGACCTCCTGCGCCAACCGATCTCGTGGGGATCCTTCGGGGAGAACGCCCTCCTCCAGGCGGCCTACGTCGCCTTCTTCGGCGCGCTTGCGTATGGACGGTTCACCACGAAGGACATCCTGGCGTAGGCCCGGAGCAGCGCGCGCCGGGACCGGTCGTCAGACAGCCAGCCCGAAGGTCTCCGCCTCGTCGAACGGCCCCACGACGGTGATGGTGCGCGGTGCGGCCGCGAGCTGACCCGCGAGCTCCCGGACTTCGTCGGCCGTCACCGACCGGATCTGCAGTAGCGTCTCGTCGACATCCTGGAACTCGCCGGAGACGAGCTCCGCGCGGCCCAGCCGTGACATCCGCGAGCCTGTGTCCTCGAGCGCCAGCACGATGCCCCCCGAAAGCTGCCCCACTGCCTTGCGCAGCTCCTCCTCGGTGACCCCATGCTCGGCGAGCTTCGTGAGCTCGGCGTCCATGAGGCCGAGCACCTGCCGCACCTTGGCGGGAGCGCAGCCGGCGTAGAGGCCGAAGTAACCTGCGTCGGCGTACGCCGAGGCGAACGAATAGGTGGAATACACGAGCCCCCGCTTCTCGCGGATCTCCTGGAACAGGCGCGAGGACATTCCGCCGCCGAGCACCGCGTTCAGGACGCTCATGACGTAGCGGCGTTCATCCGTTGCAGTGATCGACGGACAGCCGAGGATGACGTTGGCCTGCTCCACCTGCCGCTTGACCACCGTGAGACCCGGTCGGCCGACGATCTCCGCGGCGACGGTCGAACGGCGTGCGACCGGAGCGGCACCCTCCTCGAGCTTCCAGCCGGCTGACTCGAGCGCCTCGAGCACGAGTCGGCAGACGACGTCGTGGTCGAGGCCGCCGGCGGCCGTCACCACGAGCTCCGAAGGGCGGTAGTAGCGGCGGTAGTGCTCCCAGACCGAGTCGCGGGCGACGGCGCGGATCGCCTCCGGGGTGCCCCCGATCGGCCGGCCCAAGGGGTGGCTCCCGAGGACGGAGGCCACGAAATGCTCATGGGCGACGTCCGTCGGGTCGTCGCCGTCCATCGCGATCTCCTCGAGGATGACGTCGCGCTCCTGCTCGAGCTCGTCAGGGTCGAGGACGGCGGAGGTCACCATATCGGCGATGACGTCGATCGCCATGGGCAGGTCGGTGTCGAGGATCCGCGCGTAGTAGCACGTGCTCTCCTTGGCGGTCGCCGCATTGGACTCGCCGCCGACCTCGTCGAAGGCCGAGGCGATCTCGAGGGCCGTCCGACGATGGGTTCCCTTGAACAGCAGGTGCTCGAGGAAGTGGGTCGAGCCGTGCTGTCCCGCGGCCTCGTCGCGGGAGCCGACACCGACCCAGAAGCCGATGGATGCCGAGCGCTGGCCCGGCATCGCCTCGGTGAGGACACGCACGCCTCCGGGCAGGATGGACCGGCGCACGACGGCGCCCCCATCCTGCCCGAAGATCGTGGTCGTCGACGGCGCACCGTCGACCAGCTGACCGGAGGTCAGCGGCAAGGCAACACTGGCCATGGCCTAGGCGTCGGCCGCCTCGGCACTCGCCTCGACGGTCACAGCCTCCTCGTCGCTGGCTTCGTCTTCGGCGACCACCGGCGCGAGCGAGAGCTTGCCCCGGTCGTCGATCTTCGTGATCTCGACCTGGACCTTCTGGCCGACCGAGACGACGTCCTCGACGTTGTCCACGCGCTTGCCGCCCGCGAGCTTGCGCAGCTCGGAGATGTGCAGGAGGCCGTCCTTGCCCGGGGTGAGCGAGACGAACGCGCCGAACGTCGTCGTCTTCACGACCGTGCCGAGGTAGCGCTCGCCCACCTCGGGGAGCTGCGGGTTCGCGATCGCGTTGATCGCGGAACGGGCAGCCTCCGCCGAGGAGCCGTCGGTCGCGCCGATGAGCACGGTGCCGTCGTCCTCGATCGAGATGTCCGCGCCCGTGTCCTCCTGGATCTGGTTGATCATCTTGCCCTTGGGGCCGATGACCTCGCCGATCTTGTCCACGGGGATCTTGATCGCGATGATGCGCGGCGCGAACTCGGAGAGCTCATCCGGGCCTTCGATCGCGGCGTTGATCACCGAGAGGATGTGGAGACGGGCCTCGCGGGCCTGCTTGAGCGCCGCGGCAAGGACCGAGGCCGGAATGCCGTCGAGCTTCGTGTCGAGCTGGATCGCCGTGACGAACTCGCTCGTGCCGGCGACCTTGAAGTCCATGTCGCCGAACGCGTCCTCCGCACCGAGGATGTCGGTGAGGGCCGCGTAGCGGGTCTGGCCGTCGACCTCGTCCGAGACGAGGCCCATCGCAATCCCGGCGACCGGAGCCCGCAGCGGGACACCTGCGTTGAGCAGGGAGAGCGTCGAGGCGCACACGGAGCCCATCGACGTCGAGCCGTTCGAGCTGAGGGCCTCGGAGACCTGGCGGATGGCGTACGGGAACTCCTCGCGGGACGGGAGCACGGGCACGAGGGCCCGCTCGGCGAGGGCACCGTGGCCGATCTCGCGGCGCTTCGGGGAACCGACGCGGCCCGTCTCACCCGTCGAATACGGCGGGAAGTTGTAGTTGTGCATGTACCGCTTGTGCGTCTCAGGCGACAGCGAGTCGATCTGCTGCTCCATCTTGAGCATGTTGAGCGTGGTCACGCCGAGGATCTGCGTCTCACCGCGCTCGAAGATCGCCGAGCCGTGGACGCGCGGCAGGACCTCGACCTCGGCCGTGAGCTGGCGGATGTCGGTGAGGCCACGCCCGTCGATGCGGACCTGATCGCGCAGGATCCGCTGGCGGACGACCTTCTTGGTGACCGAGCGGAAGGCGGCTGAGAGCTCCTTCTCGCGACCCTCGAACTGGCCCGCGAGCTGGCCGAGGACCTCGTCCTTGAGCGCATCCGAGGCGGCCTCGCGCTCCTGCTTGTCGCCGATGCTGAACACCTCGGCGAGGCGCTCGGCAGCGGCGGAGTCGACGGCCTCGTACACGTCCTGCTCGTAGTCGAGGAAGATCGGGAACTCGGTGGTCGGCTTCGCGGCGCGCTCGGCGAGGTCCTGCTGGGCCTCGCACAGGGCGCGGATGAACGGCTTCGCGGCCTCGAGGCCCTCGGCGACGACCTCCTCGGTGGGGGCGGTCGCGCCCTCCTCCTTGATGAGGTTCCACGAGCGGTCGGTTGCCTCGGCCTCGACCATCATGATCGCGACGTCGTCACCCGCGATCCGGCCGGCGACGACCATGTCGAACGTCGCATTCTCGAGCTGCGAGTGCTTCGGGAACGCAACCCACTGCGGGCCCTCGGCGTCGTGCACGAGCGCGACGCGCACGCCGCCGATCGGGCCGGAGAACGGAAGGCCGGCGAGCTGGGTCGACATCGAGGCCGCGTTGATCGCGACGACGTCGTAGAGCTCGTCGGGGTGGATTGCAAGGACGGTCACGACGACCTGGACCTCGTTGCGAAGGCCCTTGACGAACGCCGGGCGGAGCGGGCGGTCCATGAGGCGGCACGCGAGGATCGCGTCTGTCGAGGGACGGCCCTCGCGGCGGAAGAACGAGCCGGGGATGCGGCCCGCGGCATACATGCGCTCCTCGACATCGACCGTGAGCGGGAAGAAGTCGAAGCCCTCACGCGGGGCCTTGCCGGCCGTCGTCGCGGAGAGGAGCGCGGTCTCGTCGTCGATGTACGCCATCGCCGATCCGGCGGCCTGCTTGGCAAGCCGGCCGGTCTCGAAGCGCACGACGCGCTGGCCGAAGCGGCCGTTGTCGATGACGGCTTCGGCGAACTGGATCTCGGGACCCTCCATAGGAGAGCACCTCCGTTTCATTGTCGGCGGAGGCGCGGAACCCGGTCTTCGATCGAGGCCCTTGGCGCCGCCCGGAGGCCGCCCGCAAAGGCCACTACCGAGGACCGCAGATTGCCGGCGCCTCACGTGGATTCTCGTAGTCGGTGCGTAAACGCTTACGTGGTGGTGTTGCGGCCCGCCCCTACCCTGGAGAAGAGCACTTCCCCAGGGATGAGGCAGGCCGCTTCACAGACTATCGACGCAGGCCGAGACGCTCGATGAGCGAACGGTAGCGGTCGATGTCGGTGTCGTGCAGGTAGGCGAGCATCCGCTTGCGACGGCCCACGAGCGCGAGAAGGCCGCGCTGGGTGTGGAAGTCGTGCTTGTGCTGCTTCATGTGCTCAGTCAAGTCCTTGATGCGCTTGGTCAGAACGGCGATCTGGACCTCGGGGGACCCGGTGTCGCCTTCCTTGGTCGCATATTCCTTGATGATCTCCTGCTTGACGGCGGGATCCAAAGCCATTGGAACTCCTCGTTTCGTGCCGTGCGGCCCGCTGGACGCTCGTCCCCGGGGAACACCGGCCCGTGCTCTGAAAACCTCTGAGAACGGGGCCAGCGCGGCCCAGGCCGCCACGGACTGCAGCGAGGACCACAGGAAATTCTATCAAACGACGCGTACGAGCTCTTCCCGCACTGCCTCGACGCCGCGGAGCACCTCTCCGAAGCTCGTGCTGAGCGGCGACAGGCCCATCCGCAGCCCCTGCGGCGCCCGGAAGTCCGGGATGACCCCACCGGCCCACAGGCGCTGGGTGAGCTCCCGGAACGCCGGGTGCTCGAGCGTGACGTGGCCGCCCCGGCGCTCTGCCTCGGCTGGTGAGGCAAGGACGACCCCGAGGGGCTCGAGGAGCTCCCGGTGCGCGGCGACCGCGAATTCGGTGAGCTTGACCGACTTCTCCCGGATCGCCTGGATGCCGGCCTCTTCGACGAGGGCCAGCATGCCCCGGAGCGGGAGCATCCCGAATATCGGCGGCGTCCCGCTCACGAACCGCCGGACGCCGTCCGCCGGCTCGTAGCCGAGGGCCATCTCGAACGCCTCGCGCCGCCCGAGCCACCCCTGCACGGGCTGGTGGAAGGACTCGTGGTGCCGCTCGGCCACATACGCGAAGGCAGGCGAGCCAGGGCCGCCATTGAGGTACTTGTAGGTGCAGCCCGCTGCGAAGTCCGCGCCCCACTCGTCGAGGGCGACCGGGACCGAACCCGCGGAGTGGCACAGGTCCCACACGATGAGGGCGCCCGAGCGGTGCGCGAGCTCGGTGATCGCCGCGCCGTCCGCGAGATAGCCGGAACGATAGGCGACATGGCTGAGGACGACGACGGCGGTCCGCTCCGAGATGGCCCCGGCGGCCTGCGCCGTTGTCACCCCGGAGGACGGGTCCGCCTCGATCCAGCGGAGTGCGAGCCCGCGCTCGGCCGCGATGCCCTCGACGAGGTAGCGGTCCGTGGGGAAGTTGTCGGTGTCCACGACGATCTCGGTCCGCCCCGCTCTCAGGGGCGCGTGCGAGCTCCACCGCGGCACGGATGAGCTTGTACAGATTGACCGTCGTCGAGTCCGCGATGACCGTCTGCCCTGGAGCGGCGCCGAGGCAGGCGCTCCCGAGCCTGTCCCCGAGCACGAAAGGCTCGGCGAGCCATTGCTCGTCCCAGCCGCGGATGAGGCGGCCGCCCCATTCCTCGTCGATGAAGCGGCGGACCTCCTCCGCGGTGCTCCGGAGCGGGCGGCCGAGGGAGTTTCCGTCGAGATAGGCCACGAGCCCCTCGGAGCCGACGAACTGGCCGCCGAAGCGCGCGAGGGGATCCGCGGCGTCGAGTTCCGAGGCCCGGGTGACGAGCGCGGCCTCATCTCGTGCGTCGTTGCGGGCCGTCCTGCTCACCGGCCGATCTCCGTCCGCACGGCGAAGAGCTCCGGGAAGAATGTCAGGTCCAGGGCCCGGTGCAGGAAGCTGACCCCGCTCGAGCCGCCCGTGCCCGTCTTCAGACCGATCGTGCGCTGGACGGTCCGCAGGTGGCGGAAGCGCCAGAGCTGGAAGTTGTCCTCGAGGTCCACGAGCTCCTCGCAGGTCTCGTACGCGGACCAGTGCTTCTCGGCGTCCTCGTAGATCTCCCTGAACAGCGGCACGAGCTCGGCGCAGAACGTGTGCGCGACCCGCACGTCCCGCTCGAGGACCTCTGCCGGCACCGCGTAGCCGTGGCGGGAGAGGTAGGCGAGGAACTCGTCGTAGAGGCTCGGCGCGTCGAGGAGTTCCTCGAGCTGGGCACGCATCTCGGGTTCGCCGTCGAAGACCGGGAGCATGCCGGCGTTCTTGTTGCCGAGGATGAATTCGACGCACCGGTACTGGCCGGACTGGAACCCGGAGGCATGGCCCAGGAAGCCCCGGAACTGCGCGTACTCGTGGGGCGTGAGCGTCGCGAGCACGCTCCACTGCTCGGTGAGGGTCTTCTGGATGTGCTTGACGCGGGCAATCGCCTTGAGTGCGGCGCCGAGGTTGTCCCCGCGGAGCCACTCGCAGGCGCTCCGCAGCTCGTGGAGAACGAGTTTGAGCCACAGCTCTGTGGTCTGGTGCTGGATGATGAAGAGGAGCTCGTCGTGGTGCTCGGGGACGCTCACAGGGTGCTGGGCGTTCAGGAGCCGATCGAGCTCGAGGTAGCCGCCGTAGGTCATGCGGCCTGAGAGGTCACGGACAATGCCGTCTTCGAGTGCCCGGGTATTGGCAGGGACTGGATCTGTCACCCAGCAAGGGTAGCGAGAATCCGGCGCGCCTGATCGACGTCGACCTTCATCTGCTCCACGAGCGCCTCGGGGCCGCGGTAGGCGACCATTCCCCGTAGCCGCTCGACGAATTCGATGGCTACCCGCTGCCCGTACAGATCGAAGTCCTCGGGCGCCTCGTCCGGGCGGTCGATGACGTGTGCCTCGACCTGCCGCGTGACGCCCACGAACGTCGGGTTCGATCCTACCGAGATGGCGGCCGGCCACGGGGTTCCCGCCTCGTCGACGAGCCACCCGGCGTAGATACCGTCCGCGGGGATGTGCCCGATCGAGTCATGGGAGAGGTTCGCCGTCGGGAATCCGAGGGCACGGCCGCGTGCGGCGCCGTGGACCACAGTGCCGTGCATCGTGTGCGGTCGGCCGAGAATCCCGGAGGCGGTGTGGACGTCGCCGCGGTCGAGGGCCTCCCGGACCCAGGTCGACGAGCAGCGCCGTTCTGTCCCCTCGTCCTCCGCGAGCGGCTCCGGATCCTTCTCGCGGAACTCCTCGACCACTACGACCTCGAAGCCGTACTGCCGCCCGAGGTGCTGCATCGTGGACAGGTCGCCGGCGTTGCCCCGTCCGAACCGCACGTCGTGGCCGACGACGACCGCGCTCGCGCGGAGCCCGTCGACGAGGACATTGCGGACGAACTCCTCCGGCGTCTGTGCCGCGAATTCAAGCGTGTAGTGGAGCACGAGAACGGCCTCGAGCCCGTAGCCGGCAAGAGCTGCAATCCTGTCGTCGATCCCCATGATGAGGTCCGGGGCAGTGTCAGGGCGGTGCACCTGGGCCGGATGGGGGTCGAATGTCACGGCGACGGGCCTGCTGTCCGTGTCACGGGCGGTCCGCATGAGCGTGGCAAGGACCTGCTGATGCCCCCGGTGGACGCCGTCGAAGTTGCCGATGGTGACCGCCGCCCGGCCGAAATCGTCAGGGACCTCGTCCAGCCCGCGCCAGATCTGCACCATCATCCTCGCCTCGTCGCCCAATGTCTCGCGAGCCTTACACTACCGGCTGCGCGTTGCTCCCTGCTGCCTGGTGGCGTGCTGCCTGCTGCCTAGCGGCTCCCGACGGAGCCCCTCGCACTCCCCTGCCGGGGCCGGTTGGTCCACAGCCAGCTGAGCCCGACGAACGGCAGGATGAGCGGGACGAAGCCGTAGCCGCGGCCGTACACGCTCCACACGGTGTCCTGCTGGAAGTCCTGGGGCGCAAGGACGCTCACCGTCCCGACGACGAGGACCCCCAGGAGCTCGACGAGCACGGCACCGCACGTGACGTACCAGCTCGTCACCCCCTTCTTGGCCATCGCCACCGTCGCGACGATGTAGACCGCCGCGGCAAAGGCGCTCAGAAGGTAGGCGAGCGGCGCCTCCCCGAACTTGGTCGCGATCTGGAAGCCGGCACGCGCCGTCGCGGACAGGGCGAAGATCCCGTAGACCGCGACGATGAGGCGGCCAAGGCCCCGGCTCCGTGCGCTTGGCGAGTGCTCAGTGGTCTCAGACACGTCTCAGAACGCTCCATTCCAGATCTGCTCCATGCGGAACAGCATGACGAATACGGTGATCGGCACAGCGGCCAGGACGAGGTTGCTCCAGCGGGTCTTGTCGAGGACGGCCCACCAGAATCCGGCGATCGGAAGGATGAACGCCGTGATGAGGTATCCCCAGAACTCCCAAGGCGCCCCACGGACCGACTCTCCAGCTGCCTGGCGGACCCCCGCGGCGACGCCGAAGACGACGAGGAACAGCTCGACGGCGGCCACGGACAGGATTGCCGCGTCCCCCGGGTACCGCTTGGTCGCGGTCGCGATGATGCACAGGGCGGCCGAGACGGCGCAGACTGCAGTCCCGATCCAGAAGAAGGGGTCGGTCACTCGGACTGCTCTCCCCCGTGTGCGTCTCCCCCGTGTGCGTCTCCCCCGTGTCCGTCTCCCCCGTGTGGGGCAAAGACGAGTTCCGGGCGTGCGGCTGGCCCTGCGTCCTTGAGGAGCGCGACGAGGCTGCCGTCGGGCGCGAACGCCGCAGTTACTTCGTCCCGTCCGCTCGGCGCGACCTTGCGCCCGAACGAGAGCTCGACGGCTTCGTCAGCACTCAGCTCGCGGACCGGCAGGAGCGCCCGTGCGGCCTCCGCGAGGGGCAGCACCGAGAAGTCCTCGGCGAGTTCCTCGAGCGTGCGTGCCTCGTCGATGCCGTAGGGACCGACTTGGGTCCGCCTGAGCGCGGTGAGGTGTCCGCCTACTTCAAGATCCACGCCCAGGTCCCGCGCGAGGGCACGGATGTAGGTTCCCGAGGAGCAGCGGACGGTCGCGTCGACGTCGAGCACGCGGCCCCCACGCTCCCGGCGGACGCCGTGGATCTCGAACGAGTGGACGGTGATGGGCCGGGCCTCGAGCTCGACGCTCTCGCCCGCACGCACGCGGGCATATGAGCGCTGGCCGGCGACCTTGATGGCGCTCACACTGCTCGGGACCTGCAGGATCTCTCCTGTGAGGCGGGCCGCGGCCGCGCGGATCTGCTCCTCCGTGACCGCGGCGGCGATCGTCTCGGACACGACCTCCCCCTCGGCGTCGTCGGTCACGGTGGCCTGTCCGAGCCGGATCGTAGCGGTGTAGGTCTTCGAGGTCCCCACGATGTACGAGAGGAGCCGGGTCGCGCGGTTGATGCCGACCACCAGGACGCCCGTCGCCATCGGGTCAAGCGTCCCGGCGTGCCCGACCTTCCGGGTGCCGGCGAGCCGGCGCACACGGCCGACGACGTCGTGGCTCGTCCATCCCTGCGGTTTGTCGACGATCACGAGTCCAGAAAGCACGCCTCCCAGTATATGGAGCGCGGAGCATGCAACTGCGCCAGGGCGCAGGGCCACACGGTCCTGCCCCGGGAACCGCACTATTCCGCGTCGACGTCCACGTCGTCGAACTCGGACTCGTGCTCGACGTCGTCCTCGTCGCGGTTCTCCGGCTTGCGGTAGGGATCCGGGTCGCCGGCCGGGCGGGCCCTCTCGGCAAGCCGGGCCACCTCCTCGTCGCGGGCACGCGCCTGCCGCAGGAGGTCCTCGACGTGCGAAGCGTTCACGGGCACCTCGTCGGCGACGAACTCGAGGGTAGGCGTGAGGCGGATGGTCAGGTTGCGCCCGAGCTCGCGGCGCAGGATGCCCTTCTTGGCGTCGAGCACCTCCCGCGCGCCCTCCTGGGCCGCAGCGTCGCCGAGGACGGTGTAGTACACGGTCGCGTGCTGGAGATCGTTCGTGACGCGGGCATCGGTGATGGTGATCGCCTCGGCGCGCTCGTCCTTGACGGCCTTGCGCAGCGCTTCGGCCACGACCACCTTGATCCGCTGCGCGAGGCGCGCAGCGCGGGCCGGATCGGCCATGGGAACTCCTTAGATGAACTGGGAAGGGGCCCCGCACCCGCGGGGCCCCTTCTTGGCGGACGCTGTCAGACGCGCGGCTTCTCGCGCATCTCGAACGTCTCGATGATGTCCTCGAGCTGGATGTCGTTGAACGACCCCAGGCCGATACCGCACTCGAAGCCCTCGCGGACCTCGGTTGCGTCATCCTTGAACCGCTTGAGCGAATCGATCGTGAGGTTGTCCCCGACGACCACGCCGTCCCGCAGGAGGCGGGCCTTCGTGTTGCGTCGGATGATCCCGCTGCGGACGATCGAGCCGGCGATGTTGCCGAACTTCGAGGACCGGAAGATCTCGCGCACCTCGGCGGTGCCGAGCTGAACCTCCTCGTACTCCGGCTTGAGCATGCCCTTGAGGGCGAGCTCGATGTCCTCGATGGCTGCGTAGATCACGGAGTAGAACCGCATGTCCACACCCTCGCGGTCCGCGAGCTCGGCCACACGCTCCGCAGGGCGGACGTTGAAGCCGATGATGATCGCGTTGTCGACCGTGGCGAGGTTGACGTCGTTCTGCGTGATCGCGCCGACGCCACGGTGGATGACGCGGAGCTGGACTTCCTCGCCGACGTCGATCTTGAGCAGCGAGTCCTCGAGTGCCTCGACGGCACCGGACACGTCGCCCTTGAGGATGAGGTTGAGGGTGTCGATCTTGCCCTCGGCCACAGCCTTGTCGAAGTCCTCGAGGCTGATCCGCTTGCGGCGCTTGGCGAGCTGCGCGTTGCGCTCTGCCGCCTCGCGCTTCTCCGCGATCTGGCGGGCGGTGCGATCGTCCTCGGTCACGAGGAACGTGTCGCCTGCACGCGGCACCGAGGAGAGGCCCAGGACCTGGACGGGACGCGACGGGAGCGCGGCCTCGACCGGCTCGCCGTCCTCGTCGAACATGGCGCGGACACGGCCGTGGGCCGTGCCGGCGACCATGTTGTCGCCGACGTGGAGCGTACCGGACTGAACGAGCACCGTCGCGACGGCACCGCGGCCGCGGTCGAGGTTGGCCTCGATCGCAACACCGCGCGCGTCCTTGTTCGGGTTCGCGCGGAGGTCGAGCGCAGCGTCCGCCGTCAGGAGGACCGCCGAGATGAGGTCGTCGATGTGCAGGCCCTGGCGCGCGGAGACGTCCACGAACATCGTGTCGCCGCCGTACTCCTCGGGCACGAGACCGTACTCGGTGAGCTGGCCGCGGACCTTGTCCGGGTTGGCGCCCTCCTTGTCGATCTTGTTGACCGCGACCACGATCGGCACACCGGCGGCCTGGGCGTGGTTGAGCGCCTCGACCGTCTGCGGCATGACGCCGTCGTCCGCGGCCACCACGAGCACCGCGATGTCCGTGACCTGGGCGCCACGGGCACGCATGGCGGTGAACGCCTCGTGGCCCGGGGTGTCGATGAAGGTGAGCTGACGCGGCTGGCCGTCGTGCTCGAACGAGATCTGGTAGGCACCGATGTGCTGCGTGATGCCACCGTGCTCGCCCTCGACCACGTTCGTGTGCCGGATGGCGTCGAGAAGGCGGGTCTTACCGTGGTCGACGTGGCCCATGACGGTCACGACGGCCGGGCGGGTCTCGAGCTCGTCGTCGGTCTCCGCCTCGAGCTCGGCATCGAGGTCGATGTCGAACGACTCGAGCAGCTCGCGCTCCTCGTCCTCGGGCGAGACGATCTGGATCTTGTAGCCGAGCTCCTCGCCGAGGACACTGAACGTCTCCTCGTCGAGCGACTGGGTCGCCGTCGCCATCTCGCCGAGGTGGAAGAGCACCGTGACGAGCGACGCCGGGTTCGCATCGATCTTCTCAGCGAAGTCCGTGATGGAGGAGCCACGGCGCAGGCGGACGATCGTGTCGCCGTCGCCACGGGGCACCGAAACGCCGCCGAGCGACGGAGCGCTCATCTGCTCGAGCTCTTGGCGCTTCGCGCGCTTCGACTTGCGCTGCTTGCCACGACCGGCGCCACCCTTGCCGAACGCGCCCTGGGTGCCGCCGCGTCCGCGGCCGCCCTTGCCGAAGCCACCGCCGGCAGGAGCGCCGCCAGGAGCGCCACCCGGGCGTCCCGGGCCGCGTCCGCCGGTTCCGGCCGGGCGTGCGCCCGGCTGGGGACGGTCAGAGCGAGGAGGCATCATGCCGGGGTTCGGGCGTGCTCCACCCGCGCCGCCGCCGCCCTGACGGGGAGCGCCGGAGCCACCCGGGCGCGGTGCACCGGGACGGGCACCCCCGGGTCGAGGCGCACCGGGACGCGGAGCGCCCGGGCGCGGAGCCTGCGGCCGCGGGATGCCCGCGGTGCCACCGGGACGGGGGGCAGGGCGCGGTCCGCCCGGCCTGTCCCCATCGCGCGAACCAGGCCGGGGCATGCCCTGGGATGTCGCGAAGGGGTTGTTGCCGGGACGAGGCGCGCGGTCCTCGCGGCCCGGGCGCTGCATGCCCTGGGAGGACGAGAACGGGTTGTTGCCGGGACGGGGGCCGCTCGGCCGCGGGCCGGGCGTACCCGGGCGCGGGCCGGAGCCCGAGTTCGCCGCAGGGCGCGCGGCGTCCGACGACGGTCGCGAGGCCGGAGCGGGCGAAGGCGCCGCAGGACGGGCAGGCCCCGGCTTGATCCCGGTGCTGTGGGAATTCTGGGATCCCGAGTTCTGGGATCCGGAGTTCCGGGAACCGGAGTTCTGGGACGGCGCAGGAGCGGCTGGCGCAGATGGCGCCGGCTGTGCTGTCTGGGCCGACTGGGTCGACGGCGCTGTCCGGGGAGCCGGAGCCGGCTGCCGCGGCGCAGCAGGCCGGGCCGACGCGGGCGCGGAGGCCTTCGCCTGCTTGGGCGAGCCGGCCGGGTAGGCGTCGCGAAGCTTCTTCACGACGGGCGCCTCGATCGTCGAGGACGCAGAACGCACGAATTCTCCAAGCTCCTGAAGCTTGGAAAGGGCGTCCTTGGAGGTGATACCGAGCTCCTTGGCGAGCTCGTGTACGCGGACCTTGGCCACATTTCTCCTGTCTCGGTCCGCGCCGAGCCAGGCGTGGACCGTCTACTGCTTGCTGCAGGCCTCGTCGTGTGCGAGGCCGTCGGCGGCGCGGAACAACTGGTTCATCGCTACGCGCTCATGGGACGGGGACTCATCGGGTTTCCATCAGATTTCTGACCCGCTTTCAGCTTGGACGGTGACCGTGCCGGCGGGGGCCAGCACGGCGGTGCCGAAGAAGTCGTCGACCGCCGCGTGCTCCACGGCACCCCGGAAGGCACGGGAGAACGCTCGACGTTTGACGGCTTGCGTCAGGCATGCACGGTCGGGATGCAGCCAAGCACCACGACCGGGCATTCGGCGGCGCGGATCGGCGACGACGCGCTGTGGGTCCTCGGGGTCCCGCACCAACCGGAGCAATACAGACCGGGGCGCACTCTGGCGGCAGCCGATGCAGGTCCGCAGTGGTTGCGCCTTACTCTGCACGTTCCACTGCCCCTGGCTTGTTTGGCTTGCTGCCGGGCGCGTTACCCGGACCTGACTATTCTACAGCCTTGGCCGCGGCGTCGGAGGTGATGTCGATTCGCCACCCCGTCAGCTTCGCCGCGAGGCGGGCGTTCTGCCCTTCCTTGCCGATCGCGAGGGAGAGCTGGTAGTCCGGAACCGTCACGCGCGCGGAGCGGCTTCCCTCGTCGACGATGCTCACGGATTTGACCTTCGCCGGGGAGAGCGCATTCGCGATGAACGTCGCGGCTTCGTCGCTGTAGTCCACGATGTCGATCTTCTCGTCGTTCAGCTCCGTCATGACAGCGCGCACCCGCGAGCCCATCTCGCCGATGCACGCGCCCTTCGCGTTGATGCCGGGCACGTTGGCGCGGACAGCGATCTTGGTGCGGTGGCCGGCCTCGCGGGCGATCGCGACGATTTCGACGCTCCGGTCCGCGATCTCGGGCACTTCGAGCTCGAAGAGCTTCTTCACGAGCCCCGGGTGGGACCGCGAGAGCGTGATCGAGGGGCCCTTCATGCCGCGGTGGACGTCCACCACGTAGGCACGGATGCGGCTGCCGTGGACGTACTGCTCCCCCGGAACCTGCTCGGGCGGCGGGAGCAGGGCCTCGACGGCGCCGAGGTTGACCTGGACCATGTGCGGATTGCTGCCCTGCTGGATCTGTCCGGCGATGAGCTCGCCCTCGCGGCCCTTGAACTCCCCGAGCACGTTGTCGTCCTCGACATCCCGAAGGCGCTGGAGGATGACCTGGCGGGCGGTGGTCGCAGCGATGCGGCCGAAGCCCTCGGGAGTGTCGTCGAATTCGCCGATGGGGTTGCCTTCCTCATCGATCTCGGTCGCCCAGATCGTGACGTGGCCGCTCCGGCGGTCGACCTCGGCCCGCGCCTTCTCGATGGCCCCGGGAGACTTGTGGTACGCGAGGAGGAGCGCCTGCTCGATGGTCGGGATGAGCTTGTCGACAGGGATGTCGCGTTCTCGCTCCAGTAGGCGCAGCGCGCTCATGTCGATGTCCACTAGGCCTCCTCGGCGTCGGTGTCGGGTTCGGTGTCGGCGTCAGGCTCGAAGCTCTCGAAGGCCGTCTCGGGTACCGCGTCGATGTGCGAGAACTCGACCTCGACCCTGCCGCCCCGGATCTTCTCGAACGGAAGCGTGACCGGCTCGCCCGGCTTGGGCTTGACCCCCTTGGCCGCGGGACGATCCGGAACTATTGTCACGCCGTCGTCCGTCACCTGCGTCAGGCGGCCGGTGAGGTTTTCGCCCTGGATGACGTTGACCTTCACGATCCTTCCCCGCGCCCGGTGCCAGTGACGGGGCTGGGTGAGCGGGCGGGTGACGCCCGGCGACGAGACCTCGAGGTCGTAGGGCCGGTCGTCGGAGAACGTGCCTGATCCCTTCCGGGTGTCCATGAGGTCCGAGAGCTCGCGGGAGATCTCCGCGATGACGTCGAGGCCCACTCCCCCGGTCTGCTCCTGAGGTAGGTCTACGATCACGTGCAGAGTGCGGTGGGCCCCGGCGGCCTTGATGGAGACGCCTTCGAGGAAGAGGCCATGAGCGGTGACGGTGGGCTCGAGCAGCCCGTGCAGCCGAGCCTCTTCGGCTGCAAACGGCGACTCCGATGCCTTCTCGGACATGGGCGTCCGCCTCCTTCGCTCAGTTGTGTCCTCATAGACTATCGGCTCGCGGGCCCGGTCGCGGGTCGGGGGGCCAGTCGTGGGATGATCGAGCCCGTGAGTTCCGACACCGTCCCGTCCACTCCGTCCACGCCTCCATCAGGATCCTCGGCGCCGTCATCCTCTGCGCCGTCATCCTCTGCGCCGTCCGGCAATTCCCCCCGGCGCCGACCTTGGCGCTACTGGGCCCTTGGGGCAGCCGCAATCCTCGTGGCGCTCGGCACTGCGACTCTAGTCGCGCTCCACGCCCCCCAGCCGGCGTCACCGAGCCGCAGCGCGGTCGCCCTTCGCGCGGCGCACGACGACGCTGCGCGGCTCGCGAGCCTCGCCCGCAGTGCGGCCGGGCGGCCCGGGACCACCCCCGGTTCCCAGGCAGCGCTCTCTGGCGCAGGCATGGTCCTCGACCGGCAGGCCGCCGTCCTCGGCGGGACGACGGCGCACGCAACGCCAGGCGCGGCGACCCCGACGGGCCCGGCACAGGTGGGAACGGTACCCGCGGAAACGGCGCCGGCCAGTACTCCGGGCACAGGTGCGAGCAGTACCGGAGCCGGCAGCACGGGGGCCAGCAGCACGGGGGCCGGCAGCACCGGAGCCGGCAGCACGGGGGCCGGCAGCACCGGAGCCAGCAGCATCCAGGCGAGCGACGTCGCCGCTGCCTTGGCTTCGAGCGTCCAGGCTCGCCTCGCAGCGCTGCCCGACGTCGACGCCCCGACCGCGACTCTGCTCGCATCCGTGGCCGCCGGCCAGTCGGTTCAGCTCGACTCGATCACTGCGGCCACAGGGACGACGGCGGCGGGGGCGCCTACCGGCGCCCAGCCGGCGGGAACTGCCAGCACGACGGCCAGCCCCAACACGGCGGCCAGCGCCAGCACGACGGCCAGCCCCAACACGACGGCCAGCCCCAGCGCGACGGCCAGCCCCAGCGCGAGCGGCACATGCCCGAGCCCCACGGCGACGGCCACCTACGGGGGAACAGGGTTCGCGGGAGCCCTCGCTACGACTGAGCGCGCTGAAACCGCGGCTGCCTACCTGCTCGAGACGGCGCTCGCCCGCACTCCGGCCGGCTCCCCCGACGCAGCGGCCCGGTCCTCTGCGCTGGACGCCCACCGGCGTCAGCTCGCCTCAGTCGAGAGCTTCGCTGCAGCGACGTGCACGGTGCTCCCTCCGCGCGACGCTGGCTTCGCCTTGCCGCCGAACTTCGCCTCGGATCCCTCCGCGGCCCTCAAGGCTGTCGAAGGCTCATCGGAGGAGGCGTGGGCACAGCTCGTCGGAGACGCCCCTGCAGCGCGTCGTGCGGCGGTGGCGGAGGGCCTCGTGACCGCGGCCCGCTTGGCCGCGGCAGCTTCGCCGTCGAACGCGACCGCCTTCCCCGGTGTCCCTACGGCGAACTAGCAAAGGCATCACGGCGAACCGACGAGGGCGTGCAGCCGGGGCCGTCGGGGACGACTGCGGGTGAGGCTAGGCTTGCTTCGCTGGCAGGGCCGGGCGCCCGGTGCCAAAGTTGACACATGACGACCGAATCCACCACCCACCTTCATCCTGAGCCGCAGGGCGCTGACATTGCGGCGAAGCTGAACTGGCTCCGCGCGGGCGTCCTCGGAGCGAACGACGGCATCGTGTCCGTGGCCGCCGTCGTCGTCGGTGTCGCCGGCGTGACGACGAGCAACGGCCCGATCCTCGCCGCCGGACTGGCGGCCCTCGCGGGAGGCGCCATCTCCATGGCCCTCGGCGAGTACGTCTCGGTGAGCAGCCAGAGCGACAGCCAGCGGCACCTCATCGCCAAGGAGCGGGAGGAGCTCCGCGATCAGCCCGAGGCAGAGTTCGGGGAGCTCGTGGCGATGTACCGCCACAAGGGGCTTTCGCGCGAGACCGCTACGAAGGTCGCCGAGGAGCTCACCGAAAAGGACGCGCTCCGGGCCCACCTCGACATCGAACTCAATATCGACCCAGACGAGGTCGTGAGCCCGTGGCACGCCGCGCTTGCTTCGGCTGTCTCCTTCCTGTGCGGCGCGGTGCTGCCTCTGCTTTCGATCCTCTTCTTCCCCGAGTCGATGCGCGTCTGGCTCACGTTCATCGTCGTGCTCGTCGCGCTGGCCCTCACGGGCGCCCTGGGAGCGTGGATCGGTGGCGGATCGAGGACGCGGGCCTCTGTCCGAGTCATCATCGGCGGGGCGATAGCCCTCGCGACGACGTATGCTCTGGGCAGCCTGCTCGGAACGACCGGGGTGGCCTGAAAGGGACGATGACAGCGACCGGTGTGCCCGCGGACCTCGTGTCGAGGTATTCCCGCACGCCCACCGGCCGTGCATGGATCGAGTCGCTCCCGGAACGCCTCGAAAGGGGCCTCCGCCGCTGGGAGCTCGAGCCGGACCCAGAGGCCGGGCCCTGGTCCGGCTTCGGTGCGTTCGTGGTCGCCGTGCGCCGGGGCGGGCAGCCCCTCGTGCTCAAGCTCGCGTATCCGCATGAGGAGACGGCGTCGGAGCCGGTGGCGCTCCGGCTGTGGAGCGGCCGCGGTGCAGTCAGGCTCATCGCGGACGACGGCGAGGGCTCCCTCCTGCTCGAGCGGCTCGACTCGGGCCGACGGCTCCAGGAGGTTCCCTTCCCGGAGGCATGCGCGGTGTGGGGCGGGATCATGCGGATGCTTTCCATCCCGGAGGACGACCGCCCGGACTGGGCAGCCCTAGAGCGCCTCGACGCCCGCGCGGAGCAGTGGAGCGACGAGCTTCCCGAGCGCTGGGAGCGCCTCGAGCGCCCGTTCCCGCGCTGGCTCCTCGAAGAGGCCCTCGACGTGTGCGCAACGCGCGGCACCGTCGGGCGGCGGGGCGGACGCGACGTCCTCGTCCACACCGACCTGCACGGAATGAACGTCCTCGGCGACCACGACGGCGGCTTCCGCGCGATCGACCCGCAGCCCGCGGTGGGCGAGGCCGAGTTCGCCGTCGCGCCCATGCTGTGGAATCGTCTCCCCGAGCTCCGGCGCAACGACGCGCCGGACGCGCTGCTCGACCGCTGCTCGGAACTTGCGGCCGCGGCTGGTCTCGATGCCGAGGCGTCGCGAGCCTGGTCGGTGCTGCGAGAGGTCGAGAACGCGCTGTGGTACGCGGCAAGACCCGGGCACCGCGGGGACTTCGAACGTTCCCTGTGGGTCGCGAGCGCCCTCTGCTGCCGGCCGCTGCCCGGGCTTCCCCCGGCGTCCGAGCTGAAGCGCCTGGACTGATCAGGCTCGGGCCGAGGGGCTCAGGCGAAGTTCTCGTTCCACACGTCGACGCCGAGCTTCACGGCAAGGGCCGCGACGACGGCCAGGAAGACCCAGCGGATGAACCGGTTGCCGCGTGCAACCGCCATGCGGGCCCCGACATAGCCGCCGCACATGTTGGCGGCGCCGAGCACGAGCCCGACGCCCCAGAGCAGGGCGCCGCTGGGGGCGAACAGGAGCAGCGCCCCGATGTTCGTCGCCATGTTGACGATCTTCGCCTTCGCACTCGCCTCGAGGAACGCGTACCCCATGCCCGAGACGAGCGCGATCACGAGGAACGAACCGGTTCCCGGGCCGATGAGCCCGTCGTAGAAGCCGATCAGGGCGCCGAGGCCGCAGGCGGCCGCGAAGTGCCGGCCCCCCTTGAGCCGCAGCTCGGTGTACTGCCCGAGCTGCGGCCTGAGGACCGTGAAGAGCGCGACGACGATGATCGCGCAGAGGATGATCGGCTTGAAGACCCGCGCCGGCAGAGCGGACGCGAGCGCGGCCCCGCCGAACGCGCCGGCCAGGGCCACGACCGCCATCGGAATTGCAGTACGAAGGTCCGGGCGCACGCGCCGGGCGTAGGTCAGCGCGCTCGTGCTCGTGCCGAACACGGAGCCCATCTTGTTCGTCGCGAGTGCGTGGACCGGAGTGATCCCCGGCAGGGCGAGCAGCGCCGGGAGCTGGATGAGCCCTCCCCCGCCCACGACCGCGTCCACCCAGCCCGCGGCGAACCCGGCCAGGATGACGAGGGCGAGCGTGAAGGGGTCAAGCAGCTCGAGGCCGCTGTGCACGGACGCGGATTACGCGTCGGCGCGCACGGCCCGGACGACATAGTCCGCGGCGTCGCCCACCGGCACGTCCTCCGTCGAGCCCGAACGCCGATCCTTGACCTCGAGGGTGCCGCTCGCAAGGCCATTGCCCACGGCGACGATCGTCGGGACGCCGATGAGCTCGGCGTCCCCGAACTTGACGCCGGGCGAGACCTTCGGCCGGTCGTCGAGCATGACGGTCAGCCCGCGGGACTCGAGCTCCCCGGCCAGGCGCTCGGCTTCGGCGAAGATCTCCTCGCCGCGTCCGACGGCGACGACGTGGACGTCGGCGGGCGCGACGGCCCGGGGCCAGACGAGGCCTCGCTCGTCGTGGTTCGATTCCGCGAGCGCGGCGACGGCGCGGGTGACGCCGATGCCGTACGAGCCCATCGTGACGGTCACCTGCTTGCCGTTCGCATCCAGCACCTTGAGTTCGAGGGCCTCGGCGTACTTGCGGCCGAGCTGGAAGATGTGTCCCATCTCGATCCCTCGGGCCGTCTCGAGCGGGCCCGAGCCGTCGGGTGCCTCGTCGCCCTCGCGCACCTCCGTGCACTCGATCACACCGTCCCAGCCGAAGTCTCGCCCGGCGACGAGGCCGTATACGTGCTTTCCGGGCTGGTTTGCGCCCGTGATCCACCGGGTCCCGGGGACGACGCGCGGGTCGACGAGGTACAGGAGTCCCGACTTGCCGTCGAGGCCTAGGAGCGCGTCCTCCGGCTCGAGGCCCGGGCCGAGGTAGCCCTTGACGATGAGCGGCTGCGACCTGAGGTCCTCCTCGCTCGCGGCCTCGATGCCGATCTCTCCGGCGATGGGGAGGAAGGCCCCGATGTTCGCCTCGACCCGCTTGAGGTCGACGGCGCGATCGCCCGGGACCCCGATCACGACGAGCTGCTTCTCCCCGGTCGGGAGCTTGACCGCCAGCACGACGTTCTTGAGCGTGTCGGCACCCGTCCACGGCCGCTCGGGATTCGGGAAGACCGTCTGGGACGCGGCGACGAGCGTGTCGATCGTGGGGGTCTCGGGGGTGTCGAGGACCTGGGCGGCGGGGGCGTTGCTGTAGTCGATCGGGGCGGGTACGACCGTTGTCACGGCTTCGACATTCGCCGCGTAGCCGCCGGCAGAGCGCACGAACGTGTCCTCGCCGATCTCGGTCGGGTGGAGGAACTCCTCGCTCTTCGATCCGCCCATGGCGCCCGCGGTTGCCTTGACGGGCACGACCTCGAGTCCGAGCCGGGCAAAGATCCGGAGGTACGCCTCGCGGTGCGCCGCGTAGCTCGCGTCGAGCCCGGCGTCGTCCACATCGAACGAGTACGAATCCTTCATGATGAATTCGCGCCCGCGCAGGAGGCCTGCGCGGGGACGGGCCTCGTCGCGGTACTTGTTCTGGATCTGGTAGAGGCTCAGCGGAAGGTCCTTGTACGAGGAGTACAGGTCCTTCACGAGGAGCGTGAACATCTCCTCGTGTGTCGGCGCGAGGAGGTAGTCGCCGTCCTTGCGGTCCTTGAGCCGGAAGATGCTGTCGCCGTACTCGGTCCAGCGGTTCGTCGCCTCGTAGGGCTCCTTGGGCAGGAGGGCCGGGAAATGGACCTCCTGGGCTCCGATCGACGCCATCTCCTCGCGGATGATCTGCTCGACCCTGTGGAGCACGGCGAGCCCGAGCGGGAGCCACGTGTAGATGCCGGGGGCCGCACGGCGGATGTAGCCTGCGCGGACGAGCAGCCTATGGCTGGCCACCTCGGCGTCGGCCGGATCCTCGCGGAGGGTTCGCAGGAACAGGGTGGAGAGTCGCAGGACCACGTGCGGCATCCGTTCTGGCTGTGAGCCGTGCCGGCTCAGCGAGCCGTTCCGGCTCTGTGAGCTGTTCTGGCTCGGGATGGAAAAGGTCAGCTACCAATGTATCCCAGCTTCCGCGGCTCCCATGGCCCGGAGATCGTCTCAGCCTCCGAGCATGAGGGGTTGACGACGCCAGCGGGGCAGATCTAGCCTCAATTCATCAGTTGATGAATTCCCGAATAGATGTCCCTCCTCCGACCGGAGTCCGTCATGTCAGGGTCGCCATCAGACACCGCATCCCCAACCCCCGCTCACGCGGCTGGGCCCCCGCCGGCCGTCGAAGCAGAACGCCTCGTCGTCCGGCTTCGCCGAAGCGAAGTCCTCCACGGCCTCGACTTCTCCGTCCCGAGCGGCCGCGTCACCGGACTGCTCGGCCCGTCCGGGAGCGGGAAGAGCACGCTCATGCGCACCATCATGGGCGTCCAACGCATCGCATCCGGCACCCTTCGCGTCCTCGAGAGGCCTGCGGGCTCCCCCGCGCTCCGTCCGCTCATCGGCTACATGACCCAGGACGCCGCCGTGTACAGCGACATCACCGTCCTCGACAACGTCCGCTACTTCGCGTCCCTCCACGGGCGCACCCGAGCCGACGCACGCGAGGCTGTCGCCGCCGTCGGCCTCTCGGGCTTCGAGAAGCGCAAGGCCGCTGACCTGTCCGGAGGCCAGTTCAGCCGAGTGTCGCTCGCGTGCGCGCTCGTCGGGCAGCCGAAGCTGCTCGTCCTCGACGAGCCCACCGTGGGCCTCGATCCCGTGCTGCGAGTCGATCTCTGGGAGAGGTTCCGTGCCCTCGCCGACGCTGGCACGACCCTCCTCGTCTCGAGCCACGTCATGGAGGAAGCGAGCCGATGCGACTCGCTCCTGCTCCTGCGCGACGGGCATCTCCTCGCGCAGCTGACGCCCGACGAACTGCGAGAGGAAGGCCGCAGCCAGGACCTCGAGCAGGCCTTCCTCGGCATCATCCAGAAGGGCGAGTCCGGCCAGCAGGGCGAGCCCGGCCAGCAGAACCTCGCCCAGCAGTACAAGGCAGCGAAGGAGAATGCAGTATGAATCCGCGCATGCTCGCCGCCACGACCGCACGGGTCCTCAACCAGCTCCGCCACGATCCGCGAAGCATCGCCATGATCCTCGTCGTCCCCTCGGTGCTGCTCACGATCGTGTACTGGCTCTTCGAGAACGAGACCCTGCCGCCCGGGATGCCGCGGACCTTCGATCGGATCGGCCCGATCATGCTCGCGATCTTCCCGTTCGTCATCATGTTCCTGCTGACCTCGATCACGATGCTGCGCGAACGCACATCCGGGACGCTCGAGCGGCTCATGACGACCCCGATCCACAAGGCCGACCTCCTGTTCGGCTACGGCGTCGCGTTCTCCCTCATGGCGGCCCTGCAGTCGGTCGTCGCGACGGCCGTCGCGTACTGGATCTTCGGGCTGGACATCAAAGGCAACGCGGGGCTAGTAGTGCTCGTCGCCGTCGTCAACGCGGTCCTCGGAGTCGCGCTCGGCCTCTTCTGCAGCGCCTTCGCGCGGACGGAGTTCCAGGCCGTCCAGTTCATGCCGATCGTTGTCATCCCGCAGATCCTGCTCTGCGGGCTCTTCGTACCGCACGCGCAGATGACGGACGTGTTCCAGGTCCTCTCGGACTGGATGCCGCTCACCTATTCGGTCAAGGCACTCCAGGAGATCACGGCGAACCTCGACCCGACCGGCGAGATGTGGCGCGACCTGTGGATCATGGCGGCCGTGCTGCTCGGAACGCTGCTCCTCGCGTCGCTCACGCTGCGCCGCAAGTCGTCGTGAGGGCCAGCCGATGATGGCGCGGCCCAAGGGTCCGTCCGACCGCCGGGCCGCGATCATCACCGCGGCCACCCGGCGCTTCGCCGAGGACGGGTACGACGGCGTGAGCCTGCGCCAGATCGCCCGCGAGGCAGGGGTCGACGCAGCTCTCGTCCATCACTACTTCGACGGGAAGGAAGAACTGTTCGCTGCGTCCGTCGCCCTGCCGATCGACCCGGAGGTGCTTCTGGCCGGCATCGACGATCTCGCCCTCTCCGAGCGCGGGCGCTTCATCGCCCGAGCGATCGTGCGGCTGTGGGAAGGCCCGCAGCGGCACGCGCTCGCCGCCTTCTTCCGGTCGACGATCAGTTCCACGTCCCGCTCACGGCTCATGGCCCACCTCGTCCGCCGCCGCATCCTGGCCCGCGTCGCCGAGGGGCTGCCCGGGGATGACGCCGAGCGCCAGCTCCGCGCTTCGATGGCCGCCTCCCAGATCGTGGGCTTCATGATCACGCGCTATGTCGTGAGGCTCGAACCGCTCGCGTCCGTCCCCGCCGAGGAGGCCGAACGACTCCTCGCTCCCGCCATCCAGCGGCACCTCACTGAGCCGCTGCCTCGAGGCTCAGAGCCAGAAGCCGCTCAGAACAGGACTGTCGCGAAGGTTCCGACGCGCTCGAAGCCAACGCGCTCATAGCAGGCCTTCGCGCGCTCGTTGTAGTCGTTCACGTAGAGGCTCACGATCGGCGCAAGCTGGCGCGCTAAGCCGACGACGGCGGCCATCCCGCCGTGGCTCAGGCCCAGCCCACGGTGGGCCGGTTCGACCCACACGCCCTGCACCTGGCTCGCCGCCGAGGAGACCGCCCCGAGCTCGGCCTTGAAGACCACCTCGCCGCTGTCCCCGAATCGGGCCACGGAATGGCCCTGCTGGATGAGCTGGCGGACGCGCCGGTAATAGTTGTCGCTTCCCCCTGCGACGGGCGAATATCCGACTTCTTCCTCGAACATCGCGACGCACGCCGGGGCGACGGCCTCGAAGTCGTCGAGCGTCGTCACCCGCACGAGCGGGTCGGGGCGGACGGCGGCGCCGCCCTCGATGGCCATGAGCGGCTGCACCGGACGCACCTCCCGCGCCCGGGGGCCACCGAGTCCCTCGTAGAGCGCCAGAGTGGGCTCGGCCGGCCCGAAGATCGACGCGAAGCGGCGGTTCGCGCCCCTGATCACCTCGGCGAACGCGGGGGCGAGATCTTCCTGCATGCCCACCGGCACGATGTTGGCACCGAGCCAACAGGCGCTGATGAGCCGCCCGTCGCCGTCGTACGCGCCGAGGATTTCGGCGCCGCTCTGGGTGGGCGCGGCGGAACCCGTCGTGAGGAGGTGGGCCGCAATGAAGACGTTCGCCACCGGATCGAGGGCAGCAAGCTCGCAGAGCCCGAGGGTGTCCTCGTGCCCCAGCCTCCGGATCAGCGGGTCCCGTCTACGAGACGGTGACCACGGGGCCGCCCGCTGAAGCATCTTCGCCATCGGCCTCCCCCATCTCCTCGGCGATCTTCATCGCCTCTTCGATCAGCGTCTCGACGATCTCGCTCTCGGACACCGTCTTGATGACCTCGCCCTTGACGAAGATCTGGCCCTTCCCGTTCCCCGAGGCCACGCCGAGATCCGCCTCGCGGGCCTCTCCCGGACCGTTGACGACACAGCCCATGACGGCCACCCGGAGCGGGAACGTCATGCCCTCGAGGCCCGCCGTGACCTCTTCGGCGAGCTTGTAGACGTCGACCTGTGCGCGGCCGCAGGACGGGCACGAGACGATCTCGAGCCGCCGCGGGCGGAGGTTGAGCGACTGGAGGATCTGGATCCCGACCTTGACCTCTTCGACGGGCGGCGCCGAGAGGGAGACGCGGATGGTGTCGCCGATGCCCCGCGAGAGGAGGGCGCCGAAGGCCGTCGCGGACTTGATCGTGCCCTGGAAGGCGGGGCCGGCCTCCGTGACGCCGAGGTGCAGCGGCCAGTCGCCCTGTTCAGCGAGCAGCTCGTAGGCCCTCACCATGACGACGGGGTCGTTGTGCTTGACCGAGATCTTGAAGTCGTGGAAGTCGTGCTCCTCGAACAGGCTCGCTTCCCAGATCGCACTCTCGACGAGTGCCTCGGGCGTGGCCTTCCCGTATTTCTTCAGCAGCCGCGCGTCGAGCGAACCGGCGTTGACGCCGATGCGGATCGAGGTTCCGTGGTCCTTCGCGGCCTGCGCGATCTCTTTGACCTGATCGTCGAACTTGCGGATGTTGCCCGGGTTCACACGGACAGCGGCGCAGCCCGCCTCGATCGCCGCGAACACGTATTTCGGCTGGAAGTGGATGTCTGCGATGACCGGGATCTGCGACTTCTTCGCGATGATCGGGAGCGCCTCGGCGTCGTCCGCCGAAGGGCACGCGACGCGCACGATGTCGCACCCCGCCGCGGTGAGCTCGGCGATCTGCTGGAGGGTCGCATTGATGTCCGTGGTCGGCGTCGTGGTCATTGACTGGACGCTGATCGGGTACTCGGAGCCGACGCCCACCGAGCCGACGTGGATCTGCCGCGTCGTGCGCCGCGGTGCGAGGACGGGCGGCGGGGCTGCTGGCATTCCGAGGCTGACCGAAGTCACGAGAACTCCTTGTTGCGGGGTGTTTTTCAGAACTGGGAGGCGAGGGTGCCGCTGACCGGAGTCCACGCGGCCGCGGAGGAGTCCGCGATGAGGCCTTCGACAGCGAAGGGATCCTGGGCAAGCAGCGACTGGAGCGCCTCGGCGTCGTCCGCCTTCATGAGCAGGAGTGCGCCCGTGCCGTCCTCGTACGGACCGCTCACGAGGAGCTGCCCGGCCTCGGCGATCTCCGACAGCCACCCGCGGTGGTCCGGGCGGACTTCGTCCCGGCGGGCGGCAGTGGAGGCATCGTAACGGTACTCAACAGCGAAGACGGTCATGGGTCCAGCCTATCCCTCCGCTCACCCGAAAAGGTTCACGGGCTTGACGATATCGGCGTAGATGAGCAGCACGCTCATGGCGATAAGCAGGCTCGCCACCGCGTAGGTGAGCGGGAGGAGCTTGGCGATATCGAAGGGTCCGGGATCCGGACGCCTGCGCCACGAAGCCAGTCGGCGCCGGACACCTTCGTACAGCGCGCCCGCGACGTGACCGCCGTCGAGCGGGAGGAGCGGCACGAGATTGAAGACCGCGAGCGCGAGGTTGACGCCCGCGAGCAGGCCGAACAGCGTGGCGATGCGCGCCGAGAGTGGCACGTCTTCGAGCGCTGCGACCTCGCCAGCCACGCGTCCGACGCCGACGACGCTCATGGGCCCGTTCGGGTCGCGCGGCGCGCTGCCGAATGCCGCCTGGGCAACTCCGACGACGCGCGCCGGCAGGTTGAACACGACGCCCGCCACCTGGGCGATGTTCTGGCCGACGGCGGGGAGCACCGACGTCGCCGGCTGGGGGGTGAGCGCCTGGCGGGCGCCGATGCCGACGAAGCCCGTTTCAGCGGTCTGATAGCTGCCGTCCGCCTTCTTGACGGGCTGTCCGTTCGCCCCGTATACGGTCACCGAGTTGAGCACCGGGGTGATCTTCAGGTCGACATTCCTGCCGCCCCGCTGAACGGTGATGCTCACCGTCTTGCCTGCCGACGCGCGAATCCACGAGCTCAGCTGGTCCCAGCCTGTGACCTGCTTGCCGTCGAAGACCACTACGGTGTCGCCGGGCTGGAGTCCCGCGGCCGCAGCCGGGGTCTTCGTGCAGGTCGACGTGTCCGTTGGTGCCTGCTGCTGGTTGGCCGGGACCATGCACGCCGCTACGGATGCGATCTGATTCGTCGGCTGGGCGATCCCGAAGCCCATGAGCACGATCGCCGTGAACAGGATCCCCAGGAGGATGTTCATGGCGGGGCCGCCGAGCATGATGATGATCTTCTTCCACACCGGCAGCTGGTAGAAGAGGCGCCCGTGGTCTTCGGGCCGCACCTCTTCGTGGGCCTGGTCCCTCGCGGCCTCAGCGAGCCCTTGGAACATGCCGGTGCTGGACTGCCGGACGGAACCGTCGCGCTGGTTCGGCGGGTACATTCCGACCATCTGGACGTAGCCGCCGAGCGGCAGCGCCTTGACGCCGTACTCCGTCTCTCCCTTGCGCTTGGACCAGACGGTAGGCCCGAAGCCGATCATGTAGCGGGTCACGCGCACGTTGAAGAGCTTGGCGGGCAGCAGGTGACCGACTTCGTGGAGCGCGATGGAGACGGCGATCCCGAGGGCGACGAAGAGGACGCCGAGGATGAAAAGCACGGTGGGGTTCACAAGAGTCCTGTTCTGGCGGCTGGCTCAGCTTGCCAAACGCTCGTGGGCGCGCTTCCGTGCCCACGTCTCGGCTGCGAGCACGGAATCCACAGTCAATTCGGAGGAATCTTCGTGCTCGGAGAGCACCGATTCGATGGTGTCCACGATATCGAGGAAGCCGATCCTCCCCGCGTGGAATGCCTCGACCGCTTCCTCGTTGGCCGCGTTGAAGACGGCCGGGAAGGTGCTCCCCTGCCGCGCCGCCTGGCGCGCGAGCTCCACGGCGGGAAACGCTCGCACGTCGAGCGGCTCGAACGTCCATGCTGCGGCCTGCGACCAGTCACAGGGACTCGCGGCGTGCGGCACTCGGTCCGGCCAGCCGAGCCCGAGGGCTATGGGAAGCCTCATGTCTGGCGGCGATGCCTGGGCGATGACCGAGCCGTCATTGAACTGGACCATCGAATGCACGACCGACTGCGGGTGCACGACGACGTCGATCGCCTCGAGCGCGACATCGAACAGAAGGTGGGCCTCGATGAGCTCAAGGCCCTTGTTGACGAGCGTCGCCGAGTTCGTCGTGACCACGCGGCCCATGTTCCACGTCGGGTGGTTGAGCGCTTCCGCTGGCGTGACGTTCCTCAGCTCGTCGCGGCTGCGGCCCCGGAAGGGCCCACCAGATGCTGTGAGAACCAGGCGGTCGACCTCGCTCCGGCGGCCGGCGCGGAGGCACTGCGCGATGGCTGAATGCTCCGAGTCGACGGGCACGATCTGTCCGGGGCTCGCCGCGCCCGTCACGAGGGTGCCGCCCACGATGAGGCTTTCCTTGTTGGCAAGCGCGAGCGTCGCGCCAGAGGCCAACGCCGCGAGAGTGGGCGCGAGGCCGATGCTTCCGGTGATCCCATTGAGGACGACGTCGGCACGCCCCGCGGGCCCGCTCCACTGAGCAATGCGTGTCGAGGCCTCAGACCCTGCGAAGAGCTCCGGCACATAGTCCGCGACGCCCTCCGACTGGGCGGCGCCCGCAATCAGGCTGCGGAGTTCGTCAATGCTTCCCTCGGCGATTCCCACGGCCTCGGCCCGGGTGCGGACCGCCTGCAGCGCAAGCAAGCCGAGGTTGCCGCCGCCAGCGCTCAGGGCCGTTACGCGGAAGCGATCCGGGGCGCCGTCGACGACGTCGATCGCCTGGGTGCCGATGCTGCCCGTGGAGCCGAGGATGATCACGGAGCGCTGCTCGGAAGCCGGGTTCTGCATGTCACCAGTAAACCCCACTGAGGCGGCTCTTCCGTCCGGCTCAGTGGCGGCCGCCGTTGCTAATGTCGCGGAAACTGCAGGGCCTACTTGTTGTTTCGCGACAGCTGCTTGGTGGGCTTCGGCACAACTGACTTGGGGGATGTCATGGCGCTGCGCCGATCGTTTGCTTGTTCTTGGGTGCTTGTGTGCTCAGTGCTGTTCTTGGGCACGGTGATGCTCGCTGGCTGTGGAGGGTCCACAGACGCACAGGTGACGGCTTCCCCTCGCGACACCCCCGCAGGCACGATGACGGACTCCGGGGCTCCGCCCTCAACTTCCCCTCCCTCACCTGACCCAAGGCCAACTCCCGCGAGTTCTCGGGGCCCTGCACGCAACGTGCCGCCTCCGGTGCTGCCCGAGGCGGCGAAGCAGGACACGAGGGAGGGGTTCGAGGCGTTCACCCAGTATTGGTTCGACGTTGCCACGTACGCATTCGAGGCCGGCTCCAGCACCGAGCTTAGGACAATATCGTCCGAAGAATGCAAGGTGTGTTCCGCCTATACCAGCGATATTGATGACGTCATCGGATCGGGTGGATGGGCTCAAGGTCCGCTCTGGAAGACTTCCGACTTTCATTCAGACATGAGCCGCGATCCGCTCGGGCAGATGGTTGGGTACTTCATTCTCGACGAAGGTGCCTCCACCATCTTCGACGCCCGCGGTGGCGTAACGAGGTCGCGTCAAGGTGGGAATAATGGAAATGCGAAAGCGGCGTACGCGAGCTTTCATGATGGGCGCTGGACGATGCGACAACTGGGGCAGGCGTCGTGATGCGCCGAGTGGTCGCTCTTCTGATTGCCATTGCACTCGTCGCTGTGCCCCCGGCACGAGCCGAAGCTGCCGACGTCTATTTTGACGACAGGTCAATCTCGGTCAACGGGACCGAGAGCGGGGCAGTCAAAGTCGAATTCCCCCCATTGCCAAACGGACAAATCGATCCTTTCAGCTATTCGTATGGGCATGCGTGTTTGTCGGAGGTGGAGGGTTTCGGTGATTCGCCTGCGTGTGCGGCTGCTGCGGGGGCGTGCCGGGAGAGGCCGGGTGGGATGCTGGTGAACTGGTACCGGCAGCGGCCCGGGTCGGAGCCGGAGCGGTTGGATGCCGGGTGCCTGTACCCGGGGCAGGCCCCGGAGCGTCCGGGCGGGGGCGCGGTGGTGGGGCTGGGGCAGCGGGAGCTGCGGGAGCTGCCGATCGCCGCGGCGGGGCTGGGGCTCCAGCCGGGGCGGCACACGCTCCGGGGCGCGGAGACGAATGTCTACGCGGACCCTGCGGTGCAGTCGTTCCGCACCACGGTCCTGGGCCGGGGGGTGCTGGTGCGGGTGCGCCCGGTGGAGCACCGCTTCGACTACGGGGACGGGGCGTCCCTGGCCAGCGCGGCCCCGGGCGGGCCGCTCCCGCAGGAGCGGTGGGGGGAGCGGACGGCCACGAGCCACCGGTACACGGCCACCGGGGAGTACCTGGTGGGGCTGGTGACCGTGTTCGCCGGGGAGTTCTCCGTCGAGGGCGGGCCCTGGCAGCCGATCCCGGGCACCGCCGAGGTCCCCAGCCCGCCCCGGCCGGTCTCGGTGTGGCGCTCCGAGGTCCGCCTCTACGCCCAGGACTGCAACACCGACCCCCACGGCCAAGGCTGCTGAACCCCACGGCCAGATGGAGCGTCCGGGCTGGCCCCTGGCGGGTGCCGGAGGTGCCCCCTCGGCAGACGCCGCCAGATGCTCGCGCGCTGCTAGATGGTCGCGCGCCGCAGGACTGACTCCGCGTGCCGCAGGATCGGTCCGTCGATCATCCGGCCCTGATATTGGAAGACTCCGGTGCCGGCGGCGTCCGCAGCTGCGAGAAGGTCACGTGCAGCGGCCACAGCGGCGTCCGTCGGCGCATAGGCCTGACGGACAGCTGCCACCTGGCTGGGATGGATGCAGGCCTTGGCTGCGAAGCCGGAGGCTGCAGCATCGTCCGCCTCTGCACTCAGCCCGGCAACATCAGGGATAGCCGTGTAGACAGCATCGATGGCCGCCTTCCCGAACGCACCCGCGGCGAGCAAGACCGTCGACCGAGCATGGAGTGCAACCGCGCGGTACGCGCCGTCCTCGTCCCTGCTCGACGTGCCGCCCAGGGACGCGACGAGGTCCTCCGCGCCCCACATGAGGCCGACAACGTTGGGCTCGGAAGCTATGGCCTGAGCATTGAGCACGCCCAGCGCGGTCTCGCACAGGGCGACGACCTCGAAGTCGGCGAGCCGCCGCATCTGCTCCGCGCTCTCTGCCTTGGCGAGCATGACAGTGCGATACGGCGTGCTTCTTAGTGCCGCGAGGTCGGCGTCGAAATCGGCGGTCGACGCCGCGTTGAGCCGCACGAGGGTCCGCGCAGGATCGAGCGGGGTCGCGGCCACGTTCTCGCGGGCGCGCCTCTTCGCCTCCGGTGCGACTGCGTCTTCCAAATCGAGGATGACGGCGTCAGCGCGCCCGGCCGCCTTCGCAAAACGCTCCGGCCGATCGGCCGGGCAGAACAGGAGGGCGGGTCCCATGGCGAATGGTGCAGCGAAAGTCATCTATGGGCATCCTTGGTCCACATGAGGCACGTGCGCCTCGCACGGGCTACGACGACGCCGTCCTGATTGCGGCCCGTGTGCTCCATCGTCACGATTCCCTGACCGGGACGGGACGACGATGGCCGCTTTTCGACGACGACAGTTTCCGTGTAGAGCGTATCGCCGTGAAAGAGCGGCTGCGGAAACGAGACGTCGGTAATGCCGAGCTGCGCAACGATCGTCCCTTGGGTGAGCTGGGCGACCGACTGCCCGACGAGCGTCGCGAGCGTGAACATCGAGTTGACGAGACGCTGACCGAAGGGCTGGGTAGCGCTCCACGCGGCGTCGAGGTGGAGCGCTTGGTTGTTCATCGTCAATGTGGTGAAGAAGACATTGTCCGCTTCGGTAATCGTCCGGCCGGGGCGGTGCGCGTAGACGACCCCCTCTTCGATCTCGTCGAAGTACAGGCCCCGCTGCTCGACGACGCGGGGCTCGTCCCCGTTCGGCGGCTCCCCATTCGGCGCCTTCCCATTCGGTTCAGGGTTCATTGTCGCGGATCTCCACGTCGAGCTCGGCGTCGGTCTTGGCGGCGACCTCATCCTCCGTGACCCCCGGCGCGAGCTCCCGGAGCACCAGGACTGAGCGTTCCCCGTTCCGCACGACGTCCATCACGCCTAGGTCTGTGATGATGCGGTCTACGCAGCCGGTGCCGGTCAGGGGAAGCGTGCACTCACGCAGCAGCTTCGGCTTTCCGCTCTTGTCGGTGTGGTCCATCATCACGATGAGCTTCTTGGCACCGAAGACAAGGTCCATAGCGCCGCCCATCCCCTTGACCATCTTTCCCGGAATCATCCAATTCGCGAGATCGCCGGCCTGGGAGACCTCCATCGCACCAAGGACAGCGACGTCGACATGGCCGCCCCGGACCATTCCGAAAGACGTCGCCGAATCGAAGAACGCCGCCCCCTTCTTGACGGTCACCGTTTCCTTGCCGGCGTTGATGAGGTCGGGATCTATCTGATCCTCGGTCGGGTACGGACCGGTACCGAGGATTCCGTTCTCCGAATGGAGCACCACCTCGATCCCCTCAGGGATGTAATTGGGTATCAGGGTCGGCATGCCGATTCCGAGATTCACATACTGACCGTTCTCGAGCTCGCGGGCCACGCGGGCGGCCAACTCGTTCCGTGTCCAGGGCATCAGGATTGCTCCCCTCTCGCCGAGACGGTCCTCTTCTCGATTCTCTTCTCCCCCAGAGGACTCTCGGAGGGGACGTGCACAACCCGCTGGACGAAGATTCCGGGTGTGTGGATGTGTTCCGGGTCGAGCTCTCCCGGCTCGACAAGCTCTTCGACCTCGGCAATCGTGACCTTGCCTGCCATCGCGCAGAGCGGATTGAAGTTCATGGCCGTCTCGTGGAACACGAGGTTGCCGTGCCGGTCCCCCTTGAGGGCGTGGACCAGGCCAAAGTCGGGCGTCAACGACTCCTCGAGCACGTACTCAGCTCCGTGGAAGGTCCGCACTTCCTTCGGCGAGGAGGCCTTCTCAACGTTCCCTTCGGCGTCGTACTTCTGCGGAAGGCCGCCCTGGGCGACCTGGGTGCCGACGCCTGCGGACGTATAGAACGCGGGAATGCCTGCTCCCCCGGCCCGGAGCTTCTCCGCCAACGTCCCCTGGGGCGTGAGGACAACCTCGAGTTCACCGGCGAGGAACTGCCTCGCGAACTCCTTGTTCTCCCCAACGTACGAGCTGACCGTGCGCCGAATCCTCCCCGCGGAGAGCAGGACCCCGAGGCCCCAGTCGTCGACGCCGCAGTTGTTGCTGATCGTCTCGAGGTCCTTCGTGCCCTGGCGGAACAGCGCGTCGATGAGCCCGACCGGGATCCCGCACAGCCCGAAGCCCCCGACTGCTAGGGACGCCCCGTCCGGTATGTCCGACACGGCCTCCTCGACCGTGGCCACCACTTTGTCGATCACAGTCCCTCCTCCGGGATCTGACTTCCTGACGTTGACGCCGGCCTTGCCCCTCTGGCACCCAAGCTACAGCCCCAGCTCCCGTGCGATCAGCATGAGCTGGACCTCGGTTGTCCCCTCCCCGACCTCGAGGATCTTCGAATCGCGGTAGTGGCGCGCCACCGTGAACTCGTTGATGAAGCCGTAGCCGCCGAATACCTGAGTCGCATCGCGCGCATTGTCCATGGCGGCCTCTCCGGCCACCATCTTGGCGATCGCGGCTTCGGTCTTGAATGGCCGGCCTGCGAGCATGCGGGAGGCAGCATCGTAGTACGCGAGCCGCGCGGTGTGGGCGCGGGCCTTCATGCGGGCGATCTTGAATTGGATCGCCTGGTGCCTGCCGATGGCAGTCCCGAAGGCGTGCCGCTCCTTCGCATACCTGACGGACAAGTCGACGCAGCCCTGAGCGGCGCCAGTGGCCAGCGCGGCGATGGCGATGCGGCCTTCATCGAGGATCGAGAGGAAGTTCGCGTACCCGCGGCCCCGGGAGCCGAGCAGGTTCTCCTCCGGCACCCGCACGTCCTTGAAGGAGAGCGGGTGGGTATCCGAGGCGTTCCAGCCCACCTTGTTGTACGGCTTCTCCGCCCGGAAGCCTGGCGTGCCGGAGGGCACGATGATCGTCGAGATCTCCTTGCGGCTCGTCCCGTCCGAGCGCTGCTCGGTGCCGGTCACGGCGGTCACGGTGACGAACCTGGTGATGTCGGTGCCGGAGTTCGTGATGAATTCCTTTGCCCCGTTGATCACCCATTCACGCCCGTCCGTGCCGTCCTCGAGGCGAGCGGAGGTCTTGGTGCCTCCTGCATCCGAGCCGGCCTCAGGTTCGGTGAGCCCGAAACCCGCGAGCGCACGCCCTGCGGCGAGCTCCGGGAGCCAGGTCTCCTTCTGCTTCTCGGTCCCGAAGCGGTAGACGGGCATCGCCCCGAGGGAGACACCGGCCTCGAGCGTGATGGCGATGGACTGGTCCACGCGCCCCAGCTGCTCGAGCGCGAGGGCGAGGGCGAAGTAGTCGCCGCCCATGCCGCCGTACTGCTCGGGGAACGGGAGGCCGAACAGGCCGAGCTCTCCCATCTGGGCGACGATCTCGTAGGGGAAGCTGTGCTCCTCGTCATGTCGCTGCGAGACGGGCGCGACCACCTCGTCCGCGAATTCGCGGACGGTGTCGCTGAGCTCCCGGTATTCGTCGTCGAGCTGGAAGTCGACCATGAGCAGCTCCTCAGGTTTCGGGGGATGGTTCGTTGGCTGTAATGGCTTCGGGCGATCGTGCGGACGTCGGAGGCACAGCAGCAACGGTGGCCACGACCTGATCGGCCTTGACGAGCGCGCCGACCCCGACGTGGAGCTGCACGGTCCCGGCGACGCCGGCGACAAGCTGGTGTTCCATCTTCATGGCCTCGACACTCACGAGCGGCTGGCCTGCCTCGACGCTCTGCCCGGGCGCGACGGCGACCGAAACGACCGTCCCGGGCATCGGGGAGCGCACCTCGGGTGAGGCCTCGCCGTCGTGCCGGTGGATCCCGCCCAGGACGCGCGCAAGTCGCTGGGCACGGTCGAGCACGGGGAGGGCCACGGACCACCCGCCCTGGCCGAGGAACACCGTCCGGCTTCCGGCGCCCCCAGCCTCCGACGGCCCGACTGCCCAGGAGTAGTCGTGCGGCTCGCCGTCGAGGTCGAGCTGGAGCGAGTGGCCGACGACGGCGAAGCTCGCCTTGCGCTCGGATCCCTCGCCGACGGTAACGGTCGCGTTCCCCGTGTCCAAGCTGCGGTCGCCGTCGGCGGCCGCGACGCGCACAGTGGCGACTTCCCCGTCCGGGGTCCCGAGCGTGACGCGGCGTGCAGCGGGAGCGCCCAGGCGCCAGCCGTCTCGGCGCCAGGCTCCCGCACCGTCTTCCCCTCCGCGTGAGTGCTCGGCGAGGAGGGCGGCGGCAGCTATCTCGGCCTCCCCGGGCCCGCGGAAGCTGAGATGCTCAAGCCGTCGCTCGATCAGGGTCGTGTCGAGCCTGCCTGCCTGCACGTCGGGGTCGGCGAGGAGCAGTCGGAGGTACTCGATGTTGGTGGCGACACCCAGCACGCAGTAGTCCGCGAGCGCCGCATCGAGCCTCGCCAAGGCCTCGGAGCGGTCTCTGCCCCACGCGATGGCCTTGGCAAGCATCGGATCGTAGTCGGCTCCCACGTCGAGACCCTCGAGAAGCGAGCTGTCCACCCGGACTCCGCTCCCCGAGGGTTCGCGCAGGAACTCGACGGTTCCCGTTGCCGGGAGGAACTCGCGCCGTCCGCCCCCCGTCTCGACGAGCGTCTCGGCGTAGATGCGCGCCTCGATCGCGTGGCCGTCGAGCCGGAGGTCCGACTGGGCGAGCGCAAGGCGTTCCCCGGCCGCGACCCGGAGCTGCTGCTCGACGAGGTCCACGCCCGTCACGAGCTCCGTGACGGGGTGCTCGACCTGAAGGCGCGTATTCATCTCCATGAAGAAGAACTGGTCGGGCGTCTCGTCGCTCACGAGGAATTCGACGGTGCCGGCGCCGGTGTAGCCGACGCTGCGCGCGGCGTCGCACGCTGCTCGGCCGATCCGCTCCCGGGTCTCGGCGTCAAGCAGCGGTGACGGTGCCTCCTCGATGACCTTCTGGTGGCGCCTCTGCAGGGAGCATTCGCGCTCGCCGAGGTGGATTGTGGTGCCGTGCTGGTCGGCGAGGACCTGGACCTCGATGTGCCGGGGCGCACGGATGAGCCTCTCGAGAAACAGCGTGTCGTCGCCGAAGGCCGAGGCCGCGACCCGGCGGGCGGTCGCAAGGGCGCGTGGCAGCTCTTCGCGCGAGCCGACGACGTGCATGCCCTTGCCGCCGCCCCCGGCGGAGGGCTTGATGAGCAGCGGGTAGCCGACGCCGTCGGCCGCGGCAATGAGCTCCGCGTCGGTCAGCCCGGGGCGGGCGATGCCAGGCACAACTGGCACGCCGAAGCCCGCCACGTGGTTCTTCGCACGGATCTTGTCCCCCATGATCGAGATCGCCTCGATCCCGGGCCCGATGAACGTGATCCCTGCCTCGGCAAGAGCGGCCGCGAACGCCTCGTTCTCGCTCAGGAACCCGTAGCCGGGGTGCACCGCGTCGGCGCCGGTCGCACGGCACGCGTCCACGATGGCAGGGATCTTGAGATAGCTCTGCGTGGCGGGGGCCGGGCCGATCCGCACAGCCTCGTCGGCTTCGCGCACGTGGCGGGCCCCGGCGTCGGCGTCGCTGTAGACGGCAACGGAACGGATGCCGAGCTTGCGCAGCGTGCGGATGACGCGGCACGCGATCTCGCCGCGGTTGGCTACAAGGACCTTGTCGAACATCGCCTCACATCCTGAAGACGCCGAAGGAGGTGTCGGGCAGGGGCGACTGGGCGACGACGTCGAGCGCCATCCCGAGCACGCGCCGCGTGTCCGCGGGATCGATGATGCCGTCGTCCCAGAGGCGGGCCGTCGAATAGTAGGGACTCCCCTGCGTCTCGTACTGGGCCCTGATGGGCGCCTTGAACGCCTCCTCGTCCTCCGCGGACCACTCGTCGCCTCCTTCTCGGCTGCGCTGGTCATCGAGCTGCTCGCGCTTCACCGTCGCAAGGACGCTCGCCGCCTGATTGCCGCCCATGACCGAGATGCGGCTCGCTGGCCACATCCACAGGAAGCGGGGCGAATAGGCGCGCCCGCACATCGAGTAGTTGCCCGCACCGAAGGACCCGCCGATCACCACGGTGAGCTTGGGCACGCGCGTCGTCGCGACGGCCGTGACCATCTTCGCCCCATGCTTGGCGATGCCGCCATGCTCGTAGTCCCGACCCACCATGAAGCCGGAGATGTTCTGCAGGAACAGGAGCGGGGTGGCACGCTGGTCGCACAGTTCGATGAAGTGGGCACCCTTGACCGCGGATTCCGAGAAGAGGACGCCGTTGTTCGCCACGATGCCGATGGGATGGCCGTGGATCCGGGCGAAGCCCGTGACGAGCGTCTGCCCATACTCCTTCTTGAACTCGTGGAACTCGCTGCCGTCGATGAGCCGGGCGATCACCTCGTGCACGTCATACCGGGCGTTGACGTCGGTGGGCACGCACCCGTAGAGCTCACTGGGGTCCGCCTTGGGTTCGACGGCGGGAAGGACCTGCCAAGGAGGGGACGACGGCGGCGGGAGCGTCGCGACGATCCCGCGGACGATCTCCAGGGCGTGCTCGTCGTTCTCGGCAAGGTGGTCCGCGACCCCGGAGATCCTCGCGTGCACCTCTCCGCCCCCCAGCTCCTCGGCGGTGACGATCTCGCCGATCGCGGCCTTCACGAGCGGAGGGCCGCCCAGGAAGATCGTCCCCTGATTTCGCACAATGACCGTCTCGTCGCTCATGGCGGGCACGTACGCCCCGCCAGCGGTGCACGAGCCGAGGACGGCGGCGATCTGGGGGATCTTCGCAGCCGACATGCGCGCCTGGTTGTAGAAGATCCGGCCGAAGTGCTCGCGGTCCGGGAACACCTCATCCTGCCGCGGCAGGAACGCGCCGCCCGAGTCGACAAGGTAGACGCAGGGAAGCCGGTTCTCGAGGGCGACCTCCTGTGCCCGCAGGTGCTTCTTCACCGTCATGGGGTAGTACGTGCCGCCCTTGACTGTCGCGTCGTTCGAGATGACCACCACGTGGCGACCGTGGACGAGCCCGATCCCGGCGATCACCCCGGCCCCGGGGCTCTCGTCCCCATACATACCGTTGGCCGCAAGCGGTGCGATCTCGAGGAAAGGCGAACCCTCGTCGAGCAGGACGTCGATCCGCTCACGCGGGAGCAGCTTCCCGCGGGCGATGTGCCGTTCCCGGGAACGGGGCGGGCCGCCGAGCGCCGTCGCGGCGAGCCGCCCGGCGAGCTCCGCCGCGAGCGCGCGCTGCGCGGCGTCGTTCTCGGCGAACTCGAGGCTGGCTGGGTCGATCCGGCTGAGCAGGGTCTCCATGGAACCTCCGGCCGATAGTGACAGGGGCTACTGGGTTGAGTGACTGGGTTAGTGACTATTAACTGAAATCCAAGTTAGTCTGGATTAACTGTGATGTCCACCACTTAGTTTCGGAGATCGAGTGAACGAGACCGCCAGTCCCCGCAGCGAGGCGAAGGCCGTCCGCCGTCAGGCGCTCCTCGACGCCGCGGCGGGCCTGTTCGCCGCGCAGGGCTTCGCTGGGGTCTCCCTCGCCGATCTCGGTGCGGCCGCCGGCGTGAGCGGACCGGCGATCTACCGCCACTTCGCCGGCAAGCAGGCCGTACTCGGCGCCCTGCTCGTCGGGGTGAGCGAAGAGCTCCTCGCCGGCGGCCGACGGGCGGCGGGCACGGAGAGCGAGGAGGCCGAAGCTTCCCTCCGCGCGCTCGTCGCCTTCCACGTGGACTTCGCCCTCTCGAAACCGGATGTCATCCGTGTGCAGGACCGCGACTTCACGAGTCTCTCCCACGATGACCAGAGTGCGGTCCGGACCCTGCAGCTCGCGTATGTGGACGTGTGGGTGCAGGCCCTCCGCCGCCTGCGGCCCCTGGCCTCGCAGCCAGAGCTGAGGCTTCGCGCGCAGGCCGTGTTCGGCCTCATCAACTCGACGCCTCACTCGGTGGGACGCGCGCGGAGCGGTGGGGGCAGGGTCCCCGCCCCCACTGCACATCAGCTTCTGGAGTCGATGGCGCTCGCTGCGCTCACTGCCTAGACCATCGTCACGATCATCCCCGGGTCCGCGAGGACCGCGCCGACGTCCGCGAGGAACCGGGACGCCTGCTCGCCGTCGACGAGCCTGTGGTCGAACGAGAGCGAGAGCGTGAGCACCTCGCGGAGCGCGACCTGGCCACCGTGCTCCCAGGGCGTGCGGCGGACCTGCCCCATGGCGAGGATCGCAGCCTCCCCGGGATTGAGGATCGGCGTCCCAGCATCGACCCCGAATACGCCGATGTTCGTGATGGTGATCGTTCCCCCGGTGAGGTCGCCCGGCGCAATCCTCCCCTCGCGGGCAGAGTCGGCGAGGCCCGCGATCGCGTTCGCGAGCCCACGCAGGTCGAGAGCTTGGGCATCCTTGACGTTCGGCACGAGGAGTCCCCTCGGCGTCGCCGCCGCGAAGCCGAGGTTCACGTAGTGGTACTGGATGATCTCCTGGGCCTTCTCGTCCCATCTTGCGTTCAGCGAGGGGTGCCGGCCGAGCGCTACGAGCACGGCCTTCGCCGCGAGCGTCATCGGAGTGAGCCGCACGGCCTCGAACGCCTTCGACGCCTTGAGCTTGGCCAGGAGCTCCATCGTCGGTGTGACGTCAACGGTGAGGAACTCGCTCGCGTGCGGCGCCGTGAACGCACTCGCGACCATCGCCGCCGCCGTCTGCTTCCGGACCCCCTGGATCGGGATGCGGGTTTCACGCCCATTCTCTGATCGGGGGCCCGCCGGTGCCGCCTCGGCCGGCTCCGGCTTGCCCGTCGACGCCGTGCCCACATCCGTGGTGCCCACATCCGCCGTGCCCACAGTCGCGAGCACGTCGTCGCGCGTCACGAGGCCATGGGGTCCCGTCCCGTGGACGACGGCGAGATCCACCCCGAGGTCCTTGGCGAGCTTCCGCACGGGAGGGGTCGAGCGTGGCCGCTCGGGGCTGGTCACGGCAGCTGGCGCGGGGCTGGTCGCGGCAGCTGGCGCGGGGCTGGTCGCGGCAGCTGGCGCGGGGGCAGCCAGCCCAGCAGTCGCCCAGCTCCGGGCTTTGCGCACGGGACGACCGGCGGCTTCAGGCATGGCCCCGTACCCGACGAGGTTCGGTTCGCGTTTCGCAGACGACGCAGGCGCAGGCGCGGAGGGGGCAGACGGCGCAGGCGCAGACTTGGAGGGCGCAGGCGCCGCGGTGGCGACCTCGAACTCGGCGATCGGAGCGCCGACCGCGACAACCTGGCCCGGCTGCGCGAGCAGCGCGGTGACCTGGCCGGCGAAGGGGCTCGGGAGCTCGACGACAGCCTTGGCGGTCTCGACCTCGCCGATCACCTGGTTGAGTTCGACGACGTCACCCACCTTGACACGCCACGAGACGATCTCCGACTCGGTCAGCCCCTCGCCCAGGTCCGGCAGACGGAACTGCCGTGTCCCGCCGGACGCCGTCGTGGTTGCCGCGGGAGATGAGCCGGCGGCAGTCCGATCACTCGTCACCGCGCTCATTCGCCCTCCTCGATCCCGCTGAGGGAGTTCGGCCGTCCCATCGCCCGGTCAACGCCGTCGAGGATCCTGTCGAGGTCGGGGAGGTGGTCGAACTCGAGCTTCGAGTGGGGGTAGGGGACGTCGAATCCCGTCACGCGTACGGGTGCGTGCTCGAGGAAGTAGAAGCAGCGCTCGGTGATGCTTGCAGCGATCTCTGCCCCGAGGCCCGCGGTCTGAGAGGCCTCGTGGGCGACGACTAGGCGGCCGGTCTTCCGGACCGAGGCCTCCAGGGTCGCGTAGTCGATCGGCGAGAGGGAACGGAGATCGATCGCCTCGACCGAGATGCCTTCGTCCGAGGCTGCCGTTGCTGCGTCGAGGCAGGTCTTGACGAGAGGCCCGTAGGCAACGAGGGTCACGTCGGTTCCCTCCGTCAGCACGCGCGCCCTGCTCAGGTCGAGCCCGCCGAGCCCGTCGAGGCCGACCGCCTCGTCGACTTCTCCCTTGTCGTGGTACCGCCGTTTGGGCTCGAAGAAGACCACCGGGTCATCACACGCGATGGCCTGCTGGATCATCGAGTACGCGTCCTGCGGGTTCGAAACGGCGACCACGCGGAGCCCGGAGGTGTGCACGAAGTACGCTTCAGGGGACTCCGAGTGGTGCTCGGGAGAGCCAATCCCTCCTCCGAACGGAATACGGATCGTCAGGGGAACCTTGACCCGGCCCAGGGTGCGGAAATGCAGTTTGGCCACCTGCGAGACGATCTGGTCGAAGGCCGGGTAGACGAAGCCGTCGAACTGGATCTCGACCACGGGCCGATAACCCCTGTAGGCCATGCCAATGGCCGTCCCCATGATGCCGGACTCCGCGAGGGGCGTATCGATGACCCGGTGTGCACCGAAGTCCTTCTGCAGTCCGTCGGTGATGCGGAAGACGCCGCCGAGCCTGCCGATGTCCTCGCCCATGAGGACGACTTTGCTGTCCCGTTCCATCGCCTGGCGAAGGCCGGCATTGAGTGCCTTCGCGAACGTCATCTCGGACATCAGTGACCTCCCTCTGCGCTGGGATTCGAGCCGGCGCCAATGCCGGTCTCAAGGCCCGCGCGGTAGCGCTCGAAGTGCTCCCGCTGCCGATCCAGGACGGGCTGCGGGCCGGAGTACACATGCTCGAAGAGAGAGTCAGGCTCGGGATCAGGCATGTGGATCGTCGCCTCGCGGAGTGCTGCCGCGACTGAGTCTGCCTTCTCGGCGACCCGTGCTCGGAGGCCGTCGTCGAGGACGCCGATCGAAGTCAGATAGGCGTCGAACCGCGCGATGGGGTCCTTCTCCTTCCAGTCCTCGAGCTCGTTGGCGTCGCGATAGCGGGTGGGATCGTCCGCCGTCGTGTGCGGTCCCATGCGGTAGGTCACCGCCTCGATAAAGGAGGGGCCGTTGCCCGAGCGGGCCCTTTCAAGGGCCTCGCGGGTTGCGGCGAGGCACGCGAGGACATCGTTGCCGTCGATCCGGACGCTCGGGATGCCGAAGCCGGGGGCCCGGTGGGCAATCGGCACGTGGGCCTGGACGCCGACGGGCTCGGAGATCGCCCACTGATTGTTCTGGCAGAAGAAGACGACCGGCGCCTGGAAGCTCGCAGCGAAGACCATCGACTCGTTGACGTCGCCTTGGCTGGTCGCGCCGTCACCGAAGTAGGTGACGACCGCCGTCTCGGCTCCGTCGAACAGCACCCCCATCGCGTAGCCGACGGCGTGGAGGGTCTGGGCACCGATGACCACTTGGGACGGCGCCATGTTCAACGCGAACGGATCCCAGCCCGAATGCGCGTTGCCGCGCCATTGGCGGACGAGGTCGGAGAGTTCGGCGCCCCGGGCATAGGCGACCCCGATTTCCCGGTAGCTCGGGAAGATGAAGTCCTCCTGGCCGATCGCGTGGGCCGACCCGATCTGGGCGGCCTCCTGGCCGACGAACGGAGGCCAGAGTCCCAGTTGGCCCTGCCGCTGGAGCGCGGTTCCCTCCGCATCGATCCGGCGCGCCACGACCATGTCCTCGAACACAGAGGCGAGGAGGGCCGTGGCGTCGACACCGTCGACGCGGCCGTCGATGTCGGCGAGGAATCGGTCGTAGCGCTCGTGGGGATGCCGAACGCCGTCCGGTGAAAGGAGCTGGATGGGGGATCCGCCATGGCCAGCGGTCATCTGATAAGTGGACACCTGGTACGCATCCTTTTCGCTCGCGGGAGGCCTGTAGGCCCCCGGTTAGTGTGACCATACTCACATCGCGCAGCGCGTACAACCAATCGTCGCAAAGTTGAGCATCCTGACCTATCTGGTGCTCCTGCACAGTGCTAGTCTGCGCATCATGCACCCTGTGGATGCCACCGACGCCCGCATCCTTCGTGCGCTCGCGGCGGATCCGCGCCGCACTGTCGTTGCCCTCGCCCAGGAGCTCGGCCTGTCGCGGAATACCGTGCAGGCGCGGCTGGCGCGGCTCGAGCAGCACGCGTTCCTTCCGTTCGACCGGCGGATCAACGCCGCTTCGCTCGGCTACCCGCTCCTCGCGTTCATCACCGTCCACGTGCAGCAGCGGCAGCTCGCAGAGATCACGGAGGAGATCGCGCGCATCCCCGAAGTCCTCGAGGGCCACGGACTGACGGGGACAGCCGACCTCCTCCTGCGGGTCGTCGCCGTCGACGCCGAGGACCTCTTCCGCATCCACGGCAAGATCCTCGCGATCGAAGGCGTCGACCGCACCGACACCGCGTTGGCGATGGGCGAGCTCATCCCTTTTCGGATGGACCCCCTGCTCGAAAGAGGTCCCCGGACGTCCGGCTGACGGAGACTGCTCCCCCAGACGACCGAAGTTGTCACAGAATTGGCTAGCTCGTATCGATTAGGGGAAGGGCCGCCATTGGAACAGCTTCTCGACATCCTGCTCGGACAGGTCCGCTTCCATGAGCTCGGTCCCCGCGCCCGGGTGGTGCTCAACCAGCTCCCGCTCAACCTCACGATGCTCCTCGTATGCGTCATCGCGGAGGTGGTGAGGTCCGACGAGTTCACGGAGGCCGGATTCCTCGCGAGCCAAGCAGGCGCGCTCCTGATCCTCGCGGCCTGCGCCGCGGTCCCCTGGAAGCGTCTCCCCCCGTGGTCCCACCTTGTCATCCCGGTGCTCGACTTCTACGTGATCGGGCTCCTCCGCTTCACTTCCGGGGACATTCTCAGCGGGCTCGGGCTGCTCGCCGCCTTTCCCATCATCTGGCTCACGGGCTCCGGCTATCGCCCGCGGCTCATGGTCGCCTTCGGAGGCGTCGCGAGCCTCCTCATGGTCTGGGTTCCGCATTTCGCCAACCGGACCGCGGCCCCATCGACTCTGGCGGCCGAGTTCCTGACGCCCTTCATGATGCTCGCCATCGGCATGGTCACCGCGGTCATGGCCCAGAGCGCCAAGGCCCAGCAGCGGCGCGTCCAAGAACTGCTGGACGGCAGCGAGACGCGTGGCCACCTGCTCGACACGATTCTCGAGACGGTCGATGTGGGCGTGGTGGTCTTCGACCGCGAGGGCGAGGTCCTCCTCATGAACGCACAGCAGCGAGAGCTCCACGCCACCGCGCTGCCCCCGGACGCCGACCGCGCCCATGAGCCGGACCTCCTCGTCTATCGGGACGGCTCGCAGCAGCCGGTTCCAACCCACGAGCGTCCAGCACGCCGGGCGATCGCAGGCGAGACGTTCTCGCACGAGGTGTACCGGCTCGGGAAGGGCCCGAAGGCGCGGATCGTCTCCGTATCGGCGCGCGAGTTCCTCGAGGCCAACGGCTCCCGCGGTGGTGCGGTCCTCGCCTTCTCCGATGTGACCGAGGTCGTCGCCGCCGTCCGGGCCAGAGAGACCTTCGTCGCCGCGATGTCCCACGAATTCCGCACGCCTCTGACGAGCCTCATAGGCTACGCGGAGCTCCTCCAGGACGACCCCTCGCTGAGCCCCGCGGCCCGTTCCGACACCCAGGTCATGGCCCGGAACGCGAGACACCTCAGCAGGATGGTCGACGACATCCTCACCGCCGCGACCTCCGGGGCCACCGAGGACTTCCGGGTGCCCCTCGACCTGGCCCGGCTCGTGCGCGAGCAGGCCGTGGCCTCGGCCCCTCAGGCCGCCGGCCGCTGCATCACCCTCGAGGTCGACGCCGACGGCCAGGTGCCGATCCTCGCCGACCGGACCGGCGTCGTCCGCATCATCGACAACCTCGTCTCGAATGCCCTGAAGTACTCGGACGACGGCGGGAAGGTGAGGCTCGAAGCACGGCGGGAGGGAACGTGGGCCGTCCTCTCGGTCGAGGACGATGGAATCGGCATCGGGGCGGAAGACCTCGAGAGGGTGTTCAAGCGGTTCCAGCGGAGTTCAACAGCCGTGCGCTCCGGAATCCCCGGTACCGGGCTTGGACTCGCCCTCGCCCAAGAGGTCGCCGAGCAGCACGGCGGCGAGCTCTCCGTCGCGAGCGAACTCGGCGTCGGGAGCGTCTTCACGCTCCGCCTGCCCCTACGGCAGGACTAGGCCGCGAGCTCAGGCGATCTTGGCGATGAGCTCCACGCAGCGGTCGAGGAACGCGTCGACCTGCGTCTCCTCGTAGCCCTCCTGGCCGGTGACGGTCCGGAACACTGCTGTGCGGACGTCGTCGGCGTTCATTGCGGCGTCGTGTTCGAGGTAGTCGAGGAGACGGTGGCACAGGTCGTCGACGTCGCGGACGTTGTAGCTCGGCGAAGCGTTCTTGGAGGGCCTCCGGAAGCGCTCTCCGTCGGGGCGAAGGAGTCGGTTCCGGAGAATCCCGGCGAGGTAGCCCACCTCGTGGAGCCAGGCGTCCTCACCCTCGCTGTCGATGAGCTCGTCCCGTTCGCGCCGCGCGAGCGCGTCCTCGAGACGGTCTAAGGCGGCATCCACTTGGGCGGCGTCGTAGCCTCCGCGGACGGCGTCGAAGGCGACAGTGCGCACTTGGTGGCTCGTCACAGGCTCGGCCGAGCGGGAACCGCGCAGATAGGAACGAGCAGCCTCCATGAACTTCTCGACCTGCTTGGGGCTGTACCCCAGCTCGCCGCGGGCCACCCTCTTGAATCCCGCTGCGGCTCCCGAATCAGTGCGCGCCACCGTGCCTCCGTCCTGTTGTCTGCACAGAATATCCTGCCGTGCTTGTCCTGCTGCCTAGGCAGACGGCAGGAGGCTGAACACAATGTACGCGATGGGCACGCCGAAGAGGAGGGAGTCGAGTCGATCCATCATGCCGCCGTGGCCAGGCAGGATGCTGCTCATGTCCTTGATGCCGAGCTCCCGCTTGACCATCGACTCCGCCAGATCGCCCGCCGTCGCCGCGCCCACCATCGCTATCGCGAGGATGACCCCGACCCACCAGGGCCGTCCGAGCAGGAACACCGTTCCCGGGACTCCGATGAGGATGGCCCCGGCCACCGATCCGGCGAAGCCCTCCCAGGACTTCTTCGGGCTGATCTTCGGCGCCATGGGATGCCTGCCGAGGCTCGCCCCGACGATGTATCCGAACGTGTCGTTGGCGACGACGAGGAGAAGCGTCACGACGAGCTGCAGGACGCTGGGAGGAACGGTGAGGCCAGGCCAGAGGCCCAGCGGCGGAGAGGCAAGACCCGTGTCGTGCAGCGGGAGCACCGCGAAGCCCACGAAGAACGGGATCCAGAGGAGCACGAAGACCCCGCCCACGACGTTCGTCACGGCCCCTTCGGCGCGCTCGAGGCTCTGCCACAGGAGGACTGCCGCCGCCGCAGCTATGAGCGCGAACAGCTGGGCCTCCTGGCCCCCGAGGAACGCGGAGAATGGGATCGCCACTGTGCCTATGAGCACGGGCACGATCGGTATGTTGGTCCTGCGGGTCTGAAGTGCCCGGAAGACCTCCCAGACACCGAGGACTCCTGCGGCCGTTCCGACGAGCACGAAGCCAAGGGGCCACACGAAGAGCCCGGCGAGGACGGCCGCGAGCAGCGCGAGGCCCACGACGATGGCGGCCGGGAGGTTCCGGCCCGTCTTGGGCGACGACGCCGCGCTGGCCGCCGCTGCGGCGTGGGCTACCGCGGCCTCGCGCCGGGCACGGCGGGAGGCCGGCGCGCCAGGAGCATCGGGGGGCGGGCCGCCGGCCTCAGGCTGAGGATCGGCCATCAGACCTCGAGCAGCTCGGCTTCCTTGCGCTTCACGAGCTCGTCCACGCTGTCCGTGTGCTGCTTGGTCAGACCGTCGAGCTCCCTCTCACCCCGCGCGCCGTCGTCCTCCCCGACCTCGCCGTCCTTGACGAGCCGGTCGAGCGACTCCTTCGCCTTGCGGCGGATGCTGCGGATCGAGACCTTCGCGTCCTCGCCCTTGCCCTTGACGATCTTGACGTACTCCTTGCGGCGCTCCTGGGTGAGCTCCGGCAGGACGACGCGGATCACGTTGCCGTCGTTCGAAGGGTTTGCCCCGACTTCGGAGTCGCTCAGGGCCCGCTCGATGTCACGCAGGGCGGTCTTGTCGAACGGCGTGATGAGGATCGTGCGCGCGTCGGAGACCTGGAAGGAAGCGAGCTGCTGCAGCGGCGTCGGCGACCCGTAGTACTCGACCATCACCTTGGCGTACAGGCCAGGGTTCGCGCGGCCCGTCCGGATCGAGGCGAAATCCTCTTTGGCCACCTCGACAGCCTTCTCCATCTTTTCGGCGGCCTCGAGAAGAGTCTCTTCGATCACAGTTGCTTGGCTCCTGACTGGTGGGCTGCTGAATGCTGGCCTGCTTGTTGGACTGTTGCCATCCTAACCGGACTCACGGGGTCACCACGGTGCCGAGCTCACCGCCCAGAATCGCCTTCGTGACGTTTCCCTCGCCCTCCATTCCGAAGACCACCATCGTCACGCCGTTGTCCTTGCACATGGTCATCGCGGTCTGGTCCATGACCCGGATGTCGCGCCGCAGCGCCTCGTCGTACGTGAGGCGTTCGAGCTTGCGGGCGTCTGGGTCCTTCTTCGGATCCGCGGTGTAGACACCGTCGACGCCACTCTTCGCCATGAGGACGACGTCGGCGTGCACCTCGAGCGCGCGCTGCACGGCGACCGTGTCCGTCGAGAAGTACGGGAGGCCGGCACCGGCGCCGAAGATCACGACGCGGCCCTTCTCCATGTGTCGGATCGCGCGGCGGGGAATGTACGCCTCCGCCACCTGGCCCATAGTGATGGCACTCTGCACCCGCGTCTCGACGCCGGCCTGCTCGAGGAAGTCCTGGAGCGCGAGGCAGTTCATGACCGTGCCCAGCATCCCCATGTAGTCCGCCCGAGAGCGGTCCATGCCGCTCTGGGAGAGCTCCGCGCCTCGGAAGAAGTTGCCGCCGCCCACGACGATGGCGACCTCGACGTCGTCGACGGCTGCCGCGATCTGCTCGGCGACGCCGCGCACGGTCCCGGGATCGACGCCGAGCTTCCCTCCGCCGAACACCTCGCCCGAGAGCTTGAGGAGCACGCGCCGGCGGCGTTCGGGAATGGGGTCGTCGGTGGCGGGGAGCGTCGCGGTCTGCACGTCGGTCTCTACGGTTTCCATGTGTGAATCTGTCCCCTCGAACCGGTGGGTAGGGCGGTAGCTGTGTTGGCCTTGGTCTAGATTATCGGCATTGTCGGCGCACAAAAGGGGCGGCCACCGGCGGTGGCCGCCCCTTTTTCACCGGGCGAGAGTCGGCGAGCCCGGCTTGAGCCTGCTAGGCGCCGACGCGGAAACGCGCAAACGCAGAAGCCTCGACGCCGGCCTCCTGGAGGACCTGGCCGACGCTCTTCTTGGCGTCCTTGGCGAACGCCTGGTCGAGGAGGACCTCGCCCTTGAAGAAGCCGGTCACGCGACCGTCGACGATCTTCGTGAGCGCAGCCTCCGGCTTGCCCTCGGCGCGGGCCGTCTCCTCGGCGATGCGACGCTCGGACTCGACGAGGTCGGCCGGGACGTCTTCACGACGGAGGTAGTTCGGGGCCATCGCGGCGATGTGCACGGCGACGTCGTGCGCAGCAGCCTGGGCGGCCTCGCCCTCGCCGTCGACGGCGAACAGGACGCCGACCTGGGCCGGGAGATCCTTCGAGGTCTTGTGGAGGTAGGCGTCGACAGTCTTGCCCTCGATGCGGGCAACACGGCGGACGGCAACCTTCTCGCCGAGGACGGCGCCTTCCTCGACGACGAACTCGCTCACGGGCTTGCCGTCGATCTGAGCTGCGAGGAGGGAATCGAGGTCGGCGGCGCCCGAGGCGACGGCGGCACCGAGGACCTTGTCGGCGAGCTCGATGAACTTGGCGGACTTGGCAACGAAGTCGGTCTCGCAGTTCACCTCGACCATGACGCCCACGCCGTTCTCAACCTTGGCGGCCACGAGGCCCTCGGCGGTCGAGCGGCCCTCGCGCTTGGTTGCACCCTTGAGGCCCTTGATGCGGATGATCTCGACGGCCTTCTCGGCGTCGCCGTTGGCCTCGTCGAGAGCCTTCTTGACGTCCATCATGCCCGCGCCCGTACGCTCGCGCAGGGCCTTGATGTCAGCAGCGGTGTAGTTCGCCATGTGAACCCCTCTGTCTCGTTCTTAGCACTTCTCACACATCGGCAGGATGGCGCCGGGTACCGGTGCCATCCTGCCGTCGTCCCCGGATCGGGATTCCGATCCGGGCATGTCTTCTGGCTGACTAGGCCTGAGCCTGCTCGCCCTCGGCCTCGGCGGCCTCGGCGGGAGCGGTCTCGGCTGCCGGAGCAGCCTGCTCAGCCGGAGCTGCCTGCTCCGCGGGAGCTGCCTCCTCGGCCGGCGCAGCCTGCTCGGCCGGCGCCGCCTGCTCAGCCGGAGCTGCCTGCTCGGCGTTCTGGCCTTCGAGGAGCTCGCGCTCCCACTCGGCCAGGGGCTCCGAGGTGGACGAGCCTTCGGAACCGGCGGCACGGTTGGTGCGTGCGATGAGGCCCTCGGCGACGGCGTCGGCAACCACGCGGGTCAGCAGGTTGACGGAGCGGATCGCGTCGTCATTGCCCGGGATCGGGTAGTTGGCCTCGTCAGGATCGCAGTTCGTGTCGAGGATCGCGACGACCGGGATGCCGAGCTTCTTGGCCTCGTCGACGGCGAGGTGTTCCTTCTTCGTATCGACGACCCAGAGGAGGGACGGCGTGCGAGACAGGTTGCGGATACCGCCGAGCGTCTTCTCGAGCTTGTCCTTCTCGCGCTGGAGGATGAGGAGCTCCTTCTTGGTGCGGCCCGAACCGGCCACGTCCTCGAAGTCGATCTCCTCGAGCTCCTTGAGGCGCTGGATGCGCTTCGCGACCGTGGAGAAGTTGGTGAGCATGCCGCCCAGCCAGCGCTGGTTGACGTAGGGCTGACCGACGCGGGTCGCCTGCTCGGCGATGGCCTCCTGCGCCTGCTTCTTCGTGCCGACGAAGAGCACCGTGCCGCCCTTGGCGACCGTGTTCTTGACGTGCTCGTAGGCGCGGTCGATGTAGGACAGCGACTGCTGAAGGTCGATGATGTAGATGCCGTTGCGCTCCGTGAAGATGAAGCGCTTCATCTTCGGGTTCCAACGGCGGGTCTGGTGACCGAAGTGGACGCCGCTGTCGAGCAGCTGGCGCATGGTGACGACGGGCATGCCGACGCTCCTTCCGGCAGGTCCTTCACGAGGAAGCCTCTTCGGCTGCCCTTGCCCCTGCCCTTGATGTTGACGGTTGTTCGACGACGGCCGGTCGGCCGACGTCCCTGGCATCCTCTGCGGACCCGAGCCGCCCGGTTTAAGCAACTGGGCGGACCGTCAGGAACGCAGTGCCCGTCGAGGAACGACAGGCTCTGGATGCGCGGAGTCGACTTTCTGGCACACCGACGCCGTGCACGAGGTGCATGTGGCATGACGAGAGAGCGCAGAAAGCCGCACTTGTCAGTGTACTACAGGGGTCCGGGCCCAAGGTGCCGGGCGCGGCACGCCCACGGGGTCGTTAGCCCTCCACAGAGCCGGCGACGGCGCGGCATCCACATCCACGTGGATGCGGCAGCGGGGCGGCCTTCTGCAGCAGATGCTCGAAGCATGGCTCGAACACTCATGCGGGTTCGGCTCGCAGTCGTACTTCTCGTGACCGTTGCTCTTCTCGGAGGCTCGGCGCCGTCGCCCGCGGTCGAAGCGGCACCGACGCGCGGGTGGCTCTGGCCGCTTGAGCCTCGGCCCGCCGTCGTGCGCACCTTCGACCCTCCCGCCCAGCCTTGGCTCTCCGGACACCGCGGGATAGACCTTGACGCCGCGCCACTTCAGACGGTACTGGCACCGCAGGACGGGCGGATTGCGTTCGCGGGATGGGTCGTCGACCGCCCAGTGCTCACCGTCGACCATCCAGGAGGTCTGCGCAGCAGTTTCGAACCCGCCGAGACCGAGCTCGCCGTCGGTGCGCCCGTGGCCCGCGGGCAGACGATAGGACGCGTCGCGGCTTCCCCCGCCCATGGCGAAGGAGTCCTCCTGCACTGGGGCGTCCGCCACAGCGACGACTACGTCAATCCCCTCAAGCTCCTCGCTGACACGAGGCCGTCCGTGCTTCTCCCCTGGCGAGACCCGTAGATCAGATGATCGCTGAAATACCCGTGATCGCGCGGCCGGCCACGAGGGTGTTGATCTCGTGGGTGCCCTCGTAGGAGAACACTGCCTCGGCGTCGGCGAAGACCTTCGCCATGCCGTAGTCCGTCACGATGCCGTTTCCGCCGAGGATCGCCCGCCCGAGGGCTACCGATTCGCGCATGCGGGCAGTCGTGACCGCCTTCGCGAGGGCCGACTGCTCGTCGCGGGCCTGCCCCGCCTCGGCGAGCTGCGAGAGGCGGACCATGAGACCCATCGAACTGACCGTGTTCCCCAGCATCGTGACGAGATGGTCCTGGACGAGCTGGAAGGACGCGATCGGCCGCCCGAACTGGAGCCGCTCGACCGCGTACGCGCGGGCGACGTCGAACGCCGCCATCATGAGGCCCACCGCTTGCCAGGCAACGGAAAGCCGGGTGGCCCTGAGCACCTTGTTGGTGTCGCGGAAGCTGTTGCCGTGCGCGAGTTTGAACTCTTCGGGGAGCACGACGTTCTCAAGCGTGATGTCGGCGTTCTGCACGGCGCGGAGCGAGATCTTGTTCTCGATCTTCCTTGCCCTGTAGCCCTCGAGTTTCGTGTCGACGAGGAAGGCCTTGACCTGGTTGTCGTCGACATCGCGCGCGTAGACGACAACCCAGTCCGAGAAGGTGGCGTTGCCGATCCATCGCTTGGCGCCGTTGAGAATCCATGACGATCCGTCGCGCTGGGCCGTCGTACGGGTACCCCCGGCGACGTCGCTCCCACCGAGCGGCTCGGTGAGGCCGAATGCACCGATCTTCCTGAGCGCGTAGACGTCGGGAAGCCACTCCTCCTGCTGCTCCTGCGACGCGAGCAGCTCGAGCGACCCGGTGAACAAGCCGTCATGGACGCCCATGAACGTGGCAATCGACGCATCCGCGCGCGTGAACTCGGCGTGGAGAAGGCCAGCGAGAAGGTGGGAGTGGCCCTGACGCCGGACGGGACTGACAATGTCGAGTTCGGCGAGCCTAGGAATCAGCTGGTGCGGAAACTCTCCCCTGTTCCAGAAGTCGACCGCGATGGGCCGGACGTTGACGTCGAGCCACTCGCGCACTTCGTGCAGGCGGTCGCGCTCCTTCTCGGAGAGAAGCGACTCGAAGGAGAAGAAGTCCCCGTCCGCGTAGGGGAGGTCAGCGGAATCCGACATCACTTTGGCCTCCTCAGACCTCGTCCGTCGCTAGCAGCAGCATCTTTGTTACTGGCAAGTAACATATCAGGGCCCGTGGGACTGAGACAAGGGACAGCCCAAAGCCTCGGCTCTTGCCGAGGCGGGGGTGCGCCTCCAGAATCAGCACCGTGAGCGATCAACCCGAGACCGGCGAAGTCCGCGAAGTAGGCGCGGGTGCAGAGTTCGAGGTCGTCCTCTCCGTGCCCGGCGGGACAGGCTACCGGTGGGAAGTGGCGACAGTTGCCGAAGGGACAAAGGTGGTCGGCGAATCTCCGGCGCAGGCGGTCGAGGACTCGAGACCCGGGTCTCCTCGCGCCCAGCGCTTCGTCCTCAGGGCGGGCACCGCGTCCGGCAGGGCCCTCTTTCTACTCAGAAGACCGTGGGAATCGAATCCAGTGAGGGAACACGCGGTGGACATCAGAGTGCGCCCGTGAACCTGCCGCCTAGCAGTACCGGAACCTGCCGCCTAGCGGGATCGCCACCGGCGGCTGAGGAAGCGGAGGAGGAGCCCCAGCGCCACGAGCCCGAGTCCCAGGAGGACGAGACCACCGTACACATGGGATTGGTCCTGGGCGGCCGAGTGGCACTCCGCCACCCAGTCGGCCCCGGGCGGCGCGACCGCGCTGGCTGGAACCGGACTGTACGCCGTGGGAAAGGCCGCACCACAGCGAGGCCCTACTGGCAGGGCGAACCCAAGGACCAGGCCGAGCACCGCCAGAGCGGCACCCGCCCACAAGTGCCAACGAGGAAAACCCTTCTGGTCCGCCACCGGCCCTCCCGGTCTCACCGTCCCGAGTGCGAGCCAACGCTCTGCTTCTACTGGTTGCCCATCTTCCCGGACCCCAGACAGGTCGGCAACCGATTGGTAGGGCTACTGGGACTTGAACCCAGGACCAAGGGATTATGAGTCCCCTGCTCTAACCGGCTGAGCTATAGCCCCTCGGCCTGCACAGCCTGAACCGTGCGGCCTTTCCATCCTAGCGTCAGGATCGGAGGTCAGGAGTTCGGCGCGATGGTGTCCGCTCCGCGATAGAACGCCTCGAAGGTGTCGAGGGTGTACTTGATGCTGTGCTTCTGCACCATCTCGTGGCTGACCTTCCCCATCGCAATCCGTTCCGGTTCCGGGAGCTGGAGGATCCTGCCGAGCTTGTCGGCAAGGTCTCCGCTGTCGTTCGGGCGGAACAGGAAGCCGTTCTCGCCGTCGCGGACGAGGTGCGGAAGTGCCATGGCGTCCGCGAGCACTACCGGGGTAGAAGCACTCATGGCCTCGAGCGTCACGAGCGACTGGAGCTCAGCCGTTCCGGGCATGCAGAAGACGTCCGCACGGAGGTAGGCCTCCCGCAGCTCCTCGTCCGGGACCAGACCGAGGAATCGGACCCTGTCTCCCAGACCGAGACGAGCGGCCTGGGCCTCGAGGCGCGGCCGGATCTCGCCGTCGCCCACCACCTCGAGGTGCACGTCGAGCTCCGCTGGAAGCTTCGTGACGGCGTCAATGAGGACGTCTATGTTCTTCTCCTCCGCGAGCCGACCCGCGAAGAGCACAGTGGGCCAAGGGTTCTTCTTCAGCTGCTCCCCGGGCCTCAGCTCGTAGGCGGGCGAGTCGATGCCGTTGGACAGCGGGATCACCTCGTGCAGGAACGCGTGGTCGCGCATGGCCTTCGCGGCGAGCGGAGTCGGCGTCGTGACCACGTTGGCCTTGCCCATGATCTTCCCCATGTCCTTCCAGGACACGCGGCCGATGATGTCCTTGACCCATTGCGGGAACGGCAGGAACGGGTTGAGGTTCTCCGGCATGAAGTGATTGGTCGCCACGACCCGGATCCCTCGCCTGACGGCCTCGTACAGGACGTGTTCGCCGATCATGTAGTGGCTCTGGATGTGCACGACGTCCGGCTGGACCCGATCGAAGAGGAGCGAAATCTCCTTGTTGATCTCCCAGGGGAACACGACGCGGAAATACGGGTGGGTCGGCACGGAATGCGAGCGAAGCCGGTGAACTGTGGCCTCCGGCCGGAACTCGCTGAAGCTCCTGCCCTTCTCAGACCTGCTCGACAGCACATGCACGCTGTGGCCCCGGGCGCTCATGCCCTTCGCGAGGCGGTAGCCGAACTGCGCTGCTCCGTTGACGTCCGGCGGGTACGTATCGGCGGCGATCAGGATCGTCAGCGGCTTATGGCTCTGTGCCTCGGGGTCGGGCAGGGTCACGGATCTCTCTCCTGGTCGGCCGGTCACTGCCCCGGTTCGGCGGAGCCGCGGAGTTCGCGAGCCGCTTCGTTCCGTCGGTTCTTGACCTCGGGGTGGTGCCGGGACAGGGCAACGACACCCACGATAGCAATGAGTGCAGCTGCAGCCATGCCAATCGCCACAACCGGCGCGACATGGGGCCTGAGCTCGTGCAGGATCGTGATGCCGATTGCCACTCCCACCATCGGGTCGATGACCGTGAGCCCGGCGATGACGAGATCGGGAGGACCGGCCGAGTACGCGTTCTGGACGAACCACGAGCCCAACCCGCCCGCGGCCGCGATCGCGATGATCGAGTACCACTGAACGTTCAGCAGGAAAAGGCCGTTCGGGTCGAGGATCTGGCGGCCGATGATCCGGGTGAGCACTGCAACGAACCCGAAGAGGACGCCGGCGCCGAGGATGAACACAAACGCGTTGAGCCGCTGCCGGAAGGCGGCCGCGAGGCCCCCGAAGACGCAGATGGCAAGGGCTAGCAGGAGGACGATCGTGAGCTCCTCCCCCGACGTCACATTCTGGTTCTCCTCGGTGGCATTGACGGCCAAGAGCACGAAGAGGGCCGAGCCGGTGACGCAGGAGGAAATGGCGACGACGGTGGGCCGGTTGAGGGTGATCCCCTGGTCTTTCGAGTTCACGACTGTCGTGATGACGAGCGCGACGGCTCCAATCGGCTGCACCACCGTGAGCGGTGCGGTGACGAGGGCGAGCATGTTCGACACCAGGCCGAGGCCGAGGAGGAACAGCCCGAGGAGCCATCGTGGATTGCGCAGGAGCCGCAGGAATCCGTTGGAACTGAGCCCGAGGCCACCCGTGTCGAACTTGACCGCGCTCCCCTGCCGCTGCGCCCCGAGGGCGAGGAAGAGGGCTCCGAGGAGCGCGAGGACGACGGCGAACCACACCATCAGGAGCGCACCTCCCCTGAGTCGTGAGGGCCGTCGTCGTCCCCGGGGCGCCGCTCGCTGCGCACTCCCCGGCCCTTCCGCACGATGGCCCAGAAGTAGTTGTAGCCCGCGACCCAGTGGCCGAGGAGCCCCAGCGCGAGGAATACCCACGCGAGGACGAGGTAGTCCCCAGCGCCCTCGATCCGCAGCTCCGAGAGGACCAGGAGCGGCGTCCCGACGAGGAGGAGCGCAGTGCGCACCTTGCCGATGCGGCTCACTGGAAGGTCGGGGTGGTTCCGGAAGTAGAACAGTGAGGCCGTGCCGAGGACGATGTCCGGCACTACGAGGGCCAAGAGGTACCACCACTGGACGACGCCAGCGAGCACGAGCGTCAGCGCGACAGCGAGCAGGGCCAGCCGGTCGGCTGCCGGATCGAGGACCCTGCCCAGCTCCGACATCTGGTTGAACCGGCGGGCCACATATCCGTCAACCCAATCGGTGCATCCCATGATGCCGAGCACGAGCAACGCCCAGCCGTACTCGCGGGGTCCGAGCACGAGCCACATGAACAGGGGGACGCCCATGAAACGGACGACGGTCAGGACGTTGGGGACCGTGAACACCCGGTCGCGGGGTACCGAGGCCCGTCCGGGCCGGGAACCAGCGCCGAACACCCTCATCAGCAACCCCGTTTAGTGGCCCTGGAGGGCCTCAGCTCTTCACCAGCTTGCGCAGGAACACGACAAAGGCGGTGCTCGATACCGTGAATGCGGCGATCGGCGCCCAGCGTTCCTTGACAGCATCCCCCACGCGTTGGGAAGGCGTCGCGTTCTGTGCCCTCTCTGCTGCCACCGGGAGCGCCCGCTGCGCCTGGCCGCCCCCGGCCTCGATCGCTCGGGGCTGGGCCGAGCGGGACTGGGCCGACCGGATCTGCGCGGCTGAACGCGCCCTTGCGAAGGCGGCGCCGCGAACCCGGTAGAGAGCAGCGCGGGCGTCCTCGGCGAGTCCCTCAGCCTGACGCTTGACGTCGAGCTCTTCGACGAGCTCGTCACGCACATCGAGGATGTGATCGCGGCGCTTGGCGATGCGCTCCCGAAGTTCGGCCTCGGTCGGAGTCGGGGGCTTGATGCGTCCGTGCGCCCGGTCGTCGGCAGCCTTCTCCATCTTTGCCCGTGCCGCTGCCGCTTCCTTCTCAGCCTGGGCCCGCTTGTACTGGATCGTCGACGGGTCGAGGACGCGCGGATCGAAGTCCCGCCCCTCCTTGATGATGGCGAGATCGTGCCGCAGTCCGCGAACGGCGTCAGCAGGGTAGAACGGCATGGCCTTCTTGATGCGCCCCATGCCGATGAGAGAGGCGACGAGGAGGATGAGGAGGCAGGCCGCACCGACGATCAGGGCGGCGAGCCACCCCGGCATAATCGTGGCGAGGCCGAGGATGGCGGCGACCACAAGGGCGATGACGAGCAGGCCCAGGAACACGAGTGCCACCCCGAACAGGGCAGCTCCGATGCCGGCTTGAACGCCACGGTCCTTGAGCTCGTACTTCGCGAGCGCGATTTCGTCATTGAGCTGACGGGGTGCCAGCCGCGCTGCCTGCCCCATAAGGTCCGGCAGCGCCGCGAGGCGCGGCCGCCTCCCGGCAACCGTGTGGCGTCCACTCATCGCTGGGGCCCCTTCCCTTCGGCCGAGTCTCGGCGGCCAGTGTCTCCGGCGCGACCGCATGGCGGTCCGTCACCAAAGCTACCATTGCCCCAAGCAGACTCAGGCCAAGCAAGGAGGCGGTGCGTGGTCTGCTCAGCCGATGGCGCCGAACGCCGTTTCGGCGACGAGGAACTGCTCCGCCGCCTCAACGGCTGCCGCGAACGCGTCTGCGTCAGTCACCGAGCCCCGTGGCCCGCGGGGCTGCCACTCATGACGGGCGGTCAGGACAGGCTCGAGGCCGTCGCCGGGTGGGGCGTAGTAGATGGCAAAGCGCTGGACCGGCCAGCCTGCGGGGGTCTCAGGGGCGACGAGCACGGCGGCCTTGGACGCATAGTTGATCCATTGTGCGATCGGGCGTCGGTGGTCGCGGACGAACATGCCGTCGGCGTAGTGCTCAGCGGATCCGTCGCCGTAGATCCGCTCGTAGCGCACTCGCCAGATCGTCAGCAAGGGCCCTTCGTAACGGGTCCATCCGGCGGGCAAGGCAACGTTCCTCGCGGCCATGGATCCATGATATTCCGCGACCCGGCTCCCCCGACTGGACTCGAACCAGTAACCCTTCGATTAACAGTCGAATGCTCTGCCAATTGAGCTACGGGGGAATGGACCGGCAGCCATTGAAAGGCACGACGGATCCAAGCTCCCCCGACTGGACTCGAACCAGTAACCCTTCGATTAACAGTCGAATGCTCTGCCAATTGAGCTACGGGGGAAGGCGCAACGCGGTCCAGATTAGCAGGGAGCCGGCGCGGATCGGAAATCGGCCGCACCCTCCAGCTCAGTCCCGCTGACGCAATCGGCGGCGTCGCAACTCCAGCTCCATGAGCTCACGGTTGAGGCTCTGGTGTTCCTCGGGCGAGGCACTCGGGTCCATGCGCTGAAGCCGACCGATGAGCTCGGCCTTCCGCGCCGTAATCTGAAGCTCGAACAGCCCGGCGAGGATGTCCCTGCAGTACCGATCGAGCGACTCAGGAGTCGACGCAGGCAGCGGCGTCACCGCGAGCTCGGCAAGCATCGGCCACAACGGTTCGGGGGCCTCCTCGCGGATACGTTCCATCCATTCCGCGGCGCCTTCCCCCGTCGTGGCCGGCCTGCCAGCGGCAGTCATCGCGGCGTGGACGGCCTGATAGGCGGGCGCAGTGAAATGAGCTTGGCCGAAGTGCTGCCAGGCCTCGTCGTCGAGGGTCTCGGGGTATTGGAGTGCCACCTCGAGGGCCTGCCGCTCCATCGTCGCGACAGGGTCCCGCGGGTCGGGCCCCTGGGCCCGGGCCGCAGGGTAGGCAGCACCGGCCCCGGCCGCGTAGGAGGGCCCTCCGGGGGCGGATGACTGGGGGCGGCCGGGGGCGGCTGACTGGGGGCGGCCGGGGGCGGCTGACTGGGGGCGGCCGGGGGCGGCCGACGGCGGGCGGCGGGTCGCTGCGCCGACTGCGCGGGCAACGTCGTCGGGCGCCATGCCGAGCCACTTGGCGAGTTCGCGTGCATAAGCGGGGCGGATCGCGTGGTCACGGATCTGTGCGACGACGGGAGCTGCCTCTCTGAGCGCCGATACGCGCCCCTCGACCGTGTTCAGATCGTGCTTCCGCAGAGCTGCCTGGATCGCGAACTCGAAGAGCGGCCGACGCGCTTCGATGAGGGCCTGCACGGCAGCGTCCCCGCGGTGCTGTCGCAGCTCGCAAGGGTCCATGCCGCTGGGCTCGATCGCCACGAAAGTCTGCGCGACGAACCTCTGATCCTCCTCGAATGCCTTGAGCGCCGCCTTCTGCCCGGCGGCGTCGCCGTCGAACGTGAAGACGACCTCTCCCCCGGTCCCGTCGTCCGAGAGGAGCCGGCGGGCGATCTTGATGTGCTCGCTCCCGAACGCGGTGCCGCAGCTCGCGACTGCCGTGTCGATTCCAGCGAGGTGGCAGGCCATCACGTCGGTGTAGCCCTCGACTACGACGAGCTGGCGCTTCTTCGCGATGCTGCGCTTCGCGAGGTCGATCCCGTAGAGGACCTGCGACTTCTTGTAGAGGCTCGTCTCTGGAGTGTTGAGGTACTTCGGGCCCTGGTCGTCATCGAACAGCCGGCGCGCGCCGAAGCCGATGACGTCGCCCGCGATGTCCTTGATGGGCCAGACGAGCCTGCCGCGGAAGCGGTCGTAGAGCCCCCTGTTTCCCTCGGAGAACATCCCCGTCAGCTTCAGCTCGTCCTCTCGGAAGCCCTTGCCGCGGAGATGCTTGAGCAGGCCGTCCCAGCCCTGTGGGGCGAACCCCACACCGAACTGTTCCGCGACCGAGCGGTCGAAGCCGCGCTCGAAGAGGAATTGCCGGCCGGCGGCAGCGCCAGGGCTCAGCAGCTGGTCCCGGAAGTACTCGGCGGCGATCTTGTGAGCGTCGAGCAGCCTCTGCCGGCGCCCCACCTCCTCGCGGCGCGGCCCGGCCCCCTCCTCGTAGTGGAGCTCGTAACCGATGCGGGCGGCAAGCTTCTCGACTGTCTCGGCGAAGCCCGTATGGTCGAGCTTCATCACGAAGCTGATGACGTCTCCGCTCTCGCCGCACCCGAAGCAGTGATACGTCCCGACCTGTGGGCGCACATGGAACGAGGGTGTGCGCTCGTCGTGGAACGGGCACAGCCCCTTCCACGACCCGATGCCTGCGCTCTTGAGCGTGACATACCCCTCGACAACCTCGCGGATGTCGGTGCGCGAGCGCACCTCTGAGATGTCCTCGGGTTTGATCAGGCCTGTCACGCCACCACCTTAGTCCGTCCCTTCCGCCAGAGGCTCCAGCTGCCAGCCTCGCCTACCAAAGGCTGGGCAGGCTTCCGACCAGGCGCTCGTACCATGCGAGGGCCGACGCATCGGTGAGCGATGCAACCTGGTCGATCACGACGCGAAGCCTCGCCGAGTCATCGGCGGCCGCACGCCAGTCCGCGGCGAACATCGGCTCCAGATGCCGGTCGTCTGTCGCGCTCAAGGCCGACACGAGGGAGTGGAGCACCTCACGCTGCCGCTCATAGATCGGCTGGCGGTGGTCCGTCGTCATGACGAACGTTGTCGCGAGTCCCTTCATCACGGCAATCTCGATGACCGTCTCCTGCGGCACGACAACTTCCCCGGCATATCGGGTGAGCGGGGAATCGCCGTAAGCAGCCCGAGTGAGCTTGAGCGCGCTGTCGCAGAAGCGGCCGATCAGCTGGCTCGTCATGTTCTTGAGCGCCGCCATCGATTTCCGGGATCCGTCGGCCTCCAGCACCCACACGGGCGTCGATTCGAGCCGCGCCAACGCCGCATCGATCTCGGCGGGATCGCTGTGCGGGAGGTACCACTGCTGCGTGTACCCGATGACCCTTGCACGGTGGTCGGGATTCGCCATCCAACGAAGCTGGAATTTCCCGGCCACAATCGCGTCCTCGACGTCGTGCACGGAATAGGCGATGTCGTCCGAGAGGTCCATCACCTGCGCCTCGATGCAGCTCCGACCGACAGGCGCTCCGTCCCGGATCCAGTCGAAGATCTCGAGGTCGTCCTCGTAGGCCCCGAATTTGCTGGTCCGTTGGCCGTGCACTAGAGGGGCGGCGCGAGCTGTCCACGGATACTTGCAGGCAGCATCGAGGCTTGCTCGCGTGAGGTTGAGCCCCGCGGGCCGCCCATCGGCGTCGAGCACCTTCGGTTCGAGACGCGTGAGGAGCCGCAGCGTCTGCGCGTTGCCCTCGAAGCCGCCTATCCGGTGCGCGATCTCGTTGAGCGCGCTCTCGCCGTTGTGTCCGAAGGGCGGGTGGCCCAGATCGTGGCTCAGGCAGGCAGTGTCGACGACGTCCGGATCGCACCCGAGGACGCGCCCGAGCTCGCGGCCCACCTGCGCAACCTCGAGTGAGTGCGTCAGGCGGGTCCGCACGAAGTCGTCGGTGTCCGGGGCGACCACCTGGGTCTTGGCACCCAAGCGGCGGAGCGCGGACGAATGGAGGACACGGGCCCGGTCACGTTCGAAGTCGCTGCGGTAGCCCTTCTTGCGAGGCTCCGCCACCCACCGCCGGCTGTCTTCCTCCGTGTAGGTGCCGAGCGCGTTCCGCCCCTCCCTGAGGACCTCAGCCACCGGAGACATCCAACTCCGCGGCCGCGATCTCCCGCGTCTGGTCGTGGTCCATCGAGCGGCTCTCGAGCCAGCGGTCGGGCAGCGCAGGGCGCTTGGGCGAGCCCGCCCGACCGCGCGGCCCTTCGGCGTCGGCACCCGGGTAAGGGGCTTCGCCGTCGAGTTCGGCGAGGAGGTCGCGCAGGACCTCGAGGGTGGAAACCTGGGCAAGCTTCGCGCGGAGCTCGCCGCCCACGGTGTAGCCCTTGAAGTACCACGCGACATGCTTCCTGACGTCCCGGAGGGCCTTGTCCTCGTCCTCGAAGTAGTCCACGAGGAGCTCAGCGTGCCGATAGAACGCCGCGGCCACCTCGCCCAGCCCCGGACGAATCCGGTCGCCCCTGCCCTCGAAGGCGGCTTGGAGGTCACCGAAGAGCCAGGGACGCCCTTGGCAGCCGCGCCCCACGACGACGCCGTCCACTCCTGTCTGCCGCACCATCCGGATCGCGTCCTCGGCGCTCCAGATGTCGCCGTTGCCGAGCACCGGGACGTCGGGAAGTGCCTCCCGAAGCCGTGCGATCGCATCCCAGTCCGCCGTCCCCGAGTAGAACTGGGCACACGTGCGACCGTGCAGGGCCACGGCGGCCACACCTGCATCGCGTGCGATCCGCCCCGCCTCCAAGTACGTCAGGTGGTCGTCGTCGATCCCCTTGCGCATCTTGACCGTCAGCGGGACGCCGCCGCGCTCCGCCTCGCGCACGGCGGTCGTGACGATGGACGTGAACAGATCGGTCTTCCAGGGGAGGGCGGACCCCCCGCCGCGCTTGGTGACCTTGGGAACCGGGCAGCCGAAGTTGAGGTCGATGTGATCGGCACGGTCCTCCTCGACGAGCATGCGGACGGCCCGGCCCACCGTGACCGGATCCACGCCGTACAGCTGGACCGAACGCACCTTCTCGTCGTCGTCGTGGGAAATCATGCGGAGCGATTCGGGATGCCGCTCGACGAGGGCACGCGACGTCACCATCTCGGCGACGTAGAGGCCACCGCCGAACTCCCGGCACAGACGACGGAACGCCGTATTCGTGATGCCTGCCATCGGCGCCAGGACCACAGGCGTCTCGATCGTGAGGCGCCCGAGCTGCAGTGGCGGCAGCTCGAGCCGTGCCGGCGCTGAACCTTCAGGCGCTGAGCCTTCAGGCGCAGGGAATTTGGGCACCGAGCCTTCGGGCGCGATGGCTTCGGAGGGAGCAGAGGGCACAGCAGTCACCCGTCCATTGTGTCAAACGCCGGCAGTCCCTCCACGACGGCCTCCGACGAGATCCCGACTACGGGTTTCCCGGGCCGCCACCAGAAGAGGTCACCGCTGAGAGGAGCGATCTCGTCTTCGCCCAGAATCCGAGCAAGTTCGAGCATGGCCTTCGCGTCCTCAGCCGTCTCAGCCGTGCTGCGCTCACCCAGGATATGAATCCCGAGCAACCGGTGCGCGGGAACGCAGAACAATGCTCCCCTCGGGCCGATCTCGAGCCCCAGGACCTCCATGAGGCGCTCGGGATACGCGAGCCATGCGGCCTGACGAGGGTGCTCGGACTCGCATACGAGCACCGCCGCACCGGCCGGGGACGTGTAGACCGAGAGCTCCCCTGGGCCCGCTTCGAAGAGGTTCGATTCGGCAGCCCGCCACGCGGCCTCAACCCCGCCGGCCCTTGCGAGGTGGATGTCGGCAAGCAGCGCGGAGGCCTGGCTGTGGCGGACCGCCAGCAGGAGCGGCATCCCGCCCACCCTTCGCGCATAGGTGTAGTCCTCGGAGAGCCGGCCTTCGGGGATCCGGCCCGCCGCTGAGAACCGGGGGAACAGCTGCTTCCCCAACTCGTCCCGATCGAGGTGCGGAGGGGCGGCGAGCGCGCTTGCGATGAGCTGCCCGATCATGTCCGCAACGAGATCAGGCCAAGCATCCTCTCGGGCCCGGGCCGCTTCTCGGGCGATTGCTGAGAATCCGAGGGTCGCGCCGGGAGGCCGGAAAGGTCCTCCCGTGATGACGATGTGGCTTCGTCTGTCCCACGCCCGGTAGCCGAGACTTCTGACGGCTTCCGCGCAGTGGCCCCTCAGGAGATCCGCCCTGCTCGCCGTGAATCCTGGAATGTACGGGTCTGGTGATTCGGGGCTGGTTTCCGCTGAACGGTCGTTCTTCAGCCTCGCTGCCTTGCCCATGGTTTCCCCCGCTCCCCCCGGCGCCCTGTTTCTGGAGCGCCTGTTGGGAGCGACGCTACGTGACCGCACCAGAGCGGGGGCCTCGGCGGGGGCCTATGTGGATAACCCCCCGAACCCGCGCCTACGCGATGCAGTTGCAGACCAGTGCGGCGAAATACCTTGCGTTCAGTGGCTCGACGTCGAGGTAGAGGCTCGGCTCGATGAGCTCGAGTTCGCTGACGCACCACCGCCCCTCCCAATTCAGAAGGTCGACTCGCGCGTAGTCCGGCACGCGGCCGATGTGATCCTCGGCTGCACCGACGGCGGCGAGGGCGACCTCGGCCCGCTCATCGCCGAGGGCCACGGCACGCCTCGAGGCGGCCTTGTCCACCTGTGTGGACGGGACGCCGGCGAACACGAATACCGAGGACTCGCCCAACGAGTGGATGGAGCCGACGTACGGCTGCGCGAGCCATCCGCCGTCGTCGTACGCAGGGGCCTCGACGGTGCCTTTATTGGCACGGGGTGCGGCAGGGACGCCGGGTGCGGCAGGGACGCCGTCCTGTCCCGGGTCCGCGAGGAGGGCCACCCCGCAGCCGCCTGCGCCGACCCTCGGTTTCACGACCACCGGCCCCCACCGCGTAAACACCTCGGCGAGCCTCGTCCCGTCTCGGTGCAGCTCCGTTGTCGGGACCGCGGGCACACCAGCGCGGGCGAGATCGAGGAGATAGGCCTTGTCCGCACTCCAAGCCACGGCTTCGGCTCCGTTGAGCAGGCGGGTGTCCGCCGCGGTGCGATGGGCCCACTCGAGGAACTCGGGGAGGCGCTCGTGATAGTCCCAGGTCGACCGGATGGCGACCGCGTCGGCCCGGGACCAGTCCACGCCCGGGTCGTCCCACACCGCCCAATGGGCGTCGACGCCCAGCTCCGCGCAAGCATGGACGAGCCGGTCTCCGCCGTTTTCCCCGCCGGGGCGCCCCCGCCACGTCGCCAGGAGCAGGACGGGTCGGGCAGTATTGCGATTCATTCTCATCACCCTACCCGGACTGACCCACGGGCGGGTGGCGCTGCCCTCGGCCCCGGAATTCGTCCCTTGGAAAGTCCCCTGGAAGTGGGAGAGGGTTCGAGCGGGAATACTGCGTGTCCTTCGCGGTTGCACCCCACATGACAACGATCGGCTTCATCGGCAGTGGACACATCGGCTCCCAGCTCGCGCGCCTCGCGGTGCGCTCCGGCTACGACGTGGTGATGAGCAACTCGCGCGGCCCCGAGACCCTTTCCGGGCTCGTCGCCGAGCTCGGCCCGCATGCGAGGGCTGCCACCGCCCGTGAGGCGGCACGCGCGGCGGACATTGCCGTCGTCTCGATCCCGCTCAAGAACATCGGCGACGTGCCCGTCGACGAACTCGCCGGGAAGACAATCATCGACACCAACAACTACTATCCGCAGCGCGACGGATCGATCCCCGAGCTCGAGTCGGAGGAGAAGACGAGCTCCGAACTGCTCCAGGCCCATCTGCCGGCTTCGCATGTTGTGAAGGCGTTCAACCACATCTACGCCCGCGAGCTTACCGAGCACCCGCTTCCGGCAGGATCGCCGGACCGGCGTGCCCTCTTCATCGCCGGCGACGACGAGGGCGCGAGGGCCCAGGTGACGCACCTCATCGACGAATTCGGCTTCGACGTCGTCGACGCGGGGCCACTCGCAGAGGGATGGCGCATCCAGCCGAACACGCCCGGGTACGGGCCGCGGCTCGACAAGGCGGGCCTCACGAATGCTCTCGCGGCGGCCAAGCGCTACCGCGACATGCCGCCGCGCTAGTGTGCGGCTTCGGGGGCGGGAACCGGCGCCAGCCGGGCCGCCCCCGTCGCCTTGACAACGGCGACGGCAACCGCCGTCGTCAACGGAATCGCGAGGACGAGCCCAATCGAGCCGACAAGCGTCCTGACGACCTCTTCGACGAGTTCGGGGCCGGTGAGTGCCTCGAGCAGCGGGCGGTCGTAGAGCATGACGAGCAGGAGCACCGGCAGCGCCGCCCCTGCGTAGGCGAAGGCGACCGTGTAGACGGTCGAGGCGATGTGATCGCGCCCGATTCGCAGGGCCGACGAGAACAGGCTGCGAGCCGACGTGCGGGGCGCGAGCTCGTACAGCTCCCATACCGCGGACGCCTGGGTGATGGTGACGTCGTTGAGCGCTCCGAGGCTGGCGATGACGAGCCCACACAGGATCGTGCCCGAGATCGAGAGCTTTCCGCCGAGGTTCACGAGGGACGCTGCGTCGTGAGAGCCGACGCCCGTCAGATTGCCGGCGTCGACTGCCCACCACGCCAGGAGCGCCGTCACGCCGAGGCCGAAGATGGTTCCGAGGAGCGCAGTCGACGTCCGGGCGGAGACGCCGTGCGCGAAGTAGAGCACACCCATCATGATCGCCGTCGACCCCACGACGGCGAGCAGGAGCGGCGGCTTGCCCTCGACGAGGCCCGGAAGGACGAAGAGGGCCAGCACGGCGTAGGCTCCCCCAAGCCCGAGGAGCGCCCGAAGTCCGCGCCACCGCGCGACGGCCACGACGACGACGGCGTACAGCCCCGCGAGCAGCAGGATGGGCACCGTGCGGACGAAGTCGACGAAGACGTAGGACGGCGCTGCCGGCCCGGCCGCAGCGCCCGCCGATGGCGCCTGGAGCCGTGAGAGGTTGAGGTACCGGATCCGGTCCCCGGCCTTGACGCCGTGCGAGACCATGACGTCCGGATTCATCGCGACCTGCACCGTGACCCCGCCCGTATCGGGCTGGGTGACGGCGACGGTGCATTGGGAGAGCGCCTGGCCGAGGGTGCACCCTGACTGCTGCACGGTCTGGACGGTTCCCGTGTCCATCGAGACACCCTGGGCCACGGCATACGGGTTCGAGAGCTTGAGCCCGCTCCGATCGCCCGAGGGCCACAGGACGATCATCGCCACGAGGGTCACGAGTCCGAGTGGGACGAGGATCGCTGCGAGGATCCACGTCGCACGCCGACGCGCGAGGGCCGCGGCGGGCGTGAGTTCAGGCTCGCCGGCGCTCGAATTGCCGTGGCCTATCCCGCCGTGGCCCATCCCGCCGTGGCCCGAGCCCACGGGTCAGTCGCCGAGGACGAGGGTGTCGGGACCGAGCTGGGTGGCCGCCCCGGCCTCGAGGAGCGGATCGACTGTAGCGCGCACGGCCTCCATCGAATCGTCCACCTCGAGCAGCACGGGGTGCTGGTAGGCGATGAGCGCCAGCAGGCCACGCACAGCCTCGCGCGCGTCGGCGGGATCGAGCTCCGTGTTGTGGCCCAGGAGAACCTCGGTGGGCTCTTCGCCGTCGTCCGTCCCCTTACCGGAGGCGGCCGGCCCAGGCGACGCGTAGCTGACGGCGAAGGCACGCAGCCTTCCCTTCTTGGTCGCCGGAGCGCCAGCCCCGAACGCACTGCGGGCTGGGGCCCGAAGGACCACGGCCCCGTGCGCGCCCGAGCCGTCCGAGAGGAAGAGCTGCTGCGCCCTCCCGACGCTGAGCGGCGCAGGCGGGTCCCACGCGTGCACAGCGGCGTAGTAGCGGCCGACGGCGTCACTCAGCTCGACGGAGCCCGTCGCCAGATCCTGGACGAGCTGGGAGCTCTCCTCCTCCGAGCCGTCGCCGAACACGGGGAGCTTCAGGGTGCCGGGGCGGACGACGACGTGCCGCGAGCGCTGCAGCGGCGCAAAGCCGCGAACCCCCGCAAAGGCCTCCCCCGTGCTGCCCGACGCCGCCTTCGTCCGCAGCGGCTTCACCCCGCCGGGGGCGAGCAGCGCCGCCTCGCGGAGGCGCCGGAGGAGCTCGGTGCCCACGCCATGCCGGCGGTGGTCCCGCGCGACCTCGACGTAGGCCCACATCCGCTCGGGATGAAGCGTGCTCTCGTACACGACCCCTGCGGCCACCGGGATCCCCTGGTCCTCGGCCACGAGGCACCGGCGCCAGACCGAGCCGGTCGCGTCGTCGTGGTCTGCGTCGGGCGCGAGCTGGCCGCGGAACTGCTCCACGGCAGGCCCCTCTGGGTCGCCCCAGATCTGCAGGAGGTTCTGGTCGTCGCCCGCATGCCACGGTCGGTAGGTCAGTTCAGCCACGCGGTCCGCCCGCTCCTTGCCGTATCGGTTGCTGAGACATCGGTTGCACCGACGAGATCAGTTCTTCGTGAGGCGCTCGAAGAGATAGCCCTGGACCTTGTCGAGCGAGACCCGTTCCTGGGACATCGTGTCGCGTTCGCGGATGGTCACGGCGTGGTCCTCGAGCGTGTCGAAGTCGACGGTGATGCAGAACGGGGTGCCCACCTCGTCCTGGCGGCGGTAGCGCCGACCGATCGCCCCGGCGTCGTCGAAGTCGATGTTCCAGTGCTTCCGGAGCTCGGCCGCGAGGTCCCGGGCCTTGGGCGAGAGGTCCTCGTTGCGGCTGAGCGGCAGGACGGCCGCCTTCACGGGGGCGAGGCGGGGATCGAGGCGCAGTACGGTCCGCTTGTCGACGCCGCCCTTCGTGTTCGGCGCCTCATCCTCGGAGTAGGCGTCGACGAGGAACGCCATCATCGAACGCGTGAGCCCGAACGAGGGCTCGATCACGTACGGGATGTACCGCTCGTTGGTGGTCTGGTCGAAGTAGCTCAGTTCGTGGCCCGAGGCCTTCGAGTGGCTCCCGAGATCGAAGTCCGTCCGGTTGGCGACGCCCATGAGCTCGCCCCACTCGTTGCCCTGGAACCCGAACCGGTACTCGAGGTCGATCGTGCCCGCGGAGTAGTGCGCGCGCTCTTCCTTGGGCACGTCGAACTTCCGCATGTGGTCGGGGTTGATTCCGAGGTCCACGAACCAGTTCCAGCACGCGTCGACCCAATGCTTGAACCACTCGTCGGCGTCCGCCGGCGCCGTGAAGTACTCGATCTCCATCTGCTCGAACTCACGGGTGCGGAAGATGAAGTTCCCGGGCGTGATCTCGTTGCGGAACGCCTTGCCGATCTGCCCGATGCCGAACGGCGGCTTCTTCCGGGATGCCGTGACGACGTTGTTGAAGTTCACGAAGATGCCCTGCGCCGTCTCGGGCCGCATGTAGTGCAGGCCCTCTGCGTTGTCGACGGGGCCGAGGAACGTCTTCATGAGGCCGGAGAACATCTGGGGCTCCGTCCATTTCCCCGTGACGCCGCAGTCGGGGCACGTGATGGATTCCATGCCGTTCTCGGGCTCGCGGCCCTTCTTGGCCACGTACGCCTCGATGAGGTGATCCTGACGGTGGCGCTTGTGGCAGTTGAGGCACTCGACGAGCGGGTCGGTGAACGTCGCGACGTGGCCGGAGGCCTCCCACACCTGCTTCGGGAGGATGACGGAGGAGTCGAGGCCCACCATGTCCTCGCGGCCGCGGACGAACGTCTGCCACCACTGCTCCTTGATGTTCTCCTTCAGCTCCACGCCGAGCGGGCCGTAGTCCCAGGCCGAGCGGGAGCCTCCGTAGATCTCACCCGCCTGGAAGACGAATCCGCGGCGCTTCGCCAGGGAGACGATCGCGTCCAGTTGGGATTTGGGTGCCAAGAGATGTCCTCCATACTGATCAGGGCCGCTGGGTGCGGTCCGGTGATGTCCTCCGGTCAAGCCTACCGGCGGTTAAAGTGAGTGCCATGCATGAGGTCGAGATCCGTGAAGGCACCATCCGCCTGGGGCAGCTCCTGAAGCTGGCCTCGCTCGTCGAAGACGGAGTCGAGGCGGCCGACCTCATCCGCAACGGCCTCGTCAAGGTCAACGGCGATATCGAGGAGCGCCGCGGTCGCCAGCTCGCGGCGGGCGACGTCGTCGAGGTCAACGGCGAGAAGGTCCGACTCGTCGCGCTGGCCTGAGGACCACAGCACCGGAAGCCGCAGCCCTCAGAAGCCGCAGCCCTCGGAAGCCGCAGCCCTCGGAAGCCGCAGCCCTCATCAGACCCTCTCAAGCACTTTGAGCCTCAAAAACTCGGCGACGTGGCCCATCTCGGGGACGCTGATGCTGTGGCGGATCCCCTCGTAGACGACCTTCGTGACGTCGACGTGGTCCCGGAGCCACTCGTGGGTGTAGGCGACCTTGTCCGGCGTGATGACCGGGTCCGCCTGGTCGCGACCCCAGAAGAACGGCACTGCGCCGTCCAATTCCTCGTCGCGCACGTACGCCCACGCACCCGAGGCGTCCTGCCCCGAGCCGTCCTGCCCCGAGCCGTCCTGCCCCGAGCCGCCGTTCAGCGAGGGGTCGATCGCGAACCCCGAGAGGCCCACGACGGCTGCGAATTCATCAGGGCGGCGCCGCAGGAGCGTCGTCGCCATGGCCATGCCCATCGAGAACCCCAGGAGCGTGACGGAGGTATGGTCGGCGCGGAGGCCGTCGAGCCATCCGAGGGCGTACTCGCTGGCCGCCTCGACTTGGGCGAGGCCGAAGTCGTCGGCCGCGACGAGCGGGAACCACTGGTATGCCCCCGGGGCGAGCACCTGCGGCGCGCGCAGCGAGACGACTGTGAATTCCTCGGGGAGGAGCGGAGCCAAGCCCATGAGGTCGGCCTCGTTCGCGCCGTACCCGTGCAGCAGCACGATGAGCGGGGTCTCTGGGCGCTCTTCTTCGGGGCGGTTCCAGACTGCATACGGGGCCGGGTAGCTTTCGATGTAGCGGGAAACGCTCGGAGCCTCAGTCATGCCGACCATTCTCGCACATAGTTGAACTGTCAAGCATTCGCGTGCCGACCAACTGTTGCCCGAGGGCACAGACGGGGCATCCGCGGCGTTTAATGCAGGGAAGGAACGTCGCTGCACCGAAGAGGAAGTCGCTGCACCAAAGAGGAAACCGGAGCGGAGCGAAAAGCGAGATGACCCAGACCAGCCAACGCGAAGCAGAGCTCGCCGAGGGCGAGCGCCACCCGTGGCACCGCTATGTCGCCATGGGCGATTCCTTCACGGAGGGCATCGGTGACCCGAGTCCGGATTCGCCGGGCGGACACCGCGGCTGGGCAGACCGTCTCGCCGAGGAGCTCTCTCGAGGGAGCGAGGACTTCGCCTACGCCAATCTCGCCATCCGTGGGCGTCTCCTGCAGCAGATCATCGACGAGCAGCTCGAGCCAGCCCTCGCGCTCGTTCCCGACCTCGTGACCATCTCGGCCGGTGGGAACGACCTCCTCCGGCCCGGGAGCGACCCGGACGCCCTCGCCGTGAAGCTTGACGCCGCCGTCGGCCGCCTCGCCGACAGCGGTGCCACTGTGCTCCTGTTCAATGGGCCCGACATCGGTTCGACCCCGGTACTGGCCGCCATCAGGGGCAAGGTCGCGATCTACAACGAGAATCTCCGGACAGTGGCCGCGCGCCACGACGCCATCATCGCCGACATGTGGAGCCTGAGGCAGCTCTCCGACTCCCGCATGTGGGCAAGCGATCGGCTCCACTTCTCCCCGCTCGGACATCACACGATCGCCATCATGGCGCTCGAGGCTCTCAACGTCCGGCACGAGCTCTCCCCAATGGATCCGGCCCCTCTGCCGAGCCGGTCATGGCGGACTGCCCGGGGCGAAGACCTCGTGTGGGCCCGCGAGTACTTCGTCCCCTGGGTGATCAGGCGGATCCGCCACAAGTCGAGCGGCGACGGCATCTCGGCGAAGCGCCCGACGGCGGCCCCCGTCTTCGGGGTAGGCGTACCCTTGGGATCGGGAGACGCCGCGATCGAGGGCGCACTCGCTGACCCTGATGATGGTGGAAGGTAGGAGACGGACGTGAGCTTCTTCTGGCTGGTCGTCGTCTTCGGGTGGGTGATCCCCATCATCATCCGGCGAATGGGCCAAGATCCGCGGCGCCGGCAGCTCCCCCCGCGCGATCGTGGCTACAACCGCTATGGCGGATACCCCGGCAACCCATACCCCCGCGGTTTCCCCGGGCCGCAGCCGCCACCCCCGAGCCAGCCCTCCGGCAGCCAGCCGCCCGAGAGCCAGCCGACGGGGACGCCTCCCGGCGAGGGTGCCTGGTGGCAGCAGCCCATCCCGCCCGGAAGCTTCCCGGGGCAGACGATCCCCGATGCTTCTCGCACGCCTGACCGCACGGGCTCCGCTCCCCAGCGCATGCCGGATCAGTCCATGGCCGGCATGCCTGAGCAGTCCATGGCCGGACAGACCATGCCGGGACAGACCATGCCGGGACAGACCGTTCCCGAGGTGCCGCCCATTCCCGAGAGCTCGGAGCCCCAGGGCTACCGGGCGCGGAAGCTGGCCGAGCTGGACCGGAAGTTCACCGAGCAGAAGATCTCGCTCGAGGAGTACATGAAGGCCCGGAACGAAGTCATGCGGGGCTGACAAGCCCACGCGGACGAGGCTCGACCGGCCAGCCATTGAGCTCGAGGACGCGGCCATCCTCGCGGACGAGCCATGAGGGGTAGCCGAGCGCACGGAGCCAAGGCAGAGCACGCTCACCCCTGACGATCGCGGCCGTGCTCGCCAGGTTGGCACTCACGCAGTCGGGGGCCGCTACGGACACGCTCCGCCAGACCCGCTCGGCGGGAAGGGACGTGCGCGGGTCGAGGATGTGGTGGAGCTCGAGAGCGCCCGACCGCCACCGTCTCTTCTGGGTGCTCGACGTCGCCATGGCCCAGCCGCCGCCGAGGCGAACCTGGGTGCATGGATCGCCGGGAAGGTCTTGTACGAAGACCTCCCACGCATCCGGTCCCGCCGTTGCAAGGTCCCCGCCGAGGGAGACGAGGACGGACGTTCCCCAGCGTTCGTGGATTTCCCTCGCGGCGGAGTCAGCGGCTGCTGCCTTCGCCGTGGCTCCCAGATCGAGGGCGACGCCGGGCGGGAGGGTGAGCACGCCGTCGTCGTCGACCCGCACCGCTCGCCAGCTCTCGCTGGGCAGCACCCTCTCGATGATGCCGCCCTCGACTCGAGGGCCGTAGCCGAGGTCCGCGAGTTCGTTTCCCAGAGTCGGCGTGACGTCGCCGTTGCTGCGCTCGGCCGCGTCGAGGGCTGTCCGGATGAGCGAAGCGAGGAGTGGGCTGGCCACTCCCCCGCCAGCCCGTTGGAGGCGGCTCAGCTCCGAATCGGGGCGGAACCGGCTGCAGGCCTCGTCCACTTGGGCGACGAATGATCGGAGACATTCGAGGGCTGGCTCAAGCACGTCCTCATCCGCGACGGCGAGTCGGCAGGCGCACGTGAAGGCCTCGAAGTCGGAGGAGGCGGGCACGTCAGGAACCCGACGAATGGCCGAAGGCCCCGCCGCCCTGTGATGGCTGCAGGCCCTGCTGGAATTGCGGGAACTGCTGCTGGTCCTGCTGGGAGCCTCCATTGGAGCCGGAGGAGCTTCCGCCGGTTCCGAGATTGCCCGATGTGCCGCCCGAGGTATTCGACACGTTCTGGGCGGAAGCCGGAGCGTAGACGGCCGCCGCAATGGCGGCGGCCGCCAGCGCGCTCGAGGCCCCGACCGCGACAGCGGCAACGCGGGCCCGGCGTCGTCCCGCCTCGCGGATGTTCTGGCCCATGACTGCCCTCCCTGACTCCGGTTGTACTCGCGGCAGCGCCGTAGTTCCAGAGTGCGGCATCCCCTTGAGTCTTCCAGGAGTGGCGCCTGTGGACTCCCTGTGGGAGTCCACAGGGCCGAGGTGTCAGAGAGTGAAGACGCGCCGCCTCAGCTGAGTCCCGAGCTGCCCGATTTCCGTGAGGAACCCGTCGTGGCCGATCTTCGCGTCGATCATGTGAACCGGGACATCGCCCGGCAGGGCGCGGGCGAGCTCCTCGCTCTGCTCCGGGAAGTAGAGCCGGTCCGAGGTGACGGCGGCCAGGAAGAACTCCGCCCTCGCGGACGAGAGTGCGCTCTGGACGCCTCCCCGTCCCCGCCCTACATCGTGGCTCATGAGGGCCTCGGTCAAGATCACATAGCTGTTCGCATCGAACCGCCCCACGAGCTTCTCGGCTTGGTGATCGAGGTAGCTCTCCACCTGATACCGACCGCGCGAGGCCGCTCCGTCGGGCGCATGGAACGGATTCTCGGACCCCTGGCCGCGGCGCCCGAACCGGAAGCCGAGCTCGGCCTCCGAACGGTAGCTGATGTGCGCAATCCTCCGGGCAAGGCCGAGGCCCGCCTCCGGGGGCGGTCCGCCGTAGTAGTCGCCGTCGCGGTAGTTCGGGTCCTGGCGGATGGCGAGGACCTGCGCCTGCGCGAGTGCGATCTGCTCGGCGGTGCTGTAGGCACCGACCGAGACCACGACGCAATGCCGCACCCGGTCGGGGTAGGTCGCCGCCCATTCGAGCGCTCGGGCTCCGCCCATCGAGCCGCCCACCACGGCGTGCCAGCGGCGGATACCGAGGCGGTCGGCGAGCCGGGCCTCAGCGCGTACCGAGTCGCGCATCGTGACGAAGGGGAAACGCGAGCCCCAAGGCCTTCCGTCGGGAGCGAACGACGCCGGGCCGGTGCTCCCGTAGCAGCCACCCAGCATGTTGGCCGAGACGACGAAGTACCTGTCCGTGTCGACCGGCTTGCCCGGTCCCACGAGCGCCTCCCACCAACCGGGTTCGGGCCCGCGGCCCGCGGCCACGTGGGTGTCGCCCGTGAGCGCGTGCTGGATGAGGACGGCGTTGGAGGCCTCCGCGTTGAGCGTGCCCCATGTCTCGTAGGCGAGCTCGACTTCTGGAAGGGCGCCGCCTGCCTCGAGCTGGAGGGCCCCGACAGCGACGGTGCGCAGTACGCCGTCGAGCGGTTCCTCGGTGCGAGGAGCAACTGCAGGGGCGTCAGCAGGGGCTGGCGTGGAGCGATCCACAACCGTCATTCGACCGGCTCGGCGACAGGTGTGCGGACCGCCCCCTCGGCGTTGACGGCAGCGGCGGCCGCGAAGCCCTCCTCCAGGTCGGCGAGGATGTCCGAGATGTTCTCGATGCCGACGGCGAGGCGCACGAGCCCGGGGGTCACACCTGCCGCGCGCTGCTGCTCCTCGGAGAGCTGCGCGTGGGTCGTCGACGCCGGGTGGATGACGAGCGAGCGGACGTCGCCGATGTTCGCCACGTGCGAATGGAGCGAGAGGGCGTCGACGAAGGCCTTCCCGGCCTCCGCCGGCGGGACATCGCTGCTCGCGAGTTCGAACGACACGATCGCGCCCTGGCCCTTCGGCGCGTACTTCTGCCCCAGCTCGTACCAGGGGCTCGATTCAAGGCCCGCATACGCCACCGAAGCCACGTCGTCGCGCGCCTCGAGCCACTGCGCCACCCTCGCGGCGTTCTCGACGTGCCGCTCGACCCGCAGGCTCAGGGTCTCGAGCCCCTGGGCGATGAGGAAGGCGTTGAACGGCGCCACCGCTGAGCCGAGGTCGCGGAGCAGCTGGACGCGGGCCTTGAGGATGTAGGCGAGGTTGGCGCCGAGGATCCCGTCGACGCCGAGATCGCGCGCGAACACAAGGCCGTTGTAGCTCTCGTCAGGGGTGTTGAAGCCGGGGAACCGGTCCGGCTCGTTCGAGTAGTCGAACGTGCCGCCGTCGACGATGACGCCCGCGATCGCGGTTCCGTGGCCGCCCAGGTACTTCGTCGCGGAGTGCACCACGACATCGGCTCCATGCTCGAGCGGGCGCAGGAGGTACGGGGTTGCGACGGTGTTGTCGACGATGAACGGCACACCCGCCTCGTGCGCGACCGCAGCGACTTCCTCGAGGTCCAGGACGTTCTGGCGGGGGTTCGAGATCGACTCCGCGAAGAACGCCTTGGTGTTCGGCCGGACGGCCGACCTCCACTCGTCGAGGCTGTCGGGGTCCTGGACGAAGGTCGTCTCGATCCCGAACTTGCGCAGCGTGAGCTTGAGCAGGTTGTAGGTGCCCCCGTAGAGGCTCGCGCTCGCGACCACGTGATCGCCTGAATCGGCCACGTTGAGGATCGCGTACGTCGTTGCGGCCTGCCCGGAGGCGAGCAGGAGCGCGCCGACCCCGCCCTCGAGGCTTGCGATGCGCTGCTCGACGGCGTCCTGGGTGGGGTTGCCGATGCGCGTGTAGATGGGCGCGAGCTCCGCGAGCGCGAAGCGGTTGGCCGCGCTCTCGGCGCTGGGGAAGACGAACGACGTCGTCTGGTAGATCGGCAGCGCCCGGGCGCCGGTCTCGGCGTCGGGGGTCTGGCCGACATGGATCTGACGGGTCTCGAACGACCACTCGGGGTTGCTGGACATAGCAATCTCCTTTGAGCTGCACTTGACCGGCGGCTCCCGCCGGACCAGGTCCTCACCCGGGGCACCCCACCGCAGCGGAGGGTTGCCGGCCAGCAAACCGGGGTTTGACGCTGGCACTCATGACCTGTTGCGAGTGTAGGAGGCCGCGGATTCGAGCGGACAAGTGTGTGACCGTGTGTGAAGCGCCGCACAGTGCCCAGCCCTCGAACGCCGTGCCCAGCCCTCGAACGCCGTGCCCAGCCCTCGAACGCCGCGTCTACCCCTCAAGCGCCCTGCCTAGCCCTCGAGAAGGCGGCGCCTGTGGCGCAGCTCCTTGACCCACGAGCGGGTCAGCGCGGGCCCGAAAGGCGAGGGGCCGCCGTCGTGCGCCTCGAGGGCCGCGAGGAGCGGCGCCGCCGCCCGCAGCGCTGTGTCGACGACGCCGACCCCGGCCCGTGGTGGGAGGCCGAGTTCGGCGGCCCATGCGAGGAAGTGGCGCCGGGAGATGCCCGTGCGCTTGCCTCCCAGCGGAAGGGCGAGCGACCGGTCGCCGTAGGGCACCGTGGAGGGGATGTCGTAGACGGGCGCGACCGTCCACTCCCCCGCTGCCATGAGCCCGCGGACGACCGAGACGTTCTTCGCGTGGAGGTCGCCGTTGCCGGTGAGCCAGGCGAACGCGGCCTGCAGCGAGAGGTTCCGGAGCGCGGGGAGCTGCGCCGCACAATGCGACGCGACCGCGCGGCAGAGCTCCTCGTAGCTCACGTTGTACTTGTCCGCGGGGTAGAGGCCGAGGAGCTGCGAGCCGTCCTCGACCGCGAGGCGGGCGTTGCCCCCGCCAAGCAGGACGGGGCGGTCGAAGCGCTCGACGAGGAGTCCCGAGCGCCCCTCGACATCGTGCACGATCCGGACCCGGCTCAGCGGCAGCCGCAGGCGTGCGGCAAAGCGGTACATGAGGTACTCGTTCTCGACGACGTGCGGGAATTCCGGTGCGTTGAGCTTGAGGATGTAGCGCCGCCCGGCCTCCGCAGCCGGAAGCGAGATCATCCCCGCACTCAGCTTGTCCTGGATGCCCGCGAGCGCCTTGGGGTCGACGAGCGTGGGGTCGTCGACGAGCGCGGCGAAGTCCGGTGGCTGCCGGGCATCGAACTCCACGGCGTGGTCGAGGTCGCGATCGTGGCCCGAGAGAGGTTCTCCGTGCGGCACGATCTGGACGTCCCCCACGGGGTCACCGCCCGCCGCCATGAGGAGCCCGAGCTCGTCGTCCGCGCTCGTCTTGACCGCCCGGCGGAGGGACGCGAGCCGGCGGCCCTCGGGCAGGAGCCCGGTGAAGAACGCGGGCACGGCTCCGGCCGGAGTCTCGACGGGGTGGGGGCTGAGCGGGAGGGTTGTCGCGACCGGATCCCGGTGCGCTGCGAGGTAGCCGGGCAGGTAGGAGAAACGGGTCCCGTGCTCGACGCGCTCAAGGCGGGCCGCGAGAACGCCTGCTTTGTAGACGTCTGCGATGCGGTGCCGGGTCACCTCGGCCTCCCGGCCCGACGGGGCACGACGTCCAGCTCGAGTCCGAGCGCCTCGAGCACCGCAGTCAGCGCATCGAGGCGGATGCTGGGCTTGCCCTGTTCGACGAAGCGCACGAAGCGTTCGGAGACTCCGGCGAGGTCGGCCAGGTCCTGCTGGGTGAGGGCCAGCGCACGACGACGCTCCCGCACCCGCATCGCGATCTCACCGCTCGCTTCGCTCATCCCGGCTCCTGCCCGCCTCCGACTGCTATTGCGTGCGCCAATTGCTTCGTGCGCCTAATTCTTCTTATTCGAGCGCTTCCCTATTTGAGCACCTCGGAACGATCGTTCCGGTCCTATAGTCCTCACAGTCCTCATTGTGAGTCAAGCCACCGTGGAACCTCGGGACCGGCACGTTCGTACCGCCAGCGCGCGTCCAGCGCGGTGCCGTGCCGCGCCTATCTGGTTGCCCTCGTCACTTCTGAGCGGTTCTTAGAACCGTCTTAGATGGGACAGGGCAGGATAGGGCCATGACCTCATACGACTTCGCGGGGCAGAGCGCCCCTGTGAACCGCACCCCGCGCAGCCGGCTGGCCACCCTGCCGAGCCTGCGCCACTGGATCATCACCCCCGTGGTGATCAGCGTCATCGTCCTGATCGGCGGCTTCGTCGCGAAGAGCTCTGCCATCACAGGCGCCGAGCTCTCGATCGACCAGTCGATGAGCACGGAGCACACGGGCCTGATCAACACCCTCTCCCTCGCCCTCGAGAAGATCCTTGGGCCGTCGGGCGCCGTCGTGATCCTCCTCGTGCTCATCGCATTCCTGTGGTTCGTCCGGCGGACGCCGATCGATGCCCTCGCGGTCGCATCGATCACGGGCTTCGGCTGGGTCTTCAGCCTCTTGTTCAAGTACGCCGTGCACCGGCAGCGTCCGGACGCGAGCCTCCTTGCCAACCCGATCTCGCCCGACATGGATCCCAACAGCTTCCCGAGCGGCCACGTGTGCTTTGCAGTGTCCCTCACGATCGCGCTCTACTTCCTGTTCCGGCACAAGCGCTGGGGCCAGTGGGTGCTCGTGGTGGGCATGGTCTTCTCCGGCCTCGTCGCCGTCTCCCGCGTCTACGTCGGGGTCCACTACCCCATCGACGTCATCGCGTCGTTCCCCGCGTCGATCGCAGGCATCCTCCTGTGGTGCGGTCTATGGAACCGCTTCGCTCCGTCCTTGCTCGCCCGCGTCCCATTCGTGACGCGCCTCGAGTACCGCTGACCTCCGAAAGAAGCTCCTGATGGATCCCACCTCCCTCCTCGTCGGTGCCGGCCCCTGGGTGCTCGGCGTCGTCGGCCTCATCGTCTTCATCGAATCCGGCCTCCTCTTCCCGTTCCTCCCCGGCGACTCGCTTCTCTTCACCGTGGGACTCCTGCACGCCCAGCTGGGCCTCTCGCTGCCCGTCCTCATCCTCGTGGTTGCGATCGCTGCCATCGCGGGAGACCAGGCGGGCTACATGCTCGGCAGGGTCGTCGGCAGACGATGGTTCAAAGAGGACGCAAGGATCCTCAAGCTCAGCCATCTCGAGAGCGCGGAATCGTTCTTCACCCGCTACGGCGGCCGCGCGCTCGTTCTGGCCCGCTTCGTGCCGATCGTGCGCACCTATACGCCGCTCGTAGCGGGCGCTGCCCGGTACCCGTACCGTAAGTTCCTCGGCTGGAACGTGCTCGGCGCCGTCGCCTGGGCGGTGTCCGTGACGCTGCTCGGCGTGTGGCTCGGCCACGTCGAGTTCATCAAGAACAACATCGACGTGCTCTCGGTTCTCATCGTGGTCGCCTCCGTCGTCCCGATCGGCATCGAGGCCCTGCGCCACCGTCGCGCAGCGAAGAACGCGCGCAACGCCCAGGCCGAACGGGCCGAGGACTCTTCTGCCGAGTTCGCCGGAGAGGCGGACTGACCTCGGCCCATGGGTGATGGGGTCGGAGACGGCATCCTTGGGAGAATGGCTCCCATGGACCTCCGACCCCGTGTGCTCCTCGTCGAGGACGACCGCCAGCTCGGCCCGCTCGTCGTGGAGCTCCTCGCCTCGGACTTCGAGGTCACCCTTGCGGCCGACGGCCGCGAGGGCCTCCGCCTCGCGACCGGCCAGGACTGGGAGGCGCTCGTCGTCGACCGCGGGCTCCCGCACGTCGACGGCGTGGACCTCGTGAAGGCGCTCCGGTCCAGGGGCATTGCCACGCCGGTGCTCATGCTCACGGCCCTCGGGACCGTTCCGGACAAGGTCGAGGGCCTCGATGCCGGCGCCGACGACTACCTCGTCAAGCCGTTCGACGCCGACGAGCTCACAGCCCGCATCAGGGCCATGACGCGGACCTACGCGCCGCCGGGCCCCGAACGCCTCGCGATCGGCTCATGGGAGCTCGACCCTGGGACCCGGATCCTCTCCTCGCCCTACGGTCATCGCGTCGAGCTCTCGGGCGCCGAAGCCACGCTGCTGACCGTGCTCGCGCGGGAGCCCGAGCGAGTCCACTCGCGCACCGAGCTCCTCGCCGTCGCGTTCGACGCGGGTGACACGCCCGGCGTTGTCGACACCTACGTCCATTACCTACGGAAGAAGACGGACAAGTCGGTGATCAGGACCGTCCACGGGATCGGATACCAGCTCGGCGGGCTCGAATGAGCTGGCGCCGCCCGCACCGCGCCCGGAACTCGGACGAAGTCGCGCTCCGCCGTGCCGCGCTCCGGGTGGGGGTGCAGATCGCGGGAGCGGTCGCCGTCGTCGTCGTGCTGCTGCTCGCGGGAGCCGCCGTGTTCCTGTGGGCCAAGTCGCAGCCGGCAGAGGTGCTCTCGCACCTCCAGCGTTCCGAGCCGCAGGTCGTGCTGGACATCGTCGACGTGCTCGGGATCCTCGTGGTCGGCGGGATCGCGGGCATCGTGCTCGGGGGCGTCGTCGGGGTCCTGAGCGCACGGAGGGCCGTCCGCCCGCTCGGCGAGGCGCTCGCCCTCCAGCGGAGGTTCGTCCAGGACGCAAGCCACGAGCTCCGGACGCCGCTAGCGGTCCTCGACACCCGCATCCAGCTCGCGCAGAAACGCCTCGGCCCCGACAGCGACGCTGCCGAGGTCCTCGCGGAGCTCCGGAGCGACTCCGCGTCCCTCGCCGCCGTCATCGAGGATCTCCTCCATGGCGTCGCCGGCTCCGGACCCGACCTCACCGAGAGCCCCACCGACCTCGCCGAGCTCGCCCGCACCGTCGTCGCCGACCTCGAGGTCATGGCCCTCGACCGTGGCATCAACCTCGCCGTCGAGGCGACCGATGAACCCGTACCCGTTGCGGTCGCGGCGCCCGCCGTCCGGCGCGTCATCGTCGCCCTTGCCGACAACGCGCTCAAGTACACGCCCGAGGGGGGTAGGGTCACGGTCAGCGTGCGGACCGCGACCGCTCAGGGGGCAACCGCGACGGGCCGGGGAACGATGGCGCTCCTCACGGTCGCCGACACCGGGCCCGGGATCTCCGGACCGAGCCCCGAGCGGGTCTTCGAGAGGTTCTCCCGCGGCGGCACGACGGCGCGGCTTGACGCGCGCCGTAGCTACGGAATCGGCCTCGCGCTCGTCCGGGAAATCGCCGTCCGGAACGGCGGATCGGTCAGGATTGCCGAAACCGGGGCAGGCGGGACCACGATGGAAGTGGCACTTCCGCTCGCGATTTCCAAGTAAGGCAACCCTAAGCTGAGAGCCCAGTCACAAAGTGCCAAGATGACTGCATGCGTATGGACCATGTTTCTTATGCCTGCGAGCCTGACGGCCTGGCCGCCACAACGGAGAGGATTGCCAGCGCACTCGGCGTCGAGGCGGTCAAGGGCGGCGTCCATCCTCGGTTCGGCACCCGCAACATGATCATCCCGCTCACGCGGCACCACTACCTCGAGGTCGTCGAAGTCCTCGATCACCCCGCCTCGGACAAGGCACCGTTCGGGCAGGCGGTCCGCGCCCGCTCCGCCGCCGGCGGCGGGTGGATGGGCTGGTGCGTCGAGGTCGAGGACCTCGCCCCCATCGAAGAGCGCCTCGGCCGCAAGGCCGTTCCGGGCAACCGCAAGTTCCCCGACGGTCGGGAACTCGTGTGGAAGCAGATCGGCATCCTCGGGCTCATCGCCGACCCTCAGGTCCCTTACATGCTCAAGTGGGAGGGCGACCCCGAGCTGCACCCCTCGAACGCGTACCCCGGAACGGTCGGAGTCACGATGCTCACGATCGCGGGCTCGGCGGAGAGGGTCACCGAGTGGCTCGGCGAGCCGGTCGAGAAACCGCTCGAGGACGTCGAGGTCGAGTGGGTCGCGCCGAAGGGCACCCCCGGCATCATGTCGGTCACCTTCGACACGGGCCAGGGCCTCGTCACCATCTGATTTGCGAAGCCTCACCCGAGGCCGATGGCCTTGCCCACGAGGCTGAAGCCGACGAACGCGAAGGTGTCGAGCAGCGCGTGGGCGATGACGAGCGGCATCACGCGGCCGTAGCGGCGGTACACCCAGCAGAACACGAGGCCCATCACGGCGTTGCCGAAGAAGGGTCCGATGCCCTGGTAGAGGTGGTAGCTCCCCCGCAGGATCGAACTCGCGACGGCCGCCGCCCGCGGGCCCCATCCGAGCTTCCGGAGCCACCCGAGCATGAAGCCGACGACGATCGTCTCCTCGAGCAGCGCGTGCCGCACCGCGGAGAGGATGAGCACTGGGACGGTCCACCAGTACTGGTCGAGCCCGCTCGGGATGATCGAGGTCGTGATGCCCAGCAGCCGGCCAGCCCAGTAGAGGCCGAGCGACGGGATGCCCATGGCAAGGAACAGCGCCACCCCGTAGAGGACATCGCGTCCCGGCCTGCGCAGATCGAGGCCGAGGCGCCTGAAGGGGAGCCGCCAGCCTCCGCGCCCCGCGGCCTCCCACACGAAGTACAGTGCGAGCGCGACCGGCATGAGGGAGAACACGATGTCGAGCAGCTGGTAGACCAGATCGAAGTACTCACGCGGGCTGAGCGTCGTGTTGAGCGTCGACTTTCCCTGCGCGAGCGGTGCCTGCGTCGCCTTGTCGAGGAGCTGAACCACCGAGTACACCGCGGACTGTCCGAGCGAGAGCCCCAGGACGATGAGCAGCTGGGCGCGCCAGCGCGTGCGATGGGCGGAACGGACGACGGCGGGTGCATCGGGCATGCATCCATCCTGCCCTAGGCCGAGCCTCGATGAGCGCGCCGCCGCAGATCATCATGGTCCGGCACGACCATCAGCACGGCCATTGCGGCGGGGATTGGAGCGGCCATTGGCGGGGCCCTTCGGCCGGGAACCAGGCCGCGGGCCTTCAGCGCACGCGCTTGCCGGCCCGCCACACGGCGTAGGTGAGGGGCATGCCCGGCCGGTACGCGAGGTGCGTCGCCGACGGCGCGTCGAGGAGCTGGAGATCGGCGCGGTGGCCGACGGCGATCGAGCCGACGGCGCGCTGGCCGTCCTCGTCGCGTCCCATGTGACGCCGGAGCGCGAGCGCACCCCCGAACGTTGCCGCCCGGACTGCTTCCTGAACACTCAGGCCCATCTGGAGCACGGCCGTCGTGACGCAGAACGCGATCGAGCTCGTGTAGCTCGTGCCGGGGTTGCAGTTCGAGGCGATCGCGACCTCGACACCGGCGTCCAGGAGCCGACGCGCCGGGGCCAGCGGGGCGCGGGTCGAGAGGTCGCAAGCGGGCAGAACGGTGGCCACGGTACCCGCGCCGGCTGCTGAGCCCGGACCCGCCCAATCGCTCCAAGTGCGGGCCAGCGCAACGACGTCGGCGTCGTCGACGAAGTTCACGTGGTCCACGCTCGCGGCACCGACCTCGACCGCGAGGCGCACGCCAGCGCCGGGGCCGAGCTGGTTCCCGTGCACCCGAAGACCGAGCCCGGCATCCCGGCACGCCACGAGAACGCGGCGCGACTGCTCCTCGGTGAACGCACCCCGCTCGCAGAACACGTCCGCCCAGCGGACGTACGGCCGCACGGCGTCGAGCATCTCCGTGCACACGAGCTCTGTGTACTCGTCCGGGTCGGCGCCGGCGGGAACAAGGTGCGCCCCGAGGTACGTCACCTCGTCCGCGACCTCCGCCGCGAGCTCCGCGCTCCGGCGCTCGTTCGGAACGTCGAGGCCGTACCCGGTCTTCGTCTCGAGATACGTCGTCCCTCCCGCGGCCGCCTCCCTGATGCGTGCCGCGAGCAGGCCGCGGAGCTCGTCGTCGGACGCCTCCCGCGTTGCCGCCGTCGTCACCCCGATGCCGCCGGCGGCATACGCCTCGCCGGCCATCCGCGCCTCGAACTCGGCCGTGCGGTCGCCCGCGAAGACGAGATGGCTGTGCGAGTCCACCCAGCCGGGGAGAGCGGCGCGGCCCCCGGCGTCGTACCTGTCGTCGGCGGCAGGTGCCGACGACGACGGCCCCACCCAGGCGATCCGCTCCCCCTCGAGCACGACGGCGGCACCCCGGATCACGCTCGCCGCGGCGGACGCGGCGGTGCCGTCCTCCCAATGCTGGGTCGAGAGCTCGCCGATGTTGTCTACAAGGAGGGTCGTCGCACTGCTCATGCAGCCATCCTCTAGCGGCGCACCGACAGCCGATGCGGATCGAGGGCGCGCTCCGTCTCGGATACCGGATGCGCACCCGTCCGGATCGCGTCGGGCCCGGCGAGCAGCTGCTCTGCAGCGTGGTCGGCCATCGCAGCGGAGGTCTGGAATCCGTACCCGCCCTGCCCGGCGAGCCAGAAGAATCCCGGCGCTTCCGGGTCGAACCCGAGAACGGGAACCCCATCGGGCGCAGCCGTGCGCAGGCCGGTCCAGGCCCGGACGATACCTGTCACCGGCAAGTCCGCGATCTGCCGGATGAGGCGGATTGTGCGCTCCACGTCACCGGGGCGGGGCATTGCGTCCTCGGCCCGGCTCGGCTCGGTCTCGGAGGGCGAGACAAGGGCTCCGGCCGCGTCCGGGCGGAAGTACCAAGTGTCGTCGGCCGCTGCGACCATCGGCGACTCAGGGTCGAGCGGCTCGGCGAGCGAGACGAGCGCCGCCGTGCGCCGGTACGGCTGGAGGCCGAGGCGCTCGACGCCGAAGACCACCGCGAGGTCGTCCGCCCAGGCACCTGCCGCGTCCACGACGCTTGCCGCGTGGAAGGCCTCTGAACCCGCGCCCACGAGCCAACCGTCGCCGACGCGCTGGGCGGTGTGGACGCCGCTCCCCAAGTGGATCGCGACGCCGCCCTGCCGGGCCCGCCCCTCATGATGTGCAAGCAGCGCCGGAGCGTCTGTGCGGACCGAATCGTTGTCGAGTGCGGCCGCCTCGAAGGAGCCCTCGCGCAGGACGGGCGAGAGCGCCCTTGCCTCCCCGGGCTCGAGGTGACGCATGCCCGCATGGGCTTCGGCGGCCACGTCGCCTCTCCGGCCCACCAGCATGAAGCGGCTGGGCCACGCGAGGCGCCTGCCCTCGTCGTCGAGGGCGTTGCGGAGCGTCACGAGCGTGCGCCGTGTGAGGTCTTGGACGGGGGTCGGCCCGTAGCTGGGGATGAGCTGCTGAGCCGAGCGCGCGGACGTGTGATAGGCGAGGCTCTGCTCCGCCTCCACAAGCGCCACTCGGCACTGCCCCGCCAGCCGTGCCGCTAGCGAAAGGCCGGCGATGCCGCCGCCGACGATGAGGACATCTACGTCATTGGTGCTGTCCAGGGAGGCCATGCGGCCCACGATACCGCCCGAGTTCGGTGCTTTCCCGCCCCTTCGGAATTCAGCGCTGCGACAGTTCCCTGTCCCCCTCCACCGCCGAGCGTGCGGCGACGAACGCGGCCACCGCCGTTTCGACGTCGTCCGCGGTGTGCGCGGCCGAGAGCTGGACACGGATCCGGGCCTTGCCCTTCGGCACCACGGGGTACGAGAACGCCGTGACGTACACGCCGTGGGCGAGCATCCCCCGGGCGATCTGGCCGGCCACCGCGGCGTCGCCGAACATCACCGGAACGATCGCATGCTCCCCGGGAAGCAGCTCGAAGCCCTCCTCGGACATGCGGCGCCGGAAGTGCGCGGCGTTCTCGAACAGCTTGGACCGCAGCTCTGCCGAGCCTGCCACGAGGTCGAGCGCCCGCATCGTCGCGGCCACGATCATCGGCGCGAGCGAGTTGGAGAACAGGTAGGGCCGGGCCTTCTGCCGCAGCGTTGCGACGATCTCTGCCCTGCCCGAGACGTAGCCGCCGGACGCGCCTCCGAGGGCCTTGCCGAAGGTGCCCGTGTAGATGTCGATCCGGTCCGAGACCCCCGCATGTTCGGGCGTCCCAGCGCCGGTCTCGCCCATGAACCCGACCGCGTGGGAGTCGTCGACCATGACCATCGCTCCGAACCGCTCAGCGAGGTCGCAGATCTCGCGCAGCGGCGCAAGGTAGCCGTCCATCGAGAAGACGCCATCGGTGACGACGAGGATGCGCCGGGCGCCGACGCCGTCGTTCGCCGTTGTGGCCTCGCGGAGGCGGCTCTCCAGCTCGCGCATGTCCCGGTTCGCGTAGCGGAGCCGAGTCGCCTTGCAGAGCCGGATCCCGTCGATGATGGAGGCGTGGTTGAGCGCGTCGGAGATGACCACGTCCTCGGGGCCGAGAAGCGCCTCGAACACGCCGCCGTTGGCGTCGAAGCAGCTCGAGAAGAGGATCGTGTCCTCGGTGCCGAGGAACTCCGAGACCCGTCGCTCGAGCGCGAGATGCGCGTCCTGGGTGCCGCAGATGAAGCGGACCGAGGCCATGCCGAAGCCGCGCTCGTCCAGCGCGTTCTTGGCAGCCTCGATGAGGTCCGGATGGTCAGCGAGCCCGAGGTAGTTGTTGGCGCAGAAGTTCAGCACCTCCCCCGCGGGGGCATCCAGCGGACCGGCCTGGATGTGGGCCGACTGCGGCGAATCGATGTGCCGCTCCTCCTTGAACGTCCCCGCCGCGCGGATCTCGGCCAGCTCCGCTTCCAGCTGTTCCTTCACTCCTGCGAACATGTAGTGCCCTCTTCCCTCTCTCCCACGCGCTGCCTGGCCTAGACGCCCGACCAGTCCAGCACCACTTTGCCGCCACTGCCAGATCGGGCGATGGCGAAGCCCTCCTCCCAGCGCGATGCCGGGAGGACGTCCGTGACGACGGCGGCGACGTTGCGGTGCAGGACCGGATTCGACGAGAGCATGGCGCTCATCGCGTACCACGTCTCGAACATCTCGCGCCCGTAGATGCCCTTGAGTGTGAGCATGTGCGTCACGACCTTGCCCCAGTCGATCTCGGCTGCCTGGGCCGGCAGACCGAGCAGGGCGATCCGGCCGCCGTGGTTCATGTTCTCGATCATTCCCTGCAGGGCGGCCGGGCGGCCCGACATCTCGAAGCCCACGTCGAAGCCCTCCCGCATCCCGAGTTCACGCTGGGCCTCGCGCACGCTCATGTTCGAGACGTCGACGGCGAGATCCGCACCCATCTCGCGTGCGAGCTCGAGCCGGCGCCGCGAGACGTCGGTGATGGCGATCTTCCTCGCGCCCGCGTGCCGGGCGATCGAGATGGCCATGAGACCGATCGGGCCCGCTCCCGTGATGAGGACATCCTCGCCGACGAGCGGAAAGCTCAATGCCGTGTGGGTCGCATTTCCGAAAGGATCGAAGATCGCGCCGAGCTCTGGCGTGACCGAAGGATCGTGGTGGACCCAGACGTTCGTCTCGGGGATGACGACGTACTCGGCGAACGCACCGTCGCGCTGGACTCCGACGCTTGAGACGTGGATGCACATCTGGCGGCGTCCCGCACGGCAGTTGCGGCATACGCCGCACACAATGTGCCCCTCGCCGGACACTCGGTCGCCCGGCCGCACATCGCGAACGTCCTCCCCGACCTCGACGACTTCGCCGTAGAACTCGTGGCCGGGGATGAGCGGGGCCGCGCTCATGGACTGCGCCGTCGCGTCCCAGGACTGGAGGTGAAGGTCCGTCCCGCAGATGCCTGTCGCGAGCACGCGGATCTTGACATCCGCCGGGCCGGCTTCCGGCTCGGGGCGCTCGACGAACTCGAAGCCCGCCTGCGGGCCCGGCTTGAACAGGGCTTTCATGAGGCCATTCAAGGGCAGCTGATGGCTTAGAACAACAGTGCGTGTCTCATGGGACCAATTAGGTTTCCTTCACCTTTGGACTACCGTGACGCTTCCGCGGATGTCGGCTGGCAACAAGTGGAGACCGCAGAGCAGCCTTATGACCCTATGTGTCGCCCATTCCGACCCGCATCCATCGGCCTCGGACACAAACGTTCCTCCTGCAGCCCGGACAAGTGGATACAAGTAGAGCTGAGATGCCTACTCTCTGTTCGTGACCAGCCCGGCCACAGCATCTGTTGAGAGGAGCCAGTCATGGCCACACGCATTTCCCCCAAATCGATTGCTGCAGCAACCGCGATCAGCGCCATCGGGCTTTCGGTCGGAAGCATAGGAGCGATGTACATCGCCGGGATGTTCGGCCTCTCGATCGCGTTTGCCACTCAGATTGTGGACGCAGTCACAGTGGGCGGTTGGGTACTCGCCGTCGTTATGGGACTTCTTTCGGGAGGCACGGCAGCAGTGGTCATCGGGACTGCACGGTGGGCGATCTCTGCCCTGGGCCGTAGAGCAGCTGCGGCCTAACCGGCCAGGACATGCACAATGAGCGCTCGGGAGAACGCGTGTCCATCGTTTGTCTTCGCACTCGCACTCTCCCTGGCGCTTCTGTTTGCGGGCCTTACGATCGGCTTCCAAGCGGACATCGGGGCAGACGGAAGGGGCGACGGCAGTACGAGACCCACGTGGTGGGACGCCTTCATCGGGGTTATCACCGTAAACGGGCCGGCCATCGCCCTCCTCTACAGCGGGACTCTGACGCTTGGTTTGGCCACCCTGATCGCATGGCCAATCCTTGCGATCTATATCGGGGCAACGCTCCGTGCGAGCGTGAATCTGCTTGGGCCAGATAGAGTATTCGGCGCAATTTGGGTTTATGCGCCGCTCGAATTCATTGCGATGGTTCTCAGCGCCTCTGCGGGCCTCCTACCGCTTCTCTCCGGATTGATGGCTGCATTGTCGCTGCGTTCAGAGCAGCAGCCTATCCGCGCTTATCTGGGAAGCGCTCGGAGTACGCTTCGAATCCTTGCCGTAGCCATGTGTCTGACAGTGACAGCTGCATCGATTGAAGCCACTGTCATCGCACTAAATCCCGTGCTCGACGGAGGAAGCCAACAGTGACAAATATGCCCTCGCTCAAGACAGACCCGGACGGTCTGCATGAACACCCGAAGCGCAGCACGTCCGCGGTGTTGTGGACGGCGGCGGTGCTCGCGACCGGCGCCTTCTTGTGGGTCCGGACGCAGCAGCTCCACCCCCTGATTGTCGAACGAGTCCACAAGGCACCGGAACTCTCGCATGTCACAAACGAAGGAGTTCTCGAGCTGTCTGTGGGGATTGGCTCCTTCCTTGCGTTCGTGCTGTCGATCGCCTTGGCAGCCATCTACTTCTCCCTTGCATCGGTCCTCGAGACCCGCGTGCTTCCGGGGGTACGCGGTGCTCTTGGAAATCTCACCATAGGAGTGCTCGGGACCTCGTCAATCGTCTCGCTGGTCGGCCTGCAGGCTGTCGCTTCGTTCGGTCAGCTCGTTTCCATCAAGGGCCAGTGGTACAGCTTCGCCTTCGTCGCACTAGTAGGCGTCACAGCCCCATTCCTGTTCACAGCGTGCTGGGACAAGCGGCCCGCACTCGCCCGGTTGCTGACCTTCGGACTCTCGCTCGGCATTGCCGCGGGCTCATTGCTCTTCTGAGGATCACGATGCTCGCCAAGTTCGCACTTCCAGCTCTGACAATGATCGCAGCCCTCCTCTTGACGAGTGTTGTCCTCGCCGCCTCAGCCACTGCGGCGAAGTGGCCTGCCTGGGCTATTGCTGGAGGCACAGCACTGACTGCCGCCGTCCTCGCAGCGATCAGTCTTGTCTTCGGCAAAAGCCGCCTGTCCCCGCGGAAGGGCGGCATCGGCTTCTTCCTCTTGGGCCTCGGCGGCGCGCTTTTCCTCTCGACTAGCGGGCTCACCCTCCCCGCTTCCATCCCGACTTGGGTTTGGATGATCCTCGGCATCGGAATGGCCACCGTCGGCCTCATCGAAGACGCTGACACCGCCCAATCCACGCCCAGGAACAGACTATGATGCCGCCGAGCCTCACCGCTGCGTTCGCTTTTGAACGAGTCCGCTTCCTCGCCGCAGTCGGCTGGAACATTTCGCTGCGCATGCTCGCTTGGCTCGCCATCACCGCGACCGTTATCGTGGCCCTGCTAACCTTCGGCGCCGGGCTAATTGCGCTATGGCTCCTGTGCATCCTTGAAGCCGAGGGCGTCATCTCGGTCGATGGGGCGCCTGGATCAGCGGCGGCCTTGGCTACCGTCATCACGGTGTTCTATATAACGGGGGGCGCCTGCCTGCGGGAAATCTTCGGCCCCCGCCGACTAGCCGTCCAATGCAATCCGAATCGCGGCCTATTCCGGGCGCTCGATGTCGAAATGCGCCACGTCTTCATTGCAACGTGCGGGCCACGATGTGCGGTTGTCCTCCTCACTTCTGCTTCTCTAGCGGCCAGTGCCATCACGGCGCTCGCAATGTCGGGGTGTGCGAGGCCAATTCTCCTCGTCCTGCTCACCGCAACTCCGCTCACGGCCACAGCAGCCGTTCTCGGCATTGGAGGGTGGCTTGCCACTCACGAGGCCCGGCCCCTGACGTCAGCCTTCCGGGCGATCGTCGTCATGCTTGGAAGCGCTGCTCTTGGAATACCGGCGTTCGTGCTGACCCGCCTCCTGTCCGGCGGGCTCGGGCCGTGGAACTGGAGCCTGCCGGCCCTGTGGGAACCTGTCGCCGCCGGAACAGTCGCCTCAGGGCTCGGGGCGGCTCACATTCTGAGCTTGTCATGGCGGCGCATGGCCCGCGACTCATTCCCGCTCTGTTCAAGAGGGAGGATTCGCCTGCCCCCGAGCTACAGGGCAGGCACCGTGACGGGCGCTCTATGGCTGAACCTCGTGAGGTCACCCCATCAAAGCGCGATCGCGAGCACGGTCTCCGCCGTGACGCTCGTTGCCAGCGTCGTGTCGGCAGTCCGCCTCGCCGGAGTCAACGCCGAGACGTTGGGTCCGTTGAGCACGATCGGGGGCTTCCTTCCGTGGATGGCATTCATCGCGGCTCTCACGGTGGCGGAGTTGCTCTCCAAGGACAACGGTCCCGTCGTCCTCGTGCCGCGGCTCCGCGTTCTCTGGGAGAACGGCATTGCCGCCCGGACGCTCATAGCTGGTGTACTCGGGACGCAAGTGGGCTTCACCGCGGTCCTGCTGTCACCCGCTTTCGGGATCATCGGCTGGGCGGTCACGGGCGCTCCTTTCTGGGCCGCACCTTCAGTCATCGCAGCCACCGTATCTGCCAGCCTTCTGGGGAGCAGCGTGAGCACCGCGGTCGTCAAACATGCCGACGGTTCCGCCGACGTCACTCTCGCCGCGGCCCTGCTGACTCTGCTCGCCGCGTCCCCTGCGGGGCTCCTGGCCCTGCTCCCTGGGGCGATCGGCGTGGGTGGAAGCTCCCTCTACGCCATCATCCTGTTAGGAGTAGTAGCCCTGTGCCTGCATCGACGTATCATCTACCTGCCCTCAGTCTCGAGAGAGTGACCGCTGGCTACATACGCAATTCACCCGTATTCAGCGGCGCGAACCTTTCGATCAGCGGTCCCGGAGTGTTCCAGCTTCGCGGACGCAACGGTTCGGGGAAATCGACCTTTGCCGAACTTTGCAGCGGCTACCTGCGTCCATGGTCGGGCCAGGTACTGGTCAACGGGATAAATGCGAGCGACCGTGGCGCTCGCGACTTACGACGCGTGTGCCGAGCCGACCCAGCGCTCTTCCCAGCCATGACGGTCCACGACCACCTTGCGCTCACGGTCACTGCGCGTGGTTCAAGCCTCGAGGACGCCCTGGACCGAGCCAGATCGCTCGGCCTCGCCCCGTGGCTCGCCGAGAACGCCGGAAGCCTGTCGACCGGCACGGCTAAGAAACTCTGGTTTGTCATGAACACGCTCGGGCGCTTCACGGTGGGCATCCTCGACGAACCATTCAACGGGGTCGATGCCGAAAGCGCAGAGGTCATGGCCCTGGAAATTGGGGGCTGGTCTGAAGCGGCGATGATTGTGCTCATCTCGCATTCGCAGCACCACAGTCTGCAGCCGGCACGAGTCATCGACCTTCATAGCCTCTCGGCGTGCAACAACGAGAACGATTAGCAGAGTCGGGACCGTAGCTTCAGACGATTTAGGATTCCTTCATGGATGTCCGGCAACTGCAGATCCTCCGTGAACTCGGAGAACTCGGAAGCGTCAAGGCAGTCGCGGAGGAGTTGCTCGTCACGCCGTCGGCCGTCTCCCAGCAGCTGGCCCTACTGACTCGAAGCGCGGGCGTACCGCTCACGCGCAAGGAGGGCCGCAGCCTCGTCCTCACGGACGCAGGCAAGGTCCTTGCGGACGCTGGCGGCGCCGTCGTCCGGGCAATGGCCGACGCCCGCGCCGCCATCGGCGCGTACCACGGGGACCCCGCCGGGACAGTCTCAGTGAGCGCGTTCCATTCAGCCGGCCAGGCCCTCTTCGGGCGACTCGCGGCACGGCTCGCGGCACGAGCGGCCGACCGCGACTCCGCCCCGCGCTTGCGGCTTGCCGACGAGGACGTCCCCCAGCATGGCTTCCCCGCGCTCACCGGTCGCTATGACGTGGTCCTCGCGCATCGGATGGCGCACAGCGAGGAATGGCCCGAGGATCGGCTTGTCGTCGTGCCGCTCGCCCGGGAGCCGTTCGACGTCGCCGTGCCGGCCAGCCACCCGCTAGCCGCCTTCGCGTCGCTTCGACCGGACGACGTCGCTGGCGAACCATGGGTCTCGAGCCGCCCGGGGTACTCCCCCGCGGATGTGCTCGCGGCGATCGGCGCCGTCGCGAGCCGAGCGCCGGAGGTCGCCCACCGGATCAACGACTACTCGTCGGTCGCCTCCGTCGTGGCCGGCGGCGGCGTACTCGGACTGCTCCCCCGGTACACGGCCGCGATCGGCCTGCCGCCCGGCGTTGTCCTCCGCCCCCTCGAAGGGATCACGACTCGCCGCAGCATCGACCTGCTCATCCGACCCGAGAACGCCAGGCGCCGCTCGGTGCAGATCGTTGCGGATGTGCTCCGAACGCTGGTGGGAGAGCTTATCGCTGAAGCGGAACAGCGGGCCGCGCCGGCTTCCGCTGCGGCGCGATGAGGACCAGCGCGGGATAGGTCACGAGCGCGATCGCTACGTGCATGAGGACCAGGATGCCTACGGCGACCGCGGGCTGCCCCTTGTAGAGGATCCATGCGTCGGGAGCGAGACCACCGAGCGTGACGAGGACCGTGAGCACGAGGAACGGCTTCCTCGCGCTCGTCGAGAACCACGTCACGATGGGCCACGCCGCGCACGCGACGACGACGCCGATGACCGTGAGCTTGGTGTAGTCGGCGAAGCGGAAGTGGTCGTAGCCCGCTGTCGCCGGAAACAGCGCGACGCCGAGTGCGGCGAGTGCCGCGCACGCCGCAACGGAACCGGCGACCGCCACGATGGTCGCCACGATCCACCGGGCCGCGGCCGGCTGATGTCCGCCGCCGGGGAAGTCGAGTCCGAGAGCACGCGCGGCACGCGTCCCCGAGAGGCTGGAGGACTGTGGAGGCATGGCTTCCTTCTGCTCGAATCTGGCCGGGGACTGGTTCCAGCGTAGGAAGCCGGGTCTAAGAAGGGCCTAAGAATTCCGGGCCCCGAGGGTACGGCCCGATCAGTTCTCGAAGAGGCGGAACGGGTGGCCCGCGGGGTCGAAGAAGACGATCACGCCGTCCTGCGGTTGGTGGTCCGCTCGCTTGGCTCCGAACTCAGCCGCCGTGTCCAGAAAGCTCTGGACACGGCGGCTGATGGGTTCAGCCGAAGGTTGGGCTGATGGTGGTCCGTCGAGTATTAGGCGTTGACCCCGAGCTTCTCCAGGATGAGCTCGCGGACCCGCCCCGCATCGGCTTGGCCGCGCGTCGCCTTCATGACGCCGCCGACGATCGCACCGACCGCCTGCACCTTGCCGCCGCGGATCTTCTCGGCAACATCGGGCTGTGCGGCGAGAGCCGAATCGATCGCCTCGAGGAGCGCGCCGTCGTCGGACACGAGGACGAGGCCGCGGGCCTCCATGACCTGGGTCGGGGTTCCTTCGCCCGCGATGACGCCGTCGAGGACCTGCCCGGCCATCTTGTTGTTGAGCTTCCCGCCCTCGACGAGGCCGTTGAGCTCGACGATCGCCTCGGACGTCACGCCGAGCTCGCCCGGATCGACGTCAGCGACCTTCGCGCGGCCGACGATTTCGCCCATCCACCACTTCCTGGCTGCGGCTGGGGTCGCGCCCGCGGCGATGGTCTCCTCGATGGCGTCCATGACACCCGCATTGACTACGTCGCGGAACTCCGGGTCAGAGTAGCCCCAGGCGGCCTTGAGGCGCTTGCGGCGCTCGGCCGGGGGCTCGGGGAGCTGAGCACGGAGCGACTCGACCCACTCCCGGGTCGCGACGATCGGGACGAGGTCCGGCTCAGGGAAGTAGCGGTAGTCGTCGGCGTCGCTCTTGGGGCGGCCCGCCGTCGTCGTCCGCGTGTCCTCGTGCCAGTGGCGCGTCTCCTGGGTGACCTTCCCTCCGGAGGCGAGGACCGCAGCGTGACGCTGGATCTCGTGCCGGACGGCGTGCTCGACCGAACGCAGCGAGTTCACGTTCTTCGTCTCGGAACGGATGCCGAACTTCGTGGCGCCCTTCGGCATGAGCGAGACGTTCGCATCGCACCGGACGTTGCCGCGCTCCATCCGGGCATCCGAGACCCCGAGGTTCTTCACGATCTCCCGGATCGCCGAGACGTAGGCCCGGGCGAGCTCCGGTGCGCGGCGCCCGGCGCCAACGATCGGCTTCGTCACGATTTCGACGAGCGGGACGCCGGCCCGGTTGTAGTCGACCAGCGAATACTCCGCGCCCTGGATGCGGCCGGTCGCGCCGCCCATGTGGGTCAGCTTGCCGGCGTCCTCCTCCATGTGTGCGCGCTCGATCTCAACCCGGAACACCTCGCCGTCCTCGAGCTCGATGTCGATCCAGCCGTCGTGCGCGATCGGCTCGTCGTACTGCGAGGTCTGGAAGTTCTTCGGGGTGTCCGGATAGAAGTAGTTCTTGCGGGCAAAGCGGCAGTACTCGGCGATCTCGCAATTGAGCGCGAGGCCGATCTTGATGGAGGACTCGACTGCGGCCTTGTTGACGACGGGAAGGACGCCGGGGAGGCCGAGGTCGACCTCGTTGACGTTCGAGTTCGGATGGTCGCCGAACGCGTTCGGGGCCGAGGAGAACATCTTGGTCTTCGTGTTGAGCTCGACGTGGACCTCGAAGCCGAGGACCGGATCGAACTGCTCCATGGCCTCGTCGAAGGACAGCGTTGGATCCGACATTCAGTTCACCTCTCCGGTCTTCGCGGCCCCGAGAACAGGCGCCTTGGACAGCAGCGGGCCGCCCCACTGCGCCTCGAGCAGGGACTCCAACGCAGCGCCCACCCTGTAGAGGCGCGCGTCCTCGCGGGCCGGCGCGAGGAGCTGGATGCCCACAGGAAGCCCGTCCTCGTCCGCGAGCCCGCCCGGGAGGGACAGGCCCGGGACGCCCGCGAGGTTCGCGGGGATCGTCGCGACGTCGTTGAGGTACATGGCCAACGGGTCGTCGAGCTTCTCGCCGAGCCGGAACGCGGTCGTGGGCGCCGTCGGGGAAATGAGCACATCCGCTTGGGCGAACGCTGCGTCGAAGTCGCGCTGGATGAGCGTTCGGACCTTCTGCGCCGAGCCGTAGTAGGCGTCGTAATAGCCGGCCGAGAGCGCATACGTGCCGAGGATGATCCGGCGCTTCGCCTCGTCTCCGAACCCGGCGGCGCGCGTGGCGCCCATCACCCGCTCGATCGTGAGCGGGCCGTCCTTCGGCAGGACGCGGAGGCCGTACCGCACGCCGTCGAACTTCGCCAGGTTGGAGGAGACCTCGGACGGCATGATGAGGTAGTACGCCCCGAGGGCGTACTGGAAGTTCGGGCACGAGACCTCGACGACCTCGGCCCCCGCCCCCCGAAGCAGTTCGAGCGCCTCGCGGAACCGCGCCTCGACGCCCGGCTGGAAGCCCTCCCCGCCGAGCTCCTTGACGACGCCGATCCGGAGGCCCTGGACGCTGCCGTTCCTCGCCGCCTCGGCGAGCGTGTCGAACGAGTCGGTGAGCGACGTCGAGTCGAACGGGTCGTGTCCGCCGATGAGCTCCTGGAGGAGCGCGGCGTCGAGCACGGAACGGGAGACTGGCCCGATCTGGTCGAGGCTCGACGCCATGGCGATGGCGCCGTAGCGGGAGACGGCCCCGTAGGTCGGCTTGACGCCGACCGTGCCGGTGACGGCGCCGGGCTGGCGGATCGAGCCGCCCGTATCGGTGCCTAGCGCGAGCGGTGCCTCGAAGGCGGCGACGGCGGCTGCCGAACCGCCGCCCGAACCGCCCGGGATGCGGTCGAGGTCCCATGGGTTCCGGGTCGGCCCGAAGGCAGAGTGCTCCGTCGAGGAGCCCATCGCGAACTCGTCGAGGTTCGTCTTGCCGAGGATCGGGAGCTTCGCGGCCCTGATCTTCTTGATGACCGTCGCGTCGTAGGGGCTCATCCAGCCCTCGAGCATCCGCGAGCCCGCCGTGGTCGGCTGTCCCACGGTGACGATCAGGTCCTTGATGGCGATCGGGACGCCGGCCAGCGGGTGGAGTTCCGCGGCGTCGTCGCCTCCAGCGGCACGGAGGGAGTCGACCTCGCGGGCGACGCCGAGGGCCTCCTCGGTGTTGACGTGCAGGAACGCGTGGACGCCCCGCTCGCCGCCGTCGACCTCCGCGATCCGCTCGAGGTGTGCCCGGGTGACCTCCTCGGAGGAGACCTCCTTGGCCGCCAGCTTCTCGGCCAGCTCAGCGGCCGTGCTTGCAATCAGCTCGTTCATGCGGGTGCTCACTCCTCGTCCAGGATGGCCGGGACCTTGAAGCGGTCGTCCGCGGCGTCGGGGGCGCCCGAGAGCGCCTCGGTCGGCGTGAGCACGTGGCCCACGGAGTCCTCGCGGAAGACGTTGCGCAGCGCGATCGGATGCGACGTGGCCGGGATGTCCGGGCCCGCAACCTCGCTCACCGACTTGACTGCATCGACGATGTGGGCGAGCTCGCCCGCCATCCGGTCCAGTTCGTCTGCACTCATCTCGATGCGCGCCAGCTGTGCCAGGTGCGCAACGTCGTCACGAGTGATCTCAGCCATGGATCTCCCCTGTGCGGTGGTTAGGTATCGCCGTCCAGTCTAGTGGTGCCGGTGCCCGAGAGTGATGCCGTTGCCCTGAGCTTCGGACCTTGCCCTGCGCCGAAGCGCGGGGCAAGGTCCGAAGCCCGGGGCTCAGCCAGGGGAAGAGGGCCCTAGCCGATGCCGATGACCCCGATCAGGACGCCGATCCCCAGCATGACGAGCGTGATCACTGCGGTCCTCCAGAGCACGAGCTTGTGGTGGTCGCCGAGCTCGACGTTCGCAAGGGACACAAGCAGGAGGATCGCTGGGACGAGCGGGCTCTGCAGGTGGAACGGCTGGCCGGTGATGGAGGCACGGGCCATCTCCGCTGGGCTCACCCCGTAGTGCCCGGCCGTCTCGGAGAGGATCGGCAGGACCCCGAAGTAGAACGCGTCGTTGCTCATGAAGAACGTCATGGGAATCGAGAGGACGCCGGTGATGACTGCCATGAACGGGCCCGCCTCGGACGGGATGATCGAGACAAGCCAGGAGGACATCTCCTGCACGATCGTGGTGCCACCGATCTTGCCGGTGAGGACGCCCGTGAGCACCGACGCCGCGATCACCATCGAGACGACGGCGACGACCGAGGGTGCGTGTGCGACTAGCTGCGCAGCCTGGTCCTTGACCCGCGGGAAGTTGACGACGAGCGCGACGGCGGCCCCCACCATGAACACGTAGGGCAGCGGGAGCAGGTTTGCTACAAGGAGCACCATGATGGCGACCGTGAGGCCGAGGTTGAACCAGAAGAGCTTCGGCCGAAGCGTAGGACGGGTCGGGTCGAGGGCCGTGCCCGCCATCGAGTCGTCGCCCACGAGCGTGGTCACCGGCGACGGCGCGTCCGCGAGCGCGAGCGGGCCTCCGGACGTTGTGCGTTCCCGGCCCGCGCCGTCCCTCGTGCCGGTCCATCCCAGACCTCCGGCTCCCCACACCTCGGGGCGCTCGGCCGCGAGGCGGCGCCGCTCCCGGAGGCCGAGCTGCCACGCGAACAGGAGGACCAGCACGACGCCGACAAGCAGCGACGGGACCATTGGCACAAAAACGTCGTTCACGTCGATCTTCAGGGCCGCCGCGGCGCGGGCGGTGGGGCCGCCCCAGGGGAGGATGTTCATCGTCCCGTTGGCCAGCCCTGCGACGCACGTGAGGACCACGGGACTCAGTCCGAGGCGAAGGTAGACCGGCAGCATGGCCGCGGTCGTGAGGATGAAGGTCGTGGAGCCGTCGCCGTCGAGAGAGACGGCGGTCGCGAGCAGCGCGGTGCCGAGGACGACCTTGGCGGGGTCGTTGCCGAGCTTGCGGAGGATGAACTTCACGAGGGGGTCGAACAGGCCGACGTCGATCATGAGCCCGAAGTAGACGATCGCGAACATCAGCAGGGCCGCCGTCGACGCCATCGACTTCATCGAGGTGAGGACCATGTCCCCGATGCCCAGCCCCGCGCCGGCGAACAGGCCGAAGACCGTCGGCACGAGGATGAGGGCGAGGACCGGGGTGAGCTTCTTGGTCATGATCAACGCCATGAAGACGACGATCATGGCGAAGCCGAGCAGTACCAGCATCGCTGGCTCCTCTCTGTGAGCGGCATCACCGCGGTGTGATGCGCGGTTCAGACCGTAGCGAGGGACCAGGGCCAGACGAGGGTTTCCTCAGCTTGCTGTGACTAGTGCGCATTTACGAGGTTCTGCGCATTCTGCGCATGCCTAGCATGGGCTCATGAGCACGACGACGGCGCGCGCCCCGAGCGGGGAGCGTCCGCGTGCCCTGCGCTTCTCGACGCGGGTCCTGATCCTCCAGCTCGCAGCTGTCCTGCTCGCCGTCGTCCTCGCCGCCGGGGCCCACCTCTGGCTTGCGTACGAGCGCCTGTGGACCGAGGCCGGGCAGAACGCGCTCATTCTCGCCCGCGCCGTGGCCGCCGACCCCAACCTGCGCCGAGAGGTGGCGGCCATCGCCGCGGAAGCCGGCACTCCCCCGGCCGCCGAGCTGGCTGCCGGGCCGATCATGGCGACTGCCGAGGCGATCAGGCAGCGTACCGGCGCCCTGTTCGTCGTCGTGACGGACGAGCAGGGCCTCCGCCTTGCGCATCCGGACCCCGCTCGGCTGGGCGAACGCGTGAGCACCGCACCCGACGTCGCCCTCGCCGGACGCGAGGAGACAGTCCGGAACACGGGGACCCTCGGTCCCTCGGTCGGCGCCAAAGTGCCTGTCCTCGCACCGGAAGGGGCCCGCCAAGTCCCAGGAACCGTCGTCGGCGAGGTCAGTACGGGCTTCGCGCGTTCCGGCGTCGTCGACGGCCTTGGCGCCGAAGCGCTAGCGATCGGCGGAAGCGCCGCGCTCGCGCTCACAGCCGGGGCCCTCGCATCGCTCGCCCTCGGCCGCCGCCTCTCCCACCTGACCCTTGGCCTCGAGCCGGAGGACATCGGCATACTCGTGCAGGACCAGGAGGCCGTGCTGCGGGGCATCGACGAGGGGGTCATCGGCATCTCGCGGACTGGACGCGTGACCGTCGTCAACAGTGCGGCTCGGAGCCTGCTCGGCGACGCCGAGGACTTCACCGGCGGCGAGTGGGCATCCGTGCGTGTTCCCGACGTCCTGGCCTCCCTCACGACCACCGCCGCCGCCGATGGCCAGGCCCGGGAGCTGGTCGTCGGCGAGCGCGTCCTCGTCGCGAGTGCCCGCCGCGTCGTGCACGGGTCCCGAGAGCTCGGATGGGTCATCACTCTCCGCGACCGGACGGAGCTGCAGCGGCTGACCCGACAGCTCGACGCCGTCGGGTCCCTGAGCGAGGCGCTCCGCGCCCAGCGGCACGAGTTCAGCAACCAGCTCCACGCCGTCGCGGGGCTCCTGGACATCGGCGAAGCCGCGCAGGCGCGTGACTACCTGCAGCAGCTGGGTGCCTCGGGCCCCCTCGACTATCCGCTCGAGCAGGCCGAGCTCCTCGGCGATCCCTCCCTTCAGGCGTTCCTGGGGGCGAAGGGCATCGAGGCCGCCGAGCGCGGTGTCGTCCTTCGGCTCGGGGATGCGACTCTTGTGCGGCATCCTGTCGCCGCTCCGCAGGATGTCACGACAGTCCTCGGCAATCTCGTCGACAACGCCGTCCGGGCCGCCGTCATCGGTTCCCCCGACCACCGTGGCGAGCGTTGGGTCGAGGTCGAACTTCTCGACGACCGCTCCGCACTGCACCTCGTCGTCTCGGATTCAGGCGATGGGATCGGGACGACCGCTCCCGAACGCCTCTTCGAGACGGGCTACACCACCGCTCCCCCGCTCGTCGCAGGGAGTGAGCTTCGGCTCGAGGACCCCGGCGGGCACGGACTGGGGCTCCCGCTCGCCCGCCAGCTGGCCCGACGACGGGGTGGGGACGTCTGGGTCATTTCGCCCGGGCGACCGGGCGGACCAGGAGCAGTGTTCGGCGCGCGGGTAGTCGGGAGGACGACACCGTGAGCGACTTCAGAGTCCTCATCGTGGACGACGACTTCCACGTCGCACGTGTCCACGCAGTCCGCGTGGACACGACTCCGGGCTTCACAGCCCTGTCCCCGGTGGGCACAGCCGCACTCGCGCTGCAGGCCGTCCACGCGCTCCGGCCCGACCTCGTGCTGCTCGACGTCTACCTCCCCGACACCCCAGGGCTGGAGCTCTTGCGCAGTCTCGACGTCGACACGTTCATGCTCACCGCAGCGGCCGACCCGGACTCGGTCCGGACCGCTCTGCGCCGCGGCGCCCTCGGCTACCTCATCAAGCCCTTCGCCGGGGAGGAGCTCGGGACCGTGCTCCGCGGCTACTCGCGCTACCGCCGTCTCCTCGGAACGCCGGGGACCCTCGACCAGACCAGTCTCGATCGGGCTCGGCGGGCCCTCATGGCCCCCAGGGAACCGAGCACGCAGGGCCGACCGCGCTCGGGCACCGAGTCCGCCGTGATCGAAGCACTCGCGGCCGGGCGTCTCCTCTCCGCTGCCGAGGTCGCCGGCGTCGTCGGCGTCTCGCGCGCCACTGCCCAGCGCTACCTCGCGGCGCTCGCCGACGACGGTTCGGTCGAGATCCAGCTCCGGTACGGGGCGACGGGACGGCCGGAGCACCGCTACGGGCTGAGCGATTGAGGCCTTCGCGGGAATCGACGGGGCCTCCGCCCGTGTGGATCGCCGAGCGGCTGGCCCTCAAGTCAGAGGAGCTTGCGGTAGACAGGGAGCCAGATGTCGGTTCCCTCGATAGGCCAGTCCCGCTCGGGCGCCCGCTCATACCCGAGACGGGCATACAGCGCGTGCGGGGCGGCCCAGTCGGCGCCGGTAGTGAGCACAACCGCCGTCGCACCGGCGCGGCGCGCCCTCGCCTCGACCTCGGCGACGAGGGCCGTCGCGGCGCCCGTGCGCTGGACGGCCGGGTCGACGACGAGGAGGCGGAACTCGAACTCGCCTTCCCGCGCCACCTGGTCGAATCCATCTCCGTGCGACATGAGCGTCACCGACCCGACCACGCGGCCATCGCGTTCGGCGACCAGCAGGGTTCCACGAGCAGCCCGGTAGGCCACGTCGACCACCTGCCGCATGTAGGGGTGCCCCGCGTCACGGAAGTAGCCTGCTCCCAGATAGGCATCGAGCGTGATCCTGGCGATTTCCGGGTGGTCGGCCACGGTCGCGGGCCGGACGACGAGCCCGCTCATTCGTGTCCCCTCATTCCACCGGGAAGCGGCCGGAGAACTCGATGCCGCCGGCGCAGGTCCAGAGGGAGAGCCGCTCCTCGTCTGTGGGCCCGCCTTCGAGAGGGCTCGTGAGCTGTGGCCGCCTGACCCAGCACCCTGCTTCCTCCGCGATGAGCGCTCCCGCAGCGAAATCGTGCTCGTTGAGGCCGCGCTCGCCGTATGCGTCATGGGTGCCGTCCGCGACGAGGCAGAGGTCGAGGGCCGCCGAGCCGAGGCGCCGCATGTCGCCGAACCCGTCCATGAGGGCTGGAAGGGCACGTGCCTGCTCCGCCCGGACGCCGGGGTCGTAGCTGAACCCCGTCGCGAGGAGGGCCGAACCAGCCGAGTCCCGCCCGGGGAGGGGCCCGTCGAGGGGCCGGGGTTCGCCGCCGTCGTCCAACCGGAAGGCGCCGCCGCCGCGAACGGCCCAGTACTCCCTCCTGAGGGCTGGCGCGTGGACGACGCCGGCCAGCCACCTCCCGCTTTCATCGGCGACGGCGACGCTGGTCGCGTAGTAGACGATGTCGCGGATGAAGTTCGTGGTGCCGTCGAGGGGATCGATGGACCACCGGAAGCCGCTCGGGGAATCGACGATCGTCGTGCCCTGTTCCTCGCCCGTCACGATGTCGCGCGGACGCTCGTCCGCGAGGACCGCCCGCACGGCGCGTTCCGCCGCGAGGTCGAACTCTGTGACCCAGTCGCTGCCCGAGCTCTTCGTCTCCTGGCCCAGCCGCGCGCCGTCACGCCCGGCCAGCACGCCAGCGCCCGCGGCAGCCGCGTGCCGGGCTGTCGCCAGGAGCTCGGCCAGGAAATCTTTGGTGTATTCCATCATTCGTCCTCATCCGTGCTGGCGGCCAGGCTCAACCGTGCTGGCGGGTGGTGCGTCGCCGAGACCCGCTGGACCCTGCTCGAGCAGGATCCGGAACCGATCCTCGTCGAGCACGGGGAGGCTGAGCGATTCCGCCTTGTCGAGCTTGCTCCCCGCATTCTCTCCCGCAACGACGTAGTCCGTGTTCTTGGACACCGAGCCCGCCGATTTCCCGCCTCGGCTGATGATCGCCTCCTTGGCCTCATCCCGGCTGAAGTTCTCGAGCGAGCCAGTCACCACGACCGTCAGGCCTTCGAGAGTGCGGGGAGTCGAGCCGTGCTGCTCGTCCCGCATGAGGACGCCGGCCATCTTCCACCGATCGACGATCTCGCGGTGCCAGTCCTCCGCGAACCACTCGATGACGGCGTCCGCGATGATCGGCCCGACGCCGTCGACCTCGGCCAGCTGCTCGCGCGCGTCCGGCGAGTCCAGGACAGCGCGCAGAGCGTCTATCGAGCCGTAGTGCGTCGCGAGGGCCCGGGACGCGGTCGGCCCGACGTGGCGAATCGAGAGAGCCACGAGGACGCGCCACAAGGGCTGGGTCTTGGCCTTCTCGAGTTCGCGGAAGAGCCTCTCGGTGTTCGCGGTCGGCTTGGTCTGAGTCTTGTTCCAGAAGTACGGAACGAGCTCCCATTCCCCCGAGTCGACGCCCTTCGTGCGCTTCTGGCGGCGGATCTTCACGGGGCGCAGGTCCTCGGGCGTGAGGTCGAAGATCCCGGCCTCGTTCTCGAGCGGCGGTACCGCCGGCTCCGAAGGCTGGGTCAGCGCGATCGCCGCTTCCCAGCCGAGCGCCTCGATGTCGAACGCGCCGCGCCCGGCGAGGTGGAACACGCGCTCGCGAAGCTGGGAGGGGCACGAGCGGGCGTTGGGGCACCGGATGTCGACGTCGCCCTCCCGCGCGGGCGCGAGCGGCGTCCCGCACGACGGGCACTCGGTCGGCATCACGAAGTCGCGCACGGGGGGATCCTGCTGGTCCCGGAGGGCGAGCACGGGGCCCACGATCTCCGGGATGACGTCTCCTGCCTTGCGGAGGATCACGATGTCGCCGATCTTGACCCCCTTCGCCCTCACGACGTCCTGGTTGTGCAGGGTCGCCATTTCGACCGTGGAGCCAGAGACCTTGACGGGCACCATGATGCCGAAGGGCGTCACGCGGCCCGTCCGGCCCACGTTGACTGCGATGTCGAGGAGCTTCGTGTGGACTTCCTCCGGCGGGTACTTGAACGCGACGGCCCAGCGGGGCACCCGACTCGTGTGCCCAAGCGCCCGCTGGGTCGCGAAGTCGTCCGCCTTGATGACGATGCCGTCGATCTCGTGGATGAGGCTGTGCCGCTTCTCCCGGTAGGTCTCGATGAACTCGAGCACCTTCTCGTAGCTGTCGAACACCTCGTAGTACGGGCTCGTCGGCAGGCCCCACGACTTGAGCAGCTCGTACGTCTCGGACTGGCTCTTGGCGGGGATCCCCTCGCGCACCCCCACCCCGTGGACGAACATGCTCAGTGGGCGCTTCGCCGTCTCCGCCGGGTCCTTCTGGCGCAGTGATCCCGCGGCCGCGTTGCGGGGATTGGCGAGGGGCGCCTTCCCGTCGGCGATGAGCGCCTCGTTGAACTCGTTGAAGGCCTTCGTCGGGATGTACACCTCCCCCCGGATCTCGACCTCCTCGGGGTGGTTCTCGCCGGCGAGACGGTGCGGGATGTCCTTGATCGTGTAGACGTTGTGGGTCACATCCTCGCCCGTCCGGCCGTCGCCGCGGGTCGCAGCCCGCACGAGCTCGCCCCGGCGGTAGAGGAGGTTGATCGCGAGGCCATCGATCTTGAGCTCGGTGAGCCAGCGGACCGGGGGGAGGTTCCCGAAGCGTTCGATGCTGGCCTCGGCCCGCGCGATCCAGGCGTTCAGCTCATCGATCGAGAAGACGTCCTCGAGGCTGTACATCCGGCTCAGGTGGGTGACGGGCGCGAACGCGGCCGTTGCCTCACCGCCGACCTCCTGGGTGGGCGAGTCATTCGACACGAGCTCGGGATGGAGGGCCTCGAACTCCTCGAGCCGTCTGAAGAGGGCGTCGTACTCGGCGTCCGAGATGACCGGAGCGTCCTCGTTGTAGTACAGCGCGCGATGCCGGCGCACCTCCTCCGCGAGGGACTCGTACTCTTCGCGAAGGGTCGCAGACGGGGTGGCTTCGGGGATCACGGATTCTGCGCTCACGTGTCCTATCTTGCCCTACCCCTCCGACACGGGAGCGGCGTCATCAACGGCGGCTTCGACGCCGACGACGACGACCGTCACGTTGTCACGCCCCCCGGATTCGAGCGCTGCCGCGACGAGCGCGTCCGCAGCGCCCTGGGACGTCGGGTTCCGCCGCAGGATCGAGGCGATCTCGAGGTCCTCGAGTTCGGTCGTGAGCCCGTCGGAGCAGACGAGCAGCCGCTGGCCGGGAAAAGCCGGGAGGAGCCAGAGGTCCGGGTCGGCGTCGTACCCCGTGCCGAGGGCGCGGGTCACGACGTTGCGCCGAGGGTGCACGCGGGCCTCTTCGCGCGTGATCTCCCCGCGGGCCACGAGCTCCCACACCTCCGAGTGGTCGACCGTGATCTGGTCGAACTCGCCGTGGTCGGTCACATAGACCCGAGAATCGCCCACGTTCGCGACGATCCAGGCAGGGGCGCCCTCGTCGTCCTGAGCAGAGAAGGCGGCGGCGAGCGTCGTGCCGGCCCGCGAGCCCGTCGCCTCGCGGATCGCCCAGTCGGCGCGCCTCACCGCAAGGACGACGTCGAGCATCGTCACCGGCTGCCCCGGGACCAGCATGTCCTCGTCCGCAAGGGCCTCGATGCAGAGGCCGCTCGCAACCTCGCCTGCCTCGTGCCCGCCCATGCCGTCGGCCACGGCGAACACGGGTTCGCGTGCGAGATAGGAGTCCTCGTTGAGCTCGCGGATGGCGCCTCGGTCTGTTGCCGCACCCACATCGAACACTAGATGCGTCGGGTGTTCGGGAGTCTCCTCGCCGCCGGCCATAGGTACCCCCCTTGTGTGAGCCATCAGTCGAGCACGATACCCGTGCCTTCGCCTCTGCTCAGCGCGACCGGCCGTACTTCGCCGAATCCTCGCACGTTCTGGGCCGCGAGCGGGCTCAGGACGAAGCGCGCGTCGCTCCCGAGGACGCCGGCCGTGAGCTCGTCGACGAGCACCTGCCCCGGGGCCGCGATCGCCGTGAGGCGTGCCGCGAGGTTGACGGTGGGACCATAGATGTCGCCGAGCCGGCTCAGCACGCGCCCCCACACCATGGCGACCCGGCCCTCGGGGAGCCGCTCGTCGGCCGCGATCTCGCGCGAGAGTGCGAGCGCGATCTCCGCACCGGCGGTCGGCGTCTCCGCGATGTACAGGACTTCGTCGCCCACCGTCTTGACGAGCCTGCCGCCGCCGACCGAGATGACCTCGGCGCACGTGTTCTCGAACGTCTGCACAAGCCGGGCGAGCGTCTTCTCGTTCATCCGCCGCGAGAGGCTCGTGTACGAGACGAGGTCCGCGAAGCCGACGGCGCGCGCAAGCGGCAGCGGCGCGTCGTCCTCGCGTCCGGTCCGGCCCTCCTCGCTTGCCTCGAGCCCTTCCTTCGCGCGCACGGCGAGGCGCTGCACCCCCGCGCTGAGCTGCCGCCGCCACGAGTACACGAGCATCTCCTCGAGCGGCTCGATGAGGTTCGGGAGCTCCTCGACGAGACGCACGCGAGCCTCCGCGTCGGAGATGCCCTGCGTCGCCACCATGTCCTCTACGAGGGCCTCGACCTGCCAGACGACCATGCGGTCGGTCATCTGGCCGATCGCGCGTGTCACGGACAGCGCGGCGTCCTCGGTGAGCACGCCGTCGCGGACGAGGCCCGGCATGAGCCTGAGGTGCTCGAGGTCCTCGGTCGTGAAGGCGAGGTCGTCGTCGGTGAAGTTCGGCATGCCGAGCGCGCGCCAGAGCTTGCGGGCCGAGAAGAGCGAGAGGCCCAGGCCTTGGGCGACTTCGCGGCGCTTGAGCGTGCGTTCGCCGCCGAGCAGGAGGTTCTCGAGCGACTTCGCCGCGCGCCGGTAGTCCGAGGCGGCCCGCGCGAGCTCGGAGCTCGGCGCGGCATCCCCCGGCGCTGCATCCGTATTGTCCGGATGCTCCTGCCCGGCTTCGACGGGCACAGCCGGGCCCGGAGCGTCGTCGACGTCGGCGGGCACGGAAGGGGGCAGTTCGTGGTCCATCTCGCCCTCCATCAGTAATCCCTCGGATCCCAGGGCGGCCGCGGGTCGAGGCGGGCGGCCGGCCCGTCAGGCCGCGGCAGCCCGCCGTCGTCCGCGAAGCCCGTGTCCGGCGGCAGCTCGTCGATCGCGTCCAGGACGAGTTGCCGGAAGCTGCGCACCTCGGGCACATCGTCGAGCCGTAGGCTCGCGGCTTGCCCTGTCGTCAAGGTTATCGAACCCGAGTGCACGAGCGACTGCAGGATCGTCTGATGAACGGCGACGTCACGGACCATCGCGAGCGGCAGCTCACGGTCGCTCCGCCGGAATCCCCGCTGCCTGCGCAGTACGCGGCGGCTGGTCAGGGTGTAGCTGAGCGCGGTCCACGCCACGAGGCGGCGCAGGGGGTAGGCCACCATCAGCCAGGCGCCGAGCAGGGCGGGCACCAGAGCCAGCCAAGGCCCGGATCCCGCCGGGACCCAGGGAAGGACGGCCTCGAGACGGCCCCTCGTGAGCCATCCTGCCGCGAACGCTGCCGCGCCGCAGACGAGCACCGTGACGACGGCGGGCATCACGAGGAGCGATGCGTGTCGCCGCGTGTCGACGATCACCTGCTCCCCGGGGGTGAGCAGTCTACGCATAGCCGCCGTCGGCCGGGCGGAGATGGACGACGTCGCCCGCGGACACCGCGTGCCGCTCTCCGCCGTCCTCGACCACCTGAAGCGCACCGTGCCGGTCGAGGCCGGTCGCGCGGCCCTCGAGCCGGCGGCCGCCCGGAAGCTCGACGCGCACCCTGCGGCCCAGGGTGATGGTCGCGTCCTGGACTCGCGAGAGCAGGCTGCGACCGCCCTCCAGCGGGGCGTCTGCGTTTCCGTCCACGGCGCAGAAGGCGCGGTATCGGCGGCTGAAGTCCTCGAGGTAGCGCACGAGGAGCTCGGTCCGGTCCACCGGGCGCCCGGCAGCGAGGCTCGCCGAGGTAGCGGTAGGCACCGGAAGCTCGTCCTCGCTCAGGGAGACGTTGACGCCGGTCCCGAGGACGACGGCGGGCGGCTCGCCGTGCGCTCCCGGGGCGAGGTGGGCGAGGATCCCCGAGATCTTGAGGCCGTCGACGACGACGTCGTTGGGCCACTTGAGGGCGGACTCGATGCCGGCGACCTGGGCGAGCGCCTCGCGGAGCGCGAGGGCGGCGAGGGGCGAGAACCACGAATAGCCCAGCGTCGGCAGGGGTCGGCCCGAGGCGTTGTGGGGGCGCAGCAGGATCGAGACAGCGAGGGATGAGCCCGCAGGGGACGCCCACGGCCGGTGCAGCCGACCGTGTCCGCTGGTCTGCTTCTCGGCGACGAGGACGGCGAGATCGCCCCACGAGTCGGGCTCGGCGGCAGCCAGGCGGCTGAGCTCGGTGTTGGTCGAGTCGATCTCGTCGACGACCTCGATCCGCGAGAGCCCTGCCCTGTCCGCGAGCTCCGCGCCGAGACGTTCCCGGTCGAGCGGTCCGCGTGCTTCTGCCTCCGCTGGGGTGTCCTGATCCATACGGGAATCCTAGCGACGGGTGGGATCAGGGCGCTGGGCGAAACCCCACGTCAGAGGAAGATGTCGCGCTCGAGCGCACCCTCGGGAGCTCCGGGGCTGTATCGGGAGAAGTCAGTGATGCCCACGCTTCGGAGCGCTTCCTCGTCCGTGAAGAAGCGGCCGGTCGTGGTCCGGGGGTCGCTCGTGAGGATGGCGTGGGCTGCGTGGGCCACAATCTCGGGGCTCCGGGAGGCGTGGGCCATCGCGGCCCCGCCGGGCAGGTTCCGGATCGCGGCCGTGTCGATGAGCGTCTGGGGCCACAGGGAGTTGGCGGCGATGCCCTCGTCCTTGAGCTCCTCGGCCAGGCCCAGGGTCACGAGGCTCATCGCGTACTTGGCCATCGTGTAGGCGAGGTGGGCGCCCGCCCACTTGGGGTCGAGGTTGAGGGGCGGGGACAGGGTCAGGATGTGGGCAGGGACGCCGCGGCGGGCTGCCTCGCGGAGCGCGGGGAGGGCGAGCTTGGAGAGGAGGAAGGTTCCCCGGGCGTTGACGTCCTGCATGAGGTCGTAGCGCTTCATGTCGATCTCGTCCGTGCGCGAGAGGTCGATGGCGGACGCGTTGTTGACCACGGCGTCGATGCCGCCGAACGCCTCGAGGGCCTGTGCGACGGCCCGGGCGACGTCCTCGTCGCGGCGCACGTCGCCCACGACGGGAAGGGCGCGTCCGCCCGAGGCCTCGATCTGCTCGGCGGCGTCGAAGACGGTGCCGGGGAGCTTCGGGTGGGGCTCGCCCGTCTTCGCGAGCAGGACGATGTTCGCGCCGTCGGCGGCCGCCCGCTTCGCGATGGCCAGGCCGATCCCCCGGCTTCCGCCGCTCATGATCAGGGTTCGGCCGGCGAGCCCGCGGCGCGGCGCGGGCTCGCCGCCCTCAGCTGTGTTCGTGGTCATGGCGACAGTCTAGGCAATGTTACTCACCAGTAACAAGAGGTGGGCCGAGGGCCCCGGACCCAGCGTCGTCGCACGCCCGAAGGGGAGCAGAAATTGTAGGGTTCCTACACCCGGCAGCCATGGAAGCCTTACTAGACTGTGGTAGCAGCTCCGCAGATTGTGCGGAACCTACATCCGAGATCGACAGAGACCGACCCGACTTCGACCGAGACCTGGAGCCCGCGTGACCCACGATTTGACCACGACCGCCGGCAAGATCGCGGACTTCCGCGAGCGGCGCGCTGCTTCGCTCCTCCCGTCCGGTCCCGAGGCGGTCGAGAAGCAGCACGCGCGGGGCAAGAACACGGCGCGCGAGCGGATCGACCTCCTGCTCGACGAGGATTCGTTCGTCGAGTTCGACGCGCTGGCCGTGCACCGCTCCACTGCGTTCGGGATGGCCAAGAAGAAGCCGCTCGGGGACGGCGTCGTCTCGGGGTACGGCACGGTCGACGGGCGGCTCGTGGCCGTCTACAGCCAGGACTTCTCGGTGTACGGCGGCTCGCTGAGCCAGGTCAACGGGGAGAAGATCGTCAAGGTCCAGGAATTCGCGCTCCGCAACGGCTGCCCCGTGGTCGGCATCAACGACGGCGGCGGTGCCCGGATCCAGGAGGGCGTCGCGTCGCTCGCGATGTTCGCGGACATCTTCCGCAACAACGTGGCCGCCTCCGGCGTCGTACCGCAGATCTCGCTCATCATGGGCCCGTGCGCGGGAGGGGCCGCCTACTCCCCAGCGCTGACCGACTACGTCGTCATGGTCGACAAGACGAGCCACATGTTCATCACCGGGCCGGACGTCATCAAGACCGTCACGGGCGAGTCCGTGGACATGGAGACGCTCGGGGGCGCCCGCCAGCACAACGCGACGACCGGCACCGCGACCTACCTCGCGGCCGACGAGAAGGACGCCATCGAGTTCGTCCGCGAGCTCCTCGACTACCTCCCGTCCAACAACCTCGTCGAGGCGCCGGTCCTGGATTCGGACCAGGAGCTCGAGGAAACCGAGGACGATCTCGCCCTGGACGCGCTTGTGCCGGACTCGCCGACGCACGGCTACGACATGCGCGCGGTCATCGAGGGCATCCTCGACGAGGGCGCATTCCTCGAGATGCAGGCGCTCTACGCCCCGAACGTGATCATCGGCTACGGCCGGATGGAGGGGCACACGGTCGGCATCGTGGCGAACCAGCCGATCCAGTTCGCCGGCACGCTCGACATCGCCGCTTCCGAGAAGGCCGCCCGCTTCGTCCGCCACTGCGATGCGTTCAACATCCCGATCATCACCCTCGTCGACGTCCCGGGCTTCCTCCCGGGCAAGGACCAGGAGTTCCAGGGGATCATCCGCAGGGGCGCCAAGCTCCTCTACGCCTACGCCGAGGCCACGGTCCCGAAGCTCACCGTCATCTGCCGGAAGGCGTATGGCGGGGCGTACATCGTGATGGGCTCGAAGAAGCTCGGCGCGGACCTCAACCTTGCGTGGCCGACGGCGCAGATCGGGGTCATGGGCGCCCAGGGCGCGGTCAACATCCTCTATCGGCGCGATCTCGCCGCGGTTGCGGAGCAGCCGGGCGCAACAGCGGGCGATGTCGAGGAGAAGCGCGCCGAGCTCGTCCGCCATTACGAGGAGGAACTCCTCAACCCGTATCAGGCCGCCGAGCTCGGGTACATCGACGCCGTCATCGCCCCGTCCGAGACCCGGGTCCAGCTGCTCCGCGGACTGCGTGCGCTCCGCGACAAGCACGCGTCGATGCCCGCCAAGAAGCACGGGAACATCCCGCTGTGACGACGGAACGCGCCGCCGCTGCCGGGATGGACGACGACGGCAACGAACCCGCCGTCGTCTCCTCGCCGTTCTTCTCGGTGACCTCGGGCAACCCGACGCCCGAGGAGCTTGCCGCCGTCACGGCGGTGCTCGCCGCCGTCGCCTCTGGGGGGACCGAAGAGGCGGCGGAGGGCCAGACGGCGCTCACGCGTCGCGAGCGCATCCGTCGGGCGACCCTCCGGCCTCGGCACATGATGAACCAGCGGCGGGGCCGCTTCTAGCTCAACGGCGAAGTGTGCACGGGTTCTTTCAGATGCCCGCGCCCGGGGTTAGGCTCGGGGACGTGACTCAGAACACCTCCCACACTTCAGCCGAGATCCCGCAGCGAGCACCCTCGATCGTCGACGCAGCGGCCGAGACGTTCACCGACCGGTACCTCGAGCTCAACCCGTCGCTCGCGACAGAGCTGGGGTTCGGCGGCCACGAGACGGAGTACCCCGACTACTCCCCAGCCGGGCACGAAGCCCGCCTGGCAGTCTTCCGAGAGACCCTCACGCTTCTCGGAACGCTCGAGCCCACCGACGAGGTCGACGAGGTCACCCTCGACGCGATGCGCGAGCGCCTCGGCCTCGATGTCGAGGAGGGCGAGAGCGGCTGGACACTCGCCGACCTCAACAACATCGACTCGCCTGCCCAGCACATTCGCGCAGTGTTCGACCTCATGCCGACGGACACCGCTGAGCACTGGAGCCACATCGCGGGCCGGGCCGCCAACGTGCCGGCTGCGGTCGACGGGTATGTCGCGTCCCTCCGCGCGGCCGCGGCCGAGGGCAGGGTCGCCGCCGCGCGTCAGGTGCGGGTCGTGGTCGGACAGGCCCGCCAGTACGGCGCCGACGGCACTGGGTTCTTCGCACAGCTTGCCCAGAACGCGAAGCTCGACGACGGTACGGGCCTCCCGGTCGAGATCGCGGCCTCGCTGGCCGAAGGCTGCCGCGCCGCCGCAGCCGCATACCGCAGGCTCGCGGACTTCCTCGAGAACGAGCTGCTTCCCCAGGCGCCCGAGAAGGACGCCGTGGGCCGTGAACGGTACGCGCGCGCCTCGCGCCGCTTCCTCGGCGCCGCCGTGGACCTCGAGGAGACCTACGCGTGGGGCGTGGCCGAGCTGGATCGGATCATCGCCGAGCAGGAGGCCGTGGCCGGGCAGATCACGCCGGGCGCGACGATCGAGGAGGCCAAGAAGGCGCTCAACGCAGATCCCGCACGCCAGCTCAAGGGGACCGACGAACTGCGGGCATGGATGCAGGGGCTCGCCGACCGGGCCGTCGCGGACCTCGCGGGCACCCACTTCGAGATCGCCGAGCCCATGCGCAAACTCGAGTGCATGATCGCCCCGACCCACGACGGCGGGATCTACTACACAGCGCCCTCCGACGACTTCTCCCGCCCCGGGCGCATGTGGTGGTCCGTTCCCGAAGGAGAGGACTCGTTCACCACCTGGTCGGAGACGACCACCGTGTACCACGAGGGCGTCCCCGGCCACCACCTCCAATGCGCCACGGCCGTCTTCCGCCGCGAACTGCTCAACCGCTGGCGCCGCCTCGTGTGCTGGGTCTCCGGCCACGGCGAGGGCTGGGCCCTCTATGCCGAGCGGCTCATGGACGAGCTGGGATACCTCTCCGATCCCGGCGACCGGATGGGGATGCTCGACGCCCAGCGGATGCGGGCCGCGCGCGTCGTCTTCGACATCGGAGTGCACCTCGAGCTCGAAGTTCCGGAACGCTGGGGGTCCGGCACGTGGACGCCGGAGAAGGGCTACGAGTTCCTGCGGAAGAACCTCGCGATCTCGGAGGGCCAGCTCGACTTCGAGTACAACCGGTATCTCGGATGGCCGGGCCAGGCTCCCTCGTACAAGGTCGGACAGCGGCTCTGGGAGCAGATCCGAGCGGACCTCGCTGAGAGGGCTCGGTCCGAGGGGAGCGAATTCGTCCTCAAGGAGTTCCATACTCGTGCGCTCAACCTCGGCTCCGTGGGCCTCGACACCCTCCGGAGGGCGCTGCTTTCGTGAGAGATACTTCACAGCCGCGGAAGGAATAGCGTAACAATCCTCCCGTCCGGGGCTGATTTCCGGGGAATCTGCGGAAATCAGCCCCAGTTCCGCGCTTCATATTTCTCAACAGAGATTGGATGTGCTAGAAGCGCTGGTCCTAGAGTGCATGGGTGAGCACAACAACCAGCACCCGCACCCGCCGCCTGCCGGCGTGGGCGACCTCGTTCGGGACGCAGATCATCGCTGCCCTCGTCGTCGGCGTCATCCTCGGCCTCGTCGCCAAGTTCACCGGCAGCACGTCCGCGAAGCCCAACGGGCTCGGCGCGACCCTCTCGACCATGGGAAGCAGCTACGTCGCGCTGCTTCAGACGGCCGTCGTCCCCCTCATCTTCACCGCGGTCGTCAGCTCGATCGCGAACCTGAGGCAGGTTTCGAACGCCGCGAAACTCGCGTGGAACACCCTGCTGTGGTTCGCGATCACGGCCTTCGTCTCGGTGATGATCGGCATCGGCCTCGGGGTGTTCTTCCAGCCGGGCGCGAACACGGGCATCACGCAGCAGGCGAAGTACTCCGGCAAGACCGGCGACTGGTGGGCCTTCCTCACGGGCCTGTTCCCGCACAACTTCCTGGGACTCACCGCGAGCTCGACGGCGGCCGACGGCGGCGCCGTCACCACGAACGTGAGCTTCAACGTCCTGCAGATCCTCGTCATAGCGATCGCCGTCGGCATCGCCGTGCTCAAGCTCGGCGCGAAGGCCGACCCGTTCCTCTCGTTCACCCGCTCGGCCCTGGAGATCATCCAGAAGGTCCTCTGGTGGATCATCCGCATCGCGCCGCTGGGCACCATCGGCCTCATCGGCAACGCGGTGGCCTCCTATGGCTGGGACGCCATCGGCGCGCTCGGAAAGTTCGTCCTCGCGATCTACGTAGGCCTCGTGCTCGTGCTGTTCGTGTTCTACCCGATCCTCGTCAAGAGCCATGGCCTGTCCATCAAGCAGTACTTCTCCGGCGTGTGGCCCGCGGTGCAGCTCGGGTTCGTCTCGCGCTCGTCGATCGGCACACTGCCGCTCACGCAGCGCGTAGCCGAGCGCAACCTCGGCGTCCCGCAGGGCTACGCGTCATTTGCCGTGCCGCTCGGGGCGACGACCAAGATGGATGGCTGCGCCGCGGTCTACCCCGCCGTCGCGTCGATCTTCGTGGCGCAGTTCTTCGGCCTGCATCTCGACTTCAGCCAGTACCTGCTCATCGTGATCGTCTCAGTACTCGGCTCCGCCGCGACCGCGGGGACCACGGGCGCCGTCGTCATGCTCACCCTGACCCTCTCGACGCTCGGCCTGCCGCTCGCCGGCGTCGGCCTCCTGCTCGCCATCGACCCGATCCTCGACATGGGGCGCACCGGTGTGAACGTCGCGGGCCAGGCCCTCGTGCCGACTATCGTCGCGAAGCGCCAGGGCATCCTGGACCTCGGCCTCTACAACGCCCAGCGCACCCGGACGGCCTTCACTGACGACGCCGCAGAAGGCGTCTCCAGCGCCAATCCAGGGACCACGGCAGACGATGCCGGGCTCGTCGCCGCGCGCTGACAACTGACCCCCAGCCGGGCCGCAGGGCCGCACCACTCCTTGGTGCGGCCCTGCGTCCTTCTGTCGTCCGGGCGGGGAAGACGAGCTCTCCCATAGACTTGCACGGAGTGCAGACTTGCACTTAGTGTAGTGATGTGACATCGACCGAGACCCCGTCCCGCCGCGAGCTCAACAAGGCCGCGACGAGGCAGTCGATCGTGGTCGCCGCCATGCGGCTCGCGCGTGAGCGCGGACTCGGCGGCTTCACGGTCGAGGACATTTCCGACGCCGCCGGCGTCTCCCGCCGCACCTTCTTCAACTACTTCTCGAGCGCCGAAGAAGCGATCACAGCCCCGACGTTCGTCTTCCTCGACACCGCCCTCGAACGGTTCCGTGACCGCCCCAAGGGCGAGCCACTCCTCGAATCGGTCATCCAGATCCTCCTCGCGCTCGCCGACAACGAGTTCATCGAGCCGATGGCCCAGTCGTTCCTCGTCTCGCACGGAAACGATCCCGCCACGCGGTACCAGCTGCAGGCCTTCGACGAGTGCCGCGACAAGATCGTGGCTGCCATCCGGGAGCGCGAGGGCGAGTCGCTCGACGAGGTCTACGTCCACGCCCTCGCCGGCTCCGTCATGTCCTGCGGCAAGGCAGCCCTCGAAGTCTGGCTCGCCGAACGCCGGGGTGACCTCGCGCCGTCGTCCCTCGACCGCCTGAGCGAGCTCCTCGTGGCCGCTTTCGCGCACCTCAAGTCCGGCTTCGCTGCGCCTTAGGCCCTCCGAGCCGCGTCCCTCCGCCTGCTTCAGCCTCACCTCTCCCACCTGCCCACCAGTAGAAGGCATCATGGCTACTCTCCTCTATCGCCTCGGCCGGTTCGCCTACGACCGCCGCTGGCTCGTCGTCTCCCTCTGGTTCGTCATCCTGCTCGCTGTGGGCGGCTCGGCGGCCGCGTTCCACGGCGCGCTGAGCAACTCGTTCCAGATCCCCGGCACCGAGACCCAGCGCATGCTCGACAAGCTGCAGAGCGATCTGCCGTCCTCGGCGGGCGGCAGCGCAACGATCGTCTTCGAGTCCCCGAACGCCGCGTTCACGGCGGACCAGAAGCAGGGCATCAGCGACGCCCTGAAGAAGGTCAAGGGGCTCGACGGCGTCCAGAACGTCACCGACCCGTTCGCCACCCAGGCCCAGCTCGACGGCACCGCAGCGCAGCTCGCGGACGCCCAGAAGCAGCTCACCGCCAACGAGGCCCAGCTGACCGCCGGCCAGCAGCAGCTGGACGCCGAGCGGCAGCAGCTCGCCGCAAGCGGCATGCCGCAGGCCGCGATCACGAGTGCGACGGCGAGCGCCCAGGCGAAGCTCGACTCCGGCGCCGCTCAGCTCGCTCAGGCCAAGGCCAGCCTTGCGCTCGGCCAGCGGCAGGCACAGGCTTCGCAGGGCCTGCGCTTCGTCTCGACTGACGGCAAGGCCGCGATCGCGACGATCCAGTTCACCAAGTCGACCGACGCGCTCCCCTCAGACCTCCGCCAGAACGTCCAGAAGCTCGCGGCCCAGGTCCCGGGTGTCAATTCCTACGCGAGCAAGGAGCTCACGCAGGACATCTCGCAGCTCTTCGGCACATCGGAGGCCACCGGCGTCGTCATCGCCGCGGTCGTCCTGCTCGTCATGCTCGGTACCTTCGTCGCCGCGGGCCTGCCGCTGCTCATGGCGCTCATCGGCGTCGGCGTCGGCGTGGGCGGCACCTTCGCCCTCACTGGCGTGGTGCAGATGAGCTCGACGACCCCGATGCTCGGACTCATGCTCGGCCTCGCGGTCGGAATCGACTACTCGCTCTTCATCGTGAACCGGCACCGGACGCAGCTCCTGCGGGGCATGACTCCGCGGGAGTCGGTCGGGCTCGCGATCGGCACCTCGGGCAACGCGGTCATGTTCGCGGGCATCACCGTCATCATCGCCCTCGCAGCCCTCGTGGTCCCCGGGCTCCCGTTCCTGGGCGTCATGGGCATCGCCGCTGCCGCGACGGTCGCGGTTTCGGTCCTCGTCGCCGTGACGCTCCTCCCGGCCGTGCTCGGCTTCGCAGGCCGACGCATCATCTCGAAGCGCCGCTGGGCGAAGGCCGAAGCGCAGAACGCACGCTTCGGAACCACAGATGAGCGAGACGGGGCAGAGGCGCGCGAGGACGTCGCGAAGTCCGAGCGCGGCTGGGGCGGCTGGGTCACGCGGCACCCCTGGATCGCCCTCGTCGCATCGGTCGTGGTCCTCGGCGCCCTTGCACTCCCCGCGGCCCAGCTCCGCCTCGCACTGCCGGACGGCGGCTCCGAGCCCGTCGACTCGAGCGCCTACAAGGCGTACGACGCGACGGGCAAGTACTTCGGCCAGGGCATGACGGGCCCGATCATCGTGGTCGGAGAGCTGCCGTCGGGCCTCGACGCGACCGCCGCGAAGACCAAGGAGTACGACGTCGCCGACCAGCTCCGGTCTGTCACGAACGTGACCGCCGCCGTGCCGGTCGCCCTCAGCGACAACCGACAGACGGCCGTCTTCCAGGTCATCCCCTCGGACGGCCCAGCAAGCGCCAGCACCGTCCAGGTGGTCAACGACCTGCGGGCCAAGGGCGCACAGATCAAGGCGCAGACGGGGGTCACGATCGGGCTGACCGGCCAGACAGCCGCGAACGTCGACGTCTCCTCGAAGCTCGCGGACGCCCTCCCGCCGTACCTCGCGATCGTCGTCGGGCTCTCCCTCGTCCTCCTGCTCCTCGTGTTCCGTTCGCTCCTCGTCCCGCTGCTCGCGACCGGAGGCTTCCTCCTCTCGCTCGGCGCGGCGTTCGGAGCGGTCGTCGCCGTCTACCAGTGGGGCTGGCTCGGTCCGGTGTTCGACGTCACGCATCCGGGGGCAGTGCTGAGCTTCCTGCCGATCCTGCTCATCGGAATCCTGTTCGGCCTCGCCATGGACTACCAGGTGTTCATCACCTCGGGGATCCGAGAGGCGTTCGTGCACGGGCAGGAGGCGCACCTCGCCGTGCGGACGGGCTTCCGCCACGCGGCCCGCGTCGTGACCGCCGCCGCGGTCATCATGGTGAGCGTGTTCGCGGGCTTCATCTTCAGCCACGTCACGATGATCAGGCCCCTCGGCTTCGCCCTCGCACTGGGCGTGCTGCTCGACGCGTTCGTGGTCCGCATGACCCTGGTTCCCGCCGTCATGCGCCTCATCGGCCGGGGCGCGTGGTGGCTGCCGCGCTGGCTCTCCCGGCTCCTGCCGGACCTCGACATCGAGGGCGCCCAGCTAGAGCGGACGACGGCGGCACCAGCCCAGGTGCCGGAGCCCGCCGCCCGCTGACCCTGCCGGACGGATCTCCGGCTCCCCGGCGCCGGGACTAGGCTGGGCGGCGTGACTATCACGCCGCCCAGCCTTCCGTCGTCTTCCGGCCCGCTGGCCCCCCTCGTCCTTGCCTCCAAGTCGCCCGCGCGCACCAAGCTCCTTGCCGAGGCGGGGATCCCGCACCGTGTCATCGTCTCGGCCGTCGACGAGGAAGCGGTAGCGGCCGCACACCCCGACGCCACCCCCGGGGAGACGGCGCTCCTCCTCGCCCGCGCGAAGGCCGAGGCCGTGGCGACCCTCCCGGAGGCGGCCGGCACGCTCGTGCTCGGCTGCGATTCCGTCTTCGAGTTCGACGGCGAGGCCCTCGGCAAGCCGTACACGGCCGAAGTCGCCACCGAGAGGCTGCGGGCGATGAGCGGCCGCAGCGGCGTCCTGCACACGGGGCATTGGCTCGTGGACTGCCGCGACGGGATCCTCTCGGACGACGGCGTGCTCTCCTCGGCCGTCGTCGAGTTCACCGAGATGTCCGACGACGAGATCGCCGCGTACGTTGCGACGGGCGAGCCGCTGCAGTGCGCAGGCTCGTTCACGATCGACGGCTTTGGCGGGGCATTCCTCGCCCGCGTGGAGGGCGATCCGCACACGGTCGTCGGGCTCTCGGTCTCGACGCTCCGTTCGCTCCTGGCCCGCGGGGGCGTGGCCCTGACCGACCTCTGGGAGCCGGCCGTCGTCGACCGCTGACGCCACGCACTCCCGGCGGCAGACGTTTTGTAGGGACCCCACAAAGGAACGCCGTCTCCCCCGCCGAAACCGCCACCAATATGGGCGATTCCACCAAAGGAGCGCTAGGCTCACGGGAGCACAGAACGGAGAAGCCTTGTCCCTCAAAGCTGGAAGCAGCCCCATCACCAAGGTCCTCATCGCGAATCGCGGGGAGATCGCCGTGCGCGTCATCCGCGCGGCCCGCGACGAGGGCATCGCGTCCGTGGCGGTCTACGCGGACCCGGATCGGGACGCGCTGCACGTGCGCCTCGCAGACGAGGCGTTCGCGCTGGGCGGGACGACGGCTGCGGAATCGTACCTCGTGATGGACAAGCTCCTCGAGGCTGCACGTTCCTCGGGCGCTGATGCGGTTCACCCCGGCTACGGATTCCTCTCGGAGAACGCCGAGTTCGCCCGCCGCGTCATCGACGCGGGCCTCACTTGGATCGGCCCCTCCCCCGAGGCCATCGCGGCGCTGGGCGACAAGGTCCGTGCGCGGCACATCGCCGAGAAAGTCGGCGCGCCACTCGTTCCGGGTACGAAGGACCCGGTCGAATCCGCCGACGAGGTGCTGGCCTTCGCCCGTGAATACGGACTCCCCATCGCCATCAAGGCGGCCTACGGCGGCGGCGGCCGCGGCATCAAGGTCGCCCGCACGCTCGAGGAGATCCCCCACCTCTACGAGTCCGCGGTGCGCGAGGCGACCGCCGCGTTCGGCCGCGGCGAGTGCTTCATCGAGCGGTTCCTGGACGCCCCACGCCACGTCGAGACGCAGTGCCTCGCCGACGTGCACGGCAACGTCGTCATCGTCTCGACCCGCGACTGCTCCCTCCAGCGCCGCAACCAGAAGCTCGTCGAGGAGGCGCCGGCGCCGTTCCTCAGCGAGGAGCAGACCAAGCGCCTCTACGAGTCCTCGAAGGCCATCCTCAAGGAAGCCGGCTACCTCGGGGCGGGCACGTGCGAGTTCCTCGTCGGCCAGGACGGCACGATCAGCTTCCTCGAGGTCAACACCCGGCTCCAGGTCGAGCACTGCGTGTCCGAAGAGGTCACGGGGCTCGACCTCGTGCGCGAGCAGTTCCGCCTCGCACGCGGCGAGGAACTCGGCTACGACGATCCCGAGATCCGCGGCCACTCGTTCGAGTTCCGCATCAACGGGGAGGACCCCGGCCGGAACTTCATGCCCGCGCCCGGCACCGTCGAAACGCTGAGGTACCCGGCGGGCCCCGGCGTCCGCGTGGACTCCGGCATGGAAGCCGGAGAGGTCGTGAGCGGAAACTTCGACTCGATGCTCGCGAAGCTCATCGTGAGCGGGGCGAGCCGCCAGCAGGCGCTCGAGCGCGCGCGCCGCGCCCTCGACGAGCTCGTCATCACGGGCATGCCCACCGTCGTCCCGTTCCACGCCGCCGTCGTCCGCGACCCCGCCTTCGCGCCGGAGTCCGGGCCGTTCCGGGTGCACACGCGCTGGATCGAGACCGAGTTCGAGAACGAGATCCCGGCCTGGTCCGGCACGCCGGAGGCCGCAGCGGACGACGCCGGCGAGCGCCAGAGCGTCGTCGTCGAGGTGGGCGGCAAGCGCCTCGAGGTGACGCTCCCCGCTGGCCTGGGCGGTGTGGCGAAGGCCGGGCGGTCGAAGGCCAAGAAGGCCCGCTCGTCCCGAGGGGGCGGCGCCGCGGCGGTCGCGAGCGGCGATGCCCTCACGGCGCCCATGCAGGGAACGATCGTGAAGGTTGCCGTCGCGAACGGCGAGCAGGTCGAGGAGGGCGACCTCGTCGTCGTCCTCGAGGCAATGAAGATGGAGCAGCCCCTCACGGCGCACCGCTCGGGAACGGTGCACGGCCTCACCGCCGAGCCGGGCCAGACCGTCACGGCCGGCTCCGTCATCGCGACGATCGAGGACTGACCAGGGCTTCCGGGCCCCGCTAAGGCTTCTCGGCCCAACAAGCTTCTCGGCCCAACAAGTACGGGACCCCGCAACGGCAGAAGCCGTTGGGGGGTCCCGTACTTGTTGGCTGGGCTCAGGCCGAGATGTTGTCCTCGAACTCGCGGTCCTTGGTCTCACGGGTCAGGAACAGGGCCACGAGGGTGAGCACCGCCGCGACGGCGAGGTACACGCCCACGAGAACGGTGCTGCCCTTCCCGGCCTGCCAGAGCGCGATGGCGATGAACGAGGCCGGTGCGGCGCCGATCACGGAGGACAGGTTGTACGCGATCGCCGATCCGGTGTAGCGGACGTTCGCGGGGAACAGCTCCGGCAGGATCGCGGCCATCGGGCCGAACGTGGCGCCCATGAGCGTGAAGCCGACGATGAGGCCGACCATCGCCGCCCCGGTGCCGGGGCCGAACATGAGGCCCCACAGGAAGCCGAAGGCGAGGATGCCGAAGGTCACCCAGATGAGGAACCTCCTGCGCCCGTACTTCTCCGCCAGAGGCCCGGAGACCACGGTGAACACGCCGAAGAACACGACGCCGACGATGAGCATCCAGAGGAACAGCCCGCGATCGATGCCGAGGCCGGGCACGAAGGTCGACGGATCGAAGGCCTTGCCCGCCTTCTGGGCGGCCGCTCGGGCCACCTCGACCTTGTTGGTCGCGGTCGCGTAGGTGAGCGTGAAGCTCGTCGTGAGGTAGAAGAGCACATACGTCGCGAGCATGATGAACGTTCCCGCTATGACGGCCCGCCAGTGGTGCCTGAACGTCGCCGCGAGCGGGACCTTGACGACCTTGTCCTCCTCGAGGACCTTCTGGAAGGACGTGCTCTCGACGAGCTTGAGCCGAACGTAGAGGCCGATCGCGACCATCACGATGCTGAACAGGAACGGGATGCGCCACCCGAAGTCCTCGAACTGCTTCGCCGTGAGGAAGCTGTTCATGACGACGTACATGGTGTTGGCGATGATGAAGCCGATCGGGGCCCCTAGCTGTGGGAACGTGCCCCAGACCGCCCGCTTGTTCGCGGGCGCGTTCTCGGTCGCGAGCAGCGCGGCTCCGGACCACTCGCCCCCGAGCGCGAGGCCCTGGAGGAAGCGGAGGACGACGAGGAGCAGCGGGGCGAGGACGGTCCACCCGGGCGTCGTGGCCGGCGGGAGGACGCCGATGAAGAAGGTGGCCAGGCCCATGGTGAGGAGGGATGCGACGAGCGTCCCCTTGCGGCCGAGCCTGTCGCCGAAGTGGCCGAAGACGATCGAGCCGACCGGGCGCGCCACGAACGCGACGCCGAAGATGGCGAACGAGCTCAGGATCGCGTTGATGTCGGTCGCGCTCGGGAAGAAGAGCTTCGGGAAGACGAGGACCGACGCTGTGGCGTACGCGTAGAAGTCGAAGAACTCGATTGTCGTGCCGATGACGCTCGAGAAGATCACCCGCCCGCGGCTGTTCTTCCCTGTGCCCTGCGGTTTCGCTGTTTCGGCGACCGCTCGTGTAGCCATGGTGCCCTGCGCCTTTCACAGAATGCTGGACCCCTGCTGAAAACCGGGTCCGAAATCTCAGTACGCCTGATCCTATGAACGGCGTCCGATAGTCGGACAGTCGGTCCAGATAATGAGACGGACGAACAGGGGGTTTACGGCTCACCGAGGCCGCGCGCGGGCTGAGAGGTCGATGTCACCGACCGTTTACAGCTCGCGACCCTCGCGGAAACGCACCCTTCCTAGCGTGGGAACCAGACCCCGGGCTTCAGACCCCGTTCCCGCTTCAAGGAGGGCCAGATGAGCACCGAACCCCAGACTGCGCCAACCGTCCGGCCGTTGAGCCTGGACTTCCGGGCAGGCCGCTGGATCGAGCATTGGAACCCGGAAGACGCGGGCCAGTGGGAGCGAGAGGGACGCGCCATCGCCCGACGCAATCTCTCCTGGTCGATCTTCGCGGAGTTCCTCGGCTTCGCGGTGTGGCAGCTGTGGTCGATCGTCGTCGTCTCGCTCCCCGCCGCCGGCTTCAAGTTCGACACGGCCCAGACGTTCTGGCTCATCTCGATGCCGAGCCTCGTGGGCGCCACGCTGCGGATCCCGTACACGTTCGCCGTCTCCCGCTTCGGGGGACGCAACTGGACCATCGTCTCTGCGCTCCTCCTCCTGATCCCCACCCTCGGCCTCGCGGCCTGCGTCGCGAACCCGTCGACCCCTTTCTGGCTCATGCTCTTCGTCGCGGGCCTCTCGGGGTTCGGCGGCGGGAACTTCGCGAGCTCCATGGCCAACATCACGTTCTTCTACCCCGCGAAGGAGAAGGGCTGGGCGTTGGGCCTCAACGCAGCGGGCGGCAATCTCGGCGCCGCGGTCTCACAGCTCGCCGTGCCGATCGCGGTGAGCCTCACCGCCGTCGTCGTGACCGGAGGCGTGGGTGCTCCGGGAGCCGGCGGGACGCTCGCGATAGCAGGCCTAATGTGGGTCCCGCTCATCCTCGTCGCCGCCTTCGCTGCCTCTCGGAGGATGAACAACCTCACGAACGCGAAGGGCGACCTCGCCGGTTCGCTCGCGGCCCTCAAGGAGCCGCACCTCTGGGTCGTCGCCTTCCTCTACATCGGCACGTTCGGTTCGTTCATCGGCTTCGGCGGAGTGTTCCCCAAGCTCATCCACGACATGTTCCCGCCCTACTCGACCTTCACCGTCGGGCCAGCCGCGCTTTCGCTCGCGTTCCTGGGACCGCTCGTGGGCTCGCTCGCGCGGCCATACGGCGGCAGGCTTGCCGACCGGTTCGGCGGCGCACCCATCACGGTCGCGTCGTTCGCGGTCATGGCCACGGCGACCCTCGCACTCATCGCAACGCTCCCGCTCAAGAGCTTCTGGCTGTTCCTCGGCCTCTTCCTCGTGCTGTTCGCCGCGAGCGGCATCGGCAACGGCTCGACCTACCGCATGATCCCCGTGATCTTCGCCCGAGCGAGCCGGGCCGCCAGGTCCGGAGCCGCGCAGTCGCAGACCGCCCGCCTGTCCTCGGCCGCCCTGGGGCTGGTCTCGGCGATCGGAGCGTACGGCGGCTTCGCGATCCCGCAGCTCCTCGGCGCCTCGAGCAGCGGGACGGGCTCGTATGTGCCCGCCTTCTTCGGCTTCGTCGGCGCATACGCGCTCATGCTGATCGTCTCGTGGGCCTGCTACCTGCGCCGCGGGAGCGCCGTGGCCGGGGCGGGGGCCTGACGTGGCGGCTCCGGCGGATCGTCTCCCCCACCCCGCGGCCCAGCCGGCGTCGACGGCGACCCACTGCCCGTACTGTGCGCTCCAGTGTGGACTGAGCCTGACGCCCGCGCCTGAAGGCGCGACACCCCTCGAGGTGACTGGCCGGGACTTCCCTGCGAACCGGGGAGCGCTGTGCCGCAAGGGCTGGACCTCGGCGGAGCTCCTGAGGCATCCCGAGCGGCTCGTGGAGCCCCTCGTCAGGGACGAGCAGGGGGTGCTCCGGCCCGTGGGCTGGGACGAGGCGCTCGGCCGGGTTGCGGCCGAGATCCGCCGGGCCCAGTCGGTGCACGGGCCGGACGCGGTCGGCGTCTTCGGCGGCGGCGGCCTGACCAACGAGAAGGCGTACCTGCTGGGCAAGTTCGCCCGGGTCGCGCTCGGCACCTCGCGCATCGACTACAACGGCCGGTTCTGCATGTCCTCAGCGGCGGCTGCCGCGAACCGCGCGTTCGGCATCGACCGGGGCCTCCCGTTCCGGCTTGCCGACCTTGACGACGCCGACACGATCCTCCTGCTCGGCTCCAACGTCGCCGACACCATGCCGCCATTCGTCCGGCACCTTGAGGGGGCGCGCGCGGCGGGCGGGCTCGTCGTCGTCGACCCGCGCCACTCGGCCACAGCCGGACTGACCGACGACGGCGCGGGCACTCACCTCGCGCCCGCGCCGCACACGGACCTCGTGCTGCTTCTGGGCCTGGCGCATGTCGTCGTGAACGACGGGCTGCTGGACTCGCCCTACGTCGCGGAGAGGACCCACGGGATCGAAGCCGTCGTCCGGTCTGTCGCGCCGTGGTGGCCCGAGCGGGTCCAGGCGGTGACAGGCGTGCCCGCGGAGGCCGTCCGCGCGACCGCTCACCGCCTCGCGTCCTCCGCCCGGACCGGCTCGTGCTACATCCTCACGGGACGCGGCGTCGAACAGCACGCCGACGGCACCGACACCGTAACCGCCGCGATCAACCTCGCGCTCCTCCTGGGCCTCCCAGGTTCCACCCGCGGCGGCTACGGAACGCTCACAGGCCAGGGCAACGGCCAAGGCGGGCGGGAGCACGGTCAGAAGGCGGACCAGCTCCCGGGCTACCGCAAGATCACGGATCCGGCCGCCCGGGCGCACGTCGCTGGCGTGTGGGGCGTCCCCGAGGCGAGCATCCCCGGCCCGGGGCTCCCGGCCGTCGAGCTTCTGCGAACCCTGGGAACGGGCGACGGCGTGCGCGCGCTCCTCGTCCACGGTGCCAACTTCGCGGTCTCCGCGCCGGACGTCTCGCAGGTCCTCGAGGGCCTGCGGAAGCTGGACTTCCTTGCCGTGTGCGACTTCTTCCTCTCCGAGACGGCCCGCGAGGCCCACGTGGTGCTGCCCGTCCTGCAGTGGGCCGAGGAAGAGGGCACGATGACCAATCTCGAGGGCCGTGTCCTGCGGCGGCGCAGAGCCGTCGAACCGCCCGCGAACGCGCGGTCCGAACTGTGGATCCTGAACCGCCTCGCGGAACTGCTGGACGCGCCGTCGTCCTTTCCCACCGATCCCCAGGACGTCTTCGAGGAGCTGCGCGCGGCCTCGGCCGGGGGCCCCGCCGACTACTCGGGGATCTCGTACCCCGCACTCGACGCCGGCGAAGAGGCCTATTGGCCGTACCCGCGAGGATCGCACGGAACCCCGCGCCTGTTCGCGCGGCGTTTCGCCCACGACGACGGGCGGGCGCGGCTCGTCGCCGTCCGCGCGCCGACCCCCGGCTGGGCCTCCCCGCCGCCGGCCCTCGAGGAGTTCCAGCTCGCGACGGGACGCCTGCTCGAGCACTATCAGTCGGGGGCACAGACGCGCCGCGTCCCTTCACTCAGCAGCGCGCAGCCCGAACCGCGCTTGCAGCTCCACCCCGCCTCCGCCGCCCGCCTGCGCCTCGAAGACGGGGCGTGGGTGCGCGTCACGCGGGCCGACCCGTCGGTTCTGGGGGCGCCTCCCTCAGACCCTGGGGTGGTGTGCCGGGTCGAACTCACCGCGGGCATCCGTCCGGACACCGTGTTCCTGCCGTTCCACTTCCCGGGCCTCGGCGCCGCGAACCAGGTCACGGAGGCCCGCACGGATCCGATTTCCGGGATGCCCGAATTCAAGACGACGCGCGTCCTCGTCCAGCCCGCGGGCGTTCCGCCTCCCGGCCTCCGGTCCGTCGATCCCCATCTCGTCCCCGCCGCCCAGCGGAAGGAGCACAGGTGAGCTACACCGCCGAGCAACACGGTCCCAGGCCGGTGGACGCCCCGGAGCGCATCGTCGTCGTCGGCTTCGGGCCCGTCGCGGCACGCTTCGTCGACGAGCTCCGACCCGCTGTCACGGCGGGACTCGCCGAAGTGACGGTGATCGGGGAAGAGGAACAGGCTGCGTACAACCGGGTCCTGATCGCGGACCTGGGCGTCGGACGGACGACGCTCGCCTCCATGCGGCTCGCCGACCCCGACGAGCTGGCGGTCGACGGCGTGCGGGTTGTCCTGGGCACGAACGTCGCTCGGATCGACAGGAGGCGACGGCTCGTCCACGTTTCGAGCGGCGCTCCCCTCCCCTACGACCGGCTCGTCCTCGCGACCGGTGCCCGGCCCGTGATCCCCCGCCTCGCCGGCCTCGACCCGGATCCGCTGCACCCCGTTCTGCCACGCGGAGTTGCCGCACTGCGGGACCTTGCCGACGCGGAATGCCTCTCCGAGGCCGTGCGTGGGCGCCGACGGATCGTCGTGCTCGGCGGCGGGGTGCTGGGTCTCGAGGCGGCACTCGCGGCGTCGGAGGAGGGCGCGTCCGTCACACTCGTGCACCACGGGGAGCACCCCTTGGGACGTCAGCTGGACCGGGGCGGCGGGGCGACGCTCAGCGCCGTCCTGCGCGGCGGAGGCCTTCGGATCGCCTCCAATGCGCGGGCAACCGGCATCGAAACCGGCGAGGACGGCGAGTTCCGCGCGGTGGTCCTCGACGACGGGTCGGCGATCGACGGCGACCTGCTCGTCCTCGCGTGCGGCGCCCAGCCGCGGCGTGAGCTCGCCGAGGGTGCCGGGCTCGCCGTCGGCGCCGGGATCCTCGTGGACCACGGTCTCGCCGCGGTGCACGCGGAGAACGTCTTCGCGATCGGCGACTGCGCCGAAGTGCGCTGCGCAGAGCCGGCGTGCGAGGCGTGCCGGCGGGGGTCCGCGCCGAGCGGACTCATAGCCCCGGGGTGGCGGCAGGCCGATTGGCTCGCCGCGTCGTTCCGCTCGGAGCTCCTCGGCGAAGCCGACCCAGCGCCCCTGCCGGAGGAGCGTCCAGGAGTCATCCTCCTCAAGGCGCGCGGGGTCAACCTCGCGGCTGCCGGGGACGTCCAGCGCGAGCCGTGGGAGTCCATCGCCTGGGACGCGGACGACGGGGGCCGGCTGCCCCTAGAGGTTTCGCTGTGGGCCGACCCGGCCCATGGGCGCTACGTCAAGATGTGCACGCGCGGGGGCGTCCTGGAGGGGTTCCTTGCCCTGGGCATGCCGCGCGCCGCAGCCGAGCTGACGCTCCTGTTCGGCAGCGGAGCCGAACTGCCGGCGGACCGGTCGGTGCTGCTCCGACTCGACGGGCCGGAGAGCTCCCTCGGCGTGCCGGGCTCCTCGGCGGGGCCCGAATCGACCCTGTGCCGCTGCGCCGGAGTGAGTCGCGGCAGCGTGCAGGAGGCGGTGCTCGGCGGGTGCGCGACGGTTGAAGAGGTCTCGAGGTCGACCCGTGCAGGGACGGGGTGCGGCGGCTGCCGAGACTCCGTGCGCGCGCTCATCGAGGAGCACCTCGCGGGAGTCGGCGCATAGGCCCTCGCGCATTGAAGGCGCGGCTCAGACGGCGCCCAGGATCTCCTCGAGCCCCTCCACGGCCTCCGCGAAGCCGGACCCGGCCCGGTCGGCGAGCGCTGGGAACAGGAGAGCGTCCTCCTTGTCGGCATGCAGTGCGAACGCCCTCACGACGGCCTGCCCCACGGCCGCCGCGCGAACCCCGTCCGAGACCCGCAGCTCCTCGACCAGGGCGGCAATCGCCTCGTGGTCGTGCCGGAGTCCTTCCACGAGGAGCTGTGCCTCGGCGACGGCGGCGGCAGTGGGGTAGATCCTGTCCTCTTCCGCGACGCAGTGCGGTACGAGCTCGTCGGTGCACCACTCGATGAGGTTGCCCTTCTCGTCGTACACGGTGCCGCTGTCCCCCGCTTCGACGGCGGCCGTCAGGGTCTGGGACAGCGCGGACGCGCGATCGAGCATGTCGGCGTGGTGACTCCGTACTGCCGTCAGGGCCTGCCCGTCGGAGAGGTGAGATGCCATGGCGACATCATCGCCCGGCTCCGGCTGGACCCTCAAGGCTTGAGTCGGTCAAGCCTCGAAGGCTCCTGCCTGCTGCCGGCATGGCCTCGCCGTGGTCACATGTGCACGTGCAGGCGCCGCGCCGCCTCCGAGATCGAGCCCGAGAGCGACGGGTACACCGCGTACGTCCCGGCGATGTCGTCGACGTGGAGCTTCTGTTCGACTGCGAGGGCGAGGCCGAAGATGAGCTCCGAGGCGTTCGAGCCCATGACTACGGCGCCGATCACGGTGCCCGTCCCCTTGCGGGCGATGATCTTGACGAACCCGTCCGTCGTGTTGCGCATCTTGGCGCGCGCGTTGCTCTTGAGGCGCAGTGTCACGATGTCGCCGGCGACCTTCCCGCTCGCGACGTCCGCTTCGGAGACGCCCACGGACGCGATTTCGGGAGACGTGAAGATGTTCGAGGCGACGTAGTTGAGGTTGAGGGGCGTCGTCTGGTCGCCGAGGAAGTGGGCCACGGCGATGCGACCCTGCATGGCCGCGACCGAGGCGAGCGCGAGGACGCCCGTGCAGTCCCCCGCCGCGTAGACGTTGATCGCCGTCGTGCGGGAGACGCCGTCGACCTTGATGTGGCCGCTCTCCGACAGCGCGATGCCGGCCTCCTCGAGACCGATGCCGGCGGTGTTCGGGATGGAGCCGACGCACACGAGGCAATGCGAGCCGGTCACCTTGGTGCCGTCGCCGAGGACGACGGCGACGCCGTCGCCCGTGCGTTCGACGGCGGCCGCGCGGGAACGCGAGAGGACGTTGACGCCGCGCCGCGAGAAGACCTTCTCGAGCAGCTCGGCCGCATCCTCGTCGGATCCCGGGAGCACACGGTCCCTCGAGGACACGAGCGTGACCTTGGCCCCCAGCCCGTTGTAGGCGGACGCGAACTCCGCACCCGTCACGCCGGAGCCGACGACGATGAGGTGCTCGGGGAGCTCCTCGAGCTTGTAGATCTGGGTCCAGTTGAGGATCCGCTCGCCGTCGTAGCGCGCCGTCGGCAGTTCGCGCGGGTGGGCGCCCACGGCGAGGATGACGGCGTCCGCCTCGACGCGCTCGACGCCGTCCTCCGTCGTGACCTCGATCGTGTGCTGCTCGACGAGGCGCCCCTCGCCCATGACGAGCCGGACACCGAGCTGCTCGAGGCCGGCCCGGATGTCGTCCGACTGCTGGCGCGCGAGGCCGAGGAGACGGGTGTTCACCGCGCGGATGTCGGCACGCTTGTCCGGCTGGCCGTCGTGCTCGCCGAAACGGACGCCGAGTGTGGACGCCTCCTCGACGCGCGTCATGAGGTCAGAAGTCGCGATGAGGGTCTTGGACGGCACGACGTCCGTCAGCACCGCGGAACCGCCGAGTCCGGCGCGTTCGACGACGGTCACGCGGGCTCCGAGGGAGGCCGCGACTGAAGCGGCCTCGTATCCCCCAGGGCCGCCTCCCAGGATCGCGATGTGGGGCACGCTGAAGTCGGGGTTCGTCGTCACGGATAACCATTGTGCCTGCCCGTCCACCGCACCACCACCTCCTGGAGCACACTCCCGCGTGATGTGGCGCACGGATCCCCGTGTGGCGTGCCACCCGCGGGACGGCGTTGGTAGGTTTCTACCTGTGACGACTTCCGAGCCCTTCGTGCTGGCCCAAGCCGCCGCGGACCACATTGCCAAGGCGACCGGCGCGGCCTCGCACGATATCGCTCTCGTCCTCGGCTCCGGCTGGAGCGGCGCGGCGGACCTCATCGGAGAGGTCACGGCGACACTTCCGGCGGACGAGGTCCCCGGGTTCTCCGCCCCCGCCGTGGTGGGGCACGTCGGCACCATCCGCTCCGTCCTGCTCCCGAACGGGAAGCGGGCACTCGTCCTGGGCGCCCGCACGCATTATTACGAGGGCAAGGGCGTGCGGTCCGTAGTCCACGGCGTCCGCACGGCTGCGGCAGCCGGCTGCTCGGTTGTGGTCCTCACCAACGGCTGCGGGGGGCTGAACCCCTCATGGCGTCCCGGGACACCGGTCCTCATCCGCGACCACATCAACCTCACAGGGGTCTCGCCCCTCGAGGGAGCGACGTTCGTGGACCTCACCGACCTCTACTCGCCGCGCCTGCGCGAACTCGCCCACGGAATCGACCCGTCCCTCGACGAGGGCGTGTACGCACAGTTCCCGGGTCCCCACTACGAAACCCCGGCCGAGGTCCAGTACGCGCACCGGATCGGAGCAGACCTCATCGGGATGTCGACCGCCCTCGAGGCGATCGCCGCCCGCCACTCCCGCATGGAGGTGTTCGGCATCTCGCTCGTGACGAACCTCGCCGCCGGGATCAGCCCCACCGCCCTGAGCCACGAGGAGGTGCTCGCGGCGGGCCAAGCCGCGGGCCCGCGCATCTCGAGGCTCCTTGCCGACGTCATCGCGAAGATCTGAAGGGTTCCCATGAGCACCTCACCGGCAGAACTGGAAGACCTGCGCGCCCGCGCCGAAGCCTGGGCGGCCGCCGATCCGGACCCGGAGACCGCCGCGCAGCTGCGCGCGACCCTCGAGCAGGCAGCCGAGGGACAGGCCGCCGCGTCCCAAGAGCTCGCCGACGCGTTCGGGGGCGCGCTCGAGTTCGGGACGGCCGGGCTGCGCGCTGCGCTCGGCCCCGGGCCCAACCGGATGAACCGCGTCGTTGTCCGGCGCGCCGCGGCCGGCGTCGCGGAGTTCATCCTCCGGAGCGTGAGCGGACACCCGTCCGGCGACCGCCCGCGCGCCGTCGTCGGCTTCGACGCCCGCAAGAACTCGCACGCGTTCGCCGTCGAGACGGCCGCGATCTTCACCGCGGCGGGGATCCAGACGTTCCTCATGCCCGAGGCCCTGCCGACCCCCGTGCTCGCCTACGCCCTCCTCGCCCTCGACTGCGACGGCGGCGTGATGGTCACCGCGAGCCACAACCCGCCCCAGGACAACGGGTACAAGGTGTACCTCGGCGGCCGCGCCTGCGACGACGGCGGGCGGGGGGCCCAGATTGTCGCTCCCATCGACGCCGCAATCGCCGAGCTCATCGATGCCGTCGGCGCGGTCGGGGACATCCCGCTCGCCGAATCGGGCTGGACCGTCCTCACGCCGAACATCGCCGCCGAGTACCGGACAAGCGTGGCGGGCCTGGCCCGGCCCGACCTCTTCCCGGCACGCGATCTCAGGATCGTCCTGACGCCGCTGCACGGCGTCGGGGGAACGACGGCACTCGGGCTCCTCCGCGAGGTGGGCTTCGCCGACGTGACCGTCGTCGAACAGCAGGCCCTCCCCGATCCGGGTTTCCCCACCGTCGCGTTCCCGAACCCCGAGGAGCCCGGCGCCCTCGATCTCGCCTTCGAGACCGCGCGCAGCGTCGACGCGGACATCGTGATCGCGAACGACCCCGACGCGGACCGGTGCGCCGTCGCCGTCCCCGACCCTGCGACCGGGGAGTGGCGCATGCTCCACGGCGACGAGGTGGGCGCGCTGCTCGGGGCCCACATCGCAAGCCGCCTCGGCCCTGCGGACGCCGGGCATCAATCAGCGGACGGCCTCGACGCCCCAGGCCACGTCTTCGCCAACTCGATCGTCTCGTCCCGGCTCCTCGGGCGCATCGCGCAGGCGGCCGGCATCGAGCACCGCGAGACGCTGACCGGGTTCAAGTGGATCTCGAGGGTCCCGGGCCTGACCTATGGGTATGAGGAGGCCCTCGGCTACTGCGTCGCGCCCGAGCTCGTGAAGGACAAGGACGGCATCTCCGCCGCCCTGCTCATCGCGGAGCTCGCAGCCGACGCGAAGGCGCACGGCGAATCCCTCCTCGACAGGCTCGACGCCCTTCAAGTGCTCCACGGCGTCCACCTGACCGACCAGCTGAGCGTTCGTGTCGCGGATCTGGGACTGCTCGACGCCATGATGGTCCGGCTCCGGGAGAACCCTCCGGCCGCGTTTGCGGAATCGCCGGTCGAGACGACAGTGGACCTTTCCGAAGGCTCCACCGAGCTGCCGCCCACCGAGGGGCTCGTGTGGGTGACTCGCGACGCGACGCGCGTGATAGTCCGTCCGAGCGGCACCGAACCGAAGCTCAAGTGCTACCTCGAGGTGATCCGGCCGGTCGACAGCTCGGCCGAGCTCGCCGACGCCCAGACGGCCGCACGCGTGGCGATGGACGCGGCTCTCGAGGACGTGCGCGAGGCGCTCGGGCTCTAGCGCTTGGGGGTCTAGAACACCGCCCGTCGAGGCCGGAAAGGTACGAATCGACACAACTCAGAACCCGCATCCGGCTCTTTCTGAGTCAAAGGGCCGTGAGTTGTGTCAGATCGAACTCCGGAGGCCAGCTAGGCAGCGACCTGGACGATGCCGTCCACGACCCGGGCAGGGAACGCGGCAAGCGGAGTCCCGTCGCCGTCGAGTCGCTCGCCAGTGCGCAGGTCGTAGACCTGCTTGTGGAGCGGGGAGGCAATCGTGGGGCGGTCGCCCCGCGAACCCACGATGCCACGGGCCATGACGTGGGCACCGGTTAAGGGGTCGCGCTGGTCGACGGCGTAGACGTCTCCCGCGGGGAGGCGGAAGACGGCCACCTGACGGCCCGCGACAAGCGCGGCCTCGCCCCAGTTGGGCTCGAGGTCGTTCAGGTTGCACACGCTGTGCCAGGTCGGAAGAACTGTGGCCGCGGCGGCTTCGAGGGCGTCCAACTCGGGTGCAGGGGCAGTGATCGTCATGCCCCAACGCTACGGACGCCCCCGTTTCACCCGGGTTGAACCTGGGTCACGCACAAGTAAAACCGGCCTCACGGACGCCGACACATGCCTGTGACAGCGAAGTTAATCCGCCGTTACACGAGGGCAACTGCGGCGAAATGGCCCCTTCCTACGCTGGAGGAAACCCCGCCGGACTGCCCGGCGCCCTTCGACGGAAGGCACCACGTGAGCATGCCCAGTCCGGTGGAACCCAGTCCGGTTGAACCCAGCGCCGGTAGCCCCGGTGAACCCAGTCCTCGGCGGATCGCCGTCGTCGGCGGAGGCCCCGCCGCGCACCGCTTCGTGGACGCTATGGCGGCCAGGGGGCTCAAGGGGTTCGAGGTCACGGTGCTGACCGAGGAAGCCCATCTCCCCTACGACCGGGTGGCCCTGTCCAAGGCGCTCCTTGACGACGTCGACCTCAGCCTCGGCGACGCGGCGATGTGGGACACCCCGGGCATCACGCTCCGCATCGGAAGGAGGGCCGTGCACATCGACACCGACGCCCGCGTCGTCCACGCCGAGGACGCCGAGGGGCACCTCCATGAACACCCTTACGACGAGCTGGTCCTCGCCACCGGCTCCGACGCGGCACGCCTGCCGATCCCCGGCGCCGACAGGAGCTGCGTCTACCGCACCCTCGACGACGTGCGGTTCCTGCGCCTCGAAATCGCGCGGCTCGCCCGGGAACTCGGCCGCCAGCCCGTCGTCGCCGTCATCGGCGGTGGCCTCCTGGGGCTCGAAGCCGCGGCGGGTGCCCAGGACTTGGGCGCGAAGGCCGTCATCGTCAACGGCGCTCCGTGGCTCATGAACAGGCAGCTCGACGAGGGCGCCGGCCAGGCGCTCGGGCGGCTCATCGAGGCGAAGGGCTTCGAAGTCCACGGCGGGGTGCGGCCGGCCGAGGTAGTCGTCGCGGCGGCCGAAGCCGACGCAGGCGGAGGGGACGGCGGCCAGGTCATCGGCGTCCTCCTGGCGGACCAGCGCTTCATCGACGCTGACCTCGTCGTCGCCGCGATCGGAGTCCAGCCCCGTGACGAGCTGATCCGGGCCGCCATCCGTGAAGCGGGCACAGCCGGGAAGGCGACCTTCGAGCTCGGCCCGCACGGCGGCGTCGTCATCGACGAAGCGTGCGGCACCGGCGTCGACGGCGTATGGGCCATCGGGGAGGTGGCGAGCTTCGGCGGGATGTGCCTCGGGCTCGTCGCGCCGGCCAACACGATGGCCGAGATCGTCGCCGATCGCCTTCACGGCGGGGCGGCCACCTTCCCGGGGTTCGACACGGCCACGAAGCTCAAGCTCTCGGGGGTCGACGTCGCAAGCTTCGGCGACGCGTTCGCGGCGGAAGCCGGCGCACTCGAGATCGTCTACGCCGACCCGGCCCGCGGCGTCTACCAGAAGATCGTGACCACGGACGATGCGAGGACCCTCCTCGGCGGCATCTTCGTCGGGGACGCGGCGCCGTATCAGAGCCTGCGCCCGCTGCTCGGACGCGAACTTCCGGCCGAACCCGCTGCGTTCCTCAGCGCGGCGGGAGGCGGCGAGGCCCCCGAGACCGAAATCCCGGACGACGCGATCCTCTGCTCATGCAACAACGTCTCGGCGGGCAGGCTGCGCGATGCTGTGAACGCGTGCGGGACGGGCCACCCGGCGGGAGGCACGGCAGCAGAACCGGTGCGCGACGTCGCTGGGCTCAAGGCCTGCACCCGCGCCGGGACCCAGTGCGGCTCATGCGTGCCCATGATCAAGAAGCTCCTCGAGAACGAATTGCAGAAGTCGGGCATCAGTGTCTCGAAAGCCCTCTGCGAGCACTTCGAGCTCTCGCGGCAGGAGCTCTTCGACTCCATCCGCGTGCTCCAGCTCACCTCGTTCGAGGACATCCTCGCCCGCTACGGCACGGGCGCCGGATGCGACATCTGCAAACCGACCATCGCCTCCATCCTCGCGTCCCAGCATTCCGCCTACGTCCTGGACGAGGGCCGCGGCACGCTCCAGGACACCAACGACCGTGCACTCGCGAACATGCAGAAGGACGGCACGTACTCGGTCGTCCCGCGCATTCCGGGCGGCGAGATCACGCCGGAGAAGCTCGGTGTGATCGCCGCCGTCGCCCAGAAGTACGGGCTCTACACGAAGATCACGGGCGGCCAGCGCATCGACATGTTCGGTGCCCGGCTCGAACAGCTCCCCGAGATCTGGAGGGAGCTCATCGACGCAGGCATGGAATCCGGGCAGGCCTACGGCAAGAGCCTCCGGACGGTGAAGAGCTGCGTCGGGTCGACGTGGTGCCGCTACGGCCAGCAGGACTCCGTGGGCATGGCGATCCAGCTCGAGCTTCGCTACCGCGGGCTCCGGAGCCCGCACAAGCTCAAGCTCGGCGTCTCGGGCTGCGCCCGGGAATGCGCCGAGGCCCGGGGCAAGGATGTGGGCGTCATCGCGACAGTTGACGGCTGGAACCTCTACGTCGGTGGGAACGGCGGCGCGACCCCGGCCCACGCACAGCTCCTTGCGAAGGACCTCGACGACGGAACACTCATCAGGTACATCGACCGCTATTTCATGTACTACATCCGCACCGCCGACCGTCTGCAGCGCACCGCGCGCTGGCAGGAGGAGCTCGACGGCGGCCTCGAGCACCTGCGCCAGGTCATCGTCGAGGACTCGCTCGGGATCGCCGCCGACCTCGAGGAGGCCATGGCCAAGCACGTCGAGTCGTACGAGGACGAGTGGGCCGCGACCCTCAAGGACCCCGAGCGGCTCCGCCGTTTCCGCCCGTTCGTGAACGCGCCCGACGCCGTCGACGAGTCGATAGTGCACGTCCCCGAGCGGGACCAGATCCGTCCCGCGACCCCGGCCGAACGCGTCGCCCTCGGCGCCACCATCCCCGTCCGCTCCCAGCTCGATGGGGCGTGAGATGCAGCTCGAGATGGCTCTCGACGGGACAGCGGTCGTCCTCCTGGGCGAGGCCGACGATGCGCGACAGGCCCTCGCGCGCTACCAGCGGGCGGGCGCGGCCCTGACGCACGTCGGATCGCCGGCCGCGTTCCCCGCCGCCGCGCTGCCCGCGCGCCCCGCGCTCGTCGCCGTCGTCCGCCCCTCTGCCGGAAATGGCGCAGGGCACGACGACGGCGCGTGGGCGCCAGCGCTCGAACACTACCGGCGCGCGGGGGTGCCCATCGTGCGGGAGCCGGCAGCCGGTCGCCGCGGACACGTGACCCTTGTGGGAGGAGGCCCCGGTTCGCAGGGCCTCCTCACCGTCGACGCGGTCGAAGCGCTGCGGGACGCCGACGTCGTCCTGTTCGACCGGCTCGCACCGTGGCGCGGCGTCGAGCGGCTCACGACGGCGGAACTCGTCGACGTCGGAAAGCTGCCCGGCCACCACAAGGTGCCGCAGGAAGAGATCAACCGCCTCCTCGTGGAGCACGCACGGGGCGCCGAGGGCCGGCGGGGTCTCAACGTGGTTCGGCTCAAGGGCGGTGACCCGTTCGTGTTCGGACGCGGAGGCGAGGAGGCGGCGGCGTGCGCGGCGGCGGGAGTGCCGGTCCGCGTGGTCTCCGGCATCTCGAGCGCGGTCGCGGTGCCCGCCGCCGCAGGAATCCCTGTGACGCACCGGGAGGTGAGCCACTCCTTCACCGTGATCTCGGGCCACGCGCCGCTCACGTCCCGGGAGCACCTGCACCTCGCGGGTCTCTGCGCCTCGGGTGGAACGCTCGTGGTCCTCATGGGCATCGCCAACCTCCCGCATCTCGCCGCCGGGCTCCGCAGCGCCGGACTCCCGCTCGAGACGCCGCTCGCCGTCGTCGAACGCGGGCACCTGGCCGGGCAGCGGACCACGATGACGAACCTCGGTCGCGCCGAGGCGGACACCGCCGCGTGCGGAAATCCGGCGGTGATCGTGGTCGGAGAAGTGGTCCGCGTCGCCGACGCCCTCCGGGGGGACGTCGATGAGCGAGGACTGGCCGATGAGCGAGGACTGCGCGGGCTCGCGGGCGCGCTCATCGGTGCGTGAGGGGAAACTGGGAGCATGGAGGCGGACGGTGAACCGAGGATCGGCAGGCAGACGGACGATGAGCCGACCACGAAGGGAGCAGCATCCGCGATGAGCACGACGCTGGCGGAAGAAGGCCCGACCCGAGGGGCCGAGCTCGAGTCCCTCCTCAAGGGCTTCCGAGTGGGAGTGACCGCCCACCGGCGCGCCGAGGACCTCATCGAGGCGCTTGAACGCCGAGGGGCCGAAGTGCTGCACGCGCCGGTCCTCACCATCGCGCCGGTAGACCAGGACCTCGGCGTGATCGAGGACACGAGGCGCACGATCGCCGTCCGCCCGGACATCTGCATCGTCACGACGGCCTACGGCATGCGGCGCTGGACCGATGTGGCCGACGCAGCGGGACTCGGCGACGACCTCCGGGAGGCGCTCGGCGCGGCCGCGCTGTACGTGCGGGGCCCCAAGGCGCGCGGCGCAGTCAGGGCAGCAGGACTCGCCGACGTCGGCATCTCGCATGACGAGACGACGGCCACGCTCGTCGACCTCGTCCTCCGGGAGGGAGGCGGGCGCCTCGACGGCAGGCGCGTCGTCGTCCAGCTCCACGGCTACACCGACGCCGCACAGCTCGACCGGCTCCGCCGCGCGGGAGCCGAACTCATCACCGTGGCCCCGTACCGGTGGGTGCGGCCCGAGGGCGAGGACCGGCTCGCCAGGCTCATCGAGGCTGTCTGCGCGGGCGAGCTCGACGTCGTGACGTTCACGAGCGCGCCAGCCGTCGACGCGCTCTTCAGCGCGGCGCACGAGCTCGGCCTGCACTCCCAGCTCCTCGCCGCGTTCCGGCAGCGTGTGGCGACCGCCGCCGTCGGCCCCGTCACGGCAGCACCGCTTCAAGCCGCAGGGCTACACCCCTGGGTGCCCGACCGGTTCCGCATGGGCGCGCTCATCAAGCTCGTGACCGACAACCTCTCCCGCCGGCAGATCCGGCGGCTCGAGACACCGTCGGGACCGGTCGAGCTGCGGGGACGCACTCTCACCGTTGCAGGTGAGGAACTGTGCCTCCCGCCCGCCGCGATGCTGCTGTTCCGTGCGCTGTTCGACGCCGGCGGGGCCGTTGTACCCCGCGATTCCCTCGCCCGGCTCCTGTCGCAGAGCGGCTCGAGCCACGCCCTCGACATGGCCGTCAACAGGCTGCGCAACGCCCTCCCCTCCGCCGACCTCGTGCAGACGGTGGTCAAGCGGGGCTATCGGCTCCAGGTCGAGCGGCGGTAGGTGAGGCATCCCGTCGGGGGCAGCGACCCTATGCCAGTATGGGAAGACCCGATTCGAAAGGACGCCGCTGTGTCTTCCGAGCCTGTGTCTTCCGGGCCTGTGTCTTCCGGGCCTGCCTCCTCTGGGGCTGCCGCCCTTCGTCCCGGGGATGTCGCCGGGTTCATCGACCACACCCTCCTCAAGCCGACCGCAAGCGAGGCCGACATCCTGCGGCTGTGCAGCGAAGCCGTCGAGTACGGCTTCAAATCGGTGTGCGTGAACCCCGTGTGGGTCAAGACGGCCACGAAGGCGCTCCGCGGAAGCGGCGTGCTGACGTGCTCGGTGGCAGCGTTCCCGTTCGGCGCGACTCCGACGGACGTCAAGGTCTACGAGGCGCGGGGAGCGACCCTCGACGGAGCCCATGAGGTCGACGTCGTCATCGATGTCGCCGCGGCCCAGGCCGGCGACCGGGGAGCGCTCGTCGACGACCTCCGCGCCGTGGCCGAGGCCGTCCACGGCAGTTCCGCCATCCTCAAGGTGATCATCGAGACCGCGCTCCTCACCGACGAGCAGAAGGTGCTCGCGTGCGAGGCAGCTGTCGAGGCTGGGGCCGACTTCGTCAAGACGTCGACCGGCTTCAACGGCGGGGGCGCGACCATCGAGGACGTCGCCCTGCTGCGTCGAACGGTCGGGCCGCACATCGGCGTCAAGGCGTCCGGCGGGGTGCGGACCCTCGAGGACGCGCGGGCTATGATTGCAGCGGGCGCCAGCCGGATCGGCGCGAGTTCCGGTGTGGCCATCGTGACCGGCGGAGCAGCGGCCGGCTCATACTGAGCGCCGGATGTACTAGGACTTGAGGAGAGAGACCATGGCGGAGAACGTCAAGAACCGGCCGATCGAGAACGAGAACCCGCTCGTCGGCAACATCATCATCTTCGTCGTGATGATCGCAATCTTCGCGGCCGGTATCGTCGCCGTCTCGTGGCTCGACTTCACGAACGTGTGGCCAATGGCGGCCCTCATCCTGTGCTTCGTGGGCGCGTTCTTCATCCCGATGACGTTCATCGGCCGCTCCGACTCCGGCAGCGAGCACCGCAGGTAACGCAACCCCTCCCTAAGCGTCTCGGGTACAGCTATCCCCCTCCCCAAGCGTTTCGGGTACAGCTATCCCCCTCCCTAAGCGTCTCGGGTACAGCTATCCCCCTCCCTAAGCGTCTCGGGTACAGAAAGCCCGACTGGATATCCCTCCGGTCGGGCTTTCTGCGTCCCGAGATTTGCATAGCCGACTGCTCCTCCCCAAGCCGAACTACTCCTCCCCAAGCAGTATCCGTACCCGAGATCTATGCGCTGTGGATAAACCAACGGCGGCCGGGTGGGGCTATGGCTGAATGGGCCCATGCCGTCGCCAAAGTCCCTCCCAGCCCAACTCCTTGAGTCTTCGTTCACCGTCGACGAGGCCCTGCGCCTCGGGGTGGGCAGGCGGCGGCTCGAGGGCCCAGACCTCTTCCGGCCGAGCCGAGGGATCCGCGTTCCGGAATCGGCGCTCCAGAGCTTGCTCCAGCGGGCTCGTCCTTACACCGCAATTCACGAGAGCACCGCGCTGAGCCATCTCAGCGCCGCCATGGTCCACCGGATCCCGCTCCCCTCATGGGCTCAAGATCCCACCCTCATCGACCTTTCTCGGGCGGTCGTCCCTGGCGGCAGCGATCGGTTAGGACAGCCGCGCCGACCAGAAGTCCGGGGTCACCGGCTCAGGCTCAAGCCCGATGAAATCACAATGCTTTCGGGCACCAGGGTGACTACGCCGGAGAGAACATGGGTCGACCTCTGCGGAATGCGCAGACTGACCATGGACGACGTCGTGGCCGCGGGCGAGTATCTCGTGTCCGAACATCAACGCACTTTCCATCCACGCACCGCCGTCGTCCGGCTCTCGGACCTGCGATCGTTCGTGGAGAGCCGCCACCGCGTCGTCGGCCTCGGTCGCGGGCGCATCGCTCTCGACCTCTTGGCTGTCGGAGTGGATTCGCCCCAGGAGTCGTACGTGCGCCAGATCCTTGAACGTGCAGGCCTTCCTCGCTTCGTCCCCAACTGCCCCGTCGTTGACCCTTGGGGAGGAATAGTGTGGGTCGATTTGGGAAACGTCGAGTTCCGCACTGCTCTCGAATACGAGGGCGAGCACCACTCCACCCCCGAGCAGATGGCGATGGACGTGTGGCGGGACCGACGCACGCGGTCCTCAGGCTGGAATCAGGTCAAGATCACCAAACACGACCTGGCCCGAGGCGAGGCCTATGTCGTGAAACGAGTCCTCGATGCCCTCCGTGACCACGGCTATCGGGGATAGTTGCCGTACCCGAGACGGACCCAGGGCCGAGTTGGCGTACCCGAAACACACCCCAAGGCCGAGTTGGCGTACCCGAAACACACCCCAAGGCCGAGTTGGCGTACCCGAAACACACCCCAAGGCCGAGTTGGCGTACCCGAAACACACCCCAAGGCCGAGTTGGCGTACCCGAAACGGTCAGTCGGTGAAGATTGCCGTGACTACCTGATCGGCCCAGTCGAGGATCTCCTTGTCCTGGAGGTCCCGGCCCCCGACCGCGGCAGTCTTGGGCTTGGGCACGAGGACGGCGTTGAGCGCCGGCTTGTACTGGGCCCCCTTGTACATGCGGGTGAGCCGCATCTGCTTCGACTCGGGAAGCTCAGCGGGAGCGAACCGCACCATGTTCCCCTGGAGGGCGACGTCGGTCAGGCCCGCCGCCCGCGCTCGTACCCGGAAGCGGGCGACGGCGGCGAGGTTCTCCACGGGTGCGGGAGGCTCGCCGTAGCGGTCGGTCAGCTCGTCCATGACCTCGGCGATGGCGGCGTCGTCGGTGGCTGCGGCGAGCTTGCGGTAGGCCTCGAGCCGGAGCCGCTCCCCCGGGACGTAGTCGTGCGGGAGGTGGGCGTTGACCGGCAGCTCGATCTTCATCTCCGCGGCCTTCTCCTCGGACTCTCCACGGAAGTCGGCGACCGCCTCGCCGACGAGCCGGATGTAGAGGTCGAAGCCGACGCCCGCAATGTGGCCGGACTGCTCGCCGCCGAGGAGGTTGCCCGCACCACGGATCTCGAGGTCCTTCATCGCGAGCTGCATGCCTGCGCCCAGCTCGTTGTGGGCCGCGACAGCCTTGAGCCGCTCGAGCGCGACCTCGCCGAGCGGCTTCTCGGACGGATAGAGGAAGTACGCGTACGCCCGTTCACGGCCGCGCCCCACGCGGCCGCGAAGCTGGTGGAGCTGCGACAGGCCGTACGAGTCGGCCCGGTCCACGATGAGGGTGTTGGCGTTCGAGATGTCGAGGCCGGTCTCGATGATCGTCGTGCACACGAGGACGTCGAAGCGCTTCTCCCAGAAGTCGACGATGATCTGCTCGAGGCGCCCCTCGGACATCTGCCCGTGCGCGACCTCGACGCGCGCCTCGGGAACGAGCTCGCGCACCGCCGCCGCCGTCTTCTCGATCGTCGAGACGCGGTTGTGCACGAAGAAGACCTGGCCCTCGCGCATGAGCTCACGGCGGATCGCGGCGGAGACCTGCTTGTCCGTGTACGGTCCCACGTAGGTCAGGACGGGATGCCGTTCCTCCGGAGGCGTGGCGAGCGTCGATGTCTCCCGGATGCCCGTGAGGGACATCTCGAGGGTGCGCGGGATCGGCGTAGCCGACATCGCGAGGACGTCCACATTGGTGCGCATCTTCTTGAGCGCTTCCTTGTGCTCGACGCCGAAGCGCTGCTCCTCGTCCACGATCACGAGCCCGAGGTCCTTGAACTCGACCTCCTTCGAGAGCAGCCGATGCGTGCCGATCACGACGTCGACGCTCCCGTTCTTGAGGCCGTCGACCGTCTCCTTCGCCTCGGAACCGGTCTGGAACCGGCTCAGCGCCCGTACGCGCAAGGGGAACCCGGAGAAGCGCTCCGAGAACGTCTCGAGGTGCTGCTGGGCGAGCAGAGTGGTCGGCACGAGCACCGCGACCTGCTTGCCGTCCTGGACGGCTTTGAACGCGGCGCGGACCGCGATCTCGGTCTTGCCGTAGCCGACGTCGCCGGAGACGAGGCGGTCCATGGGGATGTCCCGTTCCATGTCTGCCTTGACCTCGTTGATCGTCGTGAGCTGGTCGGGCGTCTCGACGTACGGGAAGGCCTCCTCGAGCTCGCGCTGCCACGGCGTATCGGGTCCGAAGGCGTGCCCCCGCGAGGCCATGCGCGCGGAGTACAGGCGGATGAGCTCGCCGGCGATCTCCTTGACGGCGCGCTTGGCCTTGGACTTGGTCGCGGCCCAGTCGGCGCCGCCCATCTTCGACAGCGTCGGAGCGTCGCCGCCGACGTAGCGGGTCACCTGGTCGAGCTGGTCTGTGGGGACGAACAGGCGGTCGCCCGGGGCGCCGCGCTTCGAGGCCGCGTATTCGAGGACGAGGTACTCGCGCGTCGCGTCCGACCCGCCCCCGGCGACCCGGCGCTGCACCAGTTCCACGAACCTTCCGATTCCGTGCTGCTCGTGGACCACGAAGTCGCCTGCGTGGAGCTGCAGGGGGTCGACGGCGTTGCGGCGGCGCGAGGGCATCTTGCGCATGTCCCGGGTGCCCGCGGCGCTTGCTCGGCCCAGGAGGTCGGCCTCGGTGAGCAGTGCGAGCTTGAGGCCGTCGAGCACGAACCCCTTGCCGGCTGTCGCGGTCGTGATCTCGATGATGCCCGGCTCGGGCTCGCGCGCGAGGCCCTCCACCCGGCTGCACGGGATCGCTGCGTCGTGGAACAGCTCGGCGAGGCGCTGCGCCGGGCCGGGACCGTCGGTCGCAACGACGATGCGCCACTGGTCGGAGACCCGGGACCCGATGAACTCGGTCATCTCCGCGACGTCGCCCCGGTAGCCGCGCGGTTCCCGGGCGGCGATGGAGAGGACGTCGATGTCGAGCACGGTCTCCTCGTCGACGCCGAGCGATGTCACGGACCACCACGAGATGGAGCGGGCGACGGCGGCCGTGCGGGTGTCGGCGAGCGACGCGAAGCTCGCGTCCTCGAGGCGGCCCACGTGCTCCGAGGGGTCGGAGCCAGCGCCGGCGCCCGCGGCGACGCTCAGATCGAGCGGCGCGGCACCGCCGTCGGACGCCGTGGCCCACGCCGCGGCGAGGAATTCGTCGTTGGTCGCGGCAAGGTCATGGGCACGGGTGCGGACCTTCTCCGGCTCGAGGAGGAGCGCGACCGACCCCTGCGGCAGCTCCTCGACGAACGGGACCATCGCATCGACCAGAAGCGGGGCGAGCGATTCCATGCCCTCGACCGCGATGCCTCCAGCGATTTTCTCGAGCATGTCCTCAGCGGCTGGTAGCTGGCCCTTGAGCCGGGCCGCGCGGCTCATGACGGACGGCGTGATGAGCAGCTCGCGGCAGGGCGGCGCGAACAGGACGGTCGGGTGGTGCACGTGCGGCCCCGTGAGCGAGCGCTGGTCGGCGACGGCGAACCAGCGCATCTGCTCGACCTCGTCGCCGAAGAACTCGATGCGGACCGGATGGTCCTCGGTCGGCGGGAACACGTCGATGATCCCGCCCCGCACTGCGAACTCGCCGCGGCGGGTGACCATGTCGACGCGCGCGTAGGCCGCCGCGGCCAGGGCGCGGACGACGCCGTCGAAGGGCTTGTCCTGCCCCACGGCAAGGGACACGGGGGTCAGCTCGCCGAGCCCGGCCACGAGGGGCTGCAGCACCGCGCGGACAGGGGCGACGACGACGCGCAGCGGCTTGCTCCCGGTTTCGCCGGCCGCGTGCCCGTCTGCCTCGGGGTGCGCGAGGCGACGGAGGACGGACAGGCGCCGGCCGACCGTGTCGGAGCGCGGCGAGAGCCGTTCGTGGGGAAGGGTCTCCCAGCTCGGGAAGAGCGCGACCGTCCCTGGCTCGACGTAGGCGCCGAGGGCGTCGACGAGGTCCTCGGCCTCGCGCTCGGTCGCGGCGACGGCGAGCAGCACGCCGTCGCCCTCGGGCAGGCTGTCGAGGATCTCGGCGATGATGACGGGCCGCATTCCCGCGGGCGCCGCAACCTGGAGGTCCTGGCTGCGCCGATCTGCCGGCTTGGAAGCGTAGTCGCGGAGCTTGGCAATGGTCGGGTCCGCGGCGAGCGCACGGCGCAGTCCCTCGAGCGTCGACGGACGGAGGACGTCGACCGATCCGGCGGGCAGCACATCAGGTGCCACCGGACGCGGCGCCTTTGATGACACAGGGAACCTCCCAGGGCAGCACAGAAACCCGGAACTGTTGAGCAGTCCGGGGGATGCGTTAAGCCTACCCCGGGGCCGCGGCGCCTACGATGGGCGCATGGACGCCGCCTCCGCTTCCCGCGATCCCCTGCGCGCCGGCTCGCGCCGGCGGCGGATCGCGTTGCGCGTCACGGGCGGCCTTTACGTTGCCTTCGTCGCCGGGGTTGTCTTCTGGCCGACGCCGGTCGACCGCCCCGAAGCCGGGACGCTCGCGAGCATGTTCCTCTGGCTGCACCGCCACGGGGTCCCCCTGTGGTTCGGCTACAACCTCTTCGAATGGCTCGCGAACGTCGCCTTCTTCATCCCGTTCGGCGTTCTCGCGGTCCTGTTCGGCTCCCGTGTGCGCTGGGCAGTCCTCGCCGCGTGCTCCGTTTCCACCGTCGTCGAGCTGGCGCAGTGGCTCTTCCTTCCGCAGCGGACGGGCTCGGTGTGGGACGTCCTCGCGAACACGTGCGGGGCCTTCATCGGCGCCGGGGCGGCGGCCCTGTGGACTCGGAGGCCCCGCCGCGCCCCCTAGGATAGTCACGGCGCCCATCCCCCAGGGGCGTCTGAGCCCAGACAGATTGGAAGGACTCCATGGCCCTCGAAGCCACCACCACCCTGAACTACCCGGTCCAGCAGGTCGTCGCAGTCTTCGCCGATGAGGCGTTCCAGCGCCACGTGAGCGAGCTTGTCGGCGGCAAGCTCGAGTCGTTCACGGTCGACGGCGACACCGCGACCGCCTTCACGGCCACGATCGTCCGCCAGGTGCCGACCGGTCGCCTCCCGGAGCTCGCGAGGAAGTTCGTCGGCGAGCACGTCAACGTCACGCAGGTCGAGACGTGGGGCGCCCCCGAGGCCGACGGCTCGCGCAAGGCCGACATCACGGTCAAGGTCGCGGGCGCGCCTGTCGAAGCCGCTGCTGCTCAGCGACTGGTAGCAGACGGCTCGAGCACGCGGATTGAGCTCACGGGCGCGGTCACGAGCTCGATTCCGCTCCTCGGCGGCAAGATTGCCCAGGCGGCCGAGCCGTTCGTGGGCAAGGCGCTCAACATCGAGGCCACGCAGGCTGCTGCCTGGCTCGCGGGCGAGATCGCCTGATGCAGCTGCCCGCAGCCCTCTCCTGGCTCCTCATCATTGCCGGGTCTGGAGCATCGTCGTGTGGCCTCAGTTCCTTCGGCGGATCATGAAGGATCCGCGGGCCCGCGACGAGACGGGGCGTGCGACGCGGTTCCTCACCGTCCACATGTACCTCGTCGCGATCTCGGTCACCCTCGGTGTCGCGGTCGCGGTCGTCGGTGTGAGGACGATGTTCGCGTAGGGTGCCAGTTCTCCGCCGCTGCTCCGCAGCTCCCGTCCCGGGGTCGTCCGTCGACTGCGGACGGCAGTTGCGGAGCAGCGTGTAGGTACGATGGTCTAGGTGTGCCGGGAAGTCTGGTCGGCGAGCAACTCGACTGACTCCGCCGACAGGAGGCCCCCATGGTCCCCCCTTCGCTCTTGTCCCGCTCCCGCCTTCGCAGCCTGGCCCGGGGCAGCTTCTCCGAATACCGCCGTATCACCGGCGTCCTCCGCAAGGAGACCGTGGGCGGTGCCCTCCTTCTGGCCGCGACCGTCGTCGCGCTCCTCTGGGCCAACTCGCCGTGGTCGCCCGGCTATTTCGCCTTCCGCGACTTCCGTCTCGGCTATGGCCCGTGGCACCTCGACCTGAGCCTCGGCCAATGGGCGTCAGACGGACTGCTCGCAATCTTCTTCTTCGTCGCCGGGCTCGAGCTCAAACGGGAATTCGTCGCGGGCGACCTCCGCAGGCCCGAGTCAGCCATCGTCCCCGTTGTCGCGGCGTGCGGCGGCGTCGCGCTCCCTGCGGTCATCTTCACGCTCGTGAATGCTGGCTCCGGCGGTATGGGGGACGCACTCCGCGGCTGGGCGGTGCCCACGGCGACTGACATAGCGTTCGCCCTCGCCGTGCTCGCCGTCATCAGCACGCACCTGCCCGCCGCGCTGCGGACGTTCCTGCTCACGCTCGCGGTTGTCGACGACCTGATCGCGATCGCCATCATCGCGATCTTCTACGCGAGCGGCCTGAACCTCGCCTTCCTGGCACTCGCGATCGTCCCCCTCGCCCTGTTCACATGGCTCGTCCAGCGGCGAGTGCGCTCGTGGTACCTCCTGCTCCCCCTCGCCGTCCTCACGTGGGGCCTCGTCCACGCCTCGGGTATCCATGCGACGGTGGCCGGCGTGCTCATGGGCTTCGCTGTCCCGGTGATCAGGAGCGAGAAGGCTGGCGGCCCCGGCCTGGCCGAGCACTTCGAGCACCGATTCCGTCCGCTTTCCGCGGGCATCGCTGTGCCTGTCTTCGCGTTCTTCTCGGCCGGAGTCGAGGTGGGCGGGGCCGCCGGGATCCGCTCCGCCCTCTCCGACCCCGTGGCCGTAGGCATCATCCTTGCGCTCGTCGTGGGGAAGGCCCTCGGCGTCTTCGGCTCCACATGGCTCGTCACGAAGACCCGCCGCGCCGAACTGGATCCCGACCTCGCATGGGTCGATGTGTTCGGCCTCGCCCTCCTCGCGGGCGTCGGCTTCACTGTGTCGCTGCTCGTCGCGGGGCTGGCCTTCGGAGAGGGCTCGCCCCATGACGAGCATGCCAAGGTGGCCGTCCTCACGGGCTCGCTCACGGCGGCGCTGCTCGCCGCCGTCGTGCTCCGGGCCCGGAACCGGCACTACCGCCGGGTCGCGGACCGGGAGACCCTTGACGCCGACGGCGACGGCGTGCCGGACGTTTTCGGGAGCACCGAAGACGTCCGGTAGCCGCTCGTGGGAAGTGCCCTGCTGACCGCTACGAGTGCCTGCCCCGCTGCCGGGCGGCGAACTTGGGGGCGAAGGCTCCCAGGAGCATGAGGGCGCCCGAGGCGAAGAGCGCGTCCGACGTCGTGTAGTCCGGCGCGGGGGCCCCGGCTGCCGTCTGCGCGGTGAGGCTCACCTCGGACGGCGTGGACTCGGCCGACTGCACACCTTGGACCTGTGAGGTTCCGGCAGCACTGCCCAGGCCAGTGCTGCTGTTGGCAGTGCTGCTGTTGCCAGCGCTGCTGGTGCCAGCGCTGCTCTGGCCCGCGCTGCTGTTGCCCGGGCTGCTCTGGCCTCCACCGCCCTGGACGCTGACCGGAGTCGCAGAGGCGCTGGCCGACGGCGTGACGCTGGCCGACGGCGAGGCGCTGGCCGACGGCGAGGCGCTGGCCGACGGCGTGACACTGGCCGACGGCGAGGCGCTGGCGGACGGCGTGACACTGGCGGACGCCGTCGCGCTCGGGGACGCAGAATCCGTCGTCGGACCAGAGCCCGGCACCTCCGTCGTCGGACCAGAGCCCGGCACCTCCGTCGTCGGACCCGAGCCCGGCACCTCCGTCGTCGGACCAGAGCCCGGCACCTCCGTCGTCGGACCAGAGCCCGGGGTCGAGGTGGGAGTCACGCTGGGCGTGGGGCTGGGCGTCGCGACGACGCAGCCAGCGGCGTAGATCGCCTGGCCGTCCGTGGTCCAGTTCTGTCCGGGCACCGTGATCGTCTGCCCCTTGTCCACGTAGCTGAACGTCGGGAAGATGTCTCCCGGGTACTTGCCCTGGGAGTGATAGGTGGCCAGCGAGGTCATCTCCACCTCTTGGTACTGGTATGGGTGCGTCTGCGACCTCGTCAGGTGGCAGACCGCCATCTTGTCGGTGCCGGTGTTCGACGACGGGGCGGCGAGGGCAGGGCTCGTGGCGATTCCAGCGACGAAGAAGGCGCTCGCCCCGACCGCGAGGAGGCCCGTCACATAGTTTGTCTTGCGGGTGCGAATCGGCGGCATGGAGACCGCCTCCTTTCAACCTTTTTCGAATTTCACGTGCACTGCCCGCAGCGGAAAGTCAGCAAGACGATCTGCGCGTCAGGATTGTCGTAATTGCAGGAAAAGAGAACTACTTCGCAGGGGTCGTTCGCGAAGGAAAAGGCCTTCGACTTGTCGACGATCCTGCGGTCCGCGAGCGCACAGTTCACGATGCTCCCGTTCGCCTCCGTCAGGGAGGCCGGCTGCCCCAACGCCCAGCCGGCGTAGCTCAGCCGGTTGAACGGGAAGGTCGCATCGGTGCACAGGGCCACCTGCTGGTGGCATGTGTGCCCGGCCAGGACCACGGGACGTACGCTGGCCGATTCCCCCGTTCCCGTCAGCCAGTGCCCCACGGGATCGAATCCATTGGCGTCGAGGGGTGGATCCACCGTCTGGGTGGCGCTCCATTGCATCGGCACGACGTCCACGCCCAGGCCCGCTGCCGGCCAGGCGAAGTGCCGCGGCGGCAGATCCGTGGGCTGAAAGCCGCCGACGGCGGCACTGGTCGCCTGCACGGACGACGTCGCCGCGGACGTCGGGGTCCTGCCGGTCGCCTTGGGGGAGGGCGCGGCCGAGGCCCTCGGGCTGGAGGCGGAAGCCGCGGAAGAGCCAGCCGTGCCGGCAGCAAGCCCCAATTGCTGAGCGGCCTGCGCCCGGAGATCCTTCTGCTCCTGGTCCTCCAGAGCGTGCAGTCCGGCGAACACCGCGAGCGCCGCCGCGAGGGCTAGGGCCGTCATGCGGGCCCACCGCCCCCAGCCATTCGCCCGCATTCTCCGCCGACGCATTCTTCCCCTCATTATTGCTTTCCTCGGCCATGGCAGACGCGTATTCGCGGAATGGCCCCAGCTTCCCCTGGAATTTCCCATCCGCTCGGAAACCCCGCATATCCGACCGAATACCGAACGTCATGCCCTCCAGTACAGCCGGGGAATTCGGCCGGGTCACCAGTAGTCGGTACCCGGCTTCCGGGGGCGGGTCGTCGGAGCACCTCTGGCGAGTACGCGGAACGCTCCCCACGAGTACCCGGTTGGACTACGCAGACCGCATCCGGGAACGCCCGGATACTTGGAATCGAGTCAGAAAAGGGAGACTCGACCCTCGCATGGAGCCCGTTCCAGACCCGGGCCGGCTTGCGCGCGCCGGGAGGAAACCCTCGGAAAACCGGGCCTGTACCCCGGGATTTCATGCCAGTAGCGGGTACGCAGACCGGGCCCCGAGGCAGCTGAGGACTACTTGCCCGCACCGAGGCCCGTACTCAAGGACCGAGGGCTGTGCCGCGGCCGTCACCTGAATCCGCGCGCCGGAAGACCCGTTTCATCCCAATCACCTTGTCGCTCCCGGCGCCCCTCACGACCGTGGGAGCAGGCGCAGCCAGGCAATGCCGCGCACGCGCTGCTGAGCCCGCGCTGAGCGGTATGCGCTGCTCAGGCAAAAAGGGGATGGAGGGGACATGGTCCGGATTGATCCGACTGCTGAGGTCGAGGACGGGGCAGAGGTCGGAGAGGGCACCACGGTGTGGCAGTACGCCCACGTGCGATCGGGCGCGGTCGTGGGCCGCGAGTGCGTCCTCGGCCGGGGCGTCTATGTGGGCCCGGGAGCGAGGATAGGGAACCGCTGCAAGATCCAGAACTACGCCCTCGTGTACGAGCCCGCAATCGTCGAGGACGGTGCCTTCATCGGCCCGGGCGTGGTGTTCACGAACGACCTCAACCCGCGCGCCATCACCCCCGAGGGAGCGCTGAAGACCGCCGACGACTGGGATGCTGTCGGGGTCAGCGTCGGACGGGGCACCTCGATCGGCGCGAGGGCCGTCTGCGTGGCCCCCGTCCGCCTGGGCGAGTGGGCGACGGTGGCCGCCGGCGCCGTCGTCGTCAGGGACGTGCCGGACTACGCGCTCGTGGCGGGCGTCCCAGCCCGTCAGCTCGGCTGGGTCGGCGAGGCCGGGTATCGGCTCAAGCCCGACGGTGACGCCGGTGCCAGTGAGAAGGCCTGGCTGTGCCCCGCGACCGGCTTGCGCTATGTCGAGCGGGACGGGCGCCTCAGGAGGGAGCCGGCATGAGCGCGGAAGCCCTCCCCCAGCAGGCCCACCCGACGACCCGCGGGGGCACGGTCATGCTCGGCGGCACGGCCGTCACCCTGCTCGACGGCGACGAGGCCGTCGACGCGATCATCGGCGGATGCCGCACACGCAGCCGTCCGCTCGGAGTGGTCTCGGCAAACCTCGATCACGTGTACCACTTCGGCCAGGGCGGCCGGTGGCAGCACGTACTGGACGGCACGGACGGGGTCGCGTGGCTCACGCTGCTCGACGGCGCCCCCCTCGCCGCCCACGCCGAACGCCTCACGGGACGGCCCTGGCCGCGACTCGCCGGCAGCGACCTCATCGCGCCGCTCCTGGACCGGTGCGAGGCGGAGGGCCTGAGCGTCGGCTTCCTCGGAGGGAGCCCGGACGCGCAGGTCCTCCTCCGCGGCCGCCTGGCCGAACAGCGCCCGGCCCTCAGGGTGGCCGGCTTCTGGGCGCCCAGCCGCGGTGAGCTCGAGGACCGTTCCATGTCCGAGATCGTGGCCCGCTCGATCGCTGCAACGAGGGCGGACGTGCTCGTCGTGGGGCTGGGCAAGCCGCGCCAGGAGCTGTGGATCGCGGAGCACGGCGCCGAGACCGGCGCCCACGTCCTGCTCGCGTTCGGCGCCGTCGTCGACTTCCTCGCGGAGCGCGTGCGGCGCGCTCCGGTATGGGTGGCCGAGCACGGGTTCGAATGGGCGTGGCGGCTCGCCCTCGAGCCAGCACGGCTCTCCGAACGGTACCTGGTCCAGGGGCCTGAGGCTTACGTGCGGCTCCGGCGCCACAGTGCCACGGAGAGGAACGGTGCCGAGAGGAACGGTGCCGAGAGGAACGGTACCGAGAGGAACGGTACCGAGAGGAACGGCTCCAGCGAAGCTTGGGGCGCCGCTGGAACGGTCGCCATCTCGGCCGCGGCACGGGCTGCGGCAGCGAGGACGTCCGCCCGTGCCGCCCACCCCGCAGGGCGGGGCCGCGCTGGCGACGGAGCCGACGAGCCTGGGTCCCAGCCCGCCCTCTTCGTTCCCCGGGGCGAGCCGGCCGACGTCGCCGTGCTCGTCCCCACCTACCGCAGCGCAGCCCTCGTCGGGCCGCTGCTCGATTCCCTGCGCCCGGAGGCCCAAGCGCTGCGCCTGCGGGTTGTCGTCGCCGACAACTCTCCCGACTCGGAGACGCTCGACGCCGCGGCAGGGCATCCGGACGTCGTGGCCTTCGCCACCGGCGGCAATCTGGGGTACGCGGGGGCGATCAACGCGGCCATGGCGGTGGCCGGTCCAGCGGAGGCGTACCTCGTGCTCAACCCTGACACCGAAGTCCTGCCCTCGTCCATCGGGGCGATGCTGGCGCGGCTCCGGCGGAGCGGCGCGGGCGCCGTCGTGCCGCTCATGCTCACGGACGACGGCGCGCGGTACCCCTCGCTGCGTCGGGAACCTACGGCGGTGCGCGCGTGGGGCGACGCGCTGTTCGGGGACCACTTCGCCCGGCGCCCGCAATGGATTGCCGAGACCGACTACGACGCCGAGAGCTATGCCCACGCGCACACCGTGGACTGGGCCACCGGCGCGGCGATCCTGATCTCGGCCGAGGCCGCGGCCGCCGCAGGCCCTTGGGACGAGCGGTTCTTCATGTACTCGGAGGAGACCGACTACTGCCGCGCCCTGCGCGGGTGCGGCTTCGACGTGTGGTTCGAGCCCGCGGCCCGGGTCATGCACTCGGGAGCGGGATCCGGGGCCTCGGACGGCCTCGCCGCGCTCATGGCGGTCAACCGCATCCGCTACATGCGCAAGCACCACCCCGGTGGGCTATCCGCGCTCGCCGCCGCCGCCGTCGTCGTCCGCGAAGCCCTTCGGGCCACCGACGCCAGCCACCGCCGGACGCTCACTACGCTCCTCCGGCCACGCGAATGGGCTCAGCTGCCGCACTCGACGTGGCACGCCCACGGGCCTGGGCAGGACCATCCCGAAGGCAGCGTCATCATCCCCGCCCACAACGAAGAGGCCGTCATCGCCCGGACCCTCGAGGGGCTCCGGCCCGCGCTCGCGAGCGGGCGCGTCGAAGTGATCGTCGCCTGCAACGCCTGCACCGACCGGACCGCCGAGATCGCGGCGGGCTATCCGGGCGTGCGGGTGCTCGACCTCCCGGAACCGGGCAAGGCCCGCGCGCTCAACGCCGCCGACGCCGTCGCCACCCGTTGGCCGCGCGTCTACCTCGACGCAGACATCGAGATCCCCCCATCGGCGCTTGCCGCCACTCTCGCCGAGCTCGCTGAGGGCAGGCACTTGGCCGGGCGGCCCGACTTCCGCTACGACACCTCGGGCTGCGACCCCCTCGTCGCCGCCTACTACCGGGCCCGCGTGCGGATCCCGTCCAACCGCGCGGCCCTCTGGGGCGCGGGGTGCTACGCGATGACGGAAGAGGGCCACCGGATCCTCGGGGCGTTCCCCGAGGACGCGGCCGACGACTTCTTCGTGGACACCGTCTTCGCACCCGAGCACAGAGTGCTGCTCGAGGGCGATCCCGTGGTCGTGAGGCCGCCGCGAACCACCGCATCACTCGTCTCCACCCTGCATCGCGTCTACCGGGCCGCCACCAGCGGGCCATCCGCTGCGTCGACGCGGACGCTGCAAGGCCTCATCGCCTCCGTGCAAGGACCGCTCTCTGCCCTGGATGCCGCGGTCTATGCATCGTTCGCCCTCGTCGGGCGGCGACAGCCCCGCTCCCGCTTCATCGGTTCCACCGGCTCCCAGCACTGGGAGCGCGACGAGAGCAGCCGGCAGTCCGCAGCAGCGGGCACCTCCCCGTCCCAGCGCACCATCAGGGCCTAGCAAGGAGTCATCATGGGCCAGTCAACTGCACCCTTCTCCCCTCGGCGCTCGTTCCGCCGGATCATCGCTGGCTGGGCCTCGGCGCTGCTCGTGATGGCGGTCTTCGTCGCCGTGCCCGTGGCCTCCGCGCCGTCCGCCAAGGCCGCAACGGACCCCTGCTCCCCCATTGTGAGCGCCGTGGCCTGTGAGAACACCCAGCCCGGCGATCCGCAGACGGACTGGATGATCTCGGGAGACGGGGACTCGACCATCCAGGGCTACGCAACCCAGATCAGCGTCAACGTGGGCCAGACGGTGCAATTCAAGATCAGCACCCCGGCGAAGTCATACCACTTCGACATCCTGCGGCTCGGGTACTACCAAGGCAACGGGGCCCGGAAGATCGCCTCTGGCCTCAAGCCCAGCGCGACCCTCCCCCAGACTCAGCCTGCCTGCCAGACGTTCTCCGACACGGGTCTCGTCGACTGCGGCAACTGGGCCGTCTCCGCGTCCTGGGCCGTTCCGGCGACGGCAGTTTCGGGTGTCTACATCGCTCACCTCGTCCGCGACGACACGGGCGGCGACAGCTGGATCACCTTCGTGGTCCGCAACGACGCATCGAACTCCGCGATCCTCTACCAGACCAACGACGAGACCTGGCAGGCGTACAACACCTACGGTGGCAACAGCCTCTACCAGTGCACCGTCGCGTGCCCGCCGGGGAACCCTTTGGGCTACAAGGCCGCCTTCAAGGTCTCCTACAACAGGCCCTTCCATACTGCACTCGATGATCAGGGCCGCAGCTGGGTGACCTACGCCGAACTGCCCATGATCGGGTTCCTGGAGGAAAACGGCTATGACGTGAGCTACCAGGCCGGGGTCGACACGGCGACCAACGCCTCATCGCTCCTCAGCCACAAGGCGCTCGTCACATCAGGGCACGACGAGTACGTCTCCTACGACCAACGGGCCAATATCGAGGCCGCGCGCGACAAGGGCGTGAACATCGCAATGTTCACGGGAAATGAGATGTTCTGGCGGACGCGCTGGGAGTCCAGCCAAGCCGGGCCCACGACGTCGAATCGCACCCTGGTCGCCTATAAGGACACGCACTTCAACCAGCCCACTGACCCAGTGACGTGGACGGGAGCCTACGACGATCCCCGCTTCGGGACCGCCGGCGGGGGTGGAAATCCCCAGAACTCGCTCACCGGCCAATACTTCAGCGTCAACTCCGGTACGACCGATATCAGCGTGCCGGCACAATACGCAAAGCTGCGGATGTGGAGGAACACTGCCGTCGCGAATCTCACGGGCTCCCAGTCCATCACCCTAGGTTCAGGGTTGGGCACGCTCGGATATGAATGGGACATCGACGCCGACAACGGCTTCCGTCCGTCCGGGCTCTTCGACCTGTCTTCGACGACTGACACGAACACGGAAGTGTTCACCGACTACGGGAGCACGACTCAGACCGGACACACCGCAACCCATCACCTGACCGAGTACCGCGCCCCGAGCGGCGCCCTCGTGTTCGGTGCCGGAACTGTCCAGTGGTCCTGGGGTCTCGACAACTTCCATACGGGAGGCAGCACCGACACGAACATGCAGCAGGCCACGGTCAATCTCTTTGCCGACATGGGCGCCCAAGCCGTCACTCTCATTTCCGGACTCGTCCAGACGGCAGCGTCGAGCGACACCACGGCGCCGACGTCAGTCATCACTTCTCCCGCGGCCAAGGCGAGCATTGCCGACGGAACTCTCGTGACGGTCTCCGGCACAGCCACCGACGGAGGCGGCGGGGTCGTCGCGGGTGTCGAGGTCTCGACGGACGGCGGGAAGACGTGGCACCCAGCCACGGGCACCACGAACTGGACCTACTCTTGGGTAGCCCACGACGTGCCCGCGACGACCATCGAGTCACGTGCCGTCGACGACAGCGGCAATCTCGAGAAGCCGGGCTCGGGCGTAACCGTAGGCATCTCATGCCCCTGCTCGATTCTGGGGCAAGGCGCGAAGCCCGGCGACGTGGACGCGGGCGATCCCAGCTCGGTCGAGTTGGGTTCACAGTTCTACTCGGACGTCAACGGCAACGTCACCGGCGTCCGCTTCTACAAGGCGAGCACCAACACCGGCACCCACGTCGGCAACCTGTGGACGACATCCGGCACGCTTCTTGCGAGCGGCACCTTCACCGGTGAAACCGCTTCGGGTTGGCAGACTCTGACCTTCTCCAAGCCGGTCGCGATCACATCTGGCACGCGATACATCGTTTCGTACTTCGCGCCCAACGGTCATTATTCAGAGGATCCCGGATACTTCTACAACAATCCGTCGCCTCAGCCAGCGGGCAGCGATTCGGTCGATTCTCCTCCGCTCCACTTCACCCGAAGTGTCCCCGGGGCAGCCAACGGCTTCTACGCCTACAACAGCACCTCGGTCTTCCCGAACCAGATCTACAACGCTGAGAACTATTGGGTCGACCCGGTCTTCTCACCTGCAGGTCCGACGCCCCCTGCCGTGTCCTCGACATCTCCGACCTCCGGCGCCACTGGTGTTGCGGTGAGCACGACGCCCAGCGCCACGTTCGACCAACCGATCACCGCCTCTTCACTGACGTTCAGCCTGAAGGACGCCAGCGGCAGCCCAGTCGCGGGAACGACTGCGCTCAGCAGCAACAACACGGTTGCAACCTTCACGCCCTCGGCGGCCCTCGCCAACAGCACAACCTACACGGCCACGTTGAGCGGAGCGACCAACTCGAATGGCCAGGCAATGTCCCAGTACAGCTGGAGTTTCACGACAGCTGCACCTCCGCCGGCTCCCGCGGTCACCTCGACATCTCCGGCATCAGGGGCCACCGGGGTGACCGCGACAGTCGCACCCAGTGCGACATTCAATCAAGCAGTGACCGCCTCCTCGGTGACGTTCACTCTGAAAGACGCCAACAGCAATGCCGTCTCCGGCAGTGCGACCTTCAATGCCGCCAACACGACGGTGACATTCAAGCCGTCGTCGAACCTGGCATTCAGCACGCAGTACACGGCGACCGTGAGCGGTGCAACGAACTCCAGCGGACAGGCGATGACCGCCCCCTACACGTGGAGCTTCACCACAGCCGCGGCTCCTCCCGCGCCTAGCATCAGCTCGAGCAATCCCGCGCCCGGAGCGGTGAGGGTGCCTGTCACCTCTGCCGTCAACGCCACCTTCAGCCAGGATGTCTCAGCCTCGTCGATCCAGTTCGTCCTGAAAGACGCGGCTGGAAACCCGGTTGCAGGTTCGGTCGCCTACTCGAGTTCGACGACGACGGCCACCTTCACACCCTCGGCTTCCTTGGCCAACAGCACGCAGTACACGGCCACGGTAAGCGGGGCAACCAACTCGACGGGACAGACGATGTCTCCGTACAGCTGGAGCTTCACCACCGTTCCCCCGTACAGCTGCCCCTGCACGGTCTTCCCCTCCAGTTCCACGCCCGCTACGGCCAGCGCCAACGACTCGGGCGGCGTCGAACTCGGGATGAAGTTCCAGGTGTCGACCGCGGGGCAGATCACCGGCGTGCGGTTCTACAAGGGGCCGCTCAACTCCGGTACGCACGTAGGCAACCTGTGGACGTCCAGCGGGACCAAGCTCGCCACGGTGACGTTCGTCAACGAGTCCGCCTCGGGCTGGCAGCAGGCCTACTTCTCGACGCCCGTATCCGTGACCGCGAATACGACCTACGTTGTTTCCTACTACGCTCCGAACGGGGGCTACGCCTACACCGGGAACGGGTTCTCCGCCACGCAGGGCAGCGCTCCCATCACCGGCTTGGACAATACGTCCTCGGGAGGAAATGGCATCTACGCCTACGGATCAGCCTCAGCGTTCCCGACGAGCTCCTACAACGCGACGAACTATTGGGTTGACGCCGTCTTCAACGCAGGGTCAACCGTTGCGCCTTCCGTAATGAGTGTTTCGCCGTCGCAAGGGTCGACGAGTGTCCCGGTGACCTCGTCCGCGTCCATAACGTTCGATCAGTCGGTCGACACCTCAGCGGCGACGTTCACGCTCAGCTCTGGCGGAACCAACGTCGCTGGGAGCGTGGGCAACCTCTCGGCCACGGGCACCTACACCTTCACCCCGAGCTCGGCTCTTGCCGCCAACACGACCTATACGGCAACAGTCTCGGGAGTGAAGAACGCCACGGGCCAGGCCATGACATCCCCGTACAGCTGGAGCTTCTCGACGGGGGGATCCTCCTACACGTGCCCGTGCAGTGTATTCGGATCCTCCGCGACCCCAGCGACGCCATCGGTGAATGATGCGAACGCCGTCGAACTTGGCATGCAGTTCACGGCCGACGTATCGGGATCGGTGAGTGCCATCAAGTTCTACAAGGGGGCCCAGAACACCGGGACCCACGTCGGCCATCTCTGGACGGCAAGTGGAACTCTGCTCGCCACCGTCACGTTCAGCGGTGAAACGGCCAGCGGCTGGCAGACCGCTTCCCTGTCGACCCCGGTCGCCATTTCGGCCAACACAACGTATGTGGTTTCGTACTACGCACCGAACGGGTTCTATTCCGCCAACGGCGGGTACTTCTCGACCTCGGCAGATTCACCGCCGCTGCACGGTCTGGCGAGCGCTGGGAGCAACCTGAACGGACTCTACAGCTACGGCGCATCCGGGTTCCCGACGAACAGCTACAACGCTACGAACTACTGGGTAGATATCGTCTTCACGATTCCGTAGCTCAAATCCAGAAGGACTGGGCCACGGCAGCGCGCGAGCGCTGGCCGTGGCCCAGTCCTTTGGCCGTTCTGCTGAGCTGGCAATGTCAACTCGACTAGGACCAGGGCGACGGCTTGATTCGTGACCACCAGTGGCGCTGAGCTCCGTGATGGAGGTGTTGCAGTTGACGCGTCTTCACGGTCGGTCTCCCGGGATTGGACGTGCGCGTTGCCGAAGCCACTGGACAGATGGAAGCCACAGGACAGATGGAAGCCACAGGACAGATGGAAGCCACAGGACAGATGGTGGGCTTCGCGCTGGCCGGCCCAGCAGGCGGCAAGTCCCCCGAGCACGGGAACTCCACATGATCTCCCGGACGGGATCGGCGCTGGTCCATAGGCTGTTCGAACCACCTCAAGGAGGCAAACCCCTCGGGCATGCCCACCGTCGTCGAGGTGGTCCTGAATCACACCTCTCACAGGACGCCGGCCGGCGCACTCTCACGAGGAGGTGGCCGGCGCGCTCTCACGAGGAGGCGGCCGTCGCCGGTGTGACGTTGGATCCGATCCCCCCACCGGCCGCGATCCCCTACCGCCGATGGTTGAGTTCGCGGATTTGAGTTCTCGGACGCGGATTTGAGTTCTCGGATGCGAATCAGGGCGGTCAGACGGTGAGCAGCGGCTCTAAACGGTCGCGCGAAGGGCGGATGTCGAGCCCGACGAAGAGACCCCGGGATGCGGACGAGACGCGATGGTAGGCACCAGCGAGTCCAAGCAGCATGAAGGTGAAAGCCGCGGACAGCGGGAATGAGAGGGCGTCGAAGAACGTGAAGCTCACTGCGCTTGCGCACAAGGCTGCCGCTATTGCGCTCCCGAGCTGCTGTTGGAATGGCGTCCGGGCACGCCTGCTGGAACCCCAGGCGCAGACAATCCCGGTCGCGAAGAACCAGAGGACGGCGGCCAGGCCAACGAGGCCCAGTTCGACAATGACCCCCAGGTACTCGTTGTCGAGATAGACATAGCTCGGCAAGAGGGTGCCGAATCCGCGCCCGAGGATCGGCGACCTCGAAGCCATGCCGAACGCGACGTCGTAGCTGTTCAGACGCGAGGAAACGCTGGGATCACCTGCCGCGCCAGTGAACATGCCGAGAAGGGTTCCCGCGAAGCCCGGCACGCTGACATACACCAGACCGAGGATTCCACATCCGATCAGAGAGGCAGCAGCGCGCACGCGCGGGGACCAGGACACGAAGAGCACGGCTATCGCCACGACCGCCGCAATGAGGGCAGACCGTGAGACGGAAAGCACCGCTGCAGTTCCGATCACTGCTGCTGGCCACCACCTCGCAAGCACTCCCCTTTCGCGGTCCTCCAGCGCAAGCGCCAACGCCAAGGGCAGAATTGCGCACAGGACGAGACCGTACTCGAGCGGGTGGGAGGCGGTTCCTGCCGCGCGGACGAAGCCTCCGCGCTGGTCGATTGCTCCGGCAGTGTCACCGCTCATTCCGGGAATGCTGATCCATGCGAGCAGTGAGGTCTTCGTGATGAACTGGGCCAGGCCAAGGGCAGCCATGAGCGCCCCGGTGGTAACGATCCGGCGGACCATGATGATGACGTCGTCCATGGTCCGCAGACCATCGTGCGTCACGAGGCAGAGGCCGCACCATGCGGCAACTAGCAGGAGGCCCGTGTCTGCTGGGCTTATCTCGGCGCCAGGAAGGCCGCGGAACATTGCTCCCGCGTAGCTCGCCAGGACCGCAATGACGACGGCTGCGAGAGCCCACCTCACCGGTTGAAACGGCCAGGGGACGGCAACATGGCGCCGCAGCTTGTCGGCCAGCCACCAGGCGAAAAGGCCAAGGGCGAGAAGGGTAGCGGGCCGGCCTACAGTTCCGATCACGGTGAACGTGAGGTAGGACGGCACGAGGCACAGGGCAAGGAAGATCGTCAGGACTGTCTTCGCGTCCGGCCCCTGGCTGAGGATCCTGGAGAAGCGGCTCACCTTGCCTTCTCCCCTCGGCGGCGCAGCCCTGCGACCCTGTCGACGGAGACAACGGCCGTGCAGGTCAGGAGAACGCCGATCACAAGTGCTGCGGCCTCCCCGCGGATCCTGGTCCCGACCGACGCCCCTCCGTCTGCGACGTCGACTGCGGCGGCTGAGGTGGAGATGAAGGATTGGGTTGGAATGGCGAGCCGGCGCTGCAGGTCGGCAGCAGCAGTGGTGATCTGGTCCACCAGCGCCTCGGCCTTGGCTGTCGCCGCCTGGGGTGTTGCTGCCACTGCTTCCACGGTGAGCCTGGGCTGGTCATACTCCGAGGACCACTGGCCTCCCGAGTTCGGGAGAACGACCGTGAACCCGTTCCGCACCCCAGCTCCTACGAGGGAACCGCCGAAGGAGGCGCTCTCCTGCGCTTGGCCGTCGTCGATTGCGAGCCTCACCATCGCGGCGAAGTTCACGAGCGCCGCGAGCCCACCGTCGTCGACCTTCGAAAGGGACACGGAACCAGGCCACAGGAACGTCACCGCGCTCCGAGCGGAGTAGACGTGCTGACCCGGCCAGAGTGAAACGCAGGCCGCGGCGAGCGCGGCAATCATGACGACGGCGACGTACCACCGTCTGGCGAGTTCCCGGAAGAATTCGGCCGGAATCATCGGGCGCTCCTGCTCGGGCTCCGATGCGCGGCCCTCCCCGAAGCCTCGACGCCGGGCTCGCGTTCGCCGTCTTCGCCCGTTTCCCCTGCATACACCGAAACGAGATAGGGGCTCGACTCCTCGTCGTGCTCAGGGGCAGCAGTGTGGTGGGCCTTGGCCCTCCACCGGTCGGCCTCGAGACGACGGGACCTCCTGAGGAGAAGTCCATCCAGAAGAGCCGTGAGCAGGATGACCAGGACGACGCCCGCGGCCCCGACTCCACCGGTCGCCTGAATCCGCCTCTTGACGTCGACTGTCGGCGCGGAGGGCTGCGCTACCGGCATCGAGGAGATCCGGGAGGCCGCCGGAACGTGCAACGCGTCCTGCATCGACGTGAGCTCGGCCGGAACGTCGGCGAGGATCTTCTGGAGTGCGCTCCCAGCGTCCTCCGATGACCGGGCGGTCACCGTCACGACGAGGATCGAGCTGCCGGAAGTGACGTCCGGCAGAGCGGTGTAGGACATCTTCGGATAGGTGGCCGCGTACCTTCCAGTTGTGTCCGGAGCGGTCATACGGCGAGTGAGCACGTCCATCGCCTGTCCGAGGCCTCCAAGGAAGAGGTAGGGATTGCCCGCCGCTCCGACACTCTGTGGAGAAGGAAGCAGAACGAGGCTGCCATTTGCCTTGTAGTCTGCCGGCACGGCGCCGTACACGAGCAGGCACGCCGCTCCGACAGCCAGCAGCCCTGCGACTGCCGCATACCAACGACGGATGAGGGCCCATCCCACCATTCTGAGTTTCATCGTCTTTCATCCTTACCGGGCGTTTGGCGGCCCCTGTCTTCCCCGAGTCCGTTGTCGAACACGATCCAGCGCTGACCGCCCTGCGGCCGCTACGATGACGCGTTTTGCTGATGCACGAGCTGCCTCCCGGCCGAGCCGGAGGGGTCCACGAAGTGTGCGGTCGAGCGCCTGCTTGGTCCTTGTCGGCCGGGGCCACTCGTCGAGCAGGCCTGGAAACAGGTGGCTGTAGGCAGCGGGGGAAGTGAGCCTCCCGTGCACGCGATTGCTGACATTGGTCCCGTGGACGACCTGAAGCCACGCTGGCTGGCCCCATCCAAGCCTTGTCGGCATGAGCCGATGGAGTTCGTTGTGCCAGTCGGCCCAGCAGGTGGCGCCATCCTCCCACCGGGCCGAGACGCTGCAGAAGGCGTTGGCGCGGTCTACCCGCAGGTAGAGGGAAGGAGCGGCAGCGATGAGTCCTCTCGCCAGATAGAGAGCCGCCGGAGCCGGTTCGTGAGGAAGCGACTGGAGGCGTTCAACGAAGTCGACGGCGAGTGCATCGTCGTTGTCGAGATTGGTTGTGAGAAGCCGCTCTCGACGCGCCCCCGAGACTCCGGCCAAATCCTCGAGCAACTCGTCGGGAGGAACCTCCGCCCTGAAGATCGGCGTCATGACGCTGGCATCGCGCCACCGCTGAATCCGTTCCCGGAGCCAGTCGGGGCTCGCGGGGTCGAAGTATGCGATCCAGGCAAAGTTCTCGCTCGTCTGTGCCATCACTGAAGGGAGGCAGAATCTCTCGAAGAGCCCTACCCGCTGTTCGAGCCATCCCGTCCGCTCGCGTACAGACTGTTCGTAGCCGCGGGACGGGAGGTTGAACCGGGTGACAATCACGTGGTCGGTCCGAGAACTACGCTGCATGGCGTCCCCCTCCCCCCGTTTGCTCCTCGATCTCGATCCCGAGCATCGTGGCGACCGATCGGGCCCGTGCGTTCCAGCTGTGGCCCCTCGCCAACTGCTGTCTCCGTTGGACCCCCGCCGGATCTGGGCGAGCCGACAACAGCCGACCCACCCGGGATACGAAGTCGTCACGGTCGCCCGCGACATGGACGTCCGAAGATCCGATCCATTCGACTCCGGGCAGTGGCGTCGAAACGACGGGCAGTCCTGCGGCAAGGTACTCGAGGGTCTTCAGCGGGAAGCTGGCGAGATTGAATGCCGAAGCCGTGTAGGGGACGAGGGCAACGGCAGCGTGACCGAGGTAGGCGGGCAGATCGTCGAACGGTCGACTGCCCAGCCATTGGACCTCGGGACTGGCGACAAGGGCGTCGAACCGCATGCGGTCCACGCTCGGGTGCACCGGGCCGATCAAGAGCTGGCGGAGCCCGGCGTCCCTCAAGCCTTCCAGGAGCGAGAAGTCGAGGCGATCGCCCAGATGACCCACGAATATCGCGAAAGGGGACGGGAGGGCGATGTCCTCGGGACGATCCTGTGCCGCAGCACGGGCAAAGTGCTCGGCATCGCAACCGAAAGGAATCAACTCGGTCTCGCGACCTCGGATGCGGAGCGCCTCGGCAACACGTGGATTCGCAGCCATGACCAGATCGGCCTCTGCGGCAAGGCGGACGTCAGCCCGCGCGTAGGAAGCCGCGACCCCTCCGACAAGGGCAGCCATCGCCTCGAAATCGTCCTGGGCCCAGTACACCTTGGTGCTCTCTCCTATTCGGCCCGAGACTGGGGTCAGCACATTTGCCTCAATGGACGCCCTCGCGCTGCCGCCCAGACGCCCGAGGGCGTCACGCACCTGCAGCGCGGCGAGGCGCGCGTTCACTTCGGCGACCCCGCGTCGGGCCAATCCCGGGAGCCCTTCCGGTTCGAGGCGCGCAAGCCGCCGACCGAGAACAGTGAGCCGCGGCGCCCGTCGCACAGCAGACTTCCAGCCACCTTGGCGTACCCGGGTCGCGAGGGATTGGACTGGGTCGACATAGAGGACGGGTGCGAGGCGGGAAAGACCCACAGCGAGCTGCTGATCGGCCATCCACATGTCGTCCCACCGATTGGCGGCATTGATCACGAGAGTTCCTTCGAAACTGTCCATCTCAGGCCACCCCCGTCCGGCTGATGCGGGCCTGCTCGAGTTTGGTCCCGGCCCACCGGCGCGAACGGCCGAGCACGGAAAGGAAGAAGGCCTGCGCACGAGGGCCGGTGAGCGCAGCGCGGCGCCGGTCCAAGGCCTTCCAGCCCTCCAGCTGCCGGACGTCCACTCCCTGGGCCAGCGCAAATCGGACAAACTGTTCCGCCAGAGGGCCCTCAGAGCGTCCCAGGTCATATTCTCGTGCGGCCCGGGAAAGCGCTTCTTCGGCAAGCGCGCGCCCGACGAGGGATCGGAGTTCTCCGGGCGGCAGCTCCCCCAGGAGTGCGTCGAACATCTCCGAACGTTCCACAAGGTCGCTCAGATCGTTTTCACCGAGATGCATGTTGGCGCCGTGGATCCGGTAGAAGGCCTGAGGCGGGCCGCCGATGCGCCCCACGCCCCCCATTGAGGCGGCGCGGAGCCAGAAGTGCAGGTCAGCCGTATGGGGCAGGACGGCCTCGTAGCCGCCCAGGCGTTCGACTACCTCACGGCGGACGATTGCCTCCGGGTTCGCAATGACGTTGGTTCCACGCCGGCAGACCTCCCCCACCCACTCGGCTCCGTCCCATACGGTCCAGTTGACACGGATCCTCCGGGGCTGGACGGGCTCCTTCTCAAAGGACGGAGCGCGGCCGTACACAAGCATGGTGTCCGGCCACGACTCGAAGAGGGCAGCCGAGCGTGCAAGCGATCCCGGCGCGAGGAGATCGTCCGCGGAGAGGAGAACCACGTAGTCCCCTCGGCACCTGCCGAGTCCGTCATTGTAGGTCGCGATATGCCCGAGATTCGCAGTGTGGAGAACAGCGGAAACCCTTGCCTCCCTGGCGGCCAGCTCCTGAGCGACGATGGCGCTTCCATCCGTCGACGCGTCGTCGACGATGAGCACTTCGACGTCGACATCGGATTGGCTGAGCGCACTGTCCACCGCCCCAGGGAGATAGTGGCCGTAGTTGTAGCAGGGGATCACCACCGAGATCAGGGGACGCCCCTTCAGTTCACTGGGCTCGGGTCGGCGCATCGGACACCTCCCGTCGATGGTTCCCCTTGCTCCGCGGGGAGAGGAGCCGGTCTCGCCAGAGGGGGCGGGTGCACCCGAGATACACCACTCCGCCGACGACGCCGCCTACGGAGAGCCGAAGCCAGTCAACGGATACGGGGATGCAGACGATGAACGCGGAGATGGCAGCCAGGCACGTCCCGACGAGGGGCCGCCCAGTCACCTGCCAGAGACCTTGAAGGACGCCCGGGGCCAACCGGCGAACGAGAACGACCTGGACGGGGATCACGACGGCCAGGAGCACGACCACGTGGGCCCAGCCGACCCCGACAAGCCCCATGGTGTTGAGTCCGATGAGCATCCCGAGCGACAGCGCGACGATCCATACGCACTGCACCAGCAGAGCCGCTCCCGTCCGCCCAATGGCAACGAGCAGATTGGACAGCATCAGTTCGAAAAGCATGGGCACGCCATAGAGCGCAAGCACTGCGACGACAGGGCCGGCCGCGGCCCACGGATGGCCGTACAGGACCGAGACGACCTCCCGGGAGAACACCGACGTGAATCCGCAGACCGGAAGGCCGATGAAGAAGACGGCGCTGCCCCACACCCGAAGGCTGCCTCGCAGGCCCTCGGAAGCGCCAGCGTGGTTCGAGAATGCAGGCATAGCGACCGAGTTGAGCGCCGACGAAAGAATGGAAACCGCAAGGGATGCGATGGAGAAGGCCACCGAATACACGCCCAGCAACGCGGGGCCCATCGCGTGGCCAACGAGCGCGAAGTCTGCATTCAGCAGTGCATAGCCCACCACATTCGCTGCCGCGAGCGGGACTCCGAACCGCAGGAGGAACTGGAACGCGCGCCGTTCAAACCGCGGCCTCACCCACTGCTTCCCGAGAATCAGCATGACCGCGCCCGTGACCACCGCCGTCACGACCTTCGACCACGCGAAGGACAGCGGCCCCGAACCGCCGAAGGCCAGGAGCACGAGGACAGCGCTCGAGGGCACGAAGGCAAGAGCGCCGGCGGTGAAGATCGAACGCTGCCGGAAGTCGCGGGCCAGGAGAGCGCCGGGGACCGCGGAGAAGCCCGATGCGGCCACTCCGAGAGCGAGAACCCGGATCGAGGTCTCAGCATCAGGGGCGCCGAGCAAGTCGGCCAGAGGCCTCGCCCCTGCGACCATCATGATCGCAAGGGAGCCAGACCAGACCCACGCAATGGTGACCACGGTGGGGCCAAGCTCGCTCACCGAGAGATCCCGGCGGATGAGTGCGGAGGCGACGCCGAGCTCGCTCATCGACGTCGCAATTGTTCCGACCACCAACGCTGCGGTGAACACGCCGAAGTCCCGCGGTGAGACGAGCCGGACGGCGACGACCATGATCGCGACATTGGCGACCCGCATGACCAGGGTGTTGATCCCGCTCCACAGAGCTCCGGAGCCTACGCTGCTGTCGCGTCGCTTCCCTCTGGCCATCGCCGCACTCAGCATCCCCGCACCACCTCGGCCACGAGCCTCTGCTGCTCCGGCGTGATGTGCGGGAACATCGGCAGCGACAGGATCTGCGAGGAGGCCTCCTCGGCCACGGGGAAGTCGCCCGGGTGGTAGCCGAGGTAGGAGAACGCCTCGGTGAGGTGCACGGGAGTCGGGTAGTGGATCCCCGTCCCGATCCCGGCGCCGGCGAGCGCGGACTGCACGCGCTCGCGGTCCTCGGCGCGGATCACGTACAGGTGCCACACGTCCTCGTTGCCGGGACGGCTGCGGGGCGTGCGTACACCCGGCACCCCGTCGAGCAGCTCCGCGTACAGCCGGGCGGCCGCGCGCCGTCGTGCGTTCCAATCGGCGAGCCTGCGCAGCTTGGCCCTCAGGACGATGGCCTGCATGGCATCGAGGCGCGAGTTGAATCCCACGATCTCGTGCACGTACTTCACACGGCTTCCGTGCGCGGCAAGGAGGCGCACCATGTCGGCGAGGATGGGGTCGTTGGTGGTGACCGCGCCGCCGTCGCCCGCGGCACCCAGATTCTTGCCGGGGTAGAAGCTCGTTGCTGCGATGTGCCCGAGCGAGCCGGCGGAGCGGCCGTAGTGCCTCGCGCCGTGAGCCTGCGCGGCGTCCTCGACGACGGCGAGGCCGCGGTGCGCTGCGAGCGGCACGAGCGACTCGACCGGCGCGGTCTGTCCGAAAAGGTGGACCGGGACGATGGCCTGCGTCCTAGGCCCCACCGCCCGGCCCACCTCGTCGGTGTCGATGAGCAGGGTTTCGGGCTCGACGTCGACGAGCACCGGGCGCGCCCCGGCGCGAACGACGGCTTCGGCGGTTGCCACAAAGGTGTTCGCGGGCAGGATCACCTCACCGCCCGGCCCGACGCCGACTGCCCTGAGCGCGAGCTCGAGCGCGTCGGTGCCATTGGCGACGCCGATGCAGGCGCCCACCCCGATGAAGTCCGCGTATTCCTCCTCGAACGCCGTGACCTGCGGTCCGCCGATGAAGGCGCCCGTGTCGAGCGCCCGCACCACCTCGGGTACGACGTCGGAGCTCACTTCCTGCTGTTGGGCGACGAGGTCCACGAAGGGAACCCTCTGGACTCGGCCTGCCTGCGCCTCGGCTGTCATGACTCTCCCCTGGATCCCGCGACGTGGGCGTCCTGGGACATGGGCCGGGCGGGGACGCCAACCCACGTCTGCCCTTCGGGCACGTCCGAGACGACGGCTGCCCCCATTCCGATGACGGCGCGCGCACCCACCCGGGTGCGCTGCCGGATGCTGCTGTTCATTCCCAGATAGGCCGCGCGCCCGACGACGACGGATCCGCCGAGCGAGACCCCGGCACCGAACGTCGCGTAGTCGTCAGCGACGTCACCGTGGGTGAACGTGACCCCTGGCATGACGACGACGTGCCGCCCCAGCGAGACGGCGGCCGTCATGACGACGTTCGCGAGCAGGATGCTCCCTTCCCCCACGGTGCAGCCCTCGGGCACCATGACACTCGGATGCACGATCGTGGCGAACCGCCCGGGCGGAAGCCCGAGGGAAGCGAGGCGGCGGACGATGTCGGCGCGGATGGCCCCACTCCCGACGCACACCGCGACCCGCGCACCGGGATGCTTTCGCACCTCGGCCAGCGGGCCCAGGACGTGTGCGCCGTCGAGGAGGCTGCCGGCGCGGATGGGATCGTCGTCGAGGATCCCGAGGAGGTCGAAGTCGTCTCCGCCCCGCACGAGGGACATGACCTCGCGGGCTAGGCCGCTCGCGGCGACGAGGAGGAGCTCAGTCACGTCAGTTCCCCCGCCCGCCTCTGGTGGGTCGGCACCTTCTGCGTATCAGGCACCTTCTGCGTATCAGGCACCTTCTGCGTCTGAGCGGCGCGGCGGACGGCGTCGGCCACGCGCTCCACGCCCTCCTCTCCGAGCTCGTGGTAGAGGGGCAGGATGAGGGTGCGGGCCGTGAGCCGCTCGGTCACCGGGAGCGGCACCCGAGGCGGCTGGCCGGCGAAGGCCGGTTCGAGGTGGGAGGCCATGATTCCCGTCCGGGCCGAGATGCCCTCGACTGCGAGCGCGTCGAGGAGCCCATCCCGAGTGAGCGGGAAATCGTCGCCGACCTCGGCCCATAACGACTGGAAGTTCGACTCGCCCTCGGGCGGGTCCTCGACGAACCTGAGCCCGGGGACGTCGTCGAGCGCCTCCCGGTAGGCCGCCGCAAGGGCGCGGCGCCGCTCGATCATCGCCGGGAGACGCCTCAGCTGGACGATCCCGATCGCCGCCTGGACGTCCGTCATCCGGAAGTTGTAGCCGAGCTCGGTGTACTGCTCCGCTGGGGCGCGCACGGCCTCGTGCCGCTCGGCGGCCGAGACGCTCGCGGCGTGCTGGCGCAGCCGGGTTGCCCGCGCCGCCCAGTCCTCGCGGTCGGTCGTGAGCATGCCGCCCTCGCCGGTCGTAAGCAGCTTGCGCGGGTGGAAGGACCATGCCGCGACGTCCGCGCCGATTCCCACGGGACGCCCGCGGTACCGTGAGCCTGCGGCACACGCCGCGTCCTCGATGAGCGCGATGCTGCGGGCGCCGCAGAGCTCGGCGAGGGGGCCGACGTCGGCCGGCATCCCGCCCTGGTCGACGACGACCACGGCACTCACCCGGGGCCCGAGGACCTCGGCGACGGTCTCGGCGGTCATGTTGCCGGTCATGGGATCGACGTCCGCGAACACGGGCACGGCGCCCACATACCGCGGCGCATTCGCGGTCGCGATGAAGGAGAAGGACGGAACCACCACCTCGTCCCCCGGCTTGACGCCCGCGACAAGCAGCGCGAGGTGCAGCGCGGCCGTGCAGCTCGAGACCGCCACCCCGCACGTCACTCCCTGTGCCGCAGCGAACGCGGACTCGAACTCCGCGACGCGCGGGCCTTGGGCCAGCCAACCGGACGCGATGACCTCCGCGACTGCGTCGGCCTCCTCGGCGCCGACCCAGGGCTTCATGACGTTGATGCGCTCGAGCGCGGCGACGCCCTCGTCGACGGTGCTCACGACGCCGCCACTACTCGGGCCGCCGCGATCTCCTCGCGGAGCGGCCGCCACCACGCGACGAGGCGGCGGAGGCCCTCCTCGAGCGGCATCTCGGCGCGGAAGCCAAGGTCGCGGGCTGCCGCCGTCGTGTCAGCCAGCCGTCGGGCGACCCCGTTGACCTTGCGCTCCGGCCCGAACTCCACGGAGAGGTCGGAGTCCATCGCGTCGAGGAGGGCGACCGCGAGCGCGAGCAGGCTTGTCTCAGTCCCGCTCGCGACGTTGTAGACGCCCTCGCTCACGAGCGCCTCGGCGGCGTAGATGTTCGCGCGGGCAACGTCCGTCGTGTAGACGAAGTCCATGGTCTGCTCGCCGTTGCCGTACACGAGGGGCGGTCGCCCGTCGGCGATGCGCTCCATCCACCGGACCAGGACCTCGGTGTAGAGCCCGTGGACGTCCATCCGCGGCCCGTAGACGTTGAAGTAGCGGAGGGCCACGTAGTCCAGTCCGTACATTGCCCGGAAGCTCCGGGCGAGCCCCTCGTTGAAGCTCTTCGCGGCCCCATACAGGGTGTCGTTGTTGTGGTGGTGGTGCCGTTCGGGCGTCGGGAACTCGTCCGCTTCGCCGTACACCGATGCGCTCGAGGCAAGAACCACCTTGTCGACGCCGTGCTGGGATGCCGCTTCGAGGACTGTGAAGGTCCCGTCGACGAGCACCTCGAGGGCCAGCCGCGGTTCCTCGGCGCACTGCGTGATGCGGATGGCCGCCTCATGGAAGACGAGGTCCTTCCCAACGGTCGCATCGTGCACGGTGTCACGGTCCCGGAGGTCGCCTTCGATGAGCCGGACTCTCCCGGTCGCGAGGGCATGGTCGAGGTTGGCGAGGCGACCGCGCGTGAGATTGTCGAGGACGTCGACGTGCTCGACGCCCGCGTCCAGGAGCTGGTCGACGATGGTCGAGCCGATGGTCCCGGCTCCCCCGGTCACGAGCACACGGGCTCCGGCCAAGACGGTCATGCTCCTGCCCCCTGCCTGAGTGCGCCTTCTTCCACGAGCGGAGCCCCGTACGGTTCTTCGAGCCTGAGTCCCTCGGCCGGATTCACCGTGGCCTGCGCGCCACTTCCCTGGAGGCTGCGGCTCGTCGCCTCGAGCACTCCGAGCACGCGGAGGGCTGATGCTCCGCTTGTGGCCGGGGGCCGCTCCCCGCGGATCGCTGACGCGAATTCGGCGACCATCTGGCCGAGCGCCTCGCGTTCCGGCAGCGCCGGCGACCACGTGTCGCCGAGCCGGTACGAGATGGCTGCCTCACGCCGTTCGGCCCCCGCCCGGGGGCTGCGATGCGGAAGCTGCACCCCGCGGTCGTAGATGCTCAGGCGCTGCTGCGGGTTGAGGTCGTCCCACACGAGCGTGCGGCGGGTGCCGCCGATGACCATCTGCCGGATCTTCGTGGGGCTGAGCCAGTTGACGTGGATGTGCGCCATCGCGCCGAACGGGAGGTCGAACGAGAGGTGGCCGACGCAATCGCGTCCCGTTCCGAGCGGGTCCGCGCCGTGCGCCGCCACCGCGTCGGGCCTCAGGCCCTCCGGGAGGATGTAGTCGAGGATCGAGAGGTCGTGGGGCGCGAGGTCCCAGAAGACGTCGACATCCGGCTGGACGAGTCCGAGGTTGATCCGGACGGAGTCGACGTAGAGGATGTCGCCGAGCTCGCCCTCGAGGAGCAGCTCGCGCATCTTCTGGACCGCCGGCGTGTAGCAGTAGGTGTGGTCCGCCATGAGGATGAGGCCGTTGTCCTCGGCGGTGGTGACCATCTCCGAACCCTTGTCCCAGTGATCCGCGAGCGGCTTCTCCACGAGCACGTGCTTGCCGGCTCCGAGGGCCGTGAGCGCCACCCCGTGGTGGGTCCGCGCGGGGGTCGCGATCGCGACGGCGTCGAAGTCCAGGGTGTCGAGGGCCTCGTCGAGCGAGCCGCACGAGGCAACGCCGTACTGCCGGGCGAGGCCCTCTGCGCGTTCGACGTCCAGATCGCAGATGGCCCGGAGCTCCCAATCCTCAGAGCGCTGGAAGTTGCGGGCCAGATTGGGCCCCCAGTATCCGGCCCCGACGACGACGACGCCAAGCGGGCGCGAGTGCTGGCTCGCTGGGCTCGCGGTCCTCAGTGGGACGAGCGAGTAGGGAAGGTCTGCCATGATTGCCTCTCCTTACGGGTGCGGCGGGTCGTTGCGTTTGGATGGATGCGGCAGGATGTGAAGATCGGTTCGGTGTCGGTGACCCGGCCGGCAAGTGCCGGCATCAGGGGGCCCCGAGTCAGCAGGCCCCGTCAGTAGGCCCCGATTGGGGCCACCACGGCCCGGAAGGTTCTCCAGAGGATCATGAGGTCGCCCAGGAGCGACCAGTTCTCGACGTAGTAGAGGTCGAGCCGGACTGCGTCGTCCCAGTCGAGGTCGGACCGCCCGCTCACCTGCCAGAGGCCGGTGATGCCCGGCTTGATGAGCATGCGACGGTGGGTGAAGCGCTCGTACTGTCCGACTTCCCGCGCGAGCGGCGGCCGCGGGCCGACGAGGCTCATCTCGCCCCTGAGGACGTTGACGAACTGCGGGAGCTCGTCGAGCGAGAAACGACGCATCCAGCGGCCGCACCGGGTGACGCGCGGATCGTTCTTGACCTTGAACAGCACGCCCGCGCCCTCGTTTGCCTGGGCGAGCTTCCCGAGCTGCTCTTCGGCGGTCGGCACCATCGAGCGGAACTTGAGCATCTTGAAGGGCTTGCCGTCCTTGCCGATCCGTTCCTGCCGGAACAGGACCGGGCCCGGCGAGTCGAGGCGGACGATGCAGGCCAGCACCGCGAGGATCGGAGAGAGGACCGCGAGTGCCCCCGCAGCGAACAGGATGTCCATCCCCCGCTTCACGACATGCTTGGCGCCCGAGTAGTGCGGGAGGTCGACCTCCATGAGCGGCAGCCCCTGGACGGGCCGCCAATGGATCCGCGGCCCCGCGACGTTCGTGAGCGTCGACGCGAGGACGAGCTCGGCGTCGTACTGTTCGAGGTTCCAGCCGAGTTCCCGCACGTACTGGTTCCCTCCCGGAACGGGTCCGGCGATGATGACGGCGCCGGCCTTCTTGAGCGCGACCGTCCGCACGACGTCGTCGATGGAGCTGAGCACCGGAAGCCGGTTCCCGTCGACGGCGAGGGACTGGCCGCGCCGGCCGCCGGGAAGGACGGCACCGAGGACGTTGTAGGGGGCGCCGCTGCTCGCCGAGATCCGTCGGATCACGTAGCGCACGTCCTCGGGTTCGCCGACGACGACAGCGGGCGTCAGGTAGAGCCCGTTCTGGCGCTGGGCGTTGAGCCAGCGCCGGGTCGACCAGCGGGCCATGAGCAGGCCGAAGAGGCCGGTCCCGAACACGAGGGTGAAGACGCGGGCCGGGAGCCAGTCCGAGACGAGGAGCGCCGTGATGGCCATGACGGCGAAGAGCTGGACGGACGCCGCGACGACGCGCCGGTACTCCTCCGCGCCGATGCCGAAGACGGACCCGTCGCGGCTTCCGTAGACGCCCAGGGCAATCGGCCAGACTACGGCGATCAGGACGAGAGCGATCGCAGTGTGCGGGCCGGCGCCACCGAACAGGAGTCCGATGGCCACTGCCGCGAACACGATCACGGTATCGGCAACGCGCAGGTAGAGCGCGTATCGCCTGGGCCAGACCTGGGCCCGCGCCGAACGCGCGATCCGCGTCGCCGACGATCCGAGACCGAGGAGCGACATGAGCCTCGTCCCGCGCCACGACGGGATGGAGCTCCCGATGTTCTGTTCTGCGCCTACCGACATGACCTGCTCCTGGCCGAGATGACCTGCTTCTGGCTTCCCCAAGGCGTCGATGCTGCTGACCGGCTCCTCCCTCAACCAGTACAGACCTACGGCCACAGCAGGTCACCAGTAGTCGGTACCCGAGCTTTCGGAGGGGTTCCGAGGGGTAACCCTTGCCGGGTACGCAGGAGGCCCGAAGTGGACCACGCGTACGCCTCGCAGTCCTCCGGGCGGCAGGAGGCCGAGTACTCGGACCGGCCCCGATGAGTCCCCGCGGGTCACCCCAAAAAGGCTGAAGGGGGCAGGGAAAGCCCGGAATCACGCGGGAGACGACGCAGGTAGCGGGCCGCCCGCATACTTGTCCGGCCCTACGCCCCGAGCCCTGCACTGCGTGCCCTGCTACTCCTGCACTGCGTGCCCTGCTACTCTTGCACGGCGTCATGCAGTTCGTCGCGGCTCCGGATGCCCAGTTTCGCGTAGCTGCGGTGCAGGTGGCCCTCGACGGTCCGCACCGAGAGGTGGAGGCGGTCGGCGATCTGCCGGTCGCTGAGCCCTTCGACGGCCAGGTCGACGACGTCCTGCTCGCGTCGGCTCAGACGGAGCGAGGCGAGGATCGCCTCCTCCTGTTCTCCCGCGCCCCCCGAGCCGGGAAGCCCCTCGCACGCCCGGGCGGCGGCGCCGGCCCTGCGGGCGGCGGCCCGGTCGCCGGCGCTGTCGAAGCAGCCCGCGGCACGCGCGTAGGCGGCGCGTGCCCGTCGGAAGAGGCCGAGCTTCTGAAACAGGTCCCCTGCCGCGAGGTATCCGTCGCCGCTTCCGGCGGCGACCGCGCGCGCCCATGCTCCCCATGCGGCAGCCCACGCCCCCTGCGCGGCTTCCGCGAGCTCAGCACTGCGCTCGGCCCCTTCGACCGCGCCGAGTTCGAACGCGAGTACCCGCGCGATGAGCTCCCAGCCCGGCCGGCCCGCCTCGCGGTCGGCCTCCGCAATGGCCTCGAGCTCGGGAAGCCCGGAACCGGGAGCGAGGAGCTCCTGTGCCCCCGCGCTGTGCATTGCTGCGAGCTCGCGCATGGCCGCGCTGCCGATGCCCGCGGTCTGCTGGGCACGGACAAGGCGTTCGCGGGCCTCCGCCGCATGGCCTCCTGCCGCGGCAGCCCACGCGGCGAGCGCATTGGCGACCCCGCGCAGGTGAAGCGGATCGAGCAGTTCAAGGTTCTCGGCCACGTCGTGGAGGAGGAGCCTCGCCTCCTCGTCGCGGCTCTGCCGCAGCAACGCATATGCGCGGGCGCAGTAGAGGCCAGGTCCGAACACGACGATGGGCCGCATGTGCGCACCCGGGTACGAGTTCAGGACGGAGTCGACGCTTGCCCAGTCGCCGGCAAGGAGGGCCGCGCTCAGGTACCGAACGAGCCCGAACTCCTCGAGCGGGAAGTGCTCGTCGTCGCCACCGCTGTCCGAGAGGGCGAGTCCGGCGGCGCGCGCGGCCGTCTCGTACCGGCCCGCAGCGAGCTGCGTATCGGCTTCGAGGAAGAGCCAGAGGTTCCGTTCGACGGGCGGGAGGGAGGCCTGCGGGAGGCGCCCGTCGTGGGCGACGGCGGCGGAGACCGCGTCGAAGTCGGCTCGCTCGAGCGCCGCGAGCGCGCGCAGGAGCCGGGCACGCCTCAGCACGGACTCCTTGGCACCGGGGCCAAAGGGGAGCCCGCTTCCCGAGCTGCTGTCGACGGCATTTGCGGCACGCTCGAGCGCCGCGGCGTCCTCTTCGACGCCGTCGAGCTCGCCCACGGCAACCCTCGCGCTGAACTTGAGGAGCGACCCCGTGAGGACGTCGCGAGCGTCCGTAGGGGTCGCAGGCTGAACGTTGAGTGCGGCCAGCGCCGCCTGGGGGTCGCCCAGGTTCAGGTATGCGCGGGCGACGAGGCCGCGCGCGAGCGAGCGCTCGGCGTCACGGTCGATGAGGGACGCCGCCCGGAGCCCCAGCTCGTTCCGGAACCGCCGGACGGCCGCCGAAGCGCCACGGACGAGTTCCGCGGCCGGGAGGGTCGCGCCGGTGTCGAGGGCGAGTTCGAGGAGGCGCAGCTCGTTGGCGGGCTGCCGGATCTCGTCGCCGCCGAGGCCCAGCGCGTGCCGGTAGATGTGCAGGCGGCGCGTCGCCGTCGTCATGCGCCGAACGGCGTCCGCCTCCAGGGGAAAGCGGATGCGGAGGCCGTCGGCTCCCGGATCGGCGAACCAGCCCAAGTCGGACAGCTTGTCGAGCGTGTCCCTGTCGATGAGCGCGCGGGCCGCTGCCCGCGGAAGCGGTTCGGTGAGCGCGACGAGCATGAGGGCCTCGCGGTCGGCCGGGGTGAGCTGCTCCATCGAGCTGCGGACGGTCTCGGCGAGCGCGTCGCCGCGGCTCGTGAAGCCTCCCGTGAGGATCCAGATGCCCTGCCGGGACACGAGCGTGCCGGCCTCGAGGGCCTCGTCGATGAGCGAGAGGAGGTGAAGGGGGTTGCCCCCGCTGAGCGCGTGGAGCACGTTGGCCGCCGTGAGGCTCGGCCGCCCGCCGAGCCTCCGCTCGGCAACCAGGCGGCTTTCCTCGAGGGTGAGTGGACCGAGCTCGATCCGCTCCGCGATCCCGTCGTGCCACATGTCCAGGAAGTCGCGCGGCAGCCCATTGCGGGACGTTCCCGCGGCGAGCAGTCGGACCCACGACGACGCGACGGCCTCCGCGATCAGGCCGGCGGAGCCGTCGTCGAGGTCCTGGGCGTCGTCGACGACCAGGACGATCTGGCGGCCCGCCGCTTGGTCTGCCATGCGGTGCAGCTCGGCCCAGAGGGCCCGGAGCACGCTGATCCGGTCTTGGACGTCCTCCGGTGCGAGCCGCGGCAGTCGCTCGATGAGTGCTGCGTACATGATCGAGCGGAGGCTTCGCCCCGTGTGGATGCGCATGACCTCGACGCCGTTGTCGAGGGCCTCGACGATCCCCTCGAGGAGGTGCGTCTTGCCCGAGCCGCTTTCGCCCACGACAAGGACTGCGGCTGGCCCTTCACGCCGCAGCGCCTCCGCAGCGGCAGCGGCGAGATCCTGCCGCGCCGTGTCCCTGATGAATGACGTTCCCGCCAAGTGAACCCCCATGCTCGCGGTCGTGTCCGTCACGTCAGACCAGTCCGTCGAGTCCGGCCCGGGACGACACTCCGAGTTTCATGAAGACCTGATAGAGGTGGCCCTCCACCGTCCGCACGGAGACGCCGACCGCTTCGGCGATGTCCCGGTTGGCGGCGCCCGAGGCCGCCATGACGGCGATCTGCCGTTCACGTTCGGTGAGGACGGGCGCTGGCACCTGGGGCACGAGCGGAAGCATCGGGAGGACTCGGGTGAGCCGGTCCAGGCGAGTCTGGGCGCGGCCGGCAGCGGCGGAGTCGGCGCGGTCCCGTGCGAAGTCGAGCGCGAGGGCCGCGCAGCGCGCCTCTATCTCGTCGAGTTCCATCCCGTAGGCGACCTCGGCCGCGTCGAGGAGGGCCTCGGGATCCTTGCGGCGGGATGCCGATGCAATCGAGGCCATGAGATGCGCGAGCGCCCCCTGCCTGCGGTGTGCGAGGCGTTCGATCCACAGGAACTCTCGCTCCGTGCCGGGCACGCTCGCCCCGAAGACCTCGTTGCCGGCCGCGGCGATCCTGCCTGCGGCTTCCTCGGCGGCGGCGCGTTCGAGCAGGAACGCGGACGCTCCGGGATCCCCGAGCCAGCGGAGGGCCATGCCCTCGCAGAACTCCGCGAGGTACCCGAAGAGCCAGGGAGCTGCTTTCCCTGCCGCGTCCCGGGCACGTTGGAGATAGCCCTCTGCCTCCCCGGTGTCGCCGAGCTGGGCATACGCGAACGCGGTCGCCGCGTACGCCGTGGCGAGCGCATTGCGGGCGGGGAACTCCTCGAGCTGGGCGATGGCGTTGAGGAGCGGGCCGAGCGCGGTACTGGCCCGGCCCGCGATGGCGAGCGCGAGGGCGAGGAACAGCTCGGCGAGGCCGCCCCGCAGGCTCAGCCGCCGCCCGCCGCGGTCCACGTAGCTCTCGCAGAGGTCGACGCAGCGCTTCCAGTCGCCGTTCGCGATCCAGACGGCGAAGGCAGCGGCGACGTATGCGTCCTCGTCCACGCGTTGCGGCGAGTTGAGCGCCAGGGACGCGATGAGCGCCGCGGCGTCCGCCTCGCGCCCGCAGGCCGCCCAGCCCTGGGCGAGGAGAAGCGAGCTCTCGCGCCGGAAGTCCTCGCTTGACCCGACGCGACGGGAGGCGGACTCGAGGGAATCGAGGACGGGCGAGAAGTCGCCTCTGAACGCGCGGATGCGGAACTCGGCGAGGTCGAGGATCTCCCCTGCGTCCCGGACCGCCGCAGGGTCCGCCTGGGGAGTCCGGGCGGAGGCGTCCCACGCTGCGTGGAGCGGCTCCTGCGCGTCCCCCCGCTCCGGAAGCCACGTGAGGAGCTCTGACTTCGCGGCTGCGTGGCGCGCCCGTGCAATGGGTTCGAGGCGCTCGACGACATCCGGCGGCAGCGAATCGAGCACGTCGAGTGCCTCGTCCTTCCGCTCGAGGAGCGAGAGGGCGGACGCGCGGTGGAATGCCGCCTCGACCAGGAGCGGTTCGCGCAGGTTCCCGGCACGGTCCAGGATGTCGAGGGCCCGAAGCGGCTCGAACAGGCCGATCGCGGCGCGTGCCGCGTGGACGACGAGCTCGGAGCCCACCTTGCTGCCGACGTCCAGCGACCACTCGACGTACGAGACCAGGTCCTCCCGGTCGAGCCCGGACTCCTCGGGCGCACCTCCGAGCGACGTCAGCGAGGCGAGCTCGCGGTGCCGGTCCGGCCCCAGCCGCTCGCGCACGAGCTCTGCCATGCGTGGTTCCCGCAGGTAGGCGCAGCGGTGTTCGGAGCCGTCGACGGCGATGATCGACCTGTCCTCCATGTCGACGAGGACTTCGGAGCCGAAGAGCCCGGCGAGTCCCGCGATCGGGACCCGCCGGGCCACCGCGAGGTGCTCGATCACCTCCCGGACGTCCTGGGGTTCGCGGGCCCAGCGGGCTCGGATGATCTCGTCCGTTCCGCTCCCCTGTTCAGGCTGTACGGGCGCGTCGAGCGTCCAGACCCCGCCGCGCTTGTGGAGGTTTCCGCTCGACCGCTCTCGCCGGACGATCCCTTGGACGGCTGCGGGATTGCCGCCGCACGCGTGGTGCAGCTCGCCGACCGCCGACGACGCGACCCGGCCGTCCACGAGGGCCGAGACGAGGCGTCGGGTCTCGGGCATGCCGATGCCCCGCAGGGGGATCTCTGCGAGGCGGCGCCGGCGCACGAGCCGCAGGAAGTCGGCGGGGAGGTCGGTCGCCCGCTGGGCGACGGCGAGGAGGCGGGCGGTCCCGCTCAGGAGGAGATGGAGCAGGACCCCTATGCTCGCCTCGTCGATTGGGCCGGCGAATTCGACGACGAGCACCACGGGCTGCCCCGCGGCGTCCTCCCGCAGCATGCGTTCGACGGCGAGGAGCAGCCCCGTGGACGACGCCGACGCCCCCTTGGGCAGGCGGGCAAGCAGGGCGCCGAGGCACGCGTAGGCCGACGACGGACCGGTGGTCGATGTGCGGAGGCGGAGCGGATAGACGCCCGAACCGAGTGAGGACAGGACTGCACTGGCGAGGAACGACTTGCCGACGCCGGGCGGTCCGGTGATGACCGTGCCGAGCGAGCCGGTGTCCTTGATCGCGTGCACCGCGGCGTCCAGCTCGCCCTGCCGCACGAGCATGGCCCAGCGGAGCCTGTCGGCCTGCCGTTCGGTCGGATCAGCTGGCGCCTTCACAGGCCGTGCCGGCTGAACCCAGACAGCGGAATCCCGCAGCATGGCAAGCCTCCCCCCTCGGAGGCGGCAGGGACATGCGGCCCCGAGTCAGCCATAGCGTACGCCGAAGTCGCAGTCCCGCAATAGGGAACTGCGCCTCGTGCTGAACCGGCCAGACTCTGTCAGCGGTGGTTCAGCCGGTAGCCTGGCGCGCCGCGTCCTCAGCCGCGACCCACGCGATCATCGCGCATTTGACCCGCGCGGCGTAGCGGGAGACGCCCTCGAAGGCAGCGGCGTCGCCGAGCACCTCGGGGTCGCCCGGGATCTGTCCTCGGGAGCGGATCATCTCCCGGAACGCCTCAGCGAGCCGCCGGAACTCCTCGGGGCTTGCGCCTTCGGCCAGATCATGCAGCACGGAAGCCGACGCCATCGAGATCGAGCAGCCCTGGCCCTCCCAGCGGAGGCTCTGGATCGCCCCGTCGGCGACCGCGACCCGCACCGTCACCTCGTCGCCGCACACCGGGTTGAGCTGATGCGACTCGCCCAGGCCGGCGGCCTGGGCCTCACCGAGCGTGTCCGCGAAGCCGCTCCCATGGCGCTCCTTCGCGTGCTCGAGGATGACCTGCTGGTACAGCGCGTCGAGGCTCATGATCCCGCCTTGGAAGTCAGACCGAAGTAGCCGCGGACCTCGGCAAGGGACGCGAGGAAGGAATCGACCTCGGCCTCGGTCGTGTAAAGGTAGGCGCTCGCCCGTGTGGAGGCCGTGAGGCCGAGCCGGCGGTGCAGCGGCTGGGCGCAGTGGTGGCCGACTCGGACGGCGATGCCGCGGCTGTCGAGGAACTGGCCGACGTCGTGCGCGTGCACCCCGGCGACGTCGAACGCTGCGATGCCGAACCGGGGGTGTCCGTACCAGTCCTCGCCGGGCGCGGGCCCGAGGAGCCGCACGCCGTCGAGGGCTGCGATGCCCTCGGCCAGCCGCTCGCCGAGGCGCGCCTCCCGTGCCGCGATGCGCTGCATCCCGGTCTCGCGGAGGTAGTCGACGGCGGCGGCGAACGCTACCGCCTGGGAGATGCGTTGGGTGCCGGCCTCGAACCGCTGCGGGGCGGGGAGGTAGTCGGCCCGCTCCATCGTGACGGTGGTGATCATCGAGCCCCCCACGAGGAACGGCGGGAGTGCGTCGAGCAGCTCCCGGCGCCCGTAGAGCGCGCCGATGCCGGTGGGCGCGAGCATCTTGTGGCCGGAGAACGCGGCGAAGTCGACGTCCAGCTGCTTGAAGTCCACGGGCTGGTGCGGCACCGACTGGCATGCGTCGAGCACCGTGAAGGCCCCGGCGCGGCGCGCGAGGCCGACGAGCTCCTCGACCGGGCTCACCGTGCCGAGCACGTTGGAGGCATGCGAGAAGGCGACGAGGCGCGTATTCGGCCCGATGATGCGCGAGGCCTCTGCGAGGTCGAGCCGCCCGTCGTCGTCGATCGGGATGTAGCGAAGCGCGGCCCCAGTGCGGAAGGCGAGTTCCTGCCAGGGAATCAGGTTGGCGTGGTGCTCGAGCTCCGTGACGACGATCTCGTCCCCGGGGCCCAGCGCGAACCGGCGCAGCTCCGATCCCCCGCGGCCGCGCTCGGCCCAGAGCGTGGCGTTGGAGAACGCGTAGGCGACGAGATTGAGCGCCTCCGTCGCGTTCGACGTCCATACGAGCTCGGCAGGGTCGGCTCCGACAAAGCCGGCGACGGCCGCCCGGGCTTCCTCGTACGCATCCGTGGCCCGCACGGCGAGCTCGTGCGCACCGCGATGGACCGCGGCGTTCCGCGTCTCGTAGAAGTCCTGCTCGGCCTCGAGGACGCTGCGTGGCTTCTGCGAGGTCGCCCCCGAGTCGAGGTAGACGAGGGGCCGTCCGCCGAGCTCTTGGCCGAGGGCCGGGAAGTCGTGGCGGATGCGCTCAACCTCGGAATCGTCGAGGTCGGAGGGATGCGCGGGGTCGGCGGAGTCAGGCCGGAGTGGGGCCGGAATACTGACGAGGGCCACGGTGGCGGCTCCTTCACAGGGAAGAATGAATTCCGAGGACTGCTGTCTCGCAGCGTGTCTCGCAAATTAGGGTACGGCTATGTGCCGCAATCCATTCTCCCACGCGTTCCCGCGGCCCTGGCCAGCCCGGGAGACTGATCCCCCAGAATCCTGTTTCCCCACAAGAAGGAGCGGTTTCCCCACAAGAAGGAGCCGGCGACGGCTGGGGGAGGAACCTTGGTCTCGGGGAGGTTCCGTCGTCGCCGGCTCCGTCCTTGGTGGCGGTGCCATCAGCCGACCCGATCGGCTGTGGCACAACTCTCGCACGATTGGGGACGGAGGGCATGAGTGGCGACTACCCATTTGCACCGTGTCGGCCGAACCGCCACTACTTGCCCTGCGGAGCCGTGTACTCATTCTCCGGTGCGAGGCCGACGGCGGAGGAAAGCTGCTCACGGCTGCTCACCCCCAACTTCGAATACGCGCGGTAGAGGTGCCCCTCGACCGTACGCACCGAGACGGTCAGCCGGTCCGCGATCTCGCGGTCGCTGAGGCCGCTGATGGCCAGCGCGACGATCTGGCGTTCCCTGCGAGTGAGCTCGCCGACGGGAGCCGCGGGCTGCGCGGCGGCCTCCGCCTCTCCCAGCTCGGTGTCGCACGCCCGCTGCCCCTCCCATACCGCACGAGCGTCGGCCCGGGACGGAGCGTTCTCGAGCTGGGCGAGGGCCTCCGAGTAGCATTCCCGGGCCAGCCGGGGGAAGCCAGCGCTCCGCAGCGCGTCGCCTGCCGCACGGAGCGAGTCGGCGCTGCCCTCGTCGAAGGCGGCGCCGAGCAGGACGCCGGCCTCCGCCCACTGCCCCTCCATGGGCCACGCCACCGAGAGGAGCTCGTTCAGGCGGTCCGTCCGGCCGGCGTCGAACCAGAGGAAGAGGCCCTGCAGGCACACATCCCGCCGGGCCCCCTGGGACGCCACATCGACCGCGGATTCAAGCGCGTCGAGCGAGCCGGTGTCCGGTTCGATCGCGCAGGCCGCCGCGACTTCGAACAGCTCGGCGATCGGCCGGATCATCGACGCCGCCACCCGGTGGGGCGCACGCGCGTCCTCGAGGAAGTCCGCTGCCCGACCCCAGTCGCCCTGCCGGGCAGCCGCGTAGGCAGCCCCCGCGGCGCAGAGCCGGAACACGTGCTGGGAGTCGCAGACCCGCAGCTCCTCGAGGGTGGGCTCGAGGAGCTCGAGCGCGGAATTGAAGCGTCCCTGGCGCAAGAGGGCGACGCCGCGCGCGCATTGGAGGGTCGCGCCGAGCTGGAACGAGTCCTCGTGCAGAGGCGGCGTGGCGAACCACGCGGGGACGGACTCGAGGGCGTTCCAGTGCCCGGCCGAGACCGCGGCATAGACGAACCTGACGGCGGCGAACTCGGAGAGCGAACCCATCGTCTCGTCGGAGGAGAGGAGCTCGAGCGCCTGGGAGGCCGTCGCCATCGCCTCGAGCAGGAGCCCCCGGCATGCGAGGACCTCTGCTTCGAGCGCAGCCGCGATCCCGCGCTCGGCCGCGGAGCGCTCGGTCGCTCCCCCGGCCCGCCACGCCGTCCGCCACGCCACGAGGCCGACCTCGAGGCCCACGTAGTCGCCGCGAACCGAGGCGAAGACGAGTCGGAGCAGGTCCCACGGCCCCGGCCCGCCCGTCTCGGCGAGACGCTCGAGGTCCCGGGCGACGTCGTCGTGCGCATGGCCGAGGGCGTCCCGGCTGTAGAGCCAGAGGAGTCCCGACGCGAGCACGCCCTCGGGCCCGAGGTTCCCTGATGGCTCGAGGAGCGTGACGGCCTCCCCGTAGTGGTTCGCGGTGTAGGCGACGAGCCCGCGCACGAATCGCGCCTGCGCCTCGAGCTCGGGCGACGTCACGGCGTCCGCTGCGCGCAGGGCCAGGGAGTTCTCGCCCAAGCGGGCTGCGAGCCGCGCCGCACGCAGGAAGGTAGTCTCCTCGAGGGCCAGGCCACAGCCAAGCGCCCACGAGACGGCGCACAGGAGGCCGTCGGCGGTGGAGATCTGCTCCGCCCGGTGGCCGGCGGCGAGCTGCTGGAGCTTGAGGGAGCGGATGAGCGGGATGAGCTGGAAGATCGCCTCGCCGTAGACGACGTGCCGCAGGCGCACCGAGCCCTCGGGACCCTCGGGCGGAAGGACGAGCCGCTTCATCACGAGGCTGCGGACCACGTCGCCTCCGAAGTTCTCCTCGATGAGGTTCAGGGGCGCCGGCTGCGCGATCGCGACGAGCATGAGCGCCTCCCGCTCCTCGGCCGAGAGCCGCTGGAGCTGGTCCCGGACCAGGCCGACCAGGCCGTCGCTGCGCCGTTCGGGTTCCGAGGCGAGCAGCCACGTCCCGCGCCGCTCGACGAGGGCGCCCTCGCGCTGCGCCTCGTCCATGAGGCAGCGGAGGAGCATGGGGTTGCCCTGCGAGTCGCGCCAGAACCGGCGCGCCGTGGACGGGAGGACCCGGCTTCCGAGCGCCGACTCGAGGAAGGTCGCGGCCTCCGCCGCGGTGAGCGGCTCGAGGTCGAGGCGCTCGGCTCCGCCGTCGATCCAGAGCTGCATGAGGGGCGGCGGGAGCAGTGCACCGTCGGGGGACGTGACGAGGGCCTGGGCCCACCCGGCCCCGACCAGCTCGGCCACCACCTCGGCCGTGAGCGTGTCAATCGTGTGCGCGTCGTCGATGATGAGGACGAGGCGCCCCTCGCTCTGCGTCCGCAGTTCCTCGACGCGGCGCCAGAAGGTCCGCAGCACGGCGATGCGCGAGCCGGCCTTCTCCGTCGGCAGGCCGCCCAGGAAAGGAGCGAGGACGCCGTACGGCACGCGCTGGAGCGACGGGCTCCCATGAATCTCGAACGCCTCGGCGTAGTCCCCGAGCTCTGACCGCACTGCGGCGACAAGGGCTGACTTCCCGACACCCGTCTCGCCGAGGATGAGGAGAGCTGGCACACCCCCGCGGAGCATCTCGGCGCACTGCTCGACCTCCCGCGAGCGCCCCACGAACGCTAGGCCGCTCACAGGAGTCCCGCCAGTTCGGCGCGGGACGTGATGCCGAGTTTCGAGAAGACCTGGTACAGATGGCCCTCGACTGTCCGGACGGAGAGGCCCATCTCCTCCGCGATAGTCCGGTTCGATTCGCCGCGCGCAGCGAGCACGGCCACCTCCCTCTCCCGCGCCGTGAGCAGCGGTCCGAGGCTCTGGGGCACCACCGGGAGGACTTCCACGAGTCCGGTGAGCCGGTCGAGCCGGGCTTGCAGGATCCTTGCCGAGCGGACGTCGCCGGTGTCCCGGGCCACGTCGAGGGCGACGGCGGTGCACCGCGACTCGAGCGTGTCGAGCTCGAGCCCCGCGGCTAGGTCGGACGCCGCCACAAGGTCTTGGAGGTTGCGGAGCCGCGTTCCGCGGGCGAGCCGTCGTCCGATGTCGGCGAGGGCGCCCTGCCGGTGTCCGCAGACTTCCTCGAGCAGGGCCAGCTCCTCTGGCCCGCCCTCAACGGTCGCGCCGACAAGCCGGATGCCAGCGATAGTCCAGCGGCCCGCGGCGATGTCAGCCTTCGCGGCCTCGACGAGGCGCTGCGCGGCGCCCCGCTCGCCGATCCACCGGCGGGCCATGTCGGCGCAGAATTCGGCCGAGGCGCGCAGCGTGTAGCTCGTCGGCGCGGACCAGCCTTCGAGCCGATCGAGGTAGGCTCGGGCCGCCGCACTGTCGCCCTGCTGGGCGAACGCGAAGGCGGCCGCCGCGTAGGCGCAGCCCAGCGTTGCCCGCACGTTGCCCTGCTCGAGCTGCGCGATTGCGGCGAGCAGCGGCGAGATGGCCTCCGAGCCGCGTCCCGCATAGACCAGGGCAAGGCCCGAGGCGAACTCGTAGTGGGCCCCCGCGAAGCGGAGGCTCGGGACGGTCTCGTAGCCGGCCGAGCGCACGAGCGCGAGCGCCTGGCGCCAGTGGCCGTTCAGGAGGAGGACGTCGAAGCCCCGGTTGACGAAGTCCTGGCGGACCCGGGACGTGCCTGCGGGGCCGGCGAGCTCGCTCGAGATGCGGTGAAGCGTCGCGAGCGCTTCGTCTTCGCGCCCGAGGGCGACCTGCGCCTGCATGAGCAGGCACGCGGAGCGCAGCCTCAGCTCGTCGTCGCCCCCCTGCACGCCCGCGGCGGCCGCCTCGAGCCGGTCGAGCACCTTGGCCTGTTCACCCCGGTAGGCGGCGTCCGCGAACTCGGCGAGATCCAGCACGGCACGCGCCTTCCGGACTTCGTCGTCGGGCACGTCGCTCAGGCCAGAGTTCACGAGGAGCCGGGCGCGCGCTTCTTCGAACAGGGCCCCCACCTCGCCGTCCCGTCCCGGCGTCGAGCGCTTGACCGCCGCCATTCCATCGATGAAGTTGGCGTAGGCCACGGGCGGCACGGCGGCGAGCTCCTCCTCCGTCACCTGCTCGAGGAGGACGTGGGCCTGCACCGGGAGCCCGAGCGCCAGATAGGCGTAGGCGCGAAGCAGCTGGACCGTGGCCCACGAACTGGGAGTCCGCGGAACTCCCTCGAGGCAGTCGAGCGCGAAGTGGGGATCGTGGAGGCGGAGCGCGGCGCCCGCGGCAGCCACGGCGTGCGACGGTGCGAGAGCGACCTGGCACTCTCGGGTCCACGCGGCGTAGCCGAGGAGTTCGACGACGCCGAGGCCCGCAAGGGACGGCTCCTCGTTCCCGAGGATCTTCGCCCGCAGCTCCCGCCTGCGCGGGATGCTCAGCCACCCGCGGACGACCTCCTCCATGACGGGGTCCGAGAGCGAGACGGAGTGGTGCTCGCTCTCGTCGACGGCGATGAGTCCGGCCTCGTCCATCACGGAGATGACGTCGACGCCGAAGACGGTCGTGATGCGCTGCAGCGGGAGCCGCCGCGCGCATGCGAGCGCCTCGATGACGGCCTGCACCTCCGGCGACTCGCGCTCGACCCGGGAACGGACGACGTCGTCGATCTCCCGGCTGCGCGTTGTCTCGGCGTCCTCCGCCAGCGTCCACACGCCGTCGGTCACGCGGAGCTGCCCGCTCTGCAGGAAGTCACCGACGATGCGGTAGAGGAGCTCGGGGTTGCCGTGGGCCATCGCATGCAGCATGCGCGCCACGGTCCGCGCCACAATGCCGCCGAGGACCTCGCCGAGGACCTGTTCCGTCTTGTCCTCGCTCAGGAGGTCGAGCTGGATCTCACGGATGCGGCCTTCGGTGAGCATCCAGTGGAAATCCTGGGGCAGGTCGCTCGTCCGGTTCGCGACGACGATGACCTTCGCCGTCCCGGTGGTCATGAGGTTCACGAGCGTCGCCGTGCTCAGCTCGTCCAGGCCGCCTGGCGTCTCGAGGGCGATCACTGCGGGGCGTCCGGCAGCGTCGGCAGTCAAGAGTTCCATGATGCCGCGCATGGTGGCGGCGGGGTTCTCGAGGGCGGCGTCAGGAAGCCGTGCGAGGAAGGGCGCCAGCGCACCGTACGGGGTTTCGGTCCCGCCGATCGTGCTGCGGAGGGTCTGCGCGTACATCTCTGGCGCAAGCGACCGGACGAGGGCTGTCTGGAAGGCTCCTTTGCCGATGTCGCGCGCTCCCGTCACGACGATCCCGTAGCTCTGGGCACTGCTCAATGCCTCACGTGCTGCCCGCAGCTCGTCGCTGCGGACGCTCCGTGCCCACTGGACCCGATCCGAAGCAAACGCACGAGCGCCAGCATGGTGCCGTTCAGACACCCCGGCCGTCCACCGCATTGCGCCTCCCCGTGTCCCCCGCCAACGCAGGTGTCCAAAAGATACCCCTTGGAAGCGACTATTCAGTAGGGCAGGGAGGACCAGAGTTTGGAACAGGAGCCTGAAGCGCCGTACCCCCGCCGAAAACCGGGACTTAAGTCCCGATTGTGACGCTATTGCTTCATCTCCGTCTCGCCCGGTGCTTGACGAACCAGTTCGAGGAGCACCTTTGCCCCTCACTCCACCCCGGCAGGGTGGGGCGCTTGGCCGGCTGCGCGCGAGGCACTCCAGTCCCGGTCACTCGATCAGTGGACCGGTCCATTGACATTGCTCAGAGGTGCGTCTTACTGTTGGACCGGTCCACTTCGTGACGCGAGTCACAGTACGGGCGCACCGTTCGCAGGAGCCCGGACCTCACACAAGATCAAAGGAGATGGTTGTGCTGAAGAAGACATGGTCGAAGGGACTGGCGGTCCTCGCCTTGGCCCCGATGCTCGCCCTGACTGCCTGCTCCGCGCAGGGCGGCAAGCAGCCGGACGCGAACGCGGGTGGCGGCGGGCAGGCTGTTTCGACGCCGAAGATCAAGGTCGCGCTCATCACCCACGCTGCAGCTGGCGACACGTTCTGGGACATCGTCCGCAAGGGTGCCGAGCAGGCGGCGTCGAAGGACAACGTAGACCTGCTCTACAGCGGCGACGCAGACGGCGGCCGACAGGCCCAGCTGGTCCAGCAGGCCATCGACCAGAAGGTCGACGGAATCGCGGTGACGCTCGCCAAGCCGGATGCTCTCAAGGACGTCCTGAAGAAGGCCCAGAGCGCAGGGATCCCCGTCGTGACCCTCAACTCGGGCTCTGATGTCTCCGCCTCGCTCGGGGCGTTCACGCACTTCGGCTCGGACGAGCAGCTCGCGGGCGAGGCCGTCGGAGCCCGACTCGCCCAGGACGGCTTCAAGCACCCGATCTGCGTCATCCAGGAGCAGGGCAACGTCGCTCTCGAGAAGCGCTGCGCCGGCGTCAAGGAGAAGGAGCCCAACACCGAGATCCTCTACGTCACCGGGACCGACATGACGTCCGTCGAGTCGACGGCGACGGCCAAGCTCCAGACGACGAAGGACGCCGACGTCATCGTCGGCCTCGGCGCTCCGTTCTCTGTCACGCTCCTCAAGTCGGTGGCCGACGCTGGGAGCAGCGCCAAGGTCGCGAGCTTCGACCTGAACGCCGAGCTCGCCCAGGACATCGTGGACGGCAAGGTCATCTTCACGGTGGACCAGCAGCCTTGGCTGCAGGGATACATGTCCGTCGACGCCCTCTGGCAGAACAAGCTCGGTGGTTTCAAGCTCGGCGGCGGCAAGCCCGTTCTGACCGGTCCGGCCATCGTGGACAAGTCCAACGCCTCAGACGTGCTCAAGTTCGCCCAGCAGGGCATCCGCTAGACCCAGGAACAGGGCCGCGCGGCGCAGCGCCGCGCCGCGCTGCGCGACCCGACCGACAAGGAGTTCTTCCCATGGCAACAACAACCCTGCCCTCGGCACCGGCGCCGATCGCAGACGAGAGGGTCGGGCGCCGCAACCCGTTCCAGAAGCTCCTGGGCCGCCCCGAGGTGGGCGCACTCGTGGGCGCCGTCGTCCTGTTCGTCTTCTTCTCCTCCGTCTCCAGCACCTTCCTCCAGCCCAACGCGTTCGCCACGGTGCTGTACGGTTCCTCGACCATCGGCATCATGGCCGTCGGCGTGTCCCTGCTCATGATCGGCGGCGAGTTCGACCTGTCGGCCGGCGTCGCGGTCATCACCTCGGCGCTGACCGCCTCGCTCTTCTCGTGGTATTTCTCCATGAACGTCTGGGTCGGCGTCGGCCTTGCGCTCGTCGTCTCGCTCGGAATCGGCTTCCTCAACGGCTGGATCCTGATCAAGACCAAGCTGCCGTCGTTCATTGTCACCCTTGCGACGTTCCTCATGCTCTCGGGCCTCAACCTCGCCCTCACGCGGGCGATCGGCGGGGCCGTCTCCTCGCCCTCGATCGCCGTGATGGACGGGTTCAGTGCGGCGAAGGCGGTCTTCGCCTCGGACTTCACCGTGGCGGGGATGGACATCAAGGTCCCGATCCTCTACTGGGTGGTCCTCGTCCTCGTGGCATCCTGGATCCTGCTGCGGACACGGGTGGGCAACTGGATCTTCGCCGCCGGCGGGGACGCGAACGCTGCCCGCGCCGTGGGCGTCCCCGTCACCAGGACCAAGATCGGCCTCTTCATGGGGGTCGGCTTCTGCGGCTGGCTCCTCGGCATGCACAACCTGTTCGCGTTCGACGCCGTCCAGTCGGGCGAGGGCGTGGGCAACGAGTTCCTCTACATCATCGCCGCCGTGATCGGCGGGTGCCTCCTCACGGGCGGCTACGGCTCGGCGGTCGGCGGGGCCATCGGGGCCTTCATCTTCGGAATGGCCAACAAGGGCATCGTCTACGCGCAGTGGAACCCTGACTGGTTCAAGTTCTTCCTGGGCCTGATGCTCCTGCTGGCCACGATCGTGAACCTCATCGTCAAGCGACGCGCGGACAAGGGCTAGGAGAGGACACCATGGAACCGCAGACAGCAGCCGCGAAGGACACCGCCCCCGAGGGCGGGCGCCACATCAGCAACGAGACCCTTCTGCAGGGCGAGACCGACCCGCTCACCGACCGCGCCGTGCACCTGCTCAAGCTCGAGGGCGTGGGCAAGCACTACGGGAACGTCATCGCCCTGCGCGATGTGACCATGGCCGTGGACAACGGCCGCGTCACGTGCGTGCTCGGCGACAACGGCGCGGGCAAGTCCACGCTGATCAAGATCATCGCGGGCCTGCACCAGCACGACGAGGGAACCTTCTCCATCATGGGCGAGGACCGCAGGCTATCGAGCCCCAGGGAAGCCCTCGACGCCGGGATCGCCGCCGTCTACCAGGACCTCGCGGTGGTCTCCCTCATGCCGATCTGGCGCAACTTCTTCCTCGGCTCCGAGCTCACCACCGGCGTCGGCCCACTCCGGCGCATGGACGTGGCGAAGATGAAGGAGGTCACCAAGAAGGAGCTCGCCGAGATGGGCATCGACCTGCGCGACGTCGAGCAGCCCATCGGACAGCTCTCCGGCGGAGAGCGCCAGTGCGTCGCGATCGCCCGGGCAGTCTACTTCGGCGCGAAGGTGCTGATCCTGGACGAGCCCACCGCAGCCCTGGGAGTGAAGCAGTCGGGGGTCGTGCTCCGGTACATCCTCCAAGCCCGCGACCGGGGACTCGGGGTCATCTTCATCACCCACAACCCTCACCACGCATTCCCCGTCGGCGACCGGTTCCTCCTGCTCAAGCGCGGCCGTTCGATCGGCTACTACGACAAGAAGGACATCACGCTCGAGGAGCTCACGGCCCAGATGGCCGGCGGCGCCGAACTCGCCGAACTCGCCCACGAGCTCGAACAGCTCGGAGGCCACAGCGAGGCCCTCGAAGAAGCCAAGGCCGAGGCCGCGGCAGCCGCCACCGGCAGCCATTCAGCGAACTAGGAAGGAAGCAGGGCACGTCATGCAGATGCTTGTGTCGGGAAAGTGGCAGGACTCATCGAGCGGCCGCAAGGAAGAAGTGATATCCCCCTTCGACGGACATGTGGTCGACGTCGTCCCCGTCGCCACTCCAGATGATGCGCTGGCCGCTCTGGACAGGGCCGAGGTCGGAGCAAGGATCCAGCGGAATCTCCCGGCACATGCCCGCGCTGACATCCTCCTGCGCGCCGCGGCTCTGGCGGACGAGCGCGCCGAGGCCATCGCCCAGACCATCACCGCCGAGACCGGCAAGCCGATCACGGAGGCACGTGGGGAGGCGGGGCGGGCCGGTGCCATCATCCGTCTGGCGGCCTATGAGGGTACGCAGCTGTACGGCGACAGCCTGCCGCTGGACGCCAACCCCGGAACCGGACAGGACAAGATCGGCTTCACGCTCCGCCAGCCGTGCGGGATCGTCGTGGCGATCACGCCGTTCAACTACCCCTCGCTCCTGGTCCTGCACAAGATCGCGCCAGCCCTCGCGGCCGGAAACGCCGTGGTGCTCAAGCCCGCGCGGTCCACTCCCCTGACGGCCCTCAAGCTCGCTGAATGCTTCGTCGACGCCGGTCTCGCGCCCGAGGCACTCTCGGTCCTCACCGGCAGCGGCGGAGAACTCGGCGACGTACTCGTGAGCGACCCCCGTGTCCGGAAGGTCTCCTTCACCGGTTCGACCGAAACCGGAACGCATATCGCCTCGACGGCCGGGGTGAAGAAACTCTCCCTCGAGCTCGGAGCATCCTGCCCCGTCATCATCCTGCCGGACGCCGACATCGAGCTCGCCGCATCGGCCGTTGCAGCGGGCGGATTCATCAACGCCGGGCAGGTCTGCATCTCGGTGCAGCGAGTCCTCGTCGACCGGCGGGTCGAAGCAGACTTCCTCGACGCGCTCGTCCCGATGGTCAAGGCCATCGAGGTGGGCGACCCGACGTCCGCCTCGACCCGGCTCGGCTCTCTCATCTCCACCAGGGAAGCCGAGCGGGTGGAGGGATCGATCGACGCAGCCCGTCGCAGCGGTGCGCGCGTGCTGACGGGAGGGGAACGGTCCGGCGCGGTGCTGCAGCCGAGCGTCCTGGCCGACGTCGACCCCCGCAGCCCATTCAGCCAGGACGAGCTCTTCGGGCCGGCAGTGGCGGTTTCGAGGGCAGACGATATGGAGTCCGCACTCGCGTTGGCCAATGACAGCGCCTACGGACTCGGCGCGGGCATCTTCACCTCGGATGTCTCCGGGGCCGTACGGGCGATGCGCCAGATCGACGCCGGCAACATCCACATCAACTGGACACCACTTTGGCGCGCCGACCTCATGCCCTATGGCGGGCTGAAGGGAAGCGGCATCGGCAAGGAGGGCATCCGGTCCGCGGTGCAGGAGATGACCGAGGAGAAGACGGTCGTCCTGCATGGGCGCCCCTGGTAGCGAAGAACGACAGGAACGATTATGACCAACACCGTCAGGCTCACGGTTTCCCAGGCGATCGTGAAGTACCTCTCCGTCCAGCACTCCGTCGCCGACGGCGAACGACGCCGCCTCGTGCCGGCCGCGCTCGGGATCTTCGGGCACGGCAACGTCGCGGGCCTCGGGCAGGCCCTGGACCAGTACTCCGAGGACCTGCCGTTCATCCAGGGGCGCCATGAGCAGTATCTGGCCCACATCGCGACCGCCTACGCCAAGGCTTCACGGCGGCGTTCGATTCTTGCCGTGACTGCCTCGATCGGGCCCGGAGCCCTGAACCTCGTCACGGCAGCAGGACTGGCGACCGTGAACCGGATTCCGGTGCTCCTCCTTCCGGGCGACACGTATGCCACCCGTCATCAGGGGCCCGTCCTGCAGCAGCTCGAGCATCCCACCGAGGCAGACGCGACCGTCAACGACGCGTTCCGCCCTGTCTCGCGCTTCTTCGACCGCATCACCCGGCCTGAGCAGCTCCTCACCGCGCTGCCGCAGGCCATGCGGGTCCTCACGAGCCCGACCGACGCCGGCGCCGTCGTCCTCTCCCTTCCTCAGGACATCCAGTCCCACGCCTACGATTTCCCGGCCGAGTTCTTCGAAGCCCGCGACTGGAAGATCCGCCGGCCCCTCCCGGACCCCCAGGAGGTCTCCGAGGTCGCCGAGATGGTCCGCGCCGCCAGACGGCCCGTCCTCATCGCAGGAGGCGGAATCCACTACTCCGACGCACACGCGGCCCTCGAGGCACTTGCCAATCAGATCGGCCTTCCGGTGGTCGAGACCTTCGGCGGCAAGGGCGCAGTCACCAAGGACGAATGGTGGCAGGTCGGAGGCGTTGGCCTCGAAGGCAACTTCGCCTCCAACCACCTTGTGAAGCAGGCCGACCTTGTCATCAGCGTCGGCACCCGCCTCACCGACTTCGCCACAGGTTCCCAGTCGATCTTCGAGAACCCCGAGGTGCAGTTCGCCTCGATCAACGTCGTCGATGCCGACACGCGCAAGCAGGGCGCCACGGGCATCCTCGCCGACGCCCGCCTTGCGCTCGAGGCACTCGCGGCAGCGCTCCAAGGCCACGGCACCTCCGAGGCGTGGCGCGAGGAGATCCAGGCTGCCCGCGAGGAGTGGGCCCCGATCCGGGCGAAGTGGCTGGACCCGGACGAGACCTTCCGCCCGGAGGACTACCCCGACGCGCCCGCGACGGGAGCAGTGCTGACGCAGCCCCAGCTCATCGGCCTCCTCCAGGAGCACGCCCGCTCCGGGGACACCATCATCGCGGCAGCAGGTGGCCCTCCCGGCGACCTCCAGAAGGTCTGGGACGCGACTGACGGCCGCGCCTGCCACCTCGAGTTCGGGTTCTCCTGCATGGGCTACGAGATCGCCGCGGGCCTGGGTGTCCGCCTCGCCGAGGGGAACACCGGTGGGCGGATCGTCTCGTTCATCGGCGACGGCACCTTCCTCATGGCCCCGACCGAGCTGCTCACGGCGGCACAGGAAGGGCTTGACATGACGGTCGTGGTGTCCGAGAACCACGGGTACCAGGTGATCCACCGCCTGCAGATGAACCGGAGCGGGCGCGAGTTCGGCAACGAATTCCGCTATCGGGCGCAGCCCGGTCCTGTCACGGAGCCGGCGACCGCGGCTCACGGTGCTCCGGCGCGCCTCGAAGGCTCCTACCTCGAGGTCGACCTCCGAAAGATCGCCGAAGGCCTCGGCGCCACCGCCCTGCGCGCCACCACGGCCCAGGAGGTACGCGAGGCCCTCGAGTCCACCCGCGGAACCCATGGTCCGGTGGTCATCGTCGTCGCCACTGTCCCGCACGTGGATCTTCCCGGCGGGGACGTGTGGTGGGACGTCGCGCCTGCCGAGGTCTCCGAGCACGAATGGGTCCGCAAGCTCCGCTCCGAGTACGAGGATGCCCGCGGCCGTCAGCGGTGGTTCGGATGAGCGCCAGCCCTCTCGACGGCGGATCCCTCCGCAGGCGTATCCACTCGGGTGAGACGACGATCGGCACGTTTGTCGGACTCGGTTCCCAGACCGCTGCCGAAGTCTGCGCAGCTTCCGGCGCAGACTGGATCCTGGTCGACCTCGAACACGGATCGGGGGCGGAAGAAGTGGTCGGCCCAGCGGTCCTGGCCGCGGGGGCCTACGGGGTGCCGACACTGGTCCGCGTCGAGACCGACGATCGCATCCGGATCGGGCGGGTCCTCGACCAGGGTGCGGCGGGGATCATGCTGCCCCGCCTGGAGGGCAGCCGACAGGCGGCGGAGGCCTTGGGACACCTGAGCTACCCGCCCCACGGCGACCGCGGAGTAGCGACCTACAACAGGTCGTGCCGCTGGGGCATGGACACCTCCCCGCTGTCCGCCACGGAGCAGGAGGGCCTGGGCATCGTCCAGATCGAGAACCTCAAGGCCTTGGACGAGGTGGCGGAGATTGCCGCCCTCGAGGCCGCCGACGTCCTCTTCGTCGGCCCACTCGACCTCTCCACCGCCCTAGGGGTCCCGAGGAGGTTCGACAGCCCCGAATACCGTGCCGCGCTGCAGCGGGTCCTCACGGCCGCGGAGCGGCACGGCAAAGCCGCAGGGATCCTCGCCCTCGACGGCTCCGCCGCCGCGGAGTACGTTGCGGAGGGGTTCCGCTTCGTTGCGGTCGGCTCCGATTCGACCGTCCTGTCAGCGGCGCTCCGGAGCTCTTTCGACCTGGCCCGTACACCACCTCTCGTAGATACAAGGAAGGCCTCAGCATGACCATCAGACCCAGGACCATCGGCGTCGGGCTCATCAGCGTCGGGTGGATGGGCAAGCTGCATGCCCGCGCCTACACCGCCGTCCCCTACGTCTACCCAGAGCTGGGGATCGAGCCGCGCCTCGTGATCGCCGCCGACACCGAGCCCAGCCGCGTCGACTTCGCGCGCGACGTCCTCGGGTTCGCCGAGGGCACCACCGATTACCGCGAAGTCCTCGCCCACCCGGAGGTCGACGTGGTCTCCATCTGTGCACCGAACTTCCTCCATGCGGAGATCGGCATCGCGGCGGCGCGGGCCGGGAAGCACTTCTGGATCGAGAAGCCGGTCGGGCGGGGAGCCGAGGAGACCAACGCCGTGCGGGAGGCCGCCACGGCGGCCCGCGTCGTGACCTCGATCGGCTACAACTACCGTCACGCACCCGCGGTCGAGCACGCGCGGCACCTCGTCGCCGACGGGAAGCTCGGCCGGATCACCAACGTCAGGGCCGCCTTCTTCTCCGGCTACGCCTCGGAGCCGAATGGCGCCCTGTCCTGGCGCTTCGACCGCAAGCTCGCCGGCACCGGGGTGCTCGCGGACCTTTTCAGCCATGCGGCGGACCTGTGCCAGTATGTTGTCGGTCCCGTTGCCGAGATCACAGCGCTGACGAACACCGTGTACGCGCAGCGGCCCAAGATCCCGATGGGGACCGGGACACACTTCGCGGTGATCGAGGACGGAGAGATGGGCGACGTCGAGAACGAGGACTATGCCGCGGCGCTCGTGCGCTTCGGCCCCTCGGCGCGCGGCGCAGGCGCTGTGGGCACCATCGAGGCGTCTCGGGTCGCGGTCGGTCCTGAATGCGGCTACCAGATCGAGGTCTACGGCACCGAGGGATCCCTCAAATGGGACTTCGAGCGCATGAACGAGCTCAAGGTCTGCCTCGGGCGCAACAACGACGAGCAGGGCTACACCATCGTCAACGCCAGCCCCAAGCACGGCGACTACGCCCGCTTCCAGCCCGGCCCCGGAAATTCGATGGGATTCGACGACCTCAAGGTCATCGAGGCAAAGAAGTTCCTCCTGGCCGTCGCCGGCGGCGAGCAGGCCAACTCGAACATCCACGACGCGGCCTCGGCCGCGGCCATCGTCTCCGCTGCCGAGACCTCCGCGGAGAGTGGGCAGTGGCAGAAGCTCGAGGACATCGACGGCACCACGGCGGCGCGGGCCTGACCATGCCAGCACCATCCGCAGGACGACCGACAATCAGGGACGTGGCCGAGGCCGCGGGCGTCTCCAAGTCCCTGGTCTCGCTTGTTCTCCGCAACTCCACGCGGGTGAGCGAGGAGCGTCGTTCTCGGGTGCTCGCTGTCATCGACGAGATGGGCTACGAGATGAACCTCGCAGCCAGGTCCTTGGCCACCCGCGACAACGGGACGGTCGGGATCCTGGTGAGCGACCTGCACAACCCCTGGGCATTCGACGTTGCCGACGCCGCCCGTCCGGTCCTCGAGGATGCCGGGCACACCGTGCTCTTCAGCGCGGCGACCGCCTCAAGGGAGGGAGGGGTGGACCGTTCCACCCTCCAGGCCTACCGCGACCTGCGCGTCTCCGGCCTGCTCGTGGTCGGATCGGTGCCGGACGCTGCGCTCTTCCACGAGGCCCTTGGCCAGGGACCGCTCGTCTTCGCCGGCGGTGGCCCCGACTACGTCGGCACCGCGGACATCGTCCGAAGCGACGACGCGGCAGGCATCGCCATGGTCGTCGACCACCTGGTCTCGCTCGGCCACGAGCGGATCGCGCACGTGGGCGGCCAAGGCGGGTCGGCGGCGAGTGCGCGCGCCACGGGCTACAGGGAGGCCATGCAACGCCACGGCCTCGAGCGCCTTGCCGCGGTGTACCCGGCGGACTTCGGGGAGGAGGCGGGACGCGCCGGAGCGCAGAGCGCCCTGAGCACCTCGGGGCGCATGCAACCCACCGCGCTGGTGTGCCTGAACGACCTGGCAGCCCTGGGTGCGATGACCGCCGCGGACGAACTGGGCATCGACGTGGCGATCACCGGATACGACAACATCTCGGTCGCCGCGATGCCGCGGCTCTCGCTCACTACGGTCGACCCGGACAGCAAGTCGATTGGCCTCCTCGGAGCCCAGACCCTCCTGGACAGGATCGGCGCGGCGACCCAGGAGCCCTACAGCCAGCAGACCATCACCCCGCATCTGGTCGTGCGGGGTTCGAGCCTCCACGGGCTCAACTGACGGAGACGGCCTCCCGCCGCCCCCTCGCATCAAGTACAACGATCTGAAGCGTGCCGCATCTGCCAAGCAGGACCGAAGGAAAAACCATGCCTGAAACCATTCAGACCATCGTGGCCCTGGGCCCAGTGGAGCCCGCGCTCGTCGAGCCCCTGTTAAGCGCGAAGCACCGGTTCGTCGCCGAGCCCGACGAGGAAGACCTCGCGTCTGCGGACGCCGCCATCGTGCGCGCGGCCTACAGGGTTGACCCGTCGGTGCTGGACCGGATGCCCAGACTCAAGGTGCTCGCCCGCACGGGCGTCGGCACCGACCTCGTCGATGTCGCGGACGCGAAGCGACGCGGCATTCCGGTGGTGATCACACCGGGCAGCAACACCCGCTCGGTCGCCGAAGGGGTCTTCACCCACCTGCTGGCCCTCGTCAAGCGCCTCGGCGAGCTCACCGCCGTCGTGCGCGACGGAAGGTGGGAAGACCGCCGCGAAGTGAGGGTCGGAGACCTGGACGGGTTCACTCTCGGCATCATCGGCTACGGGCGCATCGGCAGAAGGGTCGAGCACCTTGCCCGCGCCTTCGACCTGCGTGTCCTCGCTTACGACCCGTTCGCGGACGTCCCCACCGAAATCCGTCGGGACACCGTGGAACAAGTGTTGAAGGAGAGCGATTTCATCACGCTCCACCTTCCGCTCACGGAAGAGACCCAGGGAATGTTCGACGCCGGCCGACTCGCCTCGATGAGGCGGGGAAGCATCTTGGTCAACTGCAGCCGCGGGGGTCTGGTAGACCTCGACGCGGCCTTGGCAGCCCTCGAATCCGGCCAGCTCGGGGGCGTCGGCCTTGACGTCTTCGACCCGGAACCCCCGGCCCACCACCCCCTGTTCGACCACCCGGGCGTCACCCTCTCCCCCCACCTCATGGGCTTCACCCAGCAGAGCATGGCCAACACGGTCAAGGATGCCGTCCTCGGCGCCCTTGCCGTCCTGGACGGGAACCCGCCCGCCGCGGTGGCTGGGTCATGAACTACGCAAGAAAACCATCTCCAAAGGCACCGAAAGGAAACATCCCCATGTCCCCTGAGCGACACCGCATCGCCCTCTTCGGGTCGGGCCGGATCGGACAGGTCCACGCGCGCAACATCGCCGCCCACCCCGGACTCGAACTGGCTGTCATCGCCGACCCCTTCCTCGAAGGAGCCTCCAAACTCGCGGCCGAGACCGAAACCGTGGCGGTCGGGTCTCCCGAAGAGGCCTTCGATATGGAGGGCTTGGACGGCGTCGTCATCGGCTCGCCGACCAACACACACGTCCAGCTGATCGAAGCCTCCATCGAGCGCGGTCTCGCAGTCCTGTGCGAGAAGCCGATCGACCTCGACCTGGCCACCGTCCGCGAGTGCCGCGACCGGATCTCGGGGGCCTCAGTGCCGATCATGCTCGGGTTCAACCGCCGCTTCGACCCCGGCTTCGCCTCGGTGCGGCAGCGGGTCGAGGCAGGGGACATCGGTGCCCTCGAGCAGCTGACGATCGTCAGCCGCGACCCCGAGCCCGCGCCCCGCGGGTACCTGTCGGCCTCCGGCGGGATCTTCCGAGACATGACCATCCACGACCTCGACATGGCGAGGTTCTTCGTCCCCGACATCGTCGAGGTCACCGCGCACGGATCGAACCAGTTCAGCGAGGACATCCGCGAGCTCGGAGACTACGACACGGCAGTCGTGACCCTCCGCGGATCGCGCGGAGAACTGATCACCATCACGAACTCCCGGCACTGCGTCTTCGGCTATGATCAGCGGCTCGAGGCCTTCGGCTCGGGCGGCATGCTGTCGGTCGGCAACGTCACTGCGGACTCCGTCCGCGCGTACGGTGCATCCGGCACGGAGCAGGCCAGCCTGTACCAGCACTTCTTCCTCGAACGCTACAACGCCGCCTACCGGGCGGAGCTCGACGCCTTCGCCACCTCGATCAGGACCGGGGCGGCACCCTCCCCGGGCTTCCAAGACGGGATGGCTGCTCTCGTCCTCGCCGACGCTGCCACGGAATCGGCAGCATCCGGCAAGAGCGTCGACGTCCAGGGAGCGTGGTGATGGACGAGCCTCAGCTTGCAGGCAAGACCGTCCTCGTCAGCGGAGGCACCCAGGGCCTCGGAGAGGCTGTGGCGAGACGGGCCGCGGCCCAGGGCGCGGCGGCCGTTGCCGTCACGGGGCGGAACGCCGACGAGGGCGAACGAGTACGCGCAGAGCTCGAGGCCGCAGGCACACGAGCCCTCTACCTCAAGACGGATCTGGCCGACGTCGCCCAGGCCCGGGCCTCGGTGACGGACACTATCGCCGATTTCGGGCAGCTCGACTGCGTCGCCAACTGCGCGGGCCTCACATCGCGGGGCAGCTTCCTCGACACGGAGCCCGAGCTGTTCGACGCGCATATCGCGATCAACCTCCGGGCGCCCTTCTTCATCATGGCGGAGGCCATCAGGCACCTCGTAGGCCGCGGCGCCCCGGGAAGCATCGTGAACATCCTCTCCATCGCGGAGCATGGCGGGCAGCCCTACCTCGCGCCCTACGTGGCAGCCAAGGCCGGTCTCGCCGGGGCCACCCGCAACGCGGCCCACGCTCACCGTTGGGACCGGATCAGGATCAACGGGCTCGACATCGGCTGGACCGCCACTGCCGGGGAAGCCGACACCCAGAAGCGCTTCCACGGTGCGGGAGACGACTGGCTCGAGAAGGCCAGCTCGAACGTCCCCATGGGCAAGCTCGGCCAGCCGGACGAGATTGCGGAATTCGTCGTATTCCTTCTCTCAGACCGCAGCGGCGTCGTCACGGGCTCCGTCATCGACTGGGACCAGAACGTCATCGGAGGTTCAGAATGACCAGAACAGGGATTTCCGCTCGGATCGCGGCCGCCCCCATCTCGTGGGGAGTCTGCGAGGTCCCGGGCTGGGGCCATCAGCTCGACGCTGAACGGGTCCTGAGCGAGATGTCCGAGCTCGGCGTCGTCGCCACCGAATTCGGACCCGCTGGCTTCCTGCCCTCGGAACCCGGACCGCGCGCCGACGTGCTCGGCCGCCATGGGCTCCAGGCCATCGGGGGCTTCTTCCCTGTGATCCTCCACGACTCCGAGAAGGATCCGATGAATGCGGTGACGCCTGAGCTGGACGCCTACGAAGCCGCCGGCGCGACCGTCATGGTCCTTGCCGCTGAGACCGGGGCCGCCGGATACGATCATCGCCATGTTCTCGACGATGAGGGGTGGTCGCTCTTCGGCCGCAACCTCGACCGCATCGTCGCGGCGGCCGCTGCCCGCGGAATCACCGTCGTCGTCCACCCGCACGTCGGCACCATGGTCGAGTCGCCGGAGGACGTCCGGCGCCTCCTCGACGGCACGACAGCCCAAGTCTGCCTCGACACGGGTCACCTGCTCATCGGCGGGAGCGATCCTCAGCAGCTCGTCCGCGAGTACGCGGACCGCATCGGCCACACTCACCTCAAAGACGTCCGCGTGGACTTCGCCCGCCGCGTCCAGGATGGTGAGCTGACCTACACCGAGGCCGTCAAGGCGGGCATGTATGTCCCCCTGGGCAAAGGCGATGTCGGCATCCGTGAAATCGTCCTCGGCCTCCTGGACGCCGGCTATGAGGGCTGGTTCACCATGGAACAGGACACGATCCTGGCTGGCGAGCCCCTCGACGAGGGCCCGGTCGCGGACGTCCGCGCGTCGATCTCCTACCTGAAATCCCTCGAGAACGAGCCCGGACCGTGAGCACCATCCGCTGGGGCGTTCTCACGACGGCGCGCATCGCCCAGCACAGGTTCCTCCCCGCCGTCGCCAAGGCCGCCAACGCGACAGCGGCCGCGATCAGCAGTCCGAGCGGTCGCGCCCCGGAGGTGGCACGGCTGTTCGGCATCCCGAGGGCATACGGAAGCCACGAGGAACTCCTCGCCGACCCCGACATCGATGCCGTCTATCTTCCCTTCCCGAACAGCCTCCACGCGGAATGGGCCGTCCGGGCCGCCGACGCCGGCAAGCACATCCTGTGCGAGAAGCCGCTGGTTGCAACCCTCGACGACTTCCAGCGTGTCCTCGCCGCAGCAGACCGCGCAGGGGTGCGGGTGATGGAAGCGTTCATGTACCGGTTCCACGCGCAGCGGGCCCGGGTCGGCGAGCTGATCTCGTCGGGCCGGATCGGGGACATCGTCTCTGCCCACGCCCGCTTCCACTTCACGATGAAGCGGCAGCCCGGGGAACCCCGGCTCATCCCGGGCATGGACGGCGGCGCCCTGAACGACGTCGGGACCTACTGCGTCGACGCCCTCAACGCCTTTGTCGGACGTCCCCCGGCAACGGTCTACGGGCACGGCACGAGCCAGTCGGATCCCGTCGACACGACAATGGCCGCCGTACTCGACTACGGCGATATCCTCGGCACCTTCGACTGCGGCTTCGAAGGCCCGCGGGCCCAGACCGTGCAGATCATCGGCACCCACGGGCAGATCACCATGGACAGGGCATTCGACCCAGACCCAGACGAGGCCGTCACCGTCACGCTCTGCGCGCGCGATGGCGGGGAACAGGCCTTCGTCTTCACCGATGACAGCTTCAAGGCCGAGATCGAGACCTTCAGCGAGCTGATCCACGAAGCCGGACCCGCCATGCCGTTCCGCGAGCTCACAGAGCAGAACATCGCTGTGCGGACCGCCCTCCACCGGTCCATGGTGACCGGCCTCCCGCAGGCGGTCTCGGTGCCCGACGACCTGAACACCCACTAAGCCCTCAAGGAGTACCAGCATGACGATCAAGACCATTCCGCATTTCCTCAACGGGGAAGAGACCCATGGGGTCGGCGAGCGGACGCAGCCGGTGTTCAACCCGGCGACCGGGGCGCAGTCGGGGGAGCTGCGCCTGGCGGACGCGGCCGATCTCGAGACCGCTGTCGGGCATGCGAAGAAGGCCTCGGAGTCGTGGGGGGACGCGTCCCTGTCCAGGC
>NZ_SSNH01000004.1 GCF_005877005.1 Sinomonas susongensis | reverse complement strand
TGGAGATCGGCGTGGACAAGAACACCACGGTCGTCTTCCCGGCCCCGCTGATGAGCACCATCGGGGAGCTCTCCGCCTTCCTCACCCGCGAGAAGCAGGCCGCCGCATCATCCGCAGACGGGAAGGCCCCCATCAAGGCAGCCTGACCCGCGCGCCGCCCCGCACGACTCCGGAGCTGCCGCGGTCGTGCGATGGCCGCCTTCGAGGTTGCCGCACGGGGCGCCATCGTCGGCCGGGTCGGCGTCCCCCACGACGTCGAACTGGACCCCTCAGGCACGTTCTGCCGCAACGTCGCATGCGGGGCAAGCCAGCGCCGCGCGCCTACCAGCCCGAATTGCTCGAGTAGTTCTCGACGGCTCCACGCGACCCAGGGCATCGGGCTCGTCGCCACCCGCGACGGCAGCGTGCAGGAGATCCGTCGGGGCAACGTCGTCTTCATCGAGCCAGGCAAGGGACACTGGCTCGATGCCGCGCCTGAACGGCTCATGGCCTCCGTCGCCATCCAGGAAGCCGACCAGAGCGGCCAGGTCCTCGCCTCGGCTCGACCGCGTCACGGACCAGGAATACAACGTCGGTTGAGCGCTGATCGATCACGAATCACAAACGTCACGCTCAACTTAAGAAGAAGGGGCCCGCTCCTGGGAAGGCTCAAGCTCGGCAGGAGCAGGCCCCCGCGAGACCCTAGCAAACCCATCAGCCCCGTCCGGTGCTTCCTCCATGCCACTCGCAGTAGTAACGTCGGAACCCCGGGGCGGATGCGGTGGGACATGGAGGGCGTCCCGTCCCACCCTGCACGGACGCATCCGCCCTAGGGCACTTTTCGCACGGAGGGTTAATGGGCCTGCCCCCGGCGCGGAAGGAGGATTGGGGGAACTCCAACCCGATGCCCGGGGCAGGCGTGGAATCGAGAGTAGCAGATCAAATAGAGCAAGCGTCCTGCTCAAGGGCTCCATTTCGTGCAGGTTCGTCGGTCAGCGGATGTTGTGGCCCGGAATCTTACCGGCGTCCTCGGGGAAAGCCTTCGCCATCTGCGCCTTGTACCCGCCGGTCCATCTGGCCTGGTCGACCTCGGCCCAGAAGGCCTTGTTGTCGACGTCGATACGCCACACCCTCTCGCCCAAGGTCGGATAAAGGTCCTATACGCCCACCGCATCCACAATCTGAACGAGGTCGTAGTCCTGAGGTGTTAAGCCACGCCTTGCGATTCAATCCCCGACGATCTGCGCTGGAGTCTTCGTCCTAGGAGCTTCCATGGCGTGATCCTAACCCTCTCGACGGCAGATCAAGTTGGCGTTCCCCACTGTCGGGCCTCGGTGCGAACATCCAACCGTGTCTGCACTGAACGAAGGCGGCGAGCCGGAGCCGGACCCGGTCGTCACGCCGAACGACGCAATCGACCCGGCCCGGATCACTCGCGCCCACAAGGCTGTTCCGGTCTGGGTGCAGCTGACGTTCGACGATGGGAGGCCCTCCCGCACGGAGAAAGGCTTCGTCAGGGCGTGGACAGGCCGCTTCGTGCTCGTGCAGGTACTGTGGCAGATCAGCTATTACCGGGGGGCTCGGGAGTACTGGGTTGAGGCGGGACAGGTGAGGCGGCGGGTGATCGAGCCCCAGTGGCTGGGGCGGTCCGCGTGAGATTGAGGAACGCGCCGAGTCCAGATTCGTATTCCGCGACGTGCCCCCCGGACAGCCTCCCAGGAATGAATGCGCCGTTCTTTACTCCAGTTCAGTTGCGGCTGCGCGCCGTTCCCCGCTGGCGGCCGGCTGGGGGCAGTTCCTCGGCTTGTGGGTAGTGCCTGACCGTGGCCTGGGCGACCAGGAGAATCTGCCGCTGCTGGTAGCTGAGCTCGTTCCAGGTCTGGCCGCTCAGGGCACTGATCGCCTCCCCCACCGCATCGGCCTGGGCGTGTTCGCTGGTAGAGGCGAAGCCGTTGTGCATGTGGGAGTGCCCGGCGAGGAACCCTTGAGCTTTCAGGACGTTGATGGCGTCAAGGACGATGGCGCGGTGAGCGTACATGAGACCTCCCTGTTTCTATGTCCGGGGTGCCAGTCTGCACCGCCGTCCGGTGCGATGCCCAAGTAGCCAGTACTCGAATTGAACTTGCCGCTCCTGAGCATGCCGAGGACCGCGAACGGGACGGTGAAACGTCGCGTCCTCCCTCTCGTCCTGTCCGGAAGCCGCTGCGGCAGCGAGGGTCAGGGCCGGTGCCGCCTCCATGGCCTCCAACAGGGGCGGAGAAGAACGGCCCCCTTCGCCCGCGCCTGCTGGCCCTGACGGCCTGGCTGGCGGCGGTTGGACTCGGCGAACTTCTCTGCGACATGGATGCCGATGCCCGCCGCGGCCACGACCAGCCCCTCCAGGGCTGATGACGCCCGCGGCACCCAGGCCACGGAACCCCATTAGCCGTTTCGGCTCCATCAGCTCCGACATCGCGGGGATCTTCGGGACGGTGAAAGACATCTCCTGCCCGCCCGTCCCTTGACCTTTGGCAGGCGTGCCCGCCCCTGGCCTTGAGCAGGGGCATCAGTGCTGAGAGTTTGTTTCTCGTTGGCCCCCGTTCGCCGTCTCACCCTCCTGGCCCGAGCGGGATCGTCCATTCCGGATCGCCCATACCAAGCACCCCCGATGCCCTTTAGGGAAGACTTCGGCGGCCCGCGGTCCGGGGTCTTACGGTTCCTTGACCCCCTCCGTCTCGGAGGGCACGGGCTAGCCTCGCTCCCTGTGCATCATCTCGCACGGCTCGGAGGGCGGCAGCCGCCCACCCCGCTCAGGCCGGCACCCGCCGGGTCCCGGTTGGACGCGCTGGTCCAAGGTGGGGGCTAGCAGAGCGGCTACGACCCTCCGCCTGACCTTGACCGCTGACGTCCCCCAGACGGCGTTCCCGCTGATTCCAGGACGGGCCCCCTCCCTTCCTCGGACCGAGGAAGGACCTCGTCGTCAAGCTCTCCCCAAGAAGGACCCTGGGGCCACAGGCGCGGTCTTGGCCACGGGCCCGCAGGCGGTCCGTCCCACTTAGGCGACTCTCTGAGTCTCTCCGAAGCTTGCCCGGCGTGTTCGCCGCCCCGAGACCGCGCCGCACCTGAGGGCCCCACGCCGCGAATGCTGTCTGGGAGGGCACCAGCAGGGACGTCTACTACGGGGGGCCGTCTCCAAGGCCGTCGAGATGCACGGGACGGCAACATCTCCCGGTCCCGAGCCGGAGGCTCGTGCGGCCCGGCGGAGCGGTTCAGCTGGGGTACACCGTGGGTGCGCGGAGGGGGCTGTTGGTGGTGGCTGGAGTCTGGGGTCCTTGGGCGGGTGCGGGGGCGAGTGTCTGGGCAGGGGCTTCGCTAGGGGCCGAGGATACGTCAGGCCCAGGAGCCGTCGGCGACGGGATCGTGCCGGGCGCACTTTGCGCGGGGGTTGCATCGTCGCCGGCTGGCGCGCCTGCGGGAACGCTCGGAGTGGCAGCCTGCGTGGTTGCGGGGCTGCTGCCAGCAGTCTGGCGGGTCGCAGAGGGGTCCTGCTCGATGATCTGCTGGATGCGCGAGATGTACTGGTTCAGGCGGTCCTGGATTTGCGACAGGGGCACGCCCTGGATACCGGCCTGGAACTTCCCGATCTCGTCCCACAGCTGGGCCAGCTGATCCATTCCCGCGGCGCTCAGGGGCCCGTCCAACGTCAGGACGAGCTGGTTCGCCAAGGCGTAGGCGAGGCACCGGGTGCAGTTGTAGTTGGCGGCAGTTGCCAGGTTCTCCGGGACGACGGCGTGGACCTGGCCCACGACGAGCACCACCTGGAAGGCGACCGCGACGGCCGCGCAGTCCCGGCAGCTGGCGAAGGCATCCGCTTCGTTCGTGTTGACCGCGTTCCCGTCCTTCACCCAGACGAGCGCGAATGCAACGTCATAGACCACCGAGCCGTCCTTGGTGTTGACGGCCAGGGCCTGATTCCCGCCCTCGCCAAGGGGAGCCGGCTTGCTGAACGGGAAGACCCAGGCCGGCGCGGGAGCCCGGGCGGGGCTTTGGGCATGCGCGGACGCCGGTGCTGTCGCGGTCTGTCCCGCCCTGGGCACGAGAACCATGGCCAGCTGTGGTCTGTCAGCCGTGGGCCGAGCGGCCCCCTGCGGCCAGATCGCGGCTATCTGTCCCTCCTGTCCCTGCACCAGACGGTCCGTCCGAGGAGCCGTCATCGCAAAGGCATCTGCGATGGTGCCGCGCTCGGACGGCTGGATAGGGCGATAGGAGGAGCCGTTGGGCCACCACATGGCTGCGAGCAGGGCAACGGCTGCGACGCCGGCGACCACGGATGCGGCCCGCCGGGCCGGCCGTCCCTTCGTCCTTCGCCACATGCTGCCCGCGCCGCGGCTGGCCATCCTGACGAGGATGAGGGCCATGCCGAGGATGGGCAGGGCGGCCGCGAGGATCATGACGACCTGGGCGCCTGCGCCCACGAGGTCGCCACGGCTCAATGCCGCGGCCAGGGCAGCCTCCCGGACCACGACGCTCGCCCAAGCGGTGGCGAGGACCCGTGGGAGGGTCAAGACCATCAGTGCGAGACTCCCGAGCAGGAGGGGGACCACGATCAGGACCCAGAGGGTGACCACGACGCGCGCCCAGGGCTTGAGGACCTTGGTCTCCGGATGACCCCAACGCCACGGCAGGAGGCCGAGCAGCGTGGGACGGATGCGGTGGAACAGTTCGGGGACCCCTGTCACATCCGCGAGCACGTGGTATCCGTCGAACCGCACGAGAGGCGTCAGCTGGCGGATCATCTGCAGGATCTGGGTCACGACGACAAGGAGCAGAGCGTCGTACCGGGTCCCCCACCAGATCCCGGCTATCACGACTGTAACGATCGCGTTGAAGTAGAGGCCGCCCAGATCGGTGCGGACGCGCCCGCCGCGTCCGAGGCGGTACGAGTCGGTCACGTCGGTGTAGAAGGCAGGCCAGAACAGGTACAGGCCCGCCCCCATCGCCCCAGGGGTGGCACCGCCGTAGCGTGCCGCAGCAGCACGGCCGAATTCGTGGAACCCGGCGGAGAAGACCGTCACGGCGACGACCAGCAGCAGCAGGCCGGGACTCTCGAACGCCTGGTAGGTCGCCGACGCCAGCCCCTTCTCAGCCAGTACCCACCAGCTCACGAAGAGGAAGGCGGCCACCAGCGGGGCCACGACCCATGGACGGAACAGGGCCGCGAAAGGCGCTGTCAGACGCCGAGTCTTCTCCGCATCGGTGACCGTGTAGCGGAAACGCAGGCTCAGCAGGGGGTTCGACCGTCGGACTTCCGGCTGCGAACCGTCAGCACGAGTGAGCAGCCCCAGCGGAAGCAGCCGGGCATCGATCAGGGTGCGGATGTTCTCCGCCGTGACCCGGCCGAACGCATGGCTGACCCGCTCGGCGATCTGCGAGACGCTGCTCTGCCCGTCGACCGCGGAGAGGACCCTGTAGAGCAGCGGCGTCAGCTGCAGGGTCTGGCCGTCGCCGCGCCGCACGAGCGCGGGCGCGTCCCGGTAGCCCGAGCCCTGCAGCTCGCCGATCAGTTCGACGCCGTCCGCCCGTGTGGGGAAATGCTCTTGGACGCCCGTCGCCGAGGCTCGTTCGACAGGCTCGGGCGGACGTCCGGGACGCACCGTCATCGGGGGCCGCTACTGCTGGAGGTTCGACTGCTGGTGGGTGGTTGCTGTGGCAGCCCCGTCGACGTGCTGGTTGATGATCGCCTCCTGCTGGGCATCCGCGACGGAGGTGCTGTCCACTGTCCCGATGTTCGCTGCCACGCCTGCGTTGATGGGCGCGGCCACATTCGCATTTGCTGCCAGGCGGGACCGCCGGGCTCGCCGCGGCGATCCTCGCCGTCGTCAACCCCGGCGACCGCGTGGTCATCCCCGATCCCACCTACTCGCTCTACGCGGACCTGGTGAACATGGCCGGCGGCGCGGTTGTCCCGGTCCCCCTGGCCGAGGACCTCCACTGGGACGTCTCGGCGCTCTCCGAGGCGCTCGTCGGAGCGAAGCTGTTCGTCTTCTGCAACCCCTCGAACCCGACCGGGATCGTGCACAGCCGGCCAGAACTCGAGGCGCTTGCCTCGTTCGTCTCCGGCAGCGACACCTTCATCCTGTCCGACGAGGCCTACAGCGAGCTCGTCTACACGACCGAGCCGTTCACCTCCGCACTCGAGCTTCCCGGGCTCCGCGACCGGACCATCTACTGCCAGACCTTCTCCAAGAGCTACGCGATGACCGGCTGGCGCGTGGGCTACCTCTGGGGACCGCCCGAAATCATGAACGCCGCCGCCCGGGTGCACGGGACCTTCAACGGCTCGCTCAACACCGCCGTCCAGCATGCCGCCGTCGTCGCGCTCGAGCAGTGCCGGGACGACGTCGAGGAGATGCGCCGCTCGTACCAGGAGCGCTGCGAGCTGATGTACTCGGCGCTTGCGCAGATCCCCGGGCTCACCGTCCGCCCGCCCGAGGGAGCCTTCTACCTCTTCCCCAAGTACGAGCTCGAGATCCCCTCCGCCCAGCTCACCGCCGAGCTGCGCTCCTTCGGCGTCGCCGTGCGGCCCGGCGGGGAGTTCGGCGCGGCGGGCGAGCAGCATCTGCGCCTCTCCTACGCCGCGAGCCCCGAGCACATCACCGCCGGAGTCGAGCGCCTCGCGGCTGGCCTGAGCGAATTGGCACGCCGATGATCACGTCTGTCTTCCCCACGATGGTGCTGCTCGACGAAAGCAGCTCGCAGCTTCGGTGCAGGATGCTGGGCGGCCCGATCCACCTCCTTCGCCGTCAGGCGCACCGTCTCGGGAAGCTCGTAGCCGGTGTTCCGGGAGTTCTCGGCGTCCGCGAAACGCTCGACGGCGTCCTCATCGACTGCGAGGCCGGCACCGAGGAGGCGCGGCAGATCCGCAAGGCTGTCGGCACGATCTATTCGGTGATCGCCGGCGGCGGAGCCTACCCTGCGACGGGGCGCGCGGATGGTTAGGCTGGGAGGCGCGGGCGCGAGGCCCGCGCCGACATCCCCAGAGAGGACGCGCCGCTTGCGAAGCGACACCAAGCGCAATCGCCGCCAGCTGATCCAGGCAGCCGGACGCCTTTTCGCCTCGAGCACCGGCCTGGAGTCCGTCAGCATGTCCGACATCGCGCGCGAGGCCGAGATCTCCCCCGCCACCGCGTACCGGCACTTCGCCTCCGTGGAGGAGGTGCTCACCGCCTACCGCTACGGGATCGGCGAGCGCCTCAAGGAGTTCAGCGACGAGCAGAAGAGCTCCGGCGTCAAGCTCCTCCGCGACGTCGACCGCCGCTGGGTCGAGCTCGTGGGCGAGCACGGCGGATCGATGGTGCACACCCGCTCCCCAGAGGGCTACCTCGCACGACTGCGCGGCGGGGCCCAATACCTCACCGTTCAGGCCGACGCCCTGGAACGGCCCCTGCGCGAGGCGCTTGACGAGCTAGGGCTCCCGCCCATCGGAGACGAAGCCCTGTTCCTCTGGAACATCCTCTTCGACCCCCGAGAAATCCTCGACGTGATCAACACCGTGGGCCTGTCGGAGAAGGACGCAGCGGATCGACTGACCGACACCCTGCTCGGCGCCCTCGAAGGCTGGTGCAAGAGCGGGCAGATTTCTCGGAGCTAAGGCCCCATGCCTGAAACGCCAGCCCGAGGCTATCGGCACCGCGCGAAGGAGAAGCTGCTCGCGCAGGACGGGGAATCCCGGGAGAGACTGCTCGACGCGCTGGCTCGCCACCGGCAGAAGCTCATGCAGCTTCGCGTCAGGATCCGTACCCTCACCGGCGCAAAGAACGAGGCTATCGCGCAGGCAATCGAGGATGGCCTGCGCATCTCCACCGTTGCAGCCGCCGTTGGCGAGAGCGTGCCCCGCATCCGAAGCGTTGCCCTATCCTTCGAGGACCTCCCGCAGAGCGATGCCACCCCCGACGAGCATCTCCACACGCTGCAGACGCTTGCCCTGGACCTCCAAGAAGCCGTGGGAGCGAAGTTCGGCATCGAAGGCCAACTCGGCGTGCTTATCGGCCACGCCTACCGCATGGGATTCACGAACGAAGCGCACTTGGCCGGCTTGGCCGGGGTTCCACCGGAATGCGTTCGTCAGAATGTCCGGGGGCTTCGCCGGAATCCCCCGATCTGAACAGAATTGAAAGTCTAGTGCTGTCTCTTGATCGCTCTCCTTACAGTGGGGACCTCGAACCGCCCAGATCCCTCGCTGCCTTCTCCAAACCCCTACCGCTTCACCTTAGGGTTGTCGTCGCGCGTGGGAAGAGCTAGCGCCGCGTAAGGACCAGGATTCGGGTGTGCCCGTCATCGTGCCCTCAGCTCCTCTGCCCGGCCGACGGCCGCCCGCATAGCGTGCTCCGCGTGCCGGAAACCGCGGCCTGCTCAAGGGCAGCAATTGCGCGTTCCGTGGCGCTGCCCGGACTTGAGATCTCGGTCAGCGGGGCCGACGGTGCGCGTACGGAGGCCTCGAGCAGGGAAAGCGACCCGTAGAACGTCTCGAGCAGGAGTTCCGACGTAGTCGCCTCGTCGAAGCCCAAGCCTCGCGAGGCGGCCGCGAACTCCTCGATGAGGAAGCAGACGTAGGCTGGGCCTGCACCCAAGACCAGCCCGCCCCGGCGGGACGAGGGGAAACACCGGCCCGATCCGAGGATCTCCCACCCCGGGCCCCCTGCCGCCCCGGTGCCGCGGTAGGGGCCCGGAGACCACAGAAGACCACAGACGGCCGGCCATCCTAAGGCATCGGCCCCGTTGACGGACAGCGCCACCCGACCCAAGGAAGATGTCCTCGACCGAGAGCAGTGGTTGCACAGTTGGATGATCTTCTGGACAACCCGGTTGAGCGGCATTATTTCTCCTTGCCGCGAGGTGCCGGTTCCGGCACCTCGGCCGGATCTCCGTGCTCTCCCTCACGCAAAACAGCCTGCGCACACGAGACCGCATGAAAAAACCTAGAATCTGATAACATATTTGCAATCATTGCCCGGGATCACAGGAGGCGGGTGTGCAGATCAGCTGGCTGCAGACTTTCGTCGCGGTCGCTCAAGACCTTCACTTCGGGCGGGCGGCGCGGAGGCTGCACCTCGCACAGCCGGCGGTGAGCCAGCAGATCCAGAGCCTGGAGAAGGCGGTCGGGACCAAGCTGTTCAACCGCGACAGGCGCTCGGTTCGGCTGACCGACGCCGGGGCCGCCTTCCTGGGGCCGTGCAGAGAGGTCCTGGCCGGGCTCGGCACTGCCGTCCAGAAGGCCCGCAATGCCGGCACCGGTGAGTTCGGCCACCTCCGCGTCGGGTACAACGCCGGCTTCGCCCCCGACGCCCTCGTGGACCTGATCAGGCTCGTTAGCCAGGAGCATCCGCATCTCGAACTCGAGGTCGACGAGTCCAGGACGAACGCGGAGATCCTTCGCCTCCTCGAGGACGGTGAGCTGGACTTCGGGCTCCTGGGCGGTCCGGTGACGGGGAAGGGCCTGGCCTGGCACACTCTCTCGACCGTGCACCTCGGCGTCCTCCTCCCCCGTGACCACCCGCTGGCAGACGGGCCCGGCGTCTCCATGGGGCAGCTTCGGGAGGAGTCTTTCATCCTGCTCCGGCCGGCGCCCGGGCGCACGCTCCGCCGTCTCGTGGAGGAGGAGTGCGAACGGGCCGGGTACCAGCCACGGGGAGTCGTCGAGGTCAGGGACGGGCTCAGCGTCCTGCCTCTCGTTGCCTCCGGGATCGGGATCGGCTTCGGTGTCAACTCGGCCCTGACAACCGTGCCAGGGCATTTGAGGCTCTTGCCTATAACGGACAGTGCCCCGACTGAGATCAGCATCGTCTGGAGGGCTGAGGACGTCACCCCTGCGCTCTCCAACGTGCTGGAACTGGCCCGGAGGGTGCTCCCACCCCGACCGTAGGCGCGGAAATGCCGGCCACGCGGCAGGATTCGAGGGTACAACTGGGGGGTCGGGTCCGGCTGTGCCAGAAAAAGGGGTGCCGGCGGCGTTCGAATCGCGACGCTTGGCTTGGAGGCGACAGACGGGTGTCGCCATTGACGGGCATTCGGGGGCAGACCAGGATCGCTCACGCGGCCCCCAGCCCGCCCCCGGTCCCCACGTCAGGGGGATTCCGTCAGGAAGCTTCCAGACTGTCCAGTTCCTCTGCGGCAGCAGCCAAGGTCGTCGTCGCAGAAGAGGCCGGCTTTCCGAGCTCGCGCAGCGTGAGGCCTCGGGTTTCGCGGGCGCTGAGGGCCGATCCGGCCGAGACGAGGCAGCACACTGCGGTGAAGACGGCCACGGGGATCCAGCCGGTGCGTCCTGGCTGGAGGAGTGCGTATCCGATGGTGGGGGCGAAGCCGCCCAGGAGCACGCCGAGCTGGGTAGAGATGGCGACGCCGGAGAATCTGACCTTGGTGTCGAACATCTCCGTGTAGAAGGCGGGCTGCAGGGCGCCGGCGGCGCCGCCGCAGACCGAGAGCAGGATGCCTCCGAGGAAGACGAGGGCGACGTTTCCCGTGCCGATGAAGTAGAAGTAGGGGAAGATCAGCACGGCTGCGGCTGCCATGCCCCCGACGAAGATCGGCTTGCGCCCGACGCGGTCCGACAGGATGGCCCACAGGGGCATGACGATGATGCCGACAAGGTTCGACACGACACCGGCCCAGAGCATAGCGGCCGCGGGAACGCCGGCGGTGCCGGTCGCGTACGCGAGCCCGAAGATGCCGGTCACGCTTCCCACTACCGCGAGGATGCTGCACAGGACGACCCGGACCATGTTGCGCCAGTGGTTCTTCAGCAGGGGCACGATGGGGTACTTCTCGACCCCTTCTGCCGCCTTGGTCTCGACAAAGATCTCCGGCTCCGGCACGCTGCGGCGCACGAAGTAGACGACGGCGACGAACAGGGCGCTGAGGAGGAACGGCACGCGCCATCCCCAGCCCAGGAGCGCTTCGTTGGGCAGGGCGCTGATCGGGATGAAGACCAGGGTGCCCAGGAGGATGCCGAACTGCGTCCCGGACATGGTCCAGCTCGTGTACAGCGCACGCTTCTTCCCCGGCGCGTGCTCGAGGGTCAGGGAGTTGGCCCCGGCCTGCTCGCCTGCGGCGGAGAGCCCCTGGCACAGCCGCAGGAGCACCAGCAGGATCGGGGCCCCGGTTCCGAGCGTGCTGTAGCCGGGCAGGAGCCCGATGAGGAAGGTGGACCCGCCCATGAGCACCACGGTGAACAGCAGCAGGCGCCGGCGCCCGAGGCGGTCCCCGAAGTGCCCGAGGATGACCGAGCCGACGGGGCGCGCGATGTAGCCCACGCCGAAGGTCGCCACCGCTGCCAGCGTGCCGGATGCCCCGCCAACGGACGGGAAGAACACGTGGTTGAACACGAGCGCCGCCGCGGTCCCGTAGATGAAGAAGTCGTAGTACTCCACGACGCTGCCGAGGAAGCTCCCCAGCGCCGCGCGCCGGGATACCCCTGCTGCAGAAATGCTGATCGACATCGTTGTCCCTTGCTTGTGCCCGGGGCGGCCCTGAGCGGCTCCGGAAGACGATCGGTTGTAAGAAGGATCACACCAGACTTGAAAATGGTCCAACATCAATATCTGATCTCTGAGATAGAGATCGCTTATAAATGCGGACCCTTTCCGGGATCCGCGGGTCAGGGCCCGGCCGGCGTGGGGAAGACCCGCCCGGCCACGCCCAGCACGGTCTCCAGGGCGGGGAAGCTGCGGTCCGCGGGCCATGCGATGACGCTCCGCAGGCGCTGTGGGACGTCGGTCAGGGCCAGGTAGGAGGCGCCGTGGGGCCAGATGTCCCGGGCCGTCTCCGGGACCAGCGTCAGCCCCATTCCGGCTGATACCAGGGCGAAGACCGTGAAGGAGTCGGCCGCCTCCTGCGCGATGTGCGGCTGGAAGCCCGCATCGAGGCACGCCTCGATCGTCACGTCCCGCAGGGCGAACCGGCTCGCGCTGTCGGTGAGCACGAAGGGCTCACCGCGCAGGTCCGAAAGCCGGGCCGACTCTGCCGTGGCGAGCCGATGGTCTGCCGGCACGAGGGCGCCCAGACGGCTGGCCGAGATGAGCCGGGAGGCGACCTTGGGGTGGCCGTGGGTTTCGGACATGATTCCGATGTCCAGCCGGTCCGAGAGCAGCTGCTCCAGGACCGAATCGTTGTTCCCGGACGCGGCGATGACGAGCTCGATCAGCGGATGGTGCCGACGTGATTCCCGGGCCAGCTGCGAGAGGCCCTCGTGCGCGAACGCGCCGGAGAAGCCGATGCGGACATTCCCCGACTCGCCAGAGCCGGCGTTCTGCGCCGCGCGGGCCGCCGCGCCGAGCGCCTCCAGGGCCGCTCGGCAGGGCTGCTGGAACGCGTGGCCTGCAGGGGTGAGCCTGACCGAGCGGGTCGTACGCTCGAACAGGACTACGCCAAGGGACCTTTCCAGCTGGACGATCTGCTGGCTCACGGCCGGCTGGGCGACGTGCAGGGCGCGGGCGGCCCGGCCGTAGTTCAGCTCCTGCGCGACGGCTTCGAACGCCTTCAGCCATCGAATCTCCATCCCGCAATGCTAGCGGGCGGCTTGGCGATTGATAAGGATCGACTATCTCTGACAGTTGTTTTTGATGTTGGACAGAGATCGCCTGCCAGGCGAAGGATTGATTCCGGCATGGCCGCACAGGCACGGCGAGAGATTGGAGCAAGGCGTGAGCACAGTACCGGGTCCCCTGTCCGACGGCACGAGGGCGTTCCCCTTCGACCCACCACTGGTGGGTGATCTCGGCGAGCGACGGTGGCACAGCATCGCCTACTCCTGCGAGGCCGGATACCGTCCGCTGTTCTTGGACCTGCGGGTGCCCGACTCGGCCTCCGAGGCATCTCCGGCCCCGGTGGTCGTCTGGGTCCACGGGGGCGGCTGGGTCCACGGTTCGCGCCGCAGGCAGTCGCCGAACCTGCACACGCACCGGGTCCTGGACCGGATCGTGCGGGACGGGTTCGCGGTGGCCGTGCTCGATTACCGCCTCGCGAAGGAGGCAGCCTTCCCGGCTCCCCTGATGGACGTCAGGGCATCGGTACGGTGGTTGCGCGGTAACGCCGTCGAGTTCTGCCTCGATCCGAACAGGATCGCCCTGTGGGGCGAGTCCGCCGGCGCCCACCTGGTCACGATGGCCGCCCTCTGCGACCGGCTCGACCCCGAGCCCCGCTCGGGCGAGCACCCGGAGCAGTCCGAGGACGTCCAGGCCGTCGTGGAGTGGTACGGCCCTGCCGACCTCGCCCTCTTCGGGACGGGAGCCGCGACGGCAGAATCGGAGGAGAGGGGGCCAATCGACGAACATCCCATCATGACCCTCATGGCCGGCTCCGGCTGGACTGCCGCGCAGCTCTCGCCGATCAGCTACGCCCGCGTGGGCATCCCGCCGGTGTTCATCGCCCACGGCACCGAGGACCAGCAGGTCCCCGTCGAGCAGAGCCGGATGCTCTACGGGGCACTCCTGGCAGCCGGAGCCGATGCGGAGTACCTCGAGACCATCGGCGACCACGTCTTCGTCACCCATGGCGAGCCCATCCTGCCCCACGTCACGCAGCGTTCGCTGGACTTCCTCAATCGGCATCTCAACCGGCCAGGAGCCTCGGCAGCAGGAGAAGGACTCCAGGCCGTCCCGTAGCGGCGACCATAGGGAACTGAACTGTCCTTGCCCCGGCGCCCAGTGCCCCCCTGGCGGGCCGGTCCCGCGAGTCTGACGGTGCAGCCGCGCGATCCCGCTGGCGGGCAGGAGCACGCCCACCCCGACCAGAAGGCTCATCCATGGCTTCCACTACCCCATCGCGCCTCCTCGTCCTCAACGGACCCAACCTCGGACTGCTCGGAACTCGCGAGCCTCACCCGTACGGAAGGGAGACCCTGACCGACGCCGAGGCACTCGTCGCCGTCCGGGCCGCCGAGTTCGGCGTGGGCTTCCTTCAGAGCAACCACGAGGGCGAATTGATCGACAGGCTCCACGAAGGACGCTTCCGGAACCACGGGGTCATCATCAATCCAGGCGGGCTCACCCACACGTCGGTGGCCCTCCGTGACGAGATCACCGGCGTCCAGAGCGCCCCGTCGTGGAGGTACACGTCACCAACATCCATGCCAGGGAGGATTTCCGGAGGCGCTCGTTCATTGCCCCGGTCGCCGTCGCTGTCATCGCCGGAGCACGAATCGCCGGCTACGGCTTCGCGGTGGACATCCTCGTGCGCCATCTGAGCTCTGGCGCGTCCGCCCCGAGCCGCGCCCATGCCCGAGCCGGCACATGATTGATCGACCGGCCCCGCGACTGGCAAAGGGGCCGAGTCCGGCGGTCTTCGCCTTCCCCGCGCGTCCGGACGCTCGCGCATCCAGGGGCGCTGACGCGTCCGACGACATGACCCCTAGGGGCAGGACCGCCTGGTCGTGCCACCCGAAGCCGAGGTCGGCGCGCAGGCGAGCCCCGACGCGGACTCCTGCGCGCTCTCGGCTGCCTGGCCTCCACCGGGCCAGGGATGCAGGGGGCTCATCGGCGTGCAGCATCCTGCTGCGCGGTTGGGATGCCGTCCACGGGCACATGGCAGGCGGGGGTGGGCCCGCGGCAGCTCGGATCGGGTGAGGAGGCCGCTCCAGCACGTCAGCCGGATGCGCGCATTCCCTGCGGCGTAGGAAGGGCTGCCGTTCGGCCGCCAGCGGCTGCACAGGGCGCAGCCGGCGGTCAGCTTGCAGATCCACAACCCCGAGGAGGAGCAGGGGCGACTGCCTCCTCGACCTGGCAGGAGGCGGGTGCGGCCCACTGATGCCAGGCAGGCACGCCGTCGTCGGGTCGCGCCGACAGCCGAAGGCCCTGTGGGCTATCGGCGTTGAGGCCCTCAGCGCATGCAATGCCGGGACCGGGAGTGCCACAGGGCCCGGATCGGCTTCACGGCGGATCCTGCCGGAGACGACTTGGTCTGAAGTGGTCGAAGCATTCGACGAAGGGGTGCCCGAACGTCGAATTAGTCATGGACTCTCGCTGCGCGAGTGTGCCGGGTCCCGTCGCCGGCCTGCCGAGGCCGGCGGCACTGGTGTGCCGTCGCGCAGGCGGAACCCCCGAGGTGGGCATGGTGTAGAGGGCGGGATGAAGGCCCTGCCCCTCCACAGTGTCCTTCCCGGTCCGGGGTTCATGGAAATGCCGTTCCGGGTAGCCGAACTCCGGACACCGAGCGGGCAGGACGATCGGACGTCTAGCTGGCGACGCCTGCGCTGGCGAGGAGCTGGTCGAAGGCTTCAAGGAGCAGGCCGCGCTGTTGGTAGTAGGCGTTGTGGGCGGCTCCCTGTGCCACGACGAGCCTGCTGTGCGGGACGAGCCTGTGGACGTTCTGCACCGCGGGGAAGATCTCAGGCGCCTCGAGTTGTCCGACGAAGAGCAGGAGCGGGCTCGTGATGCCCCGGAGTCCCTCCTCGGTCTCGCGGTCCTCGGGGCCCCAGCCCGGATTGATCGCACCGAAGGAGCGCCTGTGCCGGGCGGCCTCGATGGCGGTCGCGGTGGAGCGGATCCGGATGTAGCGCTGGTACTCGATGGGGTTGGCCTCGATCCACTCCGGGGTGAATGAGTTCCCGACGCCCAGCCAGATCCTCTCTTCCGGGTCGAGCGCGCTGGCGACTCCGCTCGGAGGCGCAGAGATGGGCCAGCCCATGCCGCAGGCGACGAGGGCCCGCGCCTGGTCCGGGTGCCTGACCGCCCAGCGCAGGGTGGTCATCGCTCCCATGGACTGGCCCATGAGGATGGGTCGGACGATGCCGAGCCTGTGCAGGAAGGCCTCGAGCTCGTCCACCCGGTCCGGGCCCTGGCCCTCCCGCTGGGAGTTGCTGGAGAAGCCGTGGTCGTAGCTGTCGTAGGCCAGCACCCGGAAGCGCTCCGAGAGGATGTCGACGAACGGTTCCCAGCAGGCGGCCGCCGAGCCGTGCCCGTGGATGAGGACCAGCGGGTCTCCCGAGCCGGTGTCGGTGTAGTGGATGTCGTTGCCGAGAAGATCGATCCAGGGCATGGGGCTCCTTTTCGTTGCGTTGGGGTGCGGTGCGTTTCAGGTCAGGCGCGGGTGACAGCGTGCCGTCGGCATGCGGCGGGCGTACCTGACCAGGGTCGGCGCCACAGGTCGGGCCGATTGCCCATTGACGCCTTCCCAGAACTCTCGCAGGGGTCATCGATAGGTGTCCAAGAGCAAAGGACGATAAATCCGATAGGGAAAGCCCTATCAGCGAGTGATTGGGTTTTCTTCTCACAGTGGTCGAAAACCACTCTTGGACTTCTATGAGTCTTGACCCCCATGCTCGTAGGAGCACTTTGTCCTATGACCTGCGCCACAATGAGGAGGCGATTGACCATGACGGCCATGACAGAGCCGGGACCGCTCAGCCAAGGCACGGCGGCGTTCCCGCGGCCCCTGCCCACGGACACGAGCCGGGGCGAGGCCCTGTACGAGAACATCCCCTACTCGGTCGAGGAGGGCTACCGCCCGCTGTTCCTCGACCTCCGGGTGCCTGCGGGGGCCACGGCCGCCCATCCCGCGCCGGTGGTCGTGTGGGTCCACGGCGGGGGCTGGGTGTACGGGTCGCGGCGCCGCCAAGCCCCGAACCTGCATGCCTACCGGGTGATCGACTCGATCGTCTCGGCCGGCTACGCGGTCGCCCTCCTGGACTACCGGCTCGCCAAGGAGGCGCCCTTTCCCGCCCAGGTCCGCGACCTCCGGACGGCCGCCCGCTGGCTGCGGGCCCACGCCGGGGAGTACGGGCTGGACGGGACCCGGATGGCAGCGTGGGGGGAATCGGCGGGCGCCCACCTGGTCACCCTCGCGGGGTTCTGCGCCGAGATCGGCGAGACCGCGGCGCGCGAGCATCCGGACCAGCCGGAGGACTTCCAGGCGATCGTGGACTGGTACGGGCCGGCCGAGATCTCAGGCACGGCGGCGAGTCTGCCCGACCCGGAGTCGGAAGAGGTCGGGTTCTACACGCAGAATCCTGTCACGGCGCTGCTGGAGGGGAGCACGTGGGATGCGCAGTCCCTCTCTCCCCTGAGCCACGTCCGCGCTGACGTCCCCCCGGTCTTCATCGCCCACGGCCGCCAGGACCGCCAGGTCCCGGTCGAACAGAGCCGGACCCTCGCCGCCGCGCTCCGGCAGGTCGGCGCCCAAGTCGAGTACTTCGAGACCGACGGCGGCCACGTCTTCACCGATGCCGAGACCCTGCCCGAGGTGACCCGCCGGTCCCTTGACTTCCTCGGCCGCCACCTGGGCGACGGTGGGGTCGATCCCGCGACCGTGCGCCTCGAGGAGGCCATGGCTGCCTCGGGCGACTTCCCCATCTTCACCGACGCGGAAGGCGCTGCAGTGGATCCCGGGACCGCGCGGGCACGGGGGGTCCGGCTCCGCGAGGCCCACTACCCGGGCCAGTTCTATCCGGTCGAATCGGTCGCCGAGGAGGCCATCCCCGGCCCGGCAGGACCGCTGCGGATCAGGGTCCAGAAGCCCCTCGGGCCCAGCGATGCGACGCTGGTCTACTTCCACGGCGGCGGATGGATCATCGGGGACCTCGATTCGCACCAGGCGAACTCGAGCCGGATTGCCGCCCTGGCCGACACGTGGGTCATCCAGGTGGAGTACCGGCTCGCCCCGGAGCACCCCTTCCCGGCCGCGGTGCAGGATGCCCTGGCCGCCGTCGAATGGGCCGCAGCCAACATCGACCGCTTCGGCGGCAATCCGCGCAGGCTCGCCGTGGGCGGCGACAGCGCCGGGGGCAACCTCGCCGCCGTAGCAGCCCTGCACTGCCGGGACCGGGGCATCCCCCTGGCCGCGCAGTTCCTGGTCTATCCGGCCACCGACCTGCGCGCCGCCGCCTCCAGCCCCGTCGGCGCCCAGTACCTCGGCCGCGACTCCGCGACGGTGGCTACGGACCCGCAGGCATCCCCGGTGCTGGCGGCCGACCACACGGGAGTCGCCCCTGCCGTGATCGGGGTCGGCCGCCACGACTTCCTCTACGACGAAGCAGCCGCCTACGCCCGGACGCTGGCCGGGGCAGGGGTGCCGGTCGTCTTCCGCGAATACCCCACGCTCAACCACGGCTTCTTCAGCTACGGGGCGGTCAGCGCCGCCGCCCTTGCAGCCTCCGAAGAGCTCACCGTCGCCCTGCGCGAGGTCCTGCACGCCTCACTCCCCTCCGCCCCCTCCGCCGTCCTCAACGAAGAGAGAAACCGATGAGCAGCTTCTCCCGTCCCGTTTCCCGCCGCACCGTCCTCGCATCCTCCGTCGGCCTCGCCTCAGTCCTTGCCCTGGCCGCCTGCTCCGGAGGCTCCGGCTCGACCGGCTCCGGGGGCAGCGGCAAGGGAACCCTGACCGTCTCGAACACGTTCGCGCCGGTGAGCATGGACCCCGCCCTGAGCGGCAACGGCCGTGCCGGGACCATGCTGACACCGGCCTACGAGCCGCTCGTGCGCACCCAGGCCGATGGAACGCTGGTGGCGGCCCTCGCCGAATCGTGGAAGCTGGCCCCGGACAACCGGTCGGTGACGTTCACGCTGCGCAAGGACGCCAAGTTCAGCGACGGCGAACCCGTCAACGCGGACGCCGCACAGAAGTCGATCGAATACTGGGTGAAGGCCAAAGGGCCGTTCTCGGTGAACCTGGGCAACCTGGACAGGATCACCGTGGACAGCGCGTACGTCTTCACCGTGTGGCTCAAGAGCCCCAACCCGGACCTCGTGAGCGTCTTCAACGCGTACTGGCTCGCCGGCAACCTCATCAGCCCCAAGGCCCTCGCCGACCCCAAACAGCTTGGCACCAAGACCTTCGGGGCCGGCCCGTACGTGCTGGACCCAGCCGCCACCGTCAGCGGCAAGTCCTACACCTACGTCCCCAACCAGTACTACTACGACAAGTCCAAGGTCTACTGGGACAAGGTCGTCATCAGCGTCTACGAGGACCAGAACTCGGCAATCCAGGCCTTCAAGACCGGCCAGCTCAAGGTCATGGTCTCCGACCCCATCACCGGCAACGCCAACAAGAACAACCTCCCCTCCGGCGCCCGCATCCTCTCCGACCCGGTCCAGTGGACCGGCCTGCTCCTGCTGGACCGCAAGGGCGAGACCGACAAGCCCCTCGGCGACGTCCGAGTCCGCCAGGCCATCAACTACGCCCTGGACCGATCGCTGCTGACCAAGGCACTGTTCGGCGACTTCGGCACGCCCACGAGCCAGCTCCAGGTCAAGGGCTTCGTCGGCTACGACCCCGCGAACGACGAGGACTACCCCTACAGCATCGACAAGGCCAAAGCGCTCCTCGCCGAGGCCGGGTACCCGAACGGGGTCACGATCAGGGTCGGATACGTCAGCAACACGCTCAACGCGACCCAGGCCCAGGCCATTGCCGGCCAGCTGGTGAAGGCCGGGATCAAGCTCGCCTTCACCGAGGCGCAGAACTTCGGGGACCTGAACACCCGCCTGGGCGAGAAGCAGTTCGGGGCCATCATCGCCCAGAGCAACTCCGGCACCCCCTTCATGGCGCAGTTCCAGACCCTCCAGCCGAACGGTTCCTACAACACCTACCACTCCCAGGACCCGGAGCTGACCAGACTGCTCGCCGCCGCGGCAACCGCCCCCGCGGCGCAGTCCGAGGCTGCGTGGAAGGCCGTCTACAAGTGGGTCGACGACAACGCCTGGTTCGGGATCATCTCGGCACTGAACGTGACCTACTTCATCGCCAAGGGCGTGGACGCCCCGCACCCGGGGCAGAACCTCGTGATCGACCTCGTGGACGTCAAGCCCGCTTCCTGACGCGGGCCGCAAGGAGTTCCCCATGCTGAAGCTGATCCTCCACCGGCTGGCTCTATCGGTGCCGCTGCTGTTCGTGGTCACGTTCCTGACCTTCCTCCTCAACGCCCTCTCCCCCGGGGACCTCGCCCAGACCATCCTCCAGGGCCAGGGCACCCCAGCCCAGGTCGCGGCACTGCGGCACCAGATAGGCCTCGACCAGCCCCTCATCGTGCAGTACGCCGCCTGGGCCGGCCACGCACTCCACGGCGACCTCGGGAGCTCCGCCTACACAGGCGAGCAGGTCTGGGACCTGGTGGTGGGCCGGATGGGCGTGACCCTGTCCATCATGGTCGGGGTGTTGATCGTGTGCCTGCTCGCCGGGGTCAGCCTCGGCATCCTCAGCGCCCTGAAAGGTGGAGCAATCGGCCGCGTGATCGACGTGCTCTCCCTGGGCGGTCTGGTCTTCCCCTCCTTCTGGGTCGCCCTCGTCTTCATCTCGTTCTTCGCGGTCACCCTCCAGTGGTTCCCCGCCACCGGGTACACGCCCTTCGCCGACGACCCGGGGATGTGGCTAGCAGGGCTCGTCCTGCCGGTCCTGGCCGCCGGACTGCACTCGATCACGAGCGTCGCCAAGCAGACCCGCGACTCCATGTCCGATGTCATGGGACGGGACTTCATCCGGGCCCTGCGGGCCACCGGGCTTCCAACCTCGACCATCGTGGTCAAGCACGCCCTCCGGAACGCCTCGCTGCCCCTGGTCACCGTGCTCGGCCTGGTCATGGTCGCGGCCATCACCGGGACCGTCTTCGTGGAGAAGGTCTTCGTCCTCCCCGGGCTCGGAAGCCTCGCCGTGGACGCGACCCAGAAGTTCGACATCTACGTCCTCCAGGGCGTGACCCTGTTCTTCACCGTCCTGACCATCCTGATCAACCTGATTGTCGACCTCAGCTACGGCTGGCTCAACCCCAAGGTGCGTGTGTCATGAGCGAAAGCGCCGCCGAAACCCCAGCGGACGTCTTCACCGCCAAAGGGCCCGCGTCCCAGGACAAGCCCACCCGGTTCTTCCGCCGGCTGGCCCGCAAGCCCCTGGCCATCGCGGCCACGGCATGGCTCGTGGCCGTCTCCGCGGCAGCGGTCCTGGCGCCGTGGCTGGCACCGGCCGATCCGCTCGCGCAGGACCTCCTCGCCGTCAAGCAGACCCCCTCGCAGGCCCATCTGCTCGGCACTGACGCCTTCGGCCGCGACGTACTCTCCCGCCTGGTCTACGGGGCGTGGCCGACAATCCTTGGCATCGCCGAGGCAGTGCTCATCGCCTGCGCCCTCGGCTTCGTCCTCGGCCTCGCCGCCGGCTACTTCGGGCGATGGCTCGACAGGGCCATCACCCAGCTCGTCGACCTGCTGCTGGCGCTGCCTGGACTCGTGATCCTCCTGTCGATCCTGGCGGTCTTCAACCGGGATATGACGGTCGCGATGGTCACGCTCGGCATCATGGGCAGCGCCGGGATCGCCCGGGTGGCCCGCTCGGCGACGCTGAACGTCCGCAACGAGCTCTACATCGACGCGGCACGCATCTCCGGCCTCGGGGACGCTGCGATCATCGTCCGCCACGTGGTCCCCCGCATCATCGGCCCCCTCATCGTCCAGCTCTCGCTCTTCGCAGCGACCGCCGTGCTCGCCCAGACCGGCATCAGCTTCCTCGGCCTAGGAGTCCAGCCCCCCGCGCCGACCTGGGGCGGCATGGTCTACGAGGCCTCCCAGACCATCACCGACGACCCCTGGCTGCTCGCACCCTCCGGGGGCGCCATCGCCCTCACCGTCCTGGCCTTCGGCCTCCTCGGGGACTCCGCGCGGGACGCGGCCGCGGAAGGATGGACGAGGGGCACACGCCGCGGGCGCCGCCCGGCCCCGTCCCCCCGCCCCACCCCGTCCCCCCGCCCCACCCCGGGGCCGACGCCAGCGACGGCTGCCGCCTCCCCAACCGCCGTCCTCAGCGTCAGAGGACTGACGATCGTCGCTGACGGCGACACCGGCGAGAGAGTGCTCGTGGACGGCATGGACCTCGACCTGGAGCAGGGACAGACGCTCGGGATCGTCGGGGAGTCCGGCTCCGGCAAGACGCTCACCAGCCTTGCGATCATGGGCCTGCTGCCCCCGGGGACCCGAGCCACCGCAGGAACCATGGTCCTGGAGGGCGCCCGCTACAACCTCGCCCGCCCCGAGACCCTCCGCAGGCTCCGGGGCAGCACCCTCGGAATGATCTTCCAGGAACCGATGGCCGCCCTGGACCCCTGCTTCACAATCGAGCACCACCTCCTCGAGGTGCTCCGGCACCACGGGAAGGCCCCCCGCTCCCAGGCTAAGGCCCGCGCCATCGAGCTCCTCGAGCTCGTGCGGATCCCAGATCCGAAGGACGTGGCCCGCCGGTACCCGCACCAGATCTCCGGCGGCATGGCCCAACGCGTCGGCATCGCGCGGTCACTCGCGGCCAACCCGCGCGTTCTCCTGGCAGACGAGCCCACCACGGCGCTCGACGTCACGGTCCAGGCCGAAATACTGGACCTCCTGCGGGACCTGAGCGAAGCGGAGAGCATGGCGGTCATCCTCGTCACGCACGACTGGGGAGTCGTCGCCGACAGCTGCGACCGCGCCCTCGTCCTCTACCACGGGGAGACCCTCGAGTCAGCGACCGTCGAGCAGATCTTCAGCGCCCCCCAGCACCCATACACCAAGGCCCTGCTCCGGGCCAACCCGCACAACGCCGCCGTCGGCCAGCCGCTGCCCACCATCCAGGACTCCCTGCGCGAGCTGCTCGACGACCACGACAAGGAGACCGTCGCATGATCCCAGCCCCAGCACTGCTGGAGGTCAAGGACCTCCACGTCACCTACGGCCAGTCCCGCCGGCGCGAGTTCCAGGCGCTCAAGGGCGTCAGCCTCGCGATCTCGCCCGGAGAGACCCTGGGCCTGGTCGGGGAGTCCGGCTCCGGGAAGACCACGATCGGCCGGGCCGTCCTCGGACAGACCCCCATCTCGGACGGAAGCATCGCCTTCGACGGCGAGGACATCACCCACGCCCCGCGCCGCCGACGTAAGGAGCTCGGACGCCAACTGCAGGTGGTCTTCCAGGACCCTTACTCCTCGCTCAACCCGGCGAGGACCATCGGGCAGACCCTCGCCGAACCCCTCTCCACCGACCCCTCCCTCTCCCGCGACGCCATCCGCGGACGGATCGCGGAGATCCTGCGCCGGGTCGGCATGCCCGAGGACACGGCCGAACGATACCCAGGCCAGTTCTCCGGCGGGCAGCGGCAGCGCATCGCCATCGCCCGAGCCGTCATCGGGCGCCCGCGCCTCGTAGTGTGCGACGAGCCCGTCTCCGCGCTCGACCTCTCCGTCCAGGCCCAAGTGCTGAACCTGCTCAACGAACTCCAGCAGGACATGGGGCTCGCAATGCTGTTCATCTCCCACGACCTCACCGTCGTACGCCACGTCTCCCACCGCACCGTCGTCCTCTACCGGGGACAGATCGTCGAAGAGGGCGACGCCCAGGAGGTCAACGACCACCCCCAGCACCCCTACACGCAGGCACTCGTCGACGCCGCGCCCGTCCCAGACCCGGCACTGCAGCGCGCCAAACGCGAAAAGCGGCGCGCCCGGCGCCTAGCCAGCGCCACAGCCTGAACCCCGGACCGAGAAGACCCAAAGCGGCCTGACCCCCCGCATGACGAGCGCGCAATGGAGACCCCGGACAAGCCCGCTCCGGCCGCCCCTCGCCGCTCCGCCCCGACCCACCGAAAAGCCACAAGGAGCCCCATGAGCACCATCGCCGATTCCTACCTCGTCGGGCTGATCGGCGAAGGCATCGCCAACAGCCTCTCCCCCACCATGCACGAGCAAGAGGCAGCCCACCACGGCCTCCGCTACCTCTACCGCCCCATCGACCTCAGCTCCATCCGACGCGAGCCCGAGGAGGTCGGAGAGCTCATCCGCCGAGGCGCGGAACTCGGCTTCAACGCCTTCAACATCACCCACCCCTGCAAGCAGCTCGTGCTCCCCTACCTCGACGAACTGGCCCAGGACGCCGCATCCCTCGAAGCGGTCAACACCGTCCTGGTCCGGGACGGGAAGCTCATCGGGCACAACACCGACCAATCGGGATTCGCCGCAGCGTTCGCCGCCAACCTCGCCGATGCCCCCAAAGACCACGCCGTCCAGATCGGATCCGGCGGCGCCGGCTCAGCCGTCGCCGCAGCACTCCTGTCATCCGGAATCCGCCGACTCCACATACACGACATCGACCCCTCCCGGGCAGAGGAGCGCGTCAGCGCGCTGAAGTCGCTGTACCCGCACCAGACGATCGAGACCGTCGACGCCGCGGACCTCCCGCACCTGATCCGCGCCGCCGACGGGATCGTCAACGCAACCCCCATCGGCATGCACAACCACCCCGGAACGCCCTTCGACCCCGACCTAATCCGTCCCGAGCAATGGGTCGCCGAAGTGATCTACCTTCCGCTCGACACCACGCTGGTCGCCGCCGCCCGATCGAAGGGCTGCCGCGTGCTCGACGGCGGCCACATGGCCGTCGGCCAAGCCGTCGACGCCTTCCGGCTCATCACCGGCATAGAACCCGACCGAACCAGGATGCGCTCCCACTTCCTCCAGCTCACACGATCCAGGCCGTAGCTCAACCATTCCGTCGAGAACCCCCAGGAGCGAGCCACATACGTAGAATCTGGTCGGCCCCGTGGGGCAGGTTCAGCACTCCCTCCCGCAGGCCGCCCGAGTCCATGGCGCGGCCGCTCATCTCGGCGCGGCCGCTCATCTCGGCGTGGCTGCTCACCTTCGGCGGAACGCCGGGGCGAATAGGCTCCTCCGAGGTCCTTTCACTGCGCTTCCCGGACGAGGTGTAGACCCATTTCATTGGCAGTTAGGCAGCCGAATGGATAATCGATGAAACAGAGAAGATGTCGAATGCAGGTCCTTCGGGCCACACCGCCAACCATCGAGATCGGCGACCTAATTGTATGACTTCTAGGAAGGCCGCCGATCTCTTGCAGATTGGGTCCGGTTCTTCAACCTAGACATTTTTCTCACAGAAGACTAGAAATCCCAGTCGTCGTCCTCCGTGTTCACGGCCTTGCCGATCACGTAGCTCGAACCGGACCCTGAGAAGAAGTCATGGTTCTCGTCAGCGTTCGGCGAGAGAGCCGAAAGGATCGCAGGGTTCACGTCCGTGACCGACGAGGGGAACATCGCCTCGTAGCCAAGGTTCATGAGCGCCTTGTTGGCGTTGTAGTGCAGGAACTTCTTGACGTCCTCGGCAAGCCCAACGGGATCGTAGAGGTCGTGCGTGTACTGGACCTCGTTCTCGTAGAGCTCGAAGAGCAGCTCGAACGTGTAGTCCTTGATTTCCTGGCGCTTCTCCTCGGAGACCTTCTCGAGGCCCTTCTGGAACTTGTAGCCGATGTAGTAGCCGTGCACGGCCTCGTCGCGGATGATGAGGCGAATGAGGTCGGCGGTGTTCGTGAGCTTCGCCCGCGATGACCAGTACATGGGCAGGTAGAAGCCCGAGTAGAAGAGGAAGCTCTCGAGCAGGGTCGAGGCGACCTTGCGCTTGAGGGGCTCGTCGCCACGGTAGTAGTCCATGACGATGTGCGCCTTGCGCTGGAGGTTCTCGTTCTCGAGGCTCCAACGGAACGCGTCGTCGATCTCCTTGGTCGAGCAGAGCGTGGAGAAGATCGAAGAGTAGCTCTTGGCATGGACCGACTCCATGAACGCGATATTCGTGTAGACGGCTTCCTCATGAGGGGTGACCGCGTCCGGGATGAGGCTGACCGCGCCCACGGTGCCCTGGATCGTGTCGAGCAGCGTGAGACCGGTGAAGACCCGCATCGTGAGCTCCTGCTCCTGCGGCGTCAGAGTCGCCCACGACTGGACGTCGTTCGAGAGCGGCACCTTCTCAGGCAGCCAGAAGTTGTTCACGAGGCGGTTCCACACCTCGACGTCCTTGTCGTCCTGGATGCGGTTCCAGTTGATCGCCTGGACGTGGTCGAGGAGCTTGAGCTTCTCGGGGGTCATGGGAGGTCCTTCCGAACGAAGTAAGAGTGAGCAACCGCTAGAGCATGCAGCTGACGCAACCCTCCACCTCGGTCCCTTCGAGGGCGAGCTGGCGGATCCGGATGTAGTAGAGCGTCTTGATGCCCTTGCGCCACGCGTAGATCTGCGCCTTGTTCACGTCGCGCGTCGTCGCCGTGTCCTTGAAGAACAGGGTGAGCGAAAGGCCCTGGTCCACGTGCTGCGTGGCCGCGGCGTACGTGTCGATGATCTTCTCGTAGCCGATCTCGTACGCGTCCTGGTAGTACTCGAGGTTCTCGTTCGTCAGGTAAGGCGCCGGGTAGTACACGCGCCCGATCTTGCCTTCCTTGCGGATTTCGATCTTCGAAGCCACCGGGTGGATGGAGGACGTCGAGTTGTTGATGTAGCTGATCGAGCCTGTGGGCGGGACGGCCTGGAGGTTCTGATTGTAGATGCCGTGCTCCATGACCGAAGCCTTGAGCGCGCGCCAGTCGTCCTGGGTCGGGACGTGCACGTTGGCGTCCGCGAAGAGCTGGCGGACCTTGTCGGTCTGGGGCGCCCACTCCTGCTCGGTGTACTTGTCGAAGAACTCCCCCGACGCGTACTTCGAGTTCTCGAAGCCGCCGAACGCCTGGCCGTGCTCCTGCGCAAGCAGGTTCGAGGCCCGCAGCGCGTGGAACAGCACCGTGTAGAAGTAGATGTTGGTGAAGTCGAGGCCCTCTTCAGACCCGTAGTGCACCCGCTCCCGCGCAAGGTAGCCGTGCAGGTTCATCTGGCCGAGGCCGATCGCGTGGGACTTTCCGTTGCCCTCGGCCACGGACGGCACCGACTGGATGTTGCTCATGTCGGACACAGCGGAAAGGGCGCGGATCGCAGTCTCGATCGAGAGCCCGAAGTCACCCGAGTCCATCGTCTTGGCGATGTTCATGGACCCGAGGTTGCAGGAGATGTCCTTGCCCACCTGGGCGTACGTGAGGTCCTCGTTGTATAGCGATGGCGATGAGACCTGCAGGATCTCGGAGCAGAGGTTGCTCATGGTCACCTTGCCGGCAATCGGGTTGGCCCGGTTCACGGTGTCCTCGAACATGATGTACGGGTAGCCCGACTCGAACTGGATCTCGGCGAGGGTCTGGAAGAACTCGCGGGCGTTGATCTTCGTCTTCTTGATCCGCGAGTCGTCGACCATGTCGTAGTACTTCTCGGTGACGGAGACGTCCGAGAAGGGCACCCCGTAGACCCGCTCGACGTCGTACGGCGAGAACAGGTACATGTCCTCGTTCCGCTTCGCGAGCTCGAACGTGATGTCCGGGATCACGACGCCGAGGGAGAGCGTCTTGATGCGGATCTTCTCGTCCGCGTTCTCGCGCTTCGTGTCGAGGAACCGGTAGATGTCCGGATGGTGCGCGTGCAGGTAAACGGCGCCGGCGCCCTGGCGCGCGCCGAGCTGGTTCGCGTAGGAGAAAGAGTCCTCGAGCAGCTTCATGACGGGGATGACGCCGGAGGACTGGTTCTCGATCTGCTTGATCGGTGCGCCGTGCTCGCGGATGTTGGTGAGCGAGAGGGCGACGCCGCCGCCTCGCTTCGAGAGCTGGAGGGCCGAGTTGATGCCCCGGGCGATCGACTCCATGTTGTCTTCGATGCGCAGCAGGAAGCACGAGACGAGCTCGCCGCGCTGCTTCTTGCCCGCGTTGAGGAACGTCGGGGTCGCGGGCTGGAAGCGGCCCGCGATGATCTCGTCCACGAGCTGGACCGCGAGCTTCTCGTCGCCGCGCGCAAGGTGGAGGGCAACCATGCAGACGCGGTCCTCGTAGCGCTCGAGGTAACGCTTCCCGTCGAAGGTCTTGAGCGTGTACGACGTGTAGAACTTGAAGGCGCCGAGGAACGTCTCGAACCGGAACTTCTTCTTGTACGCACGGCTGAAGAGCTCGCGGATGAAGTTCATCGTGTACTGGTCGAGGGTCTCGCGCTCGTAGTAGTCGTGCTTGACGAGGTACTCGAGCTTCTCGTCCAGGTCATGGAAGAACACCGTGTTGGTGTTGACGTGGTCGAGGAAGTACTGCCGCGCGGCGTACCGGTCGGCTTCGAACTGGATCTTGCCGTCCTCGCCGTACAGGTTCAGCATCGCGTTGAGCTCGTGGTAGCCCAGGCCCTTGAACTTGGCGGGCAGTTCCTTGGGGTCCTTCTCCTGAGAATCCACAGCCGCTACCGCGGGTTCTGCGACAGTCGTGTCCAAAATGCGTCCAATCCTTCGGTGACCCGGGCGACGTCGTCCGCCGTTCCCATGAGTTCGAATCGGTAGAGGTGGGGCACCTTGCACTTCACGGCGACGACGTCGCCGGCCGCGCAGTAGTTGTCCCCGAAATTCGTGTTGCCCGCGCTGATGACCCCCCGGATGAGGGATCGGTTCTGCGGATCGTTGAGAAACCTGATGACCTGCTTCGGCACGGACCCCGCTCCCCCGGTCCCGCCATAGGTCGGCAGGATCAGCACGAACGGCTCCGTGGCGCGGAGCGCCCGGTCGTTCGGGTGGAGCGGGATCCGCTCGGCGTCGAGGCCGAGCTTGCCCACAAAGCGGTGGGTGTTGCCGGAGGCAGAGGAGAAGTAGATGAGTCGGCTCGAGACGAGGCGGGGCTCGGGCTGCGCGCCCGGCGCATCAGCGCCAGCTGCGGCCGTGACCAGAGAGGTCACCTCAGCACCCCCTGCGAGAGAGACGGACGACGGCGGGTCAGGCCACCGACACGGACGACGCCGCAGCCTGGGCGAGTTCTTCGATCTTGTCGGGGCGGAAGCCCGACCAGTGGCCACCATCGGTCACGACAACGGGAGCCTGCATGTAGCCCATGGCCTTGAGGCGCTCGAGCGCCTCGGGGTCCTGGGTGACGTCAACGCTCTGGTAGGCAATGCCCTTCTTGTCCAGCGCACGGTAGGTGGCATTGCACTGCACGCACGCAGGCTTCGTGTAGACCGTGACGTTCATGGTTCCTTCCCTCCTGGAAGACTTGCTGGCTTCGGCCCGTGTCCGGGCCCCCCATACGGCCGGCGGCCTCCCCAACGGATTGGACTGCCTGACGTGACTCGATACTACATGTAGTGGTCGGCGCTGCTGTGAACCCCAAGATGATGTCTTACAAGTATGTCATTCATCACGCGGGCAGTCCACAGTCACTACACACTTAACGCACCGCCCGAGCCGCGAAATTCCGCCACTCGAGTGACCTTGTCCACAGGGTGTGGATCGGTGGATGCACACTCCGGAAAAGTTCCGTGTCGCAGATCCTCGGCGTGTCGCGGCGGCGATCCCGCGTCCGGCTCCCCCACCGCCTGTGTGCCTTAGGCTGAATGCGGACCCCGTGATCGAGAGAGGAGGCCGGCATGGTGAACCCCATCCACCTTCAGACCCTCCTCGAGGTGGTGCGGCAGGGTTCCTTCGCCGCCGCGGCCCATCGCCTCGGGTACACAGCTTCCGCAGTCTCCCAGCAGATGGCAGCCCTTGAGCGGGAGACCGGAGTCTCGCTGTTCATCCGCTCGGCCAAGAGCGTCGTGCCCACGGAGGCCGCCGTCGTCATGACGCGCCACGCGACCAAGGTGCTCACGGACATCGACGCGCTCAAGGCCGCGACCGCGCGTGCAGCCGAGGCGGCCGCACGCCAGCTCCGGCTCGGCATCTTCCCGAGCCTTGCGACGTACGTGCTCCCAGGCGTCCTGAAGAACGAGCGATGGCGGCACCTCGGGCTGGACCTCCATGTCGCCGTCGCCGAGCCGGGCGAGACGATCCGCGGCCTTCTCGCGGGAGGCGAGCTCGACGTCGTCCTCGTCTATCAGGTGGGCCAGAGCGGACTCGCATGGCCGCACACGATGGATCGCCAGTGGATCGGCGACGACCCCTTTTGCGTTGTCCTTCCCGCCTCGTGGGGCATCGCGAACGGAGCCCAGGTCACCGCCACCCAGCTGGGCGGCATGCCGTGGATCGTCCATCATCCCGGCACGAGCGATGCGGCCGTGATCGACCGGCTCTTCGCGAGCTGTGGACTCGAGCCCCGCGTGGTCGCCTACAGCGACGACTTCAACGCGAGCCTCGGCCTCGCCTCCGCCGGCCTCGGAGCAGCCCTCGTCCCGGAGCTGGCCCTCCAGTCGCGGCCGGAGGGCGTCGTCGTCGTCGACGTCCCTGAAATCCGGCTCGCACGCAATATCTTCGCGCTGCGGCCGGGCGGCAGCACGGATCCGCAGACCGGGCTCTTCCTGGACCTTGTCGCGGAGACGCTCAAGTCGCTCCCGGCCCGTGGACCCGGAGCGGCGCGGCGCTGAGCGGTCGGAGCCGCTGCCGGAAGGGTCGGGAGCCTGGCCCTACGCTGGGGACCGTGGCCACTGCGTATATCGGCGTCTCCGGCTGGCGCTACTCGAGCTGGCGAGGCGACTTCTACCCGCGCGGCCTCCGACAGAAGGACGAGCTCGCCTACGCCGCGGAGCGAATGTCCTCGGCCGAGCTCAACGGCTCCTTCTACTCGCTCCAGCGCCCGTCATCCTATGAGACATGGCGCGACGCCACCCCCGAGGGCTTCGTGTTCGCCGTCAAGGGCGGCCGATTCATCACCCACATGAAACAGCTGCGCGACGTCGAGACAGCCCTTGCCAACTTCTTCGCCTCGGGCGTGCTCGCGCTCGGGGACAAGCTCGGCCCGATCCTGTGGCAGCTCCCGGAACGGATGGCCTTCGACGAGGAGACGCTCACGCGGTTCTTCGACCTGCTCCCCCGCTCGGCGTCGTCGGCCGCGGCGCTCGCGAAGCAGCACGACGACAAGGTGCCGGAGCAGCGCGCCTTCCTGGAGGTCCTCGCGGAAATGCCGCTGCGCCACGCGCTCGAGCCGCGGCACAGCAGCTTCGACACCCCGGAGGCGCGGGCTTTCCTCGCGGAGCGGGGAATCTGCACGGTCATTGCGGACAGTGCGGGGCGCTGGCCGGTGCTCCACGATGAGACGGCGGACTTCCGCTACGTACGCCTGCACGGCGAGACCAGGCTTTACGGCGGCGGCTACGCCGATGCCTCGCTCGACGAGTGGGCCGAACGGGTGCGCGGGTGGCTCGCGGACGGCTTCGACACCTACGTCTACTTCGACAACGACGCCGACGGGCGGGCTCCGCACGACGCCGTGGGCCTGCTCGCGCGGCTTGCGTGAGAGGACTATGTTTTTCCCATGGAGACGGCAGTCAGCCGGCATTTCGGGGAGATCGCCCTCACGCCGGCGGGGCAACGGATCATCTCGGGCCGCTATGAGCACGACGGCGTGCCGATCCCGCTGGACCTCAGCATTGGGGAACACGACCGGATCGACGAAGCGTGCCTCCACAAGGTCGACTACCGGCTTCGCTTCCTCCCCGAGCTCATCGACGCGGCGCGCGAACGGATCATCCAGGACCTCGACGACGACAATTCCGCGGCCGTCGAGTACCGCCACTTCCACTGCCAGAACCTGAACGACGGCCGAGTCCACGAGCTGTTCGGGGTTGCCACGAAGGACGAGGTCGACGGCGAGTGCTTCGTCCAGGCGCTGCGGCTCATCAAAGTCGGCATCTTCCCCGGGCAGCCTGAAAGGTACTTCGTGCTCGGCTTCACCCTCGGCGAGGGGTTCACGGACGAGGTGCTCCTCGCGGCCGCTGACGAGAACGGTGTGGTCGACGACGAAGTCGAGTGGGACTGATCTCGACTGGCCCAGACCGACCGCAGGGTCCCGCCCATGAATGAGGGGTCAATGTCCTAGGACATTGACCCCTCATTCATGGGCCCCTCAACACGAGGGGCCGCCGTCCGTCAGGCGTTGGCGGCGAGGACGCCTCGAGCGGCCTTGGCGGCCTCGACGAGGTTCCGCAGCGAGGCCTCGGTCTCGGCGTAGCCGCGGGTCTTGAGGCCGCAGTCCGGGTTCACCCAGAGCTGGCGCGACGGCACATGTGCGACGGCCGTCTTGAGCAGATCCTCGATCTCCTCCTGCGAGGGGACTCGCGGCGAGTGGATGTCGTACACGCCCGGTCCCACGCCACGGCCGAAGCCGTGCGTGTCGAGGTCGTTGACGACCTCCATGCGGGAGCGGGCGGCCTCGATCGAGGTGACATCGGCATCGAGGCCGTCGATCGCGTCGATGATCACGCCGAACTCGGAGTAGCACAGGTGCGTGTGGATCTGCGTGGCGTCGGCCGCACCCGCGGTGGCAAGGCGGAACGACTTGACCGACCAGTCGAGATACGCCGCCTGGTCCGCCCGGCGGAGCGGGAGCAGCTCGCGCAGCGCGGGCTCGTCGACCTGGATGACCTTGATGCCGGCCGTCTCGAGGTCTGCGATCTCGTCGCGGAGGGCGAGCGCGACCTGGTTGGCGGTCTCGGCGAGGGGCTGGTCATCGCGGACGAAGGACCACGCAAGGATCGTGACGGGGCCGGTGAGCATGCCCTTGAGCGGCTTCTCCGTGAGGGACTGCGCGTACTCGGCCCACGGCACGGTGATGGGCGCCGGGCGGGAGACGTCGCCCCACAGGATCGAGGGACGCGTGCAGCGCGAGCCGTAGGACTGGACCCAGCCGTGGACCGTGACGTCGAAGCCGTCGAGGTTCTCGGCGAAGTACTGGACCATGTCATTGCGCTCCGGCTCGCCGTGGACGAGCACATCGAAGCCGAGCTCCTCCTGGAGGTCGACAACGCGCTTGATCTCGTCCTTCATCAGCTGCTCGTATTCCGCCGCATCGATCGCGCCCTTGTTGAGACGGGCGCGAGCACCTCGGACCTCGGCGGTCTGCGGGAAGGAGCCGATTGTCGTCGTCGGCAGCGGCGGCAGGTGCAGCTCGGCGTCCTGCGCCACGACGCGGTCGGCGTAGTCGGAACGGGAGAAGTCGGCCGCCGTGAGGGCGGCGGTGCGCTCGCGCACCTCGGGACGCCTGACGCCCGGGGCCTGGGCGCGGGAGGCGATGATCCTTGAGGCCTCTTCGATTGCGGTGCGGGCGGCCTCGGGCTCGCGGAGGTACGTCGCGAGCGTCGCGACCTCGCCGACCTTCTGGTCCGCGAACGCGAGCCAGCTGCGGAGACCGGCGTCGAGCTGGGTCTCCTCCTCGACGTCGTGCGGGACGTGGAAGGCCGACGTCGACGTGGCGACGGCGACCTCGAACCCGTGCTCCGCGCCTGCCGCCGTGAGCGCATCGAGCTTGGCTGCCGAGGCGGCAAGGTCGTTCCGCCAGATGTTGTGCCCATCCACGAGGCCGGCGACAACCGTCTTGCCGGCGAATTCTGCGAGGTCCTCGTCCGAGGGCAGCGCGCCCTTGAACAGGTCCAGGGCCACGGCCTCGACGGCGGTCGCCGCGACAACCGCTGCCTGCGCGCCGAGCCCGCCGTAGGGCGCGGAGAGGAGGATGCTGGGGCGCCCGCCGTCGGCGGCGGGGAGGCCCGCGAGGACGCCGTAGGCGCGCTCGACGGCGTCACTCACTTCGAGCGCGGGGGTGTCCAGATCGGCGACAAGGGCCGGCTCGTCGAGCTGGACCCACTCGGCGCCAGCGGCCCGGAGCCGGGCGAGGAGCTCCGCGTAGACCGGCAGGACGTCCTCGAGGCGGGAGAGCGGATCGAATTCCTCGGGGGTGCCGTCGGCCGGCTTGCTCAGCAGTAGGAAGGTCACCGGTCCCACGAGGTACGGGCGGGTGAGGAACCCGTGCGACTTCGCGAAGAGGAACTCCTCGACGACCCGCTCGGAGGAGAGCGAGAACTCGGTGTCGGGCCCGATCTCCGGGACGAGGTAGTGGTAGTTCGTGTCGAACCATTTGGTCATCTCGAGCGGCTGCTGCTCGGCGTTGCCGCGGGCGAGCGTGAAGTAGGCATCGAGCCCGAGCCGGCCTTCGCCGTCGTGCAGGGCACCGAAGCGCGCGGGGACTGCACCCAGAGCGACGGCGGTGTCGAGGACCTGGTCGTAGAACGAGAACGTGCCGGGGATCGCAGAGGCCTCGGTGAGGCCCAGCTCGGCGAGGCGACGGAGCGTCGCGAGCTGGATGCCCTCGGCAGCTTCCTCAAGCTCGGCGAGGCTGCTCTTGCCGGCCCAGTAGGCCTCGACGGCCTTCTTGAGCTCGCGGCGGCGGCCGATGCGGGGGTAGCCGAGGATGGTTGCCGCTGGAAACGCGGGGTGGGCGGTGGGAGAAGCAGGGGTCTGGGCGGTCATCGTCAGTCCTTCTGTTCGAGGTCGGTCTCAGTGGGCCCGGTGGCGGGCGAGGAGGGAGGGCCTGGACGGCCGTGGCAGGTTGAGGCGCGCGAGGACATCGAGTGCGCTCTCGTGCTCGTTGAACGTGTACAGGTGGAGGCCCGGGGCGCCGGCGCCGAGGGCCGCCTCGGCGAGCGCCACAGACGCCTCGACGCCGATCTTCCGCGCGAGGGCAGCGTCGTCCCCGACCGAGCGGATCCGGTCCACGAGTCCGCTGTCCGGCTCGACGCCGCTGAGCTCGGAGAGCTTCAGGATGCGCCGAACGCTCGTGAGCGGCATGATCCCCGGGATGATCGGGATGGTCACTCCTGCCCGCCGCGCCCGGTGCACGAGGGAGGAGTACTGGCTCGGGTGGAAGAAGACCTGCGTGATGGCGAAGTCCGCGCCCGAACGCTGCTTCGCAAGGAGCACCTCGACGTCGTGGGCCTCGCTCGGCGATTCGGGGTGCTTCGTCGGGTAGGCCGCGACGCCGATCGCGATCTTGCCTGCCGCAAGCTGCGCGGACCGGCGCAGCTCGATCCTGCGGATGAGCTCGATGAGGTCTTGGGCGTACTGGAGTCCGCCGTCGGGCAGGACACCGTCCTGCGGACGGTCTCCGCGGAGCGCGAGGATGCCCCGCACCCCGCGGTCGAGGAGTTCGTTCACGATCGCGCTCAGCTCGGCCGGAGTCCCGCCGACGCAGGTGAGATGCGCGAGCGGGCGGAGCGTCGTCTCGACCTGGAGTCGGTCCACGAGGTCCAGGGCCTTGGCGTGGTTGGAGCCACTGGCGCCGTACGTCACCGACACGTAGTCCGGGTCGGTGCGTTCGAGTTCGCGGATGGTCTTCCAGAGCGTGACCGAGGCAGCGTCGCTGCGCGGCGGGAAGAGCTCGTAGGAGAGGGCGACGGGTGGCGCGAGAGCGCTCGAGGAGGGTGCCTCGACAAGTGTGGGTGGTGGCATTTGCAGACCTTGGATTCCGATGCTGCCGACGGCGCCGGCGATGAAGGGTATTCAGGAACGCGGGACGACCGGTCCCAGGACGCCGCCGAGCGGTCGTCCCACAGGGACCAGCCTCCTGCGGCAAATGTCAGGCCCTCACGGGGGCACCCACATCCCCATCGCGGGGATCGCTGACACGTTGCAGGAGCAACTTGGGAAAAAGCCTACGGAGCCGCCTGACGTGCTTCAAGCGCTCGGCCGGAACGAATGGCAAATCGCCCGATTGCTACGAAGAAGACCTCGCATGACGCTCCGTGACGCGCGGGCTGGCGTTGCCGCCGTCGTCCTCGCCCCGAGATCCGGGCGGAGGGGATCAGCCTTCGAGGAGCAGCCGCTCCGCGCGCGGGGCGAGAGCGCGTTCGAGGACCAGGCACGCCGCGCCGACGGCCCCCACGTCCTCGCCGAGCCGCGTCCCCGAGAGTCCTACCCTGCGGATCCCTCGGGTCGCGAGGAGCTCGTTGATCATGTCCGGAAGCACCTCGAGCACGAAGTCTGCGACAGCGTCCCAGAAGGGACCGCCGAAGATCATGCGCTCGACGTCCACGATGTTCCCTACGACGGCCGCAGCCCAGGCCATGCTGCGCGCGGCCCTGCGCATGATGGCGATCGCCCTCTCGTCGCCTTCGTCGACGAGACCGCACAGCCGCGCGAAGGCGGCCTGGAAGTCGCGGGCCGTCGGCTTGGGCGGCAGCGCCGGGAGAACGCCTGCGACGACGGCCTCGCTCACGATCACGGTGGGCTCGAGCGAACTGCCGATCGTCCCCCGCATCCCGCACCCGTCGCTGCAGAGCGGCCCGTCCGGATCGACGATGATGTGGCCGATCTCGCCTGCGTTGCCCGACGCGCCTCGGTACACCTCGCCGTTGAGGACGAGGCCGCAGCCGAGCCCGGTTCCGAGGTAGAAGAACACGAAGCTGCCCGAGCCGCCGGGGCCGCCGGCCCAGATCTCGGCAACCGCGGCTCCCGTCACGTCCTTGTCCACGGTCGTCGGCAGGCCGGTGGCGTCCTGCACCATCTCCCGCAGCGGCACATCGACCCATCCGCGCAGGAGCGGCGGGCCGACGACGGCGCCCCGCTCGAGATCGACAGGACCGGGCGCCGCGACACCGAGGCCGGCAACCAGCTTCCGATCCACCCCGGAGCCCTCCAGGAGCTTCTCGACGCATTCGGCGATGGCGTCCACGATCTCCTGTGGGTCGTGGCTCTGCGGGGTCACGAAAGTGTTCTTGACGACGACGGACCCGACCAGGTCGAGAAGGACCACGGTGATGAGCGCGGGGTCCAGGTGGACGCCCATGGCATACCTGCCACCCGGGTTGAGCCGGAGGATGGTGCGCGGCTTGCCCGGTCCCGTGCCCTCCTTGCCGGCCTCGACGATGAGCTTCTGGTCGAGCAGGCGGCGGGAGATGTTCGAGATGGTCTGGGGCGAGAGGCCGACGAGCTGGGCGAGTTCGACGCGGCTCAGGCCGGCGTCGGAACGGCGGATGGCGTCGAGGATCACCGTCAGGTTGAAGTCCCCCATCCGTGGGAGGTTCGTCCCGCGTCGGGGCGCAGGCTGACGTGAGTTCTCCGTCACAGGATCCTTCCCAAGTGCTGCGTCATTGCCCCCGTGACTAAAGTTACCTTGCCGAGCACTTAAATTACCTTGTCGAGCCCTCAGGAGTGACTGTCCCCAGAGCGCCGTTCCAGCGCTGAGCTGGGAAGATCCCGGCAGGCCTAGGGGCGGCGCACCGATCGCGTCACGGTGAACTTGCCCGACTGCCCCTCCACACTCGTCCTGCCGACCACCGTGCGGAGCTGGCGACGGTAGTCGAGGTGGGAGTTGTACACAGTCCAGAGCTCGCCGCCCGGGCGCAGGATGCGCGCGGCGGCCTCGATGAGCCGGAGGGCTCCGCCCGCGTGGACGCTCGCACCCAGGTGGAACGGCGGATTCAGCAGGACCACGTCGGCAGAGGCCTCGGGGAGGAGGGCGCCGGCGTCGTCGTGCTCGACGCGGACGCGCCCCTCGAGGCCGTTGGCCGCCACGGTCTCCCGGGCCGAACGGACGGCGGCCGCCGAACGGTCCGTCGCGACGACGACGGCGTCCGGGTGGGCGAGCGCGTAGCCCGCAGCGAGGGCTCCCGTCCCGCAGCCGAGGTCGACGGCCTCCCCCGCCGGCATGCGGTCGAGGAATCCCAGGAGGAAGCGCGTGCCGAGGTCGAGCCGGGGACCGGCGAACGCGCCGCCGTGGGCGTAGAGGACGAGGCCCACGTCAGCGTGCGCGGCGCGGACCGGGAACGGGGGCCGCTCCGGCACCGGACGTGGGACAGAGGCTACGAGCAGGCGGGACTTCCGCACGGCGAGCTCCGCCTCGACGACCTCGAAGGCCTTTCCGAGGACGTCGTTCATGGCGAGGGTCATGTGCTTGACCCGGCCGCCCGCGACGAGGACGACGTCGGGGGCCGCCCACCGCGCGACGGCGTCGGCGTACTCTTCGAGCTCCGCAAGGCCGCGCGGAAGCTGCAGCAGGACGAGCCGTGCGCCATCGAGCAGCCCGCGCTCGAGCTCGGACGGTATCTGCAGGTCCTCGAGGCCCAGCTCCTCCGCGTTGCGGCGGAACGCCTCGCGCCCGGTTGCGAGGTCCTGGTGGACACGGACACCCACGAAGCCCGCCGCAGCGAGCCGCAGGGAGATCGCGCCGTAGTTGTCTCCGATGACGGCAATCTCCCTCCCCGTGAGGCCCCGTTGCACGGCGTCGGCGGTGCCCCGGTCGGCGAGGAGAAGGTCGGTCGCGTCCCAGGCCTGCAGGTTCGGGGCCTCGACGTCCGGGAAGCGGCGCAGCCGTTCGTAGGGAAAGGCGCCCGTGGGGCGGTCGTCGTCGTGCACCCGATTACTCTAGGCGCGCAGCGAGGCGAGGGCCCGCTCGGCTGCGAGGAAGCCGGACATCCCGTGCACTCCCCCGCCGGGCGGAGTCGCCGCGGAGCACAGGAAGACGCCGGGGATCCCGGTCGAATAGGGGTCCGCCGCGACGCTCGGACGGAACACGAGCTGCAGCCCCGAGTTGGCCCCCGCGCTGATGTCGCCCCCCACGTAGTTCGCGTTGTGAGCCTCGGTGGCGGCCACCGAGCGCACTGAGACTGCCCGGATGCAGTCGCGGAAGCCCGGGGCGAACCGTTCGATCTGGGCCGTGACCGCCTCGGTCGCGTCTCCCGGATAGCCGTTCGGGACGTGCGCGTACGCCCAGACCGGGTGCAGGTTCCCGGCCGAGCGGGTCGGGTCGGCGAGGTACTGCTGCCCCACGAGCACGAAGGGACGGGCCGGCATACGACCCTTGACGGTCGCCGCCTCAGCCGCGGCGATTTCCTGGATGGTCCCGCCCACGTGGACCGTCCCGGCCTGCCGGGCTTCCTGGGCCGTCCACGGCACGCCGCCCTCCACCACGTAGTCGACCTTGAAAGCCGCGGGCCCGTAGCGGTACCGGGCGTAGCCGCGGGCGACGGCGGCCGGGAGCCGCCCGGCGAGGATGGTCGCCGCCGCGGACGGGGTGACGCACAGGAGCAGGAGGTCGGGCCGGCCGGCGTCGTCGGCGCGGCGGACGCGCACCCCGGTCTCGATCGTGCCGCCGAGCTCCGTCAGGCGGGCGGCGAGCGCATCCGCGATCGCCTGGCTTCCGCCCTCCGCGACGGGCCAGCCGACCGACTGTGCCGCGGCGGTCAGGACGAGGCCCACCGAGCTCGTGAAAGGGCGGCGAAGGTCCGCGAAGGCGTGCGCGGCGACCCCCGCGAAGAGCGCGCGGGCGGGGTCATCCCGCCAGACCTTCGCGAGGACGGTGGCGGGCAGGGCAGCGAGGGCGCCGAAGCGCGCAAGGAGCAGCGGGTGGCGCGGGACGTGCAGCACCGGGCGCAGAATGTCCTGCACCAGTCCGTCGAGGCTATGGGCGACTGCCCCGACGGTGGCCTCCCAGGCCGTGCCGTCCCGCCCCAGCGCTTGGGCGGTGCGGGTGGGGTCCCGCCACACGGCCGCAGCGCGACCGCCGCCGAGCGGGTGCGCGAGCTGGACTTCGGGCCAGCGCCAGCGCAGTCCGTAGCGCTCCAGGCCGAGGCTCGCCAAGTAGGGCGAGACGATGCCCATGGGGTGGAAGGCCGAGCAGTCGTCTGAGATGAGGGTCCCGCCGCCGCCCGGAGCCGGCGTCGTCGTGGAGCGTGTTCCGCCGCCGATGGCGGGCTCCGCCTCGAGGACCCGGACGGAGACGCCGGCCTCCGCGAGCCGCACTGCGGCGGCGAGGCCGTTGGGCCCGCTCCCCACGACGACGGCGGTAGTCATGGTCCCATCCTTGCACCTGGGACTCAGCGCGGGGCGCGGACGAACTCGGCGGCCTGCGGCGCGAGGGAGGCGCCCACCTCCTCCGCAGTCCGCCTGACGCCCTTGACGGCGAACGAATGGTCGCCGCCCTCCTGCCACGCGAGGGTCGACGTCGGAAGCTTCGCGGCGACGGCGTCGAGCAGCTCCTGTATCGCGAGAGGGTCACGCGTGCCCTGCAGGAAGAGCATGGGCACCTCGAGCCCGTAGAGGTGTTCGTCCCGGAGCTTCTCGGGCTTGCCAGCCGGATGGAGCGGATAGCCGAGGAAGATCAGGCCGGCGGGGTCCATTGCCCCCTCTGCGAGCGCCATCGAGGCCATGCGCCCGCCGAACGACTTGCCCGCGGCCCACAGCGGCTCGCCCTCGGAACGGCGCCGGGCCTCCTCGAAGGCAGCCGCCCACACGGGGATGGCCTTGGGGGCGCGGTCAGGCAGCCGCTTGCCGGCCTCCCGGTAGGCGAAGTTGAACCGCAGGGTCGCGAGCCCGAGGTCGGCAAGCGCTTCGGCGAACCCGACGATGAACGGGTGGTCCATCCCGGCCCCGGCGCCGTGGGCGACGACGACCGTCGCGTCCGGCGTGTCGGGGCGGAGGTAGACGCCTGAGACGTGGCCTGAAGGAGTCGGGATCGTGAGGTGCTCGCCGCGTTCGCTCATGCCCCTATCCTGCGGCAGTGCGTGCCCCCTCGCCCGCCGTGCCGAGGGCGGCCGTGAACGCGGCGGCGCGGGACGCGATGTCGTCCCAGGCGCCGGCTTCCACGGCCGACGGCGGCACCACGGAGGTTCCGCAGCAGACAGCGAGCGCACCTGCATCGAGGTAGGAACGCGCGTTGGACACGTCGATCCCTCCTGACGGCAGGAGCTTGACCCCTGGGTACGGGCCCTGGAGGTCCTTGAGGAACCCGGGCCCGACCTGGCGGGCCGGGAAGATCTTGACGACGTCGGAGCCGAGGTCGAGCGCCTCGGCGACCTCTGAGGGCGTCATGGCGCCAAGGCATACGGGAATGCCGGCGGCCACTGCGACCTGCGCGACAGCAGGCCGGATGCCGGGAGTGACGAGGAACTGGGCGCCTGCGTCGATGGCCGCCCGAGCCTGGTCCGCGGTGAGCACGGTTCCGACTCCGATCACAGCACCGTGCTCGCTCGCCGTCTCCGCTACCCGGCGCACGTGGGTGACGACGTCGGGCGTCGTGAACGTGAGCTCGAGGGCCCGTACCCCACCGGAGGCGAGGGCTGCCGCGAGCCCGGCGGCGTCCGGGATCGCTTTGGCCCGGACGACGGCGAGTGTGCGATCCTCGGCGAGCAGTGCGATGAGTTCTTCGGCGGTCATGGAAGAGTTCCTCTCGAGCATCAGGGCTGCACTACGTACGTTGCGTATTCTGCAATCGCAGTTGCATACTTTCTGCCTCCCTGTCTAGCATTGCGGAAAAACTGCCGTCAACCGGGCGGCCATCCGGGGCGTCATGCCCTTTCCCGAGGAGCTCTGAAATCCACATGCCGACAGCCGTGTGCCTGGGCGAGACCATGGCAATGCTGACACCCGAACCCGGAGTGACGCTCGACGGCGCTGCGACCCTGCACGTCGGGATCGGCGGCGCCGAGTCGAACGTCGCCGTGGGGCTCGCAAGCATGGGTCTCGACGCCCACTGGGTGAGTCGCGTCGGGCAGGACGGCTTCGGCGACCGGATCCTCTCGGAGCTCAAGGGCCACGGCGTGGACGTCGCAGGAGTCGAGATCGACGGCGCGCGCCCCACCGGCCTCTATGTCAAGCTCCCCCGGACCGAGACCGCCCCCGCATCCGTCCTCTACTACCGGCGCGGCTCGGCAGCCTCGGCCATGAGCCCGGCCCTGCTCGACTCGCCGCAGGTTGCGCCGCTCCTCGCCAAGGCCGCGCTCCTGCACGTCAGCGGCATCACCGCTGCGCTCTCGGAGGACGCCCTCGCGCTCCTCGAGGCGGTCCTGAGCCGCCCGCGGGGCGGGTGCAAGGTGAGCTTCGACGTCAACTGGCGCCCGTCGCTGTGGGAAGGGCGCGATCGGAGCGTGCTGCGCAGCCTCGCGAACCAGGCCGACATTGTGCTCGTCGGCAAGGACGAGGCCGAGCACGCGCTCGGGACCGGTGACGAGGCGGAGATCCGTGCGCTGCTCCCCGACCCGCAGACCGTCGTCGTCAAGAACGAGGCGACGAGCGCGATCGCCCTCGGCCGCAGCGGCGAACGCGAGGAGGTCCCCTCACTCCTGGTCGACGTCGTCGAGCCCGTGGGCGCCGGCGACGCCTTCGCCGCCGGCTACCTGAGCGGCGTCGTCCTCGGGCTCGACGAGAAGTCGAGCCTGCGGCGCGGCCATGTCGCCGCCGCGTGCACGCTCGTCGTCCCGGGCGACCACGGGCCGTTGCCCGACGCCGCTGCCCTCGGGCGGATCCTCGCCTGCTCGGACGAGGCGTGGGCCGGGGCGTCTGTTTCCCGCCATGGATTCTCGCTCGATGGCGACGCCTTCCGGGTGGAGGCCAGGCTCCCGTGAGCCAGAGCCTCCTCCGGGCCCTCGACCTTCTCGACGAGCTCGCCGCGGGTCCGGCGAGCCTCGACGAGCTCGCATCGCGCGCGACCGTGCACAAGACGACGGTCATGCGGCTCCTGCACGACCTCGAGGCGAAGCGGTTCGTGGTGCGCGACGAGCAGCAGCGCTACCGCCTGGGCCGGAAGCTGTTCGAGCTCTCGTCCCTCGCGCTCGAGCAGCGGGGGCTCCGCGCCGTCGCCCATCCCCACCTCGCCCGCCTCAACGAGGCGACCGGCCATACTGTCCACCTCGCGGCCCTCGAGGGGCCCGACGTCACGTACATCGACAAGCTCGAGTCCCGCCATCCCGTTCGCATGTACTCGCGCGTCGGGCTCACCGCCGCCCTCCACGCGGCAGCCGTGTCCAAGGTGCTTCTCGCCGACCTGCCACGGGAACGCCGCGCGAGCATCGTGGCCGCGCTCGACTACGCCCGGTTCACGGAGCGGACCATCACGGAGCCGTCTGCGCTGCTGGCCGAGCTCGACCGCGTGGACGCCCAGGGATGGGCCCTCGACGCCTCGGAGCACGAGGAGTTCGTGCACTGCATCGCTGCCCCCATCCGGGACGCATCCGGACGCGTCGTGGCGGCGGCGTCCTGCTCGGTGCCCGTCGTCCTCCTCGATCAGACCGGTCTGCTCGGGCTGCTGCCCGACCTCCTGGCGTGCACGCACGCCATCTCGGACGATCTGGGCTGGGTGAGCCGGGAGAGCCGGGCAGGCTGAGCCCGCCGTCCTCGGCTCTCGGGTAGCGCATGGTATTGACTGGTACTATCCGAGCATGCTGGCAGGAAGGCAATGATGGCCATCAGCAACTCCGCGACGGGGCGTGCCGCACTCGATTCCATCGCGAACAGCCAAGTCCCCAAGCACGAACAGCTCCACGCAATCCTGCTCCGGATGGCAAAGGACGAGCTCGAGCCCGGGGGCCGGGTGCCCAGCGAGCGCACGCTCATGGAACAGTTCGGGCTCAGCCGCATCACCGTCCGCGCGGCGATCGGGCGGCTCGTGAGCGAGGGGCACCTCGTGCGAGTGCCCGGCAAGGGCACCTTCGTCTCCGAAGGCACGGTCCAGTCCACTCTCCACCTGGCCTCGTTCACGCAGGAGATGGAGGCACAGGGGCACAAGCCGAGCACGATCGTGCTCGAGGCAACGCAGGCGTATCCGCCGCCGGCCACCGCGAAGGCGCTCGGACTCGACCGGTCAGAGCAGGCGTACCACATCCGCCGGGTCCGCTTGGCGGACGGCCGCCCCGTGAGCGTCGACGATGCCTGGTACAACGCCTCCCTCGCCCAGGGCCTGCTGGACATCGACCTCACCGGCTCGATCTACCGCGCCCTCGCCTCCGACTTCGGCCATCAGGTCGATCGTGCCAGGCAGAGCGTCAAGGCCGAGGGCGCGCCGTCGGACGTCGCAGTCCTCCTCGGCGCCGAGATGGGCGACCCCGTCCTCTACTTCGACCGGGTCTCCTTCTCAGGCGAACACGCCATCGAGCACGCCCGGTCGTGGTACCGCTCGGACCGCTACGCCCTCACGATGGAAGTCCACCTCTAAGCCGACGGCTGAGCAGGGGCCGTCCAGCTGAAGAGCCGGTCGCCCGCCTTGATCTGCCCCTCCGGGACTCCGGTCGCCGTGTCTGGCTTGGAATCGAGGACGACGACGGGGCTCACGAGCGAATAGCCCGCGGCAAGGGCGGCCGATGGGTCCACGCGCATGACGACGGTGCCGGCCTCGACCTCGTCCCCTTTCTCGGCGAGGAGCGTGAACCCCTCCCCCTTGAGCTTCACGGTGTCGATCCCGACGTGCGTGAGGATTCCCCGTCCAGCCGCGTCGACGACGACGAATGCGTGGGGAAGGAGCTTCACGAGCTTTCCCGCGACGGGGGCGACGACTTCGAACGGCTCAGCGGCTGGCTCGACGCCGGCCCCCGCACCGACCATCTGCCCAGCAAAGACCGGGTCGGGGACGTCCTGCAGTGGAACAACACGCCCGGTGAGCGGCGAGACGACGTCGAGGGAGGCCGCTGTCACAGGAGGTCCTCGATGTCCTCGGCGAGCGTGTCCGCCTCGGGTCCGACGATGACCTGGACCGCGGTGCCCGCCTTCAGGACGCCGTGGGCACCGGCACCCTTGAGGACGTCCTCCTTGACGCGCGAGGCATCCTTGACTTCGGTCCGCAGGCGGGTGATGCACGCCTCGATCTCCACGATGTTGTCGGCCCCGCCGAGTCCTTCGATGATCTTCTCTGCCTTGGACATGGCTATCCTCTCCTCGCGGTCCTAGCGGCCAGCCATCCTCGACGACAACTGGTACTTACCAGATATTACCGGGCTGCTCCAGCCGGTGACAAGAGCCCCGGTCCATCCAAGAGTTGGGCAAGGATACTGCAATGATGCCGGGATTGGGCCTGGACGTGTGATTGGATATGTCCAACAGGGGTCGGATGGGGAGGAGAACTGCCGCATGAACAAGGGACGTCGCCTGAGGGCAGCCTCGGTCACCGCATCGGCCGCCGCTTTGACCGCCGCGATCGCGGCCCCGGCAGCTGCCGCCGCGGACACCTACGTTGTCCGCCCGGGCGACACACTCAGCGGGATCGCGGCGCGTACCGGGGTACCGCTCAACACCCTCTTCCAGCTCAACGGCCTCGGCTGGAGCTCGATCATCTACCCCGGGCAGCACATCCGGATCGGCAGCACCCCGGCAACCCCCGCAGCCCCGAGCGCCGCGCCCGCCGCTGCGCCCGCGCCCGCGGTCACCGCGCCGCAGACCTACACCGTCAAGAGCGGCGACACGCTCTGGGGCATCTCCCAGCAGACCGGCGTGCCGCTCAGCGACCTCCGCAGCCTCAACGGCCTCGGGTCGACGTCGACCATCTACCCGGGCCAGCGGATCGTGATCCGCGCGGCGTCGACCGCCCCCGCAGCCTCGGCCCCCGCGGCCGCCGGCCAGCCGACGTCGTCCGCCGCTCCCGCGCCGTCGAACGTCAAGGCGGCAACTGCAGCCCCGCCAGGGTGGTCCTCGTCGATGTGGGACGACACCACGGCGCGCCAGAAGACCATGTACGGCGTGCAGGAGAAGACCGGCATTCCGCTCGGGACGCTCATGTCGAAGGGCGGTGGCAGCACCGCGTCGGGCACCGAAACGGTCGCCCAGATCCAGGCCATGGTGCGCCAGACCGCCAGCAGCATGGGGGTCCCGACCGCACTCGCGCTCGCCATCGCCGAGCAGGAGTCCAGCTTCAGGCAGAACGTGACCTCCTCCGTCGGAGCGATCGGCGTCATGCAGATCATGCCTGCCAACGCGAGCTGGCTCTCGAGTCTCGCCGGGCGCCCCCTCGACCTGCGGAACACGAACGACAACATCACTGCGGGCGTCGCGATGCTCCGCTGGCTCCTCAAGAACGCCGCGAGCCAGGACATCGCGATCGCCGGATACTACCAGGGCCTCTACGGGGTCCAGGCGTACGGGATGTACCCCGACACCAAGGCCTATGTCGCGCAGGTCAAGGCGCGGATGGCGAAGTACTCCTAGGCGTCCGGACTTCCCGCGCGGCCCAAGGCCCCCGGAGCTACCGCGCGGCCTCGGTCGCCGGCTCGAGCTCGCCGGCCTTCCTCTGCCGCACCTGCAGGTAGCCCACGAGCGCGACGATGAGCACCAAGAGCACTGCTGCCACGGGCCCGTCGCCCCACCCGAGGCCGCCTGCGTCCTGTCCCTTCCCGGTCCAGTCGGCGAACGAGGCGCCCAGCGGACGCGTCAGGACGTATGAGACCCAGAACGCCGCGATGCTGTTCATCCCGGCGCGCCAGGCCACGCCCGGGGCCACAAAGAGGACGGCGAACACGAGCCCCGCGGCAAGGAAGCCGAGATGAGCCGTATAGGCGAGCAGATCCCCCGCAGCGGTTCCGAGGGCGAAGGCCGCCGATACCGCGGCCCAGTAGAAGATCTCCCTCCGCGTAGTGGTGATGCTGTGGATCGAGAGGGTCCCCTCGACGCGGTACCAGGCCCAGAAGATCACAACCAACGCGACGGCGAAGGCCGCCGAGGAGAGCCAGTACGGCACATCCATCACGACGTGCAGGACGTCGGCCGCCATCGTCCCGAAGACGGCGACCATGACGATCGCAAGCCAATAGACCCACGGGACGTAGCGGCGGAACCAGAACTGCAGCGCGAGCGCTCCGACGAACAGCAGCGTGCAGGCCACGACTGCGAGGTAGGGGTTGAAGTCGTTCACGAGATAGTCCGCGGTCGCCTCCCCGAGCGCCGTCGTCAGCAGTTTGATGACCCAGAAGAGGGCCGTCACCTCGGGGACTTTCCGGAAGATCACTCGCTCCGCCACCACGCCTGTTGCCTCTCGCACGAAAACTGGTCCAGCCAGACTTTAGACGACGATCTTGAGAGCTGGCTTGGAGGGAACTTGCAGAAGACCCCCTCTTGTACATGTCAAAGCTCGCTCGCCGAAGGCTGGCGGGTCGGGAGAATACAAGGCTAAGGTGGTCCACGCACGCCGCCCGTGGGGGGTTGACGTGCGTCGGCGCGCTCGGACCGAAAAATCGGGCAGAGCCCCGGGCGCGCCGGCTTGCCCGCCATTTTAGCCGCGGGTCGCAATCCCGATCCTGGCTTCCCCGCGGCGGGCCGACCGGCCCGGCTTGGCCTGCCCTCGAGACGAAGGTAAAGCGGAATGGACATCGTCGCCCCCCAGAAGATCACGACGTTTCTCATGTTCGAGGGCAACGCGGAGGAGGCGATGGACTTCTACCGCTCGCTCTTCGACGGCGCCGAAGTCATCAGCATGAGCCGCTACGGGGCCGACGGCCCCGGCAGGGAGGGAACCATCCAGCACGCGACGTTCACGCTCGCCGGCCAGCCGTTCATGTGCATCGACAGCCCCGGGCACCACGACTTCACCTTCACACCGGCCGTGTCGCTCTTCGTGCAGTGCGAGAGCGAGGCCGAGATCGACCAGCTCTATACGGCTCTGGCCGAGGGAGGCGGCGAGCTGATGCCCCTGGGGAACTACGGGTTCAGCACCAAATTCGGTTGGGTCAACGACCGGTTCGGGGTGTCCTGGCAGCTGAGCCTGGCGTAGGAGTCGCGGCGTAGCGATCGGTACGACCGCTCACGAAGATCCCCTCTGGTCGCTCCCGGCACCTGGCGGCTCGGGCAAGATGGCCGGTACGTATTCGAGCAACTGGATGCGTCCGTCGAAGGTGCGCGTGCTGATCATGTCGAGCGCAACGTCGGGGTAACCGTCGTAGATCCGCTCCCGGCCGGTACTCCCCGTGATCACTGGGAACACGACCACGCGGTAACGGTCCACGAGGCCGGCCTTCAGGAGTGAGCGGCACAGGCTGAGGCTGCCAATGGTGCGCATCGGCTTCGACTCGCCTGCCTTCATCTCCCGCACCGCCTCAACAGCGTCCCGGCTGACAAGTTGCGTATTCGCCCAGGCCAGAGGCTCACTCAACGTTTTCGAGAAGACGATCTTCGGTATGCCCGACAGAGGCTCGGTGCCCGGCTCACCCGCAGCCGCGAATCCCGACATCACGCGATACGTTGTTGCGCCCATGAGGACGGTGTAGTCGGCTTCTGGGGCGTCGGCGAGCCACGCCAGATACTCCGGCCCCTGAAGGCCCCACCACCCCGGCCAGCCTTCAGCCGCCGCGTAGCCGTCGAGCGAGGTGATGAAGTCGATGAGGAGTTCCGGCATCGTCATGTCCTTGTCCCTGGAATCTCGTGACGCTCCCATCTTCGCTTCGACGGTCGATGCCCGCCAGAGATGTTTCGGGCAGACTGATGGCGTGAGCGCAATCCGGTGGGTGCTGCACGTCGATCTCGACCAGTTCATCGCGGCGGTCGAGGTGCTCCGCCGCCCGGAGCTGGCGGGCAAACCCATCATCGTCGGCGGCCGGGGCGACCCGACGGAGCGAGCGGTGGTCTCGACTGCTTCCTACGAAGCCAGGGCGTTCGGCGTCGGTTCCGGCATGCCGCTCCGCATCGCGGCCCGGAAAGTGCCCGACGCAGTGATCCTGCCTGTCGATCACGAGGCCTACCTCGAGGCGTCCGAAGCGGTGATGGGTACCCTGCGCACGCAACCCGGCGCCGTCGTGCAGGTGCTGGGCTGGGACGAGGCCTTCGTCGGCATTCAGACGGAGGATCCGGAAGCCTACGCCCGGCAGCTGCAGGCCGCCGTCCTGGAGCGCACGCAACTTCACTGCAGTGTGGGCATCGGGGACACCCTCGTCCGGGCCAAGGTCGCCACCGGCTTCGGAAAGCCAGCCGGCGTCTTCCGTCTCACGGCGGCGAACTGGCTGGACGTCATGGGCAGTCGGCCCACCAAGGACCTCTGGGGCATCGGAGCCAAGGTGTCGGGCCGGCTCGCGAAACTCGGAATCAACACCGTCGCCGAGCTCGCTGCGTGCGACCCGCAGGACCTCGTCCCGGAGTTCGGCCCCAAGATGGGTCCCTGGTACGCGCAGCTCGGACGCGGGGAGGGAGCCAGTGTTGTCGACGACACCCCTTGGGTCCCCCGCGGGCACAGCCGCGAGACCACCTTCCAGCGCGACCTCACCGAGCCGGACCAGGTGAACGACGCCGTGAGGGAGCTGACGGCGCATGTCGTCGAGGATGTTGTGGCCGACGGACGGCCCGTGGTCGGGCTGACCCTCAAGGTTCGGTACGCCCCCTTCTTGACCAAGACCCACGCGAGGAAGATTCCCGAGACATTCGACGCGAGCGAAATCCTCGCCCGGGCCATGGACCTCGCAGCCGGAATAGAAGCTGGCCGTCCGATCCGCCTCCTCGGCCTGCGGGCCGAAATGCCGATGCCCGATGATGCCCGGAAGGGACATACACCGACGCGCAGCGGCTGGTGACGGCATTGTTCCCCTTGTACCAGCACTCGCGGGAGAACTCGATCAGATGAGGATGCTCAACTGCCGTCGACCATTGCGTACCGCGGCCGTGTTCGCAGGAGGCGCATGCGTGGTCGGGCTGATGGCCGGGGCCCTCTCATCGGACGTCGCCTCGACGCCAAGAGCGACCACGGGCGTCTCGCTGCCTGCAGGCGTGACCCTCAAACCCATCGACGGGGGCCAGACCTATTACGACAAGTGGCCGGCCTCCAGCTTCCCCGGCGCTACGACCATGTTTCCGGTCACCCGCTGGGCAGCTGACGCCAAAGGGGCAGCAGACGACAGCACGCTCATCAACACCTATCTCGAAGACGGGTACATGACACCCGGCTGGCAGGACGATTCACACTTCTATGGGATTGGTGACACCACGACCCGCGCCGGCGGAGAACTCGTCGCGGACGAGGCCGACCAATGGGCTGGCGACGGCTGGGGCAGCTGGTCCGGGCAGGTCGGGTTCGGCACGGCGAACATGTGCACCGACGGGACGTTGGACTGCGGCTACACAGCACTGAAGTCCCTCTCGCAACAGCTCTCGGGCAGCAAGTTCAAGTACGCGAACTTCGGCAAGTACGCAGGGACCCAGGGCGACTCGCGCAACTGGCTCTCATTCACGCAGTCCACCGACGTCGCATCCTCGGACGTGTACTTCGAGCAGGAGGGATGCATCTTGGCCCAGGGATGGTGGGGTGTCAACCGCGTCATCGTCGGTGACTCGTCTTACTCCCAGGACCTCCGATGCACCGATCCCACCAACCTCGACCCCCGCATCCGACTCTCACGCAACTACGGGCGGCTCGTCTTCCATGAACGGCAGATGCAGGGTGGGACCAAGCCGATCTACTCGTTCAACGAACTTACCGGCCAGGACGGCAACGAAGTCAATCCTGCTACGTTTACAGCAGGCCTTTGGTCAGCTGTGATCGAGGGGGCTCGCGGCATCAACTACTTCACGCACAACTTCGTGCGCCCCGGTGGGGCATCGGATTCCTTTGAAGATCCGGCGTTCGCGGGCGTAAAGGCGGCAGCACAGTCGTTCTACACGACAGCTCAGTCTCTTGCACCGGTCTTGAACGGTCCGGACGCGGTCGGGCTCGTCACTTCGTCAGCGGACCGGAAGACCCCCGACGGTGACCCCGCAGGGCCGGAATACCTGGCGAAGTGGAACAGTGGTCACCCTTACATTTTCGCGCATGACGCCGCCGATTCTGTCTCCAACGCCTCCGTGACCTTCGCCTTGGCGGGCAGTATCGGCACGAGCGTGAGCGTCCTCGGCGAGAACCGGACGATTCCGGTAGTCAACGGCCAGTTCACCGATACCTTCGCGAACACCGACTCGGTCCACATCTATCGCGTGGACCTCTGAAAAAGGCGGAAACCACGCTGCGCGGGACGCGACATTCCTGGGTTAGGCGTCACCCAAATCCAGGCCCGCGTCACCCACAACGAAAAGAGGCCCGGAAAACCGGGCCTCTCAAGGGTGGAGGTAAGGGGATTCGAACCACCTCGCCCAACCCCGGAAACAAGCCGAAAACCGCGGAATTCCGCGGAAGTCATCAGGTGCAGTTGGGTGCGTTTCGGTCCGTTTCTGGCCGGATACCGGACGCCGTCCGGTCCGAGGTTTCAGCTTCGGGCCGATGTGTCGACATCCATTGCCGCGTTTCGGTGCGATGGCATTGCCGGCATCTACGTCGACGGCGAGCGGAGACCCGGCCTGGCCTTGACCGGGTCTGCACTCACGAGTCTGGCTGGTGAGCCTCGAGGGCCGCCGTGAGCCGAATGACCTGCTCCCTGAGCGACCGGATCTGATCCTCCAAGGGCTCGTCGATCGCCTCCAGCACGGCTGCGGTACTCTCAACCATCTTGGCCGCCGTCTCCCCCGTCTCCGTGGATACGCTCTCCACCAGCCAGGAGGCGATCGTGGCGGTCACCACGCCAAGCACGGCGACACCCGCGACCATCAGGCCAGCCGCTGCCAGCCGTCCGACGGCCGTCACCGGGTAGTGGTCGCCGTAGCCCACGGTGGTATCCCGCCCGCCAAACGCGGCAACATCCTGTCCCTTCGCAACACCCTCACGGCTGCGAGCTACCCGTTCACCCTCGACAACCTCAAGATCTACGACATCGGAGGTGTCTGATGCCCGTCCTCCATCCAGACCCCGCCACCAGAAAATGGCGGTGGACGGAACCGAACACGTTCAACGCCGAGTCCGGCCTCTGGACCAGCCGCGAGCTCCCTGCCTCCCCGAGTGCGTTCCGAGGATCACTGTTCTGGCCCAAGTACGTAGCCGAGGGCACCGTGCTCACTCGCGACGTCCGCGGAACCCGAATGCCACTCGCGGCCAATAGCGCAGACATGGCGTCATGGATGGACACCAATGCCCTGTATACGGCTGGCGGGGCGTGGGGTGCGAAGACGTCGCTGAACACGTCTGTCTATGGGACAGAACCCATTGCTGTCTATGTCGTTGACTCGACCGCCCCGGGGGTCGATTGGCAGTACGTCGACTCCGTCTCCGCAGGCGCGGGCTACAACCAAGCGGAGGTTGACCTCTTCTGCAAGGGAAGGATCCCGCTCCCGGGCTGGGTCACGCCCCCGCCGCAGGGCGATAGGGGTCTCGCGCTCTACGATCTCGGGACTGGGGTGATGCGCGAATACTTCATGTTCCAACCTGTGGCTGGCAAGCCTGGCCATTGGACGGCCCGAACCGGTGGCTACTCTGTCGCAAAGCCCGGCCTCGTTGACCTGGCGCAGACCAACCCGGGCCTCCAGCTCCGCACGGGCTCGAACGCCGTCGTCGGTATGCACAACGCACTCGGGTTCCTCGGCATCGCGGAGCTCGTCGCGGGTCAAGTGAACCACGCGGTCGCCTTCACCTGCTCCAACATGGGCATCGGGCCCTCATGGCCCGCTCTCGGTGCAGACGGCCTCTCCACCGATCCAAACGCGCCAAAGGAGGGTCAGTGGTTCCGGCTTCCGGCAAGCGTGGACCCAACGAAGAATCCATCGACAGGGAAGCCCTACAACCCGCTCACGCAGGTGATCATCCGCGCCGTCCAGCGGTACGGTGGGTTCGCCTCCGATAAGAACCTCTGGGTCCATGCCTTCAACGGGGAGAACGGCCGGACATGGAAGCAGCTCTACGGTAAGGACCCTTGGTACCGAGACGGAACGGACACCACCGGAAAGTCCGACGGGATCCTCGTGCAGATGTATGGGACGACGAACCGGAGCATTGACGTCAGCGACTTCCCCTGGCACCTGACGGAGTGGGCGCCGGTCGATTGGGGCAGACCAAGCCCGGATTTCTTCTTGAGGCCGGGGCAGTCCGCGCCCTGGCAGTGAATCGGATCGGGGTGAGGGCGATGGAAGGATGCTCGACGAACCGCCATGACAGCCACGCCAGCGGAACCGTCAGCGCCAACGACAGCACCGCGAACCCTGCAAAACCGGCCAGGGTATGGATTCCGGTGACGGCCAAGACCTGTTGAAGGGGAAAGGCGTATATGTACACGCCGTAGGAGATGTCGTTCTTAGATCCGAGCCTGACCGGCAACCACGCACCGAGCGCTAGAAGGAGGAATGCCAGGGGAATGGCGCCCAGCGTCTTCACGGCCCCGAACCCAATCGAGATACCCAGCACAGCGGCGGCAAGGGCCCCCGCCGTTGGAGACAGGCGGATCTTCGAAGCGACCGCCCACAGGAGCGCCCCGGCGGAAAAGAACGTCCCGAGCCACAGGATGTGGAGGTACGAGGTCGTGGTGACGCCTAGGAGCGGTGCCATGATCTGGCCGAGTGTCAGCACGGCGAGCGCGAGCACCGATGTGATGGCGGGGTGCCGGCGCGCAATAGGCAGGGAGAACAGGGTCGCGGCGCACAGGTAGGCGCCGAACTCGTACGAGAGGCTCCACAAGGAGCCGTTCCAGGCGCCGGGATAAGGTACGGCGGACGGTCCACCGCCCACGTCCCACTGGCCGATAACCAGTAGGGCATTCCTCCACACGTAGCCGAATGCCGACCAGGAATCCCAGTGTCGACCAACGGCGGAATCGATGATCGGGGATAGGAGGAACGCGACGAAGATCAGGGAGGCCCAGTAGCCGGGATAGATCCGCGTGATCCGTCGCCCAAAGGAACATTCCGAGCGGCTGTCTGATCCGGGAGGCGGTGATGAGGTACCCGCTGATAGCGAAGAACCCACCCACCGCGAGGCCGCCGAGCCCGATGCCTCCGACCTGCGGCTCGACCCCAAACCCGCCGAGCGGCCACGAGTGCGCGACGATGACGAGAACTGCGAGCATGAGCCGGACGAAGTTGAGCGCGTTGTCGCGGCCCGCAAGACCTTCCCCCAAAGTGCGATTCATGAACGGAGCGTAGCTTCCAGCGTCCACCACTGAGATTGCCCCACTCAGTCCACGCACGAGGCGAGACGGCCCTCACCCTCAACGCCTCGAGGGTGGGGGCCGCTTTCGTGTCCTCGCACGTAACACCCCGGCATAACTGATAGCATCAGTCTCGCGTGCCCGAACCCGGCGGCCGGACGCCATGGCTACGGGAGCGCGCGTCGCGAACGCTACGGCCCCCACCCTCATCCGAGGGTGGGGGCCGTTCTGCCGTTCCAGTCACGAGGTGCACTGTACGAAAGCTCGCGCCTACGAGGCAATCTAGGTGGGTCGGGCTGAGGCCTACCCTGACAATGCTTATCTTCTCCGAGAGGGCTCTGCAAGGGGGACGCAAGTGACCACGAATGTAGGCACGGAGCTCGAACTGGAAGCACTGCTCGATTTGTCGGTGATCCTGGTCGCTGGGGTTGCATGGCAGAAGCACGACGGCCGATGGTACGAAGCAAGCAACTACTCCCGAGGCTTGGACTCCCAGATCCTCTCCCAGGAAGCCGTCGGGACGCCCATAGGAGCACTCACTGCGGGACCCCAGCCGAGGCCGACGAAAACCATGGCCCCGCCCTCCCGAGGTGGGTACACCGAGGACCTAGGGAGGAGACCTAGAGCCTGAATTGATGCCCGCTGGGGCTCATCTATTTCGAGCTCCGAGGCTTCTTTGGCAGCGGCTCGGGAGTATTTCTGTACAGTTCGAGGTCTGCTGCGAACCGAGGGTCCAATGGCACTTCAGGACCTTCCCCTCGCAATTTTCGCGCGTCCAACTCATCAAATAAGCGTTCCTGTGCGAAAAGGAAGTCCACGTACTCTTCCACGCTTATCCCGCGGGCCGCAGCCTCGTCCATCCGACTCTTGGGCAGGAACAGGTCGAGTATGCGAGCTTTGGTCGTGCGCATGGACTTCGCGACTTCGCCTGCGAACTCAAGTTCACTGCGAGTCCATCTGCTCATCCATTCCGGACGCGACGGCTCGCCCCGCTCCTTACTCTCCTGTTTGGAGTAAGCGGATTCCACTGGCGACCTGAGGACGATGCCCAGCTGATCGGCGAGCCAGCTCAGGTCGAACTCCCAGTGATGCTTGCTGCGCTCGATCCACTGCGCCCTTGCCTTCTGCAGATGGGCGTTCAGCTCGCGCCTGGACCAACCGTTCACAGCCATGAGCTGCTCTTCGGCATCGTCGGCGTAACCCACGATCTGCGCCCTGCCGTAGTGCTTTGCGCCGTGGCATCGAGGGCAGAGGGCGACAAGGCCGGTCAGCCTTTGGATGCGCGACTTGCCTATCGCTATCCACTCCCAATTCTCGTGGCAGTGGACGATACCTCGCGCCCCGGTACCGCCGCAGACAGCGCAAACGCCTCCGGATTGTTCTTTGGCGTACTTCTTGCATTTGTTCCACTCCCCTGCAGTGAGACGGTTACGTAAGTTCTCGCCGAACACGGTCGCCGGAATCATTTCGACCGAGAGCCGGGGTGAAGAGTCGTGAGTCACACCGCTGACCCTAGAGCCTTGGTCCGACAAATCACGCGTCCCGTTCGAGCTCGTCATCCTCCGTGTCGCCTCATCGCCTTGGCTGCTGTGGTCGCGGTCCGTGGTCGCAGTGGCGAAGTCACGTTCGGGCACCGCCGGCGATTATGGTTTGGACTGTGAAAGCAGTAGGCGCCGCCAGCCCCACCCATACCAAGGACATCGACATCCAAGCGATCTCCTATAACGATGCCTTCGATCTCCCTCACGAGCAGGTAGGGGACGAATGGCAGCCCCAGCAAGTCAAGTCGGCCTAGGTGGACAACTCAGTCTGGGCGGCGACCGCCTCCTTCTTAGGGAGCATCTTCGGCGGCAGCGCGACATCGGCATTGATCATATTTTTCGGAAACGGCCATCGCGAGCGGAAGAATTGGTGGCGAGAGAAGCGCTATACCTTCTACGTGGAACTGCTGACCAAGGCTGAGGAGGCCACAAACGAAGTGGACTACGCCTCCGACCACTATCTCGAGCAAGCCCCTCCGCAGTTCGACGAGGCAGAACCGCCAGCCCACCAGTTGATCCTTATGGACAAAAAGGTCGAAGCCGCGTATCGGGCGTGGCACCGTGCGCTGTGGATCGCGAGCACACGACTTCACACCAGCTACGCTCACAGAGAGTCGCCCACGAAGGAGTTCGACCACGACAAGGCCAGAACGGACTGTATGTCAGCAACGATTACCGCGGTCGCACGACTGGGGGATTTGAGCGAAGCGATCCAGAAGAACTTGGGGCTAAACAAGCTCCGCATGCGTTCAGACGACTAGCTTGCCCAAGCTATTACTTGGCCGTGCATGTCACCCAACGAAGGCGTAGCCGCCACAAGATAGACGACATGACCTCCGGCATGGGTACGCGGGGCGGCTCTGTTTGCGCCTCAGGGTTCGAACACGTGTTCTATCTTTAAGTCGTGAGCAGGGCGCGGCGCGATCGGGTGTGGCCACGGCCGCGGACGACACGGCACGCATGGTTCAAGGACAGCCCCGAGCCGGGCGAACCACCACGCCAAGTGCTCGTCGTAGCCTGGCGCAGGCACAGCTACCAATGGTCTGCACTGATCATCTACTGCGTCGACGTCCAAGGAAGCCCCGACCCCGTCGTCGTGCAGCGCTGGGTGCCTGCGCACCAGCTCAGACCCGTCCGGGCTGACCCGAACCAGGCCTTCGGGCTGAGATAGAACTCGACCTATGATGCGGCCTTGTCGCCCTCACGCAGTGCGGTAAGGGATGCCTGCGTGTAGTCCGCCCTGAAGACGTCGAAGTAGGCACCGAACAGGCGGCGCAGGACCGTGGTGAAGATCAAGGCGAGGTGCAAACCCAGAGCGACGATCAGGCCGCTTCCGAAACGACCAAGCCAACCCGTATGCAGCGTGCCTCCCACTATGAGGCCAGTGACCACGATTCCGACGATGCAGAGGGCGAAAAAAGAGATGTAGAGGCAGGCAGCCGCGGTCTGGCTGACCATTCTTGCGAGGCGCCCGTTGCGCTTGAGATCCGGCGTCTCCGACATCTTGATTCGGAGATTCGCCAAGAACACGAAAGCCGTGAGCATCGACCCAACGAGTAGGCCGCTACCGCTGAGAACGGCGGAGAAGCCCGGCGCGGACAACGTGGCCCCGATGACACTGACAACGGCGCCTGCGCTGAGGGGGAGAACGAACAACACGATCCGCGTCGGCCAGGCAATTTTCTTGGCCTCCGTCGTTCGAAGTCCGCTCAGAACTTGTTGGAACAGGACTTTCAGGCTGAACCGCTCGAGGTCACGCTGCCACATCATGCGCCTTCCCTTCGCCGATGCAATGAGTCTATGACCAGCGTCCGACAGCCCACCATCCTGGAGTACGGGTAACGCCGTTCACCGCGAGGATCTCCTCGAGCACATCGCGAGAGGCGGCTTCGAAGTCGGCCCCGCTCGGTCGCAGATGATCATGGATCGAGTAGACGAACCGCGGCCACCCTGAACTGACGTTGATCGTCCGGTTCCTGCCATCCTGCACCGTTTTGATCGTCTGTTCGTCGAAATCTCGACCATCCACTCCGACCATGGCTGCGACGTTGATGTGCGCGCCCGCCCCATACCCTCTGAGCAAGCGGAAGATGTCACGGGCTTTCGGTCCTGCTGGGTCGATACCAAGAGAGAGGCGGACGTTCCGCACCCCAGCCGGTTCGACGAATGCCCCATCCACGTGGTCGCCCCGCTGCACAAGGTCTACGCCTGTGATCTCCACATCATCACGCTGCAGATAGTTCCTCCATCCGACCCCATCTGCCACGTCATGCTCACCCTGCAGTTTGAGATTATGAGTCCGTAACGCCTTGTCGAGAGCCCTCGCGAAGTGCGTCATGAGACTGCCATTGCCCTGCACCTCGAAAGCCGCTGCGAACACCTTCTCACTTGGCGGAAGCACAGCGAGGATCCGCGAGTCCCTCATCACGGCCTCGTCGGCAAGAATCGCCTTTGCAGCTACGGGAGAGCCTGTCGTCGTGTCGACCACCGTCGCAGGCGTGCCAAACACTCCTGACGAGCCTGCCATCCTGACAATCCAGCTGGCGCGGTGGAGGAAGTCAAGAGAGAAGTACGACGAGCGCTTCTCCTCAGCAACCCCGACTCCCAGCATCTTAGAGAGCTCAGCGACTATCAGATCTGCCAGCGTCACCCCATTGCCCATGTCCTTGGACATGTCATGTGGGTCCGACTTTCGTACGTCGGTGACCTGGAAGAGACCAACGCGGTAACCGTAAGAAGTCATCTGTCCCCCGTTTCTGGCCCCTGTTCGGGACAAACCAAAACTACCTCCGCATCAACCACTCCACACCTAGTCGAACGGAAACCGAGCAAGCCGATTTGACAAGCATATCCAGCGCATTGACGCTGAACCGACGTGGAGGTTGCCACAGGAAGTCACATGCGATGACACGGCGGTGCTAAGCCGATGATGTGGTGATCCATTCGAATAGCTCGCACCCATGACACACGGAGCGCTCGCTGTGCCAATCTCAGCAGCGCGGAAATGAGCGTCCGGCATCAGGCGCGAGTACCGGTCGATGGTGAGTGGCGTCACGAGGATTGGTCCAGAACCACTCGTGGAATGTGGAATGCCGGACTGTTCTCCACGAGCGGCTTAACCTTCTCGACGAGCTTGAGGACGAAGGCTCATTGAGCGCACCGACTTGGCTCATGTTCGCGACGCAAAGAGCGGGACGACGTTCGAGCCAACCGCAGCCTCAGTTGTGGCAACCGGGGCCGTGTCCGGAGCCCCCGGCGCCCATGCGCGCAGGAACTCTGGCGCGACTCCGAGCGCATGCGAGGCCTTCATGTACGGGGCTTTGCCGAAGCTCCTCACCAGCATTTGGCGCAGCAGGATCGGTTTCTCGGGGCGGACGGTTACAGGCTCTTCCTTCCGCCAGCCCTTGTACGACAGTTGCACCATGAGCGATTTTCGGCGTGTCTCTGACAGTCTTCCAGCGTAGTAGGCGTGGGTAATGATGGCCTGAACTGACAGCCCCCATTGAGCCTTGAGTTTGAGGAAGCCGTTGAGGCTCAAGGAGTCATCCACGCATTCCCTCAGGACTGTAATCGGGATTAGGAGCGCCCTGGCAAAACGGTGGGCCTCCTTCTCCTTGACTCTCTCGTCGAGCTGGAGCCGGCGACTGTGGAGCACTATGTGGCCGAGCTCGTGGGCCTTAGTGAAGCGCAGTCGGTCTCCTGACAGTCCCTCGACGTAGGTGATGAGGGGCCGGGACGGATGAGGAGATGGACGAGAGATCCCATCGTGCTTAGTGAGCAGGCCTTCACCCGCATGTCCCAGTGGAGCAACTGCGACCCCCTTGCGTTCCAAGGCCCGTGTCAGGTTGAGAATTGGTGACTCTTGATCAAGCCCTATAGCACTGCGCGTTGCCTGGGCGAGTTCCTCGATGTCGACCACCGAAGCGTCTGTGTCGGCATAGGGCAGTTGGGGCATCGGGAACTCGACGAGCTTCCCGAGGGCGTTCGCAACTCGTTCGATTTCACCAAAGCGAGCCGTCACGGCAGCCAGGCCAGAGGCGGAGGCCATCTTCCTGAAGGACAGCGGCTCGAGGAGCCCGAGAGAAGCCTGCTCGAAGAACGTAGCGGGAGTCTTCGTCGCAAGGCAGATCGCGGCGACGGCGTCAGGCGTGAGAGTCCGAAGGCCACGCTCCATGAGAGAGATTTGGGCCTGGCTGATTCCGGTGTCCTGCGACAGCTGCGCTTGGCTGAGTCCGAGCAGGTTCCGCAGAGTCAGCAGCCGGTTACCCTGCTCCAGAACCATCCTCGATCTCCTCCTCGACCTCGGTTTCAAACAGGTCTTCGTCTTCGTAGTCCTCGCCCGGGAACTCCAACATCTCGAACAAAGTCCTAGTCGGGGCGAGGTCCATCATGAAGTCCGTGCTGACCGTGCCCCGAAACCTTCCGGGGACGAGGGGGCGCGCGACCTTGAGGTCGTAGACGCCGTCTTCCGACGGCGACCACAGGAGCAAGAGGTTGTGGCACGTGGGCACTTCGAGCTCGAGCTGCTCGAAGTCCAGCATGGGCTGGTTGCGCCAAAACGCGCGCCGCGCTGTGTTGCTTCCTGCGTGGGGGACTCGGGATGGGCGGGTGGCTTTGAGCATTCGCAGTCGGACTTGGCCGTCAGCGTGGTCGAACCGGAGCTGGCCCATGAGGTTGGGGTCCCCCTCGAGTCTCCAGTCACCCAACTCGGTGAAGGACAGGCTCTCGCGGACGGCGGCTCGGATCAGGGCGGATTGCAGATGTGCAAGCCGGCCCGCGTTCCGATAGGTCGGCAGGTGCTTCCTTACTTCGGAGTGAGCGAAGGCAAAGGCCTCGTGAAGTGGCTCCGTCAGTGGCAGCAGCCGCGCGTGCAGATCGCGGGCGAACGGTAGGTCGATCGTTGTCATGTAACCCCTCTCAAGGACGCACCTGTCATATTATTACACCAAAATTTAACTGCGCCCTGTTGACAGACGGCCTGCGTGTCGGTCGACCCACCGCCGGAAGAGATAGCCCTCGTCGTGGGGCTGACCCAGGATGAGCTTCGTCGCTACTGCCGCGTCTCCGGGATCTGCACCCGGCTCAGCAAGGATCGCATCATGCTCGAACAGCAAAACGCGCGGGACATGCAGCGGTGGATCAAGGACCAGCCACGGCCATCGTGGGAGGACGACCGTTCGTGCCGTGACTTACAGCTCGAGGGCCTTCTGCGCGACCTCGGCGCCGCGGAAGTGCGCGTCGGGGAGGAGATGCGAGTAGAGTTCGACGGTCATCTGCACGGATTCGTGCCCCATACGGCGCGAGAGCTCGTACATGTCCATGCCAGCCCCGAGCATGATGGCGGCGTGGAGGTGCCGGATCGAGTGCACTGTGACTTTGTCCTCGAGCCCGACGGCCCTGCGCGAGGCTTGCCATGCTCGGTTGTAGAACGCCTGCGGCGTCATGACACCGCCACGCTTCATGCGGAAGACCGTGCCCGCGCCTGCTGTCTCGACAAGTGGGCGGACGGCGGCGACGGTCGACGGCGCGAGCGAGATCGTCCGCTTGCCCTTGGCGGTCTTGGGAGGTCCGATGTACCAAGTTCCGTCGTCGTTCTGCTTCCATACCTTAATTATCCGGACGATCGGGATTGCCACGTCGAGCTTGAAGTCGTCGGCCAACAGGGCGGTCGCTTCGGAGTAGCGCACGCCGGAGCCGCGCAGGAAGTCCAGGAACGGCTGGAAGTGCGGGTCGATCGCGTCCCGGATCTTATGGAAGTCCTCGTTGGTCATCTCGCCGTCGTCGCCGGCCACGTCGCGTTTGGGAAGGCGCACACCGGCGCATGGGTTCGCTGGGATGAAGCCCTCGCGAGCCGCACCGATGAGCGTGGATGAGATGAGCCCGAAGACGTTGGAGACCGTCTTGGGCTTCTTGCCTCGCTTCTCCATCCAGACGATCCACGCCCGCAGGTCGTTGCCGCGGAGGCCCTTGATCTTCCTGGCGCCGATCGGCGACTTCTCGATGTGGAGGCGTAGGTAGTCCCGGTAGCGCTTCACTGTGTATGCCGTTGCCCCGGTGATGTGATCGATGTGGGTCTGCACTGCCTCGGCGAGCGTCGGGCCGTCCACGGTGGCCTGCTCGATGACCTTCTCGGCGAGTGCGAGCCGGCCGCCGTTGGCTTCGATGATCCGCTTGAAGGCCTCAGCCTCGGGCTCGGTGTCGAACTGCAGGGAATCCTCTGAGAGGTGGGAGTCGGGATCGTTCCACCGCACGGTGTAGACCACACGACCGTTCTTCCATGTCCTCGCCCTGATGAATGCCATCCGTCCCCCTCCGGTTGCGCCGTTTGGGGACGATCCTAGCCTCGCCACGTCCGGTTTTCGGGGCCCCACGTCCGGGGCAAAGAAAAGAGGCCCGGAATTCCGGGCCTCTCACGGTGGAGGTAAGGGGATTCGAACCACCTACCCCACCTCCGGAATCACGCGAAAACCATTGAAATCCCGGGGGACTTGACAGGAACCTTGGGTAGTGCTGCACCCCCGTCAGGAACCCCACCCGTTGAAATTTCAACGCGCCCCGAGTGGCGTCGCCCCATCATGCCCCTGCCCCGGACAGACCAGCCCGGCCGGGACCTAAGACCCGACTCGCCCGGCCGACACTCCCCCGTTTCGAGGAATGTCGGATCCCAGCCGCATCATTGTCAGGTAACACTCAGCTTTGTCAGGTTCCTCTCAGGAACCTGCTCACAGAGCACCGCGCATTTGGGAAAGTTGGGGAGATGAGCTACATCGCGACGAAGCTATCGGAGCAGGGAATCCACACTGTGGCGGACTTCCTCAGGGTTGCGCGCAGGAACGGGCGCGACCCGATCGAGCTACTTGCCGAGGCGTGCGACGGCTCGCTGAAGCAACTCGACCTGCGATAGACCCAACGCGTCGGCCACCTTGAAGAAGGTGCTCATGGGCATCGACCGATGACCCTTGATGTACCGGTTCAGGGTGGCCGGCGTCGTCCCCAGCTTCTCCGCAAGATCCTCCTGCGTCATGTCGTGCTCGAGAAGCTCGACCAGGATCTGCTTCTGGATCGCCGCTTCGAGCGCGTCGTCGTTGCTCATGTGGGTAAGTTACTCCATCGTTTGGACGAATAGCAATGGCTATCGGTAATCAGATTACCGAAGCAAGCAGGTCTGGGCCTATAGGTACTTCCAGTGCACCCAACTGAGTACAGCCCCTCCTGCACTCGCGAATCCCACCCTTGTCATTACCCAAACGAGCAAGTACAGTACCCATATGAGCAATCCTCCAAATACCGCACTGGACCCGAACGACGTAGCCGTCGGAAACCGGATCGCGGAAGCCCTGCTCATCAAGAGCATCAGCGTCCTCGCACTCGCCGAAGCAACAGGCATCAGCCGATCCAACCTCCAACGCAGCATCAAAGGCTCCCGGCCACTCAACATGCGCGAATTCCTCCGCATCAGCCGAGTCCTCGGCATTGCACCCGAAGTGCTCATCCCCAAGGATCTGGCGGCCTGACATGGAACAGGAAACCTATCTCACCGTCTCCGAAGTGAGGCAGATTCTCCGGTTCAAGTCAGACAAGACGATCTACAACGCGATCCGCGCCGGAAAGCTCCAGGCGACCCGCGTTGGCCGCAACCTCCGCATTACCCCGGCCGCCGTCAGCGAATTCACCCGGAACAAGACGGCCACTCCCAAGCGCGACCCGCGCAACCAGAAAGAACGCATCGCCCGCCTCATGCGGGCCAGCTAGCCCAGTCGGGCACCCACCCTCGCACACCCGAAAGACCGTCGTTTGGCGGCAGGCCCCGTTACGGGGGCCGGAGAAAGGTACTTCGCCATGCCCTCAATCCCTTTCGTCCAGCTCAAGAACACCATCCGTCAGATGCACGCCGACTTCGGCGATCCGATCAGCTCCCGCGAAGCGCACCGCATCGCACAGGGCGTGATGCTCTCGCAATGCGCCGAGCAGTTCGCGAACGCTGCCGAAGCCTACTTCCGCGAAGTCAAAGACCCCACCGGCGAGGAAGCAACCGACAACGTCCTCATCCAGTACCTCATCGAACGCGGCTCGCTCGCCAAGGCAGCGTGACGTCCTCGGACACCTGCACCACCCCACACCAACACCCCGGGCCCGCCAACGTGCGGGCCTTTTCTGTACCCACAGGAGCTCACGTGACCATCATCGACACCACCGAGACCGTCGGGCCCCTCCCGATCGGCTACACCGACCCCGCCGAGCCCACCGGCAGCGACGCCGAGAGCGAGCCTGTCCACTACTTCCCAGTCGGAGAACGGTACTGGCGGAACCGCATCTTCAAGCGTGATGGCGTGTGGCTGCTCGGCGCAGCCCACAACGACACACGATTCAAGAGCCCACTCTTCGGCAATCCGACCCACATAACGTCCGCGGCCAACTTCCCGGATGCCATCACAAGGCTGCGCGTCGAGTCGATCAAGGATCTCGGCTTCGAAGTCGACACGCGAGTCCTGGTGACCAGCAACCGCTTCACCGCATTCAACGGGGACCGAGGCGTGGACTTCCGCGACTGCACCGGCCGCGTGGTCAGCATCGACCCCAGCCTGCACCTCCCCATCGAGGTCGAGCTCGACCACCACGGCTACTCGTCGCTGTTCGGCGCCGACGAGCTCGAAGTCACCCCATGACCCGCGCCGCAGAGATCCTCGCCGCCGAGTTCCCCCAGATCGTCGACTTCGACGCGACCGGGATGACTACCGAGCAAGTCCACTACTTCCTCGGCGAATCCGCCGGCGTCGCCTTCTACCAGTACCAGACCCTGAAAGGAGACCCCCGATGACAGCGTTCCTCATCCTCGCCATGCTCGCCGCACTGTTCCTCGGTGCCGGTCTGCTCGCGTTGCTGCCATCCCTGCCCCTAGTCCGTGACCTCATCTGCATGCCCTGGGACGAGGAAGGCACCAATGCCTAGGGCCGCCGTCCTCGAGGTCACCTCGGAAGAGTGGCGGGCGCAAGCACTCGAGTTCATCGAGAACCACCCGATCGGCACGGAGTTCCACGCCGACAAGCTCAGAGGTCTGATCGCCGAACCGCCAAAGTCGACTGACTGGGCAGGCCTGTTCTCTGCCGCGAAGGCCGCGGGCCTTGTCATCCATGTCGGTTGGCGGCGGTCCACATACCCCGCTCGCAGACATGGCACCCAAGCCGTCTGGCAACGCGTCGAGAGGAAGCACCGTGACTGAGCCGAAGGACGCGTTCGAACAGCTCCGACGCCCGTTCGCACCCAACGAGATCGAGCGTCTGCCGAAGCAGCTCAGGAAGAACGACGACAACCGGGGCCCGTGCGAGGACACGCCCCGCGGACGCCAGTACAGCGCCGACAGGCACTTCTGTGGCGGCTTCCACGCGAGGTCGCTGCACCTCGACTACGTCGGCCACGCGGGCATCACCGACCGGCTAAACGAAGTCGACCCGCTCTGGGACTACGAGTTCATGCACGTAGACCTCCCCGCGTGGGCATCAGCCGCCGTCGGCGCGCTCTACCAGCACGGCACCCCCGACGCGATCGCCGAGGCCGGGCGGCTCGTGAAGCTGCACGGCATCCCGATCAGCCGCGACGGCGGGTACTGGATCAAGCTCACCATCCTCGGGCACACCCGGATCGGGTTCGGCGACGCCGGGGCGAAGTCCGGGGCGAACGCCACGAAGGAAGTCATCGGCGACGCGCTCCGCAACGCCGCCATGCGGTTCGGCGTCGGCACCTACTTGTGGTCGAAGTCCGACGCCGCGCTCGCCAAGAAGCAGGCCGAGGAAGTCGAGCATGACGACGCCCCAGCGGCCGCGCCGCCAGCTCCGCCGGCGCCTCCCGCGAAGCCGTGGGACGAGGCCCAGGCGGACGCCGCGATCAAGTTCGCGCTCCGCACCCAGCAACCCGAAGTCGCCCTCCGTAAAGCGTGGGACGACGCCAGCGCCACCGGATCACCCCAGCACATCCTCGACCGGATCCGGGCCGCCGCCCCATCCCAACAGCAACCCACTACCGAGCCCTACGAGAGCGAGATCGTCGAATGACCACCCTCAAGGAAAACAACCTCATCTTCCTGCTCAAGAAGACGCTCGCAGACATCGTCAAAGGCGAGGTCGACACCGACCGGGCCGAGCTGCTCGAGCGGCTTCTCGGCCAGTACGACGAGACGGGCACGAAGTCGTTCACCGTGCAGATCCCCGGAGCGGAGAAGGTCGCCACGCTCACCCTCGCCGAGCCGAAGCCGACGACGAAGGTCGACGCCGCGGCGCTGCTCGAGTGGTGCCGGGAGAACCGGCCCGACCTGCTCAAGACCGTGCACCACCCTGCGCAGGAGGCATGGGACGAAACGGTCCTCGCCGACGGCGCCGCCGTGACGATCACCAAGGAAGCCAAGCTCGCCGGGACCGTCTACATCACCGACGACGGCGAACCGATCGACGGCCTCGAATACGTCCCCGCTGGCCGCCCCAAGTCGTTCACCGTCCGCTACGAGAAGGGCGGGCAGGACCGCGTCATCGAAGCGTGGAAGGACGGCGAGCTCGGCGCCCTCGACACCGGCAAGAACCTCCCGCAGATCACCCAGTAACACCACACCCGAGGGGCGGTCTGCTGCGGCAGGCCGTCCCTTCCTCGTACCCACGAAGGAATAACCCATGAAGACCTCAATCACGGTCGCCAAGCTCCACGAACTCATCACACCCGTGCTCGGCTTCGCATCGAAAGATGAAACGCTTCCCATCCTCTGCTCGGTGCACATCGTCAGCACACCAACAGGGCTCATGGCTGAGGCGACGAACCGCTACGTGCTCGGCCGCTCGTTCGTCGACTGCGACACCGCTGGCGAGTTCGAAGCGCTCATTCACATCGAGGCAGCCCGCGCCGTTCTCCGCACCTTCCCTCGCGGAAAGACAACGCTCGATCGCCTGTGCACCCTCGAGCTCGCTGAGAGCACCGAAGGGAAGCTCACTGTCTCGGGCCAGACCGGGAACCCGTGGATGCCGGAAGCCGCGCTCACGCTGGACCTTATCGGCGGCGACTACCCGAAGCTCGGCGTCCTGTTCGACAAGGTCGCCGCAAACAAAGACCGCATCCTGGGCCTCACGCCCCAGCACGTAGAGACCATCTCTGCAGCGCTGGCTGCTGCCGACTTCAAGACGATCCCTGCGAAGGTCACCTTCCCGAGGAGCCCGGCGCAGCCCGTTCACATCACACAAGACACCCTCGTGGGCAGATTCGAAGCACTCATCCAGCCCGCACGAATCGCAGGAGACGCAGAATGACAACCGCAGCAATCGACCTCACCCAGCGGATCCAAGAGCGCGACGGCGTCTCCGTCGTCCTCTACACCAAGCCGGCCTGCCCGCAATGCGACATGACCAAACGCCAGCTCGACCGGGCCGGAATCCACTACACCACTGTGGACGTCACCGAGGACGAGACAGCCCTCTGGTACATCAAGGACTACCTCGGCTACCTCGCCGCCCCCGTCGTGGTCGTGGCCGTGCCGAATGGCGACGAGATCCATTTCAACGGATTCCGCCCTGACCTCATCGCGCAGCACATCACCAAGCGAGGCGAGCTGTGACCACACGCCAGATCGCCGAGGCCGAGTTCCTCGACTGGACCGACATCGCCGCAGCCTGGGGCGAAGCATACGCACGCACCGGGTCAGCGAAGTCGAAAGCCCAGCTCAGCATCGCCACCGCCCGCGCCGAAGCAGCCCACGCACGCATGGGGGCAATGGCGTGAACAGGAGCCACCGCCCCGAACCCCACGGCAACGAGCTGCTCGCCCAAGCCGTCGCCGAAGCGTACAAGCCCCGTGCCCTCAAGCTGCACTGTGTACGGGGCCACGAGTTCACCGCCGAGAACACCAACATCCGGCCCGACGGGAAGCGCCGCTGCCGGGCATGCGACCGCGAGCGCGGGCAGGCGAAACGCGCAGGCATCGTCTACGCCACAGCACGCAAGGCCACCCGATCCCAACGCGAGGAAGCCCGCAGCGTCGTCACCCCGGCACAGCACGAGAGCAACGTCTCCGGGCTGCTCCGCTACCTAAACGGCCGCGCCGCCCGACAGGCAGCCGCACGCCGCCGGCTCATGCTCGACCGCACCTCGTAACCCCCGCCAACGCAGGGCGTCGACTGGCGCGCTCCCCAGCAGCTACCACCGACGTCCCGTACCTGATACCCGCCGCACCCACGGCACAACCGAATAGGAGCACCCCTTGAGCGACCGGATCCTCTCGCGCATAAACCATGAGGGAGGTATCCCGGCCAGCCCCCACACGCCCGTGCCCGGTCAGTGCTGGACCTTCGCGTCCTGGCACAACAGCGCGGGATGCCCATACGTGCACTGGGAAGGCCGCGACCAGCCCGCCCACCGAGTGGTCTACATCCTCACGCGAGGCGAAGACATCACCGGACTCGATCTAGACCACCTCTGCCGCAACCCCGCCTGCGTCAATCCGGACCATCACGAGGCCGTGACGCACGCCGAGAACCAGCGGCGCATCGCCAAGCACCAGACCGCCTGCCGCCGCGCAGGCCACGACTGGACCGACCCCAACAACGTACGCACCCGCCCCAACGGCAAGCGCTACTGCGCGGAATGCGATAGGCAGTCCTGCCGCGCCCGCCACGCCCGCCGTCGCGCTGAGAAGAAGGAGACCCACCGTGCTAACGGTTAGTGATTTGTTTTGTGGCGCTGGAGGATCGAGCACAGGCATGGCCGGCGTGCCCGGGATCGAAGTGAAGATCGCCATGAACCACTGGCAACGCGCCATTGAAACCCACGGTGCGAACCACCCCGACGTCGACCACGTCTGCGCCGACATCCAGCAGACCGACCCCGAGTACATCCCGAGCACGGACATCCTTTGGGCCTCCCCTGAGTGCACGAACCACAGCGTGGCGAAGGGCCGCCGCCGGGTGACGAACCAGAAGCCTCTCTTCGGCGGCTCAGCCGAGGAGGCCGCGGCGACGAAGTCCCGCGCCACCATGTGGGACGTTCCCCGGTTCGCCGAGGTCCACGACTACAAGCTAATCATGACCGAGAACGTCGTCGACGCTGCCCGCTGGGTCATGTTCGACGCGTGGCTGTCCGCGATGCGAGCCCTCGACTACGAGCACCACATCGTCTACCTGAACTCGATGCACGCCCAGCTCGGCGGGCTCCCGGCGCCGCAGTCCCGCGACCGGATGTACGTCGTGTTCTGGAAGCGCGGCAATCGCCGGCCGGACTTCGACAAGATGCGCCCGCAGGCGTGGTGCCCGGATCACGGCATGGTGCGAGCGCTCCAGGTCTTCAAGAAGCAGGAGCGCTGGGGCCGCTACCGGGCCCAGTACAACTACCGGTGCCCCGAGGCGTCCTGCCGGAACCGCATCATCGAGCCCGGCTGGCTCCCGGCAGCGTCCGCGATCGACTGGACCATCAAGGCCGAGCGTATCGGCGACCGGGCCAAGCTCCTCGCCGACAAGACAATGAAGCGGATCAAGGCGGGCCTTGAACGCTACGGCAACCGGCCCATGCACCTCGAGGCAGCAGGCAACACGTTCGACGCAGCAACTCGCGGCGGCGACTACTTCCGGATCTGGCCGACAGAAGAACCGTTCCGCACCATGCACACCTCAGCGTCGAAGGGGCTCGTGATCGACGCCGTACGAGGCGCTCCGATAATCAGCGACACCACCGAGCCGTTCCGCACGCAGACGACCGCGTACACGCGTGCCCTGCTGATGCGGAACAACACGGGCGGTGCGGAGATGACGACGCCGGTCTACGAGCCGATGCGTACGCTCACGACGGGCGGCCACCAGTCGCTGCTCATGCCCTACTACGGCTCGAGCAAGCCCCAGCCGATCAGCGACCCGATCGGCACCCTCACTACCGTCGACCGGTACGCGATGATCACGCTCCGCGGGCAGAACGCGCCCAAGCACGTCAGCGAACCGATGGACACCTTCGCCGCCAACGGCAACCACCACGGCCTCATGAGTACCGAGCCCGTCAACGTCGAAGACTGCACCTTCCGCATGCTCGAGCCGCACGAGGTGACCTGGGGCATGGCATTCCCGAGGGACTACATCATGACCGGCACCAAGCGGGAGCAGGTCAAGCAGGCAGGGAACGCTGTCACCCCGCCGGCCGCCCGTGACCTCGCGATCGTCGCTGCCGGGTCGCTGGGAGTCGCGGCATGAGCCTCTACTACGAAGACGACTTTGTCCGGCTCTACCACGGCGACTGCCTCACGGAGCACCATGAATGGCTCGACGCCGACGTGCTGGTGGCCGACCCGCCGCATGGGATCGACTACCAATCCGGCCGTGAGCGCGCCACCCTCGCAGCATCGATCCTGAACGATAAGGACACCTCAGTCCGCGACGGTCTTCTGGGCGCGTGGGGTGACAGGTCAGCGCTCATCTTCGGCTCATGGAAGATCGAACGTCCTACGGAAACCAAGGCTCTGCTCATCTGGGACACCAAGGGCGCTCTCGGCATGGGCGACCTGAGCATCCCGTGGAAGCCGAGCCACCAAGAGATCTACGTGCTCGGAAGCGGCCCATGGCAGGGCAAGCGCGGGACTGACGTGCTCACTTACGCGCCAATCCAGGCGACGGCGAAGAACGGTCGGCTTCACCCGCACCAGAAGCCAGTCCCGCTCATGACTGCCCTTCTCGCCAAGACGGTCGGCTCGGTAGCCGATCCGACTGCGGGCTCCGGCAGCACGCTCGTCGCAGCGAAGGCTCTCGGGCGTAAGGCGATCGGCGTCGAGCTGGAGGAACACTACTGCGAGAAGGCGGCCCGCCGCCTGTCTCAGGGAGTCCTCGACCTCGGAGCGCTCGCATGAGGGCGACACGCGACTGGATCCCGGCGACGAGCTACAAGTGCCCTGGCTGCGGCAAGCCAAAGCCGAACATCGGCTGGCACGACGAGTGCCGCGACTCGCCAACGCCTGAGCTTCCGGGCCAGACGAGTATTGAAGATGTCTTGGATGGTCCAGAAAGGATAGAGCCGTCGCCCTGATCGCAATGACGTACAGGGTGACGGCTCTCGTTTAATCGGCGGTGAGCTCGACGGACTTTACGCGGCTGGCTGGGATGACGTACTGCGGCGGCTGGCCTTCAACCGCGCCGAGCTCGTAGAACCAGAGGAATCCGTCGTGAGACTGGACAACCCCGGCGTTCTCAAGCGTCTTGGTCTCGTCATTCGCGAGAGTGATCAGATGCTTTGCCATGATTCGCACCTCCTTTCCGTTGAGTGCAGGTCCACCGTACCGACAGTGTCCGACACCGTATCCGCACCTTTAGCAGACATTGACCAAAACCTTGCCCAAAGGAAACCCTTCCCATGAATGATCCGTGCTGTTGGCTGTGCAAAACACCATCGGGTGTGTGCGCGACTGGCCACACATGCGACCACCACAGAGAGGCCCTAGCCCAAGAGGCTGGGGCCTCTTCCATCACCTATGCCGATCCAACCGGAAACCGGGCCACCGGCAACGTCGACCGCGAGAGGGGGAAGAAGCGTGGCAAGCGCCGCACGTAGACCCAGAGTCGACGGACCACCGATGCGGCGGTTCGAACGGTACGTCATGAGGGGCCCGTCCTGCTGGATTTGGACGGGCTCTTTCTACGCCAACGGCTATGGGCGCATTTCGATTCGCGGCCGCGACGTTCTGGTCCATCGCTTCGCCTACGCCGAGTTCGTCGGCGCCATCCCGGTTGGGAGCCAAATCGATCACGTTTGCCGAAACCGGGCGTGCGTGAACCCGAAGCACCTACGGCTCGCTACAAACAAACAGAACAACGAGCACCAGGCCGTGCGTGCCGACAACCGGCACGGCTTCCGTGGTGTCGGATTCAACCCGCGAACTGGCAAATACAGGACCCGTGTCCAGCACAACGGCCGCGAGTACCGAGCTGGCGAGCATGAGACGCCTGAACTCGCGGCGGAAGCGGTAAGGCAGCTACGCCTTCGCCTCTTCACGCACAACGAATACGACAGGAAAGGCGGATAGTGTGCCCTGGCTCAATGCCGACTCCAAGATGTATGCCCACCCGAAGATGCGGGCCGCGGGCTTGGAGGCTATGGGGCTGTGGCTCATGGGCGGCACCTACTCGGCCGACGTCCTCACCGACGGGCATGTTCCGGACTGGATCGTGCAGTCGTGGCCGGGTGGCCCGGAGCTCGCGCAGAGGCTCATCGACGCCGAGCTCTGGGCCGAAGCCTCGGGCGGCTATCAGGTGCTCTCGTGGTCCGAATACCAGCGCACCAAAGCGCAGGTTGAGGAAGAGCGGGCGAAGGCGCGGAAGCGCAAAGAGGACTGGAAGGCCCGCCAACAGGAGGAACGCTGAACGAACGCCGTTCGGAACGCCGTTCGGAACGCCGTTCCACAACCGTTCAGAACGCGTTCGGAACGCTGCCCAAGCCAAGCCAATACAAGCCAAGCCAATCCACTAGTTCTTAACTCACCTATGTCTTTCTTTTGGGGAGACTTCATCATCATTCGTCACTTAGGTGACGCGTGAGGGGGCCATGATGATGCAGGAAAAATTCGGGCAAATCGACGCGATAGACGCAGCGAAGATCATCGCCCGTCACCGGCCGGGCTGGGATCCGCCCGGGATCGTCGCCGCGCTGGCCAAGGTCCGGTACGACCTCGACATAGCCCAGGCGCTCACCGCTGCGCTGCGGGCAGCGGCCGATCCGGCAGCAACGACACCGGCGGCGCTCGCGTGGGACAAGTACCGCGCCGCACCTGTCGCCCCGACCGTGCTGACGATCGAGCGGTGCCCACAGCACGGCTCGCGGCTCACAAGCCTCGGCCACTGCCCAGCATGCCGATCCGAGATTCTCGCGGGCCAAAGACCACGGCAGGCCATGTGCAAGCAATACGACCCCGAGGCAGAGAGGGCAGAGGCATGACGCCGTTTCGAGCGGGCCCGCACTGCCCGGACCACCCAGCGCACGACGCCCGCTACTGCTCCGGCTGTTGGCGCGAAATACTCCAAGGGCTCAGGCCCGACACCCACATAGGAAAACACTTCGAAGCCGCCCCCGAGGCGGCTTCAGTCGTCTCAGGAGGCGAACCATGAGCCGCCGCATCCTTGTCCTCGACGTGCCCGCGCCGTGCGACTGGATCAACGCGAACCACCGGCCGCACCCGCTCGCCAAGGCCCGCCTCACCCGCCAATGGCGCGAAGCCGGGCACGCAGCGGTTCCGCCCGGAACGCAACCGTTCCCCGGCCGCGTGCGCGTCCTCGCCAAGATCTACAAGCCCAGGCGAGGGATCTACGACCCCAACAACCTCAACGGAACAACCAAGGCGATTCTCGATGGCGTAGTCGACGCCGGCTTGCTGCCCGACGACTCATTCGTGTACGTCGATGGCCCAGACCACCGGCACGGCGGCATCGGACAGCCGCGAGTCGTCTTCGAGATCGAGGAGCTGCCATGAGCCTCTACGCAATCGACAAGCTGCCGCACTACGTCACGATCACCGCCAGATACGGCAGTGACGGCGATCCCATCACGCCAACAGTCGAGTTCCACTGCCCATGGCTCTACGGCGGCTGCCACTTCTATCCCGGGTGCGACGACACCTGCGAAACATGGGACATCGACCACCTCGAATCCCACGGCCATGGACACGAGCGCGTGCACCATCACCGCTGCTGGCTACAGGACTGGTTCGACAACGAAGCGCACAGCTACGCGGGCCCCGACTTCAACGACCGCGACGATTGGGGTCTGCCATACGGCGTAACCCGCACCGGATCGATCAAGGGAACGTTCTGTGGCGAGTACATCGAATGGGAGTTTGCTGAATGAGCCCGCAGCGGATCCAGCGCCGCCGCACCAAGGGCTGGCGCATGCCCGAGAACACCGTCTACGTCGGGCGCGGATCCCGCTGGGGGAACCCGTTCAGCGTTAACCACGGCCACACGATCATCGGGCCGCCCTGGTTCGACGCCAAAGACAACTGGGGCAGGGTGACTGCGGCCGACGCGACGAACGCCTCATCGCGAGGCGTCGTCCCAGCTGAGGTTGTTGACCAGTTCCGCATGCTCATGCAGGTCCGCGCGCGCGACGAACCTCAGCGCTTCGCTCGATGGATCAAGCCGCTACGGGGCAAGAACCTCGCCTGCTGGTGCCCCGATGGCCACTCATGTCACGCCGACGTGCTGCTGGAGCTCGCAAACAAGGAGGCAAGTTGAGTCTGACGACGAACGTCCACGAGCTCACCCGCGAACACCTCGTCCACACACCCGCTGGCCGGCTCGAGACCGTGCCAGCCCTGCTCGACCAGCTCGACGCAGCGGCAGGCGAAACCCGTGCCGGATCCAACGGCGGCGGCGGCGACGGCACACCCAGCCCCATAAGCCTCGACGTCGTCGCCCTCCAGCAGGACATCGAACGCGAAGCGTGGGCAAACCAAGGCGAGCTCATCCCATCCTTCAAGGGCACGCTCAAGCAGGTGATCCAGTCCTGGGCCGTCGAATCGATCAACGGCGAATGGATGGCGTACCTCGAGCACATCACGCTCGACTGGATCGACAAGATCCGCGCCATCACCGAGCCCGCGAAGCCGCCGAGGAAGCTCCACCGGCCCTGCCCAGCGTGCGGCGTCCTCTACGGGGGCGACGAGCACAAGCCCGGCCTGCTGCTCCACTGCTGGGCTGACGACGGCGCACTCCTGCCGCCCGGGCAGTGGACGGCCGAATGCATCCACTGCGAAGCCGCATGGGCAGGCGGGGAGCTCGGCTGGCTCAGCCGCGCACTCAACACCGAAACCGAAGGGATCAATGCATGACAGGCTGATTTATGGCGCAACACGCCGTCTAACGTGCGGAATCACACTGGTGTAATTCGATGTTAAGCTAGTCCTGCTTAGGGATTCGTGTCTGAACTTTCAGACCGGATCCCTTTCTCGTGGGTGCGAGGGTCTAGCCCCGAGTCTGATCCCCCCATCAGGCTCGGGGCTTTCGCATCCCGCGGGGGGTGACTAGCCGTCGGAGGCGCAACGATCGCGCCCGGCAGGGGCAGAACCTGCCACCCCCACTCGCCACCCCGGAAGGTGAGCCGCCCCAAGTTCGTCGGGGCCGGACCATCCGGGTGCAGGGGCGAACACAGCAGCCTCGGCCTCACGCTGCTAGCCAAACCCTGAGGCCAAAGGGGTCGCGCCGGATCGCCAGATGCGAAACCCGCGCCATGGAGCTCGCGCCAGCCGAGTCCCCGAAGCTGGCCACAACTTCCCGGAGGTGAGCACATGGACGAGCTCGCCGGCCGGATAGGACTCGTCAGCGGAGGGTCCGACTTCTGGGCAAAGAGAATCCGCGAATTCACGCACTCGCCGTATCACCACGTCGTTATCGGCCTCGATGCCGAATGGTGCATGTCGGCCGAGCCCGAGGGCGTCAAGCGGATGCCAAGCCGCCACTACCCCAACATCCACTGGCTGGACCCAATCGGGGCGCCCCAAGAGCAGCAGGCCGCCGCATGGCACGCCACACAGCTCGCCGACAGCCCCTACAACAACCGCGCCCTCGCTCTCGCCTCGGCCAAGGCACTCGGCCTGCCCGTCCCAGCAGCAGCGATCCGCTGGGCCGATGGGCACGGCTACACCTGCGTCATGCTCGCCGCCGCAGCCTACGCCGCTGTAGGGATCACACTGCTCAAGCAGCCCATCACCTCGCCTCCCAAGGCATTCCTGGAGCAACGATGGCAACCTCACGCACAGGCACAGCCCAATGGAAGCGCGTACGCGACCAAGCCTTGGCCGAAGCCAAAGACGCTGGCCTGACACGCTGCCCACTATGCGGCAACGGGCTCGACTGGACACGGTCACTACAGCCCAACAGCCCAGAGGTTGACCACATCGTGCCTCACGCACTCGGAGGGCAAGACGTGATCGAAAACTGCCGCGTCATATGCAGGCTCGACAATCAGCGCCTCGGGGCCATTGCAGGCCGATCCCGACGCAAGCCAACCGCCACCGTCGCCCTCGCCGCCTCCGACATCTGGTAGCCCCAGGGGGCACCCGGTACCCCCCACCCCCGCAATCGCCCCCCGGGCAGTAGCGATCTCTCCCCGCGTTTTTTCCACAGGGGCACCCTAGGAGGTGCGCATGGCACGGAAGCAGCCGCTGCGCGCTGTTGGGCCTGACGAGAAGGCACCACCGCAGGAGCCGAGGACGGTCCTCGAGGCGTCGGAGTCGGGCGACCGGATAGCCGAGCTTAGGGCGATGCGCCGTGTGATCGCGAAGGCGATCGACAACGAGAACACTTCCCCGCGGGATCTGGCCGCGCTGTCCCGTCGGCAAATCGAGATCAGTAAGGAGATCGACGCGCTGATGCGGCAGAAGTCCGAGGAGGCCGAGCAGGGTGCAGTCTCCGGGGACGAAGAGTGGTCAGAAGAAGCTATCTGAGGTAGCCCGGCACATCTGCCGGCCCGAGGGGATCGTCGCCACTGGCTTCCCGGCTGTCCGGGACCGTTCGCGGGCGATGGGGATGCCCATGGACCTCTGGCAGGAGGGCATTGGCCGGCTGGCGCTCGCGAAGCGCGCCGACGGCAGCTACGCGGCGAGCGTCGGCGGTGTGGTCCTCTCGATTCCCCGGCAGGTCGGCAAGACGTACCTGATCGCGGCGATCGTGTTCGCGCTGTGCACCCTGTTCCCGAATCTGACTGTGATCTGGACGGCGCATCGGACGCGGACGCATAACGAGACGTTCAAGAAGATGCAGGGCATGGCTGCGAAGCCGAAGATCGCCCCGTACGTCGAGAATATCCGGGCTACGAACGGTGAGCAGGAGATCTCGTTCAAGAACGGGTCGCGGATCCTATTCGGAGCCCGCGAGTCCGGTTTCGGCCGTGGCTTCGACAAGGTCGACATCCTGGTCCTCGACGAGGCTCAGATCCTGACCGAGGATGCGATGTCGGACATGGTTCCGGCGACGAACGCGGCACCTAACGGTCTCGTTTTCCTGATGGGCACGCCGCCGCGGCCGAAGGATCCGGGCGAGGTGTTCACGAATGTGCGCCGGGCTGCGATCGACGGCGACAGCGACACTCTGTACATCGAGTTCTCGGCGGACGAGGGCGCGTCGCTCGATGACCGGAAGCAGTTGGCGAAGGCGAACCCGTCTTATCCTCACCGCACTGGCGAGGCTGCTATCCAGCGGATGCGGAAGCTGCTCGGTTCGGATGACAACTTCCGGCGCGAGGCGTACGGCATCTGGGATGAAGCGGCGCTGACGAAGAAGGCGATCAATGTCCGGGCATGGAGCGCGCTGGCGATCAGTCCCGAGGCCGTCCCAACTGAGGGGCAGCGGGTGTTCGGCGTCCGGTTCACGGTCGACGGTTCGGCTGTGGCGCTGGCCGCGGCGATACGTCCCGACGGCGATGCACCTGTACACGTTGAGGGCATCAAGCTCGCCTCGACCAGCGAGGGCACGCAATGGCTCGCTGACTGGCTGATCGAGCGGCATGAACGGGCCGCGCAGATCGTGATCGATGGCAAATCCGGTGTCGGGTATCTCGTGAATGCGCTGCTCGAGGCGAAGGTGCCGAAGACCGCGATCGTCACGGCCGGCACAGACCACGTGATTACCTCCGCTTCCATGGTTGAGGCGGCGATCGTTACTGGCGGCCTCACGCACCGTGGGCAGCCCGAGCTCGACGAGCAGGTCAAGGACGCTGAGAAGCGGAAGATCGGCACGAACGGCGGGTTCGGCTGGGCGGCACCGGAGGGCGGGAGCGTGGCTTTGCTGGACGCGGTGACGCTCGCCTTCTGGGGCGCGAAGACAACGAAACGTAGGGCAGGAAGAAAGGCGGTGTTCCTGTGAGCGCGTGGACCGCTTCGGATGTCGCCGAGCTGCGCATCGGCAACGTCACGGACGCCGAGCTCGGCATGATCCTCCAGCTTCTGGAGACGTGGCGCTCGCGCACCGACAAGAACATCAAGCGCTCGCTGTACTACGACTCGGAGCAGGCATTCAAGGATCTCGGGATCACGCTGCCGCCGCAGTTGAGGAACGCGAGGTTCTTCCTCGGCTGGGCGACGATGGCTGTCCGTAAGGCCGCGGTGCGCTCGCAGTTCGACGGGCTGCGGCTCCCTGGCTCGACGGACCCGTTCGAACTAGCCGAGGTGCTCGAGGCTAACAGTTTCGGGCTGGAGTTCGGGCAGGCCGTCGTGTCGGCGTACAAGCATGGCCTGTCTCTGGTGACGGTTGCGGCCGGCGCCGAGGGCGAGGCTCCGGTGCAGATCCAGCCGCATTCGGCTGAGTCATCGGCTGCGCTGTGGGATCGGCGGAAGCGGCGGATCTCGTCGGCCCTGACGATCTCGGAGATGCGCGAGGACAAGCCGAGCGAGTTCATCGTCTACCTGCCCGACGTCGTGCTCACCTGCACGAGGGCCAACGGGAAGTGGACGGCCGAGCGGATCGCGAACAGCATCGGTCGGACTCTTGCGGTGCCGGTCACGTACGATCCGCAGCTCAACAAGCCGTTCGGCCGGTCTCGGATCTCGAATCCGGTGATGTCCCTGACGGATATGGCCGTCCGGGCCTATGTCCGCATGGAAGGCAACGCGGAGTTCTATTCGTCTCCGCAGCTCGCGATCGAGGGCATCGACCCGGACGCGTTCGAGAACGTGACGGAGCAGAAGAAGTTCAAGCTCGCGATGGACCGGCTCGTCGCGCTCACGCGTGATGCGGATGGGAATGCGCCGACGATCAAGCAGCTCCAGCAGGCGACGATGACCCCGCACAGCGACATGCTGCGCACGGTTGCGATGGCGTTCTCGGGCGAGACGGGTATCCCGCCGAGCTCGCTGGGCATCATCCACGACCAGCCGGCGTCGGCCGAGGCGATCCGCGCCGCCGAGCATGACCTGCTGATCGATGTGACGTACCAGAACAAGTACGTGCTCGCCGCTGCGGTGAAGAATGTCGCCCAGTTGGCTGTCATGGTCCGGGATGGGCTGACCGAGCCGCCGGCGGACGCGTGGCGCCTGTCTGCGGTGTTCTCCGACCCTGAGTTCCGGTCGACGTCGGCGAACGCTGACGCGTACGTGAAGCTCAGCGAAGCCAACCCGGATCTGGCGAGCTCGCCGGTGCTGCTCGAGACGGTCTTCGACGAAGATCAGATCGAGCGGATCACCGCTGAGCAGCAGCGGGCGCAGTCAGGGAGCGCGATCCAGGCGCTCGTCGCGTCGGCGCAGGCCCGGCAGGCGGCTCCGGTGGTGACACCTAATGGCGGCGCCTGACCTCGAGGCGTACCGGCAGGCCAACGCCGAGCTCGCGAAGCTCGTCAAGGGCGTGCTGGAGGATTTCTTCCTCTCGCTGGACGTGACCAAGCCCGAGGCGGCCCGGGACGCGCTGCTGCAGTTCCTCCCGGCGCTCACGGACCAGTACGGGTCGGTTGCCGCTTCGGTGGCGGCCGACTGGTACGAGGAAATGCGGGCCAGCTCCGGTGCCGTCGGGAGGTTCACGGCGATTCCGGCCCAGACGGTCCCGGGCGCGGCTGTCGAGGCGAAGGTGCGCTTCCTCGCTGCGCAGCTCTGGACGCCCGAGCCCGGCGCGATGCTCGGCTCGCTGCTGGTGGCTGCTGACAAGTACGTGAAGCAGCCAGGGCGGGACACGATCGCGGCGAACGCGAAGCGTGAGGGCGTCCGATGGGCTCGCGTGCCCACCGGCGCCAAAACGTGCGCGTGGTGCCTCACTCTGGCCTCCCGCGATGCCGTCTACCACTCCAAGGCGTCAGCGGGCGGCTACGGCCACCGTTACCACGGTGACTGTGACTGCCAGCCGGTGAGGATCGCGAAGGCGTCCGATTACCCGCCCGGTTACCTGCCGGATAACTACTACGAGATGTACCAGGCGGCCCGCAGCGCAGCGCAGTCCGGAGACATGACAGACATCGCGGCCAAAATGCGCGAGCTCTACCCGGATCACCTCACAGACGGCCACTCTCACTGATCTTCCGCGGCTTTCTCCCGCGAAGCGGTACGCGCCCGTAGCGCGGTCCACCCAATGCCCGACGGGGCCAAACGGAAAGGGTGCATCGACGATGCCCAAGAAACTGCTGCATGGAATCGACATCGCCGCCCCCGGTGGCATTCAGAAGCTTCTCGACTTCCATCGCCTCACTTTCGGCGATGCCGTCATGGAGGCCGATCCAAGCGCAGGCACCGCAGGAGCGGGAGAAGCGAACCCGACGCCGTCCGATCAGTTCAAGCCGCCTGCCTCGCAGGAAGAGTTTGACCGGATCATTCAGGAGCGTGTCGCTCGGGAGCGCAAGAAGTTTGAGGGGTTCGACGGGTTCAAGGCCAAGGCCGAGCAGTTCGACGCTCTCAAGGCTGAGAACGAAACTCTGGCCGGGAAGGTGCAGACCTTCGAGGCCGAGAAGGCGCAGGCCAAGCTTGTCGCTGACGTGGCGAAGGCGAAGGGCGTTCCGGCATCTGCCCTTCGCGGCACCACGAAGGAAGAGCTCGAGGCGCACGCTGATGCGCTCGCCGAGCTGCTCAAGCCAGCCGCGCCGATAATCCCGAATCAGGAACGGACCCCAAACCACGTGACCGCCAGCGAAGAGCGCGAGGCCGCTCGGAAGCTGTTCGGCAACAGCAACTAACCGAAAGGCACCATCATGGCTGTTTTCAGCTCCACCGATGCCAAGGTTCTGCTGCCCCGCAACATCGCGGACGGCATGATCCAGAAGACGCAGACCCTGTCCACCGTCGCCAAGCTCTCGGGCTCCGAGCCGCAGCGCTTCGGCGAGACCGATTACATCGTCTTCAACGACTTCCCGAAGGCGGAGTTCGTTGGGGAGGGCGCCGACAAGGGCTCGACCACGGGCGGCTTCGACTCCGTCACGGGCAAGCCGCACAAGGCCCAGGTCACCATGCGGTTCAACGAGGAAGTCCAGTGGGCTGACGAGGACTACCAGCTGAACGTCCTCAACCAGCTCGCCGGCGCCGGGCAGGTCGCGCTCTCCCGCGCCCTGGACCTCGGCCTCTACCACCGCATCAACCCGCTCACGGGCGCGACGATCGCGGGGTGGGACAACTACCTCACCTCGACCACGAAGCGTGTCGAGATCGCCACGGCCGACGCTGACGCGGACCTCCGCACCGCCGTCGGCCTGCTGCTCAACGCCGACACCTCGTGGGGCGTCAACGGTGTAGCGATCGACCCGCGGTTCGCGTGGGCGCTCGCGAACCTCCAGACGAAGAACGCCGACGGCTCCCCCTCGGGTGTGCAGCGGTACCCGAACCTCGGGTTCGGCACCGACGTGACATCGATCCTCGGCATCAACGCCGCGCAGGGCAACACCGTCGCCGGCACCCCCGAGGCCACCGACACGAAGGTCCGCGCCATCGTGGGCGACTTCCAGAACGGCATCCGCTGGGGCGTGCAGCGTCAGCTCCCCGTCGAGCTGATCCGCTTCGGTGACCCGGACGGCCAGGGCGACCTCAAGCGCAAGAACCAAATCGCACTGCGCCTCGAGGTGGTCTTCGGCTGGTACGTCTTCGCCGACCGCTTCGCCGTCGTCGAGGACAAGGTCGCCTGATGCCCCGCCTGCGCAGCACGCTGACGGGAGTCATCGTGAATGTCGACGACACCACGGCTGCGGCTCTGGCTGATTCGGGGGCCGCAGGCGAGTGGGTAGACGCAGACAAGGCTGAGAAGCCGGCGCGGCACAAGTCGAGCAAGTCTGAGTAAGGAGGTCGGGCCATGGCTGAGGTGACGCCGTTCCCATTCGCAACACTGGACGAGCTCAAGCAGCGGTGGCCCGACTTCCCGGCCGGGGCCGACGATCACGCGACGGTGCTGCTGGAGGACGCTTCGCAGTTCATCCTCGACACGGTGCCGAACGCGGCTATGGCTGCTGAGGCGACGCGGCGGCGGATCGTGTGCGCCGTCGTCCGCCGGGCGATGCCGGTCCCTGGTGCTGAGGCTGGCTACTCCAGCATCCAGCAGGCGGCCGGCCCGTTCTCGCAGACCATGACGCCGGTCAATCCTTCGGGCGACTTCTACCTGACGAAGGCTGAGCGCAAGGCGCTCGGGGACGGCACGCAGAAGGCATTCGGTGCTCAGGTCGGCTCCCTGTACACGGTGCAGCACCTTCCTTGGTGTTCGATCAACTTCGGTGCGACGTACTGCTCGTGCGGTGCGGACATCGCCGGGGCTCCGATCTACGAGGGCGCCTGATGGCTGTCTCACGGTTCCCGAAGTCGTGGCGCACCGACATCGTCGTGCTGCGCGGAGGCGGTCGGGACGCTAAGGGCAATCCGCTCCCGGTCCAGGAGATCCCTGTGACTGACTGCCTTCTGGCCCCGCGTGGCACGGCCGAGCCGCTGGATCGCACGAACGGGTTCGACTCGTCGGCGGTGCTGTACCACGATCCGGATCCGGGGCTGGTGTTCCTGGCGTCCGACCGGATCAAGGTGCCCGAGGGTGCCCGGATGGCCGGCACGTGGTCGGTGACTGGCCGCCCGGGCGAGTGGCCGCACGGCTGGGAAGTCGGATTGGAGCGTGCTTGATGGGGCTTCGGAGGATGTCGCGGGTGTATCTCGCGGACGATTCAGGGCTCCGTCAGATCGGCACCTCTTCCGCGATCGGTGATGCAACGCTCGACGCCGCTCAGGCGATGGCTTCGGAGGCGAACCGGACTGGCAAGGGCGACTACGGCTTCGCGCCGGAGACGGTCACGGCCGGGTGGGCGAATGAGCGCCGACACGGTGCTGTCGTGTGGGAGGCGCGCCGCGACTGGCGTGACGTGCGGGACACGGTGCTGCTGAATGTGCTGGCGGGTATGAGTGCCCGCGGCGCGGTGGCGGCCAGCCTCGTGGTCTACACGCGGCGGGACGGCTCGACCCGGATGGCGACGCAGAAGCAGGCGGACAACTGGAATCGGAGGCATCGCTAGTGATCGAAGCCATCGTCTTCCCTGATGTCCGCGACTGCCTGTTCGACCTGATCGACGGGGCGAACCACCTCGGCAAGCCTGTCCGGGCGGTGTACCAGTTGCCGGCCGACGACTACGGGACGCTCGCAGGCCCGTTCCCGGTGGCGCTGATCTACACAGGCGGCGGGAACCGTGGGTTCGTCGACCGGGTGGACCGGGCGACCGTCGAGCTCTACGCGCCGGGCCAGCAGGCCGTCGACACGCTCGAATCGATCAGCGCATCGATCATCGGGAACGACATCGAAACCCCGTCCGGGTTCCTCGACAGCATCGAGCAGGACCAAGTCCCGGCCGACGTGCCGTACCCGTCCGACACCCTCAACAAGGCTGTGGCGACGTTCCTCGTCACGTCGCGGCCTGTCCTTTAGCCCCGCTCGGGGTCCGAGAGAAAACCACCACTTCCGCCCTGAAAGGGGTTCATTGCCATGCCTACTTTCGCCACACTGCAGCAGGATTCGGACAACCGGAACCTCATCCGCAAGATCCAGAAGGCTCTCGCGTTTATCGCTCCGACGTCGGTTGAGCTCCCCGCAACCCTCTTCGAGGCTGGTGGGACGCTCATCGACCTCAAGGCAGCCGGCTACCTTCCGGTCGGCATCGTCACCCCGGATGGGTACGAATTTTCTCGCGACGTGAAGAAGGAGGATGTCTCCGCGCTGGGGTACGCCTCCCCCGTCCGTTCGGACATCACCGAGGTCACGCGGCAGATCAAGATGACCGCGCTGGAGACCGGCCGTAAGCACATGCTCGAGCTGACATACGGCACCGACCTGTCGGCCGTCACGCAGTCGGCGACGACAGGCGAGGTCGTGTTCGACGAGCCTGACCTTCCCGTCGGGCAGGAGTACCGACTGCTGGTGATCGGCTCTGACGGCCCGGCGGCGAACAACTGGATCCTGGGCCGCGGCTACGGCGTCGCGAAGCTTGCCTCGACCGATTCCCAGAAGTGGGGCACGGGCGACCCGGTGCAGCAGGCGTACACGTTCGACGTCTTCACAGACGACGAGATCGGTACGCCTGTCCGCCACTACATCGGCGGCACTGGCGCTCTTGCCGCCAAGACGGCGCTCGGCTTCACAGCCGGGGCCTGACCCCTTCAAAGCTGCGGTGCGCGCCGCCCTCCGGGTGTGGCGGCGCGCACTGCATTCCATCCACACCCGGAATCCCCAAGGAGTGCCAATGCCAAGGTTCACGAACAAGGACGGCCTCACCATCGAGACGTCCGTCCCCCGCGAGGCCGCCGAGCTTCGCCGCGACGGGTTCACCGAGCACCGCGCCAAGACGGCTGCGGTGCGCGAGGCCGACGCCGAGAACGCCAAGCCCACCACCAAGTAACCAACCTCAACACCCGGAGGAATCACCATGGCTAACGACAAGCCGAACATCAACCTGACCCTCGCTTCCCTCGAAGCGGAGGTATCCAAGCCCGAGCCGTTCGTCCTCGCGCTCAAGGGCGGCAAGCGCGTCACCTTCCCGGACATCTTCGACATGCCCGCAGACGAGGCCGACGCATTCCTCGACGACATCCGCTCTGGCGGCGACTTCCGGTTCCTCGAGAAGTGGCTCTCTGAGGCCGACTTCGAGGCGTACAAGGCGGCGAAGATCCCGCTGCGCGTGCACATGGCTATCGTGCAGCGGGTCATGGCCTACTACGAGGGGACGATCGGCAAGCCGGGGGAAGGCAACGCCTCCGAGAGCTGATCCGCCGATACCGTCCGCAGATCCGCGCCGACCTTTTCCGGGAGTACGGCGTGGATCTCGCGGAATGGTACGCGGGCAGGCGGTGGGTGGCGTTGCTCGAGCTGATCGACATGCTGCCCGCCGCGTGCCGGCTCAACGAGGCCATAGCGGATGACCCGGAGACCGCAGCGCACCTCGCATCCCTGCGGATGCAGGAGGCCGACGAGGCGAAGCCCGCGTGGGCGCCGAGAGTGTCTGAATTCGACCTTCACGCCGTGCTGCTACGCGAGGTCATCCAGCGGCTCGACGGGATATACCAGGCGGCCGTCGTGCAGACCGGCAACAAGGCCCCAGAGATCCCAACCTTCCCGGGGCCGCGCACGGCAATCGACAAGGCAATCGAAGCGGCCGAGCGCGACTGGGCCGAGGGGTTCGTGCAGCAGTTCGGGTTCGACCCGGAAGACATCTGAACATAGGAGGCCCCGTGCCTGTCGTCGGCGTCGCAGAGATCCTCGTCCGTCCGAGCTTCGACGGGGCGCAGAAGGCGATCTCCAAGGAGCTCACGGGCTCGGCGGACGCGGCGGGCGAGAGCGCGGGCAAGTCTGCTGGTTCGAAGATGGGCGCGGCCCTGTCGAAGACGCTCAAGGCTGGTGCGGTCGCGGCGGGCGCCGCGATCACCGGGGTTCTCGGGACCGCGATCGTGAAGGGCTTCGGTCGCATGTCTGCGATCGAGCAGGCGCAGGCGAAGCTGATCGGCCTCGGCAACTCTGCCGGGGACGTGAAGGCGATCATGGACAACGCGCTCGCCTCGGTGAAGGGGACGGCGTTCGGCCTCGACGAGGCTGCCACGGTGGCTGCGTCGGCCGTCGCGTCCGGCATCAAGCCGGGGGCGCAGCTCGAGGGCGTCCTCAAGACGGTCGCGGACACGGCGACGATCGCCGGGGCGTCGATGTCCGACATGGGCCTGATCTTCGGGTCGGTCGCGGCCCGTGGGAAGCTGCAGGGCGACGACCTGATGCAGTTGCAGGCCCGCGGTGTGCCGGTGCTCCAGTTCCTCGCCAAGCACTACGGGATCACGGCCCAGGCTGCCTCCGACATGGTGTCGAAGGGCAAGGTCGACTTCGAGAACTTCAACGCCGCCATGAAGGAGAACCTCGGCGGCGCGGCGCTCGCGTCGGGCAACACGACCGTGGGCGCGTTCAAGAACATGGGCGCGGCACTGTCCCGCTTCGGCGCTGCGCTGCTGAAAGACGTCTTCCCGCTGATCGGGCCAGTGTTCAACAAGATCACTTCCGGGCTCGACGCCGCGACGGCGAAGGTCGGCCCGTTCGTCGACAAGATGGTGACCGGGCTCAGGCGCGACGTCGGGGGCGCGCTCGACGCATTCCTGGGCGGCTGGCAGAACGCCGACGCGCAGATCCAGTCCTCGGGCATGGTGGCGTTCCTCGAGCGCACGGGGCAGATCGCCCGTGACGCTTTCAACGGCATCGGCCCCTTGATCTCGGGCATTGGCGAGGCGATCGGGCCGATCCTTCCCGGGCTGGCGTCCATGTGGGATGCGCTGTCTCCGATCCACCTCGCATTCGAGGCGCTCGCTCCGGTCCTGCCGACGATCGTCGGTGCCCTGGCTGGCCTCGGCTCCGTGGTGGCCGGCGCGCTCGCGTCGTCCCTTCCCGAGGTGGCGTTTGCGATGAACTCTCTCGTTGCGGCGGTGTCGGGTGTCCTGATCGCTGTCCTGCCGTCTGTCGTGCAGCTCATCTCGGGTCTCGCCGACGCGCTCACGACGGCCGCCCCGGTGGCAGCGGATCTGGTCGCAGCGCTCGCGCCGCTGGTGGCCGACGTCCTCGACAAGATGGCACCGGTCCTCGCGGATCTGACGGCGACGCTTCTCCCGGCGGCCGTCACACTGCTCGACACCACGCTCAAGATCGTCGGGCCCCTCATCGACGGTATCGCCTCCGCGATAAACAACATTCCTGGCGGCGCCGACACTGTCACGACAGCGCTCGCGGCCATCGTCGGCGCGTACACCGCCTATCAGGCCGCGCTCGCCGTCGCTGCGACCAAGGCATGGGCGCTGGCCGCGGCGCAGTCGTTCCTCACGGGCAGCGGCTTCCTCTCGACACTGGTGCAGGGCACGCTGTGGTTCATCGGCCTCGCCCGGGCGCAGGGCATCGCGGCGGCGGCGCAGTGGGCGCTCAACATGGCGATGAACAACAATCCGGTCGGGAAGATCATCATGCTCATCTCCGCTCTCGTGGCGGGGCTGGTGTGGTTCTTCACGCAGACCGAGCTCGGCAAGCAGATCGTCGCGAACGTCTGGCAGTTCATCCAGGACTCGATCCGGGCTGTGGGCGACTGGTTCACGGGCACGCTGGTCCCGGCGTTCCAGGCGGCGGTCAAGTGGGTCGGCGACGCCTTCACGTGGCTCTACGAGAGCGTCATCAAGCCCGTGTGGGACGCGATCGGCGCGGCCATCGACTGGGCCTACAACAGCGTGATCAAGCCGATGTTCGAGGGTGTCGGTACCGGCGTCAACGAGGTCGGCGGGTTCTTCACGTGGCTGCAGACGGCCGTGATCGAGCCTGTCTTCAACGGCATCGCTGCGGTTTTCGACTGGTGGTGGAACAACATCACATCGCCGATCCTCAATGCCGTCATCGCGGCAGTGCAGGCTGTCGGTGGCTGGTTCTCATGGCTGTACAACGACATCCTCGACCCGGTGTTCCAGCTCATCGGGGCGGCCATTGCGTGGTGGTGGAACAACCTTGCGATGCCGACCTTCAATGCGGTGGTCGGGTTCATCCGGGACACGCTCGCGGCGGTGTTCACGTGGTTCCATGATTCGGTCGTCAAGCCGGTGTTCGACGCTGTCGGTGCGGCGATCTCGTGGGTCTCGGACAACGTCATCAAGCCAGTCGTCGACGCGTGGAACATCTGGTTCGGTGTCGTCCTCCCCGCGATGTTCACGTGGTTCCAGACCAACGTCATCAAGCCGGTCTTCGACGCCATCGGGAACGCGATCAAGTGGGTCTCGGACAATGTGATCAATCCCGTCGTGACGGCGTGGAACATGTGGTTCGGCACGATCCTCCCGGGCATCTTCAATTGGCTTTACGCGAACGTCGTGAAGCCCGTCTTCGATGCGATCGGGAACGCGATCAACTGGGTGTGGCAGAACGTCATCCTTCCGGTATTCCAAGCGGTCCAGAACACGATCAACGCCGTCGGCGCGGTCTTCAACTGGCTGTACGTCAATGCGATCAAGCCAGCGTTCGACGGGATCGGCGCTGCGATCGACTGGGTTTGGAAGAACGTCATCAAACCCGTGTTCGACACGATCTCCGACGTCGTCCAGCACCGGATCCCGGACGCGTTCGAGCAGGGCAAGAAGCTCATAGGCGACATCTGGAAGGGAATCCAGGATCTCGTCAAGGCGCCGATCAAGTTCGTCGTGCAGACCGTCCTCAATGACGGCCTGATCCACGCGTTCAATGACGTGGCCGGGTTCCTCGGGACGAAGAAGCTGGGCCTGATCGACCTGCCTCCCGGATTCGCTGGCGGCGGGTACACCGGGGACGGGGACAAGTACCAGCCGGCGGGCATCGTGCATGCTGGCGAGTTCGTGTTCACGAAGGCTCAGACCGCCAAGGCGGGCGTGAGCAACCTGTACGCGCTCGCGTCGGCGCTCAACGGGTACGCGGCCGGTGGGCTCGTGTCCCCGCTCGACCATTGGGCGCTCGCTCAGGGGTACAAGGGCGACGCGCACAACGGCCTCGACATGGCCGCGCCGGAGGGTACGCCGATCCACGCGGCGGGTCCGGGGCGCGTGTCGTTCGCCGGGTGGGGCGCTAACAACATGGGCGGAAACGAGATGCACATCGACCACCCGAACGGGCTCCAGACGTGGTACGCGCACCAGTCCCGGTTCGCGGCCCACGTCGGCGACATGGTCCGGGCGGGGCAGACCGTCGGGTACGTCGGGCAGACCGGCATGGCGACCGGGCCGCACCTTCACTACATGGTGCTGCACGGGGGCTGGCCGAACTACACCGACCCGACCCCGTACCTCACAGGCGGCGGCGAGGCCGGCGGCGGCAGTGGCGGCGGGTTCAACCCGGTCGCGGCAATCATCGACGGGCTCATGGGCCAGTTCAAGTCGGCGTTCCCGCAGGGCGGTTTCGTCGTCGACCTGATCGGCGGGGTGGCGAAGAACATCGTCCAAGGCGTCTCGGACTTCATCGAGGGGATCTTCGGCGGGAAGAAGCCGGACAACTCGACCGGGTCAGCTGAGGGCATCCCGCACCTGTTCCGCGACAAGGGCGGGGCGCTGCCGGAGGGGCTTTCGATGGTGCTGAACCGTACGGGCTCCCCCGAGTGGGTGTTCAACCGGCAGCAGCTCGCGGCGCTCGACGGCGCCGTGACCGGCGGCGGGCAGACCGTGAACAACTTCAACGGACTGTTCGGGTTCGACCCGGACGAGCTGCTCGACCGGCAGGAGACCAGGCGGCGCGACGCGCTCGCGATGGAAGGGATCTACGCATGATCGGGGCTGGTGGCTGAATGGGCGGGATCATCTACGGGGCACCGTACATTCCGCCTGTGCCGGCGGCACCGGTCTGGCGTGGGCTCCGGATGTCGTGGACTGGCTGGGACGGGTCCGAGTGGGCGCTGACGTCGCCCCGCTCGGGCCTGTTCCTGATGCCGGGTGTGCGTGGGCTGGCGTTCCCGAAGTTCGAGCGGTATTCGAGCTCGCCTCCGGGCGTGGCGGGATCGCGGCACCGCGGGACACGGGTGGACGACCGCGAGGCGTTCTGGCCGCTCTACCTGTACTCGGATGAGGGGTCGCAGGGGTTCATCGACCGCGATAGCGCGTTCTGGTCGTCCCTGCACCCGGACTTCGAGGGCCGGTGGACGGTGGAGGCGCCGGACGGGTCGACGCGTTCCCTCGGGCTCAGGCTCAAGGACGTGGACGACGCTAACCCCGAGGCCGTGTTCCGGGGCTGGGCGAAGTACGGTATCACGCTGCTGGCGGACCACCCCTACTGGGAGGGCGAGCCGGTGTCCCGCACGTGGGCGCAGGCCGACATGCGGGCGTTCCTGCCTCCGAGCGCGGGGGCGGGGTTCTCTGTCTCTTCCGGCTCAACCCTGGCGACGGCGAAGGCAACGAACCCGGGCGACGTGGAAACCCACGTCGTGTGGGAGGCGCATGGCCCGTTCACATCGGTCACGGTCGGGGTTGGGGACGCGACCGTGGTGGCACCGATCCAAGCTGCCGCAGGGCAAGTACTCGTGATCGACACCGACCCGGAGGTGCAGGCCGCATTCCTCGACTGGGTCGACGTGACCGACCGTCTGACCCGCGCCGAGTTCGGGACCATCCAGCCCGGAGCAGCGGTGCCGCTGACGCTGGCGATCGCCGGAACGGGGTTCATCACCGCGACCTACACGCCGAAGTACTTCCGTGCGTGGGGCAGGAGACAGGATGCCTAACCCGTTCAAGATCGCCGTCTACGACAAGGCGTACGGGTTCAAGGGCTTCATCGGCAACCCGCAGTCGGTCAGCGCCACGCCGCGCCACAACCAGCGGGGGACGGCGGCCATAACCGTCGCTGGGGATCACCGCATGGTCGGAGCGCTCACGGACAAGGGCGCACGGGTGGTGATCCACCACAAGCCGTGGCCGACGAAGTACCGCCCGAACCCCAGCTTCGAATTCCTCATGTCAGGCGTGGTCACGGGAGGCAACTGGGCGGGGACGTCGAAGACGTCGACGCTGACTGTGCAGATCGCCGACGACGTCAAGGCGCTCGACGACATCTTCGGGTGGCCGGTTCCGACGTCGCCGATCAGTGACCAGTCGGCAGCGGCGTATGCGACCTACACGGGCCCCGCCGAGACGATCCTGAAAGCGGTGTTCAACGCCAACGCCGCACGGGCCCTCAATCTCACCGCGGCCCCGGACCTCGGTCGCGGCGCGGTCGTGCCAGGCGGGGTCGCGTTCCGGTTCCATAGCCTCTCCGAGAAGCTCCTGCCCGTGCTCGATGCGGCCGGGCTCGGGGTCACGGTCCGCCAGTCCGGGGCGGGGCGAGTGCTCGACGTCTACGTACCTCGCACCTTCCCACACAAGCTCTCCGAGAAGGCCGGGACGATCACCGAGGCGTCATGGACCTTCGGAATCCCGACAGCGACCCGGGAGGTCGCCGGCGGCAAAGGCGAGGGAACGGAGCGCATGTTCGCCCAGTACATCGACACGGCACTCGAGGACGAGTACGGGATGCGTGTCGAGCGGTTCAAGGACGCCACCGACGTCGACACGACCGCGGACCTCACCTCCCGCGCACAGCAGGACGTCGCCGACAACGGCCCAAAGTTCGGGTTCTCAGTGAAGCTCTCCGAGTCCGGCATGTTCCAGTACGGCGAATACGGCGTGCGCGTCGGCGACCTCGTGACCGTGGACATCGGCGGGCAGGAACGCACCGATGTCCTGCGCGAGTGCACGCTCGCGTTCAACGTCTCAGAGGGCCCGACGCAGACACCTGTCATCGGCGACATCAACGAGAGCACGGACAAGGCACTCGCCCGCTACATCGGACGCCTCCGCGCCGCAGTGAACAACCTCATGAAGGGATAACCCCATGGCAATCAGCAGCTACGGCGGCTTTGACGGTGTCCCGATCACCGAGCCGCAATTCGGGGTCAGCGTCTCCGACTGGGCAACTCAGATGGGCGTGGTCGGCGCCGGTGACTGGAAGGTCACCGCCGGCGCGAACCCGGGCCAGCTGAACATCGCGGCCGGAACCGGCTGGGGGTTCGGCGTCACCGCTGTCTCGGATGCAATCGCGTCGGTCACGCAGGCGGCGCTCCCCGCGGGCGCTGGGGCCGTTCGCTGGGATCTCGTGGCGATGCGCCGCGACTGGCAGCCGCCCGGCGGCACGTGCACGTTCGTGATCGTGCAGGGCTCGACTGACAAGCAGCTCCCCGCCTCGGCGGCTGCGCCCGGCAGCAGCGGAAGGCAGACCTTCCCCGGCGTCGTGTACGACCAGCCGCTTGCACTCGTGCAGTGGACCGCGGGCTACACGTCGCCCACGGCGATCGTCGACCTGCGCGTGTGGGCCGGAAACGGCGGCCTCGTCGCCAAGGACGACCTGGTCCGCACCTTCATGAACCGCATCGGCACGACCATCAACATCGGAAGCACCACGTGGGTGTGCCGACTCGGCGACAACGACACTCCGACGTGGTTCCAGCTCGGCCTCATCGAGCGCATCAACGCGAGCACAGTTGACAGCACGTGGGCGTACAACGTCACCCTCACCCGGTACACGGATGCGGCCGGGACGAAGAGCGTCACCTGCGGGTTCCTCGTGGCGAGGATCGGCGGCGGCGGGTTCAACGTCGACGCACAGCCGAAGTGGACACCGCTGCTCGCCGGTCTCATCCCGGCAGGGTGGCGGCCGAACGACAGCATCACCTGCGTTGGCAGCTACGAGTTCAACGGCTTCGGGGCCCTGCTGCTGCGGTTCAAGTCCGACGGCGGCGTGGATGCCTCGGCACTGTCGGGCAGTGTGAGCATGGCGAAGCCGACGCGCCTCCAGGCGTCCGCTCATTGGACGTGCGCATGATCGACGGAATCCCAATCCTGTCGGTCCAGACCATCACGCCGGTCGGGCTGTACATCCTGCTGGTGCTGCTGCTGTTCTTCGAGCGCGTCGTCCCCATCGGGCGCGTCCGGGCTGCGGAGAAGATCGCCGACTACTGGCGCGAGTCCTCGGAGACGAAGCAGGCCACGATCGAGAAGCAGGCCGACACGATCAACGTCCTCACCAAAGAGGTGGGCGCTACGGTCGCGAAGGTCATGGGCGAGATCCAGCAGAAAGCTGGGGTGGACTCATGATGTGGCCGCGACGGAAGCGCAAGACGCCGCCTCCCGCTCAGGTGGAGGCGCTGAAAGCCAAGGAGCAGGCCGAACGGCAGCTCGAGCAGGCACACACGCAGCACGAAGAGGCGCTGAGCGTCGCCGGGAAGCTGCGGCAGATCCGCAAGACGAACCATTTCGGTCCAAGCCTCGAGTGGACCTTCGGAGGGGGCAAGCCATGATGACGGGCATCCTGATCTTCACCATCTTCACACTGACCATTGCGGTGCTCGGCGGGTACACGATCGTTGCCCCGTGGTGGCGGACGCGGGCGGGGAAGGCGTACTTCATCCTGTTCTGCTCGCTGGCCCTGCTGGCTGGGTTCTTCCTTGTCGAGGCGCTCGTCGGCGGAGAGCTCGACGAGTGGGTGAAGGACGTCGTGCTCACGCTCGTCGCCGCGGCGATCGCTTGGAACCTCTACACGATCATCTCCAAGCAGCTCTACTACTGGCGCCGCGAGCACCCGACAGCACGCCCCGACCTCACCGACCCGCAGATCTAGGAGCACGCATGGCCTTCCAGATGCTCACGCAGTACAACGCGAAGAACTTCACTCCGGGGCCGCGCAAGGTCACCGGCATCACAATCCATTGGTGGGGCGATCCGGTCGGGCAGACCTTCGAGGGAATCATCGACTGGTTCTGCAACCCGAACTCGTCGGTCACGACGTCGGCGCACTACGTGGCCGAGGCGGGCCGGGTGGCGTGCATCGTCAGCCCGGACGACATTGCTTGGCATGCCGGCGACTGGAACGCGAACGTCGCCAACATCGGCATCGAGTGCAACCCTCGGGCCACCGACGCCGATTACCAGACGATCGGCGAGCTCGTGGCCTACCTGCGCGGGATCTACGGCGATGTCCCGCTCTACCCGCACAAGCACTGGACGCAGACCACGTGCCCCGGGGCGTATGACGTCAACCGCATCGACGCGATCGCCAGAGGCGCGAAGCCACAGGCAGCGGTGGCCCCGCAATCAAGCAACACCAAGCCCATACAACAGGAGGACGACTTGACACCGGAACAGGCTGCACAGCTCGCGTACATCGCATCCCCGCAGTTCAAGGCAGACATCTTCACTGGCAAGAGCGCCGTGGAAGTAGCCGCACAGAACGCCTACATCGACCGGATCCTCACCCGCGACTTCCCGTGGTACGGATTCGATGGCAAGGTGCCGGCGTCGGGCCGGAAGACCACGACTGTCGCCACGGACACGGGGTGGGCCGATTCCCGTGCCACGGGCAACACGGCTGTGATCGGGGCGAAACTCGACGCGCTCATGGCCGTCGTCGCCAAGGGAGCGAACGTCGACGTCGCCACCCTCAAGCAGACCGTCGAAGACGCTGTAAAGGCCAGCTTCGGCGACTACACGGTCACGATCGCGAAGGCCGACTCCAATGGCTGACCACGTCGCGGAGACCTCTTCGACGCAGGCGCAGTTCCCGGGGCGCGCCGCCCTGCGGACGTTCATGCAGGTCATCCTCCCGGCCGCCGTCGGCTTCGGCGTCCTCGTGCCAGTGATCGTGTCAACGTTCCTCGGCGTGGCCGGGAACGCGCTGCCGGGTGGGTTCGTCGCTTGGCTGACCGCGGCGTCCGTCGCCGTCGGCGGTGTGGCGGCCGGGATCGCCCGGGTGATGGCGTCGCCCGCCGTGGTGGCGTGGACGCAGCGTTACCTGCCGTGGCTGGCACCGCAGCCGACCGATCCGAAGAACTGAACCGCCGAGGCCCGCGGGACACGAAACCCGCGGGCCTCGCCTATCCCCAGGGAGGACAGCCGCCAGTGGCCGACTACCAGTTTGATACCGCGCTCGTCGTCGATCCGATCACGCTCCAGCGCGCAGCGAAGGCGTCGGTCACGGTGTACGACGCAGCAGACGCGGGTGGCGTGACTCCGCTCGCGCTCAAGGATCTCAACGGGCTACCGCTGCCGAACCCGCTCACCTCGACCGCTGAGGCGTTCGTCCCCGCGTTCGTAACGACGTCCTCTCAGGTGAAGATGGTCGGCGGCGGCCTCACGGTCTACGCGTCGTCCTACAAGGGGCTTGCCGACGACGCGAAAGCTGCGAAGGAGTTCGTGCAGGGCATCGGTGTGGCATCAACAGCAACGGGTTCGCCCGGTTCCTCCGCTGTAGTGACACTGGATGGCAACAAGCTCAACTTCACCCTGCCTGCCGGTCCTGCTGGAAAGGATGGCGGGAATGTCCTCCCGACCGATGCAGCCGTGGCCCAGGCTGTCACCGATGCTGCCAGTTCGACCCGCGGTGCACTCAACAGTGTGTTCGAGACGAAGGCGGCGCTCGACGCGGATACGGCCGCGAATGTGAGGGGATCCGGCACGGCGACGCAGGGCGCCCTCGAAGCAACCTACGGTCGCCTCTCGTGGCAGACCTCCCGCGCCTTCGACACGGCGGGGAAACCCCGCGCCGACGACATGCCACAGGTGACGTGGGCCGCAGGAAATGACACGACTTCCATGAACAGCCCGGTCGCGTACCGGCCGAGCGTGTGCGGGACCGGCGTCAAGACCACCACATGGGACGGGCAGAACGATCCGAACTTCCGTTTCTTCTCGGGCACCTTCGAGACAAATAACGGGGCGAAGGGAGACCTCGCGCTCAATGGCTCGATCAAGCCAGATGGGGCCGCGCAGGCGGCGCGCTGGCCCGTCGTCGCCGCTTTCACCACCTCGGCCGGCGTGGACAAGGTCGACGTCGGCTTCTACGGGCTCGAACCGGCCAACGCCCACGGAGTCCTGGTGGAGGTGAACGGCCGTCTGGTCGATGACACATTCCTGGTCGCACCCTCGACCCTCGCTGGTTCGGGCTCAACGGCCACGCTGACGTTTCCGACGAAGAGAGCGCGAACCATCCGCATCTGGACAGGCGGCGGTCTCGGTTTCTACGCCGTCCGAGTCCCGGCCGGGGAGAGCATCAGCAAACCCGCCCGATACGGGCGAAGGGTCGCCATCATCGGTGATTCCTATGTCAACGGCGCGGGCGCTTCGAATGTCTTCCCCGACCAGGGCGCGGGCAACTGCGAGACGTTCGCGCCACGCCTAGCGCGTGCGCTCGGGTTCGATGACATTATCCTCGCCGGGGTGGGAGGGACTGGCTGGACCACCGCGGGCAAGTTCGCCAACCGCGTCCCCGCGGTGACGGCCATGAATCCCGATGCGATCATCTTCTACGGCTCGATCAACGATGGGTCCGGTGCGGGCACTGTCCAGACCGAGGTGCAGGCCGCCCTCGACCTGTGCGCCTCCATCCCGAAGGTGTATGTCATCGGCCCCCTACTGAACGGCTACAGCGCTAACAACGCGGCGGTGAAGGCAGGGACCCTAGCCAAGGGGCGGACCTTCATCGATATGAAGGACTTCCTGTACGGATCGGGCCGCATCACAGCCCCCACCGGCGACGGAAACCGCGACCTGTACCTCAAGAGCGACGGCTCACATCCAACGCTTGACGCGCACCGCGCCATCGCCCGCAGGCTGCTGAACCTCATGTCTCAGTGAATGCAAAAGGTGCCCCACCCTTCACCTGGTCGGGGCACCTTTTCGCGTGTCAGGGGAGTTTGGGTAGGAGCTTATCGGTGGCGTCGGCCAGCGCTTTCTGTCCGGCCGTGTTCGGGTGCACCCCATCAGGGCCGATGAGCTCCGGATGTCCGCCGAGCGGAGCCCCGAGATCGACGTATGTCCCGCCCACGGCCTGCACAGCCGCCGAGACAACAGGCTTCAAGTCCGGGAAGCTCGAGGCGCTGTCGTCGGCTGCGAGGATCGGCGAGAGGGCAATGATCTTCGCATTCGGCAGCCCCTTGCGCAGCGCCGAGAAGGTCGCCAAGACGTTCTGCTGCAACTCCGAGGACATCTTCTGTCCGTCGTTCCGGCCGCCCGCGACAATGACGACGTCGGGCGCCGCGGCGACGGCCGCCGGGACCATGCCTACGTAGTTCGGGCACACGTCTTGACCGCAAGCCTTCTGCCCACCTGAGGCCCAAGCCGCCACGTAGCCTGTCCCACCCCGGGCAAGGTTTACGATCGTCCAGCCACGGGAGCCAGCGAGGACCGACGGCCATGCATCCTGGGGCAGCACACCCGCCCCGGCCGTGTACGAATCGCCGATGAATGCGACCTTGAGCTGCTTCGGCGTCGGAGTAGCCGTCGGCATCTGCCGCGCCACTGAGGCTGTGTTCGCCCCAACGGCATCAAGCGAAGGCTTGACGAGCGCCATAGCGACGAGCGCGAGCGTGACGACGGCGAGCGCGGCAAGCCAAATCAAAGTGATGCGCTTCGGGCGCATTATGTCCCCCCTAATCAATGGCGCCAGACCCTCGGCGCGCAATCGAATCCTAGCTGAGTGCCCCCACCCTTCACCGGGTGGGGGCGCTCTTTTCGTTTTTCAGGACAGGCTCGGCAGGAGCCTGTCGGTCACGTCAGCGAGCGCTTTCTGGCCCGCGACGTTCGGGTGCACCCCGTCCGGGCCGATGAGCTCTGGATGGCCGCCGAGGGGCGCGCCGACCCGAACCAAGCCTTCGGGCTCCACTGAGGGTCTTCGCGTCAAACAGCGTCCGCCTCGGCGCCGAAGAGCAGCACCCATGTCTAGCCCATTAGCCAGCCCTCATCCTAGAGTCTGCTCATGTCGAAGTTCCCGTGGACAATGACCTTCCGCAATGGGGCACAGTCCGAACAGCACAGGCTAGAACACACCCAGCCAATCGAGGCGGAGACACTAGAGGATGCGAAGGAGATCGCATCACGAAAGATCGACGAAACGGATCCTATGCCGATCCATGCCGTCATCTACGACCCCAAGGCGGTCGGCAAGATCCTCTCGGATTGGGACAGGCTCACGAACTGGACCGACCACCAGTAGACAGACTGTTCCGTCTGGTACGATTTCACACGTCATTCGTCCCCCAATGAATGATCCCCCTAGCCGCCCCGGTCCCCCACCGGGGCGGCTCTTTTTTGCCCCTACCCCTTCTCTTCAACAATGAGTGTCATCCCATTGACCGGGTGGTAGCTCCATATGGCCCTGTAGTGGCCCCACTCGTCGCTCTGCGTACCGTCGATGGCGCGGGTATCGCCAATGCGCTGTACCGTGCTGGCCTTCATCTCGAGACGCTTAATCGTGCAGGCCATCGCATCCGAGGTGACATCACCGTAGCCGTCTTTCACGCGGACGATGAGGGTCTTGCCGCCGTCCTTGACCATGGCATAGTCACCAGTGGTCAATGCCCCAGCCTGCCGCGTAGTGAGGTTGCAGTCGGCAACCGCCCGCTCGATCTGGGTCTTGCCCCCGCCGCTGAGGATGAATCCGAAAGCGATGATCCCCAGAGCGAGGATGATCGCCGTCATGCCAGCCACCCCGAGCCTGTTCCGCACCCGATCAAGCCAAGTCCCGCCATCCATTGAATCCATAGCCTGGTCCCCCTAGTTAGATCTGCACTACTGTTTGGTGGCCTTCACAGCCTGCGTCCCAGTTCCCTTCGCTGCATCGACGCGGACGAACTCGGGCAGAGCCTCAGGAGCCGCGAGGTACACGACGGCCTTCTCCCCCGCCTCGACATACCCGGCATCGTTCTGCGCGTTCTGCCAGTGAATGACTCGGTTGTAGTCCTCGGTGGACAGCTTCGACGTTTCCATCCCATCAATGAGGCTGTCGGGGCTCACGTACTCGACCCGCTTCCCCTCGGCGGTGGACAGGCCGACCACCGAGACGCCGCCGCCCTGCTCCCCCTGGCGGTTGTCGACCGTCGCCTTCACCCACGAACCAGCCGACACCCCCAGCAACTTGAGCACGGCAACCGACTCGGGATCTGCCTGCGCGGGGATCTCGAGAGACACCTCCGCGCCGTCAAGCTGGACCGCGTACGTTCCCGGCCCGGACGGTTCGCTTACGGCGATCGTCGGTTCCTGGCTGCCGACTGGGCTGTCATTGGCCGGGGCAGCGGTCTGGGCTGCGCAGCCAGTCAGGAGCACAGCAGCGGCGGCAAGGATTGATAGAGCTTTCATGGTTCCCCCAGAGATTCACAAGGCATGTGTGGTAGGGGAGCAGCGTAGCAGTGGTGTTGCCGGATTAAAACAGGCCGCTAAGCCGCTTCGCCGTCGTCTCCGTCGTCGATGATCTCGGCTTCCTCGATGGCGGTCGGTTCGAGCGTGCGCGCCTCGGCAGCCAGAGGGTCGCCTTCGAGCGCCCGCTGCGCGGCCTGCGCTGTCCGGAAGTGTGCGTCGGGCAGCAGGTGGCTGTAACGGTTGACGGTGATCTGAATATCCTCGTGGCCCATGCGGCGCGAGAGTTCGTACATGTCCATGCCGCCGCTGAGCATTAGCGCTGCGTGTAGGTGGCGGATCGAGTGGACGGTCACCTTGTTCTCGAGCCCGGCCGCCTTCCGCGGCAGGGACCATGCCCGGTTGTAGAACGCCTGGGGGGTCATGACACCGCCGCGCTTCATGCGGAATACACGCCCCTTGCCCGCGGCTTCGACCAGTGGGCGGATCGACGCCACAGTGGACGGGGCTAGGCTGATCGTCCGGTAGCCCTTCTCGGTCTTCGGCGGTCCGATGTACCACGAGCCGTCGTCGCTCTCCTTCCAAGCCTTGGTGATCCGCACGGTGGGCGTCGTGGCGTCGAGCTTGAAGTCGGCCGCGGTGAGCGCCGTGGCCTCGGAGAACCTCGTGCCGGCGCCGAGCAGGAAGTCCAGGAATGGCCGGAAGTGCGTGTGGATCTCGGCACGGATCGCGTCGAAGTCCTCGCGGGTCATCTCACCCTCGTCCTCGGCGCCGCCCTTGACGACCTTGGGCAGCTTCACCCCGGCGCACGGGTTGCGGTCCACGACGCCGTCATGCGCGGCGTTGATGAACGCGGACGAGATCAGCCCGAACACGTTCGAGATCGTCTTCGGCGCCTTGCCGCGGCCTTCCATCCACTTCACCCATGCTCGCATGTCATCGCGGGTGACAGCCTTGGCTTTGAACCCGCCGAGCTCGTGCGTCTTGATGTGCAGCCGCAGGTAGTCGCCGTAGCGCTTCACCATGTAGGGGCCGGCACCGGTCACGGTGCGGATGTGCTTGTCTATGAGGGCGGCGACGGTGGGCCCATCGGCCATGGTCTTCTCATAGAAGCGCTCGACGGCGTTGAGGCTGTTCCCGTTCGCCTCGATGACGCGCACGAGCTCTTCCGCCTCGGACCTGACCGAGCGCTTCATGGACGACTGCTTGCCAGTGTCCGAGTCGCGCCACAGGATGTAGAAGGACGTCTCGCCGTTCGCCTTGGTGTGCTCGCGGATGCTAGCCACGCTTCACTGCTTCCAACCATGCCGAGAGGTTCCGGATGCCGTTCTGTAGCTCTGCGTTAGTCTCGCGCACCCATGGCCCGTAGACCGCATCGAAGCGCTGCCCGATCTGGAGGATCTCGCGGTTGGCTTCCCGTATCTGCTCGAGGCAGGCCGGCTCTGGCTGCGCCCGATTCTCAATCTCGGCCATTAGAGCATCCCGATTCCGTCGATGATGTCTTCGAAGACGGCTCGTATGCCGTCGACGATGTCACCCAAGATGCCCCTCATTTCGCCCCCGCCTTCCGCACTCGGCGGACGTCGGTCGGGTGCCAGCACTCGCGCCGACCATCCTTGAGGGTCACCCAGACCCCGGAGCCGGTGAATCGCGAGACGGTCCCGGTCACTCCGGTCGCCCGTCCGGTGAAGCCTACGTGCCTGACGAGGTCACCGCGGTCAACTTTGGCGATCGCCTGGACTGTCTCGGCTGGCGAGTGGTGTTCTTTGGACCTCTTGGGGTCTTCCGCAGAGCCCCCGATGCGTGCGTTCATGCGCCGAGTTTAACGGATAGGGCCGCGATCCTTTCAACAGGAATCGCGGCCCTTTCAACATCCCCGGAAACTTTGGCTTGTTTCCGGGCCTCTCAGAGTGGAGGTAAGGGGATTCGAACCCCTGACCTTCTGCATGCCATGCAGACGCGCTACCAACTGCGCCATACCCCCGTGGAGCTGAGGGGATTCGAACCCCTGACCCCCTGCATGCCATGCAGGTGCGCTACCAGCTGCGCCACAGCCCCGAACTCGCACCAGACAGGACCTTTCGGAGGACCCAAGAATCCCCTCATCCCGTCCGGAGCAACTCGTCCATCTTAGCTGTGGGGCCACCGCCGCACAAATCCGGTGGGCCGCCGTCGTCAGCCCTCGACGATGGGGACCGGCACCAGGAGACTGCCTGCATTGTGCTCGCCGAGGCGCCACCGCGGGGAGCCGTCGGCCGCCGGCGAACGCTCCTCAAGCACCGACCAATTGCAGTTCGAGAGACCCGAGAGAACCCCCCACAGCCCGTGCGGAAGGCCCATGAGTTCGGCAAGTGCCACGCGGATCGCGCCGCCGTGGCTCACCACCACCAGAGTGCCGGACTCCCCCAAGGCGCCGATGGCGCGCTCCACCGCGGAGCGGGCGCGAGCCGCAACGTCGAGGCGTGTCTCAGCCCCGCCGGCCGCGACGGTCACGTCCCCGTCCTCCCAGCGCTCGAGCTGCTTGGCGTCGTCAAGCCGGATCTCCGCGAAGGTCTTCCCCTGCCACCGGCCGGCATTCGTCTCCCGCAGGCCGGGATCGACCGTGACGGGCAGGCCCGTCTCGATGGCGAGGGCCTCCGCCGTCGTCCGTGTCCGCTGGAGGTCCGAGCTCACGATCGCGCTCGGCCCCATGGCCGCAAGCACCCGGGCGGCGTGCGTCGCCTGGCGCACGCCGTCGTCGTTGAGCGGGATGTCAGTCTGCCCCTGGAAGCGTCCCGCCGCATTCCAGTCGGTGCGCCCGTGCCGCCAGAAGACGATCCGCCGCCGATCCCCCACAGCCGGGCTCAGCCGGCTGCCGAGGCGGCGGCGTCGCCCGGCTCCTGAAGCCCGAGGTCCACGGACGGGCAGTCCTTCCACAGGCGCTCAAGGGCGTAAAATGCACGATCCTCGTCGTGCATCACGTGGATGACCATGTCACCGTAGTCGAGAAGCACCCACCGCCCCTCGGTGCGCCCCTCGCGCCGCACCGGGCGGCGATCAAGCTTGATGAGCTCGTCCTCGATGTTGTCCACGATCGAATTGACCTGACGCTCGGTCGAGGCGGACGCGATGATGAAGAGGTCGGTGATGGCGAGGCGTTCGCTCACGTCCACGGCTACGATGTTCTCGGCCAGCTTGTCCGCGGCGGCCTTCGCTGCCACCTTTGCGGACTCGACAACCGTTTCGGCTGCGCTCAATGAAGCTCCTTGTCGTGAAGTACCTGATGCCCTCGGCTACTTGCCGAGCAGCACAATCAAAACGGCCGCGATGAGGGCCACGATGCCAATGGCGCCGATCCCGAGGAGCAGGATGCGCTCCCGATCGACGCGTGATTTCTGAGGCTCGAGGGGATCGAGCCCGTGAGCGGACTGCGCCGCGATCGGCGCCGCCTCCTGGGGAGCTGTACCGGCTGCTCCGCGTTGACGGGGAGTCCGATCGGTCACCACCGGCACGTGATGTGTCGACGGCGGCTTCATGACAGGGTGAGGGACCCCGGGAACCTTGACGTACTCGAGCGGCGTCACCATCGCGAGGTTGTTGGCCGACGTCGGCGCCGTCCTGCGGGTTGGCTCCGTCTCCCGGCGGGTCTCCTCCGCGAGGCGCTGCCGCGCTTGCGCGCGTCGGCTCAGGACCGCTTCGCGCTCGGCCTGGGCAACCTGCTGCTTCCTGGTCTCCGGATCCACGGGGGCACTCCCCCGAGGACCGGACCGCGCGTCGGCTTCAGTCTTGGCCTGGGCGCGGAGAAGATCGCGGGCCGCCGCGATCTGCTCGTGGCTCAGCCGCCGGAAGGATCCGGTCTCCGGCCCGAGCACCGGCTCCCCTGCAGGGTTCTGGGGGATCTTGAACGGCGCGGTCGGAGCGGGCTCGCGGAAGGGCACGGACGACGACGGCGCCCCACCCGATCGCTGCTGCCCGCCGCCCTGGGGCGGCACCACGGGAAGACTTCCGGCGGGAAAGTCCGGCCCCGCCGACGCCGGACTCTGAGGAGAAACCGGACCCTGAGGAGAAACCGGGGGCTGCGGGGACGCAGGTGTCTGTGGTGCGGCCGAGGGCCGTGGGGGCGTCGCAGGCCTTTGGGCAGTCTGCGGACGCTCCCGGGGAACCGGCGGAGTGTCCTGGCCCTGCTCCCGAATCTCCCGACGGCTCGGGAACCGCGCGGCCTGCTCCTTCTCGGCTAGTTCGCGCATGACCCGGTGGGCCTCGCGATCCCGTGCTCGGGCCTGTGAGCTTCGTTCGCTGCGGACTGCATCGAGCGGTGCGTCGAGGGCGCGCCGCGAACGGACGGCATCAGCGCTGCTCGCGGCATCCTGCCCGCCTCGAGCTCCCCGATCCCGGACCTCGCGGGCCCGAACCTCGCGGTCCCGAACCTCGCGGGCCTGGGCTTCAGCAGCAGCGCGGGCCTCGCGGGCCCGGGCTTCCGCAGCTGCGCGGGCCTCGGCCTCCGCGCGCGCCTCGGCCTCGGCGCGTGCTTGGGCAGGCGTCAGCTGGGCGGGGGGCTGGTCACCTCGCGCCGCCTGGGCCAGCCGTCGCTCGCGTCGGCTCGTGATGGGCTTCTCGTCGTTGTTCATAGATTCATTCACCAGGCCGCTGACGCGCTTCCCGGGGCGCCTGCGCGGCGGAGAGGAGTCTCGGCGGGAGCAAGGTGGATCACACCGTCATTCCGCGTCGCCTTCGCATTCGAGTCGTCCACGTAGAGGCCGTACTTCGCGATGTACTGGACGACGCCGTCCGGAACGAGGTACCAGACCGGCTCGTGGGACGCGACCCGTGCCCGGCAGTCAGTCGAGGAGATAGCCATGGCCGGCACCTCGAGCAGGCTCACCTCTGCCCGGCCGAGGTCCGGAAGCTCGTGCCCAGGACGGGTGACGCCGACGAAATGGGCGAGGGTCCAGAGCTCGTCAACATCCTTCCAGCCCACGATCTGCGCCATCGCGTCCGCACCCGTGATGAAGTAGAGGTCCGCTTCGGGGCGCTCGGCCCTGAGGTCCCGCAACGTGTCGATGGTGTATGTCGGTCCGGGGCGCTCGATGTCGACGCGGCTCACAGTGAACTGCGGGTTCGAGGCGGTGGCGATCACTGTCATGAGGTACCGGTGCTCGGCGAGGCTTACCCTGCGGCTCGACTTCTGCCACGGCTCGCCCGTCGGCACGAAGACGACCTCATCGAGGCCGAACTTCGACGCCACCTCGCTCGCCGCGACGAGGTGCCCATGGTGGATGGGGTCGAAGGTCCCACCCATCACTCCAAGGCGAATGCGCCGCCCTCCCGGCACCTGTGCTGGCTCCGTCAAAGGGGTCAGTGGCTCGCGGCGCCCTGATGGCGGTCGTGCTTGTTCGGGTGCTGGCGGTGAGGATCGGCGTGCTCGTCCTCGGGCTCATGCCGACGGCCCAGGTTGGTATACGAAAGGGTCACGAAGAGCAGGACGACGAAGAAGGCGAAGAGCGTGACGCCGATGACGAACGGCGGCGCGATGGTCGGCGCCTTCTCATCCGCCGCGGCCTCTGCACCCACGGTGAGTGCGGTGGTCATGAGCGTTGCCAGCATCTTTACCCCTCCAAGCCTTGCGAAGTCCTTGTGATCCCATGAAGTCCTGTGGTCTGTGAAGTCCCCTGGTCACAGCGATCAGTCTTCCGATCATCCTACCCCGGCGACTGCCGGGAACGGCTCACGCCCGAATCTGTCCCTCGCCCTGGACGATCCACTTCGTGGTCGTGAGCTCGGTGAGGCCCATCGGCCCCCGCGCGTGCAGCTTCTGGGTCGAGATGCCGACTTCGGCACCGAGCCCCAGCTCCCCGCCGTCGGTGAAGCGCGTCGAGGCGTTCACGATGACGGCGGCCGAGTCGATCTCCGCGATGAAGCGCTCCGCGTTGCGGAGGTCGTTCGTGATGATCGCCTCGGTGTGACCCGTGCTCCAACGGCGGATGTGCTCGAGAGCCTCGTCGATCGAGTCCACGGTAGCGACGGCGAGATCGAGGTCCATGTACTCGGCAGCCCAGTCCGCATCGGTCGCCGCGACGGCCTCGACCCCGGCGGGCAGCGCATCCATCGACCGTCCGTCCACGTGCAGGCGCACCCCTCGTTCGGCGAGGGCGCGGGCCAGCGCAGGGAGGACAGTGCTCTTCGAATGCACGAGGAGCGTCTCCACCGTATTGCACACGCTCGGGCGCTGGGTCTTTGCGTTGAGCAGGATATCAACGGCCATCGCCTCGTCGGCGGACTCGTCGACGAAGATGTGCACATTGCCTTCGCCGGTCTCGATCACGGGGACCGTGGAATTGAGGACGACGTTCTGGATCAGGTCCCGCCCGCCGCGAGGGATGAGCACGTCGACCCGCCCGCGCGCCCTCATGAGCACGTCCGCGCCGGCGCGGCCGTACTCGTCGACGGTCTGGACAGCGTCAGCAGGGAGCCCGACTTCGACGAGGGTGTCCCGGAGGATGTCCACGAGCTCGCGGTTGGTGTGCGCCGCGGCGCTTCCACCGCGAAGGATGACGGCGTTTCCGCTCTTGAGGGCGAGACCTGCGATGTCCACCGTGACGTTCGGACGCGCCTCGTAGATCGCCGCCACCACGCCCATGGGGACGTTGACCTGGCGCATCCGGAGCCCGTTGGGGAGCGTCTGACCGCGGACGACGTTGCCGACCGGGTCGGGCAGGCCTGCGAGGTTCTCGAGCGCAGCGACGAGCCCATCGATGCGGGCGGGCGTGAGCGCGAGACGGTCGAGGAGCGCCTTCGAGGTCCCGTTCCCGCGGCCGGCCTCGAGGTCCTTCTCGTTCGCCGCGAGGATGCGCGACTCATTGTCCTTGAGCGCGCTCCCGATGGCGTGGAGCGCGCCGTCCTTCAGGGCGCGGTTGGCACGGCCGACGGCGCGCGACGCTACGCGGGCCCGGTCGCCGACGGCGAGGACCGCAGCCTCGACGTCGACCGGCTGGCCCGCGGCCGGCGCGGCCGCTTCCTGCGCGGCGACGGGGGCAGTCTCGTGATGGGCGACGGTGTCAGTCATGCCTTCAAGTCTAACGAGCTAGACGATCACGAGGTCATCCGTGTGGACGACGACGCGCTCGTACTCCGGTCCGAGAGCGCGGCCCAGCTCCTTTGTCGAGCGCCCGAGCATGTCCGGCAGCTCGTCGGCCGAGAAGTTCACGAGCCCACGGGCCACCACGTTCCCCGCGGTGTCGGCGATCTCGATCGGGTCGCCTGCCTCGAAGTCTCCTGCCACGGCCGTGATGCCTGCCGGCAGGAGCGACCGGTGCCGCTGCACGACGGCGCGGACGGCGCCGTCGTCGAGCGTCAGGGTTCCCCTCGTCGCGGCGAGGTGGGCGAGCCAGAGGAGGCGCACCGGCTTCCGCCGGCCGCTCACGCTGAACCACGTCCCGACATCCTCGCCGGCCAGCGCACGGGCCGCAGCCGCCGTCGATGTCACCAGCGCGGGAATGCCGGAACTTGCCGCGATGCTCGCGGCCTCGACCTTCGTGGCCATTCCGCCGGTACCGACGCCCGCGGCGCCAGTGCTCCCGATGCGCACGCCGTCGAGGTCCTCCGCTCCACGCACGTGCGGGATCCGCACGCCGCCTTCGGCGGGGGGCCCCGTGTAGACCGAGTCGACGTCGGAGAGGAGCACGAGCGCGTCAGCGTGGACGAGGTGGGCAACGAGAGCCGCCAGTCGGTCGTTGTCGCCGAAGCGGATCTCGTGGGTCGCCACGGTGTCGTTCTCGTTGACGACGGGCACGACGCCGAGGTGCAGGAGCTTCTCGAGCGCCCGGTGGGCGTTCTTGTACTGGGTGCGCCGCACGAGGTCGTCCGCGGTGAGCAGGACCTGGCTCACGGTCACGCCGTGGGCGCCGAAAGCGTGCGTGTAGCGGGCCATGAGCAGCCCCTGGCCTACGCTTGCGGCGGCCTGCTGGGTCGCCAGGTCCCGCGGGCGCTTGCCGAGTCCGAGGGGTGCGAGGCCCGCCGCGATCGCGCCGGACGAGACAAGGACGATCTCCGTCCCGGCGTTGGCCCTCTCCGCCAGCGTGTCGACGAGCGCCGCGAGCGACTGCTCGGAGATCCCGCCGCGGACCGTGGTGAGCGACGACGAACCGACCTTGACGACGATCCGCCGCGCCTCGGGCAGCCACTCCCGCCCGCGGACGCCGAGGTCAGAGCTCGCCGTCGTCATCGCTCTCCTCGGAATTCAGATCGGGCGCCCACTCCCTACGGCGGCTCGACTCGGTCCAGATCCCGGCGCGGCGTTCGGCCTCGAGTTCCTCGCGCGCCGCGGCCTTGGCGGACTTGCGGTCCTCGAACTCGTCGCGCTTCTGGGCGCGCGTGGGGCGCGACCAGTCGCTGAGCCGCAGGTCGGTTCCGCGGGGTCCGGTAAGGAGCTCCGCGCCGGCCGACATGGTCGGCTCCCAGTCGAAGACCACAGCATCGTCCTCGCCGACGACGACCGTGTCCCCGGCGTGCGCGCCGGCCTTGAAGAGCTCGTCCTCGACACCGAGCCGATTCAGCCGGTCGCTCAGGTAGCCGACGGCCTCGTCGTTCGTGAAGTCGGTCTGCTTGACCCAGCGCTCCGGCTTCTCGCCGAGGATCCGGAACAGCGGCTCGAGGTTGCGCTCCTCCTTGCGGATCGTGAACGACTTCTCGTTGACCGCGCGGGGGCGCAGGACGGCGGGCGTGACCTTCGGAGGGGCGGTCTCAACCTCTTGGCGAGCCCGCTGGACGATCTCGGCCATCGCGAAGCCGAGGGCGCGCAGGCCCTCGTGGCTCGTCGCGGACACCTCGAAGACGCGGTAGCCGCGTCCCTCGAGCTCAGCCCGAACGATCTCCGCCATGGCCTTCCCGTCGGGTAGGTCCACCTTGTTGAGGGCCACCAGCCGCGGCCGCTCGTTGAGCGGGACGACCTCGCCGGTGGGCCCCGCGAAGCTCATGTCGACGTCGTACTTCGCGAGCTCGCCCTCGATGACGTCGAGGTCGTCGATCGGATTGCGGTCGGGCTCGAGCGTCCCGCAGTCCAGGACGTGCACGATGGCAGCGCACCGCTCGACGTGCCGCAGGAAGTCGTGGCCGAGGCCGCGGCCCTCGCTCGCCCCCTCGATGAGGCCCGGAACGTCGGCGATGGTGAAGCGGACGTCGCCGGCCTGGACGACGCCCAGGTTGGGGACGAGCGTCGTGAACGGGTAGTCGGCGATCTTCGGCCGTGCCGCGGACATCGCCGCGATGAGGCTCGACTTGCCGGCCGAGGGGAAGCCCACGAGCGCGACGTCGGCGATGGACTTGAGCTCGAGGACGATGTCCCGCTCCTCGCCCTCGATGCCGAGGAGAGCGAAGCCGGGAGCCTTCCGCTTCGACGTCGCGAGCGCCGCGTTGCCGAGGCCGCCCTGGCCTCCCGCTGCAGCGACGAACTCCGCGCCCTCCCCCACGAGGTCGGCGAGGACGGCGCCGTCGCGCGACTTGACGACGGTGCCGTCCGGAACGGGCAGCACGAGCGTCTCGCCCCGGTGGCCGGCGCGCCAGTCGCCCATGCCCGGGCCGCCGTTCTCGGCGTGGCGGTGCGGCGAATGGTGGTACTCGAGCAGCGTCGTCGTCTGGGACGAGACCCGCAGGACGACGTCGCCGCCGTTGCCGCCGTTCCCGCCGTCCGGACCGCCGAGCGGCTTGAATTTCTCGCGCTTGACGGAAACGCAGCCATGTCCCCCATGGCCACCCGAGACGTGCAGCACCACGCGGTCGACGAAGCTCGCCACGCCATTCTCCTTACGCCGGGGTCTCCCCCGATTCTAGTTCGCGGGGCACACCGGTCCCGGCGTCCCGCGACCGCCCTCCCGGGCGGTGCATGAGCAAAAAAACAGGTGGAGCGGGCCACTGGCCCGCTCCACCGTGATAAAACTGCGGTCCCGGCTTCAGCCGGGCCACCCCAGACTACTGGGCGGCGACGATGTCCACGACCCGACGGCCGCGACGCGTGCCGAACTGCACAGCGCCCGCCTCGAGGGCGAAGAGGGTGTCGTCCTTGCCACGGCCGACGCCGTTGCCCGGGTGGAAGTGCGTGCCACGCTGGCGCACGAGGATCTCGCCGGCGTTGACGGTCTGGCCGCCGAAGCGCTTGACGCCGAGGCGCTGCGCGTTCGAGTCGCGGCCGTTGCGGGTGGAGCTTGCGCCCTTCTTGTGTGCCATGAGCTGTGCCTACCTTGGAGTCGGTTGGGTTACTGGAGTGCGGGGACCGTGATCAGGCGGTGATGCCGGTGATCTTGACCTTGGTCAGGTCCTGACGGTGGCCCTGGCGCTTCTTGTAGCCCGTCTTGTTCTTGTACTTCTGGATGATGATCTTCGGGCCACGGAGGTCCTCGAGGACCTCAGCCGTGACCTTGACCTTGGCCAGCTCGGCGGAATCGGACGTGACCTTCTCGCCGTCGACCAGCAGGAGGGCAGGCAGCTCGATGGTGCTGCCGGCACCGCCGGCCACGCGGTTGAGGGTCACGAAGTCTCCGACGGAAACCTTCTCCTGGCGGCCGCCGGCGCGGACAATCGCGTACACCACTGGGAACTCACTTCTCTCGACGTTATTACTGAAAGCTCTTGCGCGCGGCGCCCCACACTGCTGCCTGCAGCGGCCTGGAAGCGCTCGACTGTGCTTCTTGCCGTGAGCCCGCGAGGGGATTCCCTGGGAATAGAACCCAAGTGTAGGCGTCAGCACCGAGGATCTAGACTACGCCAGTCCTCCGCCCGGCCGCAAATGAGCGCCCTCAGCAAGCCGAATCGCCCTGCCGAGGAGCCCGTGCCGGAAGCACGCTGTACAAGTTTAGCCCACCGCGAGGGGTGCCGGGCTCACGCGAACTTCGACGGCGCGTCGAAGAAGTCCCGCTCATACACGACCGACTGCCCGAATGCCTCCATCATGGCCTCGCGCTCCCCCGCCGAAGCGGCTCGGCCGGCCCGGTCGGCGAAGCTGATCGCGAGCCGCGTCGCCTCGGCGAACCCCTCGTCGGCGTACGTCTCGATCCAAGCCCCGTACGGGTGCTCGCCCGACGCCGTTCCGGCTTGGGTCCGCTGGAGATGCCGCCGGTGGAGGTCCTCGCCGACCACTGCGTAGATCCAGTAGCACGGGAGCACCGCCGCAGCGAGCACGGCATAGCTCCCCACCGCGGAGGCGGCGATGAGGTGGTCGAGGTACGCCTTCGTCACCGGGCCCCGGACCGACGTCTCGCCGGACGGAAGCGGATGATGGGACAGCCACGAACGATGCAGCTCCGCCTCGACCTCGAGGCAGACCCGGGCGGAGTTCGCCCAGAAGGTCTGCTCCTCCTCGGTCGGCGCGAGGGCGCTCGCGCGGGCGAGAGCCCTCGAGAAGCCGTTGAGGTACTGCGCGTCCTGGGCGAGGTAGTACGCGAACTGGGCTTCGGGGAGCGAACCGGCATCGAGCTGCGCCACGAAGGGCAGCGCGTCGATCTCAGCCCGCACCTTGGCCGTCGCGTCCCACATCCGTGCAGCGAACTCGCCGTCCGCGAGCGGCACGGTCCCCTCAGCGTGGTGGAAGTGGTGGACTGGCCCGTGGCCGCCGCCGACCTCCAGCTCGTCCGAGGCCGCAAGCGCGCCGAGCAGCCATTCCTTGACCACCCGAAGGGATGCGGCCCAGTCCCCCGTTCTCGCCTGCATGGTCGCAAGGGCGGAAGAGAGCGAGCAGCCGGTTCCATGGGTATTTCGCGTATCGACCCTGGTTCCCGCAACTTCGACGACCCGCTGCCCTGCCGGCGCGCTCGCGTCGACCAGGGCATCCGGGCAGCCCGGGCCGCCGAGATGCCCGCCCTTCACGAGGACGACGGCGCCGATGCGCTCCGAGAGCCGCTCCCCCTGCTCGAGCGCGGCCGGCCAGGTCTCCGCCGTCGGCTCGTCGAGGAGCACTCCGAGCTCGGGAAGGTTCGGAGTGACGAGGTCCGCCTTGGCGAGGAGCCCCCGCAGGGCGGTCGCGGCGTCGTCCGCGAGGAGCCGGTCCCCGCTCGTCGCGACCATCACCGGGTCGAGGACGACGACGGCGGGCCGCACCTCGTCCAGCCACTCGCCGACCGTGCGGATCACCCCGGCGTCCGAGAGCATGCCGATCTTGACGGCGTCGACGGCGATGTCCGACGACACCGCGTCAAGCTGCGCCCTCAGGAACTCCGGCGGCGGCGTGTGGACGCCGGTGACGCCGCGCGTGTTCTGGGCCGTGAGCGCGGTGATGGCCGCCATCCCGTAGCCGCCCATCGCCGCGATGCTCTTCAGATCGGCCTGGATGCCGGCTCCGCCCGAGGGATCGGAGCCGGCGATGCTCAGGACACGGGGTATGCGCCGCACAGCGGCTCAGAGCTCCGAGGCGGGTACACCGACCCCAAGGATCAGGGGCCCGTCGCCTTCGGGCTTCTCCGGGGCGGGCGCGGGCTGTCCGGCCGACGTGCGCGTGCGACCGCCGACGGCGCCCGCAGACTCGTCCACGCGGGTCACCTCCGCCGACCCCTGGCCGCTCTGTGCAGCCCGACTGCGGCGCTTGCGCCCATGGCGTTCCTCACCCGAGTGCCGCTCGCCGGTCAGTTCGTCGAACGCGTGGCTCAGTGCGTCGAGGCTGAGGGTCGGCTCGGGCCGGGGTGCGACCGGAACGGACTCGCCGACGGGTAGCTCGATGCGCTCGCCGCCGATCGTGAGTACCGGGACGACTCCGCCGGCGGCGGCCAGAGGTTCCGGCGTGGGCTCGTGGTGCAGATCCGGCTTCGCGGCAGGCTTCGGGGCCTCTTCGTGGGCCTCGGGGTGCGCCTTCTCCACGTTGTCCTGCTCGTGGGGGGCGTCCTGCACGTGGGCGGCGTGGGCCGCGGCAGCGACCGCAGCGAGCGCCGCCCTCGTCGCCTGTGCCCTGGCCTGCCGCTCGGCGTCGTCGACCTCGGCGACCGGGTGCTGATGCGCCGGTGCCGGTGCCGTCTCCGGCTGGTCCTGCGGGCCGCGGCCGCGCCGGCGGCGGCGCTCGGGCCGGGCAGCGGGCTGCTGGCCGTCGCCGCGCAGCGGCTGGTGCTCCGACGTCGAACCCTGGGTGCGACCCCGTTCGACGGGCTCCTCATGCGTGATGATCCCGCGCCCGCCGCACACCTCGCACGTCTCGCTGAAGACCTCGAGCAGGCCTGTGCCCATACGCTTGCGGGTCATCTGCACGAGCCCCAGCGACGTCACCTCGGCGACCTGGTGCTTCGTACGGTCGCGGCCCAGGCACTCGACAAGGCGCCGCAGGACGAGGTCCCGGTTCGACTCGAGCACCATGTCGATGAAGTCGATCACGATGATCCCGCCGATGTCCCGCAGTCGCAGCTGCCGGACGATCTCCTCCGCCGCCTCGAGGTTGTTCTTGGTCACGGTCTCCTCGAGGTTTCCCCCGGAGCCCGTGAACTTGCCGGTGTTGACGTCGATGACGGTCATCGCCTCGGTGCGGTCGATCACGAGGGAACCGCCCGACGGCAGGAAGACCTTCCGGTCAAGCGCCTTGTGGATCTGCTCGTCGATGCGCCACTCCGCGAAGACGTCGGCCTCGCCCTGGTACCTCTCGAGCCTGCCCAGGAGGTCCGGCGCGACGTAGGTGACGTACGCCTCGATCGTGTCCCACGCCTCCTCGCCGCTCACGATGAGCTTCGAGAAGTCCTCGTTGAAGACGTCGCGCACGACCTTGATCGTCAGGTCCGGCTCCGCGTACAGGAGCTCGGGTGCGAGGACCTTGGTCGACGTCGCCTGGCCCTGGATCGCCTCCCACTGGGCGCGCAGCCGGTTGATGTCGTGGGTCAGCTCTTCCTCGCTCGCGCCCTCGGCGGCGGTGCGCACGATCACGCCCGCGTCGGCGGGGAGGCGGTCCTTGAGGATCCGCTTGAGCCGGTTGCGCTCGACGTCGGGCAGCTTGCGCGAGATGCCGGTCATCGAGCCGCCGGGAACGTAGACCAGGTACCGGCCGGGAAGCGAGATCTGGCTCGTGAGGCGGGCGCCCTTGTGCCCAACCGGGTCCTTCGTGACCTGGACGAGCACCGAATCGCCCGACTTGAGCGCGTTCTCGATTCGCCGCGGCGCGCCCTCGAGGCCCGCCGCGTCCCAGTTGACCTCGCCCGCGTAGAGCACCGCGTTCCGGCCGCGCCCGATGTCGACGAACGCCGCCTCCATCGACGGCAGGACGTTCTGCACCTTGCCCAGGTACACGTTGCCGATGAGCGAATCCTGCTGCGTCTTGGACACGAAGTGCTCGGCAAGGACGCCGTCCTCGAGGACCGCGATCTGGATGCGGTCTTCCTTCTGCCGCACAACCATCTGGCGGTCCACCGACTCGCGCCGGGCGAGGAACTCGGCCTCCGTGATGACATGGCGGCGCCGGCCCGACTCGCGGGACTCCCGGCGGCGCTGCTTCTTCGCCTCGAGGCGGGTTGAACCCTTGACGCTCTGGACGCGGTTGCTCGTGACCTCCGCCCGGCTCCGGGGCGCCCGGACGCGGGTGACCGTGTTGGGCGGGTCGTCGTCGTAGCCGCCCTCAAGCTCGAGGTCGGCCTCACCGCGGCGGCGGCGGCGACGGCGGCGGGACATGACCTCTTCCTGCTCGTCGTCTGACTCCTCGGGGGCCTCGGCGGTATCCTCCGAGCCCTCGTCGAGGCGGCCGCGACCGCGACGGCCGCGGTTGCGCCGACGCCGACGCGAGCCCGCCGAATCGTCGTCCTCGTCTTCCTCGGTGTCGTCGTCGATCGGGACGGACGGCGCAGACGCTCGCGTCGTGACGATGCTGAGATCCGGGGCCTGGAAGATCATCGACGTCGGCGAGAGCGGCTCGCTGAACAGCGCGGCAAGCGCACCCACGGCGCTCTCCTCAGGCTCGCGTTCGGGCTGGTCCGCTGATTCCCCTGGGGTCTCAGTCGAGTCGGCCTGCTCTTCGCCCGCGGGCTCCGTCGGCTCCGCCGGGGCCGCGGCGGCGGCCCCTCTGGCGCGGCGACGGGAGGGGCGCCTGGTTTCGCTCGCGGGCTGCTCTGACGCTGCCGCCTCGGCCTCCGCCGCGGGGCCGCCGTCCGGAGTCTCCGACTCCTCCACTGCAACCTGGCCCGCCTGGGCGGCAGCAACAGCACGACGGCGCGCGCGCACCGAGCTCTTCGCCCGCGAACCCGAGCCGCTGCCCGGCTCTTCGCCCTGATCGCCGTCGTCCGGGAGCGGGAGCGTGGGCGTCGCCGCTGCCGACTTCGAGTCTGCTTGGGCTGCCGCCGCCCGGGCTGAGACCCGGCGCGAGCGTGACTTCGGTGCGGCGGGGGCCTCCGCCGGAACGTCCTCTTGCTCTTGCTCTATCGCCGATTCTGCGGCGGACGGGGCTACTGCTTCTCCGGCTTCGGAGGGCGCCTCGGCCGACGGCAGCTCGGCCGGTGCGGCCTTCTTGCGGCTGCGGGGAGCCCGCTTGGGCTTCTGGGGGGCCTCTGCCTCGGCGGTCTCGACCGCTCGGTCCGGCCCGGCGGCGTCGTTCTGAGCCTCCTGCCCGGCCTGCCCGGCCTGGGGTTCCTGGGCGGGCTGAGCTTCCTGGACGGGCTGAGCTTCCTGGGCGCCCTGAGCTTCCTCGGCGGGCTGCTCGGGCGACCCGCTCGGGCTGCCCGCGGGTGCCTTCGCCCTGCGCGGCGCCCGACGCGTCCTGGCGGCGGGGGCAGCCTCTTCGTTGGGACGTTCGGATCCCTCGGCGGCCTGCTGTTCGATGTCCATTTGTGTACTCCACAAGCCGCCCGCAACGCCGCCACATTCGGCGCCCGAACGGCACCACGTGCCGGCACCCGCAGGCGCCGACGAAGTCGTCTCTGGTACCCGAGCGGCTGCGGCGTCGCCGACCTCTCGAGCCGATGCTGCCCTGGGACCCGCGGCCTGTCAGGCCGACAAGGTGCCGCCGGGGCCAGCGGGCGGCAGGCAGGCGAATCGCCTCTGCGCCCGGCGTTGGACCGGCAGTCTTCATGGCAGTGCATCGGACCGGCCACCGAATGTGGATCGGCGTCCGGCCAACTGCATTGTCTCACACTGACCCCAATCAGCTCGGTGTCAGACCCGCGCCGTAGAATCTGGGCAAGCCACCCAGGAAGGAACCCTCGTCATGACGCAGGCCCGCGCCTCCGCCCAGACCGTGACTTCGACCTCGGCCGAAGCCGGCCCCGCGATGACGAAGAGGATGCCGTTCGCGTGGCTGCTCCTGATCACGAGCATCGTCGGGTGGCTCGCATCGGGCGAACTCGTGCTCGAGAAGCTCCAGAAGCTTGCCAACCCCAACTTCGTGACCGTCTGCGACGTGAATCCCTGGATCTCGTGCGGGGAGGTCATGAGCACGTGGCAGAGCTCCCTCTTCGGCTTCCCGAACATGTTCATCGGCATCGTGGCGTTCGCGATCACGGCCACGGCGGCGCTGGGAATCCTAGCCGGGGCCGAATTCCGTCGGTGGTACTGGGTCTGCCTGCAGATCGGCGTGACGCTCGGGTTCGTTTTCGTCGTCTGGCTGTGGAGCCAGGCGCTCTACTCGATCGGAATCCTGTGCCCGCTGTGCATGATCGTGTGGGCCATGATGATCCCGATGTTCGTCTGGACCACGGTCCGGAACCTCCAGCACGGAGTCATCCAGGCACCCGCGAGCCTCGTGAAGACGCTCGGCGAATGGGGCTGGATCATCGTCGTCATCCTCTACGTGGGCGTGGCCGCGTCGATCTTCTTCCGCTTCCTGCCGATGTTCGTGCACTCCACGATGTAGCGAAGTGCCGAAGTAGCGAAGTAGCGAAGTACCGATCTAGCCCCGACCTCTTCCGTCTCGGGTACACCAACACCCCACCCACGCCGTCTCGGGTACACCAACACCCCACCTGCCTGGCGCCGACCTCCCCAGCTTCAGCGCCGACCTCCCCAGCTTCAGCCGTCCCGTTCGGCGTGTCGGCCGCCTGACGCCGGCGTGTCGGGGGCTCGCCCCCCAGACTCTGGGGAAACCGGCAGGTGGGTTGGGGAAACCGGCGGGGAACCTGGGGAGATCGGCTCTTGAGCCACAGGCGACAGGGACGAGACCAGGCTGATCGTGGGATCGAGAAATGCCTGAAGCACGACGACGGGCGGAGACTCCCAGACGGAAGCCACCGCCCGTCGTCGTACGCGGGACCCAAACCGGGTGGATTAGCTGTACCCGAAACCATCCGGACAGCGGATTAGCTGTACCCGAAACGATCAGGACAGCGGATTAGCTGTACCCGAAACGATTGGGGCTAGGCGCCGAACCAGATCGCGATCTCCCGCTCCGCGGATTCCGGCGAGTCCGAGCCGTGGACGAGGTTCTGCTGGACCTTGAGGCCCCAGTCGCGCCCGAAGTCCCCGCGGATCGTTCCGGGCGCGGCCGTGGTCGGATCGGTCGCGCCCGCCAGAGAACGGAAACCCTCGATGACCCGCTCGCCCTCGAACACGGCCGCGACCACCTGCCCGCTCAGCATGAACTCGAGGAGCGGCTCGTAGAACGGCTTGCCCTCGTGCTCGGCATAGTGCTGCTCGAGCAGCTCCCGCGTAGCGGCCAGCAGCTTGAGTTCGACGAGCCGGTAGCCCTTGGCCTCGACGCGGGCGAGGATGGCGCCGACGAGGCCGCGGGAGACGCCGTCGGGCTTCACGAGGACAAGGGTGCGCTCTGCGGTCACGGGTGCTCCTAGGTAGAGGGGTCTTGGATCGAGGCCAGTCTACTGAGTCTGGGCTTCTCCCCCGGACCCGGCTGGGCCGCCCTCCTCGGGGTGGGTGCGCTCCCATTCGGCCTGTTCGCGGTCACGCCGGAGGTTCTCCCGGTCGAGCCTCGCGCCGGTGCGGATTGCATACCACCAGGCGAGTGCCATGAGCGCGCCGACGAAGAACATCATGGGCTCGATGAACCCGAGCGCAATGAGCACGAGCTGGAGCACCCAGCCGAGGGCCATGCCCCACGCTCGCTTGACGACGGCGCACGCGAGGATGAGGACGGCCACTAGGGCGAGGCCCGCGCCGAGGACAAGTCCTCCTCCTCCGTACTGGCTCGCATGCAGGCCGAGGACAGCCAGCGTCGCGAAGAACGCGACGAAGGCCTCGGTGAGGAGCACGATCGACGCGAACTGGACCCGGACGGAGCGCCGCTGGCGGGGCATCCCGGGACGCCACTCTCGCTGGGCCCTGGTGAGGCGCGCCATCAGTCCACTTCCTTTCCCAGAAGGATCCGAGCCTCGCCCACGACCGTGATCGATCCGGTGATGAGCACGCCGCCCGCGTAGTCCCCGACCTCGTCGGCCCGTTCGACGGCGTAGGCGATCGCCTCGTCGAGCTTGGGCTCAGTGTGGACGGCGTCCTCGTCGAAGCCGAGGTCGAGGGCGATGTCCGCCAGTTCCTCGGCCGGGACCGCCCGGGGAGAGGCGGACTGCGTGAAGACGTATTCGGTCTGCTGCTCCTGGAATTCCTCGTCGAGGGCCCGGAGGATCTCCTCCGCGTCCTTCTCGCGGAGCACCCCGAGGACGACCACGAGCCTGCTGAACTCGAACGCCTCGACGAGCGCCTGGGCGCTCACCCGGATGCCGTCCGGATTGTGCGCGGCGTCGACGACGATCGTCGGCGAGGACTTGACGACCTCTAGACGCCCGGGGGACGTCACCGTGGCAAAGCCCTGGCGGAGGACGTCGGGATCGAGCTCGCGCTGGCCGCCGCCGAGGAAGGCCTCCAGAGCGGCCACGGCGACGGCGGCGTTCTCGGCCTGATGGGCCCCGTGCAGGGGCACGGTGATGTCGTCGTACCTGCCGGCGAGGCCTTGGATCGTCACGAGCTGGCCGCCGACGGCGAGGGTGCGGCTCTCGACGCCGAACTCGACGCCCTCGAAGCGGAACTCGGCCCCGACCTCGCGGGCCTTCTCGAGCAGGACCTGCGCGGCGTCGGCGGGCTGGGCCGCGCTCACGAGGAAGCCGCCTGGCTTGATGATGCCGGCCTTCTCACGGGCGATGTCCTCAGTGGTGTCACCGAGCAGGTCCGTGTGGTCCAGAGAGATGGGGGTCACCACGGAGACGACGCCGTCGCCCACGTTGGTCGCGTCCGTGATGCCGCCCAGGCCGACCTCGATGACGGCGACGTCGACGGGCTCGTCCGCGAAGACGGCGAACCCGAGGATCGTCACGCACTCGAAGTACGTGAGCCTCGGCTGTCCCGCCGCCTCGAGCTCGGCGTCCACCATCGCGATGTAGGGCGCGATCTCGTTCCAGATCCGCACGAAGGTCGAATCGGGAACCGGCGAGCCGTCGATGCTGATGCGCTCGGTGACGCGGCTCAGGTGCGGGCTCGTGTACCGGCCGGTCCTGAGGCCGTGGGCCCGGAGGCCCGCCTCGATCATCCGGGCGGTCGACGTCTTCCCGTTCGTGCCCGTGATGTGGACGATGGGGAACGCCTTGTTCGGCTCGCCCAGCACGTCCATGGCCCGGAACAGTGGGGCCAGACGCGGCTCCATCCTGTTCTCGGGGGCGCGGCCGAGGAGCTCGGCGTAGACCTCGTCGACTGTCGTCGGGGTGCTCGTCGCCTCGGTCATCGTGCACCTTCCGCCGCGGTCTCGACACGCTCGACGATCGCCGTCGGATCGACCTCCGCCTCGAGGAATTCGAGTTCGACGCTCAGCGTCTCGCCCTTGAGCAGTTCCGCGTGGGCGAGGGCCGCGGCGATGATGGACGGGCGCGCCGTGAGGCTCGTCCGGATCCGGTCGCTCACGTTGAGGTCGGCGTCCTTCCGGGCCTGCTGGATCACGCGCACGAGGTCGCGGGCCAGGCCCTCGGCCTCGAGCTCGGGCGTGACCTCGGTGTCGAGGACCACGAACCCACCGCCCGGGAGCATCGCGACCGCGCTCGATGCGCCGGCCTTCTCGGAGGCGACGATGGTCTCGAGGGTGTACTCGTGCGGCTCGAGGGCGATGCCGCCAGCCGTGACCGTGCCGTCCTCGCCGACAGACCAGTCGCCGGACTTCGAGCCCTTGATGGCCTGCTGGACGCCCTTGCCGAGCCGTGGACCGGCCGCCCGAGCGTTGACGACGAGCTTCTGCTCGATGCCGAACTCCTCGGGCGAGGCCTCGTCTGCGTCGAGCAGGCGCACGGACTTGAGGTTCAGCTCGTCGGCGATGACTGCCTCCGACCCGGCGAGCGAGCCGGCCGCGGGCACGACGACGGTCATCGCCTTGAGCGGGAGCCGCACCCGGAGCTTCGCGGCCTTGCGGAGCGAGGAGCCAGCCGAGCAGATTGCCTGCGTCCGGTCCATCTGCTCGACGAGCGTTGGCTCGTCCGTGAACAGCGCGGCGTCGGGCCAGTCGGTCAGGTGCACCGACCGCCCACCCGTGAGGCCGCGCCACATCTCCTCCGCGACGAGCGGCAGGAGCGGCGCCGCGACCCGGCACACGGCCTCGAGAGCCGTGTAGAGCGCGTCGAACGCGTCCGCCTCCTCGTCGAAGAAGCGCTGGCGGCTCCGGCGGACGTACCAGTTCGTGAGCATCTCGAGGTATTCGCGAAGGAGATCGCACGCGTTGGAGATGTCGTACGCGTCGAGGTGGCCGCGCATGCCCGAGACGAGGCGGCCCGTCTCGGCGAGCAGGTAACGGTCCAGCGGGTCGGTGTAGCCGTCGTACCGGAGCTTCGCATCGTAGCCGCCGTCCACGGAGCCGTTCGGGGCGGCACCCGCGCCGCGCGCGGCGTTCGCGTACAGCGTGAAGAAGCTGTACACGTTCCACAGCGGCAGGATCACCTGGCGCACGCCGTCGCGGATGCCCTGCTCGGTGACGACGAGGTTGCCGCCGCGCAGGATCGGGCTGGCCATGAGGAACCAGCGCATCGCGTCGGAACCGTCGCGGTCGAGGACCTCCGAGACGTCCGGGTAGTTGCGCAGGCTCTTGGACATCTTCTGGCCGTCAGAACCGAGGACGATCCCATGGCTGATGACGTTCCGGAACGCCGGCCGGTCGAAGAGTGCCGTCGCGAGGATGTGGAGCGTGTAGAACCACCCGCGTGTCTGGCCGATGTACTCGACGATGAAGTCGCCGGGGTTGTGCGTCTCGAACCAGTCCTGGTTCTCCATCGGGTAGTGAACCTGGGCGTACGGCATCGAGCCGGAGTCGAACCAGACATCCAGCACATCGGGGACGCGGCGCATCGTCGACTGGCCTGTGGGGTCGTCCGGGTTGGGTCGGGTGAGCTCGTCGATGAACGGCCGGTGCAGATCGGGTTGGCCGTCGTGGTTGAGCGGAAGGCGGCCGAAGTCGCGCTCGAGCTCGGCGAGCGAGCCGTAGACGTCGGTGCGCGGGTACTCGGGGTTGTCGGACACCCACACGGGGATCGGCGAGCCCCAGTAGCGGTTGCGGCTGATGGACCAGTCGCGCGCGTTCTCGAGCCACTTCCCGAACTGGCCGTGCTTGACGTTCCCGGGGATCCAGTTGATCTGCTCGTTGAGCTCGAGCATCCGGTCCTTGATCTTCGTGACCTCGACGAACCAGCTGGACACGGCACGGTAGATGAGCGGGTTCCGGCACCGCCAGCAGTGCGGGTAGCTGTGGACGTAGCTCGCCTGCTTCAGCAGGCGCCCCTCCTCGCGCAGGACGCGCGTGATGGGCTTGTTGGCCTCGAAGACCTGGAGGCCCACGATCTCCCGCAGGGGTGCGTCCTCCCCGGACGCGGACCCGCCCGAGGCGAACAGCGGGAGGAACTTCGCGCCGTCGTCCACGGAGAGGATGACGGGGATGCCCGCGGCCTCGCACACCTTCTGGTCGTCCTCGCCGTAGGCGGGAGCCTGGTGGACGATCCCGGTGCCGTCCGTCGTCGTGACGTAGTCCGCGACGAGGATCTGCCACGCCTTGCCGGTCCCCCACGTCTCGGCGTCGGTGAAGTAGTGCCAGAGCGGCTCGTAGCGGATGCCGTCGAGCTCGGTGCCGAGGAAGGTGCGTTCGACCGCGCTCGCGGCCGCCGCGGCGGCGCTCACCTCGCCGTCCTCGTAGCCGAGGTCCTTCGCATAGCTGGCGACGAGATCCTCGGCGAGCAGGAAGCGGGCATCAGCGGGGATGTCCGAGCCCGCGCCCGTCCTCCCCGCCCCCCGCGGTCCGGCGGGCACGACGGCGTAGCGCACCTCGGGACCGACGGCGAGCGCCTCGTTCGTGGGAAGGGTCCAGGGGGTGGTCGTCCAGGCGATCGCGAGGACGCCTGCGAGGGCCTTCGACGCCTCCGACTCCCCCGCGAGGAGCGGGAACGTCACCGTGACGGTCTGGTCCTGGCGGTCCTTGTAGACATCGTCGTCCATGCGGAGCTCGTGGTTGGAGAGGGGCGTCTCGTCCTTCCAGCAGTACGGGAGCACCCGGTAGCCGCTGTAGGTGAGGCCCTTGTCGTAGAGCGTCTTGAACGCCCAGATGACCGACTCCATGTACTCGACGTTGAGCGTCTTGTAGTCGTTCTCGAAGTCCACCCAGCGGGCCTGGCGCTTCACGTACGCTTCCCATTCGTGGGTGTACTTGAGCACCGAGGCGCGGCACGCTTCGTTGAACTTGTCGATGCCCATCTTCTCGATGTGGGCCTTGTCGGTCATCCCCAGCTGCTTCATCGCCTCGAGCTCGGCGGGCAGTCCGTGGGTGTCCCAGCCGAACCGGCGCTCGACGCGCTTGCCGCGCTGGGTCTGGTACCGGGCCACGAGGTCCTTGGCGTAACCCGTGAGGAGGTGCCCGTAGTGCGGGAGGCCGTTGGCGAAGGGCGGCCCGTCATAGAAGACGAACTCGTTGGAGCCGTCGCGGCCGCTGTCGCGCTGGTCGATGGAGGCCTGGAAGGTGCCGTCCTCGTCCCAGTACTTGAGCACGCGCTCTTCGAGTTCGGGGAACCGCACGCTGCCGGTTGCCGGCGCGCCTGAGGCGTTCTCGGGGTTCGGCGAGGTGGTCGCCTTGGGGTACACGCTCACGGAAGGTCCTTGGCTGTCGAGGCTTCGGAATGCGAGGACGGCGTACGCCCGGATCTGCCGGGCGGCACCGCGGTACCACCTCGCTTGCCCGCCCGCTCTGCAGTGGCTGCAGCGCGCGTGGGCCTCTCGTGAGGGCTGTGACGGGCCTGCCCGTCCGGTTCTACTGGGCGATTCCCACACCCGTGGGAGTTGCTGTTCTTCCGGAAGCTCGCCGGTGATGGCCGGGTCGACGCTTTGCTGTCCAGTCTAACGTCTGCGCAAACGTTGCACACTCAGCCGCGGCGGATGAGCTTGTGCGCGGCTGCCTGCGCGACGGGGCGGATCACGATGTCGTCCAGGTTGACGTGGTGCGGCACGGTCACGGCGTAGCGGATGACGTCGGCGACGTCCTCCGCGGTGAGCGGCTCCTCTACCCCCTTGTAAACCTTCTCGGCGGCCTCGGCGTCGCCGTCGAGGCGCCGGAGCGAGAACTCTTCCGTCTTCACGAGACCCGGCATCACCTCGATGACGCGCACGTTGTGCTCGGCCTCCTCGAGGCGGAGCGCGCGGGTCATGCCGTGCTCGGCGAACTTCGCGGCGTTGTACCCGCCGCCGCCCTCGTACGAGACGAGTCCGGCAACGGAGGTCAGGTTCAGCACGGTCCCGTGGCCGTGGGCGCGGAGCATGGGCAGGAAGGCCCGGGTGACCTTCATGGTGCCGATCACGTTCACGCGCAGCATCCACTCCCAGTCTTCGGTCTTCGCGTCGGCGACCCATTCGGTGCCGCGTGCGCCGCCCGCGATGTTGACCAGGGTGTCGATGCCTCCGGTGCCCTCGACCGCCCGCACGAGGCTGGCGACGTCGTCGTCCTCCGCGATGTCCGCAGGGAGCGCGACGGCGCCCGTCTCGGCCGCGAGACGCTCGAGCCGCTCGGCTCGGCGAGCGACGGCGTAGACGCGCCAGCCCTGCGCGGCGAGCGCGCGGGCGGTTGCCTCGCCGATGCCGGTGCTGGCACCGGTCACGAGGGCTGCCCTCTGGCCGTGGGAGGGTGAGGCTGCATCCGGGGCGGGGGTGAGCTGCGTTGCATCGGAGGTCATGGGAGCCAAACTACCCCCGCTCGCTCACTTCCCCTTGCGGCCGCCCAGGACATCGCGCAGAACAACCGCCTGGTTGTGCTCCTCGTCGTGGGCCGAGTAGACGAGCTCGACCGTATCGTGCTCCCTGATCGCGTCCTCGAGCTGCTGGAGGGCCTCCGAGTCCTTGAGCTCCTCCCGGTAGCGGCGCGCGAATTCGTCGAAGCGTTCCGGGTCGTGGCCGAACCACTTCCGCAGTTCCGTCGAGGGACCTGCATCTTTGAGCCACAGGTCGACGCCGGCCTTCTCCTTGCTCACGCCCCGCGGCCAGACGCGGTCCACGAGGATTCGATAGGTCCCCTGGGGCGACCGTTCGTACACGCGCCTGAGGCCGACTGTACCCATGGGCCCATGGTTCGGATTCGTACGTAGAATTGCAACCATGCCTGAAGCGAACCCCACGGGTACAGACACGCCCACAGCCGCCATCTCCCCGACCGTCCCCGACAAGCCCGCGCTCGAGGGTCTCGAGGCAAAGCTCACAGAGCGGTGGCTTGCCGACGGCACCTACCGGTTCGACCCGGAGACGAGCCGCGGCCAGGTCTACTCGATCGACACTCCCCCGCCGACCGCGTCTGGCTCGCTGCACGTCGGCCACATGTTCTCGTTCACGCAGACCGACCTGCTCGCGCGCTACCAGCGCATGACCGGCAAGAACGTCTTCTACCCCATGGGCTGGGACGACAACGGCCTCCCCACCGAGCGGCGCGTGCAGAACTACTACGGCGTCCGCTGCGACCCCAGCATCCCGTACGACGCCGACTATCGGCCCCCTGCCCAGCCGGCCAAGAACCAGCGCGACTTCGACGTCATCTCGCGCCGCAACTTCATCGAGCTGTGCGAGGAACTCGCGGTCGAGGACGAGAAGGTCTTCGAGCACCTCTTCAAGACGCTCGGCCTCTCGGTGGACTGGGACATGACCTACCGCACGATCGACGACGTCTCGCGGGCTGTCTCCCAGCGGGCCTTCCTGCAGAACCTCGCCGAGGGCGACGCATACCTCGCCGAGGCGCCAACCCTGTGGGACGTCACCTTCCGCACCGCGGTGGCCCAGGCCGAGCTCGAGGACCGCGAGGTCCCGGGCGCCTACTACCGCTACGCCTTCACGTCCGACGACGGCCGCAAGGTCTACATCGAAACCACGCGTCCCGAGCTCCTCGCCGCGTGCGCTGCCCTCGTCGCGCACCCCGAGGACGAACGCTACAAGCCCCTCTTCGGCACGACCCTCCGCTCGCCGCTGTTCGGCGTCGAAGTCGAGGTGAAGGCGCACCCCCTCGCCAAGCCCGACAAGGGCTCCGGCATCGCCATGGTCTGCACGTTCGGCGACCTGACCGACGTCACGTGGTGGCGCGAGCTGCAGCTCCCGACTCGGTCGATCATCGGCCGCGACGGCCGGCTCCAGGCTGAGACGCCCGAGTGGATCACCTCGGAAGAGGGCCGCGCAGCCTACGCCGAGATCGCCGGCAAGACGGCGTTCTCCGCGAAGGAGGGCGTCGTGAAGATGCTCGACGAGCGGGGCCTGCTCGACGGCGAGCCCAAGAAGATCATGCATCCGGTCAACTTCTACGAGAAGGGCGACAAGCCCCTCGAGGTCGTGACGAGCCGGCAGTGGTACATCCGGAACGGCGGCCGCGACGCCGACCGCCGGGCGCGCCTCATCGAGCGCGGCCGGGAGCTCGCGTGGCATCCAGCCTTCATGCGCTCGCGCTACGAGAACTGGGTCGACGGCCTGAACGGAGATTGGCTCGTGTCCCGGCAGCGGTTCTTCGGCGTCCCGATTCCGGTCTGGTACCGGCTCGACGAGGGTGGGAACCCTGACTACGAGAACCCGATCGTTCCCGACGACTCACTGCTCCCGGTCGACCCGGTCGCCGAGCCCGCCCCGGGTTTCGAAGAGTCGCAGCGGGACCAGCCGGGCGGCTTCACGGGTGATCCGGATGTTCTCGACACCTGGGCGACGTCCTCCTTGACGCCCCAGATCGTGGGCCGGTGGAGCCGCGACGACGAGTTCTTCGCGAACGTCTTCCCGTTCGACCTCCGCCCCCAGGCCCACGAGATCATCCGCACGTGGCTCTTCTCAACTGCCGTGCGGGCGGATGCCCTCCACGGCTGTGTGCCCTGGACCAACGCGGCGATCTCCGGCTGGGTCCTGGACCCGGACCGGAAGAAGATGTCCAAGTCGAAGGGCAACGTCGTGGTGCCGACGGACATCCTCGAGGAGTTCGGCGCGGACGCGGTGCGCTACTGGGCTGCCTCGGCCAAGCTCGGTGCCGACACAGCGTTCGAGGTCGCGCAGATGAAGATCGGCCGACGCCTCGCGATCAAGATCCTCAACGCCTCGAAGTTCGTGCTGGGTCTCGGCGCGACCGAGGCGGACGTTCTCCGCGACCCGGCCGATCCCGTGCTCGTGAACCCGCTCGACCGAGCACTTCTCGCCCAGCTTGCAGACGTCGTCGCCCAGGCCGGGAGCGCGTTCGCGGCCTATGATCCGGCGAAGGCGCTCCAGTTGACGGAGACCTTCTTCTGGCAGTTCACGGACGACTACGTCGAGCTCGTCAAGGATCGTGCGTACGGTGCCCAGGGCGACGCCCAGAAGGCCTCCGTCCTCGCGGCCCTGGCGACAGCGCTCGACTCACTCCTGCGGCTGTTCGCCCCAGTCCTCCCGTTTGCGACGGAAGAGGTATGGGGCTGGTGGCGTGCCGGGTCGGTCCACCGGGCATCCTGGCCCGAACCGCTGCCCGTCGAGGGCGACCTCGGCATGCTGGCCACCGTGGGCCTCGCGCTGTCTGGCATCCGCAAGGCCAAGTCGGAGGCCAAGGTCAAGCAGCGGACGGAGGTGCTCTCCGCGACCGTCTCGGCGCCGTCCGGCCAGCTTGCCCAGCTCAAGGGCGGCCTCGGGGACCTGCAGGCCGCGGCGAACGCTCGCGAGATCCGGCTCGAGGACGGGGCCGATGAGCTCCACGTCTCCGGAGTCGAGCTCGCGGCAGTCGAGGCATAGCCCGAGGCCTGCGGCCGCAAGGTCCTGAAGCCCTTCCGGGCAAAGGGGAAGCCCCATCAGCGTTCTCGCGTTGGTGGGGCTTCGACTTTACGGCTGCTCGGTGACGTCGCGCAGTCTGGCGGAATCCTTGGCATCCAGGTCTTGCTCTCCGTCACTGAGAGCCAGTCGCCGACTGTGCCTGAGGCTGCGTCATGGCGGCTGTCACTGGATCTTCGGCTTCCGCGTCCTCATCCTGTTGGGGAGGAGGTACTCATCATTGTGAGCCGGATCACAGGAGGGTGCAAGGGGGCCGGGCGAAGTACAGTCCCGTAATTCGCCCGGCCCCTGGATGGCCGCGCTCAGACGGCCTTGGGGCGCTCGGTCCTAGTGCGCTTGATCTCGAAGAAGTGCGGGTAGCCGGCGAGCGTCACGGACGCGTCCCAGACCTGCCCCGCTTCCTCGCCCTGCGGGACCCGGGTCATGACCGGGCCGAAGAAAGCGGTCCCGTTGAACGCGACGACGGGCGTGCCCACGTCCTGCCCGACGAGCTCGATTCCCTGCTTGTGGCTCGCGCGCAGCTGCGCGTCGTACTCGTCGGAATCGGCGTACTGCGCGAGGTCTGCTGGAAGCCCGACCTGTTCGAGTGCCCGTCGGATCACCTCGGGCCGGTCCTTGACGCCCTCGTTGTGGATGAGGGTCCCCATCGCGTCATACAGGGGCTTGATGTGCTCCTTGCCGTGCAGCTCCGAGGCCGCGATGATCACGCGAACGGGCCCCCAGTTCTCGTCCATCGCCCGCTGATAGTCGCTCTCGAGCTCTCGGCCCTCATTGAGCACCGAGAGGCTCATGACGTGCCACTCCGTCTCGATGTCCCGGACCTTCTCCACCTCGCCGATCCACCGCGAGGTCACCCAGGCAAACGGGCACGCGGGGTCGAACCAGAAGTCGGCCTTGTTCTTGTTCTCCTGAACCAGGTCAGTCATCCACTACTCCTTCTATCGGTCGCCAGACAGAACTGCCCGCCCGTCAGGCGGACTTCGTCCTGCGCTTCGCGACCACGCTGTGCGGAATCAATGCCGGCTGCTCATGGCGCATGACGACGTCGCGGTTGACGACGACGCCCGCGATATCGTCGCGGCCGGGCAGATCGAACATGACGGGCAGGAGCACCTCTTCCATGATGGCCCGGAGCCCGCGTGCGCCCGTCCCCCGTTCGAGCGCGAGATCGGCGATCGCCTCGAGGGCGCCGTCCTCGAAGTGCAGTTCAACTCCGTCGAGCTGGAACATCTTCTGGTACTGCTTGACCAGCGCATTCTTCGGTTCGGTCAGAATCTGCATGAGGGCGGGCCGATCGAGGTTCTCGACGGTGGTGATGACCGGGAGACGACCGATGAACTCGGGGATGAGCCCGAACTTCAGCAGGTCCTCCGGCATGACGTCCGCGTAGCTGCTCTCGTGCTTCGTGATCGAGCTCAGGGGCACGCCGAAGCCGATCCCCTTCTTGCCCGCGCGCTGCCCGATGATCTCCTCGAGACCGGCGAAGGCACCCGCGACGATGAACAGGACGTTCGTCGTGTCGATCTGGATGAACTCCTGATGCGGGTGCTTCCGACCACCCTGCGGGGGAACAGAGGCAACGGTTCCCTCGAGGATCTTGAGCAGCGCCTGCTGGACGCCCTCGCCCGAGACGTCCCGGGTGATCGAGGGGTTCTCGCTCTTCCGCGAGATCTTGTCGATCTCGTCGATGTAGATGATGCCCTGCTCTGCCTTCTTCACGTCGTAGTCGGCAGCCTGGATGAGCTTGAGGAGGATGTTCTCGACGTCCTCGCCCACATACCCGGCCTCCGTGAGGGCCGTCGCGTCAGCTACGGCGAACGGGACGTTGAGGCGGCGGGCGAGGGTCTGCGCGAGATAGGTCTTGCCGCAGCCCGTCGGGCCGATCAGCAGGATGTTCGACTTCGCGATCTCCACGTCGTCATGGCCGTGCCCCTCAGCAAGCGATCCCGACTTCGACCCGTGGCCGGCCTGGATCCGCTTGTAGTGGTTGTACACCGCGACGGCAAGTGCGCGCTTCGCGTGCTCCTGCCCCACCACGTACTCCTGCAGGAAGTCGAAGATCTCCCGGGGCTTCGGGAGTTCGAAGCTCCCGAGGTCCGAGACCTCTGCGAGCTCCTCCTCGATGATCTCGTTGCAGAGCTCGATGCACTCGTCGCAGATGTAGACCCCGGGGCCCGCGATGAGCTTCCGCACCTGCTTCTGGCTCTTCCCGCAGAACGAGCACTTCAGCAGATCCGCGCTCTCACCAATCCGAGCCATTCGTCGAATCCCTTCGTGTAGGGGCAGAAGCCGTGACCACTCCACTGTAGGACACCGCACCGACAGCGCAGCGAAGCCAAACGCCGGTGCCGCCGAACATTTCTCGGCGGCACCGGCGGTCCGGCGACTGGCGCCCGGGGGTGTCACACGGTCAGCGGGCGATCGCGCTCTGCCGAATCTTGCGCGACTCGAGGACCTCGTCCACGAGTCCGTAGGCCTGGGCCTCGGCGGCCGTCAGGAACAGGTCGCGCTCGATGTCGCGGCTGATCTCCTCGGGGGTCTTGTTCGAGTGCTTGGCCCAGGTCTGCTCGAGCCATTCGCGCATACGGAGGACCTCCCTCGCCTGGATCTCGAGGTCGGTCGCCTGGCCGCCCTGGCCGCCCGAGAGGGACGGCTGGTGGATCATGACGGTCGAGTTCGGGAGGGCGAGCCGCTTGCCCGGGGTGCCCGCAGCGAGGATGACCGCCGCCGCCGAGGCAGCCATTCCCAGGCACACCGTCTGGATCTCCGGCCGGATGAACTGCATCGTGTCGTAGATGGCCGTCATCGCCGTGAACGAACCGCCCGGCGAGTTGATGTACATCGTGATGTCGCGGTCGGGGTCATTGGCCTCGAGCACGAGCAGCTGGGCCATGATGTCGTCCGCCGAGGCGTCGTCGACCTGGACCCCCATGAAGATGATGCGGTCCTCGAAGAGCTTCGTGTACGGGTCCTGGCGCTTGAAACCGTAGGGCGTACGCTCCTCGAACTGCGGAAGGACGTAGCGGCTCGTCGGCATTCCCGCCGGATTGGCGCCCATGTTGTAGTTCATCAGTTGCTCCTTCTTGCCGTGCGTTGCCGCGGGCGTCGCTTACCTGTCCGTCCCGCCGCCGCCGGTCACATGCCCCGCGCGCTCGGCGACCTTGTCGAAGAACCCGTACTCGAGCGCCTCCTGGGCCGTGAACCACTTGTCGCGGTCATTGTCCTTGAGGATCTGCTCGATCGTCTGCCCGGTCTGCTCCGCCGTCAGCTGGGCCATGACCTGCTTCATGTGCAGGATGAGCTCGGCCTGGATCTTGATGTCCGACGCAGTGCCGCCGATGCCGCCCGAGGGCTGGTGCATGAGAATGCGCGCGTGCGGCGTCGCATACCGCTTCCCCTTCGTGCCGGACGAGAGCAGGAACTGCCCCATCGAGGCAGCGAGACCGGTGGCGACCGTCACGACGTCGTTCGGGATGAACTGCATCGTGTCGTAGATTGCCATGCCAGCGGTGACCGAGCCGCCGGGCGAGTTGATGTAGAGGAAGATGTCCTTCTCCGGATCCTCGGCGGAGAGGAGGAGCAGCTGCGAGCAGATGGTGTTCGCGTTGTCGTCCCTGACCTCTGAGCCGAGCCAGATGATCCGCTCCTTGAGGAGCCGCTGGTAGATGTAGTCCTGACCGTTCGCCTCGGTGGGCCCCGCCAGTCGCGGCGTGCTCTCCTGCTGGTGCATCGTGCGATACCTCTCGATCTGCTGCAAAAGCGGTTGCTACAGGGACACTAGCCCGTTTCGAAGCCTCTTTGTTCCGCGCGCCGCTGCTGTTCGCTTTGGGCGCATGCCCCCCTGGCGACGCGCTTCGGAGGGGCCAGAAATCGTGCGCTCACGGCGAAACGACGAAGGCCGCCGTCCTCGCGCTTGCGCGGGGTCGGCGGCCTCCTGTCAGGTGGATCAGAACCTGGCAGCAGCGGGATCGTCGCTCGGGATGACCTCTGCGGCCGCTTCCTCCGAAGCCTCGGCGGGCTCCTCCTCGGTCGCGGGGCGCACGAACTCGCTCAGGTCGACGGCATTGCCCTCCGAGTCGGTCACCTCGGCCTGGCCGAGGACGACGGCGAGGGCCTTGCGGCGGCGCACCTCGCCGACCATCATCGGCACCTGGCCGGACTGGTCCATGATCTGCGCGAACTGGTTCGGGTCCATGCCGTACTGGGAGGCGGTCGAGATCAGGTACTCGATGAGCTCGTTCTGCGAGACTCCGACCTCTTCCTTGTCTGCGATGGCGTCGAGGATGACCTCGTTCTTGAAGGCGCGCTCGGCGTTGGCCTTGACCTCGGCGCGGTGCTCCTCGGTGTCGTGGTCCTCCCCCGCGGCGTGCCCACCGTTCTCCGGGTTGAAGTGCGCCGAGACCTGCTCGTCGATGACGGTCTCCGGGACGGGAACCTCCACGAGCTCGACGAGCTTGTCGAGGACCTTGTCGCGGGCCTCGATGCCCTGCTGGGCGACCTTGGCCTCCGCGGCCTGCTTCGCGAGGTCCTCACGAAGCTCCGCGATCGTGTCGAACTCTGACGCGAGCTGCGCGAAGTCGTCGTCGGCCTCGGGAAGCTCGCGCTCCTTGACCGCCGTGACCTTGACGTTCACCTGGGCGTCTTCGCCGGCGTGCTCGCCCCCGGCGAGCTTGGTCTCGAAGATCGCCTCTTCGTCGACGCTGAGGCCGGTCACGGCCTCGTCGAGGCCGTCGAGCATGGTGCCGGAGCCCACCTGGTAGGAGAGGCCCGACGCCGAGTCGACCTCCTCGCCGCCGACCGTTGCGGTGAGGTCGATGGTGAGGAAGTCGCCGTCCTGGGACGGGCGGTCGACGGGCTTGAGCGTGCCGAAGCGAGACCGGAGCTCGTCGAGCGACTTCTCGACGTCCTCGTCAGAAGCCTCGACCGCCTCGACATCGACCTTGATGCCTGCGTAGTCAGGGAGTTCGACCTCGGGGCGAACGTCCACCTCGACGCTGAAGGTGAGCTGGCCGTCGGTAGCGGCGGGGTCGGGCACCTCGGTGATCTCGACCTCGGGGCGCGAGAGCGGGCGGATTCCCGTCTCGGCAACGGCCTGCTGGTACCAGTCGTTGAGGCCGTCGTTGATCGCGGTCTCGAGGACATAGCCGCGGCCCACACGCTGATCGATGATGCGGGAGGGGACCTTGCCCTTGCGGAAGCCCGGAATCTGGATCTGCTCGGCGACCTGCTTGTACGCCGCGTCGATGTTCGGCTTGAGCTCGTCGAACGGAACCTCGACGTTGAGCTTGACGCGGGTGGGGGTCAGATTCTCGGCAGCGCTCTTCACAGCGTGGCTCTCCTGGATGTTCTGGTAGGGTTGCCGCCCTGGCTGGCTTGCCGACGGCGGAACTGTCGGGATGACAGGATTTGAACCTGCGACTTCCTGCTCCCAAAGCAGGCGCTCTAGCCAAGCTGAGCTACACCCCGTCTCCGGTGCACAGACCACAATACAGGCGACGCTGCAGGGGCGCACACTCGCGCATCGACAAGGCGCGAGAGAGGGGCTGACGGGAATCGAACCCGCGTATCCAGTTTGGAAGACTGGCGCTCTACCATTGAGCTACAGCCCCTTGGGCGCCTTCAACTAAAGCCGCTGGGCCGAACCGCTGTCAAATCCCGGGGCGTCGAAGCGCGCAGATGTCAGCCCTTCTGGCACGCGGGGCACCAGTAGAGCTTGCGTCCGGCCTCGTCGGCGAGGCGGACGGGTGTGCCGCAGATCCTGCAGCCCAGGCCGTGCCGCCGGTAGACCCAATGTGCTTCCTCGGGGTCCGGGAGGGTTCCGGCACCGCACGTCCAGTACGACGGGTCCGTCGTCACAATCCGCCCGGCCTGCACGCCGTCTGTCATGGCGCGGACGGCGTCGACCCACAGCCCGAGGGCGCGTTCCGGGCCGAGCGCACTCCCTGCGGTGGCCGGGTCGAGCCTAGTGCGGAACAGCAGTTCGGCCCTGTAGACGTTCCCGATGCCTGCAACGATGGACTGGTCCATGAGGAGCCGCGCGATGGGAGTCCGACGCCGGCTCACGCGCCTAGCGAACTCCTCCCCCGGATCGGTCCCCTCGAGGGGAAGTCCGAGGGGGTCCGGGCCCAGGCGCGCCAGAACGGCCTCGATCTCGGGCTCGGTTGCGACTGAGCACACCGTCGCCCCGCGGAGGTCCGCCCACCCGTGCTCCGAGGCGAGCCGCACCCGCACGGCACCGACGGGAGGGGGCGGCCCGGCATAGGCCGCCCCCTCGTCGTCGTCCGCGACCTCCCGCTCGCCGACGCGGCGAGGGGCACCGATGCTCGAGGCGCCGCGGAACGACGCATCCCCGCCGAAGTCCCAGGCGCCGTAGAGCCCGAGGTGCACGTGGAGGAACTGGGAGCCCTCGAAACGGAGGAAGAGCTGCTTGCCGTGGGCACGGGCGGACTCGAGAACGCGTCCGTCGAGGAGTGCCGCCCCGTCCGCGAACCGGCCTTGCGGGCTTGTGACGACGAGCCGCTCGCCCGCGAAGACGTCGTCGAACTGACGGGCGAGGCGATGGATGGAATGGCCTTCGGGCACTGCCCTCAGTCCACGATCTCGCCGGTGGTCTCGTAGACCGCGATCTTCCCGATGCGACGCACGTGGCGCTCGTCCTGGCTGAACGGTTCGGCGAGGAACGCCTCGATGAGCCCCGTGGCCTCCTCGACGCTGTGCTGACGGCCACCGACAGCGATGACGTTCGCGTCGTTGTGCTCGCGCGCGAGGCGAGCCGTGTCCAGGTTCCAGGCGAGCGCCGCGCGCACGCCCTTGACCTTGTTCGCCGCGATCTGCTCGCCGTTGCCCGAGCCGCCGAGGACGATCCCGAGGGCGTGGACGCCGGCCGCCTGGTCGGCGACGACGGCGAGCGCCGCCCGGATGCAGAACGCCGGGTAGTCGTCGAGCGGGTCGTACTCGCGCGGACCGTGGTCGACGACCTCGTAGCCCTGCGCCCCCAGATGGCCCACGAGATGGGAGCTCAGTTCCATCCCGGCGTGATCGGTGGCGATGTGGACGCGGGGCTTGGTCACGGCAAGGTTCCTCTCGGTCAGCGGTGGGGCGGGTCAAGCCTACTTTGCCGCAGGCCCGCCGAGCACTTCTGCCACGTGCTCCGCGAGCGCCGGATCCTTGGCGGAGAAGACGTAGTGGCTGCCGTCCCGGCAGAGCACGTCGACGGCCTGGCCGCTGGCCACGAGGGCCGTCACGAGCTTGCCGCGCTTGCGATAGCCCCAGCCCCCGTAGGAGCGAGCTGACACGGCACCAGCTCCCGCGCGCAGGACGTGGGCTGTGCTGATCGTCGCGACGCGCACGACCCCGCCGACGGCGAGCCTCACCTCCTCAGGCTCGACGCTCACACGGAGGATCAGCATCGCCGCGAGCACGAGGCATCCGAGGGCGATGATTCCAGAGACCCATGGGGAGACGAGGAGCATGAGGAGCGAGAGGTTGATGCCGACGACGGCAAGCATCACGAACACGGACGAGCGGGCGTGGGCCCAGAAGACGAACGTGTTCCTGACTCGCTCGGGGTCCAGGACTTCGAGGAGCGCTTCTTCGTCCCTCGGGCTCCACTGCTCGTCGGGCTTGAAGATCATGAACATGACGACGGCGAGTGCCACCGTCGCGCCGCTCCCCGAGGCGAGGACGATGGGGTCGGGGTGGGTGTCACGTGCGTCCTTTGCCCCCACCTGGCCCATGAGCCCGGCCCCGAGGACTGTCACGAGGAACATGGACATCCCCACCCCGCCTGCCATGAAGATCTTCCGCGAGATGGGGGGCCGGTTCTGGACGCCTGCCTGAAGGCACAGGAGGATCCCGATGACGGCAACGAGGGCTGCTCCGCCGACCAGGTAGGCCCAGAAGGGGATGAAGGAGCGGCCGCCGCCAGCGTCCCAGAGCCACGCGACCGGTTCGGGCACCTGCCCCCTGAACGTGAAGGCGGCGAGGAGGAATCCGCCTGCAAGAAGGATCGGGTAGCCGATCGCGAATCGGACGGCCTTGCGGTCCCAACGCCCGTCCGTCTCAGCCATGCCACCACGCTAGCGCAGGCACGTGCCGGCGTGTCACACACCGGCGTCTACTTGCACTGATCCGGAAACTGAAAGAATAATTTCAAATATGTGCGGCGCGCCACAGCGCCGGGACGCTAGTGCGAGGAGGCGCGCATGCCTGGAACGAACCTGACCCGATCCGAGGCCGTCGAGCGGGGGAAGGCTGTGCTCAGGGTTGAGAGCTATGCGGTCGAACTCGACCTCACGCGGGGGGACCGCGTCTTCGGCTCGCGCACCACGGCCCGCTTCGACGCCGTTCCCGGCTCGAGCACCTTCATCGACGCCATCACCGACTCCGTCCGCTCCGTGACGCTGAACGGCCGCGCACTCGACCCGGCCGAGGTCTCGGACGGCGTCAGGATCCAGCTCCCCAACCTCGACGCACACAACGAGCTCGTGGTGGACGCCGACGCGCGCTACATGAACACGGGCGAGGGCCTGCACCGATTCGTGGACCCGGTCGACGGCGAGGTGTACCTGTACACCCAGTTCGAGGTCCCGGACTCGCGGCGCGTGTTCGCGGTCTTCGAGCAGCCCGACCTCAAGGCGAGCTTCCGGTTCACGGTCACGGCGCCGTCGCACTGGGCGATCGTCTCCAACTCGCCTACCCCCGAGCCGACGAGCATCGGACCGGCCGAGGACGGCGCGGCCCGCTCTGTGTGGGAGTTTGCCCCGACCGCACGGCTCTCGAGCTACGTCACGGCACTCATTGCCGGCCCGTACCAGTCCGTCCACGACGAGCTCGTGAACTCCGCCGGACGGACGATCCCCCTCGGCATCTTCGCCCGCAAGTCGCTCATGCAGTACCTCGACGCGGAGAACATCTTCGAGACCACCAAGCAGGGGTTCGCGTTCTTCGAGGAGCAGTTCGGCTGCGAGTACCCGTTCGAGAAGTACGATCAGCTCTTCGTTCCCGAGTTCAACGCCGGCGCGATGGAGAACGCGGGGGCCGTCACCATCCTCGAGAACTACGTCTTCCGGTCGAAGCCCACCCAGGCCACGGTCGAGCGCCGGGCCATCACCGTGCTGCACGAGCTCGCCCACATGTGGTTCGGCGACTACGTCACGATGCGCTGGTGGGACGACCTGTGGCTCAACGAGTCCTTCGCGGAGTACATGTCCCATCTCGCAGCCGTCCACACGCCGGACTTCGGACACGCGTGGACAACGTTCGCCTCGGTCGAGAAGTCGTGGGCCTACCGCCAGGACCAGCTGCCGACGACCCACCCCATCTTCGCCGACATCAGCGACCTCGCCGACGTCGAGGTGAACTTCGACGGCATCACCTACGCGAAGGGCGCCTCGGTGCTCAAGCAGCTCGTCTCGTGGGTGGGCCAGGAGCAGTTCATGGCGGGAGTCCGGAGCTACTTCGCGAAGCACGCGTGGAGCAACACGGTCCTGGCCGACCTCCTGAAGGAGCTCGAAGAGGCCAGCGGGCGCGATCTCTCCGCATGGGGTGGCCTGTGGCTCGAAACCGCCGGCGTCAATACCCTCGCACCCGTCATCGAGACCGACGGCGAGGGCGTCATCACCCGATTCGGCGTCGAGCAGAGGGCGGCCGACACGCAGCCCACCCTCAGGCCGCATCGGCTCGCGATCGGCTTCTACAGCCGCGACGAGGAAGGCCGCCTCGTCCGCACGCGACGCGAGGAGCTCGACGTCGAAGGTGCCCTCACGGAGGTTCCGGCCCTCGTCGGGGCGGCGCGCCCCGAGCTCATCCTGCTCAACGACGACGACCTCGCGTACGCGAAGGTCAGGCTCGACCCCGTTTCGCTCGCGACGGCCACAGAGCATCTGCGCGACATCGCCGAGAGCCTCCCCCGGACCCTCGTCTGGGGCTCGGCCTGGAACGCGGCCCGCGATGGCGAGACGCCGGCCCGAGCCTATGTCGACCTCGTGCTCGCCAACATCGGCGCAGAGACCGACTCGTCGGTCGTGCAGACCCTCCTGCGCCAGCTCGCCACGACCCTCGACTACTACGTCGCTCCCGAGGCGCAGGCCGACACCAAGCACTCGGCCGCTGACCGTCTGTGGGCTCTCGCCCGCAATGCCGCAGGCGGCTCCGACTCGCAGCTCCAGTTCGTCAAGGCGTTCTCCGCGCTCGCCGCCTCGCCGGAGCACCTGGACGCCGTCTCGGGGCTGCTCGACGGCTCCCTGACCGTCCCGGGGATCGAGGTCGACCAGGACCTCCGCTGGGAGCTGCTCGCATCGCTCGCAGCAGGCGGCCGGATCGGCCAGGACCGGATCGAGGAGGAACTGTCCCACGACAACACCTCGAGCGGCCAGTGCGCAGCCGCGCTCGCCAGAGCCGCGCTCCCCACCGCCGAGGCCAAGGCCGAGGCGTGGCACAGGATCGTCGAGACCGGCGAGCTCTCGAACGCGGTCCAGCAGGCCGCCGTCAACGGCTTCGTCCGCGTGCACGATCCCCGCCTGATCGAACCGTACGCAGAGAAGTACTTCGACGCCGTTCCGCGCATCGTGGCAGACCGCACGCACGCGCTCGCCCAGCAGATCGTCGTCGGCCTCTACCCGGCCCGCCAGACGAGCGAGGCGACCCTCGAGCGCACGGACGCCTTCATCTCCGGACTCGACGAGGATCAGGGTGCCCTGCGCCGCATGATGCTCGAGAACCGTGACGGTGTGGCGCGCGCCCTTCGCGCGCGGGCAGCCGACCGGTAGCCTCTGGCCATGGCCCTCGACGAGCACCAGTACAGCGTCACCGTAACGTGGACGGGGAACCGGGGAACTGGGACATCGGGCTACCGGGATTACGGGCGGGAGCACGACATCGCCCTCCCGGGCCTGCCCGTCCTCCCCGGCTCCGCAGACCCGACCTTCCGGGGTGACCGAGATCGCTTCAATCCGGAGCAGCTTCTGCTGACGGCCCTCTCGCAGTGCCACATGCTCTCGTACCTGCACGTCGCGGTGACCCACGGCGTCGTCGTCGTGGGCTACACCGACTCCGCGCAGGGGACCATGCGCCTCAACCGGGACGGGAGCGGGGAATTCACTCAGGCGATCCTCCACCCGAGCGTGGAACTCGCGGACGAGGGCCAGCGGGAACTCGCCGATGCGCTGCACGAGGAGGCCCACGAGCTGTGCTTCATAGCACGTTCCGTGAACTTCCCCGTCCACGCCGAACCTTCGTTTCCCTGACGTCCAGCAAACCTCGCTAGGGTGGAAAAGCACCACTTTTCCCCCAGCTGAGGAGGCACTCGGACCGTGCAGTTCGTTCTGCGTATGCCCCTGACCGCCCAGACCGCCACCGCGTCGCCCACCCCGACCCCCACCGCCACTCCGTCGCCCACAGACTCCGCCATGCCGCACCTCACGGCCGCTGAGCTGGACACGGCGGTGAGCACGTTCAATTCGACCCTCCTGCAGGTGGCGATCGCCATCGGCTTCGGCCTGCTCGCGTGGCTCGTGGCCTCGTTCCTCATCCGTCAGGTCGTCAAGCGCGTCCTCGCGGGCTCACAGCTCACGAACCGCCGCTTCTTCCGATGGGCAGCGCCTGCGCTCCGAGTGCTCGATTCCGAACGGCGGGCGCAGCGGGCCAAGACCATCGGATCGCTCCTGAACTCGGTGGTGGTCGTCGTCATCACGACGATCGTCCTCATCTACGTGCTCAAGGCCTTCGGGGTCGACATCGCGCCGCTCCTGACCAGCGTCGGCATCCTCGGCGTCGCAGTCGCCTTCGGCGCCCAGCAGCTCATCCGCGATTTCCTCTCCGGGATCTTCCTCACACTCGAGGACCAGTTCGGGATCGGCGACGTGATCGAGCTCGGCGCCGGCGAGGTGGTCGGCACAGTCGAGAGCGTCGGCCTCCGGATCACGCGTGTCCGAGCAGAGGACGGTGCGATCTGGTACCTGCGCAACGGTGAGATCCTCCGAGTCGGGAACCGTTCCCAGGGCTCCTATGTCCCGATCGCCGACGATACGGCGGCTCACCCCGCCCAGGGTGCTCCAGCCACCCACAGTCCCGGAGCCGCCGCCACGAAGCCGGATGCGCAGGGCCAGCGGGCAGCGGAATGACACGGAGCCCTTGGATCGGGCTACGGTGGATCGAGGACAGCACGAGGAAGGACGGCTCACGCCAGTGACCGAGAACCAGGGCGAGGGCCCGGCCCGTCGGAACCTGTTGAAGGTTAACGACCCGTTCGCCCGGGAGGACTACGCCAACACGTTCTACTCCGAGATCGGGGGCCACGAGGCCTTCGTCAAGCTCGTCGACGTGTTCTACGACGGCGTGGCCGAGGATCCCGTGCTGCGCCCCATGTATCCCGAGGAGGACCTCGGCCCTGCGCGGCGGCGGCTCACAATGTTCCTCGAGCAGTACTGGGGCGGCCCGAGCACGTACGGGCAGGAACGGGGGCACCCTCGCCTGCGCATGCGGCACATGCCGTTCAAGGTCAGCCCCGAGGCCCGTGACAGGTGGCTCCACCACATGCGGGCCGGCGTGGACGCCTTGCACCTGCCGCCGCTCCACGAGGCCACGCTCTGGGACTACCTCGAGCGCGCGGCCCACTCCCTCGTCAACACGTTCGAGGAGTGAGCCCGGGCTTCAGCTCGGCTTCCGGCCGCCCGGAACCCTGCCGCCCGGCACTCGGCACAGCACGTGCCCGCGGGGCGAGCTGATCCGCAGCCACGCCCCGGACTCGAAGACCGCGAGGGATTCGCCGGGCCGCAGGAAGCCGAGCGCCTCCGCCGCGAAGGCCGCGCCGGCAGGGATCCGATCCGCGTCGCCGACGCCCCTCCCCCACACCTGCGCCCGCGCGACGTCGACCATTGCCGCCCCCGGCTGCTCCGGCACCAGGGCCGCCACCTCGGCCATCCCGGCTGCCGCCGCCGCGCTCAGAACCTCCGCCGGGATCTCGCCGGTGGGGGCCCAAGGGCCCCGTGGGGGTGTGACGGCGGCCCAGGGCACGTGGACGGACGACGGCGGGACGTCGAGGAGGGTGCCCTCGTCGCCGAGGCGCGCGAGCCGGTCCGCGACGGACGCCATGGGCACTGTCGTGTCGACGTCGGCCGACGACGCGATCGGCACCGCCCGCATGCCGAGCACCGTCGGCGTGGCCTCACCCAGCATGTGCGGCCGCAGGACGCACACGTACATGGCGAGGACGCGTCCCACGGCCTGGAACCTGATGGCTCCGGCGGGGTCGACAGCCCGGGCACGGGCGATGAACGTGCCGAGGTCCGCGACCGCCTCGCGGTCCCCGAGGTCCAAGACGGTCTGCACGTCGGCGGCGCTCATGCCGCGCCGCCCTCTGCCGACGCGGCCGCAGAACCCTCATCGGACAGTCCCGGCTGCGCGTCGGACGGGACCCGAGCGGGCAGAGGCGGCCGTCTGCGGAAGGGGACCGCGGGCCCGGCGTAATGGCCGAAGGCCTCCCGGAGACCTTGCGGAACACGGACCGGCCGGCCAGTCGACCGGCTCACGAGGACCATCGACGTCGCCGCGTAGGCGTAGAGCGGGCTGCCGTCCGCTTCCGCAACCGAGTAACCGAGGTCGAAACTCGACCCGCCGAGCCTCGTCAGCCAGAGATTCACGACGATCGGAGTCGGCCGGTAGAGGAGCGGGGCGAGGTACTCGATCTCGTGCCGCCCGACGAGGGTGAAGTTCTCCGACGTCACGAAGTCGAACATCGTCGACTCGGGACCGGATCCGTCGCCGCTGCCTGGGACGCCTTCGGGAAGCGGTTCGCGGAGCCAGTGGACGCGCGCGTCCTCGAGGAACTGCAGGAAGCGCACGTTGTTGACGTGCCCGTACGAGTCCACGTCGCCGAAGCGCAGCTGAAGCGGGAATTGGTAGGCAGCAGGCATGCTTCCATCTTCCCCTGCCGCAACTCGGCTCGCGAACCGCCGCCGGCACGCGAACCGCCGTCGGCACGCCGGGTTGTTGGCTTCCCGGCGGCCCGTCTAGTGTCAAGGCATGACGTCGCCCGCCCGCTCGTCCGGCCCCACGGACACCCTGCTGACACTGCTCGACCTCGACAACCTCGGCGGCGCCCGGACGGACAAGGACATCTTCGTGGGGCCGAGCGAGCGGCAGCCGAGGCACCGCGTATTCGGCGGCCAAGTGCTGGCCCAGACCCTGATGGCCGCGACGAGGACTGTCCCGGACGACCGCATCGTCCACTCGATGCACGGCTACTTCCTACGCCCCGGCGACGCTGACAAGTCCATCACCTTCGGCGTCGAGAGGCTCCGCGACGGACGCTCCTTCTCCGCCCGCCAGGTCCACGCCTACCAGGACGGCGCGCCGATCCTCTCGATGATCGCGTCGTTCCAGACCGAGTCACTGGGCGTCGACCACCAGTCCGAGATGCCCGCAGGCGTGCCGGAGCCGGAATCCCTGCCGAGCACCGCCGACCTCCTAGGCTCGATCGACCATCCGGTCGCCCAGTACTGGGCCTTCGACAGGCCCTTCGACGTCCGCCACGTCGATTCCGCGCTGTACCTCTCGGCGTCCGGCGACCACGTGGCGCGCAATGCCGTCTGGATGAAGACCTTCGGGCCCATGCCGGACGACGACCGCCTCCACCGCGCAGCGCTCGCCTACGCGAGCGACTACACGGTCCTCGAGCCGGTCCTGCGGCGTCATGGCCTCAGCTGGGTCAACCCCGAGCTCAACATTGCGAGCCTTGACCACGCCATGTGGTGGCACCGCCCGGTCCGCGTCGACGAGTGGCTCCTCTACGTGCAGGAGTCGCCGAGTGCGCATGGGGCACGTGGGCTCGGCGTGGGAAGGATCTTCACGCGCGACGGCGTGCACGTCGCGACCGTCGGCCAGGAGGGCATGGTCCGGATCCCGCTCGCCTAGGGCGAACGGCCCCTCAGCGCAGCTGCCTCCGACGGCGCAGCTAATACCGACCGGCGCAGACGCGCGATGGCCAGGTTCCGTGGGCCGCGGCCCACGGAACCTGGCCATCCGATACAGCGTCACTCGTGTGGCGGCATCGGTCGCCTGACGGGATCAGTCGCGGGTGAGCTTCCGGTGCGTCACGCGGTGCGGCGCGGCTGCGTCGGGGCCGAGGCGTTCGATCTTGTTCTGCTCGTACGATTCGAAGTTCCCCTCGAACCAGTACCACTTCGACTCGTCCTCGTCCGTGCCCTCGTAGGCGAGGATGTGCGTGGCGACGCGATCGAGGAACCAGCGGTCGTGGGAGACCACCACAGCGCAGCCGGGGAACTCGAGCAAGGCATTCTCGAGGCTCGTGAGCGTCTCGACATCCAGATCGTTCGTGGGCTCGTCGAGGAGCAGGAGGTTCCCGCCCTGCTTGAGGGTCAAGGCGAGGTTCAGGCGGTTGCGCTCACCGCCGGAGAGGACACCCGCCTTCTTCTGCTGGTCCGGCCCCTTGAAGCCGAACGCGGACACGTAGGCGCGGGATGGCATCTCTACCTGGCCGACCTGGATGTGGTCGAGCCCGTCGGAGACGACCTCCCACAGGGACTTGTTCGGGTCGATCCCACCGCGCGTCTGGTCGACGTAGGAGATCTTCACCGAATCGCCGATCTTGAGGTCTCCCCCGTCGAGCGGCTCGAGGCCGACGATGGTCTTGAACAGCGTCGTCTTGCCGACGCCGTTCGGGCCGATGACGCCCACGATGCCGTTCCGCGGGAGCGAGAACGAGAGGCCCTCGATGAGGATCCTGTCGCCGAAGCCCTTCTTGAGGTTGGAGGCCTCGATGACCAGCTGGCCGAGCCGTGGTCCCGGCGGGATCTGGATCTCCTCGAAGTCGAGCTTGCGGGTGCGCTCGGCCTCCGCAGCCATCTCCTCGTAGCGGGCCAGACGGGCCTTCGACTTCGTCTGGCGCCCCTTGGCGTTCGAGCGAACCCAGTCGAGCTCTTCGGCAAGGCGCCTCGCCAGCTTGGCGTCCTTCTTGCCCTGGACTTCGAGTCGGGCCCGCTTCTTCTCGAGGTACGTCGAGTAGTTCCCCTCGTAGGGGTACAGCCGGCCGCGGTCGACCTCGCAGATCCACTCGGCCACGTGGTCGAGGAAGTAGCGATCGTGGGTCACGGCCAGCACGGCGCCGGCGTAGCTTGCGAGGTGCTGCTCGAGCCATTGGACGCTCTCGGCGTCGAGGTGGTTGGTCGGCTCGTCGAGGAGCAGGAGGTCGGGCTTCTGGAGCAAGAGCTTGCAGAGCGCGACGCGGCGGCGCTCGCCACCCGAGAGGACTCGCACGTCTGCCTCGGGCGGAGGGCAGCGGAGGGCATCCATGGCCTGCTCGAGCTGGGAATCCAGATCCCACGCATCCGCGGCGTCAATCGCTTCCTGGAGCTTGCCCATCTCCGCGAGCAGCGAGTCGTAGTCTGCGTCGGGATTCGCCATCTCCTCGGAGATCTCGTTGAACCGCTGGATCTTGGAGTAGATCTCGCCGACGCCCTCCTGGACGTTCCCGAGCACTGTCTTCTCCTCGTTGAGCGGTGGCTCCTGGAGCAGGATGCCCACGCTGTAGCCCGGGGAGAGCCGGGCCTCGCCGTTGGACGGGCTGTCGAGCCCCGCCATGATCTTGAGGATGGTCGACTTGCCAGCGCCATTGGGACCCACGACACCGATCTTGGCACCGGGGAAGAACGACATGCTGACATCGTCGAGGATCACCTTGTCGCCCACGGCTTTCCGGGCCTTGGTCATGGTGTAGATGAATTCCGCCATGCCGTCTAATCTAGTGGTTCCGTGGGCCGAACTCATATCCGCTGCTCGCTGCGCAAGCCCCGGACGGCCGGGTCCCCAATGCCATAATCAGGCCAGAGCCTGAAGAGGGAGACCTATATGCCTGCCGTGACCCTCAGCGAGGTCGCCCGAGCTGCGGGGGTATCGCCCGCCACTGCGTCCCGCGTCCTGAACGGGTCCAGCCGCACCCCGGGACCGGACATCGCCGAGCGAGTCCGCGCCGCGGCGACGTCGCTCGGGTACATTCCCAACGCTCAGGCACAGGCTCTTGCGCGGTCGAGCTCCGGCCTCCTCGGCCTGATCGTCCATGACATCGCCGACCCGTACTTCTCCTCTATCGCCCGAGGGGTGCAGTCTGCCGCTCGGGAGCTCAACAAGATCCTTCTGCTCACGAGCACCGATGGGACCCCGGCGGAGGAGCGGTTGGCCGTCGAAGCCTTCACCTCCCGCCGTGCGGACGCGATCGTCCTGGCAGGCAGCCGCTCGAGCCGTTCCGAGGACGAGCCGGCCAATTCCGCCCTTCTGCGCGATGCCAACCGCTACTTGGCCAACGGGGGCCGGCTTGTGCTGGTAGGCCACGACTTGGTGGACCCGACCCATCGAGGCGTGTCCGGTCACGGCGTGTCCGGTCGCGGGGTGTCCGATCACGCCGGCGGGGCGCACCCTGCTGGCGGCAGCTCCCCTGTTCTCGTCGAGATTCCGAACGAGTCGTTGGCCTACGACCTCGCTCGGGACCTTGCTGGGCAGGGCCATTCCAGATTTGTCATCGTCGCCGGGCCCGAGGGCCTCATCACCTCTGACCTGCGGGTCGGAGGATTCCAACGGGGACTGGCCGAACAGGGACTCCCCCAGGCTGAGGTACTCCGCGCCGCCTTCAACCGGGACGGAGGCTTCGGCGCCGGCCTCGACCTCGAGGAAACCGTGCGGCTAGCGGCGAGCGCCGGGAATCCCTGCTGCATCTTCGCTGTCAACGATCGGATGGCCATGGGCGTCGTGGCCGCACTCCGCCACCGCGGCCTCCGCGCGCCGGCCGACTACGCCGTCGCCGGCTTCGACGACATCAACACGCTCGAGGACTTCATCCCCGGCCTGACGACAGTTCGCCTTCCGCTCGAGGACATCGGGCGCAGCGCCGCGGAGGCTGCCCTGACCGGCGCTGATCCCACCCCTGCCTTCGGGGACGTCGTCCTGAGGGAGAGCACGGCCAGGACTGCTTAGTTCCAGACGGCGGGGTCCTCTGGCGCTTGCATCCTCAGGCGCTCAGGAGGTCCGTCGCCCGATCCGTATCATCCCGGTGGGGAGCGGCGGCCGGGAGGTCGATCACCGGGGGTGACACGGCGTCGTCGTCCGGATCGCCTTCGCCGTGGCCCTCGTCCTCTGGCACCTCGCCGGTGTCGAGGTCCACAACACCGACCCCCTCGACGGCGACGCGCGCGCTGCCCGTTTCCTGCCGCTGGCCGTCTTGGGGGTTGCGGGAGAACTTCGCGGAGCCCCAGAAGAGGTCGTGGCCCACCGACTCCGCCTCCACCTCGGCGGCGTGGTAGACGCGGCCGTCCTTGTCCCACTGCTTGAGCCGCAGCTTGCCCACGACGATCACGCGCTGGCCCTTCTTGAGGCTTCCGCACATGTTGGCGGCGAGCTGCCTGAAGCCCACGACGGTGAACCAGTTCGTGTGGCCGTCGACCCACGCAGCAGCCTCCCGGTCGTAGCGCCGCTCGGTGACTGCGAGCCTGAAGTTCGAGACGATGTCACCACCGTTTGTCGTGTTGGCCCTCGGGTCCGTCGCAACGAATCCTCGCACGATGATCGTGTCGCTCATCACACATCCTTGTCTCTCTGGAATCCGGTTCCCGCCCCTGCGGGTGCTACCAGCGTCCGTCATGCGCTGGCGGACGCGGCGGGGTCGCTGTCCGGATGTGGACGACGCGCCGTGACGAGGGTCTGTGGAGGTCCAACCCCGGCCAAGTCCGCCGGGACCAAGGGGCGGCTGGGATTAAAGACAGAACACCCCCGATCCGAAGACCGGGGGTGTTCAATCGTCCCGAGACGCGGCGGACGTCCCGAGCCACAAACGCGCCCCAGGAGGGAGTCGAACCCCCGACCAGAGGATTAGAAGGCCCCTGCTCTATCCGCTGAGCTACTGGGGCGGGCGCAGTGCGCGGCATGCCTGCTCAGTCTATCGCGCGGCCGGAGCCCCTTTGAGGGAGGTGAACCGGGTGAAGAGGCTCCGCGTCTTCCAGTCCCAGAACATCATGTATGCGACGAAGATGACGCTCAGCACGATCGCCACCGAACGGATTGCGACGAGCGGAATCCAGTCGAAGACGTCAAGCTGGTCGGTGAGCGCGATGACCGTGAAGAAGACTGTCGCGAAGTAGTACGCCCGCAGGTACCACCCCTCCGCCACCCCCGCGAGGGCGAAGAAGGCGGCAAGCCACGTGACATACCACGGCTGGATGGCGGCCGCGGTGACCACGACGGCGGTCAGGGCGAGCGCGATCCGCAGAACGAGCTTGTCGAAGCTCCCCCGGAACACGTACCAGAGGGCCACGAGCATCCCGAGGCCGCGGCCGATGGCCTTGATGATCTCGGCGACGACGTCGCCCGGCCCATTCACGTACTGGACTAGGGTCGCTGCCGTGACCGAGAGGAGCCCGAAGGGGGCGTACCAGGTCCAGACAGTGCCGGATGTCGTCATTGCCGGGAGCCATCCGAACCAGAAGCCGGTGACCGCGCCCTCGATCGTCAGCAGTCCCCCTGAGATGAGGACGGTCAGGGCCCAGCACGAGATCTTCCGTCCCCACCCGGCCTGCCGTCCCGCCCAGATCAGGCCGATGAACGGCAGGGCGATGAGCGTGATCGGCTTGATGCCGATCGACAGGGTCACCAAGACGACCCCGAGGACCGGACGCCCGCGGACGGTGGCAAGGACCCCGAGCAGGACGAGGCCGAGCATGAGCGAATCGTTGTGGATGCTCGCGACGAAGTTGATGACGAAGAGCGGGTTCGCGACGGTCAGCCAGAGCGTCCTCGCCGTCTGGAGCCGGTAGTGGCGGGCGAGACCGATGACGGCGACGGCGCAGAGGGCGACGCCGATTGCGGCGACAATCCTGAACAGTGCGATCGCGATCTCAAGGTTTCCCCCGCTGATCCACACGATGCCCTGCTCGATCCAGAGGAAGAGCGGTCCGTACGGTGTCGGAGCCTCCGTCCAGAGCGAGTCGGGGCCGAGGTTGTGGTAGTTGTTCAGCGCCGAGATGCCGTTGACGTACGGATTGAGGCCGGCGACCATGAGGCGCCCCTGACCGATGTACGCGTAGACGTCGCGGCTGAACAGCGGGAACGTCAGCATGAGGGGCGCACACCACAGGGCCGCGATGCGGCACAGGGCGGCCGGATGGACGGCGCCCCAGTCTCCTACCCGCTGGCCCAGGCGCAGCCAGGACCGAACGAGGAAGAGTCCGCCGAAGGTGACCAGCACCGTGCACGCGACGACGAGGAACGGATTGTCGCGGAGGAAGATGAAGAAGGGAACCCGGATGAGCGAGGACCCGCTCGCCATCCAGCCGACACCGAGTCCCCCGGCCATCATGCAGACCGAGGCGATGAAGCCCTGCCACACGGCAAGGCTTCCCCTGCCGGGGAGCCCCGCGATGGTTCGGGCGCTGGGTACAGCGCTGAGGCTGTGGCCCGCCGAAGGCTGAGGCATCGGAGTCCCTACTGTTTACTCAAGGAGCCGAGCGGTTCGCCGCGCCCGGGCGCCGCCTCGTGGCGCCAGATCGGCGCGCCATCCGCTCAGGATGACATCCTCTCGATGCTACCAGCAGTAACTGTCAGAGAAGGCTCGAAAGGGCCCGCTGATAGACTGGCCGGCGGCCGCCACGACCGTCTGCGGCCGTCAAGACGCCCAGGAGAGCACCATTTCCATCGAGACGCCCCGCCCCGCGAACCTCAGCCCTTGGAACAATCGGCTCCACCTGCTGAAGCGCCTGCTGTTCTCCCCCCGCGGCCTACTGGTGGGCTACCTGCTGGTCCACCTCGGCTACCTCGCGTACTTCCTGGTCTACGTCTTCCAGGGACAGGCCTTCAGCGACACCAACATCTACCGGGACTGGGCCGCGTCCGGGTTCCCCCAGAACGTGCAGCCGTCCCCGTGGGTGTACCCGTTCGCCGGCCTCCTCCCGATCTGGATCTCGGGCCTCTTCGGCCCGGGTCCGTTCCTCGCCGTGTGGGTGATCCTCATCTCGATTCTCGATGGAGTTGCCCTCGGGATCCTGAGCCGCTGGGGCAAGAGTCCGGAGGGCGTCCGCGCAGCCTGGTGGTGGCTCGTGTTCATCGCGCTCCTCGGCAACCTCGGTTTCGCGCGTGTGGACGGCGTCACCGCACCCATCGTGCTAATGGGCCTGAGCCTCGGCGTCGCGAGCCCCTTCGCGGCCACCGCGATCCTTGCCTTCGCGACCTGGATGAAGGTATGGCCCGCCGCAGCTCTCGTGCCGCTGTTCGCCGTCGTCCGCGACCGTTGGAAGGTCGTGGCGGGCGGAGCCGCCGTGACGGCGCTCGTCGCCCTCGTCGCGGCGGTCCTCGGGGTGACCTCGCACCTCTTCGACTTCCTCACCACGCAGGGTTCCCGCGGCATGCAGCTCGAGGCAACCTTCACGACGCCCTGGCTCTGGATGTCCGTGCTACACATCGGCGGGGCGCAGATGTACATGAACAACGAAATCAACTCGATGCAGGTCGACGGCCCCGGGAGCACCGTGGCCTCCGCCCTCATGCAGCCGCTGTTCGTCGTCATCGCGCTCGCGGTGGCGGCCGTCATCTTCTGGGCCCTGCACGAGGGGAAGAAGCGCGGTCACGAGGACCGCTCGGAGCTCCTGCTGGCCGGCGCCCTGACCATGGTGAGTGCGTTCATCGTCTTCAACAAGGTCGGCTCACCCCAGTTCATGGTCTGGCTCGGCCCCGTCGTCGCCCTCGGCCTCGCCCAGGACCGCCGCAGCTGGCGCCTTCCCGCGATCCTCCTGATCGCCATCGGCGTCGCCACGTACTTCATCTACCCGCTGTACTACGACGCGCTCAGCCACAACAACCCCTATATGGCGATGGTGCTCACGCTGCGCAACCTGATGCTCGTCGGGCTCTTCGTGTGGTCGGGCATGCGCCTGGTGCGGCTGGGCCGCCGCGGGGCGCCCGCTGCCGACGAGGCGCTGCGGGCAGGCAGCGGATCAGGAGCTGCGGGCCGCTAGATCGCGGCGCCGCACCGCCCGCTCGAAGACGAGGCGGCGTGTCTTCGGATCGAGCAGCACGAGGTATCCGAGGAAGACGAACGCCACGAGGCCCGCGAGGGACTCAGGGGCCAGCGGCGTGTTCACGAAGCTGAAGACGTAGAGCTGGTCCTGCGCCCCGAAGACGACGAAGAAGACCACCGTCAGGTACCAGAGCTTGATCTCCCAGTTGTCCCTGATGCCCGTCACCGCGAGGAACGGGATGAACCACAGGACGTACCAGGGCTGGATGATCGGGCCGAGCACGACGATCGACATGAAGGCCATTCCGAGGCGCCTGACCACCTTGCGGTCGTCGCCCCGGAGGATGAACCAGACCGCGAGCCCGATGCCGACCCACTTGACGACGGTGCGGAAGCCGTCCGCGATGGACCCGCCGTCGAGCCCGACGATGGTCGTGAGCGTGTCCACGAGGCTGCTCGCGAAACCCGAGGGCGTGTAGGAGATGAATCCCGGCGTCGGATCGACGATCGCGTTGACCCATCCGAAGCCGAGGCCGTAGACGGGGGCGCTCGCAGCGAAGATCGCGAGGCTGATGAGGCCCGTCCCCGCCCAGCACGCCAGGCGGCGGAGCCACGTGGCCCCTGGTCCCGCCCAGAGGAGCCCGATGAACGGGAGGACGACGGCGGTGATCGGCTTGATGCCGATCGACACGGTCGTGAGCACGATGCCCGCGAGCCAATTCCCCCGTGCCGCGTAGTAGACGCCGGCCACGGCGAAACCGATCATGAGCGCCTCGTTGTGGGCGCTCGCGATGCAGCTGATCAGGAACAGCGGGTTGGCGGCAGTCATCCAGACGGCACGGGCGCCGTCCACCCCGTGGAGCTCGGCCAGCCGGTAGCCGTAGTAGGCGCAGAGGGCCACGCCGCCGAGCGCGGCCACTCGGAACAGCAGGACCGACGAGTCGGGCTGGCCGGCCGTCATCTGCACGATCCACCGCTCGAGCCAGAGGAAGTACGGCCCGTAGGGCGTCCGCGTCGTGGCCCACGAGGGATCAGTGCCCAGCTCGAGCCAGTTGTTCAGGGTCGAAATCCCCGTCGTGTAGGGGTTCAGGCCCGCCGCCATGAGACGCCCCTGCCCCACGTACGCGTAGACGTCGCGCGAGTAGATCGGGACCGCGACGACAAGCGGAAGCCCCCACAGGGCGATGGCGAGACCGACCGGGCGGATCGTGCCGGGGCCCCAGAAGCGCAGTCGCTGGCCGAGCCGCAGCCACGAACGAGTGAGCAGCATCGCACCGAGGGCCAGAGCGAGGATGCAGCTCGTGACACCCCACGTTTCGGTCCGCAGCGGGATGAGGAGCGGATTTCGGGTCAGCGGGGAGACATCGGCGAAGCGCCCCACACCGAATGACCCGTAGACCATGAGGAGCGATCCGACGAAGCCCTGGCCGATGGCCCAATGGGGAGGCTCGTTCACTCCGACGGGAGGAAGGGCGGTCCAGAGCGACTTCAGCCACTCGAGAATCCTCCCGAGAAGGCCAAAGCGTGTCGTGGACATGGGTCACCCTTCGATCAGAGCCGGGAGAGAGCCCCAGTTTAGCATCGGGCCTCCCTCTGGGCCCGGTCGACGGGGCCCTCGGGTACATTGGCAGGGTGTCAAATCATGCTGAACGCATCGTCTGGATCGACTGCGAGATGACTGGGCTCGACATCGCACGCGATGCCCTCATCGAGGTGGCCGTGCTCGTGACCGACTCGGAGCTCAATGTCCTCGGCGAGGGAGTCGACGTCGTGATCCGCCCTTCGGACGACGCGCTCGCCGGGATGAACGACTTTGTCCGGCAGATGCATACGACGTCGAAGCTGCTCGACGAGCTCCCCCGCGGCCTCACGCTCGAGGCAGCCGAGGCCGAGGTCATGGCATACGTCCGCCAGTGGGTTCCGGAGCCCAACAAGGCGCAGCTCGGCGGGAACTCTGTGGGGACCGACCGCATGTTCCTCGCCAGGGACATGCCGCAGGTCGTCGAGCACCTCCACTACCGGATCATCGACGTCTCGACGATCAAGGAGCTCGCCCGTCGCTGGTACCCGCGCGCCTACTTCCAGGCGCCTGCGAAGACCGGAGGCCACCGGGCGCTCGGAGACATCCGGGACTCGATCGACGAGCTCCGCTACTACCGGGAGGCAGTCTTCGTGCCCCAGCCCGGGCCCGACTCGGCAACGGCCCGCAGCATCGCCGAGCGCATCACCGAAGGAGCCTCGAGATCCCCGGGGACCGAGGACACAGCAGCCAGCCTGTGAGCTTGCGCCACTCGGGGCGAAAAAGTCGCGGCAAGCCGTTCAAAGTGGCAAAAGCATCGATGAACAGCAGGTAGACTAGTTGTCGTTGCCGGCGCGGTACGCTGGGACCCGGTGTTTCGAAGACGTTGTCTCGAGGACTCGGTCTCTGTTGCGCGCTGGTGCACATGGTGGGTATAGCTCAGTCGGCAGAGCGTCTGGTTGTGGTCCAGAAGGTCGCGGGTTCGACCCCCGTTACTCACCCTGACAGCGGGCGCTCCCCGCGCGAGAGGCCGCACGGTTCGCCGTGCGGCCTCTCGCATTGGCCCGCTCCCCCGCGCAAGACCGAGGAGCCACACACATGACCGTCCATCCCGTGACCATCTGGGGCGAACCTGTGCTGCACCGGAGGGCCGCGGAGGTCACCGAGTTCAACGACGGGCTGCGGGCACTCATCGACGACATGCATGAGACGAACGACGCCGCGAACGGCGTCGGGCTCGCGGCCCCCCAGATCGGCGTGGGCCTCCGCATCTTCGTCTACAAGTACAAGAACGACGACGGCGTTCCGCCCCGCGGCGTCGTCGTGAACCCCAAGCTCACCCTGACGAAGGTCCCCGGCACGGCCCCGGATCCCGAGGAGGACGAGGAGGGCTGCCTCTCGTTCCCCGGCGAGTCGTACCCCCTCAAGCGGGCCGACTGGGCCCACGTCGAGGGCTTCGACGGCGACGGCAAGCCCGTGGACTTCATTGCAACGGGCTGGTTCGCTCGGGTCGTGCAGCACGAGTACGACCACCTCGACGGGAAGCTCTACGTCGACAAGCTCATCGACCGATATGCCCGCAAGGCGAAGAAGGCGGCCAAGAAGCATGGCTGGGGCGTTCCCGGCCTGACGTGGATGCCTGGGGTCGACCCGGATCCTTTCGGCCACTGACCGCCGAAAGGGCGCCGCAGCGATTTCAGACGGGCGGCGCCCTGTCGGTCGTGCGCGCCCCTTCGGGGACAGGCGCTACTGTTCCCTCGTCACCCTGGCCAGATCTTCTTCGGCGGTCTGGAGCAGCTCTTCGAGCTGGGCCACCCGCTCGGGGCCCACGATGCCGCTCTCGAGCTGCGCCCGCGCGTGCTCGAGCAGGCGGCGTGCCTGCTTCGCGTTCTCCCTCGCCACGTCGAGTGCGTGTTCGAGTGTGCTCTCGTGCTCAGTCGCTTCCATAGATGCATCTTGCCCCCGCTCACTGGGCGAATCCAGTGACGTCACCGAGTTGAGGCCAAGAGCTCTTGGGCTGCAGGCTCGGCGGCCTGCGCGGGGAACGACGGCGCGTGGACGCCCGCCATCTCCTCGAGGACCCGCACGACCTGGCAGCTGTAGCCGAACTCGTTGTCGTACCAGACGTACAGCACGAGGTTTCTGCCGTTGCTGATGGTCGCGAGCCCGTCGACGATCCCGGCCCGACGCGAGCCGACGAAGTCGGTCGACACCACCTCCGGGGACGCGATGTAGTCGATCTGCTTGCGCAATGCGGAGTGCAGCGAGATGTCGCGCAGGTAGGCGTTGACCTCGTCCTTCGTGGTCTCGTGCTCGAGGGTCAGGTTGAGGATCGCCATCGAGACGTCCGGCGTGGGGACCCGGATCGCGTTGCCAGTGAGCTTTCCGGCGAGCTCCGGGAGCGCCTTCGCGACTGCCTTCGCCGCACCGGTCTCTGTGAGCACCATGTTCAGCGCTGCGGAGCGGCCGCGACGGTCGCCCTTGTGGAAGTTGTCCGTGAGGTTCTGGTCGTTCGTGAACGAGTGCACCGTCTCGACGTGCCCGTGAACGACGCCGTACTTGTCGTGGATGGCCTTGAGGACGGGCGTGATCGCGTTGGTCGTGCAGGAAGCGGCGGTGACGATCCGGTCCGAGTCGGCGATGTCCTCGTGGTTGATCCCGTGGACGATGTTCGGCAGGCTGCCCTTGCCCGGTGCCGTCAGCAGAACGCGGGCGACACCCTTGCTCTCGAGGTGCTGGGAGAGGCCCGCCTCGTCGCGCCACCGGCCCGTGTTGTCGACCACGATGGCGTCGTCGATCCCGTAGGCGGTGTAGTCGACGGCCGCCGGGCTGTCCGAGTAGATGACCTGGATCAGCGTCCCGTTGGCAAGGATCGTGCCGTTCTCCTCGTCGACAGTGATGGTGCCGTCGAAGGGGCCGTGGACCGAGTCGCGGCGCAGGAGGCTCGCGCGCTTGACGATGTCCCTCTCGGAGCCCTTGCGCACGACAATGGCCCGGAGGCGGAGGCCATGGCCGCCGCCAGCGTGCTCGATGAGGATGCGGGCCACGAGACGGCCGATGCGGCCGAAGCCGTAGAGGACGACGTCGGTGCTGGGCCGGGGATCGGCACCATGCTGGCCCACGATGGGAGCCAGCTCGTCGCGGAGGAAGGACTCGAGCGTGCGCCCTGCGCCCTCCGAGCGGAACTTCTCGTTGAGCCGCGCAAGGTCGATCGATGCGGCGCCGAGCTGAAGCGAGTCGAGCACCTTCAGGATGGGGAGCGTCTCCTCGAGGTCGAGCTCCTCGCTGTCGATCTGGCGGGCCCAGCGGTGGAGCTTGAGCAGGCTGACCACGGACTGGTTGATGAGGCTCCGCCCGTGGACCGAGGTCACGACGTTGTTCTCACGGTACAGGCGCCCGATCAGGGGGATCATCGCTTCCGCCGCGGCCTCTCGGCCGATCCACGTGCTGAGGTCGGCCTCCGTCTTGCGGGCGGTCTCCGTCATGCTCACACAGGTGCCTTTCTCTGCGGTCTTGCGCACGCCGTCGTGCGCGGCCGGGGCCTGGTGCTGGCGCCCGACACGAAGAAAGCCGACAACTGCGATCGCAGAGCCGGCTCCTGAACTTCTACGTTCGTCTTCAATTCTACGGGGCGCCCCACCGGGAAGGGGTGGCGAGCCCTGTGAACTCACTCACAGGCTCTCACTTCCCGGGGGATGCGAGGACAGGCCGGCCTATGAGCCGGGTTCTGTCACCACGCCCGGTTGCCCGGGCGTGGGAGGCGATCATCCATCTAGGACCGCCGTTGCCGGCGGCCTCGAGCGGCCTACCCGGGCGCTCGGGCGGGCAGCCCTCGAACGCGCCCTGTCTGGCCTTGCTCCGGGTGGGGTTTACCGAGCCTCCCCAGTCACCTGAGGAGCTGGTGGTCTCTTACACCGCCGTTTCACCCTTACCGTCGCGGTCCGCGTCGATGACGCGGCACGCGTCGGCGGTCTCTTCTCTGTGGCACTGGCCTGCGGGTTTCCCCGAGTGGGCGTTACCCACCACCCTGCCCTGTGGAGCCCGGACTTTCCTCGCGACGGCCCCCGAGGGGAACCGTCCCGCGATCGCCCGGCCGACCTGACCTCGCCCGAATATTGTACCGGCCCCTGCCTCCCGGGCCTCGCGGGTAGGATTCCGAGGTGCTCATCCTCCTCCCGCCCTCCGAAGGCAAGACCCCCGCGCCGGGCGGAGCCCCCGTCGACCTCTCCGCGCTGAGCTTCCCCTCCCTCGAGGTGGCCCGCAAACAGGTCATGGAGAGCCTTGCAGAGGTGAGCGGGCGCCACGACGCGCTCGACGTCCTAGGCGTCGGCGCCTCGCTGGCGGACGACGTCGACCGCAACCGGCGGCTCCATGCCGAGCCCGCGGCCCCCGCGCACCGGGTGTACTCGGGCGTCCTGTACGAGGCGCTCGACTACGCCTCGCTCACCCCGGCCCAGCGTCGGAAGGCCGACGCCGCCATCGTCGTCGTCTCAGCCCTGTGGGGAGCCGTGGGCTTCGCCGACCTCGTCCCTGCCTACCGCCTCTCGATGGCGACGGCGCTTCCCGGCCTCGGGCGGCTCGCCTCCTTCTGGAAGCCGCTCCTCGCGGAGGCGCTCGAGGAACGCGCCTCGGACGGCCTCATCGTCGACTGCCGCTCGAGCACCTATGCAGCTGCCTACGCTCCCCCGCCAGCCCGGACCGTCACGGTCGATGTCCTCACTGAGCGGAACGGCAAGCGGACCGTGGTGAGCCACTTCGCAAAGCATCATCGGGGCGAGTTCGTGCGCCATCTGCTCACGCGCAGGGGGCGGACCCCCGGGACGCCGCAGGCGCTTCTGGCGGCCGCGCGCGAACGCTGGAACGCTGAGCTGCGCGAAGGGAGCACTGGCCGGAAGCCGGCCTCGCTCGCGCTCATCCTCGAGGGGTGATCAGCTCCATTCGGGCGAGCGCACGAGGATGCAGCCGGAGTCGGGGCAGAAGACGATATCGTCCTCGGCGGCCCCACGGATGGCTGCCAGATCACCCGGGCTGAGGGACATGCCCGATCCCTCCGATGTGCCATGGAACAGGCGCGCGGCTCCGACGCCCCGTTTGGCGAGCGTCTTCTCGTAGACCTCGACGAGCCCTGGCTCGATCCTTCCCGCCACCTCGGACCGCTCGGCGGCGACGTGCGAGCGCTCCTCGGCGACTGCAGCGAGCTGGGCGTCGAGCTCGCTCCGGAGCGCGGCACTCGCCGCCTGGACCCGCGCAAGCTCGGCGGCCGCAGCGGCCTGCTGCGCTCGCAGCCCGTCGAGCCGCTCGAGGACCTCGAGCTCGGCGTCCTCGAGGGCCGAGCGGCGCGCGGAGAGCCCCTCGATGTCGTGCTGGAGCGCCTGGAGGTCCTTCGAGAGGCCCCCCGCATAGAGCCGCGCCTCGTCCTTCTCGATCCGGGTGCTGACCTGCTCGACGTTCTGTTCGACCGTGACGAGCTCTGCCTGCGCCGCCTCGACGGCGAGATCCGCTTCACGCGCTGCGCGCGAGGCCGCGGCCAGTTCCTCCGCAGTCGGCGCGAGCCGAGGGTCGGCGTTGAGCGCCTGTCTGCGCAGGTCCAAGGAGTGGAGCTTCGCGTCGAGCGCCTGGAGGTCGAGCAGCTTGAGCTGTTCTGCGGCGGGGGCCTTGGGCATAGTTCCTCCTAGCGGGATCGAGCGTGCCGCTCGTGGCTGCGACTCTATCCCTCGCCCGGCGTGAGGATGAAGTCCCACGGGTCGGTGTTGACCGTGGAGACGCGGATGTCCACGTTGTGGCCCTGGTCGTGGAGCACGTTGTCGAGCGCCTGGGCAGCGGCAGGGAGCCACAGCCACTCGCTCGCGAAGTGGCTCACGTCGATCAGGTAGGGGCGGCCGTCCGGGCTGGATTCGCGCGCCTCCGAAGCGGGATGGTGCCTCAGGTCCCCGGTCACATAGACGTCGGCCCCCGCGGCACGGACGCTCTCGAACAGGCTGTCTCCCGCGCCCCCGCACAGCGCCACGCGGCGCACGAGTCCGTCGCGGTCGCCCGAGACCCGTACTCCCCCGGCAACCGTGGGGAGGATTCCGAAGAGCGTACCGGCGAAGTCGGCGAGGCTCGTGACCTCTGGGAGCTCCCCAACCCGGCCGATGCCCTCCTCCGGGAGGCCGTTCTCCGCCTTCGTGAGGGGCTCCACATTCTCGAGTCCCAGGGCGTCGGCGAGCACGTCCGAGACGCCGCCGACGGCGCTGTCGCCGTTCGTGTGCACGGTCAGGAGCGCGGTGCCGGACTCGATGAGCCGGTGAACCGCGCGTCCCTTCGGGGTGTTGGCGGCGACGGAATGGACGCCGCGCAGCAGCAGGGGGTGGTGGGTGATCAGGAGGTCGGCTCCCCATGTCACGGCCTCTTCGATGACTTCGAGGACCGGGTCCACCGCAAAGAGGACCTTCGTCACCTCCTGGGCGGGGTGGCCAGTCACGAGCCCGACGGCGTCCCACCCTTCGGCGAGCGACTCGGGCCAGAGTTCCTCGACGGCGAGGAGCACTTTGGCGAGGGTCGGCACGGAAGCCGGGGCCTCGGCGTCGTCCGCGGCCTGATCATCGGCAGCCTCGCCCGCGGTCTGTTCTCCGGCGGCGTCGCCCGCGGCCTGATCGTCGGCAGCCTCGCCGGGCGCCCGCTCTCCCGGCGCCTGATCGGCCGGCTTCTCTGGAGCCTGCTCAGGACGTTTCTCCTGCGCGAGGACCTCGTCGCCAGGCGTCTCAGATCCAGTGCTCTGCCCCGTACCGCTCTCCTCAGCCACCAGACCCGGCCCTCTCTCGGGAATCTTCCGCTCGTCCCGGACATTGTAGGCAGCATGAAGACCTTCATTCTGGGCGGCGGATGCTTCTGGTGCCTCGACGCCCTCTACCGGAAGACCCGGGGTGTGACGTCCGTCGTCTCGGGCTACACGGGCGGCGAGCTGCCCAATCCCGACTACTACAGCGTGTGCAGCGGCATGACCGGACACGCGGAGGTGGTGGCCGTGACGTTCGACGAAACGGTCATCCCCGCCGAAACCGTGCTCGACATGTTCTTCGCAATGCACGATCCGACCACGCTCAATCGGCAGGGCTACGACGTGGGCACGCAGTACCGGTCTTCGATGTTCTACGTGGACGACGAGGAGAAGGTCCTGTTCGAGGAGGCGATCGAACGGAATCAGCCCCTGTGGGACCGTCCCATCGTCACCGAGGTCACTCGCGCGAGCACCTTCTACCCCGCCGAGGAATTCCACCAGGACTACTACGCCAAGAACCCGGATGCGGGCTACTGCAGCGTCATCATCAATCCGAAGCTTGCCAAGGCGCGGAAATATTACTCGGCATGGCTTGACGCCTAGCTCTCATTTAGGGGCATGGCTAGGCTGAGCGCGGCCAGCCCCACGCGCTGCCTGGATTGAACGCGCCCCGAATCGACAAGAAGGAACACATGCGCATCTACGATGACGTCACCCAGCTGGTCGGCAACACGCCCCTCGTCCGGCTCAACCGCCTCACGGAGGGCCTTGGCGCGGACGTCGCGGCCAAGCTCGAGTTCTACAACCCGGCCAACAGCGTCAAGGACCGCATCGGCGTCGCCATCGTCGACGCTGCCGAGAAGGCAGGGGCACTCAAGCCCGGGGGCACGATCGTCGAGGGAACGTCCGGCAACACGGGCATCGCGCTCGCGCTCGTCGGCGCTGCCCGCGGCTACAAGGTCGTCCTCACGATGCCGGAGACAATGTCGACCGAGCGTCGCGTTCTGCTCCGCGCCTACGGCGCCGAGATCGTCCTGACGCCCGGATCCGAGGGGATGCGCGGAGCGGTCGAGAAGGCACAGGAGATCGTCGCCAACACTGAGAACTCGATCTGGGCACAGCAGTTCGCGAACCCCGCGAACCCCGCCATCCACCGGGCGACCACGGGCGAAGAGGTCTGGAACGACACCGACGGCAAGATCGACATCTTCGTCGGCGGCGTCGGCACGGGCGGCACCATCACGGGTGTCGGCCAGCTCCTCAAGGAGCGCAAGCCCGGCGTCCAGATCGTGGCCGTCGAGCCGAAGGACTCGGCGATCCTCAACGGCGGCTCACCCGGGCCGCACAAGATCCAGGGCCTCGGGGCGAACTTCGTACCGGAGGTTCTCGACCGGGACGTCTATGACGAGGTGCTCGACGCGAGCCTCGAGGACTCCGTCGCGACGGCCCGCGCCCTCGCGACCCAGGAAGGCATCCTGGGCGGCATCTCCTCGGGTGCTGCCGTGTGGGGCGCCCTCGAGCTCGCGAAGCGGCCCGAGAACGCCGGCAAGCTCATCGTCGTCGTCGTCCCCGACTTCGGCGAGCGCTACGTCTCGACTGTCCTCTTCGACGACATCCGCGGCTAAAGTCGCCCCTTCCGGCGGGCTGCGGTAGAAAGAAGTCTGTGTCTCTGATCAAACGCACCTTCGCGCGGCTCCGGGAGGACCTCGAGTCCGCCCGGGCCCACGACCCCGCAGCCCGCGGGAACGTCGAGAACTTCCTCGCCTACTCCGGGCTTCACGCCATCTGGATCCACCGCGTGACCCATCGGTTGTGGCAGAAGCCCGAGCTCCGCTTCCCGGCGCGCCTCCTCTCCCAGGCCGGTCGATTCCTCACCGGGATCGAGATCCACCCGGGCGCCACCATCGGCCGTCGATTCTTCATCGACCACGGCATGGGAGTCGTCATCGGGGAAACGTCCGAGATCGGCGACGACGTGATGATCTACCACGGCGTGACCCTTGGCGGGCGCTCGCTCGCCAAGGTCAAGCGCCACCCCACGATCGGCGACGGTGTCACGATCGGGGCGGGAGCCAAGGTGCTCGGACCGATCACCATCGGCCACGGCAGTGCCGTCGGCGCGAACGCCGTGGTGGTGAAGGACGCTCCCCCGAACTCGATCGTCACCGGGATCCCCGCGACGTGGCGCCACCGGGACGCCGTCAAGGAGACGAAGCCGGCGGTCGACCCCGCGGAGTACTACTACATCTGACCAGTCGGGCGCCTCTGAGCGGATGAGGTTTCTCCGGGCGTGCACCCCGGGTTCACTCGGGCTTGGCTAGCTGGCGGACTGAGGCGGGCATGGTTGCCCCATGACCACGACGCCTCCTGAAAACTCCCCCGTCACGCGCCGTCGCCTGCTCATCGGCGCGGGCCTCGCCGCGGCCGCCGGCTCAACCGCCATCGCCGCCCCTGCGGACGCCGCACCCGGCACGCCGCAGGGCTCGAACAAGGACCTCCCCGGGTCCCTCTCGGCGTCCGACGCCGCCTCCGTCCCCGCTGTCGATGGCCTCCACCTCCAGTTCGGCGCCGACGCGTCGAGCGTGGTCGTGGTCTCGTGGCACACGCTGCAGCCCGTCGCCGACGCGCGCGTTCTCCTCGGCGACGGGCACGGCAACTTCAACGCGGCCGTTGCCGCGGTGACCAAGAGCTACGTCGACGCCAAGTCCGGGCGCACCGTCTACACGCATCACGCAGCCCTCGATGGGCTCCACGCTTCGACCGGCTACCTCTACGCAGCAGTTCACGCCGGCGCCACCCCCGAATTCGGGACCTTCACGACCGGTCCACGCGGCCGGGCCCGCGTGACGTTCACGAGCTTCGGCGACCAGGGCACCCCGACCCTGGGGAAGCAGCAGCCCGGAAGCACCACCTGGGTCAACGACAACTTGGGCTCCCCCGCCGCGGGGGACACGACCGGCGGCGTCGAGCGTGTCCAGCCAATGTTCCATCTCTTCAACGGCGACCTCTGCTACGCGAACCTCGCTACCGACCGCATCCGGACCTGGTGGGACTTCTGGGCCAACAACTCCCGCAGCGCACGGAACCGTCCGTGGATGCCGTCCGCGGGAAACCACGAGAACGAGCTCGGGAACGGCTCCATCGGCTACGCGGCCTACCAGACCTACTTCGAGGTTCCCGAAGCCGGTGGCCAGACCGACGTGACCCGCGGCCTCTGGTACAGCTTCACGGTCGGCGCGGTGCGCGTCATCTCACTGGCGAACGACGACATCTGCTACCAGGACGGCGGCAACTCCTACGTCCGCGGATACTCGAAGGGCGCCCAGAAGGCGTGGCTCGAGAGCGAGCTGAAGGCAGCGCGGGCGAGCCGCGACGTCGATTGGATCGTCGTGTGCATGCACCAGGTCGCGATCAGCACGGCGAACAACTTCAACGGCGCAGACCTCGGCGTCCGGCAGGAATGGGTCCCGCTGTTCGACAGGTACGGGGTGGACCTCGTCGTGTGCGGCCACGAGCACCACTACGAGCGTTCGCACCCGATCCGGGGCCAGCAGGCCAACCAGACCCTGACTCCCATCCCCGCTGCCAAGGGGACCCAGAGCGTCGACACCACGCAGGGCACCGTCCACATGATCCTCGGCGGCGGTGGGACGTCCGCGCCGTCGAACCAGCTCCTCTTCACGCCGCCCGAGTGCCGCGTGATCGTCTCCGTCTCGGCCCAGCCGGACCCGAGCACGGGGCACCGGACGCCGGTCTACGTGCACGAGCCAGCCCCGTGGTCCGCAGTCCGGGACGCGGCGAAGTCGTATGGCTTCGGCGCCTTCGAGGTCGATCCCGGCGTGCCCGGCGGGGAGACGACCATGAAGGTCACCTACTACAACGTGACCGGCGTCGGCGGAGGACTCGAGGTGTTCGAGACCTTCACGCTGCGCCGTCCCCGCTCGGACGCCCACCGCTAGCTAAAGCGCGTCTGGAGCATCGGACAGACGACGACGGCGCCGCCCACGCGAGGTGGGCGGCGCCGTCGTCGTCTGGTGCCGTCAGGCGCCCGACACGTGGGGCGCGCAAGTTGCCCGGGGTCAGTGCGTGTCGACTGCCGACACCTCTGAGCGGTCCTCGCCCCAGAGCGTGTGGAACGTGCCCTCAGTGTCCACCCGCTGATACGTGTGGGCGCCGAAGAGGTCCCGCTGGCCCTGGATGACGGCGGCCGGGAGGCGCTTGCGGCGCAGACCGTCGTAGTACGCGAGCGAGGAGGAGAAGACGGGCACGGGGATGCCGAGCTGCACCGCGGTGGCGACGACGCGGCGCCAGGCCGGCACGGCGTCGCCGACGGACTTGACGAAGGCCGGCGCGAACAGGAGGTTCGCGGGCTTCTCGTCGCCCTTGTACGCCTCCATGATGTCCTTGAGGAGTTCGGCGCGGATGATGCAGCCTGCGCGCCACAGCGACGCGATCTCGTCGAGCTTGAGGTCCCAGCCGTATTCCTTCGCGGCACCCGAGAGCATGTCGAGACCCTGCGCGTAGCTCACGAGCTTCGAGGCGTAGAGCGCCTGGCGCACGTCCTCGACGAAGTTCTCCGGAAGGCTCACGTCGCCCTCGTGGCCGGCGAGCGTCTCCTGCGCGATCTCGCGCTGTGCTCGCTGGGAGGAGATGCCGCGTGCGAACACCGACTCGGCGATGCCCGAGACAGGGGAACCGAGGTCGAGCGCCGACTGGACGGTCCAGCGGCCCGTTCCCTTCTGCCCCGCAGCGTCCACGACCACGTCGACGAACGGCTTGCCCGTCTTCGCGTCGACGTGGCGAAGGACCTCGGCCGTGATCTCGATGAGGAACGAGGAGAGCTCGCCCTTGTTCCAGTCGTCGAAGATCGCCGCCTGGTCGGCGGGCTCGATGCCGGCGCCCGCGCGGAGGAGGTCGTAGGCCTCGCCGATCACCTGCATGTCGGCGTACTCGATGCCGTTGTGCACCATCTTCACGAAGTGGCCCGCGCCGTCGGTGCCGATCCACGCGCAGCACGGCGTGCCGTCGTCGGCCTTCGCTGCGATCTTCTCGAGCAGCGGGCCGAGCGCCTGGTAGGACTCCTTGGAGCCGCCGGGCATGATGGACGGGCCCTTGAGCGCGCCCTCCTCGCCGCCGGAGACGCCGACGCCCACGAAGTGGAGGCCCTTCTCGGCCAGCGCGGCCTCGCGACGGCGGGTGTCCTCGTAGTGGGAGTTCCCGGCGTCGATGACGATGTCGCCCTCTTCGAGAAGCGGCACAAGCTGGTCGATGACCGCGTCCACGGGGCCGCCCGCCTTGACCATGATGAGCACGCGGCGGGGCTTCTCGAGCGAGTCGACGAGCTCCTGGAGGGACTCGGTGCGGACGAAGTCTCCCTCGTCGCCGTGCTTGGCGAGCAGGGCGTCGGTCTTCTCGACCGAACGGTTGTGGAGTGCGACGGTGTAGCCGTTGCGAGCGAGGTTGCGGGCGAGGTTGGCGCCCATCACCGCGAGTCCGGTGACGCCGATCTGTGCAGACAATGTACTCTCCGTTTCTCGGGCCGTGCCCAGGTTGCTGCGCGGTGCGGCCGCAGCCAAGTGCCGCAGACTACGCTAGTGGACCGCTCGCTGCGGTGGGGTTTCTTGACACCCTATTTCGGCGGACCTAACTTCTCGCCCAGGTTGCCGCCGTTGCCAAGGAACGAGCAGGCTTGTTCAGCATGCTAGTCGCCTTTCAGTAGACTGGACATATGAGTCCCGAATCACACTCCGTCGTCGCTGCCCCGCCCGCTCAGGAAGTCCAACCGCTCAAGGTGGCCATCGCAGTCCCCCTCGAGCCCGAGCTCGTCGAGACCATCCGGGTCGCCCACCCCCAGATCACGGTCCTGTACGAACCCGATCTCCTTCCGCCGGAGCGTTTCCCCGCAGACCATTCCGGCGACCCCGGCTTTCGGCGCTCCCCTCATGCGGAGGAGCGCTACTGGTCGCTCATGAACTCGGCGGACGTGCTCTACGGGTTCCCGAACGAGTCGCCAGCGGGTTTCGCGCGGGTGGTCGGCGAGAACCCGCGGCTGCGGTGGGTCCACGCCATGGCCGCTGGGGCTGGCGGAGCCGTCAAGGCAAGCGGTGTGTCGACGGCGGACCTCGAACGTGTCGTCGTCACGACGTCGGCCGGAGTGCATGCACTCCCGCTCGCCGAGTTCGCGCTCATGGGAATCCTCAACGGCCTCAAGAGGACCTCTGAACTTGCCGCGGACCAGCGCAAGAAGCACTGGCCTGAACTCCGCACCCCGACCCGTCTTGCAGCCGGTTCCCATGTCGTCGTGGCAGGGCTTGGCGAAATCGGCCTCGAGACGGCACGGCTCGCGCGCGGCCTCGGAATGACCGTGAGCGGCACGAAGCGAAACGCCGAGCCGATCGAGGGCATCCACGAGGTGGCCACAGCGGAGCGGCTGCCCGAGCTCGTCGCGGGCGCCGACGCCGTCGTCAACACCCTGCCCGGGACACCGTTCACGGAGCGGCTCATCGGCCGCGACGTGTTCGCGGCCATGCGACCCGGAACGACCCTCGTCAACGTGGGGCGCGGGACGGTCGTCGACGAGGACGCCCTCCTGGATGCCCTCGAGGCGGGCACCGTCGGCTACGCCTGCCTCGACGTCTTCGCCACCGAGCCGCTGCCCGCCAGCTCTCCCCTGTGGGACCATCCGAACGTTCTGGTCTCGCCGCACACGTCAGCGCTCAGCGCGGCCGAGAACCGTCTCATCGCAGAGAGATTCACGGAGAACCTGCGCAAGTATCTCGCCGGCGAGCCGCTGCCCCACCGCGTGGACCCCGTGCACTTCTACTGACCGGCCCCCGGGTGGCCGGCCCCGGGGTGGCCGGCCTGCACCACGGGAGTTCCCGTTCAGCCGGTCGGCCACTGCCCCATTGGGTTGCCCAACGCCCGGGCGAGTTCCTTGAGCTCAGAGACCATCGTCTTCTTCTGCTCCTCCGTGAACGTCGCCTTGAGAGCGGTCACGCTGACGCCGAGGTTGGGTCCATGTGCGCCGCGGGTGGGAACCGGAACTGCGACGCACACCACGCCGAGCGTGGACTCCTCGTCTTCGAACGCGTAGCCGTCCTCCCTGATCCGGCGGAGCTCTTCCTTGAACTGGCGGCCGCTGCTGATCGAACGCGGCGTGAGGACGGGGAGCTCTGCGTCGTCGGGGTACATCTCCTCCCAGTCGCGCTCGTGGAGCCGGGCGACGAGCGCTTTGCCCACTGCGCACAGCGACGCCGGCATCTTGTCGCCGATGGTCGAGGTGAGCCGCACCGCGGGATGGCCCTCATATCGGGCCAGATAGATGACGTGGTCGCCGTCGAGGAGTGCGACGCGCACCGTCTCCCGGGACAGTGCCGGCGCCTGCCCGCAGAATTGGTAGAACTCGCGGATCTCGTCCCTCCGGCTCAGGTAGGACGCGCCGAGCTCTACGAGCTTCCGTCCGAGCGAGAACTCGCTTCCGTCCCGGGATACGAGGCCCGCATCTTCGAGGGCCTGGAGAATATTCGACGTCGACGACTTCGGAATCCCGAGTTCGCGGGCAAGATCGCTCAGGGTCGCCCGACCGGTGGCGGAGGCACCCAGGACCTCCAGCACGGCCGCCGCGCGGGTGACGGCGGGCGCGGGCGAAGAGGCCAGTGCGTCACCCGGCTTCCGCGCTGAGTCGGTCGGGTGTGATGATCGGCTCGGTGCCACGGCGCTCCTCACGTCTGCGGGGGGCTACCCGCTCTCTGTCCAGAATACTGAACGCGCACCACTCCGAAGGGGCGCCGAGAAGGCCGCGATCCGATTTGGAGTTCACATCCAGTTCACCTAGCATTCACACAGAGCCTCCCACCGCGGCATCCCCCAATGGCTGCGGCGGGAGGCTCTTTCCATGCCCCGCCGGCATCAGTTCAAGCTGTCGCGCACGCTCCAACCGCCCGTCGCGTCACGTACAAGCTCGAAGGTCGTGAGGCCGCGGCCGCGCGGGCCCGGCAACGCCTGCACCTGCCATACCTCGACGTCGACGCGCCCGTGCCCGCGTGGGAGCCCGCGCTTCGCCTCCCACCACCGCACGCGCTCGAACCAGCGCACTGGGGTGGCTGCGACGCGCCAGTCCAGGCTTCCGCGGGTGAAGGAACGGGGGGCACCGTCAGGGGCCATGCGAACGAGGACTTTCTCCATGCCCAGAAGCTATAGACCGGCACCGACATTCTGACGCCGGGGTCCAGGAACTGGATCGCCGGGGGTCATGGATTGAAGAGAGTGGGTCCTACCGGGATCGAACCGATGACATCCACGGTGTAAGCGTGGCGCTCTACCAGCTGAGCTAAAGACCCTCACCGGCTCCGCCGGCGCTGCTCTACTCTAACGGATATCGGCCAAGGCCGCCGAATACACTCCAAGGCCCCGAGGCTCCCCCGGCGGGTTGACCGCCCGGAACCTCAGAGTCCCCTCTCGGTCCAGGATGAAGGTGCCCCGGCGGGCCATCCCGCTCGCCTCGTCGAAGACGCCGTAGCGCCTCGCAACAGCACCGTGGGGCCAGAAGTCGGCCAGGAGGGGGAACGGGTAGCCTTCGGCCTCGGCGAAGGCCCTGAGAGCGAACTTGCTGTCGACGGACACAGCGAGGACCTGCGCGCCCGCCGAGGCGAAGACGTCCCGCCCGTCGCGGATCGCACCGAGCTCGCCAGTGCAGATCGTCGAGAACGCGAACGGATAGAAGACGATCACGACCGGCGAACCCCGCAGCGACGAGAGCCGAACGGGCTCGCCGAACTGGTTCGGGAGTTCGAAGTCAGGAGCCTGGCTTCCGACCTCCAGGGCACCCGCGTCGCCCTGCGGAAACGTCACTTCTTGCGGGCGAGCCGCGTCGCGTGCCAATCCTTCGAGACGCCCGCCGTCGAGGTCGAGTGCAGGCCCGCCGTGGGGGCAGCTTCCTGCACCTCTGCCGGCGGGACGTAGCCCTCACGCCCCTGCTTGGGCGTCAGGAGCCAGATGACCCCGTGGTCCTCGAGCGTCGTCTGGGCGTCGACCAGCATGTCCACGAGGTCCCCGTCGCCATCGCGCCACCAGACGACGACGGCGTCGACGACGTCATGGTCAGCCTCGTCAAGGAGTTCGGAGCCCACCGTGTCCTCGATGGCGGCTCTGAGGTCGAAGTCGACGTCCTCGTCGTAGCCGAACTCCTGGATCAGGTCTCCGTCCTTGAAACCCAATCGCCCCGCCACGTTACTCCCCGCAGCGGTGTCGGTCTCGCCCACGTTCTTCCTCCTTGCAGTATTCAGGTGCATCCGCGTCGACTTCCGGGCATGAGTACTGGATACCACGCCCGGCTGCGCACGGAATGTACCTATAAGCCAACACCGTTTGGCGCGTAGCATCAAGCGCACGCGCTGCGAGTGCCCAGCCGACCCGACTAGAGTGGCAGAGAGCGCGCCGCTGCTCTAGCTGGGGAACCCGGCTGCCTAGAGGGGCGCCCACACGAAAACGGGCCTGCACGTAGGGCCCAGCGACGATATCGCCCGACGTCCGGCAGCTACCAGCTCCGGGCCCTCGGGCTCGAAGAGAGGTTTGGACGTGTCTGTAGGAGAGGAAACCTCGCACATCCTCAGCGGCCTGACGAATCAGCTGCCGGACCGCGACCCCGAAGAGACCGCCGAATGGATCGAGTCTCTCGACGCCCTGATCGAAGAGCATGGCACAGAGCGCGCGCAGTACATCATGCGCAGCCTTCTCCAGCGGGCCGGCGCGCAGAGCGTCGGCGTCCCGATGGTGACCACGACGGACTTCGTCAACACGATCCCCGCGGACCAGGAGGCCGAATTCCCCGGGGACGAGGAGGTCGAGCGCCGGTACCGCGCGTGGATGCGCTGGAACGCCGCGGTCATGGTGCACCGCGCCCAGCGTCCCGGCATCGGGGTGGGCGGCCACATCTCGACGTACGCGGGCGCGGCGACGCTCTACGAGGTGGGCTTCAACCACTTCTTCCGCGGCAAGGACCACCCCGGAGGCGGGGACCAGGTCTTCTTCCAGGGCCACGCCTCGCCCGGCATGTACGCCCGCGCCTTCATGGAGGGCCGCCTGGGCGAGGAGGACCTCGACGGCTTCCGCCAGGAGAAGTCCCACAAGGGGCACGCCCTGTCCTCCTACCCGCACCCCCGCATGATGCCGGACTTCTGGGAATTCCCGACCGTGTCGATGGGCATCGGCCCCATGAACGCGATCTACCAGGCCCAGACGAACCGGTACCTCCACAACCGCGGCCTCAAGGACACCTCTGACCAGCATGTCTGGGCGTTCCTCGGCGATGGCGAGATGGACGAGCCGGAGAGCCGCGGCCTCCTCCAGCTCGCCGCCAACGACAATCTCGACAACCTCACGTTCGTCATCAACTGCAACCTGCAGCGGCTCGACGGCCCGGTGCGCGGGAACGGCAAGATCATCCAGGAGCTCGAGGCGTTCTTCCGCGGTGCGGGCTGGAACGTCATCAAGGTCATCTGGGGCCGCGAGTGGGACGGCCTTCTGAAGAAGGACTCCAACGGCCAGCTCGTCAAGATCATGAACGAGACGCTGGACGGCGACTACCAGACGTACAAGGCCGAGTCGGGCGGATTCGTGCGCGAGCACTTCTTCGGCAAGACGCCGGAGACGAAGGAGCTCGTCGGCGACCTCACGGACGAGCAGATCTGGAACCTCAAGCGCGGCGGCCACGACTACCGGAAGGTCTACGCGGCGTACAAGGCGGCGACCGAGTTCAAGGGCAAGCCGACCGTCATCCTGGCCATGACGGTCAAGGGCTACGGCCTCGGCCCGCACTTCGAGGGCCGCAATGCGACCCACCAGATGAAGAAGATGACGCTGCAGGACCTCAAGGACTTCCGCGACCACCTGCGCATCCCGATCACGGACGAGCAGCTCGAGGCCGATCCGTACCGTCCGCCGTACTTCCACCCGGGCATGGACTCCCCCGAGATCCAGTACCTCATGGAACGGCGCAAGCTCCTCGGCGGCTTCCTGCCCGAGCGGCGGGACCCCCATCAGGGAATCGCCCTTCCGGACGAGAAGGCCTACGAGGTCGCCAAGCGCGGTTCGGGCAAGCAGCAGGCTGCGACGACCATGGCATTCGTCCGCCTGCTCAAGGACCTCATGCGGGATAAGGAATTCGGCAAGCGGATTGTGCCGATCGTCCCCGACGAGGCCCGCACCTTCGGCATGGACGCGTTCTTCCCGACGGCCAAGATCTACAACCCGAAGGGCCAGAACTACCTGTCCGTGGACCGTGACCTCGTCCTCGCGTACAAGGAGTCGCCCGCCGGCCAGATCCTGCACGCGGGCATCAACGAGGCGGGCTCCGTCGCCGCGTTCACGGGGGCAGGCACGTCCTACGCGACACACGGCGAGACGCTCGTCCCGGTCTACGTCTTCTACTCGATGTTCGGCTTCCAGCGCACCGGAGACGGCATCTGGGCCGCCGCCGACCAGATGGCGCGCGGCTTCATCATCGGCGCGACGGCCGGCCGCACGACGCTGACGGGCGAGGGCACCCAGCACGCGGACGGCCACTCGCCGCTCCTCGCCTCGACGAACCCCGCGGTCATCACCTACGACCCGGCGTACGGGTACGAGATCGGGCACATCGTGAAGTCGGGCATCGAGCGGATGTACGGCGGAAACCACCCGGACCCGAACGTCATGTACTACCTCACCGTCTACAACGAGCCCATCGTCCAGCCGGCTGAGCCGGAGGAGCTCGACGTCGAGGGTCTGGTGAAGGGCATCTACCTGCTCGCACCCGCCAAGGTCGACGGTCCTCGGACCCAGCTGCTCGCCTCGGGCGTGGCTGTGCCGTGGGCCCTCGAGGCCCAGCGGATCCTCGCCGAGGAATGGGGCGTCTCAGCCGATGTGTGGAGCGTGACCTCGTGGAACGAGCTCCGCCGCGACGGTCTCGCCGCCGAGCAGGAGGCCTTCCTCAACCCCGGTCAGGAGCCGCGCGTTCCGTTCGTGACGCAGCAGCTCGCCGGGGCTACGGGCCCGATCGTCGCCGTGACGGACTACATGAAGGCCGTCCCGGACCAGATCCGGCAGTTCCTGCCGAACGAGTTCGCGTCGCTCGGCGCGGACGACTTCGGCTTCGCCGACACCCGGGCGGCAGCACGGCGGTACTTCCACATCGACAGCCACTCCGTCGTGGTCCGGGCGCTGCAGATGCTCGCCCGCCGCGGCGAGGTCGACGCCGACGCCCCGCGCCAGGCGTTCGAGCGCTACCAGCTGCTCGACGTCAACGCCGGGACGACCGGCAACGCGGGCGGCGAAAGCTAAGCGGCCCACCCCGGGTCTCGTCCCGGAGGAATGACAGACGACGGCGGCGCTCCCCACAGCGGGGGGCGCCGCCGTCGTCGTCGTCCGCTCGCCCCGCCGTCGTGCCCCCGGTGCGCCGCCCTCTCCGAGCACTCGAAGCCACCCGCGTCGTTGTAGCCTTCTCACAAATTCAGGCGACGGCGGAGCGGAGCCTATGCTCTTCACATGCCGACTCAGACGCAAGCAGCAGGAGGTGCCCGCCGTGGCCGCCTGACGGCCTCCCCTGCGAAGGCCGAGACCCTGAAGAAGCTGCGAAACAGCGTCGGCCAGCTCTCGACGACGACGACGCGCGAGCTCGAACGGGCCCTCCCCTGGTACGGGCGGCTGAGCGCCGACGAGCGCTCTGCGCTGGGGCTCGTCGCCCAGAACGGCATCGCCGCGTTCGTCACGTGGTACGAGCGGCCCAGCCTTCCGTCGTGGGTGCTCTCCGACGTCTTCGGCAACGCGCCCACCGAGCTCACCCGCTCGATCAGCCTCCAGAAGGCGCTCCAGCTCATCCGGATCGTCGTCGAAGTGGTCGAGGACCAGGTGCCGAATCTCGCCTCCGAGGATGACCAGCCGGCGCTCCGAGAGGCTGTGCTCCGCTACTCGCGGGAGGTGGCCTTCGCCGCCGCCGACGTGTATGCGCGCGCCGCGGAGACGCGCGGCTCATGGGATACGCGGCTGGAGGCGCTCATCGTCGACGCAATCCTCCGTGGCGAGAACACGGACGCCCTGAGGTCCCGGATCGCCGCGCTGGGCTGGAAGGCGCAGGGCAACTTCGCGGTCATGGTGGGCAGCTCGCCACTCGAACCCAGTCCCAGCTATGTGGGCGACATGCGGCGCACCGCGAGCCGCTATGCGAAGGACGCCCTCGTGGGCATCCAGGGGGACCGGCTCATCCTCATCCTCGGCGGCGTCGAGGAGGACGAGACGGCGTACACGCGCCTGAGCGAGCTGTTCGCGCCCGGCCCTGTCGTGTTCGGGCCCCGTGCCGAAAGCCTCCCGGAGGTCAGTTCATCGGCCCAGGCCGCGTTCGCCGGCCTGTCGGCCGCGCGGGCGTGGCCCAACGCGCCGCGGCCCGTCGCGGCGGACGATCTCCTCCCCGAGCGGGTCGTCGCGGGCGACGACGCGGCGCGGCGCGCGCTCGTCCAGAAGATCTACCGCCCGCTCCTCGCCGCGTCGAACGGGCTCGTGGAGACCCTCAGCGCGTACCTCGAGCTCGGGCACTCGCTCGAGGCCACCGCGCGCGAGCTCTTCGTGCATGCCAACACGGTGCGGTACCGGCTGCGCCGTGTCTGCGACGTCACCGGCTGGGACCCCCTCCTGCCTCGGGAAGCGTTCGTGCTGCAGACTGCGCTCGTCGTCGGAAGGCTCGCGGCGCAGCCCGCCACGCGCGAGCGGGCGGTGCGCCAGACCCCCTGAGATGACCCTCGACGCGCATGGCCCCGTTGTAGACTTCCTACAATCCGGGTTCTGGAGCTTGGTGCGTGGGGGCACCGCTGGAACCAACCGCACTTTGGAAAGCTGGAAACGTGCTAGCAATTGTCTGCCCTGGACAGGGCGCCCAGACTCCGGGCTTCCTCGCCCCATGGCTCGACCTGCCGTCCGTCGCCGAGCAGCTTGGTGCGCTCGGCGAAGTCGTCGGCCTCGATCTCATCGCCCACGGAACCACGTCTGACGAAGAGGCCATCAAGGACACGGCTGTCGCCCAGCCCCTCATCGTCGCCGCCGGCCTTGTGGCCGCGCGGGCGCTCTTCGACGTCGAGCTCTCGACGCTGCCCGTCGTCCTCGCCGGGCATTCCGTCGGCGAGATCACGGCCTCTTCCCTCGCGGGCGTTTTGAACGACACGGATGCGATGAAGTTCGTGGGCCTCCGCGCCCGCGAGATGGCCAAGGCCGCCGCGGTGACCCCGACCGGGATGACGGCAGTCCTCGGCGGTGACCCCGACGAGGTGCAGCGCGCGATCGAAGCCGTTGGCGCGACCCCTGCGAACGTCAACGGCGGCGGGCAGATCGTCGCCGCCGGGACGCTCGAGCAGCTTGCGGCCCTCGCCGCAGCTCCCCCGGCCAAGGCCCGAATCATCCCCCTCAAGGTGGCGGGCGCCTTCCACACTCAGCACATGGCTTCGGCGGTGGCGGCCCTCGAGGAGCTCCGTCCCAGCCTGAACATCGTCGACCCCGCGGTTCCGCTGCTGTCGAACTACGACGGACGCGAGGTTGTCTCCGGCACCGCCGCCGTCGAGAGCCTCGTCGCCCAGGTGTCGCGCCCCGTGCGCTGGGACCTCTGCATGGAGACCTTCAAGGCCCTCGGCATCACCGGCCTCATCGAGCTCGCCCCGGCCGGCACCCTCACCGGACTCGCCAAGCGAGGACTGCCCGGGGTCAAGACCGTCGCCGTCAAGACGCCGGCCGACCTCACGGCGGCCCTCGAACTGTTCGCCGCGGACGCGGAGCAGAACCCCTCGGCCGAAGAGGAACTCGCATGAGCACCCCCACGCTCCGTCAGGCACCGGTCCAGAGCCACTCGCGGGTTCTGAGCTTCGGGGTCTACCGCCCCAGCGTCTACGTCACGAACGAGGAGATCTGCCAGTGGATCGACTCGTCCGACGAGTGGATCCGCCAACGCACGGGCATCGTGACGCGGCACCGCGCCCCTGCAGAAGTCGACCTCATCGACATGGCCGAGGCTGCTTCGCGCGAGGCCATCGAGAAGGCGGGCATCAAGGCCTCGCAGCTCGGCGCCGTCATCATCTCGACCGTGTCGCACCCCTACGCGACGCCGTCGGCCGCGGCGCTCCTCTGTGACCGTCTCGGTGCGACGCCCGCCCCGGCGTACGACATCTCGGCCGCCTGCGCCGGGTACTGCTACGGCATCGCCCAGGCCGACGCGCTCGTGCGCTCGGGCGTCGCGGAATACGTGCTCGTCGTGGGAGCGGAGAAGCTCAGCGACTACATCGACAATTCCGAGCGGAGCATTTCGTTCCTCCTCGGGGACGGCGCGGGAGCCGTCGTCGTGGGGCCGTCCGACGTCCCGGGCATCGGCCCCTCGGTGTGGGGCTCCGACGGCAGCAAGTGGAGCACCATCGGTATGACCCACTCGCTCCTCGACGTCCGCGACCTCTCGGAGGAGACCGAACGCGAGGGTCCCGGGGAGGCAGCCGCCGTCCTCGGCACCGAAACGAAGATCTGGCCGACGCTGCGCCAGGACGGACAGTCCGTGTTCCGGTGGGCCGTCTGGGAGATGGCGAAGGTCGCGCAGCGCGCGCTCGACGCCGCGGGGGTCAAGGCGGAGGACCTCGCCGCATTCGTGCCGCATCAGGCGAACATGCGTATCATCGACGAGATGGTCAAGCAGCTCAAGCTGCCCGAGAGCGTCGTCGTCGCCCGCGACATCGCGGACGCCGGCAACACCTCGGCGGCGTCGATCCCGCTTGCCGCGCACCGGCTGCTCAAGGAGAACCCCGAGCTGAGCGGCAAGCTCGCGCTCCAGATCGGGTTCGGTGCCGGCCTCGTGTTCGGCGCACAGGTCATCACCCTCCCCTAGTTCCCAAGCGTTCCGGGTCCGTGCCCGGCGCGCGCGAAGCCAAGCCGCACAAGCGGCTTGCCCAGCCAGTCGGCGCCAGCCGGCGATCAGAGAGAAGGAGCCGAAATGGCTAGCAACGAAGAGATCCTCGCCGGCCTGGCCGAGATCATCAACGAGGAGACGGGCCTGGCCCCCGAGGCGGTCCAGCCGGACAAGTCCTTCACGGACGACCTCGACATCGACTCGATCTCCATGATGACCATCGTCGTGAACGCCGAGGAGAAGTTCGGCGTCCGCATCCCGGACGAGGAGGTCAAGAACCTCTCGACCGTGGGCGACGCTGTCGACTTCATCTCGAAGGCCCAGGCCTGATCTCTCTCCGCTGACGGTCGGCACCTCCTCGGTGCCGGCCGTCTGCTCCACCTGCCAGCCCTCGCAGCTCCCGCAGCGGCGGCCCACCGAACCGAAAGAGTGCAGCATGGCCCGCAAAGTTGTCGTCACCGGCCTCGGCGCCACCACCCCGATCGGCGGGGACGTTCCCACCCTCTGGCAGAACGTCGTCAAGGGCGTCTCGGGCGTCCGTCAGCTGACCGACGACTGGGTGGAGAAGTACGACCTCCCCGTGAAGATCGCCGCGAAGCTCTCCGTGCCTGCGGAGGACGTGCTCGGACGGGTAGAGATGAAGCGCATGGACCCCTCGACACAGTACGGCGTCATCGCGGCCCGTGAAGCCTGGAAGGACTCGGGCATCGAGGAGATCGACCACGATCGCCTCGCCGTGGCCTTCGCGACCGGCATCGGCGGTGTCTGGACGCTCCTCAACGGCTGGGACACTCTGAGGGAGAAGGGCCCTCGCCGGGTCCTGCCCATGACCGTTCCTATGCTCATGCCGAACGGCGTCGCTGCTGCCGTGAGCCTCGACCTCGGGGCCCGCGCCGGCGCGCACACGCCCGTCTCAGCTTGTGCTTCCGGCACCGAGGCCGTGGCGGTGGGCCAGGAGCTCATCCGCTCGGGGAAGGCCGACGTCGTCATGGTCGGCGGTGCCGAGGCTGCGATCCACCCCATGCCGCTCGCGGCGTTTGCGTCCATGCAGGCCCTCTCGAAGCGGAACGACGACCCCGAGCACGCGTCACGGCCCTATGACATCGACCGCGACGGCTTCGTGATGGGCGAAGGCGCAGGTGCTCTCGTCCTCGAGGCCGAGGAGCACGCCCTCGCCCGCGGCGCCCGCATCTACGCAGAGCTGGCAGGCACCTCTGTGACGGCTGACGCCTACCACATCACGGCCCCGGATCCCGAGGGACTCGGCGCGACGCGCGCGCTCAAGGCCGCCATGTTCGACGCCCGCGTCCAGCCCGAGGACATCGTGCACGTCAACGCGCACGCGACCTCGACACCGGTCGGCGACAAGCCCGAGTACACGGCCCTCAAGGCGGCGCTGGGCGACCACGTCGAGAACGTCGCGGTCTCCGCGACGAAGTCCCAGATGGGTCATCTCCTCGGCGCATCCGGCGCCGTCGAGGCTGTGCTCACGGTCCTCGCCGTCCACGAGCGCAAGGCCCCGGCGACGATCAACCTGGACCACCAGGACCCGGAGATCCCGCTCGATGTCGTGACGGACGCGCGTGACCTCCCGCAGGGCGACATCGTTGCACTCAGCAATTCCTTCGGCTTCGGCGGCCACAACGCCGTCCTCGTCGTCCGCAGCCACTGACCCCGCCGAGAACTCGGCGGAGACAGCGAAGAGGGCCCGCATGATGCGGGCCCTCTTCGCTTGCGATGAAGGTCGGTGCTGAACCAGCTCAGCCGACTTGGTGGAGCCACCTCACCGGGGCGCCTTCGGCGGCGTGCCGGAACGGTTCGAGCTCCTCGTCCCACGCCTCCCCCAGGGCGAGCGAAAGCTCCTGGAAGACGACCGCGGGGTCGCCGGCACCGGCCTCGTACGCATAGCGGATGCGGTCCTCGGTCACCATGATGTTGCCGTGGACGTCCGTCGTCGCGTGGAAGATTCCGAGCTCTGGGGTATGCGACCAGCGCGCGCCGTCGACACCGGGGCTTGGCTCCTCGGTGACCTCGTAGCGCAGATGCGCCCATCCCCTGAGGGACGACGCGAGCTGAGCGCCCGTGCCGGGCGCCCCGACCCACGAGAGTTCGGCGCGGAACATTCCGGGCGCGGCCGGCTGAGGGCTCCACTCAAGATCCGTGCGCTTTTCAACGACGGAGCCGATCGCCCACTCCACATGCGGGCATAGCGCACTCGGTGCCGAGTGCACGAACAGCAGACCACGGGTCATCACTGCAGACATTCCATCCTCCATCGCTGTCGGTACGTCTTCCCCTACGACCGTCAGCACGGAGCGTGTGAACCTGTGGTTGTTTCAGTTGTTGGCGGGCCGCCGTCCCAAGGATGCATGATGCTCGCCCCTTGAGCGGAGAAACCCGACAACGGCCATTCTGCACGACAGGCGGCAGAACTGCCAGCACGTGGATGTCGTTGCGGCGTGTTGCGCGCGAAACGCTTCTGCGTGACGTCTCAGGCCCTCGGGTGCGCCTGGAGGTAGCTCGAGCGGAGCCTCTCCACTGAGACGTGGGTGTAGAGCTGCGTGGTCGCGAGACTCGAGTGCCCGAGCAGCTCCTGGACCGACCGGAGGTCCGCGCCGCCGTCGAGGAGATGGGTGGCCGCCGTGTGACGCAGGGCGTGCGGGCCGCTCGCAGCGGTATCCCCGAGGGACTTGAGCGCGGCGTCGATCGTCTCCCGGGCCTGCCGCTGGCCGAGGCGCCCACCGCGACGGCCGAGGAAGAGCGCGGACCCGCTGCTCCCTGTCACGAGCGCGGACCGCGCACCGAGCCAGCGGACGACGGCGTCAGCGGCCGGGACTCCGAACGGCACGGTTCGCTGCTTGTTGCCCTTGCCCAGCACGCGCAGGGTTCGCGAGTGGAGGTCCGCGTCGTCGATGTCGAGCCCGACGAGCTCTGAGACGCGGATCCCTGTCGCGTACAGGAGCTCGGCAAGCGCCCAGTCGCGGACGGCGACCGGATCCCCCTCGCCCGCCGCCTTCGACAGGCCATCGAGCAGACGCCTCGTCTGTTCCTGGTGCAGGACGCCGGGGAGGCTCGGATGGCGCTTCGGCGAAGCAAGCCGAAGGGAGGGGTCGACGTCGAGACGGCCCTCACGGACCGCCCACGCCATGAAGGACCTGACAGCCGCAGTCCGCCGCGCAAGTGTCGACCTCGCGAGCCCCGCTTCGCTCTGCCGCCCGAGCCACCTCCGGAGGCGCGCGAGGTCGAGGTCGGAGAGATCCTGTGCCCCGTCCTGCTGGGCTGATCGGAGCATCGAGAGGAGATCGCCCTCGTACGCGCGAACCGTGTGTTGGGAGCGGCCTCGTCCCAGCGCGATTTGCCTCAGGAACCCTTCGAGGGGTTCGCGCAGGCCCGCGGGAAGCGGCGTCTCTTCGGTCACCTACCCACTCTGGCCGTTGCCCCCGCCGACAACAAGCCGACACTCTTCCCGCTCGGTCACGATCGCCTATCGCTTCTCACGGCGCATTCCTACTCGCGCCGCCATCGCTTCTTGGCCCCTATGTCTTCTCACCGCCTTATCTCTTCCCAGGGCTCTGGTCCGTCCTGCGCCACCCTCCGGCAGTCTGTTGGCACAGGCCCATGAGCTGAAGCCGTCCGAGTCCGGCCCTGACTTGGGCCGTGCTGAGGCCCGCGACCGCCGTCAGACTGTCTATCCCAGCTCCTTTCCGTACCGGCAGCGCATCGAGGAGGAGCAGGTCTTCGACTGCCAAGCCGTCGTGAATGGCGGTGCGGCCTTCCCGCTCGGCTGCGAGTCCGTCGCCCACGGGCGCGAGCAGTTCGTAGACCTCTTGGACGTCGGTGACGCAGACGGCCACGCCGTCCCGGAGAAGCCGATGACAGCCGGCCGAGCTTGCGCTGTAGACAGAGCCCGGAACGGCGGCCACTGTCCGCCCGATGTCTGCTGCATGGTGCGCGGTGCTCCTGGCTCCGGATCGCCACTGGGCCTCGACAACGACCGTCACCGCCGCAAGCGCGGCGATGAGCCGGTTCCGCCGAAGAAAGCGGTGCCGTGTGGGCGCTCCTCCGGGCGGCAGCTCCGAGACGAGCAGTCCGCGACGGGCCACCTCACGAAGGAGTTCCTCGTTGCCCGAAGGGTAGTAGCGGTCGAGTCCTCCCGCCATGACGGCCACGGTCGGGAGGACGGTCCCGTCGGTCACAAGTGCCGCACGATGTGCTTGGGCGTCGATTCCGTAGGCTCCGCCACTCACGACGGTCACACCGCGGTCGACCAGCCCCTTGGCCAGCTCTCCGCAGACACTCAGCCCATAGTTCGTTGCATTGCGCGACCCCACGACGGCGACCGCCGAACGCTGCGCTGGCAGGCGTTCTTCCCCGCGCACCCACAAGCCATGGGGAGCCTGCTCCCCCAGATCCTCAAACCCGTCTGGCCACTCGGGATCCTCCGGAATGACGAACCGGCCGCCAAACCGGGCAATCGTCTCGAGGTCGCGGTGGGGTGCAAGATCAGGTACCCGGCCCTTCCACCGTTCCACCGCCGCCGAGAAGCCCTCCCACGCCTTGGCCCCGGAGCCCAGCAGGAGGCTCCTGACGTGCCCCTCGATGGCGGGATCGACGGAGCGCTTTCCAGTCGCCACTTGGAGTCCCTCGACGGGCCCCAACGCTCCCACCAGCAGGGCAGCTGTCGCGTCTCCGGGCTCGATGAGCCGCGTCAGAGCTGCTCTCGCCGCCCTGATCTCTGCGAGCGCCTCGCCCCCTGTGGGAATCCCGAGGCCGCAGCCGCGTGATTGTGGTTCGCCGCTCATCGGGCCTCCTCCGCCGTGCGAAGGAGCAGCGCTTCCCCGACGTTGTCGGCGGTCGGCCGCGCACTGCCGGCCAGGTCCGCGATGGACCACGCGAGCCGGAGGACGCGGTCGTAGCCCCGGGCCGTGAGGGTGTGCGTCTCAAGGGCGCGATCCAAGATGGCCGTCGATGTGGACGGGAGCCTCAGCGGACCCCGCAGGAGCCGTCCGGGCGCCTCCGCGTTTGTCGAGTAGCCGAAGGGGCGCAACCGTTCGGCTTGGCGCTCCCTCGCGCGCAGGACCCGGGCGGCGATGGCCTGAGAGGCCTCCCCGGGGGTGCTGCTTCCCAGATCGACGGCAGAAACGTGCCGTACGCCGAGCTGGATGTCCACCCGGTCGAGGAGCGGGCCGGAGAGCCGTGCGAGGTACCGTCGCTTCGCCTGGGGCGGGCAGGTGCACAGAAGGCCCTTGCCAGAGCCTTGGCCGCAGGGGCAAGGATTGGCCGCGAGCACGAGCAGGAACCGGGCCGGATATGCCGCCGTCCCGGCCGCCCGGTCGATGCTGACCACGCCGCTCTCGAGAGGCTGGCGCAGGGAATCGAGAACGTTCCGATGAAACTCGGGGGCCTCGTCGAGGAAGAGGACGCCGCGGTGCGCGCGCGAAGCCGCCCCGGGACGCGCGATCCCCGCCCCTCCGCCGACGATCGCTGCCGGGCTCGCCGTGTGGTGGGGGCTCTCGAAGGGCGGCCGGCGGACGAGCTCGCGCGTCGCACTCGGCCGGCTCGAGAGCGAGTGGATTGCCGTGACCTCCATCGCCGCCTCGTCATCCAGATCCGGAAGGATCCCCGGAAGCCGCTCGGCCAGCATCGTCTTGCCAGCACCCGGAGGCCCCAGCATCAGGATGTGATGCCCTCCGGCCGCCGCCACCTCGAGCGCGGCCCGCGCCTCCTGCTGACCCGCCACATCACGCAGGTCCGGACCCACCCGGCCAGACCCGCCACCGACCTCGCCCTCCCCCGCCGGAGCCGCCGGAGCACCGCGCCCGGACCCCTCCGGAACGACCACGCTCAGCGGGTCCGCACCGAGGTCGAGCGCGAGGGCCCCAAGGCTCCCATACGCACGCACCCGCGCCCCCGGCACGAGCCGCGCCTCCGCCTCGTTCGCCGACGCAACGACCACATCCGGGTAGCCCGCCCGGACCGCCGCCATCACCGCCGGCAGGACCCCCTGGACGGGCCTCAGCCGTCCGTCCAGGCCGAGCTCGGCGACGAAGACCGTATCCGCAGGAGGACGGATATCCCCCGCAGCGGCCAGCGCGGAGACAGTGATCGCCAGATCGAACCCGGTACCCCGCTTCGGCAGCGACGCCGGGATGAGGTTGACCGTGATCTTGCGCCGGCTCAACGGAAGGCCCGAGTTCTGCGCCGCGGACCTCACCCGCTCCTTCGCCTCGTTCAACGCCGAATCCGGAAGGCCGAGCAGCACGAACGCCGGAAGCGTCTGCCCGATGTCCGACTCGACCTCCACCACGAACCCGTTCAGCCCCACCAGCCCGATCCCCAGCGCACGCCCCACCCCGCTCACGCGACACCCCGCAGATGCTCCACCAACGGCGAAACCGCCTCCGGCCCCGTCACGGAGTCGCGAGCGAAGAAAGCGGCCTGGCTCATCTTCAAATAGTTCTCGACCAGCCCGTCACCGCACAGTCCGATTCTGTCCTTCGACCTCATAGGGCAAGCTTCCCCACTGGAGCGATCAGCTGGCCCCGGAACGGAGACCATGTGGGGAACACGCCGAAGCGCTCACGGTGGAGGGCAAATGCCGTACGCCGTCGATAGCATGCCGAGCTTCCTCCGCGCTGTGCTCGTCATCCTCATTTACGTCGCAGATGTCTCCGTCTTCGGCTGGATAATCTTGCATGCACTACGTTCAGCCAACCGCCGGCTGCTAGGCCAGGGGGTCGCGTGGGTCGTGATGATAGCCATCGGTGCTACTTCGTTCATGATCTCTGCTGTCCAGCGCGGCTTCTTCGTGTAGCACCAACCATCGATCCCGTTCGAACACATGTTCTAATCTTGACGTGCGACCAAGAGCGGGAGCCCGGACGAGTTCGAGCGCATGATGGCCAGGATGCGCGCCGAGGAGACCCGGCCGATCGGCGACGCATCATCGCTCCAGGAGTTCCCGAAGTACGGCAAGCCCCTCGTCTAGGTCGGCAGCATTGAGGGAAGGCCTACGCCTGGACCAAGTTCTACGGCCTGATCGAGTGGTCGACGCCGCGGCCGTCTACCACGTCGGCTGGGCGCGGGCATCGAGCATCAAGCGTGTGAAGCCCGAACAGTGGCGGGGCAGCTCCGAACTCTGAGATCCGAATAAGGAGCGCCATGTGTTAGCTCGAAGCGCTACGATTCGCTCGTGACTTCAATGGGGAGAGTGGAGTTCGGGCGCCTCACCGAGGCGTGGAGAGGCGAGGCATCTGACTTCACTCCGCTACTGGCCGAGCGTCTCGACGAGATTGGCGCCGCTATCGGGGTGGATCTCGTCGAGATCGGCAAGACAGAGGTACCGACGACCGGTGGACGCCGAATCGACATTGTCGCCGAAGGCGAGGACGGCACGTCGTTCGTGATCGAGAACCAGTATGGCCGCGCTGACCACGACCATCTGACCCGCGGTCTCGCATATGCAGTCGCTCCCCCGCGCGCCCGCGGCCTGGTGGTCATTGCCGAGGAGCACCGGGACGAGTTCCGCGCCGTGGCCGAGTACTTGAACGATCTGGCGGAACTTGATCCGGATAAGGGCATCAAAGTGTGGCTGCTCGAGGCGCGGGCCGTCCGGATCGGCGACAGCCTCTGGGCGCCGCTTTTCGACACAGTCGTGCGCCCGAACAGCTTCACCGCAAGCGTGGGGGCAGTCAAGCGCACCGAAGGCGGTGGCGGCGTCGACGAGTTCTGGTCTCGATTCACCGACGCTTCCTTGAGGCAGGCGGTCGAGCAGGTCATCAGCAGATGGCGGTCGTTCGGCCACGCGGTCTGGTTCTACGGGGACGGTCGCCACGTGACACTGGCTGCTCGCGGACCAGCAACGGGCGGCATAAGGCAGCGCTCAGTGATCGCGCTGTACCCGGATGGCCACGTCGTCATCCCGTTCCGCTCGTACGCCGGCAGCAACAGCGGCATTGCCATTCCGGCGTTGACGACAGAATCATTCCGCACTCAGGCGAATGCGATCTTCCGTCTGGACAGCAAGTCGGCTAGGACTGGGCCTGGCTGGATTTCCGACGCGACCGTCAACGACCTGATCGCCTTCGCGACGAACGTGGCCAATGCATATCGGGCTGAGGCCGAGCGGGCGAGCGAGCCACTCGATCTCCCAGACGGCAACGGCTGAGCGCACATACCCCAGGCATCAAACGGGTGAAGCCCGAAGTTCCGCACTCTAGACATGAATGAGGCCCACAGCCTTTTTCGTCACTGTGGGCCTCACCTTTTGGCGTTACCTTGGCATCAGCCGACCTTGTTCCATGGCTGGCAACCATCGGTACGGAACACTTGACCGTCGGTCAGTGTCGCCGTCGCGGCTCCCTGAGAGATGTTGTTGTCGATGATCGAGGCGTTGGCATCAGTTCCCGCTCGCCACTCGTAGAAGCAGCCGGCACCATTGCTGCCATCAGGACCGTTGCTGCGATACGTCCCGGCCTTCACGTCCTTACCAACAACGTATTCACCTGCGGGGATCTGGTTCTGAACGACCACAGCCTGTGCGGACTGTACAGCCGCCTGCTCAGACGCCACCGCTGATGCCTGGGCAGCGACCGACGCCTGTGCAGCCGAAAGAGCAGCAGCCTGTGAAGAATTGGAGTCGACCTGAGAGCGAAGGTTCTGGATCGTCCCATTCTGATCGACAATCTGGGAGCTCTGGCTCGCGGCAGCACTCTGGAGCGCGACGTACGCCTTGCTCGTCGTCGGGTCAGGCTGGGCAGCAACTCCGATAAGGGCGCCGATCACACCGCCCGCGACGAAGAGAGCGCCTACGGTGATCCAGGCCCGGCGAGGGACACTGCGCAGCTTGCCGGGCCGCTTGCGCGTGGCGACTGGAGGCTGTGGTGGCATCGGGGGCCACGGCGCGGTGCTCGACGCGCCATCCACGATGGGAGCGTCTGTGACCGATGGCTCATCACCTGCTGGCGGCTCTTGGCTTGGCTCCACAGGGACGGGCTCGGTCTGTCCGGTGTCGACGACAGGCTGTTCGACAACCGGTGTGCTCGGCGCTTCCGGCGTACTCTCAGCCTCGGCGGGGCGTTCTTCGCTCAGTTCGGTCATGTCAGGGACCCCCTACTCGTATGAAGCAGATACGCCGGCCGGCACCCCCATGTTTTCGACGACGTCAGGTCCCGCTTGCGGCAAGCGTCATCCTTTCAATTTGACATGTGAAAGACAAGTATTCGCAGATATGTCGAAGATCGGTGGTGGGAGCTATCCGTCAGCGCTCCACCACGTAGTCGACGGCGCGCTTCGTCCGGCAAGTGACACAAGCCTTCACGATGAAGTGAGCACCGGCGCCTTTGAACCGGGCGTTCGTTGGGACAACGGTTTGGCGATAGGTCTGGAGCGGATGAGCGCAGCCCGCGACCATCGGCCGGCTGTCGTCGAGCTTTGTGCGCTCGGCGTTGCTGATCCCTTGGGCGAGACCCTTACGCAAGGTGGCAGCGTCGATCACGCCGCGCCCTCGATTACGCCGCTCTTGATCAGGTCAATTGCCAAGCGGCAAGCGGCGTCTGCGAAGCTCTCCCCCTCGATGATGTGGTCAGCCAGCATCCGCAGGATGCCAGCTGGCTCGAGGGAGGACCGATCGACGATCGCTTGGAGGATGTAGTCGACGCTATAGGCGGGGAGATACATTTAGACGCATTCGTGCGATTATGAGGCCATATAAACCTCTCAGACCTGCTAAACAAACACCATGCCGTACCTGAAACGAACACACGCCATTTCGAGCCCACGCTGGCAGAAAAGCGGCGGGCCTTGAAACCGAAGGTAGATTATGCGATAAGAAAGAGGCAACGTCCTGTGGCAGGGGATGCTAAGCAACCCACGCAGAACGACCCCCAGCGATAATCCGCCAGGGGTCGTTCTGTTAGTAGGCCGCGGAGGCGCTCGCTAGGTTCCGGGATTGTTAACCTTGACGACTAAGCCAAGCTCTCTGCTGGTGCACTTCCACGCGTAATCAAGGTTTCCTTCAGTGGTGGTCTGTGTCGCGGCACCAGGCTGGCAATGAAGGATGTTGCTGGCTACTTGCAAGGAAATCCCGAGGTATTTGAACAGACAGCCAAGCTGGGACGGACTTATCGCGTTGGTCACCCCGTAAAGATCCTCATTCTGATTCATGACGGTCTCAATCTCGGTGTCACCGTCCAGGAGGTTGAACACCTTTCCCTTGTCACTCGGGTCGCTGACGCATTCGATGATCGTCTCGTTGTACGCCAGCTTCAAGGTCATAGGCGTGTGTACGCCGGCTTCGGCTGCTCCGGCGCCGTGGCGACGGCAGATGGAGCGGGAGCAGCGTTGACCACGGCTGAAGGCGTTGCTGGCGCAGGCGGTTGAGAGAGGGCCGGAGGAGGAGTCGCGGTCACGGTAACTGTCGCCGGCGCCGCTTGGGTTGAACCGACGCATCCGGTGAGGGCCAGGACCGTCACGCCGGCGATCGTCGCGGAGATCAGCTTCTGCTTCAATTCGTATCTCCCTCGCATACATGACCGAGCATCTCGCCGACTTAGGCGCGTAGAGGAAGCCCTCGAGAATCCCGCTGGAATTCTGGGTTCACACCCCGAAGGATCTTGACCCCGTCGACGATCCCAATGATCAGGGACGGGACTCCGAAGAGGAAGAAGCTCGTCAAGAGGCAGAAGAGCAGGAGAAGAAAGCCGAGGGCTCCACTCCCGAGATACATGCGGTGAATGCCGAAACAGCCCAGGAAGATCGCAAGGAGCCCAGCCACCTTGCGGGACTTCAGCGGGGCGCCGCTCGCTGCGGCCGCATCTCCAGCGGCCTCCCACTCTCGACGAACGAGCGCTTTCGCCTGCTCTAGCGGCATGGTCTGGAGTGTCCACCGCGCCCCGTCCCAATACCGGGCGATGGCATCGTCCTTATACCAGCCGGCCAGATTCATCTTGAGGCTTTCCCTGTCATTCCCTCCCGCAGAAAGTATCCCTGCCGGCCTAACCCTGAGCCTGGGCTGCGCTGGTGGCACCGCAAAGTTCACCATCTCAAGCTCGACGAACTCGTCAGCTTGGGGACGCGTCATCGTGCCTTCAGCGACATGAGTAGCCGCAAGTGAATCGAGACGGTGACGTTCAGAAATCAGCATCTGTTGGCGCTGGATCTCGAGCTGCTGCTTTTGGATCTCGAGCTGCTGACGCTGCTGCTGGCGCTGGATCTGCACCTGGGCCGCAGTGTTGGCAGCGATCTGCTTCTGGACCTTCAGCTGCTTTTTGTTCGTGTGAAGAATCCGGTGCTCGGTGTAGCCCATGGCTCCCCCTTCAAGGCAGGTTTATCGGCACTCGGACTGCTTCAAGCGCCCCTCCGTCGGGGCGGACCGCCGCGGACGTCACGCTGATGTTATGGCATAGGTCGTCCCTTTGGCGTACATGTCCAAGGATTGGGCAAGCGAGTTGCAACACCGCTCGTCGCCCTGATCCAATCCCCTTAGGTCACGTACCGTTCGTCATGAGCCCAGCGACAGGCCGACCCCACTCTTCAGCTGGTCTTCGGAGTACTGCATCGCGCCTCGATGGGTGACCTCGACGCTGTAGAACTTGCTGCCGCCCGGCTCATCCGCGATGGAGAAACTGAACGTGCAGCTGGTGTTCCCATCGCCTGACACGCCTTGGTCCAAGCTCCCCACAGCGACCGTCTTTCCATCGGCGGAGATGGTGACTTGGGCGCCGTGCTGCATGTCGTCGAACCCGTTATAACCGTGGCACTGCGGATCATTGTCCGTTTGGTAGTTGGTCACGCTGCCGGTCACCGTAATGGTCCCCTTCGCCGCGAAGGTGGACGGTGCGCATCCGGTAAGCGAGAGAGCGGCCACGCAGAGGGTGGCCATTGCGATTTTCTTCAAGTGCTTTCCCCATCATGTTGTGATAACAGCCAAGAGATGGCCGGCATTCAGGTTGAGCCGCTGCTTCTAGCTCCCGCTCCCCATGTACGGCGCCCATGACTGAAGCTTGTTGAAGGCGAAGAGCCGCGCCGTGTCGAAGGTCTGCATGTTGGTCGACGAGTAGTCCGTCGTGTTGGCGAGGCCCGCGGCCTGGTTCACATATGAGCGCGTGCTGGTTGCCAGGTCAGAGAGTTCCGAGGGCCAAGGCTTCACCCCGTCGAGCTGAAGGACGATCGTCTGCCCCGACGAGTTCATGATCGAGAGGTCAGCGACACAGAGACCGGGCGTGATCCCCGTCTGCCCCGTCGGGAGCACCATTGAGCACTCGTTGCTGTCCCAGTCGGAGGCAGCCTTCATAAACGACTGACGGGCGCTGTAGATCGCTGAGGCGACCTGGGTCGTCGTCGACGTGCTTGCGGTCGGCGTTGGCGTCGGTGACGGCGAGGCGCTCGCACTGGATGCCGGAGCAGAGGCCTGCGAAGTGCCGCCGCACGCCGTCAGGGCGAAAAGCGCGGTGCCGGCGACGGCACCGCAAATAAGCCTCTTCATAGGAGTCCCCCTTATGAATGCACGGTCGCATCCAAAAGAGGTCATGGCATAGCAAAGAGAGCCTTGCGGCTTCAATACTCGTTGAACAGTGGGTGCGACTGCGAACGGAATAAGTAGAGCGAACGTATCACAGCTTGGACACGTAAAAGACGCGTTACGAACCCGGTCAGCTGATGTGCTTCACCGGCTCGGGCGGGTTGCCCGGCCCCATCCCAGCACATGACCCGGTGGCAACGCTATTGGCCACCTGGTAGGCCGTTGCCACGTAAGCGTTGCCCTGGTCAATGTGTTGGTTGGCCGCTGCTACCGCGCCGGCAATCGCCGCGTTCGCCCCACTAATTTCGCTCGGCGCTTCTGAGGGGCCGGTCGCCCCCTCGTTCTCAAGCGCCTGGAGGTCGCTCTGGAGACTGGAGATCTCCTGACGGACCGTCTGGGCCTGATTCTCAAGATTGAGTGAATGGTTGTAGAGGTTGGTCTGCACGTCGTTGTAGACCGTGGTTGCCGCGTCGTTGTACACCGTCGTGCTGGCGTTGAGGCATTGGTCCCCGCCACCCTTGGCGGCATCGGTCTGCGTGCGCTGAAGGTCCGCATCGGTCTGCGTGAGATCACCCTCCATCGTCTTCAGCCCAGGCGTGAAGTCGTCGTCGTGCTGGAGCGAGGCGAGATCGCTGCTCGCCTGTTGCTGCTCGCTGTTCACCCGCTGCTGGAACGCCTCCTCTGCCGCCGCACTCGCGCTTGCCTGAGCCGCCGCGGCGGCTGCACTGGCGGACGCCTGCGCATTGGCCTGCGCCTGCCCGTCGAGGCTCGAGACGTCCTTGTTGTACTGGGCGACGGTGCCCGGCGTCATTGTGACCGTGTCGATCGTGCCGTTGCTCTGGGGGAAGGACATGATGATGTTGCCTCCCTGAAGGGAAGCCGAGAGGTTGGAAGATGCGCCCAGCAGGCCGCTGAAGGTGAGGGTCGCGCTGCTGCCCGAGATCGTCCCTGTAAACGAGTCGTTGTAGTTCTGCGTCTTGGTGTTGTCGCTCGACTGAACGTTCGTCTCGACCAGGCTGCCCGTGACGCTGTTGCCGTTGCGCGTCCACTGAAGGAACATTGCCGCGCCTTGGGCGGTGCCGACCCAGCCGCCGACGCTGTTGTCGGCCGCATTCTGCGTCGGTGAGCTTGATGCTGTCGTCGTCGATGACGGCGAGCATCCCGTCAGAGAAGTGGTCGTCAGTGCCAGGAGTGCGAGCGGTGCGATGAGCGATCGCGGCGAAAAGCGGGACATCTGAACTCCATCGGCACAGAACAACGAATAGACCCCAGCCGGTCGCGTCAGGCGTGCCGTCTGGGGTCATTGTCACACGAGGAGCGAAAGACAGCGGGACGTAGTTGAACTCCGATCCAAGATCTTCATCTGGTAATCGACCCCAGGACATCCGCGGCCTGGCGTGGAAGTACGGCGTCGACGTCCCGGAGTGAACGTGTGTCGCGTCCAGTCGCTCAGACCGCCAGCATGAGCTGCGAGATGACGTTCTTGATATTCGCAGCATCGCCGTGGGAGACGCGGAACTCGATGGTGTCGCCGCTCGTGATCACGCAGACCTTGGAGTTGATCAGGCCGTCCCGCTTCGTCGTCACGCCGGTTATCTGCCGCATCGGGATCATGTCCGGGGAGGCTACTTTGCTGACGCCGCCCCCCAAAAGCGAGAGACCAAACGTGCTCCCAGCGAGGACAGCGCGGCCGGCCTGACCCGCTGCCCGGTTGATGACATGCCGGTTCTTTCCCCACTCGATCCGGTCACGGTAGACGTGTACCTTCGCGTTCTTGCCTTCGATGTGCGAGGTGAACGTCAGGACAGCTTCAGTTTCCATTCCGATACTCCCCATGGCCGATACTGGATTTGGTTGTCCTACGCTCGCACGCCCGAGACAGCGGTGCACCACTTGGGCGGTACTCGATTTCCGGGCGACTACTGGGGCGGATCAACAGCGATTCGCGCGCCTGATCCTTGCCTGGACGTCGGGATATGGTTGGACAGGTCCAATCGCTCCAAAATGGGGGAATACAAGTGAAGAAGCTTGGTCTCGTCATGTCTATGGCATGTCTGATCGCTGTGGCCGGTTGCGGCTCGCCGCATCCAGAGTCTGCCTCGACCCCAACAGCGCCCGTCGCATCGTCGCCTTCGCCGACCCCCACCCCAACTCCCACACCGACGGCACTGAGCACCCAGGCGGCAGGCAAGTACTTCCTCGATAGCATCTGCCCGGCTAACCGGCTCATCATGCCGCTGAACGCAGCGTTCACAGCCAACCCACTGAACGTGCAGGCAGAGAAGTCCGCAGCCGGCGCCTATCGTGATGGTCTCGCCACGGCTGCGAGGGCACTCGCCAATCCGCCTCTTGCCTGGCCATCACTCATCAAAGGCGACGTTGATGCGTTCGTAAACGACCTCTACACCGACATCGCGAGCGCGAACGCACTGGCGAGCCAGGTCGACCAGCAAGGGCTCACCACGGCATGGAACGGGTGGAAGGACTCCGGCGGAGCTGCCAAGGCCCAAGCCGTCCGTGTCAAGCTCGGCCTCTCCTCAGACGCTGCCGCTTCCTGCGGCATGTGATTCGAACATATGTGCGATCCTTGAGGCATGGTGGGAGGGCTCAACGAAGTAGGGCCACCTGCCCCTGAGCCGGCGGAAGTGCCCGAGGATGCGATCGGCCAGGCTTCCGTCTACCGGCCGCAGAAGGCGCTTCCGGTGTGGGTCGAAGTGAGCGTGGTGGACTCGTCGTTATCCCCCACCACGATGCCGGGCTTCGCCCTCGCCTGGACTCGAGAGCACGTGCTCATCCAGATCAAGTGGCCCAAGGAGTACTTCGTGGGAGCACGGAACCTCTGGACCGAAGCCAAGCACGTCTCGCGGCGTGTCATCGCGCCGAGCGGGCCGCGCTAGGAGCGCCTGGTTACCGCTCCTGAAGTGAACCACTGCACGAGGGTGACGGCGGCCATGACGGCGGCTTCAGCTTCCTCGTGAGTGATGTCGAGCCGCTGTGCTTCGTGTCCGCCGTGACGATCCGCATGCCCCGCCCATAGCATTTTCATCATGCCGAGGAGGGCTGCGCCGCTTGTCACTTCGGGGTCGTCCCGCTGCATCGGGAGGGACCAATTCCTCTGGTCGCGCATCTGGATGATGACCTTGCCAAGCGTGGCATTGCGGGCCGTCGGGCAGACTACCGGAATCGCGGCGTCTTCCACCGCCTTGACCGCGAGAGCGTAGGCCTGGGACGGGTCAGGGCGCATGCCGAACGTAGCCGACCAGGCTTCAGCGAGGCGCTTGCCGGCATGTCGCGACGATGCGATTGTCCGGTCGGCCGCGTCTTGAACAGCTTCCGGTACCCGGCGGACGAGGGCCGGCTTACCGGCCCGCGCGCCGACCTTCCACACCGAGCCGGCCTCCTGCAGGATCGTCTCCAGTGACTCAGCACGTGACGGGTAATCCTCAGAAATGATGAAGTCAGCGAGGACAAGCTCGAGATTCCGGCGCTGAATCGCCCGCTGCATGCTATCGAGAGCGGAGGAGACAGTGGAGGTGTTGATGAAGCCCACCATCACGCGACACTTGCGCTCGAACCGCATCAGGCGCACGCGGTCGAACGCGACGTCTTGTTCCATCTCGTATGGCATCTCAGGATTCACCGCATACTGAAAAGCGCTGAAGACCCACGACCAGAACGACGTGAACATCCAGTCGGGAACGCCGTCGACCAACGCCTCGTATTCCTCCGCGGCATCGTCTTCGACTCCGAACGGGCGCCACGCTTCACTCATGCCGTTCAGTCTCTCAAATGTGTCCGCGACTTCCGCCGATACCAAGCCCAACGCCATGACGGTCGCGGAGGCCAGGAAGCGTAACCATGCCAGCGCCTGATCGTCTCTGTGAAACGATGACGCACGCAGCAGTGAGGGACTAGGGGGAAGCCGCATGGCTGACGAACAGCCAAAGTACGAGGTCAAGAACGTCCAGACGATTCGTGGCGCAGAAGCCAGGACGAGGGCGAAGTGGGAGAAGGAAGGCTGGGAGTTTGTCTCCCAGAACCAGGAGCTGCTGCGGACGAAGATGGAGTTCCGGCGCGTAAAGGCCAAGCTGCCGCTGAAGCTCATAGGAGCGGGTGCGGCCTTGCTTCTGGTCCTCGCTATCGTCGGCATCACAGTAGACGCAACACATGGTGGCGGGGCTACCGCTGCGCCGACGGCGTCCGCATCTGACGTCGCAGTTGTAGCGAGCGAGAAGGCCACCTCTGCCCCGTCGACGTCCGCAACGTCGGCGACCCCGGCGGTGCAGAATCTGACCGTCCAGAACAATGCAGATCTCGCAGCGCTTCTGGCCGCACCGGAACCGTCCGAGAAGCAGCAAGAGGATTTCGCTGCGAAGTACCAGGGACGGACGATCGAGTTCGATGGAAACATCACTCTGCTATCGAGTCACGATGGCGACAAATATGTGTATGACGTGTTGATCACTGCTGGAAACTACAGTGCAGACCATCAGGTGGGGCCGGCTTTCCAGTACAACGGCGTCAGCATGGTTCAAATGCATCTCACCGGAACGCAGCCTTCGGTCGCCCAGAGAGATAACGTCCACCTCGTCGCCGACGTTGGCGATTACAACTCCAGCGGCAACCTCTTCTACCTCTCTCCAGTCTCAACCGCCGTTCGGTGACACCGGAGCGGCGAGGGCCGTCGTGCCCCGCAGGGCGCTAGTGTCGAACGAGTGAAAGTTGGTGGCACCATCCGCCCCACAGAGACAAGAGAAATCGAGGTCGAAGCCGGCGCCTACCAGGAGGCGTTCGAACTCATCCAGGCCAGGGTGCCCGAGGGATGGCAGCTGCTCCAGGTGAAGCAGGTCTAGCGCCGAGGGTGGCCAGCTCGAGCAGGCTGGCCGCCCCCAAGCACTTCTGTCCGACAGACTTTTCCACATTTCCTTCCGTCGGCACCTCTGCTAACTGCAATACTCATGAACCTGTACTGCAAAAATGGACGTGATACTTCACACTGTGCGTCAGGAGGTGATCTATCAGTAAGTTATCTAGCATCACGCTCAGTTACGAAGCACTGCCCTCAGAACAGTTCTTCGTCGAGCTTCACAAACTGAATCTAAAACGCCAGCAAGCTACCAAGTAGAAGCAGTGCTCGCCCTTTCTAGGGTGCCTCGCCCACCTTCTTTTAGTGATATTCTCCAAAGTATCTAGGACGGGGCACAGACCGCGACGGCTATGACATTCGCCGTCAGCACCCCTTTCCTTGGTTCTTCAAGCGTCAGGTGATGCCCACCCTCACCTGGCGCGTGAAGAGCAGAGGACTCGCAGTCGTCTGCTGGCAGCTTATTCGCACGGGTTCACACCCCCGCAAGCGAAACATCTATTTTTGCAAGGGCCACACCACTATCATTTAGTAACTACAACTATCTTTTGTACACCTCCGTGGCCCGCTGGATGCATCAGCACTCGCATTGATGCACCTAGTCCCGCTTACCAAACGACTTGGCCGGCGGAACTAGGAAACCAACATGATCGACCACATTCAAGAGTCACCATCCGCATACCTTGAGACGCGCTACGCAGAGTTGCTCGGCAGCGTCGAAGCCATCAGGCACTCCCCCGATCGGCTCGCTGCCACACAGCGCGAGATCGTCCACATCGTCTTTGAGCTACTTCAGCGCGAGGCGCCACGAGACCGCGATGAGGCCGCGTAGACCCGTCAAGTTCGGCTCAGGCAATCAAGATCCCAGCTGAGGAGTCCCAGCCGATCGAGCTGATCGACGTGGACGGACTGGCGGACATGCAGAAGGGTGTCGGCGGCTACATCGAAGTCCTGGCCATCGATCGACCCGACGCAACGCTAGTCATCAATGAGGACGGTAAGAGCGTGGGACTTCCCCTCAACCGTCGTGCCACGCTCGCGCTCTGGACTCATCTGACCAGATGGCGGCATGGACGCGCTTATGGGCGATGTCCTGATCGTGGGCCGGCCGGCTGAAGAGGAGGGCGATACGCAGGCCGTCCCGGACGAGCTGATCGACCTTTTCTTCCACACCGAGACGTACCGCGTCCAGGTGACCACCATCGAGGACACGAACAGATGGAGTGGCAGCCTGCGTCGGTTCAACGACGTCGGGGAGGCATACAACCACGGCCAGGTTCTCGCCTCAAAATGGGCTTTGGTCAACGACGTGCGTGTCATTCCTGCGTGATGAGAGAGGGCAGCCCCTAGCGAGCTGCCCTTTTTCAATGCAAAGTGAAAGGCCCTAGCCCCGCGCGATAACTCGAGCGCAAGACCAGGGCCAAGGTTGGGGTCAGCCACCGTTCTTCGGGCTATAACCTTGCCTCCTCCCTCGCAAACTGTCTGCCCGCTTCAGGACATCGGCCGTGACGAGCTTGTCGAAGTCGGCCTTGTCGACGAGGATCTCCTCGGTCTTGCCGTTCGCGTGCTTGAGTTCCAGCTGGACGACGTTGGTGACCCGCTTGAGCGGCGCGATCTCCTCAGCCGTCGTGTCGAACTGCTTGCCAGCTGCTCGGACGACCACGGTGATCACCTTGTTGTCGTCAATCGTCGCGCCGGTGATGTCGGAAGTGCGTATCTGGCGAAACCCCATTGCTCTCCCCTTTCAGGGCTAGGTGCGAAGTCCGGCTGATTACCGGTCTTCCTGGCCCTTATTGAGAGGCGACCTATCAATTTCGTCAAGAATTTCGTAAAATAGAAGTAGATGAATCCGTCTTTCAACCTAGCCGAGTACCTCGCGAAAAGCACCGCAGCAAGCGGCGTTCCGCTCCGTGTCGAAGATCCGGCTACTTGTACAGCTCTCGCCGCTGTTTTCGGGCGGTAGGGTCCCAGAACACGTCGTAGAGCACGTACCCGAAGATTGCGACCGGCACTCCGACGACGAACCAAAGCACCGATATATGGAGAAAGTTAGCCAGAGCGGAGGCGACGATGAAGGCGAGAACACCGACGATAATGGCGCACATACTCGATTGTGGCGCTTCCCCCGGTGAAAGGGTAGCGGAGACTATATTGGCTCCAGTTTTTTCGTTACCTAAAGGGAAGTGCTGCCCTTGTGCGCGAATCACAGATCGCTGTACTCACTGGCCAGCATGGACTCCTCGGGTTCTTGCTCGGCAGCGACCGCGAAGCGATCCTTCCAAGCGGTGTCCATGATCACGAGCCTCTTCGTGTCATCGGGGAAGAAAGCTCGATAGTACCCCTCGATCGAGCGGCGATCCTGAGCGCTTACGGCAAGTGAGACGTCGAGCACGTTGGTCGACTCATCGAGAGGGCGGAATGACAGATGAACATCGCGCCCGCGCATCAGCTTGTAGAGCCTAGAAATGAACTCCCGGCCCTGCTCACGTTCCTCGGGCGAGACGACGAATGGTGCGATCACGGGGGCGTTCAGCGACTTGTCGAACCCGCGCACGAGAGTCAGCAGCTCGTCGACCTTCTCGTCGAGCTTTCGCACTGGTACTTTCGGTGCCGGTCCACTGCTCCTCAGGGCGGTGAGAGCCTCGTCAAGGAGCGGCCATGCCCCGGCGATACGACCATCAAGGACGTCTAGATCAATGTTCGGGCCCAGCTCGTTGACCGACTTCATCAGGCCCTTGAAGCCCTCCGGCGTGGCCATCTTCATCTGGAAGTTCTTGAATGGACCCGCGACGTCGTTCGTGTTCTCGAAATCAAGGAGCAGGACCCCCAGCCTCTTGCGCCGATCTCCCACCTGGCGGGATAAGGCGCCGGCTTCGTAGTTCAGCCACTGGGCGAGCTGGTTCTGGCGCGTCACACAGATGATCCCGAAGTCCGTGTCCGTTAGCTCTTCTTCGATCATGTTGAGCCATTGCTCACCGGCGGGGATCTCCGGGCTGAAGAAGGTCTCAACAGTATCGAAGAGCTGCCTCATAACCTTCTTGAGGGCGCCGGCAAACTCGCACGAGTCTTGGGACCAGCTGATGAAGACCTTCAAGACCTACTACCCCCATGAGAGACGCTTTGATACTGGTGAGAGTCTAATTTGACTCGTGCACCGCCGTGGAGTGGTTGGCCCCGGAACAGCCCGGGGCCAACCGTCGCACTTACTTCATGTCGCACTTACTTCGTGTTGTCGGCGACCAGCTGGATGACGGCCTTGATCAGCCGCAGCACGGCGATCACGATAGCGGCGATGTCCTTCCCGTTGATGTGCATCGGTTCCTCCTCCCCTGCGCAACATCCGGGATTCGCAAGCGTGCCTTCTGGCGTAAGCCCATGGAGTCCCCCTACAGTGAGGAACGTAGAACCCATTTCGGAGCGGCACGCGAGCTGCCCGTATCGGCCTCGAGCCGGAGAAGAGGACCCGCTGCCACGGGTCCTCTTTCGTTAGGTCCGAGGTCGCAGTTCCTGCGACAAGACCAAGCGTCCCACTCCGGAGGTTGCCGGGAAATGAACGTGATGGGCATGTTGCCTAAATCACGAGGACGCGCACGTCCATATCCGTTGATGGATGCCGGATTTGAAGCCCATCCCCCCGCTGAGATTAGTGGTGTTCCCTGTTGCGATGCATGTGGAGGCTAAAAGGGGAACCAACGAAGTCGCAACCCGGGGCCTGACACCGCTCCCAGCGGCCGCTCTGAACCGCTGCCTCCCGGACACTCTTGTCCGGCCCGAATCCGTGCTTCTCGACGAGTTGCTGCACCGAGTTCCCATATCGGGCTGCCAAGACCGCTGCTTCGGCGACACGGTCGTGCCCTGGGGCGAAGTAGGAGCCTGGTCCGACCTCGGTCCCGCATCCACACCAACAGATTCCGGTGGGTTCGCTAGTCATGCGCCTAAACTACGGCTTCTGCGTCGGTCACCAACAGGATCTAGCCCCAGGTCGGCCCCGGCGGTACCCCACGGTTGGTCAGGCCGGCACCCTTGGCTCGGTTGCACGGTCCGCAGAGGAGCTGGAGGTTCTCAGGCTCACTGCTGCCGCCCATGGCGACGGGGATGATGTGGTCGAACTGAAGCTCGGTGTCGGTCCAGCAGTTGCGGCAACGGCCACCGTCCCGCTGCCAGACGTACTGCTTCACCTCATCGGGAATGCCCTGGCGTCGGTTCGGCGCGGTGCGCGTGCTTCCCTGTTGAACCGCTGCTACGGCTCGATCGACCTTGCGCTGGTTGTACTGGTCGCGAGACACGAGGAGCGCGTACACCTCACCTTGGTCTAGGTGCTCGTTCTCCGAGAAGATGCGACCGCGGAAGAGCCAGTACCGGACTCCGTTAGTCGTCGCGATCCATGCGGGGTACCTCGTGGCGGCGTCCCAGAAGTTGTCGACCTCTTCTTGCTTCCACTTGCGCTGCCGTCCCACGTCGAACTCGCGCCGGCCGAGGACCATGACGAACGGTCCTTTGCCGAACCACCCTGGCTCATGGACAAGCTTGGCCGAATCAACGCGACGAAGCGCCACTGTCCCCCCTACGGATCGAAGTTGCTGGAATCCAAAATAGCCCACAGGGTGCGACATTTCCGGCTTGCGGTGCCTGATGCACAGGCAGCCTTTGTTTCTTTGGCTTGCCCCTATGTGACGAAGACGGCAAAAGCCGCCAACCTCTTCCGTCGTCGCGCCGGTTGAATCCCCAGTTAAGAGTCGATTCCTACGTATCTGGTATCCGATCTCTTAATTCGGTATCCTGATCGCGAGGCGGGACCTTGCGGTGACGCCATGTTGTGCTGCCACCGGGGAGTGTATAAACTCCCTTGAATCGTCGAGGAACAGGACGCCGCGGTGCGCGCGCGAAGCCGCCCCGGGACGCGCGATCCCCGCCCCTCCGCCGACGATCGCTGCCGGGCTCGCCGTGTGGTGGGGGCTCTCGAAGGGCGGCCGGCGGACGAGCTCGCGCGTCGCACTCGGCCGGCTCGAGAGCGAGTGGATTGCCGTGACCTCCATCGCCGCCTCGTCATCCAGATCCGGAAGGATCCCCGGAAGCCGCTCGGCCAGCATCGTCTTGCCAGCACCCGGAGGCCCCAGCATCAGGATGTGATGCCCTCCGGCCGCCGCCACCTCGAGCGCGGCCCGCGCCTCCTGCTGACCCGCCACATCACGCAGGTCCGGACCCACCCGGCCAGACCCGCCACCGACCTCGCCCTCCCCCGCCGGAGCCGCCGGAGCACCGCGCCCGGACCCCTCCGGAACGACCACGCTCAGCGGGTCCGCACCGAGGTCGAGCGCGAGGGCCCCAAGGCTCCCATACGCACGCACCCGCGCCCCCGGCACGAGCCGCGCCTCCGCCTCGTTCGCCGACGCAACGACCACATCCGGGTAGCCCGCCCGGACCGCCGCCATCACCGCCGGCAGGACCCCCTGGACGGGCCTCAGCCGTCCGTCCAGGCCGAGCTCGGCGACGAAGACCGTATCCGCAGGAGGACGGATATCCCCCGCAGCGGCCAGCGCGGAGACAGTGATCGCCAGATCGAACCCGGTACCCCGCTTCGGCAGCGACGCCGGGATGAGGTTGACCGTGATCTTGCGCCGGCTCAACGGAAGGCCCGAGTTCTGCGCCGCGGACCTCACCCGCTCCTTCGCCTCGTTCAACGCCGAATCCGGAAGGCCGAGCAGCACGAACGCCGGAAGCGTCTGCCCGATGTCCGACTCGACCTCCACCACGAACCCGTTCAGCCCCACCAGCCCGATCCCCAGCGCACGCCCCACCCCGCTCACGCGACGCCCCGCAGATGCTCCACCAACGGCGAAGCCGCCTCCGGCCTTGTCACGGCGATCACGTCCACGCGGCGTCGGGCGCGCTGCAGTCGATGCTCCTTGGCCCACGCAGCGGCGAGGCGCGCGACCCGGGCGAGCTTCGCGTCGTCGACCGCTTCGAAGGGATGCCCGAAGTCCCAGGACGAGCGTGACTTCACCTCGACCGCGACGAGCACCGCGCCGTCGAGCGCCACAAGGTCAAGTTCCCCGTCCCGGCACCGCCAATTGCGATCCAGGATGACGGCACCGCTCGCCTTCAAGTAGTCCTCGGCGAGCCGCTCACCACGCTGACCGAGTCTGTCCTTCGCCCTCATACGGCCAGCATTCCCGCTGGCCGGACAGCCGACAGCCGGTTCAGAAACTATGTGGGGAAAACGCCGCTTCGGCCCCTGTGGAGGACCAAAGCCTCAAGCCGCGCCCGGCTACGTCCCGAGACCGTCCTTGGGAAGCGCGAGGTCCTCCACCTTCGGCAGCTCCTCGACGTTGACGTCTTTGAACGTGATGACTCGGACGCTCTTCACGAAGCGCGCGCTGCGGTACACGTCCCACACCCACGCGTCCTGGAGGGTCAGGTCGAAGTAGACCTCGCCGTCCGCGGACCGGGCTTGAAGGTCGACGTGGTTGGCCAGGTAGAACCGGCGCTCGGTCTCCACGACGTAGCTGAACAGCGAGACGACGTCACGGTACTCGCGGTAGAGCTGGAGCTCCATGTCCGTCTCGTAGTTCTCGAGGTCTTCAGCGCTCATAGTTCTATCTTCCCATCGTCCTCGAGGAGCACCGCGCCGCCTTCGAGATTCCAGCTGCGCCTGTGCCAGCCGGTCGGACCGAATGCGAGGAGGGCCGCGCGATGCTCCGGCGTCGCGTAGCCCTTGTTGACCGCCCACCCGAAGCGCGGATCCTCGGAACCGAGCTGCATCATGAGCGTGTCCCGCTCGACTTTCGCGAGGATGCTCGCGGCGGCGACGGCCTGGCACTTCAGATCGGCCTTGATCATCGTGCGAACCGGCGTCATCGGCGCGGCGACAGCATCCCCGAAGAGGGCGTTCTGGCCCCCGCGGCCGAGCCAGTCGTAGTTGCCGTCGAGGTGAACGACATCCGGGACGACGCCCGCGGACGCGATCTCGGCCAGAGCGCGCGTGCCCGCGAGCCGGAGGGCCTCCATGAGCCCGTACGCATCGATCTCGTCGGCGCTCGCGTGCCCGACGGCACTTGCGACACCCCAAGTCCTCACAAGCGGCACGAGCTCGACGCGCTTCTCCGGCGTGAGCAGCTTGCTGTCCCGCAGGACGGTGCGTGTCCGGACCGTGCGCGCATCGACGACAACCACGCCGACACTGACAGGACCCGCAAGGGCCCCACGGCCGACCTCGTCGCACCCGGCAACGAGCGGGCCGTGCTCGACCGCAAGCTGGCGCACGTACCTCAGTGTGGGTGCGGGGGCGGCGGGCTTTCGCGACGGGGGCCGGACGCGTGCTGACTCGAGGGCTGTCATGTCAGTGGGGTGCGGGAATGGAAGAGAAGGTACTCGGGTAGTTGCTCAACGTCCCCAGCCGGTTGAGCGGCCAGGCGATAACGACAGCTTGGCCCTCGATGTCCTTCTCGTCAATGAAGCCATTCCCCGGTTGCGCCGCGTTGTGGAACCTCGAGTCGGACGAGTGGTTGCGGTTGTCGCCCATGACCCACACCTCCCCGGCGGGAACGACGACGTCGAACGGCACCGGCCGCGGCACCTCGGCGGGATTGACGTAGGGCTCGACAAGCGCCACGCCATTGACCGTGACGCGCTGCTGGGCGTCACAGCACACGACGTGGTCGCCCGGCAGGCCGATGAGGCGCTTGACGAGGTACTGCTGCGACGTGTCCGGAAGCAGCCCGATGAACTCGAGGCTCTTCTGGAACCAGTTCTGCACGCCGTCGGTCGACGGCGGGAGCCACCCCTTCGTGTCCTTGAAGACGACGACGTCGCCGCGCTGGAGGGCGAAGTTGCGGGGAACCATGAGGTTCACGAAGATCCGGTCGTTCTCTTCGAGCGTCGGCACCATCGACTCTGACGGGATGAAGAACGCCTTGAAGAAGAGCGTCTTGATGACGAACGAGAGGACGATCGAGATGACGAGGATGAGGGCGACCTCACGGATCCATGAGAGCAGTCCGCCTCGACGGTGCTTGTCCTCCGGCACGGGGTCTACGGGATCAGGCGCGTCCAGATCGTCCCGTGGATCCTCAGCGGAGGGGCGCTGCTCGGCGTCGTGCGGTCCTGTCTCGGCCCCGTGGGTCACCGGACCTCCTTTGGAGTGGTGGTCATCGGCCCCAATCTATCAAGGGGCCAGAGAATGGCGACGGGCGCGCCGATGACACGGCCGACCGGGATCAGGCCGCCGCCGGGCGCCCCGAGGAGTGCGCGCGAGTCCACCGAATCGGACCGGTGGTCGCCGAGGAGCCACAGGCGCCCCGAAGGCACGACGACGTCGAACTTCATCGAGCTCGGAGCATCGCCACGGTAGAGGTACGGCTCGTCGATCGGCTTTCCATTGACGGTGAGCCGCCCGTCCGGACTGCAGCACGCGACGTGGTCCCCCGCGACGCCGATGACCCGCTTGACGTAGACGGTCTCGGTGGGCACGACTCCGAGCCACTCCCCCGCGCCCTGCAGCGCGTCACCGATCCAGCCGCGCCCGCTGTCGAGCGGCGCAAACGAACCGCGCCCATCGAAGACGACGACGTCGCCCCGTTCGATGGGCCGGGAAGAAAAGGCAGTGCGGGAGACGGCGACGCGGTCTCCGGGCTGGAGCAGGGGCTCCATCGAGCCGGACGGAATGTAGAAGACGTCGACGACGAAGGCCCTGATGAGGCTCCACACGATGAGCGCGACGACGACGCCGAGAAGCGCCGAGCGCCAGCCCAGAAGCCTGGGCCGGCGCTCGGACCGGTTGCTGCGGTCGGTGTCTGCCTGAGCGGTCACGACGCGTCAGCTGTTGAGACTGTGCCCACCAAGAGGGTTTTACTTGGCCGAGCTGTAGTCGCGCTTCTCCTTGATCTTCGCGGCCTTGCCGCGGAGTTCGCGCATGTAGTAGAGCTTCGCACGGCGGACGTCGCCCTTCGTCACGACCTCGATCTTCTCGATGATCGGGGAGTGAACCGGGAACGTACGCTCGACACCCACACCGAAGGAAACCTTGCGGACGGTGAAGGTCTCGCGGACGCCGTGGCCCTGACGGCCGATGACAAAGCCCTGGAAGACCTGAACACGGGAGTTCTTGCCTTCGATGATGTTGACGTGCACCTTGAGGGTGTCGCCGGGGCCGAAGGAGGGGATGTCGGAGCGCAGGGAGGGGGCGTCGACAGCGTCGAGATGATGCATGATGCTTCTCCTGGCGACTGCCACAGGTCAATCGCTTCAGTCGCGGACCCGAGGGCCCGTGCTCTCACCCGCCGGCCGGATGACCCGGAGGCGGGACGCCCAAGCCGTTGGCCGGCTCCCCTGTGGCAGAGTCCGAACCCGGCGGGCGCAACGCTCTATTTTGCCACGGGGTGCCCTCGGCGCGCGAATCGCCCTTGCAGCAGGCCGCTCGTCAGGCGCGCGCGAGCCGCCCGCTCTCGTCCACGCCATACCCGAGTTCGCGCAGGACCTCGCGCTCCCCGCCGCTGAACTGGGACGCGTCCACTCCGTCGAGCAGCTCGGGGCGGCGTGACGCGGTGCGCCGCAGCTGCTGCTCACGGCGCCACTTCGCAACCCGCCCGTGGTTGCCGCTCAGGAGGACTTCCGGAACGTCGAGCCCGCGCCAGGACGAGGGCTTCGTGTAGACCGGGTACTCGAGGAGCCCATCGGAGTGCGACTCCTCCACAAGCGACTCGGGATTCCCCACGACCCCGGGAAGGAGCCGGCCGATCGCCTCGACCATGGCCATGACGGCCACCTCGCCGCCGTTCAGCACGTAGTCGCCCAGGCTCACAGGCCGAACCCGGAACCGCTCGGCCGCCCAGTCGAGCACCCGCTCGTCGATGCCCTCGTAGCGCCCGCAGGCGAAGGCGAGCGTCGGCTCTTCGGCGAGCTCGTACGCGAGCGACTGGGTGAACACCTCGCCTGCGGGCGAGGGAACGATGAGGGTGGGCCGCACCCCGTGGCCCTCGGGGTCGCTGTACGCGGTCTGCGCCGCGAGGACCGCGTCGAGCGCGAGAGCCCAGGGCTCGGGCTTCATGACCATGCCTGCGCCCCCGCCGTAGGGCGTGTCGTCGACGGTGCGATGCCGGTCGAACGTGAAGTCGCGGAGATCGTGCACCTCGAGCTCGAGGATGCCGTCCTCCTGAGCGCGGCCCAGCAGGGACAGGCGGAGCGGCGCCAGATATTCGGGGAAGATGCTGACGACGTCGATACGCATCTAGGCGTCTTCCCCGCCGTCGTCCCCGGTCGCGCCGCCGCCTTGGGCAGGCACGCTCGGCTCGGCATTGAGCTCGAACAGTCCTGCCGGCGGAACGACGACGACGAAGCCCCCCTCCGGGTCGACGTCGGGCACGATCTCCTCGACGAAGGGGACGAGCACCTCGCCGTTCGGAGTGTCGACGACCAGCAGGTCCTGGGCGGGCATCACCTGGAGCGCCGATACGGTTCCCACGCGCTCGCCGTCGACCCGCACCTCAAGCCCCACGAGCTCGTGCTCGTACCAGCCCTCGTCGTCGCCGTCCTCGACCTCGTCGGTGTCGATGGAGAGCGTTGCGCCGCGCAGCTCCTCAGCCCGGTTGCGATCGGCGACTTCCTCGAATCCGACGACGAGGATGTCCTTGTTCCAGCGCGCGGAGCGCACGGTGAGCGACCCATGCGAGGGGGGATCGACGTCGAACACGGCGCCGTGGGCGAAGCGGTCCTCGGGCGAGTCCGTCAGGACCTGCACGGTCACCTCGCCTCGGATGCCGTGTGGCTTGCCGATGCGCGCGACGCGAACCTGCATGTCTTCCTCTCCTCGTGCTGATGTTGATGCGCAGAAAAGCCCCGGCCCCTCAGCCGTCTCAAGCGGGCGGAGGGGCCGGGGCCTTCAGCTGTTGATGCGAGTCCGGCGCCTAGCGACGCCGGTCCGTGTCGACGACGTCGACGCGCACCGAATCGCCCTCGGCGAGGGCGGCGACGACTGTGCGCAGCGCACGGGCCGTGCGGCCCTGACGGCCGATCACGCGGCCCAGGTCGTCCTGATGGACGCGGACCTCGAGGACGTCACCGCGGCGGCCGTTCTTCGCCTCCACTGTGACGTCGTCCGGGTTGTCCACGATGCCGCGGACGAGGTGCTCGAGCGCGTCGGACAGCAAACTACTCAGCCTCGGTCGTCTCGGCCGGTGCCTCGGCGGGCGTCGAAGCCTTCGGCGCCTCCGGACGGATCACGGAGTCCTTCTCAGGCGCGACAAAGGATTCCTTTGCCTTCGGCGCCTTGAGGGTGCCCTCCTGGCCCGGGAGGCCCTTGAACTTCTGCCAGTCGCCGGTCACCTTGAGGAGGGCGAGAACCTGCTCGGTCGGCTGGGCGCCGACGGAAAGCCAGTACTGCGCACGCTCGGAGTTGACCTCGATGAACGAGGGATCCTCGATCGGGTGGTACTTGCCGATCTCCTCGATGGCACGGCCATCGCGCTTGGTGCGCGAGTCCGCGACGACGATGCGGTAGAACGGCTGGCGCATCTTGCCGAAGCGCTTGAGGCGAATCTTAACGGCCACGGGTGTGGTCACTCCTGTTTCTGGAAAAGGGCGAACTCGCGCTTTCTGCTCCCGTGGGGCGGGCCATACTCGGGCGGGCTCTGGTGGACGCGACGCACGCGGAGAGAGGGGCCGCGCCAGTCGGGTACACCTCTATTGTGCCAGACGGCCAGGGCATTTTGCGATTCGCGGGGCGACGCGCGTCAGGAGCCCGCCCAGACGAAGAGCTCCTGCTGATTTGAGTCATCCACGTCGGCTGCGAGCTTGGCGAGCTGCTCGACGTAGCCGTAGGCCTCCTGGGCATCGAACGGCAGGTCCTCCTGGTCGACCCACGCGGCCGCGACGCGTTCGACGGCGTCTCCCTCCCCTTCATCCGTCTCGTAGGCGAGCAGCTCGGCAAGGGCCCGGACCATCGCGGACGGGACGGCGAGCAGGGTGTCGCTTGCGACGTCGACCATGGTGAGCTCGTAGTCGGCGCCCGCGGCGTGCACCGCGGCCCCCACAAGCGTCCCGAGCTGTTCGATCTCGTAGTCGGAGACGCCGGGAATGCGGACTCCGCTGCCGTCCACGTCTGCGGCGGTTCCGGAGTCGAGGTCCGCGGCACGGCGGATTGCCTCGGTGTGAGTCGATACGAAGACTTCGGCGAACGGGCTGGGAGCTGACACAGTATCCCCCTCGATCGGGCAGCTGCCGGGCCCGGCCGGGCCCCGCGAAACTGGCTGTGGGACGGGCAACGTGCCCGCGGAGACCGCGGACACGTCGAGCGTAACGCAGGAGTGGTCAGGCTGCCACGGACGCCATGCGGATGCGGTTCCGCCAGGGATCCTCGAAGCGGAGCTCGAGCCCGTCGTGCTGGGTCGCTACCCCGGCCGCCTTGAGCCGGTCCGCAGCGGCGAGGATGTCGTCGCTCCCCGGAACCTGGATGAGGACCTCCCCAAGCCCCAAAGTGTCCTTGCGCGGGCCCGCGCCGCGGCTGTTCCAGACGTTCATGGCCATGTGGTGGTGGTACTTTCCGGCAGACACGAACAGGGCTTGGCCGTGCCATCCGGCCGTCTGCTCGAACCCGAGCGTCTGGACGTAGAACCCGTGCGCGGTCGCGACGTCGCCGACCTGGAGGTGGACGTGCCCGACTCCGGCTGCAGACTCGTTCTGCTCGCTCACGGCCTGCTCGGTCAGGTTCGCCTGGAGGAAGCCCTGTGGCGGGAGGGGAAGGCTGTCCATAACGACCTGGTTGCCCTGCCACTGCCACGTGCTGCGCGGCTTGTCGAAGTAGAGCTCGACGCCGTTGCCCTCGGGGTCGGTGAAGTAGAACGCCTCGGAGACGAGGTGGTCGGCGCTGCCCGCGAAGAGGCGGGGGTCGTACTGGGCGGCGGTCGCGACCGTGGCGGCGAGGTCGGAGCGGCTGTCGAAGAGGATCGCAGTGTGGAACAGGCCTGCTTCGCCGCGCCCGGGGACCTGCAGGCCGGCGGCGGGGCTCAGATGGATGATCGGGACTGCCCCGCGCCCGAGGTACACGCCGCCAAGGGACTCGCTGAGGGGCACGAGCCCGAGCGCGCGCTGGTAGTAGTCGAGCATGAGATTCATGTCCCCGACCTTGAGCATGACGGTGCCCATGCTGAGGTCTGCCGGCAGGAGGTCTTGGCTCGGGGTGGAGAGGCTGGACGGCGTGCTCATGGTTGCTCCTCAGATGGATGGCTTGCTTCCTAGACTACGTTTAGTTGAACATTCAAGCAAGAAGGATTGTTCCCGCAGGTCGAGGACTCATCCAGCCCCCAGGGCGGCAGTCTGCTAGCCTGCGTGATTGTCCACACGGGTGCCCTCGCAAGGGCTGAGATCAGGCTGACGCGGCCTGCGACCGTCGAACCTGTCCGGGTCATGCCGGCGTAGGAAGTGAGAACTCCTTTGGAAGAAGCTGTGAGCCCTTCTGCACCCACAGAGCAGCACCCCGCCCACTCGCTCGCGTTCCTTGAGGACGACGCCAATGGATTGAGGGTGCCCGTCACGGAGATCGCGCTCGACGACTCGCCCGACGGCTCCCCCAACGCGCCTCTGCGGGTCTACCGCACGGCCGGTCCGGGGAGCGATCCGGTGATCGGCCTCGCGCCGTACCGCGCGGGCTGGATCGAGGAGCGCGGCGACACCGAGGCCTACGAGGGCCGCGCGCGGAACCTGCTCGACGACGGCCGCTCAGCGCAGCGGCGCGGCGCCCCCTCCGCCGAGTGGCGGGGCGCACGGCCGGCTCCTCGGCGCGCCAGGAACGGCCGCCGCGTCACCCAGATGCACTACGCCCGGCGCGGCGTCGTCACGCCGGAGATGCGCTACGTCGCCCTCCGCGAGGGGTGCGACGTCGAGCTGGTGCGCAGCGAGGTAGCGGCCGGCCGCGCCATCATCCCGAGCAACATCAACCACCCCGAGTCCGAGCCGATGATCATCGGCAGGGCCTTCCTCGTGAAGATCAACGCCAACATCGGCAACTCGGCCGTGACGTCGTCGATCGCCGAGGAAGTCGACAAGCTGCAGTGGGCCACGAAGTGGGGCGCCGACACGGTCATGGACCTCTCGACGGGCGACGACATCCACACGACCCGCGAGTGGATCATCCGCAACTCCCCCGTGCCCATCGGCACCGTGCCCATCTACCAGGCGCTCGAGAAGGTCAGCGGGGACGCCTCGGCCCTCACGTGGGAGGTCTTCCGCGACACCGTCGTCGAGCAGTGCGAGCAGGGCGTCGACTACATGACGATCCACGCGGGCGTCCTGCTGCGCTATGTTCCCCTCACGGCCGACCGCGTCACGGGCATCGTCTCCCGGGGAGGCTCGATCATGGCCGGCTGGTGCCTCGCGCACCACCAGGAGAACTTCCTCTACACCCACTTCGACGAGCTCTGCGAGATCTTCGCCCAGTACGACGTCGCCTTCTCCCTCGGCGACGGCCTCCGGCCCGGCTCGACTGCCGATGCGAACGACGCCGCGCAGTTCACCGAGCTCGACACGCTCGCCGAGCTCACGAAGCGGGCGTGGGAGTACGACGTGCAGGTCATGGTCGAGGGCCCGGGCCACATCCCGTTCCACCTCGTGCGCGAGAACGTCGAGCGCCAGCAGGAGCTGTGCGACGGCGCCCCGTTCTACACGCTCGGGCCGCTCGTGACCGACGTCGCGCCCGGGTACGACCACATCACCTCCGCGATCGGGGCAACGGAGATCGCGCGCTACGGGACCGCGATGCTCTGCTACGTCACTCCGAAGGAGCACCTGGGCCTGCCCAACAAGGACGACGTCAAGACCGGGGTCATCACGTACAAGATCGCGGCGCATGCCGCCGATCTCGCGAAGGGCCATCCGGGAGCCCACGAGCGCGACGACGCCCTCTCCAAGGCGCGCTTCGAGTTCCGCTGGAGGGACCAGTTCTCGCTTTCGCTCGACCCCGCGACGGCCGAGGCGTTCCATGATGAGACCCTGCCCGCCGAGCCCGCGAAGACAGCCCACTTCTGCTCGATGTGCGGTCCCAAGTTCTGCTCGATGCGCATCTCCCAGGACATCCGCAACGAGTTCGGCTCGAAGCAGGCGCAGGAAGCCATCGCCGGAATCGCGGAGGGCATGAAGCAGAAGAGCGCCGAGTTCGTCGCGCGGGGCGGCAAGGTCTACCTGCCCGAGACGATCACGGTCGGCACGCCAGACTGAGTCGGAAAGACGAGAGGGCCCGGCTTCACGGCCGGGCCCTCTCGTCGCCGCGCAGTGTCAGCTGCCGAGGAACTTGTCGAAGCCCTTGGGCAGGTTGAGCGACGCCGGGTCGAAGTCCTCGGAGGCCTGCTGGCCGAAGGAGGAGCCCGTCGTGACGGCGTTCGCCGCCCCGGCCGCCCGGCGCTGCTCGGCCTCGCGGAGCTGCTGGGCCGCCTTCGCGGGGTTGCCCGAGCGGGCCTTCTTCTTGTTGTTCTTGCCGGCGGGCTTCCGCGAGCCCCCGCCCGTCCCCGGCATCCCGGGCATTCCGGGGATGCCGCCTCCCGCGGCCATGCGCCGCATCATCTTCTGGGCCTGCCCGAAGCGCTCGAGAAGCCCGTTGACCTCGGAGACGTGCACGCCGGAACCCCGTGCGATGCGCGCGCGCCGCGAGCCGTTGATGATCTTCGGCGCGACGCGCTCGTGCGGCGTCATGGACCGGACGATCGCCTCGACCCGGTCGATCTCGCGCTCGTCGAACTGCTCGAGCTGCTGCCGGAACTGGGCAGCGCCCGGCATCATCATGAGCAGCTTCTTCATCGAGCCCATCTTGCGGATCTGCTGCATCTGGGCGAGGAAGTCCTCGAGGGTGAAGTCCTCCTGGTCGGCGAACTTCTTCGCCATCCGGGCGGCTTCGTCCCGGTCCCAGTTCTTCTCCGCCTGCTCGATGAGCGTCATGACGTCGCCCATGTCGAGGATGCGGGACGCCATGCGGTCAGGGTGGAAGAGCTCGAAGTCGTCGAGGCCCTCGCCAGTGGACGCAAACATCACCGGGCGGCCCGTGACGGACGCGACGGAGAGGGCCGCGCCACCGCGGGCGTCGCCGTCGAGCTTCGTGAGGACGACGCCGGTGAAGTCGACGCCTTCCTCGAACGCCTTCGCGGTGTTGACGGCGTCCTGGCCGATCATCGCGTCGATGACGAACAGGACCTCGTCCGGGTTCACCGCGGCGCGGATGTCCGCAGCCTGCTGCATGAGCTCGGCGTCGATGCCGAGGCGGCCCGCGGTGTCCACGATGACGACGTCGTGCAGCTTCAGGCGGGCTTCCTCCACGCCCCCCCGTGCGACGCCGACCGGATCGCCCGTCGCGGCTTCGAACTCGGACTGCACCCCCGGGTGCGGGGCGTAGACCGGGACGCCGGCACGGTTGCCGACCACCTGGAGCTGTGTGACGGCGTTGGGCCGCTGGAGGTCCGCCGCGACGAGGATCGGCGAGTGCCCCTGGCCCTTGAGCCACTTCGCGAGCTTGCCCGCAAGCGTCGTCTTGCCCGCACCCTGGAGGCCCGCGAGCATGATCACGGTCGGAGGATTCTTCGCGAGGCGGATGCGGCGCGTCTCGCCGCCGAGGATCGTGACGAGCTCGTCGTTGACGATCTTGACGACCTGCTGGCTCGGGTTGAGGGCGGCGGCTACCTCGGCGCCCAGGGCGCGTTCGCGCACGCGGGCCGCAAAATCGCGCACCACGGGAACGGCGACGTCGGCGTCGAGCAGGGCGCGCCGGATCTCGCGGACGGTAGCGTCGACGTCGGCTTCGCTCAGGCGGCCCTTGCCGCGGAGGTTCTTGAACGTCGCAGTCAGACGGTCCGAGAGGGAGTTGAACACGTGACGGAGTCGCTTTCAGTCCTGTGAGTTGCCCGCCAATCGACGGATCTGCCAATGACTAGGGTACCAACGGCACGTGTGCGGTGACATGCTGGGCACCGTGACGACCCAGACTGCAGACGAAAAGAACAGCAGATCCACCGCGCCGTCGATCGCAGAGCGCAACTGGTCTCCCCAGCCTGTGCGGAGCCTCCTCATTCTCGGGGCCTCAGGCGACCTCACCGGCCGCCTGCTCTTCCCCGGCCTCGCGCGCCTCATCGCCACCGGCCGCCACGCCGGGCTCTCGGTGACGGGAGCCGGGGCCGAGGCCTGGACAGAGGACCAATGGTCGCAGCGCGTGCACGACGCGACGGAGGACGCGCTCGCGGACGCCGCTCCTGAGGGCCGGGAGGAACTCGAGCGGATCCGCCGGGAATCCCGGTACGAGCAGCTCGACGTCACCGCTCCCGGCGAGCTCGCACGCGCCCTCGGGAAGCTCGAGGCGCCCGTGGCCGTCTACTTCGCCCTCCCGCCCCACATCACGGAGAAGGCCTGCGAGGCCCTCGCGCCCGGCGAGCTTCCGCCCGGGACCCGCTTTGTCCTCGAGAAGCCGTTCGGCACCTCTGAGGCCTCGGCTGCGGCGCTCAACGAGACGCTCCGTTCGCTCCTCCCCGAACAGCAGATCCACCGGGTGGACCACTTCCTGGGCAAGGGAACGGTCCTGAACATCCTTGGCCTGCGCTTCGCGAACAACTTCCTCGAGCCGGTGTGGAACCGCGACCACATCGAGAAGGTCGAGGTCTTCTTCGACGAGGACCTCGCCCTCGAGGGCCGCGCGGGCTACTACGACCGGGCTGGTGCGCTGCGGGACATGGTCCAGAGCCACCTCCTGCACGTCATGGCGATCCTCGCCATGGACGCGCCGGCGAAGCTCGACCAGCGCGACCTGCGGGACCAGATCAGTGCCGTCCTGCGGGCCGCGCGTATCCAAGAGCCCTTCTCGGAGACCACACGCCGCGCCCGGTACACCGCCGGTCGCATCGGGGACCGCGACATCCCGGACTACACTGCGGAGCCCGGCGTCGACGCGTCTCGCGAAACGGAGACGCTCGCAGAAGTGACTGTCACGCTTGCAAGCTGGCGCTGGGCCGGCGTCCCGTTCATCCTCCGCTCGGGCAAGGCGCTCGGCACGAAGCGCAAAGAGGCCGTCATCACGTTCAAGCCGGTGCCGCACCTCCCGGAGGGCTTCATCGGGGTGGACGAACCGAACCGGCTCCGCATCGGATTCGGCCCCGACGTCCTCCAGCTCGACGTCGACGTCAACGGCCCCGGGGACATCCTGACCCTCGACCGCGTCACGCTCAACTCCGAACTCAACGCGACCGATCTGCTGCCCTACGGCGAGGTCCTCGACGGCGTCCTCAACGGGGACCCCTTCCTTTCCGTCCGAGGGGACACGGCGGAGAGCTGCTGGCAGGTGGTCGAGCCCGTGCTGAATGCCTGGGCGGCCGGCGAGGTTCCCCTGGACACCTACCCGGCGGGCAGCCTCGGGCCGTCGAGCTGGGCGACGTCGGCCCCGGGCGAGGACGGAACGGGCACGGGGCTCAGCGGCCCCGAGACGGCAGGCGACGCATAGGCTCCTCCCCCGTCGGTCTGGAGCGTGTCGGACGGCGGCGGGCCCGCGCGTCAGATCGCGTCGGGCCCGCGCTCGCCCGTCCGCACCCGGACCACCTCGTCGAGCTGGATGACCCAGACCTTGCCGTCGCCGGCCCGGCCTGTGTTCGCCGTCGTGATGAGGATGTCGAGGATGTCCTCGGACTGGTCCTCCGCGGCGAGCACCTCAATGCGCACTTTGGGGAGGAGGTCGACGCTGTACTCGGCACCTCGGTACACCTGCGTGTAGCCGCGCTGGCGGCCGTAGCCGTTCGCCCGGCTCACCGTGAGGCCCTGGACGCCGTAGGATTCGAGGCCCTCCCTGATGGCGTCGAGCTTCTCCGGCCGGACGATCGCTGTGATCAGCTTCATGCGCCCGCCTTCGCGCCGCTGCCGCTGTGAATGAGCTGACGCTCACGGTGCCCGGCGACGAGCTCGTCGTCCTCGAAGCCGAGACCGTCGCCGACCGGGCCGCGTTCGCCGAGCGGGTGGAAGCCGCCGGCCGCCGACGAGCCCGAGTGGTAGGCGGTCTCTGCGTGGATCGCGAGGTCGACGCCGACCTCCTCGACCTCCTTGGCGACCCGGAAGCCCATGACTGCCTTGATCGCGTAGGCCAGCACAAGCGAGACCAGGAACGAGTATCCGAGGACCGACACCGTGCCGAGCGCCTGCCGGCCGAGGAGCCCGAAACCGCCGCCGTAGAACAGGCCTGCCCCGCCCACGGGCGCCCCGGGGCTCGCGGCGAGTCCGATGAAGAGAGTGCCGACGATGCCGCCGACGAGGTGGACGCCGACGACGTCGAGCGAATCGTCGTAGCCGAAGCGGTACTTCAGTCCCACGGCCAGGGCGCTCACGGCCCCCGCCACGGCGCCGAGCACGATCGACCACAGGGGCGAGAGGGAGGCGCAGGAGGGGGTGATCGCCACGAGGCCGGCGATCGCGCCGGAAGCCGCGCCGAACGACGTCGCGTGGCCGTCGCGGAGCCTCTCGACCAGGAGCCAGCTCAGGACCGCCGCGCACGGGGCCACGAGGGTATTGATCCACACGTATCCCGCCGTGCCATTGGCGGCGAGCGCCGAGCCTGCGTTGAAGCCGAACCAGCCGAACCAGAGCAGCCCGCAGCCGAGCATGACCAGCGGAAGATTGTGGGGGCGGTGGTTCGGATCCTTGCCGAAGCCCAGGCGCTTGCCCAGGACGAGGGCGAGCGCGAGGCCCGCCGCCCCCGCGTTGACCTCGACCGCCGTCCCGCCCGCGAAGTCGATGAGGCCGAGGTGGTTGAGCCAGCCGCCCACGAATGTCCCGGCCGAGTTCTTGGAGCCGTCGAACACCCAGTGGGCGACCGGGAAGTACACGAGGACGCCCCACAGTGCTGCGAACACCATCCACGAGCCGAACTTCGCGCGGTCGGCGATGGCGCCCGAGACGAGGGCGACCGTAACGGTCGCGAAGACCCCTTGGAAGCCGACGAAGACGATCTCCGGGATGGTCCCGACGAGCGGCATGTCCTTTCCGGTCGAAAGGAGTCCGTGCAGCCCGAAGAACTCGAACGGGTTGCCGAACAGGCCCCCGAACGCGTCGTCGCCGAACGAGATCGAATAGCCGACCATGACCCACAGGACGCCGATCACGGCGAGGGCCCCGAAGCTCATCATCATCATGTTGAGCATCGACTTCACCCGGGTCATGCCGCCGTAGAAGATCGCGAGTCCCGGTGACATGAGCAGGACGAGGGCTGCCGAAACGAGAACCCAGGCGGTATCTCCAGCATTCATGAGCCGAGCGGGCCTTCCAGACGGGGGCGGTAGTCGGGCCCTTCCCCACCGCTCGGAGGCGGTGGACGGAAGGGCCACTGGGACCAGATTCCCGCGCTGGTGTTTCGGGTTCTCACCGTCCGTGTTGCCCGAAAGTTACAAGTTTGCCCCGGACGTTAAGCCGGGGTCACGCGTGTGTTTCCGCCATGTTTCGTCCGCGTGATTCCGGGCCAGGGGATCGGGCCAGTGGATCTAGGCAAATCCATCCAAGCCAGCGGACGACGGCGGGTGCGCCCCGCCGTCGTCCGCGTGCCGTTGGGCAGCACCGCTAGATCGCGGCCGCCCCGCGCTCACCGGTCCGGACCCGGATTGCCTCGTGGACATCCACCGTCCAGACCTTGCCGTCGCCTGCCCGGCCGGTGTTCGCCGTCGTGATGATCACGTCGAGGATGTCGTCCGTCTGCTCGTCGGTCGAGAGGACCTCGATCCGGACCTTGTGGAGGAGGTCGACGCTGTACTCTGCGCCGCGGTACACCTCCGTGTAGCCGCGCTGCTGGCCGTAGCCGCTTGCCGAGCTGACTGTCAGGCCCTGGACCCCGTAGGACTCGAGGCCTTCCCGGATGGCGTCGAGCTTCTCCGGCCGGACGATCGCGGTGATGAGCTTCATGAAGTGACCTTCCCTGCCTTCGTGGATTGGGTGAGCAGATCGTCGGCGTTGAAGCGCGAGATCTCCTCGCTCGCCGCCTCCTTGCCGCCGAGCGGGTGGAAGCCGTTGCCGCCCGAGGCGGCCGACGAGTAGGCCGTCTCCGCGTGGATCGCGATGTCGACGCCGGCCTCCTCGGCCTCGTTCGTGACCCGGAATCCGATGGTGGCCTTGATCGCGAGCCCGATGAGGAGCGAGACGATGAACGAGTACCCGAGGACGGTGAAGGCACCGATGGCCTGCTTGCCGAGCAGGTCGAACCCGCCCCCGTAGAAGAGGCCGGTTCCCCCCGAAGGGGCACCGGGACCCGCCGCGAGACCGATGAAGAGCGTGCCGACGATGCCGCCGACCATGTGGACGCCCACGACGTCGAGCGAATCGTCATAGCCGAAGCGGTACTTGAGGCCGACGGCGAGCGCGCACACCGCGCCGGCGAGGACGCCGAGGATGATCGCCCAGAGCGGGGAGACCGCCGCACAGGCCGGGGTGATCGCAACGAGACCGGCGACCGCGCCCGAGGCTGCGCCAAGGGACGTGGCGTGGCCGTCGCGGATCTTCTCCACCAGGAGCCAGCCGAGGGTCGCGGCGCAGGGCGCCACGAGCGTGTTGATCCAGGTGAACGCCGCCGTGCCGTTGGCCGCGAGGGCCGAGCCCGAGTTGAAGCCGAACCAGCCGAACCACAGGAGGCCGGCACCGAGCATGACGAACGGGAGGTTGTGCGGGCGGTGGTTCGGGTCCTTGCCGAACCCGTTGCGCTTGCCGAGGACGAGCGCGAGCGCTAGGCCCGCGGCGCCGGCATTGATGTGGACGGCTGTACCGCCTGCGAAGTCGATCACCCCGAGGTGGTTGAGCCAGCCGCCGACGAAGCTCCCGCCGGACGTGTTGGCGTCGAACACCCAGTGAGCGACCGGGAAGTAGACGAGGACCGCGAACAGGGCCGCGAAGACCATCCACGAGCCGAACTTCGCCCGGTCGGCGATGGAGCCGGAGATGAGCGCGACCGTGATGATCGCGAACACGGCCTGGAAGCCCACGAAGGCGAGTTCGGGGATCGTGCCCTGGAGCGGCATGTCCTTGCCCGTCGACAGCACGCCGTGGAGGCCGAACTTGTCGAGGTTGCCGATGAGGCCCCCGAAGGCGTCCGTGCCGAACGACATCGAGTAGCCGATCAGCACCCACAGGACGCCCACGAGGGCGATGGCGCCGAAGCTCATCATCATCATGTTGAGGACGGACTTGGCACGGGTCATGCCTCCGTAGAAGAACGCAAGCCCAGGGGTCATCAGCAGCACGAGCGCTGCTGATGCGAGGACCCAGGCGGTATCGCCAGCATTCATGGTGAGTTGCCTTTCGAGGGGTGAACGGGGGACGCCTGGCCCGTCCCCGCCGCTGCCTCGGCGGCCAGACGAGCCACTGAGAAAAGACTGACGCCGCGGTGTTTCGTCCGCTCGCGGCCGAAATTGCCCGGCCGTTACAAGTTGGCCCTGGAAATTAAGGTCGCGTGACAACTTCGTTTCGGCTGTGTTTCGTACTCTTGTGGCATGCCCAGACCTGCCTTCCGGACGCTGCTCCGCCCTGCCAGCCGGGACGGGCGCGCTCCCCGTGCACCGATTCCCAGGGACGTCTGGGTGCTCGTGGTCGCAGCCTTCGCGATCGCGATCGGCTTCGGCCTCGTGTCTCCCGTCCTCCCGCAGTTCGCGGCGAGCTTCGGGGTGGGCGCGACTGCCGCGTCCATCATCGTCAGCGCCTTCGCCCTCACCCGGCTCGTCCTCGCGCCGAGTGCGGGGAGCCTCGTCAACAGGCTCGGAGAGCGCCCCGTGTACGTTGTGGGCGTCCTGACGGTCGCCGTGTTCACGGGTGCGTGCGCGTTCGCCGGAAGCTATTGGCAGCTGCTCCTGTTCCGGGGGCTGGCCGGCCTCGGCTCGACGATGTTCACGATCTCCTCGTCCGGGCTCATCGTGCGGCTCGCTCCCCCTGAGGCCCGGGGGCGCGTGAGCGGCCTCTACGCGTCGTCGTTCCTGCTCGGGAGCATCGCTGGGCCGCTTGTCGGCGGCCTGCTCGCAGGGTTCGGGCTGCGGGTGCCGTTCCTCGTCTACGCAGGGACCCTCGTCGTCGCGGCGTCGATCGTGGGAATCCTGCTCGGCCGCGGTCCTGACGCGGTTCCGCGTACCGCGCTCCCCCCGCTCCGTCTCGTCGAGGCCCTCGAGCTTCCTCCGTATCGCGCGGCACTCGTCTCCAACTTCGCGAACGGCTGGGCCACGCTCGGGATCCGCATGGCGCTTGTTCCGCTGTTCGCGGCGCAGGCGCTGCGCGCCGCGCCGGCAGCCGCAGGGCTCGCGCTTGCGCTCTTCGCCCTCGGGACGGCTGCCGCGCTGACGTTCTCGGGACGGCTCGCCGACACGTGGGGGCGGCGTCCCCTCGCACTTTCGGGGCTGGCGTCCGCCGCGGCGGCTACGGGCGTCATGGGGCTGAGCACGAACGAGCCCGTCCTGTTCGCGCTCTCCGTCGTCGCGGGCTTCGGCGCGGGGCTCCTCAGCCCGGCCCTCCAGGCGACGGTCGCGGACACGATCGGCCGCGAGCGGAGCGGCGGCGCCCCGCTCGCCGTCTTCCAGATGGCCTCCGACGTCGGAAGCATCGTCGGCCCACTGCTCGCGGGGATCCTCGCCGACCGTGTCGGGTATGTCTGGGCCTTTGCGGCCTCGGGCGTGTGCCTGCTCCTGGCTATGCCCGTGTGGGCAGGACGCCGACGGCGGGTGCGCGCCTGAGCGGGCACCCGCCGTCGGCGGTGGGCGACGCTAGTTCAGGATCGCGTCGACGAAGCCCTCGACGTCGAACGGCGCGAGGTCGTCGGGACCCTCGCCGAGGCCCACGAGCTTGACGGGCACCCCGAGCTGCTTCTGGATCGCGACGACGATGCCGCCCTTCGCGGTTCCGTCGAGCTTCGTGAGGACGATTCCGGTGATCCGCACGACCTCCGAGAAGACCTTGGCCTGGTTGAGCCCGTTCTGGCCAGTGGTCGCGTCGAGGACGAGGAGCACCTCGTCCACCTCGGTCAGCTTCTCGATGACGCGCTTGACCTTGCCGAGCTCGTCCATCAGGCCGACCTTGTTCTGGAGGCGCCCCGCGGTGTCGACCATGACGACGTCGGCCTCCTGCTCGATGCCTGCCTTGACGGCTTCGAACGCAACGGACGCCGGATCGGCTCCCTCGACGTCCGACTTCACGGTCGGCACCCCGACCCGCGCACCCCACGTCGCAAGCTGCTCGGCCGCTGCCGCCCGGAAGGTGTCCGCCGCGCCGAGCAGCACGTCCTTGTCCTCGGCCACGAGGACTCGCGCGAGCTTGCCGACCGTCGTCGTCTTGCCGACGCCGTTGACCCCGACGACGAGGACGACGGCGGGCTTGCCTGCCTTGCGGTCGACGTTGAGGGACCGGTCGAGCGTGGGATCGACGAGCCGGACGAGCTCCTCGCGGAGCATCTCACGCACCTCGTCGGGGTTGCGGCTGCCCATGACCTTGACCCGGTCCTTGAGCGTCTCGACGAGCTCGAGGCTCGGCTCGGTGCCGATGTCGGCGAGGAGCAGCGTCTCCTCGACCTCATCCCACACGTTGTCGTCGATGCGGTCGCTCGAGAGCAGGGCAAGGAGGCCCTTCCCGAGCATGTTGTTGCTCCTGACGAGCCGCTCGCGGAGTCGCTGGAGGCGCCCCGCCACTGGGGCCGGCGTCTCGGTCGGGACTTCCTCGACCCTCGGCTGCTCGAAGGCTTCGGGGACCTCCACGGCCTCGTCGGGCTCGAGGACCGGCGTGGGGGGCTCGGCGACCGCCGTCGGCGCTCCCGTGTCGCCGCCTGCGACGTTCGGCTGGTTGGGCGCGAGGACGGGGTCGTTCGCGTCCCTCGTCCCGGTGTAGCGCACCTTCGAGCGGCGACCGCGGACGAGCCCGATGACGGACCCGGCGACGATGAAGAGCACGATCACGGCGAGGATGAAAGGCAGGAGTGCGGAGAGGTCTGTCACGAGACCTAGCTTCTCACAGGCCCTCCGGCCCCTGCGCTCCGGGAGGCGGCATCCGCCGTCATACCCGCTCGAGCTTCTGGCTCACGACCGTCGAGACCCCGTCGCCCCGCATCGACACCCCGTAGAGGGCGTCGGCGACCTCCATCGTGCGCTTCTGGTGCGTGATGACGATGAGCTGGCTCGATTCGCGCAGCTCCTCGAAGATCGTGATGAGCCGGCCGAGATTCGTGTCGTCGAGGGCAGCTTCGACCTCGTCCATGACATAGAACGGCGACGGCCGGGCCTTGAAGATCGCGACAAGCAGCGCGACCGCGGTGAGCGACCGTTCGCCTCCCGAGAGCAGCGAGAGGCGCTTGATCTTCTTGCCTGCGGGGCGTGCCTCGACCTCAATGCCGGTCGTGAGCATGTCCTCGGGATCCGTGAGGACGAGACGGCCCTCCCCGCCCGGGAACAGGCGGCCGAAGACGCGCTCGAACTGGACGGCCGTGTCGGCGAAGGCCTCCGCGAAAACACGCTGCACGCGCTCGTCGACATCCTTGATGATCGCGAGCAGGTCCCGCCGACTCGACTTGAGGTCCTCGAGCTGCTCGTTGAGGAACCGGTGCCGTTCCTCGAGTGCTGCGAATTCCTCGAGCGCGAGGGGATTGACCCTGCCGAGGGCGGCGAGATCCCGCTCGGCCTTCTTGAGCCGCTTCTCCTGCTCGGCGCGCACGAACGGAGCGCCGCCGACCGGCCGGCCCTCCTCGTCCACCTCCATGCGCAGCGAAGCCCACCTGTCGGCGCCGTCGTCCGGGATGGGGATCGGGATGTGCGGCCCGAATTCGTCGACGAGCTGCCGGGCGGAGAGACCGAGCTCCTCGATGGCGCGGTCCTGGAGGGCCTCGAGCCGCAGGGCGAGCTCGGCGCGGGCCAGTTCGTCGCGGTGGGCGGCGTCGCTCAGTTCGGCGAGCTCCTTCGCAAGGGCCTCCGTCGAGGTCCGCAGCGCGGAGAGCCGCTCGTCGAGGGCCTGGCGCCGCTCCTCGGCGGCGTCGCGTTCCTCGGCGGCCTCCTCCACGGCCCGGTCCATGGCAGCGACCCCAGCGAGCGCTGCCCCGACGACGGCTTCGGCCCGGGCTGCCTTGCGGGCCCGGTCCTCGGCCCGCCGGCGAGCCTCGGCCGCGGCCCGCCGCTCGGTGGCGGCAGCCCTCTCGAGGGACTCGGCCCGCGCCTGGACTGCACGGTGCTGCTCCTCAGCCGTGCGCAGCGCGAGGCGGGCCTCGAGCTCGGCGGCCCGAGCCGCCGTCGCCCGTTGTGCGAGCCGGTCCCGTTCGGCCGACGAAGGCTCGTCGTCCTCCTCTGCGTCCTCGGCCTCCTCCGCCGCCTCGAGACGCTCAGCCGCCAGGGCCAGCGCCTCCTGCTCGGTGTCCAGCTGGGACTGTGCGGCGGCGAGTGAGGCCCGGAGCCGCTCGTCCTCGGCGGTGGCGCCCCGGAGCTGGGCGCCGAGGGCTGCAAGGCGCTCGGCGACGGCCGCGAACTTGGCGTCCGAGTCGTGGAGGGCCGCAAGGGCGGCGTCGGCCTGTTCCGACGCCTCCCGGACGCGCTCGCGCGCGCCCGTGAGCTCGAAGCCCGCGCGTTCATGCTCGGCGACGGCGGACGCGAGCTGGGACTCCGCCTCCTCGACCTGGGCCTGGAGCTCGAGCGTCGACGGCGCACCGGCCGAGCCGCCCCTCATCGCTCCTGCCGTGAGCACGTCCCCCTGGGCCGTCACGACAGTCAGCTCGGGAATGGCTTCGAGGAGCGCCAGGGCCTGCGCCGCCCCCTCCACCGCAACCGCACCGGCAAGGAGGCGCACGACGGCGCCGCGCACCCGCGGGTCCGCCGTCACCACGGAGTCGAGCCAGCGCGCCCCAGCGGGGAGTTCGGGCCGGTCCGCAAGGCCCGACGGCGGCATGGCTCCCCCCACGAGCAGGGCCGCCTGGCCGCCGTCGTCCTCCCGCAGCCGGTTCAACGCACGGAGGGAGGACTGGGCATCCTCCATCGCGAGGCCCTCCGCGACGCTCCCGAGGACGGCCGCCACGGCCGCCTCGAACCCCTGCTCGACCCTCATGAGGGAAGGCACCGGGCCGAGGACCCCGTCGCCCGACGCGAGGACGGCCGCGCTGCCGTCCCTGCCCCGGAGCCCCGCGCGGAGGGCGTCGAGCCTGGCCTCGAGGGAGCGGCGGGCAGTCTCCGCGGCCCGACGGCGCTCCTCGATCGCGGCGAGTTCCCCTTCCGCGGCCTCCTGTCGGGCGGCGGCCTGCTCGTAGTCCGCATCGAGGCCCTCCTCGCCCTCCTCCACGCCCGCAACCTGCGACTCGAGGGCGGTGAATTCGATCTCCGCATCACGCCGCCGCTCGGCCGCGGAGGAGATCGATGCCCGGAGGCGGCCGATCTCCCCCTCGGCCGCCTCGACGCGGCTCCTCGCGGCTCCCACGGCGCCCGCGAGCCGGGCCAGGCCCTCTCGGCGGTCCGCAGAGGCGCGCAGCCGCGCGGTGTGCCGACGGTCTTCGGCAGCCGCTTCCTCCTCAGCCTCGAAACGGGCCTCGGAAGCCTCCTCGAGGGCCTCGGAGCGGACGTCGATCGCCTCGGCGAGCACGGCGAGCTCTTCGCGGGCCTCCCCGGCCTGCCGGTCGAGCCGCTCGGGATCGCGGCCGGACGGGAGGGCCTCGGACGTGCCGAGGAGGCGTCGTCGTTCCTCGGCCACGCTCGCGAGCGAACGCAGGCGCTCCCGGCCGGCGGAGAGGCGGTACCAGAGGTCACGGGCGGCGTTGAGCTTCGGGGTCGCGAGGGCCGCGGCCCGCTCGGCCTCTGACTGCTCGCGGCGCGCGGCCCCGAGCTCGCGCTCGACGTCGGCACGGCGCGCCACGAGCGCGGACTGGTCGGCGCGGTCCTGCTCGAGGGTGTCCTGCAGCCGGACTACGTCGTCGGCCAGGAGGCGCGCCTTGGCATCCCGGACGTCGGCCTGGATGGTCTGCGCGCGCCGGGCGACCTGCGCCTGGCGACCTAGCGGGCCCAGCTGGCGCCGGATCTCCGCGGTGAGGTCGGAGAGCCGCTGGAGGTTGCCCTGCATGGCGTCGAGCTTCCGGACGGTTCGTTCCTTGCGGCGCCGGTGCTTGAGGATTCCGGCGGCTTCCTCGATGAAGCCGCGGCGGTCCTCGGGGGTCGCGTGGAGGATTCGGTCGAGCTGGCCCTGCCCGACGATGACGTGCATCTCACGCCCGAGACCCGAATCGCTCAGAAGCTCCTGGATGTCGAGCAGCCGGCACGATTCGCCGTTGATCGCGTATTCGGAGCCTCCCGTGCGGAAGAGCGTGCGCGAGATCGTGACCTCGCCGTACTCGATCGGGAGGGCGCCGTCCGCGTTGTCGATCGTGAGCGAGACCTGCGCGCGGCCCAGCGGCGGCCGGCCTGCGGTGCCCGCGAAGATGACGTCCTCCATCTTGCCGCCGCGGAGCGTCTTGGCACCCTGCTCTCCCATGACCCATGCCAGAGCGTCGACGACGTTCGACTTGCCCGAGCCGTTCGGACCGACGACTGCGGTCACGCCCGGCTCGAACTCGAACGTCGTGGCGGAGGCAAAGGACTTGAAGCCTCGGATGGTCAGGGTCTTGAGGTGCAAGGGACCCGGGTTCTCCTGTCGTCGGCGGGCGCAGCCAGCGTCCGCGGAAGGCGAGTACCGGCTGGGCGCCATTCTGCCACCCGTCCCGGTCGTTTCCGCGCTGGGGCCCCTACCAGCGGGCGTTGCGCGGCGTCCGCTGGCACGTGGGGCAGCGGTACGACGAGCGGTTCATGAACGCTTCGCGCACCATGATGCTCGTGCGTCCTTCCCGGGCGCACCGCACGCACGGCTGGCCCGCGCGCCCGTACGCCGAGAGGGAGCGGTCGAAGTAGCCCGAGGCTCCGTTGACGTTGACGTAGAGCGAATCGAAGCTGGTCCCCCCTGCCTCGAGGGCGCGGAGCATGACGTCGCGGACGGCGTCGACGAGCCGGAGCGTCTCCGCCCGGCGGAGCGTGTCGGTGGGCCGCGCATAGTGCAGGCGCGCGGCCCAGAGGGCTTCGTCGGCGTAGATGTTCCCGATCCCCGAGACGAGCTGCTGATCGAGCAGGGCCCGCTTGACGCCCGTGCGGCGGGAGCGGAAGCGCTCGTGGAGCGCCTCCGCCGAGAACCACGGGTCCAGGGGATCCCTCGCGATATGCGCCGCCTCGGCCGCGATGAGCGGGAGCGGGCGGGACGCAGCTCCGCCGGGTCCGCCGTCGTCGGTCGCCACCAGCGGCACGACGGCGAGTCCTCCGAAGATGCGCTGGTCGACGAAGCGGAGCTCGGCCGGCACACCCGGGGAGTCGGAGAGCGTGAGGCGGACCTTGAGGTGCTTCTCGTCGGGCAGCTGGGCGTCCTCGACGAGGAGCTGGCCGCTCATCCCGAGGTGGGCCATGAGCGCGGTATGGGGCGGCGAGCCTGAGCTCCCGTCATCGTCGCCGTCGGCGAGCGGGAGCCAGAGGAATTTGCCGCGACGCACGGCGTCGAGCACTCGGGAGCCCTCGAGCTGCCCGCGGAAGTCTTCGGGGCCCAGCGTATGGCGGCGGACGGAACGCGGGTCCAGGACTTCGACGCGTTCGATCCGGCGGCCGGCGACCCAGGTGGACAGGCCACGGCGCACGACCTCGACCTCGGGGAGTTCGGGCAAGGCTAGACGGACCCGCCAGTGCTTTCGCGCTCGCCGGTCGGGCTCCCGATGACCCCGGACTCGTCCGGGCAGAGGACCTTCCAGGCGTCGGCCGCCGAATACTGCTCGGCCTCCTTCTTCGAGTTGCCCGTTCCGGTGCCGTAGGGGACGCCGCCGATGGAGAGGGTGGCCGTGTAGGTGCGCGCGTGGTCCGGCCCGTCGCCGACCACCGCGTAATGGATGGCGCCCAGCTGGCGGTTGGCTGCGAGCTCCTGGATGTGCGTCTTCCAGTCCGTTCCCGCGCCCATCACGGCCGCATCCTCGAGCAGAGGCCCTACGAGGCGCACGACGAGGCGGCGGGCTTCTTCGAGATCGTTGGAGATGTAGGTCGCGCCGATGAGCGCCTCCATCGTGTCCGCGAGGATCGAGGACTTGTTCTTGCCGTTCGTGACCTTCTCGCCGTGCCCGAGGTAGATGCACTCGCCGATGCCGAGTCGGCGCGCGATCCCGGCGAGCGCCCGGGTGCTGACGACGGCGGCGCGCCGCTTGGCGAGCTCGCCCTCCGAGAGGTCCGGGTACGTCCGGTACAGGTAGTCCGTGACCGAGAACCCGAGGATCGAGTCGCCGAGGAACTCGAGGCGCTCATTCGTCGGGATCCCGCCGTTCTCGTACGCGTACGAGCGATGGGTGAGGGCAAGACGAAGCGTCTCGGCGTCGATTTCGACGCCGAGACGCTTCAGAAGCTCATCGCGAGCGGGCATATCCTGGCCGGCTCACTGCTCAGGCGTCGGCGACCTTGCGGCCCTTGTACTCCTTGAAGAGCGGGGTGCCAGCGGAGTCGGTGACGACCTTCGCCTGGTGGGGAAGGCTGTAGACCACGCGGCCGTTTTCGACCGTCTTCACCAGGTTCGGCGCGGTCGCCTTCCACTGGGAGCGGCGGGCTCGGGTGTTCGAGCGGGACATCTTCCGCTTGGGAACTGCCACGGCTAACTCATTTCTCTCTTAGGGCCAACACTTAGTCATCGCTGTGCCGGTCGGGCTTGATCAGATCCGCCAATGCCGACCATCTGGGGTCTACGACCTCGTGATGGTGGCCAGGCTCGTCCGCGAGGCGGATCCCGCACTCGGGGCAGAGCCCCGGGCAGTCCTCCCGGCACACCGGCTGGAACGGCAGCATGGTCACTACTGCGTCCCGCAACACCGGCTCAAGATCGATGGAATCGTGCTCGACTCGACGTTGCTCTTCATCGTCTTCCCCGTCCGACGGCTCGCCGCCCTCGAAGGAGAAAAGCTCTTGCACATCGACGGTGAGGCCGTACTCGATGGGATCCAGGCACCGCCCGCACTCGCCGGATACATCGACGTGTGCGGTTCCCGATACCAGGATCCCCTCGTGGACAGACTCAAGCCTCAGGTCGAGGTCCACGGGGGACCCTTCCCTGACGCCGATGAGCGCCACACCGAGCTCGCTCGGTGCAGGCACATGCTCTTCGAGTGTCCGCATCGTGCCCGGGCTGCGCCCGAGGTCCTTGACGTCAAGCGTCAAGGGCGAACGATCTTCGCGCTTAATGAGAACTCCTGTAGAACATAGACCGACAAACAATCCTAGCCTGTGCGGTGCGTCAGGCCCAAACCGGCGCCTCTGGCATTCCCTGAGGGGCTGGGTTCAGCCTCATCGTCCAGAGGACGTGGCGTCAAGGCGCCCGAGCACGGACCGCGGAACGAACTCGGAGACGTCGCCGCCGAGGTCGTGGACCTCCTTGATGAGGGTCGACGAGAGGTGCACATAATGCGATTCGGCCGCAAGGAAGACTGTCTCGACCCCGGTCAGCTGGCGGTTCATGATCGCCATGGGCAGCTCGTAGTCGAAGTCCGAGGACGAACGCAGTCCCTTGACGATGGCCGAGGCACCCCGCTCATGGCAGTAGTCCGCGAGGAGCCCCGCCCCCATCGGCTCGACGAGGATGCCGCTGATCGCGCCGAGCGTCCGGCGCACCATGTCGATCCGCTCCTCGAGGGAGAACCGGTACTTCTTCGCATAGTTCGTCGACACGGCAACGATCACCTCGTCGAACTGGTTCGCTGCGCGGGCGATGACTTCGAGGTGGCCGTTGTGGATCGGGTCGAAGGAGCCAGGGCAGACGGCGCGTCTCATGCTGCCAACATAACCGAAGCCAGACGCGCCTGCTCGCTAGCATGGCTGCATGACTTCTCCTTGGCAGCGCACCGCCGCGGGCGCCAACGTACTGGGTGCGGACGGACGGCTGGGCGTGACCATCTTCGAGGAGATGACGGGGCTCGCCGTCAGGACCGGCGCCATCAACCTCGGCCAGGGCTTCCCGGATGAGGACGGCCCTGCCGTCATGGCGGAAGCGGCGCGCCGGGCGATCGCCGAGGGCTCGAACCAGTACGCGCCGGGGAAGGGCATCCCGGCTCTGAGGACGGCCGTCGCCGCGCACCAGAAGCGCTTCTACAGCCTGGACCCGGACCCGGAGACGGAGGTCATCATCACCACGGGGGCGACCGAGGCGATCGCGGCGGCCGTGCTCGCCCTCGCAGAGCCCGGCGACGACGTCCTGACGTTCGAGCCCTTCTACGACTCGTACGGGGCGATGATCGGGCTGGCCGGAGCGAACCACGTGACGGTTCCCCTGCACGCCCCGAGGTTCCAGCCGGACCCGAGCGAGCTCGAAGCGGCGTTCAAGCCCCAGACGCGCATCGTGATCCTCAACAACCCGCACAACCCGACAGGCGCTGTGTTCGGCCGCGAGGTCCTCCAGCAGATCGTGGACCTCGCTGCCCGGCACGACGCCGTCATCATCGCGGACGAGGTCTACGAGCACCTGGTCTTCGGCCGCCCCCACGTTCCGATCGCGACGCTCCCAGGGGCAGCCGAGCGAACGCTCAGCATCTCGTCCGCGGGCAAGACCTTCTCTTTCACGGGGTGGAAAGTCGGCTGGGCGACGGGCTCCGAGGAGCTCGTCGCAAAGGTCCGCACGGTCAAGCAGTTCCTCACCTACAGCTCGGGCACGCCCTTCCAGACCGCGGTCGCCCAAGGCCTCGGCCTGCCGGACGAGTTCTTCACGGGCGCCGCCGACGCACTCCGCCGGAAGCGCGACATCCTCGCGGAAGGACTCCGGAGCGCAGGCCTCACCGCCTACCTCCCCGACGGCACGTACTTCATCACCGCGGACACCGCTTCGATCGGCTTCGACGATGCCCTCGACCTCGCGCGGAGGCTTCCCGAACTCATCGGCGTCGCGGCGATCCCCGTCTCGGTCTTCTGCCACGAGGAGGGCGCGCGGCGGACGCGGTCGCTCCTGCGCTTCGCGTTCTGCAAACGCGAGAGCGTCCTCGAGGACGCCGCTGCGCGCCTCGCAGGCCTCAGCAGGCTCGTGTGAGCCAAGAGCTGTGAGCCCAGAACGCTACCTCGCCAACATCGGGACCCACGCGACGATCTCTCCCGACGACCTCGTCGACGGCGCCTTCGTGCTCTCCATCGGCGGCGCCGAGCAGTCCCATGTGGACCTCGCCCACCCGGAACACGTCTTCTACGCGTACCTGCGCCGGATGGCCAACGTGCTGGACCTGCTCGCCGCGCCCGGCGAGCCGCTGCGGGTGCTCCACCTCGGCGCGGGAGCGCTCACCCTCGCCCGATACCTCCAGGCGACCCGGCCCGGTTCCCCCCAGATCGCGGTCGAGCTCGAGCGCGAGCTGCTGGACTTCGTCCTCGAACGGCTCCCCCTGCCGCAGGGCACCATACTGGAGACCCGCATCGGCGACGCCCGCTGGGAGCTCGCGGACCTGGCGTCCCGGGGGCCGTTCGACGCCGTCGTGCTCGACATCTTCTCGGGTCCGGAGGCACCAGCGCATATCGCGCACCGGGACTTCTACGCGGAGGCAGCCACGCTTCTCGCACCCCGAGGGGCGATGCTCGTGAACATCGGCGACGATCCGCCGCTCACGCTCGTCCGGTCCCAGCTCGCCGCCATGCAGAGCGTCTTCGTGGACGTTGCGGCACTCAGCGAGCCGGAGATGTTCGAGGCGCGCTACCCGGGGAACATCGTCGCGGTGGGCTTCATGAGTCCTCCGGACCCCGCATGGGCCGCGGCGCTCGTAGCCGCTGGCCCCCATCCGACCGCCGTGCGCCACGGCGTCGAGCTGGACGGCCTCGTCCGATGACGGCGGTCAGCTCGCGAGCTTCTGCTCGGCCAGACGCTTGACCCATTCGGGCGTCTCGCGCTTGAGACGCTCGTCCAGGACGACTCGGAGCTTCGCGGCTGCGATCTGGACCCGCCGGTCGGATGATCCCGGGCGCCGCTCATGGCTCTCCACGGACTCCTCCTGCTTCGGCGTCTGGCCGCTGTGCTCGGTCATCGCTCCCCCGTGGTGCCTTCCGCCCTGTCCGGGCCTTCATGGATCGGGCCGTCGTCATACGGCTTGCTCCTCTCCAGTATCCCCCGGATCCTCGTCGCCGCCCAGCTCTTCGTCGAGTCCCTCGGCCTCGGCCTGCGCGATCGGGTCGACCCAGACGGCGTCGAGGAGCATGAGCTCCTCGTCGCTCGCGATCAGATCGCTCTTGGCGAGGCTCGCGAGGACCATCGTGGCCATCGTCTGCATCTGCGGGTCCGGGTGGACGGAAGCCTCGAGCGCCCACTCGGTGCGCCGCCAGAATTCGGACCGCCGGTCGGCGTAGGAACGCTGCCGGATCGTGCGCAGCCCGACGACGGCCGCGACCACAGCCGCCGCGAACGTCCCTACGGGTGCGAACGCCGAGATGATCTCCCACCATTGGGGTGCGGCCGCGGCGGCCTGATCGAAGTACCTCACGCGCGGGCGCCCGCCACGGCTGAGCCGCCCTCGCCGTCGGCCGCCTCCCGTCCGTCGGCTGCCGGCTCCGCGAACCACAGGCGCGTCTCGCCGTATTTCCGGTCCCCGTAGCGCACGAGACCGTCGGGCCACGAGGGCTCGGGCGAGCGGGCGGAGCGTTCGACGACGACGAGTCCGTCCGGCGCGAGGCGGTCGGCGACCGCTCCGAGCACGGCGGCCAGCGGGTCCTCCCCCAGCGGGTAGGGCGGGTCCATGAGGACGAGGTCCCAATGCGGACCCGGCGGGACGCGCTCGAGGAACGAGCTCACCTTCGAACGGTGGACCGTCACGGCGCGCCGGCTCACGGCGTCGTTGACGGTCCGGGCGTTGCGCTCGCACGCCTGCGCCGCCTTTGCCTCCGACTCGACGAGCTCCACAGTCGAGGCGCCCCGGCTCGCGGCTTCGACTCCGAGCGCCCCCGATCCCGCATAGAGGTCGAGCACGCGCGCCCGTGCGATCATGCCGAGCGCGTCAAGCCGCGAGAACAGTGCTTCCTTGACCCGGTCGGTCGTCGGCCTCGTCGCCGAGCCCGGCACGGCCGCCAGGGGGACGCCGCCGACGATACCGGAGATGATCCTGCTCATAACGCAATATCCTTACCCACGTTCGAGGAAGACCTCCCTCTCGGGCCCGAGATAGTCCTCGATGGCAGCGGCGAGCTCGGAGTGCCGGTCCAGGTCCGGATCCTCGGCGACCACCGCGAGCGCGTCCTCCCGCGCGTTCTCGATGACCTCGCCGTCGCGGAGGACCCGCAGGAGCCGCAGCGTCGAGCGGCGGCCCGACTGGCTCGCGCCGAGGATATCGCCCTCGCGGCGGAACTCGAGGTCCTTCTGTGCCAGTTCGAAGCCGTCGGTGCTCGCCGCCACGGCGCTGAGCCGCTCGCGGCTCGGGTGCCCCGGTTCGAGGCGCGTCACGAGAAGGCAGGTGCCGGCGTGCCCGCCCCTGCCGACGCGTCCGCGGAGCTGGTGCAGCTGGGCTATGCCGAACCGGTCTGCGTCGAGGATGACCATGAGCGTCGCGTTCGGCACGTCTACCCCGACCTCGATCACGGTCGTGGCAACGAGGATCCCCGTCTCTCCCGCAGCGAACGCGCGCATCGCCGAGGCCTTCGCCTCAGTGTCGAGACGACCATGGAGAGCACCGATCCGGACCCCCTCGAGCGCCGGCTCGCCGCAGAGCTGCTCGGCGACCTCCGCGACCGACGCGGGCTGGATGTCCGGAGCGACGGGCGAAGCCGCCAGGGCCGTCCCTCCCCACGTCGCGTCGTCGAGCGCGTCGAGGTCGCCTTCGTCTCCCCCGCCGGCACCGATCGTGGGGCACACGACGTAGACCTGCCGCCCGGCGTCGACCTCTTCCCGCGCCCTCTGCCAGATCCGCCGCTCCCACGCCGGGTTCTCGACCAGGCCCACCGTGTGCGTCGCGATGGGCGAGCGCCCCGCGGGAAGCTCCCGCAGGACAGACGTCTCGAGGTCGCCGAAGACAGTCATGGCGACGGTCCGGGGAATGGGAGTGGCCGTCATGACGAGGAGGTGCGGGGTCGCGAGGCTCTTGGCGCGCAGGGCATCCCGCTGTTCGACCCCGAACCGGTGCTGCTCGTCGACGACGACGAGCCCGAGGTCCGCGAACTGCACGTGCTCCGACAGGAGGGCGTGGGTGCCCACGACGATTCCCGCCTGGCCGCTCGCCGCTGCGAGAAGGTTGCGCTTCTTCTCACCCGCCGACTGGGAGCCGGTCAGGAGGGCGACCTCGACGCCCTCGTCTCCTGACGCGCCCAGCAGCCCGTCCCGCAGGAGGGGGCCGAGCGTCGCTCGGATCGACGCGTAGTGCTGCGCCGCCAGGACCTCGGTCGGGGCCAGGAGCGCCGCCTGCCCGCCGTCGTCGGCCACCTGGAGCATCGCCCGCAGCGCCACCACCGTCTTGCCCGAGCCGACCTCGCCCTGCAGGAGGCGGTTCATCGGGTGGTTCTCGGCGAGCTCCCGGGCGAGGACCTCGCCGACCTCCCGCTGGCCCCTCGTGAGCTCGAACGGGAGCTGGCGGTCGAACGCCTCGAGCAGGCCGCCGCGCCGGGCGGGGCTCGGGCGTGACGGAAGCGCGGCGTGCTGGGCCTTTCGGCGGGCGAGCGCCGTCTGGAGGACGAGCGCCTCCTCGTACCGGAACCGCCTCTGGGCGGAGCGCCACGCGCCGTCGTCCTCGGGCTCGTGGATCATCCTGTACGCGTCGTGCACTCCCGGCAGGCGGTACTTGAGGCGGAGATCCGCGGGAAGCGCCTCCGGCAGGGAGTCCGGGCCGAGCTGCCCGAGCACGGTGCCGACCGCCTTCGCAATCGTCCAGCTCGGGATCGAGGCCGTCGCGGGATAGACCGGGATGGGGCGGCCCGCGAGCCGGGCGGCGGCCTCGGCGTCGAACTCGTCCGGGTCCAGCAGCTCGTAGATCGGATTGGTCAGCTGGAGCTTCCCGCGGTAGAGGCCGACCTTGCCCGAGAACATCGCGATGACGCCGCGGGTCAGCTGCTTGGCCGCCTGGTACCCGTTGAAGAACGTGAGGGAGAGGGTGCTCGGGCCCTGAGCCTCGCCCGGCCGGTCGCCCACGAGGACTTCCGTGATGCTTCCCTTGCGGGTCGCCATGCGGCGGTTGGACGCCGAGACGACCTGGGCGACGAGCGTGACGTCCTCGTCGAGGGGCAGCTCGCGGATCGGCGTGAGCTCGCCGCGGGCGAGGTACCGCCGCGGGAAGTGGTCGAGCAGGTCGCCTGCCGTCGTGATCCCGAGCTGGTCGGCGAACTTCTTTCCGCTGCGAGCCCCGATGAGGCGGTCGAGCGGAGTGCTGCGATCAGCGGGCATGGTCCGAATGGAGCTCGGTGAAGGAGATCTTCTCGGGCTCGCCCGCGCGGCGGATCTCGGCGAGGGCGGCCTCGGGGTCGACCACGTGCACGTGGACCCTCCACCGGACGAACCCGGAATCCTCGTCGAGAGGGCCCAGCGGGCTCATGATGACCGACTCGCCGAGCTCGTCGAGGCGGTGGCGGAGGCCCGCAGCGTCCAGCGGGCTCAGCGTGATGGTGCACATGAGCTCGACGCCCTGGGCGGGAGGCTGCTGGGCGTGGATGTGCGGGTCCTGGACCGCGTAGCCGTGGAGCCTGTCGAAGATCTGGTCCCCGAGGCCCTCGCCGATCACTGCCGCCCGGAGTGCTCCCAGGACGAGCAGGAGTCCGACCGCCCCCGCATCGACCACGCGGGCGTCGTGCAGGGTCGGCAGCTGGCCCTCGGTGTCGACGACGGCGCCTACGGCCGCCTCGACAATGGCGTCGATCGTCCGGACCAGGACGGCGTTGCTGTGCGGGGTCTCGCCCGCGTCGGCGAGCTCCGACGCGCTGGCGGCCGCGTCGGCGGCGGCGGCCAGGACCGAGAGCATGGTGCCCTCGACGGGTTCACTCAGCGCCGACCAGGCCCGGATGCGGCACCGGTGGAGCGATTCGGCAAGCAGGGGGCCGCTCAGCCGGGACTGTCCGGCGAGGGGCACGGCGAATGCGTCGAGGAAGACGGCGAACAGGGTCCCGGAGTTTCCCCTCGCCTCCTCCATGGCGGCCTGGCCTGCCGCGCCGACGACGACGCCGAGGTCCTGGCTGTCCGCGGCCATGGCCGCCTGCGCCGCGGCATGTGCGGTCAAGTAGAGGTTGGTGCCCGTGTCTCCGTCCGGAACGGGGAAGATGTTGATCGCGTCGAGGCGGTCGCTGTGATTCGCGAGCACTGTCTCCGCCATGCCGAGCCAGCGGCGCATCGCCGCGGCGTTCGACGCCGTCTTCGCGGCGTTTCTACTTGGCAAAGTGGTCCCATCCCCTCGTCGCCGCCGGCGTTCCGCCGACGGACACTCCAGGCTCTCCACCGTCGGCAGGCATCACCGAGCCTATCGCAGCGAAGCCGTGTGGGAGCTGTGCGTCGGCAGGGAAGGCCGCAAGGAGGCCGTGGTCCTCCCCGCCGCCCAGGACCCAGTCGAGCGGATCGACTCCCACCACCTCCGCCGCGTGCCCGAGCGCCTGTGCCCGGAGCGCGAGGGCGTCCGGATCCAGGTCCAGGCGCACACCGCTCGCAGCGGCGAGCCTCATCCCGTCGCGGAGGAGGCCGTCGGAGAGGTCCAGGAGCGCGGTCGCTCCCGACGACGCCGCGGCGGGTCCCGCCTCGAGCGGCGGCACTGGGCGGCACTGGCGGCCGACGAGCTCCCGGAGCGCGGCGTCGAGGCCCTCGTACGCGGGCCCGTGCTCGAGCAGCGCGAGCCCCGCGGCGGCGGAGCCGAGCGAACCCGCGACGGCGAGCGTGTCGCCGACTTGGGCGCCGCTCCGCAGGACGGGCTGCCGGCCGTCGAGGGTGCCGAGGACAGTCGCGGTGACCGAAAGCTCGCTGCCCCGGCCCAGATCACCTCCCGCGAGCGCGCACCTGCTTGCCCCCAGGCTTCGGACCGCGTCGAGGAGTCCGGACGCGAGGTCCTCGACCCAGCCGACCGGCGTCGCCTGCGGGAGCGTGAGGCTCACCACGATGCCCGTCGCGGCGGCTCCCATGGCGTTGATGTCGCTCAGGTTCTGCGCCGCGGCCTTCCATCCGACGTCGTATCCGGTATGGGCGTAGCCGTTCGGCCAGACGAGCCGGAAGTCGGCGTCCTGCGTCAGGGTGTCGGTGCTCACGACGACGCGACCGTCGGGCGCGGCGAGCACCGCAGCGTCGTCCCCGGGGCCGAGGAGCGCTGAGGGGCCGGCGGCGAGGCGGGGCAGGATCCGATCGAGGAGCTCGCCTTCGCTCAGGTCGCCGACGGTCAGGGGCAGCGGGGACGTGCGCACCGTTCCAGCCTAGTAGTCTGGAAGGGACGGTCGTCCGTGCCGGACACGCCCCCACCACAAGTTCTGAGGAGAACCATGCCCCGCAGCCGTCGCCGCGCAGCAGTCCTCGTGCGCGCCACGGCGCTCACATCGGCCCTCGTGCTGGGCGCGTCGCTTTCCGCGTGCAGCGCGGCGGTCTCGGTCGATCCCGCCCCCGACGCCGCGAATCCTGCGTGCGCACCCGAGATGATCGCGATGCCGGACACGCTGGCGGGCGCCGCACTGCGGACGACGACGAGCCAGGCCACCGCGGCGTGGGGCGACCCCTCGGCCGTCATCCTCCGCTGCGGCGTCCCGACCCCGGGGCCGACGACGGATCGCTGCCTCACCGTCAACGGCGTCGACTGGGTGATCAAGGACCTCACGACGGCGAGCGCTTCACCGGCGGCGTCGCCGTCGTCGTCCGCTCAGCCCACGCCCTCGGCCTCCGGATCCGCCGGGCCGGCCCCGACGCCCTCCGCGCAGCCAACGGAAGGGCCCAACGACACCTACCTCCTCACGACCTTCGGGCGCACGCCGGCCACCGAGCTCGTGATCGACACCTCGAAGGTCAGCTCGGCGACGGTCCTCGCGACGATCGCATCGGCCGTGGCCAAGGTCCCGCAGACCAAGAAGTGCGTGGGTGACTCCGAGGTCGCCCAGCTCCCGCAGGGCTGACCGGCCGGTTTGGGCCCGGCGCCGGCTCAGCTCACCGCAGGCCCGTGGGCCGTTCCAGTGCGAGCTGGATCAGCTCGTCGATGAGGTCGTGGTAGGAGAGTCCGGTCGCTGCCCACATCTGGGGGTACATGCTGATGGGCGTGAAGCCGGGCATCGTGTTGATCTCGTTGATCACGAGCTCCCCGTCGGGCGTGTAGAAGAAGTCGACGCGGCTGAGGCCCTCCGCCGAGACCGCATCGAACGCCCGCGCTGCCTGCTCCCGCACCTCGGCGATGACCTCGCCGGGCAGGTCGGCGGGGCAGCTCAGGGCCGCAGCGCTTGCCTCGACGTACTTGGCCTCGAAGTCGTAGAACGTGTGCGCCCCGCCCTGGACGACGATCTCGCCCGGCAGGGAGGTCCGCGGTGCATCGCTCCCCCGGCCCTCGAGCACTCCGCACTCGATCTCCCGGCCCGCGATCGAGGCCTCAACCACGATCCGCAGGTCGTGGCGCCGGGCTTCGGTGATGGCCGCGTCGAGCTCGTCCTCGCGCTCGACGCGGGTGATGCCGACCGATGAGCCTGCCCGGCAGGGCTTGACGAACACGGGGTAGCCCAACGCACCGATGGCATCCCGGACCGCCTGCGGGTCGCGGCGCCACTCCTTGTCCGTCACCGCCACGTAGGGACCGACCTTGAGGCCGGCGGCCTCGAAGGCCACCTTCATGAAGTGCTTGTCCATGCCGACCGCCGAGGCGAGCACGCCTGCGCCCACGTACCGGACGTCGGCCAGCTCGAGGAGCCCCTGGATGGTTCCGTCTTCGCCGAAGGCGCCGTGCATGAGCGGAAAGACGACGTCGACCTCGCCGAGTTCACGCGGGACTTCGTTGGGCCGCGTGACGACGAGCCCAGGCCGGCCCGGGCCGCCCGCAAGCTGCACCGTCTCCGAACCCGCGCGGACCTCGGGCATGGTGCCCGAGTTGAGCGCCCACTGCTGCCATTCGCCGTCGGAGAGCACCCACTGGCCGTCCTTCGCGATCCCGATGGGGACGACGTCGTACTTGTCCCGGTCGATCGCGTTCATGACGCCTGCGGCGGTCACGCAGCTGACGGCGTGCTCGCTCGAGCGGCCGCCGAACAGGAGCGCGACGCGGATCTTCCGGCCGGGGCTGGGGTTGGGCACGCTATTCGCCTTCCGATTTGAGCTCCCGCGCAAGCAGGAGCGACTCAAGCTGGTCGACACCGACGCGGCCGGCCAGAACGGCGACGACAGCCTCGGTGATGGGCATCTCCACACCGACGCGCCGGGCGAGCTCACGGACCGCAGGTGCGGACTTGATGCCCTCGGCGACCTGCGTCATGTGGTTCGCGAGCTCGTCGACGCTCAGCCCCTGGCCGAGGAGCGTTCCCGCAGTGTGGTTCCGCGAGAGCCTCGATGCGCAGGTTGCGACGAGGTCGCCGAGCCCTGCGAGCCCGGCGAGCGTGTGGGGGTCGGCGCCGAGGGCCACGGCAAGGCGGGTCGTCTCGGCGAGGCCGCGCGTCATGACGGAGGCCTTCGTGTTGTCTCCCATGCCCTTGCCCTCGCAGATGCCGACGCACAGTGCGATGACGTTCTTGACGATGCCGCCGATCTCCGCGCCGACCACGTCGTTCGACGTGTAGGGGCGGAAGTACGGTGCCGTGCAGACGCGCGCGATCCGGCGGGCGAGCTCCTCGTCGGCGCAGGCAACGACGGACGCCGTGGGCTCCCTCCGCGCGATCTCCATGGCGAGGTTGGGCCCGGAGAGCACCGCGATGCGGGCGGGAGCGATTCCGGTGACCTCGGCTATCACCTCGGTCATCCGCAGGTCGGTGCCGACCTCGAGGCCCTTCATGAGGGACATGACGACGGCGTCGGCCGGGATGAGGCTGCGCCACTGCTCGAGCTGCGCACGCAGCGACTGGGCCGGAACGGCGAAGACGACGAGCTGGGCCCCCGCAAGGGCTGCCGACGGATCCGTCGTCGCCCTGATGCCTTCGGGCAGTTCGATGTCCCCGAGGTAGCGGCCGTTCCGGCGGCGGTTGATGTCCGCGATCGTCTCCGGATTGCGTCCCCAGACCCGGATGCTGCGCGGAGTGGCGTGGGCGGCGGCCGCATCGGCGAGGACCTTCGCGAAGGTCGTTCCCCAGCTCCCCGCCCCGAACACGGCAACGTCCGTGATGTCCTCGGCGGCCTCGTGCGCCTGCGACGCCCCGCCTGCGGCGAGCCCAGCGCTCACGCGGGGATCCCGCCGTCGTTCGCTCCTGCACCCTTCAGGGGATCCGTGCCGTTCAGGGGATCCGTGCCGCGCTCGACGTCCCGGCCGTGCAGGCTCTGCTGATGCGCCGACGGGTCCCAGCGCTCCCCCGGCGGTTCCTCGCCGCGAAGCTCCGCGAGGAGGGCCGTGATCGCGTCCATGATCCTCTCCGTGGCGGCGACGAGGGTGGACTTGTCGAGCGGCCGGCCCTCGAACTCGCTCAGGTCGACGGGCTCGCCCACGAGCACCCGCACGCGCTTTCGCGGCCAGACGTGGAAGCGCTTGGCGTAGCGCGGGAAGACTTCCTGGGCACCCCAGTGGGCGATCGGCACGACCGGGGCTCCGGTCTTGAGCGCGAGGCGCGCGGCGCCGGTGTGGCCCTTCATGGGCCACAGATCTGGGTCTCGGGTCAGCGTGCCCTCCGGGTAGATGAGGATGGCACCGCCCTCGTCGAGGACTTCGCGTGCCACCTCGAGGGACCTCCCCGCGCCGGTGCCGCTGCGGTCCACGGGGATCTGCTTCGTCCCCTGCATGACCTGCTTGAGCACGGGCGGCTTGAAGAGCCCTGCCTTGGCGAGGAAGTGCGGCGGCCGGCCCTGGCTGTAGAGCATGTGCCCCACGACGAGCGGGTCGATTTCCGTGCAGTGGTTGGGGCAGGCGATGAATCCTCCCTCGGGGAGCCGATCCGTCCGCAGCCAGGCCCTGCCCATGAGCGCATTCATGATGGGCCGGACCACCGCACCCGCGAACGCGAAGGCGATCCGCTCGCTCGTGCTCTCCGACGCGGCCCCGCGCTTCACGCCGCCCCCTCGAGGAGGTCGAAGTCCGCTCCGAGCGATTCGAGCTTGTCCGTGAAGTGCTCGTAGCCGCGCTTGATGACGTCGACTCCCGTAGCGCGGGACGTTCCCTGGGCCGCGAAGGCGGCGATGAGGTGGCTGAATCCGCCGCGGAGGTCCGGCACGTCGAAGTCGGCCCCGTGAAGGCTCGTCGGCCCCGAGATGACCGCCGAGTGCAGGAAGTTCCGCTGCCCGAAGCGGCACGGGACGCTTCCAAGGCATTCGCGGTGCACCTGGATGGCAGCGCCCATCCTGCGCAGCGCCTCGGTGAAGCCGAAGCGGTTCTCGTACACGGTCTCGTGCACGATCGAGACGCCCTCGGCCTGGGTGAGCGCGACGACGAGCGGCTGCTGCCAGTCGGTCATGAAGCCGGGGTGGACGTCGGTCTCGACGACGAGCGGCGAGAGCTTTCCGCCCCGGTGGTAGAAGCGGATCCCGTCGTCCCTGATCTCGAGCCCGCCGCCGAGCTTCCTGAAGGTGTTGAGGAAGGTCATCATGTCCCGCTGGAGCGCACCCTCGACGAAGATGTCGCCCTTCGTGACGAGGGCCGCCGAAGCCCAGGACGCCGCCTCGTTGCGGTCCGGGAGCGCGGTGTGGGTGAAACCACCGAGGGAGCGGACACCCTCGATCCGGATGGTCCGGTCCGACTGGATCGAGATGAGCGCCCCCATCTTCTGGAGCACCGCGATGAGGTCGACGATCTCCGGCTCCGTGGCCGCGCCCTTGAGCTCGGTGATGCCCTCGGCCTTCGTCGCGCTCAGCAGAACCTGCTCGGTGGCTCCGACGCTCGGGTATGGGAGGGAGATCTTGGCACCCTTGAGACCCTTCGGCGCCGAGATGCTGATGCCTCCGGGGCGCTTGTCGACGACCGCCCCGAACTGCCTGAGGACGCCCAGATGGAAGTCGATCGGGCGGTCGCCGATGCGACACCCGCCGAGGTCCGGGATGAACGCCTCGCCGATGGCGTGGATGAGCGGCCCGCAGAAGAGGATCGGGATCCTCGAATCGCCTGCGTGGGCGTCGATGTCGGCGACGCGCGCCGTGCGCGCGTTCGAGGGATCGAGCGTGAGGTTCCCCGCGCCGGCGTCCTGCTGGATCTCCACTCCGTGGAGCTGCAGGAGGTTCCGCACCACCTCGACGTCCTTGATGTCCGGAACGTTCCCGAGCACGGAGGGCTCATCGCCGAGCAGGGACGCGACCATGGCCTTCGGCACGAGGTTCTTGGCTCCCCGGACGGTCACCCGCCCCGAAAGCGGCACGCCACCGCGGATGGTCAGGACACTGCTCATGGATGTTGCTTCCTCACTGCTCGCCTGGCCGCACACCGGGCCGCGGACCCTGCTAAGCATAGAAGCTCGCCCCTCGGCGCGCGAAACACCGCGTGCGCGCGCCGCCCCGGCCGGGCGGCGCGCGCAGGCTCAGTTCCGGACCGGGAGGGTGGTGGGCTTGAACGAGGGCCGCTTCGCCTCGTACGCCGCGATCTCGTCCTCGTGCTGGAGCGTCAGCCCGATGTCGTCGAGGCCTTCGAGGAGGCGCCACCGCGTGTAGTCGTCGATCTCGAACGGCGCCACCAGATTGCCGCACGTCACGGTCTTCGACTCGAGGTCGACCGTGATCTGGGTGCCCGGGTGGTTCTCGAGCTCCTTCCAGATCAGCTCGACGTCGTCCTGGGCGACGACGGCGGCCAGGAGGCCCTGCTTGCCGGAGTTGCCGCGGAAGATGTCCGCGAAACGTGAGGACAGCACGACGCGGAAGCCATAGTCCTTGAGCGCCCAGACGGCGTGCTCGCGGGAGGAGCCGGTGCCGAAGTCAGGGCCGGCGACGAGCACGGAGCCGCGATTGAACGGCTCCTGGTTCAGGATGAACGACTCGTCCTTGCGCCAGCTCGAGAACAGCGCGTCCTCGAAGCCGGTGCGCGTGACCCGCTTGAGGAACACGGCGGGGATGATCTGGTCGGTGTCCACGTTGCTCTGGCGCAGCGGGACACCGATCCCGGTGTGGGAGGTGAACTTCTCCATGGCGGGCTTCCTGTCTTGAAGGGTATGTGGTCCCGGGGAGCCCCGGCTCAGGCGGAGTGGCCGCTCGTCCCGGCTGCGGCGGGCACCGCGCCGAGGTCCGACGGCGAGGAGAGGGTCCCCCGGATCGCCGTCGCCGCGGCGACGACGGGCGAGACGAGGTGGGTGCGGCCGCCCTTGCCCTGACGGCCTTCGAAGTTGCGGTTGGACGTCGAGGCGCACCGCTCGCCCGGAGCGAGCTGGTCCGGGTTCATGCCCAGGCACATCGAACAGCCGGCGAAGCGCCATTCGGCGCCGAAGTCCTTGAAGACCTGGTCCAGGCCCTCAGCCTCGGCCTCGAGGCGGACGCGTGCGGAACCCGGAACGACGAGCATGCGCACGTTCGGGTCCTTCTGGCGCCCGCGGATGATCTCGGCCGCGGCCCGCAGATCCTCGAGGCGGGAGTTGGTGCACGAGCCGAGGAAGACGGTGTCGACCCGGATGTCCTTCATCGGAGTTCCCGGGGCCAGGTCCATGTACGTCAGGGCGCGACGCGCGGCCGCCTTGGCGTTCTCGTCGGCGAACGAATCGGGGTCGGGCACGGACTGGGAGAGCGAGACGCCCTGGCCCGGATTCGTGCCCCACGTGACGAACGGCTCGAGCTCGTTGGCGTCGAGGAAGACCTCCGCGTCGAAGACTGCGTCGTCGTCGGTGTGCAGGGTGTTCCAGTACTCGACGGCGGCGTCCCACTCCTCGCCCTGCGGGGCGTGCGGACGGCCCTTCATGAAGGCATAGGTCGTCTCGTCGGGAGCGACCATGCCGGCCCTCGCGCCGGCCTCGATCGACATGTTGCAGATCGTCATGCGCGCCTCCATGGACAGCGCGCGGATTGCGGAGCCGCGGTACTCGAGGACGTAGCCCTGGCCGCCGCCGGTGCCGATCTTCGCGATCACGGCGAGGATGATGTCCTTCGAGCTCACGCCCGGCCTGAGCTTGCCCTCGACCGTGATGGCCATCGTCTTGAACGGCTTGAGCGGCAGCGTCTGCGTGGCCATGACGTGCTCGACCTCGGAGGTGCCGATTCCCATGGCGAGCGCACCGAACGCTCCGTGCGTGGAGGTGTGCGAGTCGCCGCAGACAATCGTCAGGCCGGGCTGGGTGAGGCCCAGCTGGGGTCCGACGACGTGCACGATCCCCTGCTCCTTGTCCCCCAGGGGATGGAGGCGGACGCCGAACTCCTTGCAGTTCGCGCGCAGGGTCTCGATCTGCGTCCTGCTCGTGGGGTCCGCGATCGGCCTGTCGATGTCGAGCGTCGGGGTGTTGTGGTCCTCCGTCGCAACCGTCAGGTCGCGGCGCCTGAGCGGACGGCCGGCGAGGCGGAGGCCCTCGAACGCCTGGGGGGAGGTCACCTCGTGCACGAGGTGCAGGTCGATGTAGAGGAGGTCGGGCTGGCCGGCCTCGCCTTTGCGCACGACGTGCGCGTCCCAGACCTTCTCGGCCAGAGTGCGTCCCATGGCCAGCTCCCTTCGGTTCTCTTCCGCGCCGCAGGCGCCTCTACACCAGTCCAGCAGGACGCTGGCGATCGGGCCAGTCCACGGACTTGCATCTCAGATTTTGAGACAGCAATATCAAGCTATGGACAATTCTAGTGGCGTAGGCGTGATCGACAAGGCTGCGATGGTGCTCGATGCACTCGAGGCAGGACCGACGACTCTGGCCCAGCTCGTCTCGGCAACCGGACTCGCCCGGCCCACGGTCCACCGGCTTGCCCTCGCCCTCGTCCACCACCGCCTCGTGGCCCGCGACATCCAGGGGCGGTTCGTCCTCGGCTCCCGTCTCGTCGAGCTCGCCTCGGCCGCCGGCGAAGACCGGCTCATCGCCGCGGCTGGCCCGATCCTCGTCCAGCTCCGCGACGCGACCGGAGAGAGCGCCCAGATCTTCCGCCGCCAGGGCGACTGGCGTGCCTGCGTCGCGTCGGCCGAGCGCCCCGTGGGACTCCGCGACACCATTCCGGTCGGCACGCAGCTCACCATGAAGGCCGGCTCGGCCGCTCAGGTCCTGGTCGCGTGGGAGGACCACGACCGGCTCCTGGAAGGCCTCAACAACGCGCGCTTCACCCCGACGGTACTGGCGGGCGTGCGACGCCGGGGCTGGGCCCAGTCTCTCGGGGAACGCGAGCCGGGGGTCGCCTCCGTGTCGGCGCCTGTCCGAGGTCCGTCCGGCCGGGTCATCGCTGCCGTCTCCATCTCCGGCCCCATCGAGCGCTTGACGCGCCAGCCCGGGCGTCAGCATGCTGAGGTCGTCTGCAGCGCCGCCCGCCTCCTCACGGAGGCACTGCGCAAGGGAAACGACTGAGACCTCGCCGAAGGAGGCCCGCATGACCGCTTACGCCGTCTTCCTGAGGGGCGTGAACGTGGGCGGGATCAACCTCAAGATGGCCGAGGTCAAGGAGACCCTCGCCGAACTCCCGGTGACGGATGTCTCGACCCTGCTGGCGAGCGGGAACGCCGTCCTCCGTTCGGAGCTCCCAGCGGACGCGCTCAAGGAAGCAGTCCAGAACGCGCTCCGGGAGCGATTCGGCTACGACGCATGGGTCATCGTCGTCCCGGCCGACGACCTCGACGACATGGTGGGCGCCTGTCCCTATCCTCCCGACGACGCCTCGACCCACACCTACGTGACCCTCTCGACGGACCCAGCCGCGCTCGACGAGCTCTGGGACGTTGCCGAGAACGCGGGCACCGAGCACGCCCGCCTCTCCCCGACCGCCACGGCCTGGCTTGCGCCGGTCGGCGGAACGCTCGACAGCGCGATGTCGAAGGCGACGGCGAAGGCCAGGTTCAAGGCCACGACGACGACGCGCAATCTGCGCACGATGCTCAAGATCCAGGCCGCGGCGCAGAGGCTCGCGGGCTAGGACCCGAAGACAGCAGAACGCCCCCGGCTCAGAGAACCGGGGGCGTCCGTGGCAGTGACCCCAGCGGGATTCGAACCCGCGTTACCGCCGTGAGAGGGCGGCGTACTAGGCCGCTATACGATGGGGCCTCACTGCACCTCCACCCGGACGCCTCGCGGCGTCGTATGAAGGCTTGACGAAGGGTCCGGCGGAAAATCCACGGACCCACGTGACCCCAGCGGGATTCGAACCCGCGTTACCGCCGTGAGAGGGCGGCGTACTAGGCCGCTATACGATGGGGCCGTGTACTTTACCTGACCGTCAGACCCGCCGCTCGCTCACGGGGCATCAGGAGCTGGGATACCAGGACTCGAACCTAGAATGACGGTACCAGAAACCGTAGTGTTGCCAATTACACCATATCCCAAGGTGTCTTCCGGACTCGGACCCCCGCGAATCGTTCGATCCGACGCGCTCCGTGCCCTTCAGCACGAGTAATTACTTTACAAGATCGACCCATGCCGTGCCAAATCGCGCGGTCTGGGCAGGGCGGGGACGACGAATGCCTCGAAAACAACCCTTGCAGGATGATCTAGATCACATTTACTCTCGGTAAGTTACTTGTTGGTAACTACCGAGAGAGGTCCAAGTGCCCATCCCTCCGTTCTTCCTCCCGCGGCTCCCCTCGAATCCGTCCCTTGCCATTCGCCGGGCCGCCGTCGTCCTTCTCGCCCTGATGCTCGTCGCCTTCCTTGCCTTCTACACGCTGCTCTCGGCGAAGCTCACCGACGGCTCCCGCCAGCTCAGCGAGGGGGCGGCCAAGGCGGCCTCGGGAGCGTCCCAGCTCAACGAGGGCGCCCACGCGGCCTCGACCGGCTCGAACACGCTCGCCAACGGCGCCTCGCAGCTCGACGACGGGGCTCACAAGGCGCAGGCAGGTTCCGCCGCGCTCAGCTCCGGCGCCGCAGCGCTCCGCGACGGCATCCGCGACAAGCTCGCCCCCGGCACCCAGCAGCTGGCCGACGGCGCCCAGCGCCTGCTCACCGGTACGCAGAAGGTCGCGGCGGACGTGCGCTCGAAACTGGCCCCGGGCGTGTACAAGGTCGACGACGGCGCCCAGAAGATCCGCGACGGCGCGGCAGCCCTCGCGGGAGTCCTGACTCCGACGCCTTCGGGCACGTCGCCCGACAACCTTGCGGACGGCGCCTCCCAGCTTGCTGCGGGCGCGGCCCAGCTCGCGAACGGCACCTCGCAGCTCGCGGCCGGAACTCAACAGCTCAAGGGCTACCCGGGCGCCAACGGCGACCCGACCCAGGGAACCGGCACCGCAGCCCTGGCCCAAGGCCTCCAGCAGCTGCTCGACGCCGCGAACGGAGCAACCGGCGCCCTCCCCCTCGCACTCGTCAAGGACAAGATCGCCCTGCTCGCCGCCGGTGCCGCCCGTCTGGACGCCGGCGCGGGACAGCTCGACACGGGCGCCGGCCAGCTCAACGCCGGCGCCGGCCGTCTCAGCAACGGTGCCCAGCGGCTCAGGGACGGCTTCAACGTCCTCGACCAGAAGGTCGACAGCCAGGACCCGAACGCCCCCGGCCTCGTGCTGGGCACCCAGCAGCTCGCCGCCGGCACCGCGGCGATCGTCGTGGGCATGAATGGCATCGCGGGCGATCCGGAGCACCCCGGGCTGCTCAAGGCCGCAGACTCCCTTAATGCCGGCGCCGCGGCCCTCTCAGCCGGTGCCACGCAGCTGGACGACGGCGTGACCGGCGCGGGCGACCCGAACAGCGGGCTCCTCGGAGGAGCGTCGAAGCTCGCAGACGGCGCGGCCCAGCTCTCCCAGGGCAACACGGCCCTCGCCGACGGAAGCCAGAAGGTGGCCGACGGCGCGACCCAGCTCGCGAGCGGAAATCAGCAGCTGGCCACCGGTACAGGCCAGCTCGCTGAGGGCAACAGGGCCCTCGCGGACGGAGCCGCGCAACTGCATGCAGGGACAGCCGGCGTCTCGCCGACGTCCTCGACGGGAGGTCCCGCAGCGCTGGCCGTCATCGGAGCACTCATCGTGTTCGCCGTGCTCGCCGCGCTCATCCGCAGCCGCGTCAGGGCGGGACTGGTCAGGGTCTAGCCGGACTCGGCCGCCGGCCTCAGACCGATGAGGGCCGGCAACTCCTCGAGGCTTCCGACCTGCACGCTGATCCGCGCAGCGAGGTCCTCGGGGAGCTCCCTGCGGGAGCGGTTGAGCCAGATGCCCTTGAGGCCCGCGGCTTCGGCGCCGATGACGTCGTGATGCGGATTGTCCCCCACGTACACCGTGCCTTCGGCGCTCGTGCCGAGGAGACGCAGGCCTTCGCGGAAGATCGCCGGGTCCGGCTTCGCGGCGCCGACAGCGTCGATCCCCACGAGGATCCCGACCCTCTCGAGGCCGGCGTGGTCGAGCTTGGCCCGCTGGTAGTCGTGGACATTGTTGCTGACCGCGCCGTAGGGGACGCCCGCGGCGTCGAGCGCATCGAGGAGGGGCGCAACGTCGTCGAACGCACGCACATAGGCCGGCTGCGCCGCCTCGTAGGCGCTGAGCCACGCCATGGCCGCCGCCGCGTCCGGGAACTCCGTCCCGGCATTCGCGAGGCACCGCTCCGCACGCAGCACACGCTGCTCGGCGAACGTGATCTCGCCTGCGACGTACCGCTCGTAGATGTCCTCGGAACCGCGGGTGAACAGGTTGCAGAACTGCGTCCAGCCCGCCTCGTCGAGGGTGGCGTACGGCGCCGTCACCTCGCGGAGGGCCCGGTGCATGGCGCCCTCGAGGTCGACGAGCGTCTCGTCGATGTCCAGGAGGACACCCTCGACAGGCCGACCGCCCCGACCGGCCGAACCGTGGGCGCCGTCAGCCACGGAAGGCCCTGAGCCTCGCGAGCGAGGAGTCCTTCCCGAGGATCACCATCGACTCGAAGAGCGGGGGCGAGACGCGGCGTCCCGAGACTGCGACGCGCACGGGCCCGAACGCAAGCCGCGGCTTGATGCCGAGCCCGTCGACGAGGGCCGCGCGAAGAGCGTCCTGGATCGCCTCGGCGGTCCACTCCTCGAGCGGCTCGAGGGCAGAAATCGCTGCGTCGAGTACTTCGGTGAGGTTCTCGGGAAGCCCCTTCCGCGCGTCGTCCTCGACCGTGATCGAATCGTCGTCGGCGAAAAGGAAGCCCAGCATCCCGGGCGCCTCGCCAAGCAGCGTGATCCGCTCCTGGATGAGCGGCGCTCCCTCCGTGAGGATCTGCTCCTCGCGCGGCGTGAGCGCCTCGCCCACGATGCCGGCGGCACGGAGGTACGGCACGAGCCGGTCCCGGAAGTCCTCGGGATCGAGGAGGCGCACGTGGGTGCCGTTGATCGCCTCTGCCTTCTTCTGGTCGAAGCGCGCGGGGTTGGGCAGCACATCGGCGATGTCGAAGTTGTCGACGAGCTGCTCGACCGTGAAGATGTCCTCGTCCGCGGAGAGCGACCACCCGAGCAGGGCGAGATAGTTCAGCAGGCCCTCGGGAATGAAGCCGCGGTCGCGGTGGTGGAACAGGTTCGACTGCGGGTCGCGCTTCGAGAGCTTCTTGTTCCCCTCGCCCATGACGTAGGGCAGGTGGCCGAAGAGCGGCATGTAGGAGGCGACGCCGACCGCGTGGAGCGCGTGGTACAGCGCGACCTGGCGCGGCGTCGAGGAGAGGAGATCCTCTCCACGGAGCACGTGCGTGATTCCCATGAGGGCGTCGTCGACCGGGTTGACGAGCGTGTACAGGGGCGAACCGTCGGCGCGCACGACGACGAAGTCCGGCACGGTCCCGGCCTTGAAGCGGATCTCGCCGCGGATGAGATCGTCGAAGGCGACGTCCTCATCGGGCATCCGGAACCTCAGCACGGGCTCGCGGCCCTCCGCGCGGAAGGCTGCGATCTGCTCCGGGGTCAGGTCCCGGTCCGAGTTGTCGTAGCCGAGCTTGGGGTCGCGGCCCGCTGCACGGTGGCGCGCCTCGATCTCGTCCGGCGTCGAGTAGGACTCGTACAGGAAGCCCGCGTCCTTGAGCTTCCCGGCGACCTCCTTGTAGAGGCCGAGGCGACGCGACTGCCGGTACGGCTCATGGGGGCCTCCGACGTCGATCCCCTCGTCCCAGGTGAGGCCGAGCCACCGCAGCGCCTCCACGATCTGCTGGTAGCTCTCCTCCGAGTCGCGCTGCGCGTCCGTGTCCTCGATGCGGAACACGAAGGTGCCGCCGGTGTGGCGCGCGTAGGCCCAGTTGAACAGGGCCGTGCGCACCATGCCCACGTGCGGCGTGCCCGTCGGCGACGGGCAGAAGCGAACGCGGACCGGGGTGTCGGGGGTGACGGAGGGGATGGCGTCGGCGTCAAGCAAGGCGGTATCGGCGGAGGAAGTCATAGTGACCCCATTCTAGGCCGCGGGCACGCCGCGCAGCCGCGCGCGCCTGCCTGCGGCCGCTGCTATCGGCGCACGACGGGATTGGAAAGGGTCCCGATCCCCTCGATCTCGACCTCGATGCGGTCGCCTTCGGTGACGAGGCCCACACCCGCCGGGGTGCCGGTCATGATGACGTCGCCGGGGAGGAGTGTGAAGGCCTGCGACACGGCTGCGACGAGCTCCCGCACGCCGAAGACCATGTCCGCCGTCGTCCCGTCCTGGACGACCCTGCCGTTCAGGCGCGTCACGAGCGAGAGGTCCTCGGGGTCCAGCTCGGTCTCGATCCAAGGGCCGAGGGGCGACGACGTGTCGAAGGACTTCGCGCGCGCCCACTGCACGTCGGTCCGCTGCCTGTCCCGCGCGGTGAAGTCGTTGCCGACGGTGTAGCCGAAGACCACCTCGTGCGCCTTCTCTGCGGGCACGTCCTTGCAGATGCGGCCGATGACGACGCACAGCTCGCCCTCGTAGGAGACCTCCTCCGTCCACTCGGGCAGGACCACGGGATCGCCGGGGCCCACGACCGCGGTGTTCGCGACGAGGAACATGGCAGGCTCGGTGGGCAGCTCGTTGCCGAGCTCCTTCGCGTGGTCCGCGTAGTTGCGCCCGATGCCCACGACCTTGCTCCGCGGGATGATCGGCGCCACGAGACGGACATCCTCGAGACGGTGGACCTCGCCCGTGGGCGTGATGCCCTGGAAGAACGGGTCACCCTTGATGACTGCCACCTGCTCGCTGCCGGGGTCTCCCTGCACCACGCCGTAGAGGGGGGTCGAATCCGAGGCAGCATCAATGACAAAACGGGCGATACGCATGGCGCCTACCCTATCGCGGGCAGCCGCATGCACGACGACGGCGCGTCCCCTCTGGAGGGAACGCGCCGTCGCTGAGCGGATTGCCGGCCGGTGCCGGATCAGGCGAGCCGGGTGAGCCAGCCGTGGAGGTCCTCGACCGCGCCGGTCTGGATGCCGAGGAGCTGCTCACGGATGCTCATGGCGACCGAATCCGGGCCTGCCGCAGGCGAGACGAGCGAGCCTTCGGCCGTCTTGAGCTCGCCGATGGGAGTGATCACCGCCGCGGTGCCGCACGCGAAGACCTCTGCGAGCGTGCCGTCGGCCACCGAGGCCCGCCACTCGTCGATCGTGATCTTGCGCTCCTCGACGGACAGGCCCCGGTCGGACGCGAGCTGCAGGACGGAGTCCCGAGTCACCCCACGCAGGATGTTGCCGTTGAGCGCGGGCGTGACCACCCGGCCGTCGGTGAACACGAAGAAGATGTTCATCCCCCCGAGCTCCTCGACCGCGTTGTCGTTGTACGGGTCGAGGAAGAGGACCTGCTTGCAGCCGTTGGCCTCGGCCTCGAGCTGGGCCGCGAGCGACGCCGCGTAGTTGCCGCCGCACTTCGCTTCGCCGGTGCCGCCGTGGCCCGCGCGGGCGTAGTGCTCCGAGAGCCAGATTGAGACCGGCTTGAGGGCGCCGCCGAAGTAGTTCCCGGCGGGCGAGGCGATGACGCGGTAGGAGACCTCGCGTGCGGGGCGCACCCCCAGGAAGGCCTCGGTCGCGATCATGAAGGGGCGCAGGTAGAGCGCCTCTCCGTCCCCGCTGGGCACCCAGTCCCTGTCCACCGAAACGAGCTGCCGCAGCGACTCGACGAAGAGCTCGGGCGGAAGCTCGGGCAGGGCGAGGCGCTGGGCCGAGCGGTTGAACCGGTGGGCGTTGGCCTCGGCACGGAACGTCCAGACGCTGCCGTCCGCGTGACGGTAGGCCTTGAGGCCCTCGAAGATCTCCTGGCCATAATGAAGCACGGCAGCCGCGGGATCCATCGCGATCGGGCCGTACGGCTCGATGCGCGCCTGGTGCCAGCCGCCCCGGCCCTCGGCATCGATCGACCAGTCGATGACCGCCGTGTGGTCGGTGAAGTAGTTGCCGAAACCGGGATCCTCGAGGATCGCGGCACGCCTCTCAGCGGTCGTCGGGTTCTCGGTGAGCCGCTGCGCGAACTCGACGCCGACGGCGTTCTGAGTCATGGTTCCTCCACATCAATCCTGCGCCTTGATCCCGCCTGTGCCGCTCATCCCGCGGCACGCCGCCCCGCGGCGAAGGCCTCGGGGCTGTCGGTGCCTACAGCTTACGCCTCAGACCCGCTCCGCAATCGCCGCGCCGATCTCAGTCGTCGTGCGTCGTTCCCCCGGCGTCCGCGACTCGACGTCCGCCCGCACGGCCGCCTCGATCCGTGCCGCCGCCTCGCCCTGGCCGACGTGGTCGAGCAGGAGCGCGGCCGAGAGGATCGCGGCGGTCGGGTCCGCCTTCTGCTGGCCCGCGATGTCCGGCGCAGACCCGTGGACGGGCTCGAACATCGACGGCGCGCTGCCGTCGAGGTTGATGTTCCCGGACGCCGCGAGGCCGATGCCTCCCGTGACGGCCCCTGCGAGGTCCGTGAGGATGTCGCCGAAGAGGTTGTCGGTCACGATGACGTCGAAGCGGGCTGGGTCGCTCACGAGGAAGATCGTGGCGGCGTCGACGTGCAGGTAGTCGTGCTCGACCTCGGGGAACTCCGCGGCGACCGCCTCGACCGTGCGCTTCCAGAGGTGGCCGGCGTGGACGAGGACGTTGTGCTTGTGGACGAGGGTGACCTTCCTGCGGGGGCGCAGCGACGCCCGGCGGAACGCTTCGCGGACCACGCGCTCCACGCCGTAGGCCGTGTTGACCGATACCTCGGTCGCAATCTCGTGCGGGGTGCCGGTCCGCATCGAGCCCCCGTTGCCCACGTAGGGCCCCTCGGTGCCCTCGCGCACGACGACGAAGTCGATCTCGCCGGGCGCGGCGAGCGGGCTGCCGACGCCCGCGTAGAGGCGCGACGGGCGGAGGTTGACGCAGTGGTCGAGCGTGAAGCGCAGCTTGAGGAGCAGCTCGCGCTCGATGATCCCGGACGGAATACGAGTGTCGCCCGGCGCGGCGCCGACCGCCCCGAACAGAATCGCATCGCGGCCGCGGATGTCCGCGAGGACGTCCTCCGGAAGCGTCTCCCCCGTCGCGAGCCAGTGCTGGGCGCCGAGGCTGTAGTGCGTCTCCTTGACTTCGACATCCGTCCCTTCGAGGGCCCGGTGGAGGACCTTGAGGGCCTCCGCCGTGACCTCTGGTCCGATGCCGTCACCGGGGATCACTGCTAGGTCGAGAGTCTGCGTCATGCTCCCACGGTAGGAAGACCATCCATATCTTGAACAACTCGTCTCAGATGACAAGACGGGCCGCCCCGCGGATCAGACCGGGGCCTGATGCGCGCCGTCGCCCGTCAGCCTAGGCTCAGGGATCATGCGAGCGCATCACCGCTTCTACCGCTGGGCCCAGGCCCACCCCGGCCGGGTCGACGCGCTCGCGGCGCTCGGGCTCCTCGTGTTCCTCTCAGCTCCGTACGCGCTCGGGTTCCGCCCCCGCGAACTCGTCTTCTCCGCGCTGGTCATCGTGCCCCTCGCGTGGAGGCGGACGCGCCCGGTCGCCTCCGGAGCAGCCGTGGCAGCCGCGTGCCTCATCGAGGTCGTCTTCGGCAGCCAGCCGGTCATCGCCCAGGCCCTGGCCCTCGCGACCGTGTACTCGCTCGCCGCGTACGGTCCCCGGTGGGCAAGCCTCGCGGGCCTCGGGGCAGGCCTCTTCGGGGGCCTCCTCTTCGTCCTGCGCTACTTCTTCCTGCCCATGACCGCGAGCGCCTACCTCTCGACGGGCGAGGCCGGGGTCCGCGTGCCCGTGCAGCTGGTCGGCGCGGTGGCGATCGGCGCCGTCGTGCTCGTCGCGTGGACGCTGGGCGACCTCGCCCGCGCCCGTCGCCTCGCGGTCCAGGCGCTCGAGGAGCGTGCCCGGCGCCTCGAGGTCGAGCGGGAACAGGAGCGCGGGCTCGCCGCGGCCGACGAACGCAGCCGGATCGCTCGGGAGATGCACGACATCGTGGCCCATTCCCTCTCGGTCATCATCACCCAGGCCGACGGCGCCCGGTACGCGGCGGTCCACGATCCTTCCATTGCAGGGTCCGTGCTCGGCACGATCAGCGAGACGGGGCGCGGTTCGCTGCGGGAGATGCGCCGCCTCCTCGGCGTCCTCAGGGGCGACGGCGCCGTGGCCACCCGGCCGCTCCCCACGCTCGAGGACGTTCCGGCCCTCCTCGACGCCGTGCGCCGTTCGGGGCTCGTCGTGGCGTTCGCCGCGGACGGCACGCCGCGGCGGGCCCTTCCGGTCGGGGCGGAGCTGACCGCGTACCGCATCGTGCAGGAATCCCTCACGAATGTCCTCAAGCACGCCGGCCCCAAGGCCTCGGCGTCCGTCCTCGAGCGGTGGACGCCACGGGGCCTCGAGCTCCTCATCGCAGACGACGGGCGCGGGGCAGCCGCGGACCCTGCCCCCGGGGACGGCCAGGGGCTTCGAGGCATGGCCGAACGCGTCGCCCTCTACGATGGATCGGTCGACGCGCGGCCCCTCGCTGGTGGGGGCTTCCTCGTCCGAGCGTTCATCCCCTACACGGAGGCCTGACATCCCTGACAACGAACCCTCGGTGACAAGTCCCATCCGGGTGGCCCTCGTGGACGACCAGCAGCTCGTCCGTGGAGGGTTCAGGATGCTCATCGACTCCCAGCCCGACCTGAGTGTCGTCGCCGAAGCCGGCGACGGCCTCGAGGCGCTGCGAGTGCTCCAGCGGACAGGTGCCGACGTCGTCCTCATGGACGTGCGGATGCCACGGCTCGACGGGATCGAGACCACCCGCCGACTCCTCGCCGCCGCCCCCGTCCCGGCCCCCAAGGTCGTCGTGCTCACGACGTTCGACCTCGACGAATACGCCCTCTCGGCCATCCGGGCCGGGGCAAGCGGGTTCCTGCTCAAGGACGCGCCCCCGGAGGAGCTCCTCGCCGCCGTCAGGACGGTCCACCGGGGCGACGCCGTCATTGCCCCCTCCACGACACGGCGCCTCCTCGACCACATGGCGACGCTCCTGCGGGAACCGGGGCCCGAGGTGACAGCAGAGGCCCGGGCGGTGGACACCCTGACCGCGCGGGAGCATGAGGTGTTCGTGCTCATCGCCCAGGGGCTCTCTAACACCGAGATAGCGGACACACTCGTCGTCTCCGAAGCGACGGTGAAGACCCACGTCGGTCGGATCCTCGCGAAGCTGCAGGCCCGGGACCGGGTCCACGTCGTCATGATCGCGTACGCGACGGGGGCGGTGGCTCCGTAGTCCCCGGCGTCATCCCACAGGCGGAGGCGGAGGGCATTCGACAGCGGGAAGATCAGCCCACGGCGCGATCCGCCGGGGCCTCCTGGATCCATAGCGTGGAAGCATGACCACCACCTCCGAATCCATCCACCCGCGGTCCGGCCTCAGAGACGCCGTGACCGCGAGCGGCCTCCGCAAGACGTACGGGCGCGGCGAGACGGCGGTCGAGGCCCTCCGCGGCATCGACATCGCGTTCCCCGTTGGCCAGTTCACCGCCATCATGGGCCCCTCGGGCTCGGGCAAGTCGACCCTCATGCACTGCCTCGCAGGCCTCGACACTGCCGACGCCGGGACCATCACCATCGGCGGAACCGAGCTCACGGGCCTCGGCGACAAGGCCCTGACCCAGCTCCGGCGCGATCGCGTCGGCTTCGTGTTCCAGGCCTTCAACCTCGTCCCCACGCTCACGGCCCGTGCCAACATCACGCTGCCCGTGAGCCTCGCCGGAGGCTCGGTCGACGACGCGTGGTTCGAACAGCTCGCCGAGACGCTCGGGCTGCGCGACCGGCTGGACCACAAGCCGCACGAGCTCTCCGGCGGGCAGCAGCAGCGCGTCGCGGTCGCCCGCGCTCTGCTCACGCGCCCCGCCGTCGTCTTCGCCGACGAGCCGACCGGCAACCTCGACTCCCGTTCGGGGGCCGAAGTGCTCGGCATGCTCCGGCGGAGCAGCCGGGAGATGGGACAGAGCATCATCATGGTGACGCACGACCCCGTCGCGGCGAGCTACGCCGACCGGGTCGTCCTCCTGGCCGATGGCCGCCTCGCCGGATCGATCGCCGATCCCACGGTCGAGACCGTGCTCGCGGCCCTCGCGAAGGTCGAGGGCTAGGCATGCTGCAGGTCGCATTCAGCCAGCTGAGGACGCACGCGCGACGATTCGTCGCCATCGTCCTCGCCGTCCTCCTCGCAGTCGGGTTCCTCTCCGCAACCCTCATGGTCAACGCCTCGACGACCGCATCGCTCGTCGCGAGCATCGGCCAGGACTACGCGAAGGCAGACCTCGTCGTCTCCCCGCCCCACGAGGGCACGTATCTCTCGGCAGCCGATGCTGCCGCAGTGGCGCAGACACCCGGGGTAGCCGATAGCTACGCCGAGCAGCAGCTCCAGATCCAGGCGAAGATCGGCTCGACGACGATCGGCGGCCTCGCCCGGAACCTGCCGGCGTCAGCACGGCTCGAGCCCGTCGCCCTCACCTCGGGCTCATGGCCGACGGCGGCAGGCCAGGTAGCGGTCGACGCGAAGACGGCCGCCGCGCGCGGACTCGCGGTGGGCAGCACCGTCGAGCTGCTCGCCTCGGGAACCGGTGCGGGCCCCCGCACCCTGACGACGACGGTGACCGGCATCATGGCGGCGTCGACCGATCCGCAGCAGTCCTGGGCGGCGCAGTTCGCGGCGCCTCCCGCGACCCTCTCCGCCCTCTCGGGCGCACAGCCGGCCTACGCCTCGATCACGGTGCTCGTCGCGCCCGGCTCTGACCGGGCGGCCGTGGCCTCCGCCCTCGATGCTGCGGTCCATCAGGCGCCCGGCAGCGTCATGACCCCGTCCGAGAAGACGGTGGCGACGATCAAGTCCTTCACGGGCGGCTCCGACCGCCTGACGATCATCCTGCTCGCCTTCGCCGCCGTCGCCCTGCTCGTGGCGGGCCTCGTGGTGGCCAACACGTTCTCGGTCCTCATCGCGCAGCGCACGCGGGAGCTCGCCCTCCTCCGGTGCATCGGCGCGAGCCGTCGGCAGATCCGCGCATCGGTGATCCTCGAAGCACTCATCACCGGAATCGTCGCCTCGGTGCTCGGGGTCGGCGTGGCCGTCGGGGTCGTCGCGGTCGTCGTCGCGCTCCTCGCGCAGAACCCGCGATACCAGTACGCGACCCTCGCCGTGCCAGCATCGTCGATCCTCGTCGGGCTCGCCGTCGGCACGCTCCTGACAGTCCTGGCGGCGCTCTTCCCTGCGCGCGCCGCGACCCGAGTCTCGCCGCTCGCCGCACTCCGCCCCTCGGAGGAGCCGACTCTCCGGCGGACAGCCGGCCGCGTACGGCTCGTCGTCGGCCTCGCGCTGACCGCACTCGGCGCCGTCGGCCTCGGTATCGGCGCTGCGAAGGGGAACCTCCTGCTCGCCGTCCCGGCGGGCGCCGTCTCCTTCGTGGGCATCGTGCTCGCGGCTGCGCTCTTCGTGCCGCGGCTCGTTGCGGCCGCCGGCCTCCTCGCGGCTCCTGCGGGCGTCCCCGGCAGGATGGCTGCCGTCAATGCGGTGCGCAACCCCCGGAGGACCACGGCTACTGCGTCCGCGCTCGTGATCGGCGTGACGCTCGTGACGATGATGATGACCGGTGCCGCCACCGCCCAAGCCGCCCTGGGGTCGTCGCTGGACCGGCACTTCCCCGTGGGCATGGCAGTCAACGGAACGCCGGGCGCCCCCTTCACGGCCCAGCAGCTAGCGAGCGTGCGCGCCCTGGCAGGTGTCGAGGCCTCCGCCGTCCTGACTCCGGTCGGATCAGTCCAGACGCACAGCACGCCGCGCGCGGTGTACGCCCCCGTCTACAAGATCAGCGCCTCGGACGCCGCCGCCGTCATCCAGAGTCCCCTGGACCGGCCCGCACCCGGAGGCATCGTGCTCCCCCACGGTGCGGCGACGACGACTGCAGCCGTCACGCCCGGTCCGGGGACCAGCGGAGGCGCGGACCCGCGCTCCGCGTCCCTCGCGGTCACGGCGGGCACGGCAACCGATCTGCCCGCCCTCGTCCTTCCGGGGACGCTCCAGGCGCGCCCGGGCGACCTGCCCCAGCAGGTCTGGCTCAGCGTCGACCCGAAGCTCGACGGCGCAGCGGTCGCGACGCTCAGGACCCAGGTCGCCCAGGCTCTGGGGGTTCAGGAATCGGAGGTCTCGGGAGCCGCGATCGAGAAGGCGACCTTCACGCAGGTCATCAACACCCTGCTCCTCGTCGTCACGGGCCTGCTGGCCGTCGCCGTGCTCATCGCGCTCATCGGCGTCGCCAACACCCTCTCGCTCTCGGTGCTCGAGCGGACCCGCGAGAACTCCCTGCTCCGGGCTCTGGGCCTCACCCGAGGGCAGCTCCGGGGCATGCTGGCCCTCGAAGCCGTCCTCGTGGCGGGCGTCGCGGCCGTGATCGGCACCGCGCTGGGGATCCTGTACGGCTGGCTCGGCGCTCAGACCGCACTGAGCACATTCGCGACCGTCACCGCGATCATCCCGTGGGCGCAGGTGGTCGCCGTCGTCGTCGTCGCGGCGGCAGCCGGCCTCGGCGCGTAGGTGCTTCCCGCGCGCCGAGCCGCACGCCTCTCCCCTGTGGCCGGCCTCGCGGTCGACTAGCCCCGTCCGAGCAGGGCGGCTAGGCCTGCACCGGCTCCTCATACCTCGGGAAGATCGGAGCCGGTGCGGGCAGCCGCGTGCCCGGTGCGATCCGGGCGGCGAGCGCGGCGAACTGCCGCGCTTCGCCGTCGCCCTGGCCCAGGAGGTCGAGCAGCTGCCCGGCCGACGCGGGCATGACCGGCTGGACGAGGATCGAGACGATGCGCAGGACCTCGAGCGTCACGTAGAGCACGGTGGCCATGCGGGCAGGGTCCGTCTTGCGCAGGACCCACGGGGCCTGCTCGGCGAAGTACGCGTTGGTGTCCCCGAGCACGCCCCAGATCGCTTCGAGGGCTCGGCTGAACTCCTGCTTCTCGAACGCGGCGCGGGCAGCCTCCAGGAGGCCCCCCGCCGCGTCGAGCAGGGCCCTGTCGCCGTCCGTCAGGTCCCCCGGCTCCGGCACGACGCCGTCGAGGTTCTTGGCGACCATCGAGAGCGAGCGCTGGGCGAGGTTGCCGAGGTTGTTGGCGAGATCGGCGTTCATGCGGCCCACGATCGCGTCGTGGTTGTAGCTGCCGTCGGCGCCGAACGGGACCTCGCGGAGCAGGAAGTAGCGGACCTGGTCCAGCCCGTACTGGCTGATGAAATCGCGCGGCGCCACGACGTTGCCGAGCGACTTGGACATCTTGACGCCGTTGTTCTGCAGGAAGCCGTGGATCATGACGCGCTTGGGCACGTCGATGCCGGCGCTCATGAGGAAGGCCGGCCAGTAGACGGCGTGGAAGCGCGAGATGTCCTTGCCGATCACATGGACATCGACGGGCCAGAACCTGCGGAAGGACTCGGACTCGACGTCCGGGAAGCCGACGCCCGTGAGGTAGTTCGTGAGCGCGTCGACCCAGACGTACATGACGTGGCCGGGGGCACCGGGGACGGGGATGCCCCAGTCGAACGTGGTCCTTGAGATGGACAGGTCCTCGAGGCCGCGCTTCACGAAGGAGATGACCTCGTTGAAGCGGTACTGCGGGGCCCCGAACTCGGGCTGCGCCTCGTAGAGCGCGAGCAGCTTCTCCTGGTACGCCGAGAGGCGGAAGAAGTAGCTCTCCTCGGCCGTCCACGTGACCTCGGTGTCGGTCTCCTTCGTGTACCGCACGCCGTCGCGGACCACGGTCTCGTCCTCGGTGTAGTAAGCCTCGTCGCGCACCGAGTACCAGCCCTCGTACTTGTCGAGGTAGATGTCCCCGTTCTCCTCCATCCGCTTCCAGATCGCCTGGGCGGACTCGTAGTGCTCGGGATCGGTGGTGCGGATGAAGCGGTCGTAGCTCACGCCCAGGGCGGCGTGGGTCTCCTTGTAGAGCTCCGCGTTGCGGTCGACGAACTCCTTGGGCGTGATGCCCGCCTTCTGCGCCGACTGGGCGATCTTGAGGCCGTGCTCGTCCGTGCCGGTCATGAAGAAGACGTCGTATCCGTCCAGCCGCTTGAAGCGCGCCATCGCGTCGGTTGCGATGTACTCGTAGGCGTGGCCGATGTGCGGCTCCCCGTTCGGGTACGTGATGGCGGTGGTGATGTAGAACGGGGGCTTCCCGGCTGCGGACGTCACCCCTAAAAATTACCGGATCGGCAGGGCAGGCGGCGAATGCTGCGGGCTGCTGCCTCGGCCTCGGTGCCCGCGGATGGCGTCGACTCCCGGACACGGCGACGGCGGGCCCACCGCTTTCGGTGAGGCCCGCCGTCGTACGCCCGCTGCCTCCGGGGAGGCTCCCGTTGAAGGAGTGCGGGGAAGCTCAGTCCTCGAGGTCGATCTCGCGCACCGCCGTGGCGCCGATCTCGCTCTTCACGGCCTCGAGCACGTTGGCCGGGATCTTCGAGTCGACGGTGAGGAGCGCCATCGCCTCGCCCGCCTGCTCGGCCCGGGCCACCTGCATGCCGGCGATGTTCACGCCGTTCATGCCCAGGATGTGGCCGATCGTGCCGATGACGCCGGGGCGGTCGGTGTAGCTCATCACCACGAGGTGCTCCGAGATCGGTATCTCGAGGTCGTAGCCGTTGATGCCGACGAGCTTCTGGATCTGCTTGGGGCCCGTGAGCGTGCCCGCGACGGAGACCTGGGTCCCGTCGGAGAGCAGACCGCGGATCGTGAGGACGTTGCGGTAGTCCTCGGCCTCGGCCGTCGTGAGGAGGCGGACGCCGACCCCGCGCTGCTCCGCGAGCACCGGCGCGTTGACGTACGAGACCTTCTCCGACACGACGTCCATGAACACGCCCTTGAGCGCCGCGAGCTCGAGCGACTTCACGTCGAGCGAGGCGATCTCGCCGGCGACCTCCACGTCGATCTGGGTGACCGGCTCGTGGCTGAGGGCCGTGAAGATGCGGCCGAGCTTCTCGACGAGCGGGATGCCGGGGCGCACGTCGGGCGCGATGACGCCGCCCGCGACGTTGACGGCGTCCGGCACGAGCTCTCCGGCGAGGGCGAGGCGCACGGACTTGGCGACCGAGATGCCCGCCTTCTCCTGGGCCTCGTCGGTCGAGGCACCGAGGTGCGGAGTCACCACCACGTTCGGGTACTCGAAGAACGGAAGGTTGGTGCTCGGCTCGTTCTCGAAGACGTCGATGCCGGCGCCGGCGATCTTCCCGGCCTCGAGGGCCTTCGTGAGAGCGTCCTCGTCGACAAGTCCGCCGCGGGCGACGTTGACGACATACGCCGTCTGCTTCATCTTCTCGAACGCGTCGGCGCCGAGCATGCCCAGGGTCTCGGGGGTCTTCGGCATGTGGATGGTGATGAAGTCGCTCTGGGCGAGGAGCTCGTCGAGGGTCACGAGCTTGACTCCCAGCTGCGCGGCGCGCGCCGACGTCACGTAGGGGTCGAACGCGACGATGTTCATCTCGAACGCCTGCATGCGGGCAGCGACGAGCGCGCCGATCCGCCCGAGGCCGATGACCCCGAGCGTCTTGTCGAGGAGCTCCGTGCCCGCGAACTTGGACCGCTTCCACTCGCCCGCCTTGAGGGAGGCGTTGGCCGCAGGGATCCTGCGGGCGAGGCTCAGGATGTGCCCGCACGTCAGTTCGGCGGCGGAGACGATGTTCGAGGTGGGCGCGTTGACGACCATCACGCCCGCCTGGGTCGCGGACTTGATGTCGACGTTGTCGAGGCCCACGCCTGCACGCGCGATGACCTTGAGCTTCTTGCCGGCCTCGATCGCCTCGGCGTCGAGCTTCGTCGCGGAGCGGATCAGGATTGCGTCGACGTCCGCGATCGCCGGCAGGAGCTGGGAGCGGTCGGCGCCGTCGGTGTGGCGGATCTCGAAGTCGGGGCCCAGGGCCTCGACGGTGGCGGGGGACAGTTCCTCGGCGAGGAGGACGACGGGCTTCTCGTTGGACACGGGCGGGCCTCTCCGGTCGGGTCAGGCGGGATGCTTCACGCTGGGGCGGGGTGATGGGAGGGGTGTGAGCCGGAGCACTCTGCTCCGCGGGACAGCCGAAGCGGCGGGCGCGATCTGCGCCCGCCGCTTCGAGACGACTAGCGGGCTACCGAGCCCTCGGTGTAGTCGTCGTCCGACTTGATCCACGAGAACAGCTTGCGCAGCTCGCGGCCGGTCGCCTCGATCGGGTGGTCCTCGCCCTTCTTGCGCAGCTCGAGGAACTCCTTCCCGCCGTTCGCCTGGTCATCCATGAAGCGCTTCGCGAAGGTCCCATCCTGGATGTCCTTGAGGACTTCCTTCATGTTCTCCTTGACGTGCGGATCGATGACGCGCGGGCCCGAGACGTAGTCGCCGAACTCTGCGGTGTCCGAGACGCTCCAGCGCTGCTTCGCGATGCCGCCCTCGACCATGAGGTCGACGATGAGCTTGAGCTCGTGGAGCACCTCGAAGTACGCGATCTCCGGCTTGTAGCCGGCCTCGGTCAGGGTCTCGAAGCCGTACTGGATGAGCTGGGAGGCACCGCCGCAGAGGACAGCCTGCTCGCCGAAGAGGTCCGTCTCGGTCTCCTCGGTGAACGTGGTCTCGATGACGCCGGCGCGCGTGCCGCCGATGGCCTTCGCGTACGAGAGGGCGAGCTCCTTGGCCTTGCCCGACGGGTTCTGCTCGACCGCGATGAGGTCCGGGACGCCGCGTCCGGCCTCGAACTCGCGGCGGACGATGTGGCCCGGGCCCTTCGGCGCGACGAGCGCGACGTCGACCTCTGCCGGCGGCTGGATGAAGCCGTAGCGGATGTTGAAGCCGTGGCCGAAGAAGAGGGCGTCGCCGGCCTTGAGGTGGTCGGCGATCGACTCGGCGTAGACCTTCGCCTGGACCTGGTCCGGGGTCAGGATCATGATGAGGTCGGCTTCCTCGGCGGCCTCGGCGACCGGGAGGACGCGGAGGCCCTCGGCCTCGGCCTTGGCCTTCGACTTCGAGCCCTCGGCGAGTCCGACGCGGACGTCGACGCCCGAGTCGCGGAGGCTCAGGGCGTGGGCGTGCCCCTGGCTGCCGTAGCCGATGACGGCGACTTTGCGGCCCTGGATGACCGACAGGTCGGCGTCGTCGTCGTAGTAGAGGTGAGTCACTTGATATCTCCTTGGCTCTTCACTGGGAAAACTCTGCTGGCTTGACAGGGGCGTTAGCTGGCGCGCAGTGCGCGGTCGCTCATCGACCGCGAGCCGCGGCCGATCGCGAGAGTACCCGACTGCACGATCTCGCGGACGCCGAAGGGCTCGAGGACGGTGAGAAGCGCCTCGAGCTTCTCAGTCGTCCCGGTCGCCTCGACGACGATCGCGTCCGTCGACACGTCGACGACGGAAGCGCGGAACAGGTCGACTGCCTGGGTGACCTGGATCCGGGTTGCGGCGTCGGCACGCACCTTGATGAGGAGGTGATCGCGCCGTACCGAGTTGTCGGGCAGCAGCTCGACGATCTTGATGACGTTCACGAGCTTGTTGAGCTGCTTGGTCACCTGCTCGAGGAGGTCGCCCTCGGCGTCGACGACGACGGTGATGCGCGAGATGCCGTCGACCTCAGTCGGACCGACTGCGAGCGAGTGGATGTTGAACGCGCGGCGGGCGAAGAGGCCTGCGACGCGCGTCAGCACGCCGGGCTTGTCCTCGACCAGCACGGACAGGGTGTGGCGGGCCATGCCTCAGTCCTCCTCTTCCCACACTGGCGTGGAATTGCGGGCCACCTGGATCAGGTCATTGCTCACGCCGGACGGGACCATCGGCCAGACCATGGCGTTGGGGCTCACGACGAAGTCGATCACGACGGGACGGTCGTTGATCTCCAAGGCCTGCTTGATGACGTCGTCGATCTGGTCCTCCCGCTCGACGCGGAACGATGCACACCCGTAGGCCTCGCCGAGCTTGACGAAGTCCGGGATGCGGAGCGTTTCGGCGCCGGTGTGGAGGTCGGTGTTCGAATAGCGGCCGTCATAGAAGAGGGTCTGCCACTGGCGCACCATGCCGAGGGACGAATTGTTGATGACCGCGACCTTGATGGGAATCTTGTTGAGCGTGCACGTGGCGAGCTCCTGATTCGTCATCTGGAAGCAGCCGTCGCCGTCGATCGCCCACACGACGCGCTCGGGGTTCCCGACCTTCGCCCCCATGGCCGCGGGCACCGAGTAGCCCATGGTGCCGAGGCCCGCCGAGTTGAGCCAGGCTCGAGGACGCTCGTACTTGACGAACTGGGCCGCCCACATCTGATGCTGCCCGACTCCGGCGACGTACACGCCCTCGGGGCCCGTGAGCTCGCCGATGCGCTGGATGATCTTCTGCGGAGAGAGGAGCCCGTCCTCCGGCTCGGTCCACCCGAGGGGGTAGTCCTCCTTGAGCCGGTTGAGGAACGCCCACCACGGCGCGAGGTCCGCGCCGCCGTCCTTCTCCTGGATCGCCCGCACGGCCTCGGTGAGCTCGGGGATGATCTCCTTGACGGATCCGACGATGGGCACGTCGGCGGTGCGGTTCTTGGAGATCTCGGCCGGGTCGATGTCGGCGTGGATCACCTTGGCATTGGGCGCGAACGTACTCAGCACGCCGGTCACCCGGTCGTCGAACCGGGCGCCAAGCGTGATGAGGACGTCCGCCTGCTGGAGCGCCATGACGGCCGAGACCGACCCGTGCATCCCCGGCATGCCGACATGCTGCGAGTGGGAATCCGGGAAGGCCCCCCGCGCGGTGAGCGTCGTCACGACGGGCGCGCCCGTCGTCTCGGCCAGCTGTACGAGCTCCGCGGCCGCGTCGGCCTTGATGACGCCTCCGCCGACGTAGAGGACGGGCTTGGACGCGGCGGCGATGAGGCGGGCGGCCTCGCGCACCTGCTTGCTGTGTCCGCGCGTGACGGGGCGGTAGCCGGGGAGGTCGATCTTCGGCGGCCAGCTGAAGACCATCTTCGACTGCTGGGCATCCTTGGTGACGTCCACGAGGACGGGACCCGGGCGGCCCGTCGACGCGAGATGGAAGGCCGCCGCGAGGGTATGCGGGATGTCTTCTGCGCGCGTGACGAGGAACGAGTGCTTCGTGATCGGCATGGTGATGCCGACGATGTCCGCTTCCTGGAAGGCGTCGGAGCCGATGACGCTGCTCGCGACCTGGCCGGTGATTGCTACGAGGGGGACGGAGTCCATATGCGCGTCGGCGATCGCGGTCACCAGATTGGTGGCGCCCGGACCCGACGTGGCGATGCAGACGCCGACACGTCCTGTGACCATCGCATACCCTTGGGCTGCGTGGCCGGCGCCCTGCTCGTGGCGCACCAGGACGTGGTTGATCTTCGAAGCCATCAGAGGGTCGTAGGTCGGCAGGATCGCGCCGCCCGGAAGACCAAAGACATCGTCCACGCCCAGTTCCTCGAGCGAGCGGACGATTGCTTCAGATCCAGTCATCTCTGTGGGCTCAACGACGCGGTTGGGCCCCAGGACGGCAGAGGCAGAGTCGACAGAGTCGACAGAATCCGCGGCCTTGGCCGCAGACGGCTTCGAAGCCATCAGCGATGGGCTGATCGGCGTTCCTTTGCTCATCAGTCTCTTCCTTAGGATCTTCGTGGCGAAGGAGCTGTGCTCAGCTCAAATAAAAACAACCCCTCAGCCTTTCGGCTCTCCGAGGGGTTGCGCGTGACAGAACGTTGCCAGTCGGGCTTCAGTAAGCCACGCGCTTGGCAAGGACGACGACAGTGAGCACCATGTCGGTCGAAACGGTCCGCATGCCCACAGTCTTCACAATCGCTTGTGAGAGTGTCAATCTGCGACGTCTCCGTCTCAGTATTCGGACTGCCATCCACGACGTGAGACTGACAGGCGGCCGGGCCCTCGGGCCCGGCCGCAGTCGTGGCGCCCCTCGGCACTCGACGTCAGTTGAGGACTGCACCCTCGCTCGCCGAGTGGACGAGCTTCGCGTACTTGGCCAGGACACCCTTCGTGAACTTGGCAGGAAGCGGCTCCCAGCCCTCCCGGCGCGCCTCGAGCTCGCTCTCGTCGACGAGCAGCTCGATCGTGCGGTTCGGGATGTCCACGCGGATCCGGTCGCCGTCGCGCACGAAGGCGATCGGGCCGCCGTCGACCGCCTCAGGAGCGACGTGCCCGATGCACAGGCCCGTGGTGCCGCCCGAGAAGCGGCCGTCCGTGAGGAGCAGCACGTCCTTGCCGAGCCCGGCCCCCTTGATCGCGCCGGTGATGGCGAGCATCTCGCGCATGCCGGGACCGCCCTTGGGGCCTTCGTAGCGGATGACGACGACGTCCCCCGCCTTGATCTCGCCATTGTCGAGGGCATCGAGTGCGCCCTGCTCACGCTCGAAGACGCGGGCGCTGCCCTCAAACACCTCGGCGTCGAATCCCGCCGTCTTGACGACGGCGCCTTCGGGCGCGAGCGAACCGCGCAGCACCGAGAGCCCGCCGGTCTTGTGGATGGGGTTGTCCATTGCGCGGACGATCTTGCCGTCGAGGTCCGGCGGAGCGATCTCCTCGAGGTTCTCGGCCACCGTCTTGCCGGTCACCGTGAGGGCGTCCCCATGCAGGAGGCCTGCATCGAGGAGGGCGCGCATGACGACGGGCACCCCGCCGACGCGGTCGAGGTCGTACATGACATAGCGTCCGAACGGCTTGAGGTCGCCGAGGTGCGGCACCTTGTCGCCGATCCGGTTGAAGTCCTCGAGTTCGAGCTCGACCTCCGCCTCGCGCGCGATCGCAAGGAGGTGGAGCACCGCGTTGGTCGATCCCCCGAAGGCCATGATGACGGCAATCGCGTTCTCGAACGCCTCGCGGGTCATGATGTCGCGCGAGGTGATCCCCTGGCGGAGGAGGTTCACAACGGCCTCGCCGGAGCGGTGGGCGAACATGTCGCGGCGCCGGTCCGCCGAGGGCGGAGCGGCGGAACCGGGGAGCGACATGCCGAGGGCCTCGGCGGCGCTCGCCATGGTGTTCGCCGTGTACATCCCGCCGCATGCTCCCTCGCCCGGGCAGATGGCGCGTTCGATGCGGTCGAGGTCGCCCTTGGACATGCGTCCCGCAGCGCAGGCGCCGACGGCCTCGAAGGCGTCGATCAGGGTGACGTCCTTCTCCGTGCCGTCTTCGAGCTTGACCCATCCCGGCATGATCGAGCCGGCGTAGAGGAAGACGCTCGAAACGTCGAGGCGCGCCGCGGCCATCAGCATGCCGGGCAGCGACTTGTCGCAGCCAGCCAGGAGGACCTGGCCGTCGATCCGCTCGGCCTGCATGACCGTCTCGACCGAGTCGGCGATGATCTCGCGCGAGACGAGGGAGAAGTGCATGCCCTGGTGGCCCATGGAGATGCCGTCGGAGACGGAGATGGTCCCGAACTGCATGGGGAAGCCGCCTGCAGCGTGGACGCCCTCCTTCGAGGCCTTCGCGAGACGGTCGAGCGAGAGGTTGCACGGAGTGATCTCGTTCCACGAGCTCGCGATCCCGACCTGCGGCTTGGCAAAGTCCTCGTCGCCGAAGCCCACCGCGCGGAGCATGCCGCGGGCCGGCGCGGCGTGGATGCCGTCCGTGACGACGCGGCTGCGGGGCTTGATGTCGACGCCCTCGCGGGGCGCTGGGGAGGTTTGGCTCTGCTCGGTCATGTGCAGAGTCTATGACCGGGGGCGGGCTCCCCCGACCTGTCCCGGGGAGGATCGGCGAAATTCCGGCAATGTTTCATCCAGCAGATGGACTAGTGTCCGCATTCTGGACAGGGCTGAAACCTCGCCACCGCCCCTCCAGCCACGGACGGACCTGTCCGTAGACTGGGAGGCGCGGCGGCGAAAGGAGCAAGCGTGAGCAGCCAGCATCCGCCCCTCGCGGACGGAAGGGGCCGCGCGGCATCAGACGCAGCGCTCAAGGCGGCACTCCACCGCGTCTTCGACCGGCAGATCCCCAACTACGCGTCCTACAACCTCGTGTGCGCTGCGGAGGCAGGGGGGATGCTCGACGGCCCGTTCAGCGGGACGCCCACGCCGCGTGGCGTGGTCCTCGGGTACAGGCGCCAGCCCATCGAACTCGTCATCGCGCCCTTCGACCGCCGGACGCTCGAGGCCGCAGGACGCCCCTGGACCGTCGACCTCACGAATCTCGCCTACGCCGCCGAACCCTCGCCGGGCGCATTCGACGTGGGAACGAGCACGGGCCGTGAGTTCTCCTTCACCATACGTTCGCTGTGCCAACTCGATCCCGCCGAGCGTTCGACCGCTCCCCGGACCCTCGAGCAGGAGGACGACGCCGACGACTTCACGGCGTTCATGCGCGACCTCTGCGCCCTCTGATCACGACCTGCCCGTAGCGGACCAGCAGTTCGCGGCGGCTCAGCAAGTCGCGGCAGGGAGGCTGCAGGAAGTCGCGTAGGTTGGCAGAGCAAGACGATGAGACATGGTCTGATGGAGACGGTCCGCGAGGGCCGAGTCCGCGGGAAGGACACTGAATGACCGCCAGGAAGCTTCTGCTCGCCTCGACCCTTGCGCTCGGAGCGCTCGCTTCGGGCACAGTGCTCGCGGGGTGCTCGGCCGCTGGCCCCCAAGCGGCGCCCGCCGCGAGCGCAGCCACCGGAACGCCCACAGGTTCGCCGTCCGGCAGCGCGACGACACCGGCTGCCTCGGCTACGGCGTCCGCGCCCCAGCCGTCGGGGCCGTCGACGTCGTCCGACGCGCCGTCAGCGGCGGTGAGCGTGCCGGTCGTGGCCCCGACCCTCCGGTCGCTCCAGATCGACGGGCCCGGCTTCTCGGGCACACTCACCGCCGACGAGACCAAGGCGCGCGACGCGATCTACCGGGTGCTCCCTGTCCTCCTGAACGAGACCTCCGCGAAGTACGCCTCCCCGACAGGAGCCCGCGATGAGCTCCTGTCGCAGGGACTCATCACCGCCCACATGGCGGGGTCGTTCGCGGCCGCGTTCACGCCGGGACAGGGGCAGGTCCACGCCGCCGGCTTCACGGTCCAGACGACCGGGATGGAGTGCGTTCTCCACACGAGCGCAGGGTCCGCCCTCCAGAGCGGCCACGTCTTCTGCTACCTGAGCCGCCAGTACGTCGGGCCAGACGGCGCCGCCGTGACCGACGCCCGCTGGACCGCGTCCGGGCAGCCCGACGCCATCAATCCCAACGAGCTCGCGAACGCGAGTGTCACGATGGCCGACGAGGGCGGAACGTGGAAGGTCGACGCTGTGCAGTTCGGAGCGTAGGGCAGTTCGGGCCCTGGGACCTTTCGGCGCCTAGGGCTTGCCCGCCTTCGCCGGTCGAATTGATCGGCGGAACGAAAGGACCGGCGGAACGAAAGGACCGGCGGAACGGAAAGGACCCCATCGCTGAATCGCGACGGGGTCCTTTCCTCTGCAGTGCGCCCCCCGGGACTCGAACCCGGAACCCATTGATTAAGAGTCAATTGCTCTGCCAGTTGAGCTAGAGGCGCAGCTTTCGCTGAGCGGGATCCTGACGGGCCGCAAAGCCCCTGAGGGCTTCGTTTTCGGCCGCGCTGCGTCCCCCGCAACGACATGAGACTTTACACGGTTCCGCGCCCAGAGTGAAATCGGGGACGCAGGCATCCGCAGTGCCGTCGATCACGTCGCCCACAGCCGCCCGGCGTCGCCCCGCCCGCAAGGCTACGCTGGCGTGATGAGCACTCCCCCAGCCACAGCGCGGCTTGCCCCGGGCGACGCCGCCCCGGACTTCACGCTGCCTGACTCCAACGGCGGCACCACATCGCTCTCGGACCTCCGCGGGCGCAAGGCGATCCTGTATTTCTACCCTCAGGCCGACACCCCGGCCTGCACTCAGCAGGCGTGTGATTTCCGCGACAGCCTGGCTCCGCTCGCCGCCGCGGGCTATTCGGTCGTCGGAATCTCGCCGGACCCTGCCTCAGCCATCGTCGACTTCGCGGAGGCGCAGCACCTCGGCTTCCCGCTCCTCGCCGACGAGGGGCACGAGATCGCCGGGCGCTACGGGGCGTGGGGAGAGAAGAAGAACTACGGACGGACCTACGAAGGCCTCATCCGCAGCACGTTTGTCCTCGACGCGGAAGGCCGGATCGAGCTGGCCCAGTACAACGTGCGCGCCAAGGGACACGTCGCGAAGCTCCGGCGCGACCTCGGCCTCGGCTGACCCGAGTGCCGCCTGGACCCACTGTCCGGGCACTCCCGCTAGACTGACAGACGGTCCCGCCGAGTTCGGTGCGGGCCCCGCGCGAGTGGTGGAATTGGCAGACACGCAGGATTTAGGTTCCTGTGTCTTCGGACGTGAGGGTTCAAATCCCTCCTCGCGCACCACCTCCGGCATGAGCACGAGCCCGGCCGTGCAGGAACGACACCTGGGGACGGGCGCCGGGCACGCGGCGGGAAAGGCATAGGCATAGGAGTGGCGCGAGGCATCAGGCGCAGGGATCTGCTTCAAGCGGCAGCGGTCACGGCATTGCTGGCAGGGTGCACGCCTTCGCCGCAGCCGAAGCCGACCGCCTCATCGAGCCCGACCCCCACGTCGAACCAGAAGTTCACCTTCGGAACGCCGGCTTCCCCCATCGGCCTCGACCCGGCCCTGACAGCAGACATCGAATCGTGGCGCGTCGCCCGCCAGGTCCTCGAGGGACTTCTGACGACCGACCCCGAGACGGGGGCGCCGGCTCCTGGGCTGGCGATCCAGTGGACGCAGAGCGCGGACCTCCTCTCGTACACGTTCACCCTCCGGCAGGGGGTCCGGTTCCACGACGGCACTCCGTTCACCGCCGCCGACGTGAAGTTCAACTTCGACCGGTGGTTCGGATTCTCCCCCTCCCTCCGCGCCTCCCGGGGCGTCCTTCCCTTCACGGCCGCGTTCCAGGCCCATTCCGACGCACCGCAGCTCTCCCTCTACAAGGGCTGCACCGTCCTCGGGGACTACCGGGTCCGGCTCGACCTCACCTCGCCGCTCACGGGACTGCTCCAGGCCCTCACGGCCCCCGCCTTCGCGATCTCATCGCCGACCGCGCTCAAGGCGGGCGCGGCCGACGTCGAGGACCAGCCGTCCGCCGGAACCAGGATCTCCCGCTACGCCCAGCATCCCGTCGGCACGGGACCGTTCCGCTTCAAGGCGTGGAACTCCGACCAGATCCTCCTCGAAGCCTCCCCCGACTACTGGGGGACCCGGGGCCAGATCGGGCAGCTCACCTTCGTGGTGTACGACCAGGCCCAGAGCCGGCTCGACGCGCTCGTCAGCGGCAGGATCGACGGCTACGACGCCGTGACCCTCGACAACATCGAGACCCTCGTCCGCAAGGGCCTCCAAGTCGTCCGTCGCGACCCGTTCTCCGTCATGTACCTCGGCATGAACCAGTCCGTGCCGATCCTCCAGAACGAGAACGTGCGCCTCGCCGTCGCCTCCGCCATCAACAAGACTGCGCTGATCACGCCGATCTTCCTCGAAGACACGAAGCCAGCGGCCCAGTTCCTCCCGCCCAAGCTGAACGGCTTCAACCAGGCCGGCGGCTTCCCGTCCTTCGACCCTGAGAAGTCCAAGCGGCTCATCGCCCAATCGGGCTACCGGGGCGAGCCGCTCAAGTTCTACTACCCCCTCGACGTCACGCACCTGTGCCTGCCCTCTCCGGAGAAGGTCTATGCGGAGCTGAGCTCGCAGCTCACGCTCGTCGGGCTCAACATCCAGCCCGTGCCCGTCGCGTGGTCGGACGGCTACCTCGAGCGTGTGACCACAGCAGGGGATCACGCGTTCCACCTGCTCGGCCGCTACGGGACGTACGCCGATCCCGACGACTTCCTGGCCTCGCTCTTCGGATCGAAGAACGGGGAGTTCGGCTTCTTCGACGCGCAGCTCTTCAGCAAGCTCGGGCGGGCCCGCGGCCTGCCCGACGGCAACGACCGGACGCAGGCGTACCAGAACATCAACGCGCAGATCGCGAGCACGGCCCCTGCGGTCCCCATCGCCTTCCCGATCTCGGCCGTGGCCCTCTCGAGCCGGGTGGACACGTACCCGACGTCCCCTGTGCTCAACGAGACGTTCAACCACGTGGTCCTCACTTCGCAGCCCTGAAAAAATGAGGGGGAACCCCTTGACGCACAGGCACGCGGGGATTTAGAGAACCGCCCGCCGAGGGATATTCTGCCTGTGGTCCATATGCGCAGGGAGAGTCAGTGACCTTCATATCCACCACTCGGTCCGCCGACGTCGTCTTGATCGGCGGGGGCATCATGAGCGCAACCCTCGGGGCGTTCATCAAGAAACTTGAACCGGCCTGGAACGTGGTGCTCTTCGAGCGCCTCCCGGCCGTGGGGCTCGAGAGCTCGGGCCCGTGGAACAACGCGGGGACCGGCCATGCGGCCTACTGTGAGCTCAACTACACGCCCCAGGCGAAGGACGGCTCGATCAGCCCCGCGAAGGCGCTGGGCATCAACGAGGGCTTCCAGCTCTCGCGACAGTTCTGGTCCCACCTCGTCCGCCAGGGTGACATCGGGGATCCCACCCGGTTCATCCACACGGTCCCGCACATGAGCTTCGTCCTCGGCGACGCCCATGCGGACTACCTCAGGAAGCGCTTCGAGGCCCTCCACCCCAACCCGCTGTTCAGCGAGATGGAATTCAGCGAGGACCCGGCACAGATCGCGGAATGGGCGCCGCTCGTCATGGAAGGGCGAGGCGGGGGCCGCGTCGCAGCCAACCGGGTCGCCTCCGGCACCGACGTCGACTTCGGCACGCTGAGCCGGGAGCTCGTCGGCTATCTGGCCAGCAACGGCGTCGAGGTCAACTACGGAACGGACGTGACCGATGTCTCCCGTTCTCGCGGGGGCTGGGACATCGCCACGAAGCACACCGCCTCGGGCGAGCGCGGGCGCATCCACGCGAAGTTCGTGTTCATCGGTGCGGGCGGCGGGGCGCTCCACCTCCTGCAGGCGTCGGGGATCCCGGAGAGCAAGGGCTACGGCGGGTTCCCCGTGTCCGGCAAGTTCTTCCGCAGCACGGACGAGTCGATCGCGGCGCGCCACAACGCCAAGGTGTACGGCCAGGCGTCGGTGGGCGCTCCCCCGATGTCGGTTCCGCACCTCGACACCCGCTACGTCGACGGCAAGCGCTCGCTCCTCTTCGGGCCCTATGCCGGCTTCTCGACGAACTTCCTCAAGAACGGCTCGCTCCTCGACCTGCCCCTCTCGATCCGGCTCGGGAACATCGTGCCCATGCTCGCGGTCGCGAAGGACAACATGGATCTCACCGCCTACCTCGTGAAGGAGGTGGCGAAGAGCCACAGCGCGAAGGTCGAGGCGCTCCGCGAGTACTTCCCGCTCGCCGACGGCGACAAATGGGAGCTCATCACTGCGGGGCAGCGCGTGCAGATCATCAAGAAGGACCCGCAGAAGGGTGGCGTCCTGCAGTTCGGCACTGAGGTCATCACGTCGCGTGACGGGTCCGTCGGCGCCCTGCTGGGCGCTTCGCCCGGCGCCTCCACGGCGGTTCCGATTATGCTCGAGCTCATGCGGAGGTGCTTCCCCAAGAAGTACCGTGGCTGGGAGGACAAGCTCCGCGAGATGATGCCGGGCTACGGCGTCAAGCTCAATGAGAATCCCGACCTGCTGGCCGAGGTCGCTGCCACCACAGCCGACGCCCTCCAGCTGGCGGCCACCGCCCAGTAACGCACAGGCATCCGGCGGCCCGCACCGTGGTACGGTGCGGGCCGTCGTCGTTCGACGGGAGACCACCCTATGTTCCGGCTCGCGAGCCTTTCGATGTCAAACAAGGCTCTCATCGCGCTCATCACGGTCTTCGCCGCCGTGTTCGGCGTGATCACCATGGGGACGCTCAAGCAGGAGCTCATCCCGTCGATCGAATTCCCACAGCTCACCGTCGTGACCTCGATGCCGGGCGCATCGCCCGACGTCGTCGACAAGCAGGTCGGGCAGCCGCTCGAGAAGGCGCTCCAAGCGGTCGAAGGCCTCGAGAGCAGCGCGTCGACGTCGCGCACGGGTGTCTCCACGATCCGGCTCTCCTTCCAGTACGGGACCGACCTCGACCGGGCGCGCAACCAGATCGACCGAGCGATCTCGAACGCCAAGTCAGAGCTCCCCTCGGACGTCTCCCCCAATACCCTGGCGGGGAGCATCACGGATTTCCCGATCGTCTTCCTCGCAGCGTCGTCCGACCGCCCGCTGAGCGACCTCCAGAATGAGCTCACGCAGCAGGTGGTCCCCTCCCTGTCGAAGATCGACGGCGTCCGAAGCGTCGACATCACGGGTGGCGCGACCCGGCACATCCAGATTCAGCCGGACCCCGCGGCTCTCGCGGCCCGCGGCGTGGATGTCGGGGCGATCAAGACCGCTCTGCAGAACAACGGCTCGCTTGTTCCGGTCGGCACCGTGACCGACCAGGGGCGCACGCTCTCCCTCCAGGCCGGCAGCCCGATCGACTCGACCGACGCGGTCAAGGGGCTCCCGCTCGCCGGGGCGACGCAGCCCACCACGATCGGCGACGTCGCCGCCGTCGCCATCCAGGACGACGCAGCCACCTCGATCACCCGCACCGACGGGAAGCCCACGCTCGCGGTCTCCGTGACGAAGAAGCCCGACGGCGACACCGTCGCGATCTCGCACGCCGTCCGGAACGCGGTCCCCTGCCTCCAGTCGGCGCTCGGCTCGAACGCCAAGCTCACGACCGTCTTCGACCAGGCACCGTTCATCGAGAAGTCCATCCAGGACCTCACGACCGAGGGCCTCCTCGGCCTCGGCTTCGCGGTCCTCGTGATCCTCGTGTTCCTGCTCTCCGTCCGTTCGACGCTCGTGACGGCGGTCTCCATCCCGCTCTCGCTCCTCATCACGTTCATCGGTCTCTTCGCGGCGCACTATTCGCTCAACATCCTCACGCTCGGCGCACTCACGATCGCCATCGGCCGCGTCGTGGACGACTCGATCGTCGTGATCGAGAACATCAAACGCCACCTGAGCTACGGCGAGGAGAAGACGACGGCGATCCTCGCCGCGGTCCGCGAGGTCGCCGGCGCCGTGACGGCCTCGACCCTCACGACAGTCGCGGTCTTCCTCCCGATCGCGTTCGTCGGAAACCTTGCGGGCGAGCTGTTCCGACCGTTCGCGCTCACGGTCACGATCGCGCTCCTCGCCTCCCTCGCGGTCGCCCTCACCATCGTGCCCGTCCTGGCCTACTGGTTCCTCGGCCGCAAGCCGCGGCCCGCCGTCGACCGGGCCGAGGTCGAAGCACGCGCCCACGAGAAGGAGAAGCGCAGCCTCATCCAGCGCGGCTATCTCCCGATCCTGCGCTCGACCCAGCGGCACCCGGTGTGGACGCTCGTCGCGGGCGCCGTCGTCCTCGTCGGGACCTTCGCCCTCACGCCCCTCCTCCCGACCAATCTGCTCGGCAATTCCGGGGAGAACAGCTTCACGGTGAGCCAGACGATGCCGCCGGGCACGAGCCTCGACGCGACAAGCGCCGCGGCCGGCAAGGTGGAGGACGTCCTGAGGCACATGGACGGCATCAAGACCGTGCAGGTCACCGTCGGCAACTCGACGACCGGATTCAGTGCGTTCCTCTCCTCAGGTGCCTCGAGCGCGACGTTCACGGTGATCACCGACGAGAACAGCGACCAGCTGGCGCTCCAGCAGCGCGTGCGGAGCGAGCTCGCCGGCCTCAACGGCGTCGGCCAGGTGAACCTCAGCCAGCAGCAGGGTGGTTTCGGGACGGCGTCCACCGTGGACGTGACTGTCAAGGCGCCCGACGCCGCCTCCCTCTCCAAAGCCAATGACGCCGTCGTCAGTGCGCTCCAGGGCGTTCCCGGCGCCACGGGCGTCACGAGCAATCTCGCAGCCGCCCAGCCCGTCGTGCAGGTGAAGGTCGACCGCGCGAAGGCCACCGCTGCGGGTCTCAACGAGCAGCAGGTCGGGGCGATGCTCGCGGCGACGGTCAGCCCGATTCCCGCGGGGACCGTGCGGATCGACACCACCGACTATCCCGTGCTCATCGGGAAGGGCACCCAGTTCTCCAGCGTCGACGCCGTCCGGGCGCTGCCGCTCCCGGGCGCCCACGGCCTCACCTTGGGGGCGATCGCGAGCGTGGAGGCGCTGAACGTGCCGGTCACCGTGACGAGCACATCCGGCCAGCGCACGGCGACCGTCTCGGTCACCCCGGGCGATTCGAACCTCGGCACCGTGAGCGCCGCGGTCCAGCAGCGCGTGAACAACCTCTCTCTCGACGCCGGGGCCACGGCGTCGGTGGGCGGCGCGGCGAGCCAGCAGGCGGACTCGTTCCGCCAGCTGGGACTGGCGCTGCTCGCCGCGATCGCGATCGTCTACGTCGTCATGGTCGCCGCGTTCAAGAGCCTCATCCAGCCGCTCGTGCTGCTCGTGTCCATCCCGTTCGCCGCGACGGGAGCCATCCTGCTCCTCCTCGCGACCGGGATCCCGCTCGGGCTCCCGGCCCTCATCGGCCTCCTCATGCTCGTCGGCATCGTCGTGACGAACGCGATCGTCCTCATAGACCTCATCAACCAGTACAGGCGCCCGAGTCCCGGACGGCCTGCCCTCCCGCTCGAGGACGCCATCGAGCGGGGGGCGCGGCAGAGGCTGCGGCCGATCCTCATGACGGCACTCGCGACGATCTTCGCCCTCACGCCAATGGCCTTCGGCCTCACCGGGGGCGGCGGCTTCATCTCGCAGCCGCTCGCCGTCGTCGTCATCGGCGGACTCGTCTCCTCGACTGCGCTCACGCTCGTCCTGGTGCCGGTGCTGTACCGGCTCGTCGAAGGGCGGCTCGAGCGCCGCCGGCTCCTCCGGGAGATCGCCGAGCCGCTCGTCCTCGAGAGCTGACGCCCCGGCCGGCAGCCAGGGCCGCCCCCGGGAAACAATCGGCAGCACTCCTCGGTTCAAAGTAGATGCAAATGCATGTACTCTGGGAAAGACACGAGGAGAGAGGTCATCATGCAGTTCGGAATCTTCAGCGTAGGCGACGTCACGCTCGACCCCACGAATGGCCGCATGCCGACGGAGGCCGAGCGGATCAAGGCCATCGTCCAGATCGCCCGGCACGCCGAGGAGGTCGGACTCGACGTCTTCGCGACCGGGGAGCACCACAACCCGCCCTTCTACCCGAGCTCGCCCACCACGCTGCTCGGCTACATCGGCGCGCAGACTGAGCGGCTCATCCTCTCCACGACGACGACGCTCATCACGACCAACGATCCCGTCAAGATCGCGGAAGACTTCGCGATGCTCCAGCATCTGGTCGACGGCAGGACCGACCTCGTCCTGGGGCGCGGCAACACCGCCCCCGTGTACCCCTGGTTCGGCAAGAACCCGCACGATGCGCTCGAACTCACGATCGAGAACTACGCGCTCCTCCGCCGCCTGTGGGATGAGGACGTCGTCGACTGGTCGGGCAAGTTCCGCACGCCGCTCCACAACTTCACCGCCACCCCGCGCCCGCTCGACGGCGTCGCTCCCTTCGTCTGGCACGGTTCCATCCGCACGCCGCAGATCGCAGAGCTCGCCGCGTACTACGGCGACGGCTTCTTCGCCAACAACATCTTCTGGCCCAAGGAGCACTACATCCGCCTCATCAACCTGTATCGCGAGCGCTACGAGCACTACGGCCACGGCAAGGCCCATCAGGCCATCGTCGGTCTCGGCGGCCAGTTCTTCATGCGCCGCAACTCGCAGGACGCCGTACGCGAGTTCCGGCCGTACTTCGACAACGCGCCGGTCTACGGCCACGGCCCCTCCCTCGAGGACTTCACGTCCCAGACCCCGCTCACCGTCGGCAGCCCGGCGGAGTTCGTCGAGAAGACGCTCGCGTTCCGCGACTACTTCGGGGACTACCAGCGGCAGCTGTTCCTCGTGGACCACGCGGGCCTTCCGCTGAAGACGGTGCTCGACCAGCTCGACCTCCTCGGGGAGGTGCTCCCCGAGCTCAAGGCCGGCTTCGAGGCCGGGCGTCCGGCCGACGTCCCCGAGGGTCCGACCCACGCCGCGCTCCTCGAGCGCAAGGCCTCACCCGAGCCGGCAGAGGCACAGGCGCCCGCCGAGGCACATGCGGAGGCGGAGGCAGCGAAATGAACGCCCCCTCCAGTGCCACGACGAGCCCCGCGCCATCAGTGCGGGACGCGGCCGAGGCGTGGGAGTCCCTCTTCCGGGCGCAGGTCGCCGTGATGCGGCGTCTCCAGGCCGACCCGGCATTCCGCGGGCTCGGCATCAAGGAGTACGACGTCCTCTTCACCCTCAGCGGCTGCCCGGAAAGCGGCCTGCGCCTCAACGAGCTCAACGACCATGTGCTGCTCGCGCAGTCGAGTCTCAGCCGGCTCGTCGAGCGGCTGGAGCGCAAAGGCCTCGTCACGCGCCGGGCAGCGCCCGACGATGCTCGGGGAATCCTCATCACCCTGACGGAGGCCGGGCGCGAGACCCAGCGGCGCATCGGCCGCGAGCATGTCCGCGAGATCGCCCGGCTCTTCGGCGGCGCGCTCGACGCCGAAGAGCTCGCCGAACTGAAGCGGCTCACCGCCAAGCTCCGCGAGCACGTCGTCGAGAACCATCCGCTCTGAGCAGAGGGTTCCTGCGCCGCGTCCGTTCCTCGGCCGATGGAGGAGCCGCTAGCCGATGACGGCGAGCGCTTCCGGATCGTCGTCCGGGAGCGATTCGTCGCAGTCCGCTGCGACAGCGAGCTTCCGCAGCACGAGGCTTCCGCCGACCGTCGAGAGGAATGCCGTGTCGGAGGAGTCGCGTCCAGCCGTGATCCGGAGCATGCCGGATCGCGGCGCGAGGCCAGTCGGGTCGATCACGTGCCACGACCCGTCGACGTAGGCCTCCGCGACGGCGTGGAAGTCCATGGGCCGCAACCCGGGAGCGTAGACCGCCGTGAGCCTCGCGGGAACGTCCTTGGCCCTCAGGAGCGCTATCGCGAGGTGCGCATAGTCCCTGCACACGCCACGGCGGTGCAGAAGGGTCTCCACCGCGCCGTCGGTCCCCCGGGACGAACCGGCAACGTACGAGAGCTGTTCGTGCACCCACTTGCGGACCGCGACCGCGAGCTGGGACCCGCCCATCCCCCCGAATTGCCCGTACGAGGTGGGCAGCAGGCGGTCGCTCTCCGCATAGCGGCTCGGCCGGACGTAGCGGATGAGGTCCATCTCGTCGACCGCGTCGGGAACGGCCCGGCCCCGCACGCTCGCGGTGTACTCGACGTCGACATCCGACGGGTAGTCGAACTCGAGGACGTGGAAGCGGCCGCCATGCCCGTCGACGAGTTCGCGCCAGGGGACCGGCTGGCCGTCGGCGGTCACGCTGAGCCGCTCGTCGAAGGACGCGTACCCGGCGTTCCGTGCGACGGCGACGGCCATTGCGACCTTCGTCCGCGCCACTGTGGTGAACGAGAGACGGGCGCTGACAGTACGCAGCATTGGGCTCCAGACGGCTAGGAGTCGAAAGGCCTAGGAGGTCTTCGTGAACTTCAGCGACATGATCATGCGCTGCGCATCGGCGAAGTCTCCCGACGCCCGGACGTAATCGGACGCCTGTGCAAGGTTATCGAATGCCTGCAGCGGGGCAACCTCCGCATTCGCGGCAAGCGGCGCGAGTTCCGTGACGTCGGAGAACGCGTAGCCGCCGGTGCCGGTCGGGCCCGGGACGATGTTGAGCAGGCGGCACGCCTTGCCGTCCTGAGCCGACGTCGTGACCCCCACGAGTCCGAAAGAGCCGAAGTACTTGTAGCCCTGGATCACCCGGAAGACGAAGCGCGGCGTGAGGGCCGTCGGACCGTCCTGGAACGGCAGGTTGACCGGCACGCTGTTGAGCACCGTGTAGGGCTTCGCCTGACCAGCGTCGCACGGCTGCGGGGTCGGCACCGGCAGACCCGTCTGGAGGCCCGCGACGAACGTCCCGTCGGCCTTCTTGACGTCGTAGTGCACGGCACCCGCGGCGGAGCCGGGGGCCAGCGGGGCCGACTGCACGATCCACTGGGCGGGCAGCTCGAAGCTGATCGTCTTCCCAGGGTCGGTGAAGGTCTTCCACTGGGCCGACGTCGCGCCCGCCGAGGTGCTGCCCGAGGGAGCTGGCGAAGCACTCGCCGAGGCGCTCCCGGGAACCACAGGAGTCCATTGGGGGCCGCTCTGACTCGCGCCGCACCCCGCAAGGAACAGCGCGCACAGGACGGCGCTGAGCAAAACACGCGCTCGAGGGCTGGCGGGGGTTCTGGCGGCGGTGCTTGTGGCGGCGCTGGCCTCCGTGCTGGCTTCGGTGCCAGCGGGGAGGACAGCGTGGCGGGCGACGACCATACCGACACCCTAGCGAACCGCGACAGCGGTAGTCTGGCGCCATGCTGGAGCAGGACGAGGACGGCCTCGCAATCCCCGCGCACGACGTCGCCGACTGGCGGCTCCGCGTGTTCGACCTCTATCAGCGGGTCCGCGCGGCGGCAAGCCCCCGCGAGGGCCACGACCTGTGGCGCCGTGAGCGGGACGTGCTCTTCGGCACCCACCCCGCCTCCGCCGTCGTCCCCGCGGACCGCACAGCTTTCCGCGGGCTGCACACCGCCCCCTACGACGCCGGCTTCCGCTTCGAGCTCCCGCTCCTCGCGGACGGCGCGGGCCAGGAGAGGCCCGTGCGGACGGGCACGGACGGTGTGGTGCCATTCGTGCGAATCGGAACGTTCGACGTGCCCGGGCTCGGCCGGCTCGCCGCGTGGCGGCATGCAGGGTATGGCGGGGGCGTCTTCGTGCCGTTCCGGGATGCCACGGCCGGACGGCCGGACGGGACCTATGGCGCCGGGAGGTATCTCGTCGACACGATCAAGGGGGCCTATCTCGGCGCCAGGACCGATCCGACCGGCGTCGCGGTCTACACGCTCGACTTCAACTTCGCGTACAACCCCTCCTGCGCCTACAACGAGGCGTGGGCCTGCCCCCTCCCCGGCCCGGAGAACCGTCTTGCGGCGGAGATACCCGTAGGCGAGCTGTACCCGCCGCTCGAGCGGTAGGCCATACGCCCAGGGGTCCCGTGGCCGGTTGACAGTGCTGTGTGAGGAGTGCCATAGTCGTCGGGTGAACCTGTCTGACAGCCCTACAGCTAGACAGCGGGAGGCAATCCCCTCCGGCGCCCCGTCGCGGCCGCTCCCCCGCCTGAGCGCGGCCGAGGCTGTCCTCGCCGAACTGCGAGGCGCCATCGAGGCAGGCGACCTCCCGGTCGGCTCGAAGCTCCCTGCGGAGGCCGCTCTGGCGGCGCGCTACGGCGTCAGCCGCTCGGTGGTCCGGGAGGCGCTGCGCTCCTGCGCCGCGCTGGGACTCACGGAGACCCACACCGGCAAGGGGACCTTCGTCGTCTCGGGCCGCATCTCGGGCGACCTCGTGCTCGGCCGCTATTCCGCCCGGGACCTCACCGAGGCGCGCCCGCACATCGAGGTCCCTGCAGCCGGCCTCGCCGCCCTGCGCCGCAGCGACGAGGACCTCGCGACCCTCAAGGGCATCGTCGCCGACATGGTCCTCGAGGACGACCCAGCCGCGTGGGTCGCCCTCGACGCGGCATTCCACTGCCTCATCGCACGGGCAAGCGGCAACAAGGTCTTCGAAAGCGTCGTCGTCGACCTGCGCGAGGCGCTCTCCAACCAGTCCGAAACCCTCAACCTCGTCGCCGACCGCCAGCGCGCCTCCGACGTCGAACACCGCCGGATCGTCACCGCGCTCGAGGCCGGCTCCGCCGAGCTCGCGAGCGCCGCCATGGCTGAGCACCTCGCGGCAGTCAATGAAGCGCTCGGGTCCCTGGGAACCCCCGGACCCTAGCGGTCCTCCACACCGCCGATCACAATCCGCCTAGCGCCGTCCTCAGAGAGCCATGCCTTCCACCCCTGATCACTCCCCGTACGTCTCCCCCGCAGGCCGCGCCCTCGTGCTTCCGGGCCTCCCCGCCCACGTCCCACTCGCCGTACAGATCCGCGGCGACCTCGTCGAAGGCGTCCACTACGGAAGCGTGGCCGCAACGGCCGCTGACGGGACCCTCCTCTGGGAAGTGGGCGACTCGAGCGCTCCGGTCTATCCGCGCTCAGCGCTCAAGCCGCTCCAGGCGGTGGCCCTCGTGCGCGCGGGCCTCAGGCTCCCCGACGAACTCCTTGCGCTCGCCGCCGCGAGCCACAGCGGCGCCCAGCCGCATCGGGAGGGTGCACTGCGCATCCTCAGGCTGCACGGCCTCGGGATCTCGGCGCTCGAGAACACGGTCGACCTCCCGTACGGAGTGCCCGAGCGCGAGCAATGGCTCCACGATGGCGGGACAGCCGACCACCTCTGCCAGAACTGCTCCGGCAAGCACGCCGCCATGGCCGCCGTCTGCACGATCAACGGCTGGCCGGTCAGCGGATACCTCCAACCAGATCACCCGCTGCAGCAGCTCATCGCCGCCACCATCGCCGAGCTGACGGGCGAGGAGCCCGCGGCGTGGACCACCGACGGCTGCGGCACGCCGCTTCCCGCCCTCAGCCTCGCGGCAATGGCGCGGGCCTACGGGCGGCTCGCACGGGCCGCCGCGACAGACGACGGCGCGAATGGCGCCCTGAGCGCGGAAGCCGCCGTCGCCCGCGCCATGACGGCCCATCCCGGGATGGTGGCAGGCGAAGGCCGGGACGTCACCGCGCTCATGCGGCTCCTGCCGGGCGCCGTCGCGAAGGACGGCTTCGAGGGCATCCAGCTCGTCGGGCTTCCTGATGGCCGTGCAGTCGCCGTGAAGGTCTCGGACGGCGCCGACCGCGCCCGCATGCCGATCGCCGTGCGCGCGCTCGCCGCGCTCGGAATCCCCGAAGCCGCGCCCGACGCACCACTCGCGGGGCTCGCCGCCGCAACCGTCCTCGGTGGCGGCCGCCCGGTGGGAATCTTCGCCGCCCTCGACGACGCATTCCCCGCCTGAACCCTGCCCGTCTGCCGCTTTATCCTTCAGCCTCCCCCAGCTCCCCGGGCGTCCTCGCATGAAAGGCCTTCCCATGATCCGTGCCGCCGCGCCCCTCGACGACGCCGCGCCCCCGGCCTCCCGCGCCGGGCTCGCCGCGACGCGTCCAACGCGCACCGACCATGATCTCCTGGGCGATCGCGAGATCCCCGTCGACGCCTACTGGGGCGTCCACACGCTGCGCGCGGTCGAGAACTTCCCCATCACGGGGCAGCCGCTCTCGACCAACCCGCATCTCGTGCGAGGGCTGGCGGCGGTCAAGCTCGCCGCTGCGAGGGCGAACCAGGAACTCGGGCTTCTCGACGGGGAGCGCGGCGCCGCCATCGAGAAGGCGTGCCTCGAGATCCTCGACGGAGAGCTGGCGGATCAGTTCGTCGTCGACGTCGTCCAAGGCGGTGCGGGCACCTCCTCCAACATGAACGCGAACGAGGTCATCGCCAACAGAGCGCTCGAGCTGCTCGGCGAGGCGAAGGGCCACTACGCGAGGCTGCACCCGAACGACCACGTGAACCTGAGCCAGTCGACCAACGACGTCTACCCGACGGCGGTGCGGGTGGCGACGGTCTACGGCATCGAGGGCCTCCTCGCGGCGCTCACCTCGCTCGAGGATGCGTTCGCGCAGAAGGCAGCCGAATTCCGCACTGTGGTCAAGATGGGCCGGACCCAGCTTCAGGATGCCGTGCCCATGACTCTCGGCCAGGAGTTCGGGACCTATGCCGTGACGATCGGCGAGGACCGCGAGCGACTTCGCGAGGCCTCGCGGCTCGTGCACGAGATCAACCTCGGCGCAACCGCCATCGGCACCGGGCTCAACGCACCTCCCGGCTACGCGGAAGCGGCCTGCCGCCACCTCGGCGACGCCACGGGCCTGCCGCTCGTCACCGCCGTCGACCTCATCGAGGCAACCCAGGACATGGGCGCGTTCGTGCACCTCTCGGGCGTTCTCAAGCGGGTCGCCGTCAAGCTCTCGAAAATCTGCAACGACCTCCGCCTGCTCTCGTCGGGGCCGCGCGCCGGTCTCGCGGAGATCGTCCTGCCCGCGGTGCAGTCCGGCTCGTCGATCATGCCCGGCAAGATCAACCCGGTCATCCCCGAGGTGGTCAGCCAAGTGGCCTACGAGGTCATCGGAAACGACGTCACGATCACCATGGCCGCCGAGGCAGGACAGCTCCAGCTCAACGCCTTCGAGCCGATCATCGTGCACAGCCTCCACAAGAGCATTTCGCACCTCGAAGCCGCCTGCCACACCCTCACCGAGCGCTGCGTTCGGGGCATCACGGCGAACGCAGAGCGGCTTCGGGCGAGCGTCGAACACTCGATCGGCCTCGTCACCGCGCTCAACCCCTACCTCGGCTACGCGGCGGCGACGGCGATCGCCCAGGAGGCCCTCGCCACGGGGCGCGGCGTCGCCGAACTCGTGCTCGAGCGCGGGCTCCTCACCGCCGAGAGGCTGGAGGAGCTCCTCCGCCCCGAGCGCCTCGCGAATCTCAGCGCCTAGCCTTCCCTTCCAACCCCACCAACGAAAGGACGCCGATGTCCTCCACCGAGTCCGTCCCGCAGGACGGCGACCAGCAGCTCGCCGACCGTCTTGAAGACCGTGGCCACGCGCATTCGAGGGACCATGTGATCCATGCCGAGGATGCCGGCTACCACAAGGGGCTCAAGGCCCGCCAGATCCAGATGATCGCGATCGGCGGCGCGATCGGCACCGGCCTGTTCCTGGGCGCGGGCGGGCGCCTCGCCGCGGCCGGGCCCTCCCTCGTGCTCTCCTACGCGATCTGCGGCTTCTTCGTCTTCCTCATCCTGCGCGCCCTGGGCGAGCTCGTCCTGCACCGGCCCTCCTCCGGGTCCTTCG
>NZ_SSNH01000036.1 GCF_005877005.1 Sinomonas susongensis | reverse complement strand
CGCGCCTGTGGGGTTCTAGAAGGTGTGGAGGACGAAGCGGAGGAATTCGGTGGGCTCGATGGCCTCCACGGGCACGGGGCCCTCGTTGGCGAGGAACTCGTAGCCGGTCTCGGGGCCGTACTTCTCCCCGCCGGCGGAGACCTGTCCCTTGGTCTGGAAGAGGATCTCGATGGAGGGGAACTGGCCGGCGTGGTAGACGGCCCCGGCCTCCAGGCGCAGGAAGCCGATGCGCAGGTTCCGCTCGGTGAAGGACCCGAGCCACTTCTCCTCCACGCCCTCATCGGCTGCGGGGAGCCAGGCGTAGGCCTCGGGGTCCATGGCGATGACGTCGTTGTAGCGGGGCGCGGCGAACTCGAGGCTGTGGCCCATGGCGCGCTCGAAGATGGCCTGGGAGCCGTCCACGGCCTGGGCCGCGCCGTTCTCGTCGGTGTAGTGGTAGAGGCCCTTCTTGAACTCCCCGCTCTTCTCCAGCTCGGCGTTGGTGGCCTCGCGCTGGGCGACGCTGAGGTAGCCCTGCCCGGAGGCGCCCCCGCACTGCAGGACCATGGTCCGCAGGCCCTCGGGGCGGGCCTGGGGGCCATAGTGGACGCTCTCGGGGAAGTACGCCACGCAGCCCTGCTCGAGCACGTCGGTCTCGGTGTAGGGCAGGCGGCCCTCGATGACGTAGCGGACCTGGTCGAAGTTGTGCCGGTGCCGCGGGGTGCCCCAGCCGCCGCCGCCGGTCAGGCCCATGTTCAGGTCGTAGTTGTTCGGCGAGCCGTCCTCGCCGAAGAGCAGGTGCTTCTGGTCCAGGGTCCCCTCGCGCATGCTCCCGACCCGTTCGCTGCCGGTCTCGGCTGCCTTGCTGACGCGCATCTTCTGCTCCTTTGAAAAAGTCGATCCGTCCCGCGGCGGGAGCCGGCGGGCTGCGGCGCTCCGGCCGCCTGCGCCCCCGCCCCGCATCTCCGCAGGACCGGCGGCATGATTGACGATATCCCATATCGCGGGATAT
>NZ_SSNH01000035.1 GCF_005877005.1 Sinomonas susongensis | reverse complement strand
GTCGGTCTCCTGCAGAAAGGCCACCTGGTCGAGGTCGACCGTTCGGGCCTGGTGGGGCAGCACGTCGGTGCGGCCGCCATCGCCCCATGCCGGCGAAGCCGCGTCCTCCCCTCCGGAGTCATTTCCGTGGAGGGCTGGGACAATAGGTCTAGGAGCGTCATGGTGCCAGAGAGGCACTGGGAGCGTCCGCAACCTAAGGAGGGGATCCTCATGGACCCCACCACCCTCATCATCTGGATAGTCGTCGTAGTGGTTGTGCTGCTCGTGGCCGGGAGGACGTCGATCCGCATTGTCCGCCAGTATGAGCAGGGCGTCCTGTTCAGGCTCGGCCGGGTCGTGGGGGTCAGGATGCCCGGATTCCGGCTCATCATCCCAGTCGTCGACCGGCTCCCACGCGTGAGCCTGCGGATCGTGACCATGCCGATCCAGTCCCAGGGCATCATCACCCAGGACAACGTCAGCGTCGACGTCTCCGCGGTCGCCTACTACCGGATCGTCGACGCGGTAAGGTCCGTCGTCGCGATCGAGAACGTCGAAGCCGCGATCAACCAGATCGCCCAGACCACCCTGCGCAAGGTCGTCGGGCGGCACACCTTGGACCAGACTCTCTCGGAGACAGAGCGCATCAACGGCGACATCCGCCAGATCCTCGACGTACTGACCATCGAGTGGGGCGTCGAGGTCACCCTGGTGGAGCTTAAGGACATCCAGCTCCCCGAGACGATGAAGCGAGCCATGGCCCGCCAGGCCGAGGCCGAGCGGGAGAAGAGGGCGAAGATCATCGCCGCCGAGGGCGAGGCGATCTCCGCCGCCGCGCTGGGCGAGGCCTCCGACACCATGATGGCCCACCCGCTGGCTCTGCAGCTGAGGAACCTGCAGAGCCTGGTGGAGATCGGCGTGGACAAGAACACCACGGTCGTCTTCCCGGCCCCGCTGATGAGCACCATCGGGGAGCTCTCCGCCTTCCTCACCCGCGAGAAGCAGGCCGCCGCATCATCCGCAGACGGGAAGGC
>NZ_SSNH01000034.1 GCF_005877005.1 Sinomonas susongensis | reverse complement strand
AGTTCAGGACTTCGAAGCAACGCTTGCGATGATTTCGGGGGCATGAGCTGAGGAGTCGCATGGCGCGTAGGGAGCTGACTGCTGAGGATCGGCTGATGATCCAGGCGGGGATTGGAAAGCGGATGTCGATCAGGGCGATCGCCGCCCTGCTGGGCAGGGCGCCGTCGGTCATATCGAGGGAGATCCGCAGGAATGTGCGCTGGTCCCGGGCCGAGCTGCCGCTGGCGGCGGACGTAGCCCGGGCCCGGTACCGGGCCTCAGAGGCCCACGGGTATGCTGCCGAGAACCGTCAGCGGGTGGGCTGGCGGAAAGTCGACGCGTACCCGCTGCTGCACACCCGGGTCCTGCGCGACCTCAAACGCGGGCTCTCCCCAGAGCAGATCGCTGGCCGGCTCGAGCATGAGGCTGAGAGCGGGCCCGAGTCGGTATTGGATGGGAGCACCTGGACGGAGGGGCTCACCGTGTCACATGAAGCGATCTACACCTGGATCTACGCGATGCCCGTCGGGGAGCTCAAGCATCACGGCATCATGCTCCGCAAGGGCGGGGCCGAGCGGCTGGGCCGGTCGAAGCGGTCCAAGGCCGGGAACTCGGCCTACGAGGCCTCCCTTCCCTCGATCGAGACCCGCCCGGCCGAGGCCCAGGGCCGCAAGGTCCCCGGCCACTGGGAGGGCGATCTTGTGATGGGGGCCCGCAATGCCACTGCGGTGGGGACCTTGGTCGAGCGCAAGAGCCGGTTCCTCATCCTCGTGCCGCTGCCGGCGAAGAGCACCACCGCCGTCACTGGAGGCGTGATCGACAAGGTCCACGGGCTGCCCCAGGCGCTGCGGAAGACGCTGACCTGGGATCGGGGCAAGGAGATGGCCGGCCATGCCGCGATAACCCTCGCCACCGACATGGACGTCTACTTCGCCGACCCCCATTCGCCATGGCAACGCGGCACAAACGAGAACACCAACGGCCTGCTGCGCCAGTACCTGCCCAAGGGCAGCAAGATCCCCAGCGACCCCTCCTACCTCGAGGCCATCGCCTTCGAGATGAACAACCGGCCACGCAAGACACTAGGCTTCAAAACACCACGAGAAGTCTTCCTCGAAGACATCGAACAGGCCGTTGCCAACATGCCTTGAATCCGCC
>NZ_SSNH01000033.1 GCF_005877005.1 Sinomonas susongensis | reverse complement strand
CGAGGTGCTTGAGGCCTTCGACGCCGAATTCGAGGCCGTAGCCGGAGTGCTTGGCGCCGCCGAAGGGGACCATGGGGTGGACGACGCCGTGGGCGTTGATCCAGACGGTGCCGGCCTCGAGGCGGGAGGCGACCTCGCGGGCCTTGTCCCTGTCGGCGGACCAGACGGAGGCGCCGAGGCCGACCTCGAGGCCGTTGGCCATCTCCACGGCCTCCTCCACGGTGGAGTACTTCACGATGGGCAGGGCGGGGCCGAACTGCTCCTGGGCCACGAGGGGGTTCGCGTTGTCGATGTGGGCCACCAGGGTGGTGGGGTAGAAGTAGCCGGGCTGGTCCTCGTCGGGGTTCCCGCCCAGGAGCACTTCCGCGCCGGAGGCCTTGGCGGCCTCGACGAGGCGGGCGACGATCTCGTACTGGGCCCTGTTCTGCAGCGGGCCGAGCAGGTTCTGCTCCTGGAGCCCGACGCCCATGGGCACGGCCGCGGCGTACTGGGCCAGGGCCCGGCACACGTCCTCGTAGATGTCCTCGTGGACGTAGAGGCGCTTGAGGGCGGCGCAGGTCTGGCCGGTGTTGATGAACGCGCCCCAGAACAGGCCCTCGGCGATCGCCTCGGGGTCGGCGTCGGGCAGGACGATGCCGGCGTCGTTGCCGCCGAGCTCGAGGGTCAGGCGCTTCACCGTCTCGGCGGAGGAGCGGATGATGGCCTTGCCGGTCGCGGTGGAGCCGGTGAACATGACCTTCCCGATGCCGGGGTGGGCGGTGATCGCGGCCCCGACCTCGCGGTCGCCGGCCACCGCCGTCACGAGGCCCTCGGGCAGGGCTTGGTTGATGACCCGGAGGAGGGCCAGGACCGAGAGCGGGGTGTAGTTGGAGGGCTTGACCACGACGGCGTTGCCCATGCGCAGGGCCGGGGCGACCTGCCAGACGGTGATCATCATGGGCCAGTTCCACGGCCCGATCGCCCCGACGACCCCGATCGGGCGGTAGTGCAGGACGGCCTTGGTGGTCCCGTCCTCGAGGACGGTCTCGGGCTCGAGGACCGTTGCGGCCGCGGCCCGGAGCCACGCGGCGCACGCGCCGACCTCGAAGCGGGCGTTGGGGCCGTTGAGCGGCTTGCCCTGCTCGCGGGAGAGGATCCGGGCGAGCTCCTCGGCGTTGGCCTCCACGGCCTCGGCCGCCGCGTTCAGCGCCGCGGAGCGGGCCTCGTGGCCGGCCGCTGCCCAGGCCGGCTGGGCTGCCCTCGCGGCCGCGATCGCCGCCTCGAGCTCCGCCAGCCCGTGCACCGGAGCCACCCCGACGAGTCCGCCGGTGGCCGGGTCGAGCACCTCGCGGCCGGGCTCGCCCGGGGCGGGAGCGATCGCCTCGAGCAGGGAATCCGTCTGCTGCAGGGTCGTGTCCATGAATCCTCCACGTTGAG
>NZ_SSNH01000032.1 GCF_005877005.1 Sinomonas susongensis | reverse complement strand
TCACCTGCGGGGGAGGGGTCGGTTGGCGATGACGGGGGAGGTGCCGGTGTGGCCGTTGCGGGCGGCGGCGATGGTGTGGATGCGGTCGCGGCAGGCGTACCAGCCGATGACCATGAGGATGATGGCGATGGCGGTGGCCAGGAGGGTCCAGGGGGAGTCGGCGAGGATCATGGTCAGGACGATGGCGAGGAAGGCCAGGGTGAGGTAGCCGGTGTAGGGGGCGCCGATCATGCGGAAGGCGGGGCGTTGGGTCCAGCCCTTCTTGGCCCAGCGGTGGAGCTGGAGCTGGCACAGGACGATGGTGGCCCAGGTGCTGATGATGCCGACGGAGGCGACGTTCAGGACGATCTCGAAGGCGTCGGCGGGGACGAGGTAGTTCAGGGGGACGCCGAGGAGGGAGACGGCGGCGGTGATGGCGATGCCGCCGTAGGGGACTCCTGCCCTGTTCATGTGCAGGGCGAGGCGGGGGGCGGAGCCGGCGGCTGCCATGGAGCGCAGGATGCGTCCGGTGGAGTAGAGGCCGGCGTTGAGGGAGGAGAGGGAGGCGGTGAGGACGACGAGGTTCATGATGACGTCCACGCCGTTGACGCCGATGTGGCCGAAGAAGGTCACGAAGGGGCTCACGCCGGCCTGGTAGTCGGTGTAGGGCAGCAGGAGGGAGAGCAGGATCACGGAGCCGACGTAGAACACGGCGATGCGGGCCACGACGGAGTTGATGGCGCGGGGCATGATCCTGGCGGGGTCCTCGGTCTCCCCGGCGGCGGTTCCGACGAGCTCGACGGAGGCGTAGGCGAACACGACGCCCTGCATGAGCAGGATCATGGGCATGAGCCCGGCGGGGAAGATCCCGCCGTGGTCGCTGATCAGGCTCAGTCCGACGGGGGTGCCGTTGGGGGTGCCGAAGGCGACGAAGTAGATGCCCACGGCGAGGAAGGCCAGCAGGGCGGCGACCTTGACCAGGGCGAACCAGAATTCCATCTCGCCGAAGACCTTCACCGAGACCAGGTTCAGGGCCAGGACCAGGACCAGGGCGATCAGGGCCCAGGCCCATTGGGGCACGGCGGCGATCCAGGGCACGTAGCGGCCGAAGAAGTGCATGTACAGGGCGGCGGCGGTGGTGTCCACGATGGTGGTCATGGCCCAGTTGATCCAGTAGAACCAGCCGGAGACGAAGGCCGCCTTCTCGCCGAAGAACTCGCGGGCGTAGGAGACGAAGGACCCGGAGGAGGGCCGGTGCAGGACGAGCTCGCCCAGGGCGCGCAGGATGAGGAAGACGAAGAAGCCGCAGATCGCGTAGGAGAGCACGAGGGAGGGCCCGGCCGCGGCGAGGCGCCCGCCCGCGCCCAGGAACAGGCCGGTGCCGATCGCGCCGCCGATCGCGATCATCTGGATCTGGCGGGCCTTGAGCCCCTTGTGGTAGCCGGCATCCTCGGCATGGATCACATGGTCCCTCGAATGCGCGTGGCCACGGTCTTCAAGACGGTCG
>NZ_SSNH01000031.1 GCF_005877005.1 Sinomonas susongensis | reverse complement strand
CGCCTAGTTGGAGGGGAAGTTGTAGGAGGCGCCGGAGGCGTGGGTGGGTTCGGGCCAGCGTTGGGTGACGACCTTGGCGCGGGTGTAGAAGGAGACGCCTTCTTCGCCGTAGATGTGCTTGTCGCCGAAGAGGGAGTTCTTCCAGCCGCCGAAGGAGTGGTAGGCGACCGGGACGGGGATCGGGACGTTGACCCCGATCATGCCCACGTGGACGCCGCGGTGGAACTTGCGGGCGTTGGAGCCGGAGGAGGTGAAGATCGCGGTGCCGTTGCCGTAGGGGTTGGAGTTGATCAGCTCGATGGCCTCCTCCACGGTCTGCACCCTCACCACGCCCAGGACCGGGCCGAAGATCTCCTCGGTGTAGGCGGCCATGTCCGTTCCGACGTTGTCGATCACGGTGGGGCCGAACCAGAACCCGTCCTCCTTGCCCGGGACGGTGAACTCGCGCCCGTCCACGACCAGGTCGGCCCCGGCCTCGGCCGCGGAGGTCACGATCGACTTCATCCGCTCCTTCGAGGCCGCGGTGATGACCGGGCCCATCTCCGCCCCCGGGTCGGTGCCCTCGGCGACCCTGACCGCCTCGGCCCGCTCGGCGACCTTCCCCACGAGCTCCTGGGCCACGGGGCCGACGGCGACCGCGACCGAGATCGCCATGCACCGCTCCCCGGCGGAGCCGAACGCGGCCGCGGCGAGGTGGTCCGCGGCGTTGTCCAGGTCCGCGTCCGGGAGGATGATCGCGTGGTTCTTCGCCCCGCCCAGGGCCTGGACCCGCTTCCCGTGCGCTGTCGCGGTCTCGTGGACGTACTTCGCGATCGGGGTCGAGCCCACGAACGAGACAGCGTCCACGTCCGGGTGCCGCAGGAGCCCGTCCACGGTCTCCTTGCCCCCGTGCAGGACCTGGAACACCCCCGCGGGCAGGCCCGCCTCGGCCCACAGCCGGGCCAGGAGCATCGAGGCCGAGGGATCCCGCTCGGAGGGCTTGAGGATGAACGCGTTCCCGGTCGCGATCGCCACCGGCGCCATCCACAGCGGCACCATGACCGGGAAGTTGAACGGGGTGATCCCCGCCACCACGCCCAGGGGCTGGCGGTAGGAGAACACGTCGATCCCGGTCGAGGCCTGGTCCGAGTACGCGCCCTTGAGCAGCTGCGGGATCCCGCACGCGAACTCGATCACCTCCAGGCCCCGCCCGATCTCGCCCCTGGCGTCGGAGAGGACCTTCCCGTGCTCGGCCGTGACCAGGGCCGCGAGGTCGTCCACGTGCGCGGCGACGAGTTCGCGGAACCTGAACAGCACCGCGGTCCGCCTGGACAGGGACGCGTCCCCCCACGACTCCGAGGCCTTCTTCGCATGCCCGACAGCGGTCTCGAGATCGGCCGCGTCCGCCAGGCGCAGCTCCCCCGACTGCGCCCCGGTCGCCGGGTTGAACACCGGCTGCGTCCGCTCGCCGACCCCATGGGTCTCTTCCCCGTTGAGGAAATGCGGAATGGTCTTGATCGTCAT
>NZ_SSNH01000030.1 GCF_005877005.1 Sinomonas susongensis | reverse complement strand
GCCGCTGTGGTCAGAGTTGGATGTAGACGCTCTTGGTGTAGAGGTAGGTGTCCATGTGGGCGGAGGTGCCCTTGGAGCCGTAGCCGCTGAGCTTGGTGCCGTTGAAGCCTACGAGGGGGTCGATGTAGCCGTAGCAGTTGACCCACATGGTGCCGGTGTGGACGCCCTGGAGGACGCGCAGGGCGGTGGAGATGTTCTGGGACCAGACTGCTCCGCCGAGGCCGTAGTCGTTGTCGTTGGCGATGGCGATGGCCTCCTCGACGTCGTCGAAGGGCATGATCGACAGGACGGGGCCGAAGATCTCCTCGCGGGCGATGCGCATCTGGTTGGTCACGCCGCCGAAGACGGTGGGCTGGACGAAGTAGCCGTTCTCGAGTTCGCCGCCGAGCCTGTGGCCGCCGCGGAGCAGTTCGGCGCCCTCGTTCTGGCCGATGTCGATGTAGTTCAGGACGTTCTCCAGCTGGGTCTGGTTGATGACCGGGCCCAGGTTGGCTGCGTCGTCGAGGCTGTGCCCGACCCGCAGGGTGTCCATGAAGGCCAGCACCCGCTCGGTGAACTCCTCGACGATGGGCCGCTGGACCAGCACCCGGGTGCCGGCGAAGCAGATCTGGCCGGAGTTGGCGAAGACCCCCATCGCCGCGCCGGGGACGGCCTTGTCCAGGTCCGCGTCGGCGAAGACGATGTCGGCGGACTTCCCGCCCAGCTCCAGCTGCAGCTTCTTGATGTTCACCGTGGAGGCCTCGATGATGCTGCGCCCGGTCTGGGTCGATCCGGTGAAGGCGACCCGGTCCACGTTCGGGTGCGCGGCCAGCGCGTGCCCGGCTTCCCTGCCCGAGCCGGTGACCACGTTCAGGACCCCGGCCGGGACCCCGGCCTCGTGCAGGATCTCGGCCACCCGCAGCACCGACAGGGACGCCTCCGTGGCGGGCTTGAGCACGGCGGTGCACCCGCTGGCCAGGACGGCGCCGATGATCCAGAACTGGCTGTTGAGCGCACCGTTCCAGGGGATGATCCCGCCGATGACCCCGACCGGGGCCTTGAGCGTCATCGTGGTGACGTTGCCGGGGATGCCGTTCATCAGGGTCTCGCCGCTGATGCTGGTGGCCTGGGAGGCGAAGAAGGAGAGCATCTTCATCAAGGCGGCCTTGGCCCCGCGCAGCTTCGAGACCGGGGCGCCCATGTCCATGGCCTCGATCTGGGCCAGCTCCTCGAACCGCTCGTCCAGGACCTGGGCGATGCGGGTCAGTAGCCCCTGGCGCTCGTAAGGGGTCCAGGTGCTCCACTGGCCCTCGAACGCCCGCCGCGCTGCCAGGACGGCGCGGTCGACGTCGGCCTGGCCGCCGGCGGCGAGCCGGGCCAGGACCTGCCCGGTGGAGGGGTTGGCCGTGGTCAGGGTCTGCCCCGACTCGGCCGGGACCCTCTGGCCGTCGATGAAGAGATGGTGCGCCTCGCGGGACAGGAAGCCCTGGGCCTGCTCGCACAGGGGGAGGTTCTGCTGGGTTGTGGTCACTGCCTTGCCTCTCAAATGACCTATGACATCTGCGTCAGTCGAAAATGAAGACGCCCTTGCCGATCTTGCGCTGATCGAACAGCTCGTACGCCCGCTCCGCCTCATCCAGCCGGAACTC
>NZ_SSNH01000003.1:116781-284300 GCF_005877005.1 Sinomonas susongensis | reverse complement strand
GCCGAGGCGGTCAGGGTCGCCGAGGGCACCGACCCGGGGGCGGAGATGGGCCCGGTCATCACCGCGGCCTCGAAGGAGCGGATGAAGTCGATCGTGACCTCCGCGGCCGAGGCCGGGGCCGACCTGGTCGTGGACGGGCGCGAGTTCACCGTCCCGGGCAAGGAGGACGGGTTCTGGTTCGGCCCCACCGTGATCGACAACGTCGGAACGGACATGGCCGCCTACACCGAGGAGATCTTCGGCCCGGTCCTGGGCGTGGTGAGGGTGCAGACCGTGGAGGAGGCCATCGAGCTGATCAACTCCAACCCCTACGGCAACGGCACCGCGATCTTCACCTCCTCCGGCTCCAACGCCCGCAAGTTCCACCGCGGCGTCCACGTGGGCATGATCGGGGTCAACGTCCCGATCCCCGTCCCGGTCGCCTACCACTCCTTCGGCGGCTGGAAGAACTCCCTCTTCGGCGACAAGCACATCTACGGCGAAGAAGGCGTCTCCTTCTACACCCGCGCCAAGGTCGTCACCCAACGCTGGCCCGAACCCACCCACGCCTCCGGCGCCTCCTACAACTTCCCCTCCAACTAGGCGCGTTGGCCTGACTAGGAGCGAGACCTGACGAGGAGCAAGATGTCACTCCCCTCACGGAATCTGGTTGCCACGTGTTGGACAAGCGCCGGTCCAGTGGCACCCCTGGGCACCCCCGACCTCAGCCCGTTCTCTGCCCTCGACAGGGTCAGCGCCTGCGCGGACCTGGGCTATACGGGAATGGGTTTCTCCCAGAGCGATCTGGGGCGAATCCGGGACGACCTCGGGTTCGACCGGCTGCGGGCGCACGCAGACGCCGTCGGCATCGGCCCCATCGAGGTCGAGCTTGCGAGCGACTGGTGGCTTGACACCGACGCCTCGCCATGGCGGACCACCTGGTCGCTCCTTGTCGAGGCGGCCAAGGCCTTCAATTCGCGGTGGATCAAGGTGGGCACGAGCTTCGGGAGCGCAATTCCCTCGGTCGCCCCCTTGGTTGAGCCCTTGCGGAGCCTGGCCGACGAGGCTGCCGCGGCTGGCACCAGGGTCGCCCTCGAGCCCCTCCCCTTCGCAATGATCGCCTCGATTCCGCAGGGCGTTGAACTGGTAGGAAGAGTGGACCACCAGGCAGCGGGCCTCATCGTGGACTACTGGCATGTCTTCCGTGCGGGGACGACGCTCGATCAACTCGCCGTGGCGCTGACTCCCTCGATGGTCTTCGGCGTCGAGCTGTGCGACGCCGATGCAGAGCCGCGAGGCACGCTGTTCGAAGACACGCGCGACAACCGCCGTTACCCGGGCGAAGGGGATCAGGACGTTGTCGGATTCATCAGCACCATGCGGCGCATCGGCTGGGATGGGCCTTGGGGCGTGGAGATGCTCGCCGCAGAACACCGGGCCAGGCCCCTGATGGACGCTCTGGCGAAGGCGCGGGATGCAACGCTTCGCTGCTTCGATGAGGCGGATGGGACCGCTCAACCCTGAGGAGAGCCCCGGCTACGCCTTTGCGGGGTGGTGCTTCTGCTGCGCGGCGAGGAGGCCTTCGCGCACGAGGAGCTCGACGGCGTCGGCCCCCTCCCCCAGGAGGAACGGAAGGTCCTTGCGCTCCGTGGGCGAGAAGTCGTGCAGCACGAAGTCGGCGGGGTCCGTCCGTCCGGGAGGGCGCCCGACGCCCACCCGCACGCGGTAGTAGTCCTTGGTGCCGAGGGCTCGCGAGATGTCCCGGAGCCCATTGTGGCCGCCCTCTCCCCCGCCGCGCTTGAGGCGGACCGCGTCGAACGGGATGTCCAGCTCGTCGTGGACAGCGATGACGTGCTCGGGATCTATCCCGTAGAACTTGGCCGCAGCCGAGACCGGGCCTCCGGACTCGTTCATGTACGTGAGGGGCTTTGCGAGCACGACGCGGGGGCCCCCGATGCCGAGCCGGCCCTCCAGGACGACGGCGCGCGACCGGTGCGACGAGAAGGTCCCGCCGACGCGGCCCGCGAGCTCGTCAAGGACCATCTGGCCGACGTTGTGCCGGTTGCCGCTGTACTTCGGGCCCGGGTTGCCGAGCCCGACGACGAGCCAAGTCTCTGCCATGGGGACTGCTCCTTCAGGATGGGCAACCAGGATGTGGAGCCCAGATGTGGAACCAGGACGTGCAACGGCCAGAACCGAGAGGGCCGAAACGAGGGAAGAGGCGGCCCACCCTCAGGGGGAAGGCCGCCTCGAGTTCCTCGAGAGGGTCAGCTACTCTGCAGCGGCCTCTTCGCCCGCCTCGGCCGGCTCCTCGGTCACAGCCGCGCTTGCCTCGGAGATGTTGACGATGATCGTCTCGGCGTCCGTGACGAGCGTGACGTTCTGCGGGAGCTGGACGTCGGAGGCGTGGACGTGCTCGCCCGCCCCGCGGCCCTCGATGCTCACCTCGAGCGCGGTCGGGAGGTGGGTGGCCTCGGCCTCGACGGTCACGGCGACGGTCTCGTGCGTGACGACGGTGCCCGGAGCGGTCTCGCCGACGACGTGGACGGGGACGTCCACCTCGACCTTCTCGCCACGCTGGACCGTGAGGAGGTCCATGTGCTCGATGATCTGGCGGACCGGATCACGCTGGATGTCCTTGACGATCGCGAGGTGCTCGGTGCCCTCGAGGTCGATGGTGAGGAGGGCGTTGGCCACGCGGACCGCGAGGACGGTCTCCCGGCCGGGGAGGTTGACGTGCATCGGCTCGGCACCGTGGCCGTAGATGACTGCGGGGATCTTGCCTGCGGCGCGGGCGCGGCGGGCGTAGCCCTTGCCGAACTCAGTGCGCTTCTGGGCGGCGAGCTTGTCGCTCATGGAATGCTCCTTCGATGGTCAGGTGGCCTGGCGCGAAAGCGGGTGTCTGAACCGAGATCACCATCGGGCCACGGGACCCTTTCGGGCCACGGGACTCCATCGAAGCGTTCAGACCCAGTCGATCACGGACCAGCGCATCCACGCCGGTCCCTCGCCAAGGTTCGCCGTCAATCCTAACAGATCAGACGGACGGCGAACCTCGGGCCAGTTGCGCTCTAGCTGCGGCCGTCGAACAGGCTCGTGACGGAGCCGTCGTCGAACACCTCGTGGATCGCGCGGGCGATGAGCGGCGCGATCGAGAGGACCGTGAGCTGCTCGAAGTGCTTGTCTGAGGGAATCGGCAGCGTGTTGGTGACCACGACCTCGCGGGCTCCGCTCTCGGCGAGGCGGCGGGATGCGGGATCGGAGAACACGGCGTGGGTGGCCGCGATGATCACGGAGCGCGCGCCGGCGTTCTTGAGCACCTGGACGGCACCAGAGATCGTTCCGCCGGTGTCGATCATGTCGTCGATGAGGACACAGTCGCGGCCGTCGATCTGGCCCACGACCTGCTTCGAGACGGCCTGGTTCGGGACCGTGACGTCGCGCGTCTTGTGCACGAATGCCAGCGGGGCGCCGCCGAGCCGCTCGGCCCACTGCTCCGCGACGCGGACACGCCCCGTATCCGGCGAGACGACGGTGACCTTGTTGAGGTCCACGCGGGTGCGGACGTAGTCGGCGAGGAGCGGGATGGCCATGAGGTGGTCGACGGGGCCGTCGAAGAAGCCCTGGATCTGCGCGGTGTGCAGGTCGACGCTCATGAGGCGGTGCGCGCCGGCCGTCTTGTAGAGGTCGGCCATGAGACGGGCCGAGATGGGCTCGCGGCCGCGGTGCTTCTTGTCCTGACGGGCATAGGGGTAGAACGGCGAGACGACCGTGATCCGCTTGGCGCTCGCGCGCTTGAGCGAATCGATCATGATGAGCTGCTCCATGATCCACTCGTTGATCGGAGCCGGGTGGGCCTGGATCACGAACGCGTCGGCGCCGCGGACGCTGTCCTCGAACCGAACGTAGATCTCGCCATTCGCGAAGTCGTACGCCGACGTCGGAAGCAGCTCGGTGCCGAGCTCCTTGGCGATTTCCTGCGCGAGTTCGGGATGGGCCCGGCCTGACGCGACGACGAGGCGCTTCTCGCCGTTGGCCGTGATCTCGGTCATCTACTTGCCTTCTTCTGTTGGGGGAGTGCTGGCAGAGGGGGAAGCTTCAGAGGGATCCAGGGCGGCCGGGGCCTGCGGCAGGCCACTGGCGGCGGATTCCCTGGCTGCTGCGGCGGCCGCGGCCGACGGCGAGCCCGGGCGCCTGGCCTCGGTCCACCCCTCGGCGTTGCGCTGGGGTGCGACGCTCAGGGCCAGGGCACCCGGCGGCACGTCCTTCCGCACGATCGCGCCGGCCCCCGTGTAGGCCCCGTCGCCGACCGTGACGGGTGCGACGAAGACGGTGTTCGACGCCGTCCGGACATGCGCGCCGATCACGGTGCGATGCTTGTTCACGCCGTCGTAGTTCGCGGTGATGTTGCCGCAGCCGATGTTGGTGCCCTCCCCGACCTCGGCGTCGCCGACGTACCCGAGGTGGGAGAGCTTGGCTCCCCGGCCGATCTGCGCGTTCTTCGTCTCGTAGAAGGCCCCGATCTTGCCGTCGGCGCCGAGGACGGTACCGGCCCGGAGGTACGTGAAGGGGCCAACCGTCGCGCCGGGGCCGATCTCCGACTTCGTGCCCTCGGTGCGCCGCACGTTCGCGCCCTCCCCCACGATGACGTCGACGAGGGTCGTGTCAGGCCCGATGACGGCGTCCCGCTCGATCACGGTGGCCCCGTGGAGCTGGGTGTTGGGCTTGATCGTGACGTCCTCGGCGAGTCGCACGCTGCCGTCGATCCACGTCGTCGCGGGATCCACGACCGTGACGCCCGCGCGCATCCACTCCTCGACGATCCGGCGGTTGTGCTCCGCGGCGAGGGCCTGGAGCTGGACGCGGTCGTTGGCGCCCTCGACCTGCCAGCGGTCCTCGGTCACGAGCGCGGCGACGCGGCCGCCGTCTTCGCGCACGATGGCGAGGACGTCGGTGAGGTACTTCTCGCCCTGGGCGTTCTCGGTCGTGACGCGGCGCAAGGCATCGGCGAGGACGGCGCCGTCGAACGCGTAGATGCCGGAGTTGACCTCGAGGACCAAGCGCTCGTCCTCGCTCGCGTCCTTGTGCTCGCGGATCGCTGCGACGCCCCCTTCGGCGTCGCGGAGGATGCGCCCGTACCCTGTCGCATCGTCCAGCACCGCGGTCAGGACGGTCACGGCGTTGCCGTCGGCCTCGTGAAGGGCGACGAGTTCGCGCAGGAGCTCGGCGCTCAGGAGGGGGACGTCACCATACGTGACGACGACGGTCCCCTCGAGAGGGGCGCCGCCCGGGTTCGCGGACGCGAGCGCGTCGAGCGCGACCTCGACCGCGCGGCCCGTTCCGGGGATCTCGTCCTGGTCGACGATGAGAGCCTCGGCGTCGACGGCGGCGACGTGCTCGGCGACCCGGTCACGCTCGTGGCGCACGACGACGGCGAGGGTGCGGGGATCGATCCCACGGGCCGCAGCGAGTGCATGGGCGACCATCGACCGCCCGCCGAGCTCGTGGAGGATCTTGGGCGTGCGGGACTTCATGCGCGTCCCGGCGCCTGCCGCAAGGACGATGACAGCAGTCGGCTGCCTCGCCGCACCATAGGGAACAGGACCGAGCCCGGCCTGGGGAGACTCCGGGCGGTCGGCTGGGGGACGCTGTCCGGGGTTCTCCGAATTCACTGTCGCTGGTTCTCCTGATCATCGCGATGCGCGGTGCAAGCCGGGGCCATTCTATCCACAGGCGGTTCCGGCCCTTCGCGTTCCGCCCCTAGGATTCGAACCTAGACTGCACGGCTCCAAAGGCCGGCGTGCTGCCATTACACCAGGGCGGAGGGCGCCGTGGCCGCCCCGGACGATCCCGGTCGCAGCGTTCGGCACAGTCGTCCATTCTGCCACGTCTGGGGAGGAGCTCGGGCAGATGGCGCCCGTACTGCCTAGGATGTTCCAGTGAGCCAACCCCACGCCGAGCCCGCCGTCCCGAGGATCCGGATGACCGGGCCGGCGCGGCGTCGCCAGCTCGTCGACGTCGGTCGCGGCCTCTTCGCGGCCAAGGGCCGCGATGGCGCAACCATCGAAGAAGTCGCGACCAAGGCGGGCGTCACCAAGCCCGTGATCTACGAGCACTTCGGCTCGAAGGAAGGCCTCTACCGGGTCGTCGTCGAGGAGGAATCCGGGCATCTGCTGCTCGCGATCGGCGATTCCCTCGGAGGGGAGACGGGGCCGCGGGTGCTCTTCGAACGCGCCGCCATGGCCTTCCTGACCTACATCGAGGAGCGGGGCGATGGGTTCCGGATCCTCGTGCGGGACGCCCCGCCCGGGGACGGCGCGGGCGCACTGGCCCGGGTGCTCGAGCGGATCACCGTGCGCGTCGGCGACATCCTCGCCGACGAGTTCGCGGCGCGGGGCTTCAGCGCGGGCGACGGCGCGATGTACGCCCAGATGCTCGTCGGGATGGTCGCGATGACCGGGCAGTGGTGGCTCGACGCGCGGCAGCCGGACAAGCATGTGGTCGCGGCGCACCTCGTGAACCTCGCGTGGAACGGCCTCACGGGGCTGCAGAAGGATCCGCAGCTGGGCGGCTAGCCGTCTCCCCGCGCCCCGGGCTCTGCTTTGGGGTTCCCGCTCCCGTACGTGCGCTCCCGGCGTCGCTCTGCGCGGCTCTTGCGGATCCGCCACACCACGAAGGCGATGACAGCGATCGCCACCACGACGGCGGCGATGTCCCGCCCCGCCTGCTTGGCAACGACGTCGTACGATGCACCGGCGACGTAGCCCAGCAGCGTGAAACCCACGCCCCAGACAAGTCCGCCGAGCGCATTGAACGCCAGGAACTTCGGGTAGTGCATCTGCGACGCGCCCGCGAGGGCGGGCATCATGGCGCGGAAGAAGGCGACGAACCGGCCGAGGAACACGGCCCAGCCCCCGCGCTTGCGGAGGAACTCCTGGGCGTCGTCGAGCTTCTTGCGGTGGCGGTCGAAGATGCGGAAGCCCAGCAGCCGGGGTCCGAGGTGCTTGCCGATCTCGAACCCGACCGTGTCGCCCACGATTGCGGCGAGAACGACGAGCGGCGCCATGACCCAGATGTCCGCGTGCCCCTGGTTGGCGAGCACCCCGCCGATCACAGCAGCGGTCTCACCCGGGACGACGAAACCGACGAAGATGGCGTCCTCGGCGAAGACGAGGGAGAACACGAGGACATACGCCAGGAGCGGCGGCATGCCGAGGATCGCGCTGACGAAGGAGCCCATTGGCCTGATCCTACTGGTGTCCCGTGAACGGCGCCCGTGGACCGTGCCCGTCAACTTCGCGCTTCGCGCGACCTACTCGAGGATCTCCGACGCCTCGAGCCACTCGAGCTCGAGCTCTTCCTTCTCGGCAAGCAGGGCTTGAAGCTGCGCGTTGAGCTCGGCGAGCCGGCCGTAGTCGTCCGCCACCTCGGCCATCTGCTGGTGCAGCTTCGTCTCCTGCTCTCCTATCCTGCCGAGCTGCCGCTCGACCCGGCTGAGCTCTTTCCGGGCCTGGCGCTTCTCGGCCTCGCTCGCCCCTGAAGTCGCCCCTGACGCCCCGCCGTCGCCCGCTTCTGCCGCGAATTGGCCTGTGCCCGCGGCCGAACCACGCGCCGCGCCGCCGTCTGCGCCTTCCCCCGCGCCCGGGAGTGCGCTCTGGCCACCCGCGCTGCCGCCGTCGGCCGCCCCGAGCGACGCCTCCCGCAGCTCGAGGTACTGCTCGACGCCACCGGGGAGCGCGCGGATCTTCCCGTCGCCGAGCAGGGCGAGCTGGTGATCCGTCACGCGCTCGAGGAGATAGCGGTCGTGGCTCACGACGACGAGCGTCCCGGGCCAGCCGTCGAGCACGTCCTCGACGGCCGCGAGCGTATCGGTGTCGAGGTCGTTGGTCGGCTCGTCGAGCATGAGGACGTTGGGCTCGCCCACGAGCAGGCGAAGGAGCTGGAGCCTGCGCCGCTCGCCGCCTGAAAGCTCGGCGACCCGGGTCCACTGCTTCTGATTCGTGAACCCGAGCTGCTCGACCAGCTGCCCTGCCGTCAGCTCCTTCGAACCGACCGTGAAGCTCTGCTTCTCGCGCTGAATCACTTCGATGACGCGGAGGTCGGCGACATCGTCCAACTCCCGTACGTCCTGGCTCAGCACCGCGGTCACCACGGTCTTCCCACGCTTGACGCGGCCCGACGTCGGCTGCAGCTCTCCGGCAATGAGCCGGAGGAGCGTCGACTTCCCCGCGCCGTTGACGCCGACCACACCGACCCGCTCCCCTGGCGCGAGGCGGAGGGTGACGTTGTCGAACAGGGGTCGCGCGCCGTCGTACGCAAGCGTCACGCCCTCGAGGTCGACGACGTCCTTGCCGAGCCGCGCAGTCGCCATCTTCGACAGGGCGACGGCGTCACGCGGCTCGGGCACGTCCGCGATGAGCGCGTTGGCCGCGTCGATGCGGAACTTCGGCTTCGACGTGCGGGCCGGGGCGCCCCGGCGGAGCCACGCGAGCTCCTTCTTCATGAGGTTCTGCCGCTTGCCCTCGACGACGGCCGCCATGCGGTCGCGCTCGGCCCGGGCAAGGACGTACGCGGCGTAGCCGCCCTCGAAGGGATCCACAATCCCGTCGTGCACCTCCCACGTCCCCGTGCAGACCTCGTCGAGGAACCAGCGGTCGTGGGTCACGACGACGAAGGCGCCTTCGTTGGCGCGCCACCGCGTCTTGAGATGCCTCGCGAGCCATGCGACACCCTCTACGTCGAGGTGGTTCGTGGGCTCGTCGAGCATGATCACGTCGTGCGGCTCGATGAGGAGCTTCGCGAGGGCGACGCGGCGCTTCTGGCCTCCGGAAAGAGAGCGCACCTCGGCGCGCCAGTCGACGTCCCCGACGAGCCCGGCCATGATCTCGCGGACGCGCGGGTCGGCCGCCCATTCGTGGGCCGCGCGTTCGCCGACGATCGCGCGGCCCACGTCGAGATCGCCGTCGAGCACGTCGCCTTGGTCCAGATATCCGACGTCGACGCCCCGCCGCTTCGTGACGCGGCCCTCGTCCGGCTCGGCACGCTGGGAGAGGAGGCGCATGAGCGTCGACTTCCCGTCCCCGTTCCGGCCCACGATGCCGACGCGGTCCCCCTCGTTGAGACCCACCGTCACGCCGTCGAGGACGGTGCGGGTGCCGAAGGAGATGGTGAGGTTCTCGCCGCCGAGCAGGTGTGCCACGGGTCGCTTTCTCGAGGGGGACTGGAAAAATGAGACTACAGCAGGGTATCGCTCACGATCCGCGCGCCGGGGACGGGCCCGTGGACTGCGACGGCGTGGGCGCCTCGGTGGGTGAGCGCCTCCGTCAGGTCCGACGCAGCCGAGGCGTCCTCCGCCAGCAGCGCAACGGTCGGGCCCGAGCCGGAGACGATCGAGGCCAGGGCACCGTGCGAGTCGCCCCAGCCGAGGGTGTCGCGGAGCCCGGGAGCGAGGGAGACCGCGGCCCGCTGGAGATCGTTCACGAGGAGGTGGCTCAGGGCCGGAGCGTCCCCGGCGCGGACAGCCGCGAGAATCCCCGGCTCGACGTCGACCGGTTCCTCCGCCTCGAGGCCTTCCTGGCCGCGCAGCCGGTCGAGTTCGCGGAACACTGCGGGCGTGCTGAGGCCGAAATCGGCGAGAGCGAGGACCCAGTCGAGGCGCGCGGTCGCGAGTGCGGGCGAGAGGCGGTCCCCCACGCCGAGGCCGACTGCAGCACCGCCGAGGAGCGCGAACGGCACGTCGGCGCCGAGCTCGGCGGCCAGATGGGCCAGCTCCTCTCTCGAGAGCCCGCTCCCCCACAGGGCGTCGCACGCGACAAGGGCTGCGGCGGCGTCGGCCGAACCGCCGCCCATGCCGCCGGCAACGGGCACGCGTTTGGTGATCTCGAGGTGCACGCCCGTCGCATGTTCGGAGACCTCCGCCATGAGGGCGGCCGCTCGGACGGCAAGGTTGGTCTCGTCCAAGGGGATCTCGAGCTCGTCGACGTCGAGCGTGCTCTCGGGGTTCAGGCTCACGGTGATCCCGGGCTCGTCCGTGGCCGTGGCCCGGACCTCCTCGAAGAGCGAGACGGCGAGGTAGACGCTCGCCACGCTGTGGTAGCCGTCCGGACGGAGCGGCCCGACGCGGAGCGAGACGTTGATCTTGCCGGGGGCCTTGGCCCGCACTGATCTGCGGCCGCCACCGCTCCCTGAACGCATGCCCCCCACGCTAGCGCAGTGCCTGTCCCCCGGGCGCCGGCGCTCCCCCGGGCGCAGACGCTCCCCCGGGTGCCGGCTCTCCGCCAGACGCAGACGCTCCCCCAGGCCCCGGCTCTCCGCCAGACGCAGACGCTCCCCCCGTTGCAGGCTCGCGCTGCTCGGCGATGCGCGCGAAGTCCTCGATGCCGAGGGTCTCGCCTCGAGCGCTCGGGTCGATGCCAGCGGCGACCAGGGCCCGCTCGGCTGCGGGCGCTCCGCCTGCCCACCCCGACAGGGCCGCCCGCAGCGTCTTGCGTCGCTGGGCGAACGCTGCGTCGATGACGGCGAAGACCTGGACCCGGGTCGCCGTCGTCTGCGGCGGCTCCTGCCGTTCGAATGCGACGAGCCCCGAGTGAATCCGAGGCGCTGGCCAGAAGACGTTGGTGCCGATCACGCCCGCCTTGCGCATCGTGCCATACCACGCTGCCTTGACGCTCGGAACGCCGTAGATGCGCGATCCGGGACCGGCGACGAGCCTGTCGGCCACCTCGTCCTGGACCATCACGAGGCCGTGCTGAAGGCTCGGGAAGTGCTCGAGCAGGTGGAGGACGACCGGAACCGCCACGTTGTAGGGAAGGTTGGCAACGAGCGCCGTGGGCTGAGAGGAGGGCCCGGAAGGCAATTCCTTGACCTTCAGCGCGTCGGCCAGGACGAGGTCGAAGCGGTCGACGGCATCCGGACGCCACTCCGCGACGGTGTCGGGGAGCTTCCGCGCAAGAGTGGGATCGATCTCGACCGCGACCACGTGGGCCGCGGCGTCGAGGAGCCCGAGCGTGAGGGAACCGAGCCCGGGCCCAATTTCGAGAACCGTCTCCGCCGGGTCGACCTTTGCCGCAGTGACGATCCGGCGGATCGTGTTGCCGTCGATCACGAAGTTCTGGCCGAGGGTCTTGGTCGGGCGGATGCCGAGTTCCTCGGCGAGCGCCCGGATGTCGGCCGCCCCGAGCAGGTGCGCGGGTTCAGTCACCAGAGCATCCTACCGGGGCATCGTCAGCTCTCCTGGCGGACCGGCTGTCTCTTCGGGTGGACGACTTCTCTCTCCTGGCGGACCGGCTGTCTCTCCCGGTGGACTACCTGTCGCCCGTCAGCCCTTGGCCGCCCACGCGCAGCCCCACGGAGAGAGACCGGCCTTCGCGTAGTAGGTGTTTGCGACGGCGATCTGCTGGGCCTTGCTCGCGAGCGCGGCGTTCGGCGCGTACTGCCCGCCTCCGTTCGCCACCCAGGACGAGATGTCGAACTGGAGGCCGCCGTAGTAGCCGTTGCCCGTGTTGATCGCCCAGTTGCCGCCGGACTCGCACTGGGCGATCTTGTCCCACATCGCCTCGTTCGCCACGGCAGGGGCGGCCGCCGAGGTCGATCCGGAGGACGACGGCGACGGTGTCGGCGACGGCGACGGCGAGGACGACGGCTGGGGGTCGGGCTGCTTCGTTCCGACGAGGATCTTCTCGGCGACCGGCTGCACCTTCACGTCCTGCGACAGGAGCGTGCGGCCGGCCTCGTGGCCGTCGACAGAGAGCACCTGGTAGTTCTTCACGAGGGTGCCCGGGACTCCCTGCTGGACCACCTTGGTCTGGCCCACGGGAAGGTCGGCGCTGTCGGTCTTGTCCGTGCTGAACGGGACGGACTCGGTGACGGTGTCCGCCTTGCCGGCGTCGACGCGGGTCACCTTGAGCACGAGGCCGGTCACGATCGACGTATTGCCCGGCAGGGAGACGATGTCATTCGGGGCAAGCGTGAGTCCGAGCTCGGCGAGCAGATCCCGGACGGTCGCCGCGGCCGTCGTACGCGTGACGGCTTGGCCGTCCACGAGGACGGTGACGTCCTTCGGGGTCGAGATCGCGACGACGCTCCCCTTGGGAGCGAGCTCGGTGGATCCGGCGAGCGAGACGACGCTGTTCGAGGCGACGCCGAGCTGGCGGACGAGAGCATCGACGGTTGGCACTGTCGTCTCGACCGTGCGCTGCGCACCGTCGAGGCGGACCGTGACCTCCTTCGAGCGGCTGACAGTGATCACGGCACCGCTCGCCACAGGCTCGGAGAGGGCGGGTTGGACGACGTCGGCCGGGTTGACCTCCACGTCGGCGCCTCGGACCACTTGCTCAACGGTCCCGGCGAAAGTCTGGACGGTGCTGGCCTTGCCGTCGACGGTGAGCGTGACGGTCTTCGCATTTGCGACGAACGCGGTCGTGCCGAGCACGAGCGCGCCGACGACTGCGACCTGGCCGGCGATCCGAAACGGCTTCGCCGTGGCGCTCTCGGCGGAGTATCTGCTCACATGGGCCCTAACCTCACAGGGTCCGGGCACGGAGGCAGCGGACGCGGGCACAGGTGTGACCGGACCCCGGATGCAGCTGGACGCGCGACTGCACGGGGTTCAACTCGTCCGCGGGCCTTCCCCGACCCCGGCTACTGGGAACTGAGCGTAATCGAAGCGTTACAAAGGAGCAAGCGAAGATTACAGTTCGGCCACACAAGCCGAGACTTCAGTCCCAGCTGCCGTAGGCCTCGACGGTGTTGTCCCCGAGGCGCGTGCACAGCTCCGAGAGGTCGGCGCCGAGGACTTCTGCCATGCCACGAACCGTGTACGGGACCATGTAGCTCGCGTTGGGGCGGCCTCGGAACGGGTGCGGGGTGAGGAACGGCGAATCAGTCTCGACCAGGATCCGGGTGGGCTCGGCGATCGCTATCGCCCGGCGCAGGTTCTCGGCGTTTTTGAACGTGAGGGTGCCCGCGAACGAGAGGAACCACCCGTTCTCGTTGCAGGTCCTGGCCAGTTCCTCGTCCCCCGAGAAGCAGTGGAAGACCACGCGCTCCGGCGCCCCCTCCTCTCCGAGGATGCGGAGGACGTCGTCATGCGCGTCGCGGTCGTGGATCTGCAGGGTCAGGCCCAGCCGCTTGGCGATGTCGATATGCCGACGGAACGACTCGTGCTGGACCTTCAGGGCTTCGCCGTGCGTCCGGAAGTAGTCGAGCCCCGTCTCGCCGATCGCCCGGACGCGGGGGTGTGCGGCGAGTTCCTCGATCTCGGCGAGCGCCGACTCGAACTCCCCCCGCCGGGCGTACTCGGGAGCGTCGTTCGGGTGCAGAGCGACCGCCCCGAGGAGGCGGGCGTCGGCGTCGAGCGCCTCGACCGTGAAGCGCGACGAGGGAAGGTCGCAGCCGACCTGCACGGCACGGTGCACGCCCACTGCCTCGGCGGCGTCAAGCGCCTCCCGGACCCCCACTTCAACGAGTCCGTCCCGGAAGTTCAGGTGTGTGTGGTTGTCGATCACGGGGACCGGCAGCGGCTCCGGCGCAGGCGGGTACTCCATCCGCCGCTTCCGACCCTTCTCATCGTGGACCGGACGCACCTCGGCGCTCACGGTGCCGGCGCTCACAGTGCCGGCGCTCACAGTGCCGGCGCTCACCGTGTCCGCGCTCACCGTGCCGGCGTGCCCGTCGTCGGTCTCGTTCAAGCGGTAGGCAGCGGGCGGGAGAGATGCACACATGGCTTCCACTCTAGGACGCGCGCGGTGTCACATCCGCCACCGGTCTGCCGCCTCAGCCTGCCGCCTCAGCCTGCCGCCTCAGCCTGCCGCCTCAGCCTGCCACCTCAGCCTGCCGCCTCAGAAGGGCGGCGGGGCGTCCGACTCCGGGTGCGTGACGTATCGCCGACCGGTCGGCGAGATCCACTCGAGAACGCCGGTCGGAGCAGCACTCTCGTCCGGGGTCACTCGGGCCGGAAGTACACGCGCCGGAACCTCGCGGGCCCGAACCTCGCAGGCCCGAACCTCACGGTCCGGAACCTCGCAGGCCGGAACCTCGCGGTCCGGAACTTCACGGGGCGCCTCGCAGGCCGGAGCCTCCCGCGCCGGTGGATCCCCGGTGCCTGACTCGGACCCTGTGACCGCGTCGGGCGGCCTGTCGGTCCTCATCGGCTCCTCTCGCCCCACCTGCCGCAGCTTCCAGATGCCCAGGCTCTTGAGGCGATGGTGCTCGCGGCAGAGGAGCGCCAGGTTGGCGACGTCGGTGACGCCACCCTGGTGCCATTCTTCGGTGTGGTCGGCTTCTGTGGCGGACGCCGGCTTGTCGCACCCGGGAAAGCGACAGGTCTTGTCCCGTGCCCCGAGGAACCGCCGGATCGCGAGCGAGGGCGCGTAGCGTTTCCGTCCGAGAGCCAACGGCGCGCCCGACCCGGGATCGACGTACATGGTGGTCCACGTTGCCGCCTCTGCTGCGAGCAGCCGGGCAGCCGGCGCATCGACCGGCCCATACCCCAAGATCTCTCCCGGGGTCTCTGCCTCGCCCGAGAGGGTCCGGGCCGGAACCGTGACAACCACTTCCGTCCTCACGCCCGCGACGTGCAGCTCCCCGGTACACGAATTGCCGTTCTCGAATTCCGGCCGAGCGGCTCTTGCACCGGGCTTCCGGGCAGAATCGCGAGGTAGCTGCGCGCCGACGAGCAGGTCGCGAAAGACGTCGGCGCGCAACTGGCCGATCCCCCGTGCCTCTCCCTCCCCCTGCAAGGATCTCGCGAGGGCTTCGAGACGCGTGTCGATCGCTGCACCGACCTCGACGGGAAGGTGGGCCGTGATCCAGCACATCCCATCCTTCGCAGGCTCGACCTCAACCCTCCTGAAGGAAGCTGCGAGATCCTTCCGCGAGGCCAACGGTTCATCGTGGTACTCCTCCGCGAGGCGCCTCAGGCGGCGGGCGAAGGCGCCGGGACTCGGCGCGCGTCCGCCGTCGTCCGGGCAGGCGAGGTCGACTGCGGCGGCGCAGAAATCCGCGTCCTTTCCGGCTGGCAGAACGCACGCCTGCTCCATCACGGCCCGCGCGCGACGGCGGTCGATCCGCCCGTCTTCCATCGCATCGAGCACCGGCGCCAGCCCTGGATCGGTCAGCATCAAGGCCTCCTCCACCAGGGCCCGGCCCGTGCGCTGCGAGACGTTGAGGGCCGCGGCGACCTCAGCTGCCGTCGTCGACGCCGCACCGCCCGCCTCGGCTCGACTGGCCGCCGCCCGTCGGAGCTCTGTATGCAGGGCAGCGACAGCCTTCAATCTCAAGGCATGCACCCGCGACTCCACGAACTCGAGTCCGCGAACAGTCGTCACCAAGGAGTCGACGAAGAGGGCTCGGGCCTCATGTTGGAAGCGGGCTTCGGCGACAGAAGACTCGTCGCCCAGCCCAGCGCCGTCACCCAGCCCAGCGCCGTCGCCCAGCCCAGCGCCGTCGCCCACCCCAGCGCCATCGACCGGTGTCGGGCCCCCGTCTTCCCGGCGATCCCCCGATTCCTCCCCCATGAGGAGAGCCTCCCACTGCCGTCCGACAAAATAAGGGTCACAGCGAGGTCACAGAATCGGAGGGGTCGAAGGTCGGTGTTGAGGGTAACGTGGACTGGACAGAGGTGTGACGGACGTCTCGTCAGTGTTCACACTCCCACCGGCCCAGGGGGAATGCATGGACGTGCACCACGCCGCGCCGACGGCCCTCACGCCGCGCAGAGCGGCCCCTCCGTCAGCGCCCATGGCCGCCGGCCGCTTCCGCGAGCTGTGCGAAAACATCCTCGCCTCGGTGGACCGGGTGATCGACGGCAAGGCGGAGGCCTCACGCATCGCGCTCACCGTGCTGCTCGCCCAAGGCCACCTGCTTGTCGAGGACGTTCCCGGCGTGGGCAAGACCATGCTCGCGAAATCAATCGCGCGGACCATCGACTGTTCGGTGAGCCGGATCCAGTTCACGCCGGACCTCCTGCCGAGTGACGTCACGGGCGTGTCGATCTACAACCAGGCCACCCGCCAGTTCGAGTTCCGGCCGGGCGCCGTCTTCGCCAACATCGTGATCGGCGACGAGATCAACCGCGCATCCGCGAAGACCCAATCAGCCCTCCTCGAATGCATGGAGGAGCATCAGGTCACGGTTGACGGGACGTCGTATGGGCTGAGCGAGCCGTTCATGGTCATAGCGACCCAGAACCCGATCGAGATGGAGGGGACGTACCCGCTCCCTGAGGCGCAGCGCGACCGTTTCATGGCGCGCATATCGATGGGCTACCCCGACGAGGCCGCCGAGATCGAGATGCTCGAGAGCCACCAGTCGGAGTCCCCGCTGGTCTCGGTCGAGCCCGTCGCGGAGGCCTCCGATGTCGCGGCGATGATCCAGGCCGTCAAGGCGGTCTACGTCTCCGACCCCGTCAAGGAATTCACTGTCGCCCTGGGCCGAGCGACCCGCACGAGCGAGAGGATCCGGCTCGGGGCGAGCCCCCGCGCGGTCCTGCAGCTCCTCCGTGCGGCCAAGGCACGGGCCGCGCTTGACGGCCGCGACTTCGTGCTGCCCGACGACGTCGCGGCCATGGCCCCCACCGTGCTCGTCCACCGGCTGATCCTCGAGCGCAGGGCTGCAGCAGCCGGGCTGTCCGTGGCGGGCGTCTTGGAAGCACTCATCGCCACCGTGCCGCTCCCGTCCGACGGTGCCGGCCGCCTTCGCCGGCAGGCCTGACCAGCCATGGCCGCCCCTCGTGCACTGCGGCAGGGACGCCTCACAAGCGCCGGCTGGGGATTCGTGATCACTGGGGCGGTCGTCCTTCTCGCCGCTCAGGCCATGGGGCGCCGGGACCTCCTCCACCTCTCGGTCTTCCTCCTGCTCGTCCCCGCCGCAGCCTGGATCTCGACGCGGCTGTTCCGGCCCGGGCTGACGGTCGAGCGCTCAACCGAGCCGCCGGTCGTCGAGGCTGGACAGCGGGCCGAGGTCCACCTCGCCATCAGTCACACCGGGGCCCTCGTGGGCCGCATGTCCATGGCAGAGCAGCTCCCCTCCACGCTCGGCACGGGTCCCGACTTCGCCTACCCGGGCCGGACGGTGGGGGCCGACGGCGTCAGCCGCTACCGCTACCAGCTCTCATGCCCGCACCGGGGCCTCTTCGTCCTCGGTCCGGTCGAAGCGCGCTCTTCCGACGTGTTCGGCGTGACCGAGCAGCGCACGCGGATAGACGATGGAACCCTCCTCACGGTCACTCCGGCGCCCGTCCCGCTCGCGGCGTCCGTCCTCTCGGGCCTCCGCGGAATCGAGGGAGTCATCGCAACCCGGATGCAGGCGAATCCTGCCGAGGACGATGTGATGACCCGCGAATACCGCCATGGAGACCCCATGCGGCGGGTCCACTGGGCAGCGACCGCCCGGCATGGCCAGCTCATGGTCCGTCAGGAGGAGTCGGCCACTTCCCCTGAGGCGACCATCATCCTCGATCTTCGACGGGGCGCGTTCCCCGTTGTGGCCGGAAGGCCGACGCCGACGGGAGAGTGGGCGCCGGGTCCGCCCGAGTTCGAGTGGGCAGTCACGGCCGCCATGTCCGTCGCGGCCCACCTCGCCGACCTCGACTACTCGCTCCGCCTGCTCGACACGGACGGGAGCCTCGCGCTCTCGCACTCGCCGTCGTCGTCCGGGCCGGACGCCCCCGAGTACTCGGGCCGCACGGGCCTTGCCGCGGTGGCGGAGGGCCTCGCGGCGATCCTGCCCCGAGGGCGCGAGAACGGCACCTCTGGGCCGCACACGGGCGACGGCTTCGGCGACCTGCTGCTCGACCGGCTCGAGGCGCACGGCCAGCGGGGCCCGATCGTCGCCGTCCTCGGCCGGACGACCGCCGACGACGCGCGCGTCCTCGCGCCCGCGGGCACGGTTGCCGAGCGTGCTCTCGCGCTCGTGGTCTCCGACCATCCGGGCGCCTGCCGCGGCGCCGTCGAGGTGCTGCGCTCAGCCGGCTGGTTCGCGGTCGAAGCGACCCCTTCAACCCGGATCGATGCCGCGTGGCTCGCCCTCACAGCCGAGGTCCTCCCGTGGTGACGAGTGCCCCTGCCCCGCCGACGCCCGGCCTGCCCGCGGGGCGGCCGCCACGACGCCAGACCCGGTCCTTCCTGCCCGACCCGCGTCCCCTGGCCTGGCGACAGGCCGCCGTCGGCCTGCTGCTCGCCACATCCGTCGTGGGCGCCGCGATCTCGTACGACGGCGTGCTGCGCAGCTGGGCGTGGCTGTACCCGACCGTCGTGGTCGTCTTCGCAACCGGGATAGCGGTCGCGGCCGCGCGCCTCGTGCGGGCGCCGCACGTCGTGCCGTCGATCGTGGGCCTCGTAGCGTGGGCGTTGGCCGTCAGCAGCATGTTCCTCCGCGACACGACCCTGCTCGGATTCCTTCCCACCGCCCAGACAATCGAGGGTGCACGGGAAGCCCTCGACGAGGCATGGAACACGATCTCGTTCGAGGCCGTCCCCGCATCACCGAACGTCGGCATCGTCGCGCTCCTCGCGGGGGCCCTCGGCCTCACGGCGCTCATCGGCGAGGCGATCGGCGTCGCGTGCCGCATGCCCGCCGTCGCGGGCGTCGCGCCGCTCTCCGTGCTCGCCGTGCCCGCGCTCCTCAAGACCGAGGGCCCTGGGGTGTGGGGCTTCGCGCTCGGCGGCGCGGCCTACCTCGCAGCGCTCGCGCTCGCACGCGCCGACGTGGTGTCCGCCCACGATCCCGGACCGAGGACTGCGCGTCCGGCGGGAGCCGCGGTCTCGCCGTCGCGCGTCATCACGCTCGTGGCCGTGGTCGTGGGAGGCGCCCTCGTCCTGCCGGCGCTCGTCCCCGGCTTCGACAGCGGAGCGTTTCCAGAGGGTTCGCGGCTCAAGTACTTCGGCCAGAACGTCGGTCTCAACCCGTTCATCAGCCTCGGCAGCGATCTCAGGGGCGGTCAGGGCGTGGGGATCATCCGCTACGCGACGGACTCGAACCAGCCCGTCTACCTGCAGACCACGACCGTCGACTCCTTCGAGGGAAGCACGTGGGGGCCCGACAACCGCGATGACCAGCGGCGGTACGATCTGAGCGCCATCGGAACCGACACGGTCCAGACCGCGCAGCTCACCACGACGACCACGGTCATCTCGACCGGGAATTTCACGAGCCCGTACCTCCCGGTCCCCTATGCGCCAGTCTCGGTCTCCGGCGTGCAGGGTCGGATGGGCTGGGATCCGCTCAACCTCAGCATCAAGGGCGATCCCGGCGCGAGCCTAGGCCAGAACTATGTCGTCCGTTCCGTGGCTCCCACCCTCACGCCCGCGGAACTCGCAGCGGCCCGCACCCGGCCCCGCGGGATCGGGCTCGAAACCTCCGCCGTCCCCAGCAACGTCCCGAGCCTTGTGCGGACGACGGCGACGACGATCACCAAGGACGCGACGACGGCGTACACGAAGGCGCTCGCGATCCAGGCATATCTCCGCACTTTCACCTACTCGGAGCAGGCGCCGGTGCAGCAGGGCTATGACGGCACGGGCATGGACGTCCTCGAGAAGTTCCTCGAGAAGAAGTCGGGCTACTGCATCCACTTCGCCGCAGCGATGGCCGTCATGGCGCGCCTCGTCGGCATCCCCAGCCGGATCGCCGTGGGCTTCGCGCCCGGACACCCGACCGGGGCCACCGTGGCCGTGGCCGGGCTGGGCTCGCTGCCCGAGTACCAGGTGGACGCCCGCGACGCGCACGCGTGGCCTCAGCTCTACTTCGAAGGCCTCGGCTGGGTGCCCTTCGAGCCGACGCCGTCCCGCGGGTCGGTGCCCGCCTACGCCCAGACCGACGCCCCTGCGGGGACCAGCACCAACCTCGACAACCCGAACGACGCCGCGCGGCCCAGCGCGGTTCCCAAGGCCGCGACCCCCACTCCGAGCGCTGCCGCCTCCCACCCGGCGGCCGCGACCTCGGCCGAAGCCCGGACCGAGACCACCGGGGTCGCGCTCGGGGCGGCACTGCTCGCGGCACTCGTCATCCTCCCCGCGGCCATCCGCGCAATGCAGCGGCGCCGCCGCCTCAGGCGCGGCGTGGAGGGGATGTGGGAGGAGCTCGAGGCCCTCGGCCTCGACCACGGCCTCCCCGCCGACCCCGCCGACACCCCGCGCAGCTATGCGAGGCGGCTCGAGCGATGGGACGGCGCCGACGACGGCCGCTCCTCCGAGGGCGTAAGCCTCCGGGGCGCACTCGCGACACTCACGGGCGAATACGAACGCCACGAGTACGGCCGGCCCGGCTACACGCCCGACGACGCCGCGGCTCGCGAGGCCCTCGCCGCCGTCGCCCGCGCGGGCCGCGCCGTACGATCGCCGCTGGCCCGGGCACGCATCGCCGTCCTTCCGCCGTCAGCCTTCGCGAGGCCCAGCCACGGAATCCGGCGCGCGTTCCGCACGGCGCGCGCCCGCACCCGGGAGGTGGTCATCAGCGCCGTCTCGCCCCTGCTCAAGCGCGTGCGGCCTGCCATCAAGCGACTGGCCCCCGCCGCGAGTGCGGCGAGGGCCAGGCTCGGACGGCTGAGGCGTCCGGGAGACTGAGGCGGCCAGCCCTAGCCCGCGTACGGGTCCGCGATGCCGATGTACTGAGTCGTCGTGTACTCCGCGATGCCCTCGGCACCGCCTTCGCGGCCGAGTCCGGACTGCTTGACGCCGCCGAACGGGGCGGCCGCGTTCGAGATGACGCCCGCGTTGAAGCCGACCATGCCGTACTCGATCTGCTCCGCGACCCGGAACATCCGGGCGTAGTCGCGGGTGTAGAGGTACGAGGCGAGGCCATACTCGGTCGCGTTCGCGAGCCGGATGGCATCCTCCTCGGTGCTGAACGTCGTGATCGGGGCGACAGGACCGAAGATCTCGTTCTTGAGGATCTCGGCGTCGTTCGGGACGTCCGCGAGGACGGTCGGGGCGTAGAAGTAGCCGTCGCCCTCGAGCGGGGCGCCGCCGGTCGCCACACGGGCGCCGGCCTCCACGGCCTCCGTCACGAGCGCGTGGACGTCCTTCCGGGCGCCGCCATCGATGAGCGGGCCGACCTTGGAGTCGGCCTCCGTGCCGCGGCCGGTCTTGAGGGCGGCCATCGCCTCGGAGAACTTGCGGGTGAACTCCTCCGCGACCGACTCCTGGACGAGGAACCGGTTGGCGGCGGTGCAGGCCTCGCCCATGTTGCGCATCTTGGCGGCCATCGCGCCCTCGACGGCCTTGTCCAGGTCCGCGTCCTCGAACACGATGAACGGCGCGTTGCCGCCGAGCTCCATCGACGTGCGCAGGACGTTCTGGGCGGCGTCGGCGATGAGGCGACGGCCCACCGGCGTCGAGCCCGTGAACGAGACCTTGCGCAGGCGGGAGTCCTTCATGAGCGGGCCCGAGATGCCAGAGGCGGACGACGACGACACGATGTTCAGGACGCCGGCCGGGAGGCCCGCCTCCTGCATGACGGCGGCGAAGAGCTGCGTCGTGAGCGGGGTGAACTTGGCGGGCTTGACGACCATCGTGCAGCCGGCGGCGACCGCGGGGGCGATCTTGCGGGTCGCCATCGCGAGCGGGAAGTTCCACGGGGTGATGAGGAGGCAGGGGCCGACCGGCTTGCGCTGGACGAGGATCTTGTTCTTGCCCTCCGGGGTCGTGACGTACCGGCCGTAGTCGCGCACGGCCTCTTCGGAGAACCACCGCAGGAACTCGGCGCCGTACGTGACCTCGCCGCGCGACTCGGCCAGGGGCTTGCCCATCTCGAGCGTCATGAGGAGGGCGAAGTCGTCGGCCCGCTGGGTCACGAGATCGAACGCGCGCCGGAGGATCTCGGCGCGCTCTCGCGGCGCCGTGCGGGCCCACGAGGCCTGGACGGCGTCGGCCGCATCGAGGGCGGCAACCGCGTCCTCGCTCGTGGCGTCGGCGATTTCGAGAAGGGTCTTTCCGGTCGCAGGGTCCTCGACGGCGAACGTCTTGCCGCCGGTCGCATCGCGCCACTCGCCATTGATGAGAAGGCCGGTGGGGACCTTCGCGAGAAGTTCCTGCTCGCGCTCGGGAGTGACATTCTTGGTGTTGTCAGACATCTCGGCTCCTTTCGCCGTGCGGGACTCACCTTCGGGCCCCTGGGTTCCTGTTCAACGCTAGGCTCATACCCCGCAGGTGTCTACGCACGCGTGCACGACAACTCCGGAAGGCTCCTGTGCGAGTGCACAGTCAACTTCCCCGTCATTCCAAGGGAGAGCCTCCGAGATCGAGCGACGGATTTAGCGGGAGGCCAGCACGGCGGCGTAGAGCTCGCGCTTGCTGGCCCGGGCGTCCGCCGCGACGGCCGTCACGGCGTCCTTGAGCCGCGCGCCGTCCGCCACGAGGCGGTTGACGGCGTCCACGAGGTCCTCGGCACTCGCGGGCTCCGTCTCGGCCGCGCCACCGACGACGACGGCGATCTCGCCCCGCACCTCCTCCGACTCGGCCCACGCGGCCAGCTCGCCGGCCGTGCCCCGCAGTACCTCCTCGTACGTCTTGGTCAGCTCGCGGCAGACGGCGACGGGCCGCTCGGGGCCGAAGGAATCCGCGACCGCCCTGAGCATCACCGGGAGACGGTGCGGAGCCTCGAAGAAGACCATGGTCCGGCGCTCGCCCCCCAGGTCCGCCAGCCGCGCGGCCCGCTCCCCCGCCTTCCGCGGCAGGAAGCCCTCGAAGCAGAAGCGGTCAGTCGGCAGCCCCGAAAGCGCGAGCGCGGTGAGAACCGCCGACGGCCCCGGCACCGCTGTCACAGTGAGCCCCTCGGCAATGGCGGCCTCGACGAGCCGATAGCCCGGATCGGACACGCTCGGCATCCCGGCGTCCGTCACGAGGAGCACCGTCCGGCCAGCCCGCACCTCGTCGAGGAGCTCAGGGGTCTTCGATGCCTCATTGTGCTCGTGATAGCTCAGGACGCGGCCGCCCGGCTGGACGCCAAGGCCCTGGACGAGGCGGTGCAGCCGGCGGGTGTCCTCGGCGGCGATCACGTCCGCCTCGCCGAGGAGCTCCACCAGCCGACGGCTCGCGTCGCCCAGATTGCCGATCGGGGTCGCCGCGAGGACCACACGCCCGCGGTCCGGCTCTGATTCACGCACCCGCTCAGACTACGCCGGTAGCATGGGCCGGGATGAGCGCCGCCACCGACACCCGCGAGCCGCAGCTCGGCTGGAACACCCGCCGCCGGTGGGTCGCCCCTCGGCCCCCCGCTGCCCAGACGGCCGCCGAGCTGCGCGAACGGCTCCTCGGTCCCCTCGACCGCTGGCGCGATTGGCCGCGCCTCGAACGAACGCTGTACTGGTCTATCCCGCTCGCGTGCGCCGTCGTGGCGGGCGTCCTCCGCTTCGTGAACCTGGGCACCCCGCACTCCCTCATCTTCGACGAGACCTACTACGTCAAGGACGCCTACTCCTACCTGCATTTCGGCTTCGAGAAGAACTGGAGCGACAACGCCAATTCCCTGTTCGTCACGGGGAACTTCAGCGGCATCCTGTCCTCGCCCGAATACGTAGTGCACCCGCCCTTGGGCAAGTGGATGATCGCGTTCGGCATGTGGCTCTTCGGGCCGTCGAGCTCGTTCGGCTGGAGGTTCTCCTCCGCCCTGTTCGGGACGCTCTCCGTCGCGCTCGTCGCGTGGGCCGCGTACAAACTCTTCCGCTCCCCCGTCCTCGCGGGAACAGCGGGCCTCCTGCTCGCCGTCGACGGCCACGACATCACGATGTCGCGCATCGGGATCTTGGACATCTTCCTCTCGTTCTGGCTGCTTGCGGCCTTCTGCGCGCTCCTCAAGGACCGCGAGGACGGGCGACGACGGCTCGCGGCACGGCTCGCCGCGTCGGCCCTGCCGAGCGGGCGGATCCCCGCGACCGCCCTCGCTGCCGGCCCCTGGCTCGGGATTCGCTGGTGGCGCATCGCCGCGGGGGTCTGCATCGGCTGCGCGGTCGGGGTCAAGTGGTCGGGCCTCGCGTACGTCCTCGCGTTCGGGCTGCTCACGGTCCTCTGGGATGCGAGCGCCCGCCGCACGGCGGGCATCCGCGCCTGGCTGCCGGCCGCCGTCGTGCGCGACGCTCCGCTCGCCTTCGCGAGCATTGTCATTGTGGGCGGCGTCGTGTACCTCTCGACGTGGACCGGCTGGTTCCTCTCCTCGGACGCATATTTCCGCCACTGGGCCGACGCCAACCCGGATCCCACATGGTCCTGGGTTCCCGCATCGCTGCGCTCGCTCGCCCATTATCACCTCGAGGCGTACGCGTTCCACACGGGCCTGAGCGAGAGCCACCCCTACGCTGCGAGCCCGTGGAGCTGGCTCGTCCAGGGCCGCCCGACGTCGTTCTACTACGTCGAGCCCAGCGGCTGCGGCGCGGACCGCTGCAGCTTGGCCATCCTCTCCGTCGGCAACCCCCTCATCTGGTGGGCCGGGACGATCGCCCTCGCGATCGCCGTCCTCCTCTGGGCTGGGCGCCGGGACTGGCGTGCGGGCGGGCTGCTGTGCGGCGTGGCTGCCGGGTACCTGCCGTGGTTCATGTACCCCGAGCGCACGATGTTCGCGTTCTACGAGGTCTCGTTCGAACCGTTCTTCATCCTCGTCCTCGCGTACGTGCTCGGACACATCCTCGGCAGGCCCACGGACCCGCCGTGGCGACGGCAGGCAGGGTTCCTCGGGGTCGGCGTGTACCTCGTCCTCGTCGTGGCGGTCTCGGCCTACTTCATGCCGATCTGGACCGCTGAGACCATCACGTATCTCGACTGGCGCATGCACATGTGGATGCCGAGCTGGGTGTGAGGCGGGCAGAATGGGCATGACCGAGGCCGACGGAAGGCAGGGCGCTGTGGACGCTTCAACGCGGGACGTCGCCGCGCGCACCGAGTCCGGCACGCCGCTCCTCGCGCCGCCCCGCCCCGAGGGCACCAACGTCACCGATCTCCTCCTGGAGCGCGCCGCCGCGTCCCCCGAACGCCCCGTCTACGCACTGCGCGAGGGGACGTCCCGGCGCCGGATCACGGCGGCCGAGTTCCTCGCGGACGTCCGCTGGCTCGCAAAGGGACTCGTCGCGGGGGGCCTCGGGGTCGGCGACCGGGTCGCGATCCTCGCCCCCAGCAGCTACGAGTGGACGCTCGCCGACTTCGCCGTATGGTACGCGGGCGGCGCGACCGTCCCTGTCTATGAGACGGACTCACCGGCCCAGATCGAATGGATCCTCCGGGACTCCGGCGCCCGGCGGGTCTTCGCCGCGCCTGGGCTGGTGCCGATGGTCTCGGGCGTCATCGAGGGCTCGGCCGAGCTCGCCGAACGCTTCATCCAGATCACGTCCCTCGCCCTGGACGGTGAGGGCGCGACGCTCAGCAGCCTCGCCGGGCCGGGCCAGGGCGTGAGCGACGCCGAGCTCGAACGGCACCGGGTTGCGGCGGGACTCCGCACCCCTGCGACGATCGTCTACACCTCCGGCACCACCGGCCGCCCCAAGGGCTGCGTCATCACGCACGCGAACTTCGTGGACCTCGCGGACAACCTCATCCCACACCTGCCCGTGCCGCTCGCGTCCCCCGACGCGCGTACCGTCATGTTCCTTCCGCTCGCCCACGTGCTCGCCCACGCCGTCCAGGTGGTGTGCCTCGCCGCCGGCGTCACGGTCGCGTACAGCAGCCCCAACGACCTGCTCTCGACCCTGCGGAGCTTCCGGCCCACCTTCCTGCTGGGCGTGCCGCGCATCTTCGAGAAGGTCTACGCGGGGGCCCGGGAACAGGCCGTCCGCTCGGGAAGGTCCGGCGTCTTCACCCGAGCGGCCGCCGTGGCACGCGAATACTCGGCTTCGCTCGACGACGCCGCCGCAGGCCGCGGCGAGGGTCCGAGCCGCGGCCTCCGGCTCAAGCACGCCGTGTTCGACCGCCTCGTGTACGCGCGCCTGCGCTCTGTGTTCGGCGGCGCGCTCGAGACCACAGTGAGCGGCGGTGGAGCGCTGAGCCCGCAGCTCGCGCACTTCTTCCGGGGCGTGGGGGTTCCCGTGCTCGAAGGCTACGGGCTCACTGAGACGACGGGCCCGTGCACCGTCAACACCGTCGACGCCGTGCGCGTGGGCACCGTCGGCCGGCCCATCCCCGGCACTTCCGTGAAGATTGCCGACGACGGCGAGGTCCTCGTGAGAGGCATCGGCGTCTTCGCGGGCTACCACGGGTCCTCGGACGAAGGGAACGAGGCCCACTCGGACGACCAGGCGGACGGCGTCTACTTCCCCACCGGCGACCTCGGACGCCTCGATGAGGACGGCTTCCTCACGATCATCGGGCGCAAGAAGGACGTGCTCGTGACAGCCGGAGGCAAGAACGTGGCACCCGAGCCACTCGAGGAGACGGTCCGGGAGAGCTCGCTCGTCGAGCATGCGGTCGTGGTCGGAGAGGGGCGGCCGTTCGTCGCGGCCCTCATCGTCCTGGACCGCGACGGGCTTGCCTCATGGTGCCGGGAGCGCGGCCGCACCTTGGACGCCGACGCGGCCGCGACCGATCCCGAGGTCCTGGACGAGCTGCAGGCCGCCGTCGACTCCGCCAACGCACTCGTCTCGCGCGCCGAGAGCATCCGCAAGTTCGCCGTCGTCGGAATCTCGCCGAGCATCGAGGGCGGGAACCTCACCCCGTCCCTCAAGCTCAAGCGCGACGCCATCCTCGCGGAGTGCCACGACGAGGTCGAGGCGCTCTACTCCTGAGGGACGGCTGCTCCTGAGGGACGTCTGCTCCTGAGGGAGCGGCTGCCCACGGGGGCGTGCCGCTCCCAGCACGTCCCTAGGCGGCCTCGCTGCGCGACGCGCGGGTCTCCGGCGCCGGGGCCTTCCTCTTGATGGGCCACGCGAAGATGATGATGAGCGAGCTCACGAGGAGAGTCAGGACACCGATCACGATCGCGGCATCCACCCAGAACTCCGACGGGAACAGCCTGATGAGCGTGTCGGACAGCTGGAATGTCCAGTTGCCCTTCGAGAAGAAGATGCGGTGGAAGTCCGTGAAGAACTGCTCCCAGCCCAGGAACGCGAGGACGGCGAGGCCCGCCACGATCAGGAACGTGACAATGGCCCCCGCGAACAGGCCCCGGGCAAATGCGCCAGGCCGCTTCCGGAGCACGAGGAACGCGACGACGAAGAACGCGAGGAGCACAAGGCCCGCGGCGTAGGCGATGAAGATGACGGACTTCACGTCCGCCATATGGCTGACCTCGGCATCCGTGAACAGAGGCGCTCCCGAGGACTGGACCAGGTCTCCCAGATAGCGTCGGCCCGCGAAGTTGGAAAGGTAGTCCACGGCGTACGAGCCGTACGTGAGGCGGTCGTCCATCGAGAAGCCGTAGCCGTCGCCCGGGAAGCCCGGGCGGAAGTACTCGAGCCACAGGAACGCGGGCGTCGCGACGACCCGCACGGCAGCTATGAGCAGAAGGAACGGCAGGAAGATCGCCATGAGGACCTGCAGCACCCGCGGGGCCACCGGCTTGGCCTGAGCGGCAGCCTCGCGCTGCGCCGTCCGACGCCGGACCTCGTCCTCGGGCGGGCGCATCTGGAGCGCAGACGTCGGCGACGGCTCCCGGCGGTCGGCTAGCGGCTCCGCCACGGGCTCTCGGGACGCCTTCTCCTGCGGTGCAGTGCTGTTCTCGTTCTGCAGCGCGGTGTCGTTCCTGACTGCGCTGTCGTTCCTGAGCGCACTTTCATTCCTGACTGCGGTGTCGTTCCTGGCTGCGCTGTCGTTCCTGGCTGCGCTGTCGTTCCTGGCTGCGCTGTCGTTCCTGAGCGCACTGTCGTTCTGCGCAGCGCTCTCGTCCTGCCCAGCACCGTCCCGGCGGGGAGCGGCACTGTCAGTGGCGGAGCGGCGCCCGGAAGGCCGCATCCAGTCGAAGGCCGGCTCTTCGGTGTCCTGGGAATCGTCCAGGTTCACCTCCGGCTCGAGGTCACGCCTGTCTTCCGTCACATGCATCATCCGCTCGAAGCTTCATGGGCCCGCGACGCAGGCGGACCCGAGTGTGGTCTGTCCTCTGTCCCACGGTAGCCGGTCCCACCTGTCGCCGACCGGAAGTAGGCCGCCCTGTGGCCGAAGCGTTATCGGCTCGGAACGGCCCGGAAGAGCGGGAATTGCGACCTCAGCCGTTCGCGTACTGGGACCACGGGATGTTCCAGTCTCCGAAGCCGTCGTTGAAGTTCGCGAAGTCGCCTGCGGTGTTGACGACCTGGACGACGTCGCCAGTCGTCATGTTGTTGAAGACCCATGACGCGCCGTCGGGCCCGAGGCCGATGCAGCCGTGGGAGACGTTCGCCACTCCGAGATATGGCAACGCCGTGTCGGTGGCCTGGTGGATGAACTCGCCGCTCGGGGTGAGACGGGTCGCGTACTCGACGTCGAGCTCCCCGTAGTTGGCGGGGTCACCGGGCTTCAGGCCGATCGAGGCGGCAACGAAGTGCGCCTTGCGCTGCTTCTCCATGAGCACGAGGAAGCCCTTGGCCGAAGGGAAGCGGGTGTCGCCCAGCGTTGCGGGCCAGGTCTGGACTGGCTGATCGTTGACGTAGCCGGTGAAGGTGTGGGCCTGGGCATCGGCGACGGCGGTGCGCTTGTCTCCGATGTGCACCGTGTCCGTCTTCGAGAAGTTCCCGATCTGGCCGTTCCCGAGGTCCACCCCGAACAGGTCCATCTTGACGCTGATGGTGCTGTGAGCGGCCCAGAACTGCTCGGGGCGGTAACGGACCACGGTGTCGCTGAACCAGTGGAACGCGCCCGTCTGTCCCGAGGTGGACGTGATCGTGATGGCCTTCTCGACGGCCTTCTTGTTCTTGACCGGCTCGCTGAAGGTGAGCTGGATCGGCTGCGCGACGCCGACGCTCATCCCGTCGAGCGGGTACATCGCCGCGTCGGCCTCATTGGCAGTCGAGACGGTCTTGAACGTCGACGTCGCCGTCGTCGTGCGCCCTGCAGCATCGAGGGTCGTGTAGCTCAGCGTGTAGGTCCTGTTGAAGGTGAGCTGGCCCGTGGACGTCCAGACCGTGCGGCCCGATCCGAGCGTTCCCTCCACGTCATCGCCGGTCGAGGACCTCAGGCTCACGTTGTCGAGGGTTCCGTTCTTCGCGGTCACCGTGACAGGCGCGGCAGGGTTGACCTCCGTGGCGTCCGCTACCGGAGCCGTGACGGCCGTCGCCGGCTGGACCACGGGGAACACCGCGCCCGGCTGGCTCCGGACCGCTGTACCGGCCTCGGACCCGATCGACGTGGCGTGCGGCCACAGGGCCGCGAACGCGCCGCCGCCGAGCGCAAGTGCGAGTACGACGGCCGCAATCACGATCGTCTTCCCGGCGGGCCACCGCTTCCGCGGAGCCGGCGCCGTCGTCCCCCCGTCCCCGGCTCCGCTTGCGCCCGGCGCGCCGGGAGCGGATTCGCCGGAGGCTTCCTCGGTCCGCATCTCTTCCACGCCGATCAGTAGCGGTAGTGGTCAGACTTGTACGGGCCGGCCACGTCGAGGCCCAGGTACTCAGCCTGGTCCTTCGTCAGCTCCGTGAGCTCGACGCCGAGGGCGTCGAGGTGAAGTCGTGCGACCTTCTCGTCGAGGATCTTCGGGAGGACGTAGACCTTCTTCTCGTATTCGCGCTCGGCCTCCGGCTGTCCGTGCTTGGTCCAGAGCTCGATCTGGGCGATCGTCTGGTTGGCGAACGAGTTGCTCATGACGAACGAGGGGTGGCCGGTCGCATTGCCCAGGTTCAGGAGACGACCCTCCGACAGGACGATGATCGAGTGCTCTCCGCGCCCGGCGCCGCCCTCGCGTGCCGACTGGCCGTCCTGCTCCTCGGCCGGGAAGACCCACTCGTGGACCTGCGGCTTGATCTCGATCTTCCGGACGCCCGGCCACTTCGCGAGGCCGGCCATGTCGATCTCGTTGTCGAAGTGGCCCACGTTGCCCACGATGGCCTTGTCCTTCATCGCGGCCATGTGCTCGGCCATGATGATGTCCTTGCCGCCCGTCGTCGTGATGAAGATGTCGCCCTCGCCGAGGACGCTCTCCAAACGGGCCACCTGATAGCCGTCCATTGCGGCCTGGAGGGCGCAGATCGGGTCGATCTCCGTCACGATGACGCGAGCGCCCTGACCGCGAAGCGCCTCCGCGGCGCCCTTGCCGACGTCGCCGTACCCGCAGATGACGGCGACCTTGCCGCCGATGAGGACGTCCGTGGCCCGGTTGATGCCGTCCGGGAGCGAGTGGCGGATGCCGTACTTGTTGTCGAACTTGCTCTTCGTGACGGAGTCGTTGACGTTGATCGCGGGGAACAGGAGCTTGCCCTGCTCGGCGAGCTGGTACAGGCGGAGGACGCCGGTCGTGGTCTCCTCCGTCACGCCCTGGATGCGGCCCGCGATGCGCGTCCACTTCTGCGGGTCCCGCTCCTGCCCCGCGCGAAGCACATCGAGGATGATGCGGTACTCCTCGGGATCCTCCGGCGTGGCCTGCGGAACGGCCCCAGCCGCCTCGAACTCCACTCCCTTGTGGACCAGGAGCGTCGCGTCGCCGCCGTCGTCGAGAATCATGTTGGGTCCCAGCTCGGGGTCCTCGTCGGCGCCCGGCCACGTGAGGATCTGCTCGGCCGTCCACCAGTACTCCTCGAGGGACTCGCCCTTCCAGGCGAAGACCGGGACGCCGTTCGGATGCTCGGGGGTGCCGGTGCCGACCACGATCGCGGCGGCGGCCTCGTCCTGAGTCGAGAAGATGTTGCACGACGCCCAACGGACCTCGGCCCCGAGGGCAACGAGCGTCTCGATCAGGACGGCCGTCTGCACTGTCATGTGCAGCGAGCCCGCGATGCGGGCGCCCTTGAGCGGCTGCGACTCCCCGTACTCCTTGCGAAGGGCCATGAGGCCCGGCATCTCATGCTCGGCGAGGCGGATCTGGTGGCGGCCTGCCTCGTGCAGCGAGATGTCGGCGACGCGGTAGTCGAAGGTCACGGGTGCTCCTGAAGGCGGAAAGTGAAGGGTACGGAACAGAAATGGGATATTGGAAGGACCGGCGACGCGGGCTCGGCGGAACGGAAGGCTGCCGCGCAAGGCCCGGGCAGGCGCTGCCCTAAGAGCCTGCCGGGGCTTCAGCCGGGGGCAGCAGCACGGGGATGCCGTCTTCGATCGGGTAGCGCGGGACCACGCCGTCGGGTCCGGCCGCGCTGGCCACGAGCTCGTCGCCCTCCTGGACCAGTGCGGTGCCCGTCACGGGACAGCGCAGCACAGCGAGGATCGAAGAACTGATGTACGGCATGGGCCAAGCCTACCGGCTCAGTGCAGTTCGGGGAGGATCCGCAGGTGCCTGCCGGACGGGATGTCGACGCCGGCGGGCGGCGTCAGCATGGCCTGGCCCTCCCGATTGGTGCGTTGGGGGGCCTCGGCGGGCGCGTCGTCGTCCTCGCGTGAGCCCCGGACAGCCTCCGCAAGCGCCAGGAGGTCGTCGGGGCTCGGCTGCCGAGCCGGAAGCGCAAGCCTCAGGACTTCCCAGCCACGCGGGACGGTGAGCTTGTCCGCGTGCTTCGCGCACAGATCATACGTGTGCGGTTCGGCGAACGTTGCGAGCGGCCCCAGCACAGCAGTGGAATCCGCGTAGACATAGGTCAGCGTCGCAACCGCGGGCTCGCGGCAGGCCGATCGGGAACAATGGCGGACTTCTCGCACAGCCAGTACCCTACTCTGCGCTCGGCGCCTGCGTCGTGAGCGACTCGGGCAAGGATGACCTTCGGTTAGCGCCGGCTGGGGGCCGGGTCTACAGTCGATACATGCAGGATCGTTCCACGCCGGGCCCTGCGGGCCTGAGCATCCGCCCCCTCCCGCCCGCTGGCGAACAGGGCGCGGGCCCCCGCGGATTCCGGGAGCGCCGTCGCAACCGGCACGGGCGCGGGCTGCGCGGCGAGATCATGCCCGCGATCTTGCCCGGGAGCCGCACTCGCGGCGAGCGGTTCGAGGACTGGGTGCTCGACTCGGCCGATCGGCTCCAGGAGCTGCGCGGCAGCGAGCTCGACAACGTCGAGTACGTCGTCGAGGAGATCCCGCCCGGGCTCGAGAAGATCCTCCGCGACGGCGGGCGCGTCCCGCAGGGCAACGTCACCCGCGCCGCCCAAGGCCGTCCCGCACGCATCACGATCTTCCGGCGCGTCGTCGAGACCGAGGCGCCTTCCCCCGCGGAGGCCCAGGATCTCGTTCACGACGTCGTCGTCGAGTACACGGCTGCGCTCCTCAACGTCGAACCCGAGTCGCTCGACCCGTATTACCGGGGCTACCGCTGACTACCAGGCCTGCCGCGGACTACCGGGGCTACCGCTGACCATCAGGCCTGCCGCCGAAGCAGGGTGACAGCCCGGCTTAGCAGCCCAGCGCGGCTCCGCAGCCGAGCGCGCCTCAGTAGCCCAGCGTGACGGGGATTGATTCCCGTCCCCCAGCTGGCGGCAGGATCGACGCGACAGCGATCCCGTCGCCCTGGTCGGATTCGAGGAGCAGCGAACCGTAGGCCGGATCGCCGGAGGACGAGATCGAGTAGCCGGCAGTCTTCGCGCCGTCGACCGTGCTCGGCACTTGGAGCGTCGCGGTCGTGCCCCCCGCGATGTCGAGGGTCACGGGGGCGTGCACCTTGCCGTCGTCGCTGATCGGCGTGGCGGTCACGCGGGCCTTCCCGTCCGGTACCGCGAAAACGAGGGTCCGCAGGCCCGTCACGCCGACCGGGACCACGTGCCCGTCGCCGAGGCGAGGCTGTGCGCCCGAGACGGCGAAGTCCAAGGGATCGGTGGGGCTCGTCCCCTTGACCATCCGGACGCTTGCCGTGAACGAGACGTCGGACGCCGCCGCGACCGAGTACTTGCCAGCGGGCAGGCCCGTGAGCGGGATCTCCGTGACCGATCCCGCCCTCGCGGTGAACACCGCGCCCGCAGGAAGCGTGACCGGTCCGTTCTGGCCGAAGACGCGCACTTGGACGACTGCGTTCACTGCGCCGGGCACGGTCACCTGAAGGGCAGCCGTGGCGTCGTCGAAGCCCTGCTGGGAGGAGAGGTCGCGCGACGCCGCGGGATCCTGGAGCTCGATGCCGGCAGCCACCGCGCGGGTCGAAGGCGCTGCGACGGGCGTGAGGAAGTCCACTCCCCCGGGCGTGAGCCCGCGAAGCGTGCTCTGCTGGATGACGGCAGCGACGGGGCCTCCGGAGCTGCGGACGTGGACCGAGACGTTGCGCTGCCCCGGCTCGAAGCCTCCGAGCACGAAGGACTTGGTGCTGCCCGGCGGCACCTGGATTCCCCTGCTGCCGGCCGGAGCCTGGCCGAGCGGCTGGTCACCGAAGAACTCCAGATCGACAGTCGCGGGAGTCGTCGACGGGTTCGTCAGGTACAGGACCGATGTGCGGCCGACCAGGGTGCTCGCCCCGCCCAGCCAGAGGTCGTTCGAGGGCGAGGCGCACGGCCCTGCGGCGAGGCCACGGAGGTCCCCGTCCGTCGCGCTGTAGCGGAAGAGCGCAGCGGCCGACGACGGGCGCCCGTCGAGCGCCGCCGTCGAAAGGAGGGCCGCACCGGTCGTCGCACGGGTCGCGATCACGGCGGGAGCGGCCGCTGGCGGTGTCACCGGTGCCTTCTGCCCGTCGCTGACCTTCTGCAGGACCGAGCCGTCGACGCCCTTGATCAAGCTCGCGGGGAGCGCGCCCGACGGCTCGCCGAGCACCGCCGCCGTGAGTGTGCTCGACGCAGTGCTGCTCGCCGCGCTGAACTGCGGATCCCCCTGGGCCGGGGTGCCTTGCAGCAACTCTGCCGGACCGGGGCAGACTCCAACGGTCTGGCCCACCGGAACGTCCACCGCGGGGGCCGTTCCGGGGCGCAGGCCCGCGGGCGCGGGCACGGCGCCGGCCGCGACCACGAGCCCCGTCCCCGCACCGAGGACGACGACGCCCGCGGCGACACCGAGGGCGCGGCGCAGGCGGCGCTTGGTCCGACCGCTCGCCTTTAAACTGCTCGCCGTGGAAGTGCCCGCCTTGGAACGGCGCGCCTTAGACTCGGGCGTCATTGGTATCCCTTGCTGTCTTGTCGCGACGCGGATACTGGTCGCTTGACTCGTTCCCCGGGGCGTCGCTATGGCGGGCGCCTGGGGCAGGGTCCGGATGCGTCGTGCCGCCCTCGGCACCGGGACCGGGCGTCTCGGGTTCCACGTCCGCACGGGCCGGGGCGGCCCGACGTGCACTCGCGGCGCCCGGGCGGCGCGAGTTCCGGCGCCGAGGTGCGGCGCGGGTCGGGATGGCCGTCAGCCCGGCGATGGCGAGGACTGCTGCTGCGAGGAGCCCGAGCGGGAAGGCGGCAGGCTGGTCGTAGCGGACCTGCAGCTGTCCGCCCGACGCCGGCAGGGTGAACGCCTGCGCCCACCCCTGCGTTGTCGAGGTGAGCCGACGGCCGTCCATCCAGGCCGACCAGTGGGCGTCGCTGCGTTCGGCGAGGACGAGCAGCCGACCGTCGGGTCCCGAAGGCACCGTGGCCTGGACCGACTCGGGCCCGGAGTCAACGGTGCCGACCACATTGCCCTTCGAGTCGACGATGCTCCCCCGGTGGGCAATCCCCGGGTCCTTTGCAGCCTGCTGCTGGCCCGGCGGGGTCACCCGCCAGAGCCAGCCGACGTCGGTCTGCCCCACCGCAGTCAGCCCTGGGACTGCGTCCATCTGCGACGCCGTGACGGCGTCGGCCGCATCGCGCTGCTGGAGCACGACGAAGCCCACGCCGAGCGCCTCGAGATCCGGGCGCGGATCCACTCCCGACGAACTGGAGACGGTGGCGACGGCGCGCCGGATCGTCGCGTCGGCGGCGTCGTCTGCGGCGATGGACGGCGACAGGAGGCTGCCGGTGATTCGGCTCGCCGAGGCGACGGACGTCAGTGCATCGAGCGTCGTGCCCGACCCGCGCATGAGGGCCGCCGTGAAGCCGCCCTGCTGGGTGCTGCGGAGCACGAGGGTCTTCGTCTGCTCGGCACCGAGCCCGAGATCGCTCGCGGTCGCGGGAAGGGTGCGGGTCTGGCTCGGCGTGACCTGGACGGCGCCACCGAGGCTTCCCTGGGGTGCGGCGACCGGGGCAATCCCGGCGACTGCCGAGCGCGCGAGGCCGAGCGCCGGGCCGGCTGCCGCGACAATGAGAGCCACGACGAGACCGACCGTTCCGACGACGAGCAGCCGAGCGGCACCCGTGGATCGTGGCGCGCGCGCTTGGACTGCCGACTCGCGGCGGTCGAGCACCCGGTCCGCGCCGACGACTCCGGCGGCGAGCAGGGCGAGCACGGCCGCCCCGACGGCCGGGCCGGCGAAGGGGGGCACGAGGCTGTCGCCCGAGACCGCTGCCGGGAAGCGCGAGACGCCCCAGGCGAGGGCGAGCGCGGCGACCGCGACGACGCCAGCCGTACGGGCAAGCGCGCCCCTGCGCCCGGGGAGGGCCACAATCGCCGCGACCGCTGCTGCGAGCACCGGGATCCCTACGAGGAGCGCGTCGAGGAGCGCCCACGGTATTCCTCCGGGGAGCCAGCCCACGCCGTTCAGGCCCGCCCGGGCATCGAACGCGACCGGCTGCCCGAGGACGAGCTGCCAAGGCGCCGCGGCTGCATAGGCCGCGGGAACTCCGGGGTCGGCGATCCACGCGCGGGGGTCCTCGGGCGACGAGGCCCAAACCGGGAGGAAGAGCGCGACCGACGGCGCGAGGATGAACCACAGCGAACGCGCGCGGCGTCGCAGCGCGACCGTCAGGATGACGACGACGACGACCGCGAGCGCCAGCAGGCTCGGCGAACCCGCCGTCACAACCGCGAGGGCGAGGCCGCCGGCGGCTGCAGCGGTCCAGGACGGGACCCCGCCCGATCCGGGGCGAGGAGTCCGCTCGACTCCGACGGTTCCGCGCACCCTCGCCGCACCGACAGATCGCACCACGCCAAGCGCGGCCCATGGGAGGAAGACGAACGCGAGGACGGCGCCGAAACGCCCCTGCGCGACGGCTTCCTGGAGCGCGGGGGCCGCCGCCCAGACGAGGCCTGCGACAACCCGAGGCCAACGATGGGACGTGAGGGTGGACGCGAAGGCCCACGCTCCGACGCCGGAAACGGCGGGGGCGAGCACAAGGGTCCACACGACGGCGCGGTTCGGGTCCCCGAAGCCGAGGACGCCGAGCGCCCAGAGGACGAGGTCGAACGGGTCGCCGTGACCGGGCTCTCCCGCGCCGAGCTGCGTCCACCAGGAGGTGGCGTGCTGCCAGATGGCGCCGAGCTCGGTCGATACGGGGAGGAGCCCTCCGCCGGCGACGGCCTGGGCTCCGAGGAGCGGGATGAGGGCGAGGACGGAGCTCACGAGCGCGAGGACAGCGACCACGACCGCGCCCGTGCCAGCCCAGCCGCGCGCCGAGACGGCGAGCGAGGCGAAGTCGTCGTCGGAGTCGCCGGTCGGCTCCGAGCGCGCGTCGTCGCTGCCGGACCCGTCGCCGATGACGAGATCGGGGTCGGCGTATTCGAGGAAGGCGCGCCGGTGGCTGCGGATCTCCTCGCGCGAGGCGCGGACACCGCGAACGGTGCCGCGGGACACCGCGCGGGTCCGGGAAGCGGACCGGCGCCCGCGCGCAAGCCGCACGACGCCGCCGAGGGCTGCAAGGGCCGCGGCGCAACGCGCGAGCCCCACGCCCGGCTCCTTGTTCATGAACCCCAGGATCAGCGCCCAGAATCCGGCGAAGAACGCTCCGACGTAGTGGAGCGGCAGCGACCAGATCGCGGCGTGCTTGAGCCGCGTGTAGACCTCTGCGCGGTGCTCGGCGAAGGGCGTCGCTGCGTTCTCGGGCCGGTTCGTCACGTGACGCATTCGGGCGGCCGGCACGACGACCACGCGGTGTCCGGCGAGGCGGGCCCGCCAGCAGAAGTCGATGTCGTCGCCTGTGGACGGAAGGGCGGGGTCGAAGCCCCGGAGCGCATCCCACACGTCGCGCCGTACGAGCATTCCCGCCGAGTTGACGGCGAACACGTCGCTGCGGTCGTCGTACTGTCCCTGATCCTGCTCATCGTCGTCGATGAGCGGGAGACGTTCGGCCCAGCGGCTCGCGAACAGCCCCACGTCGACGAGCCGGCGCGGCTCATCCCAGTCGAGCTGCTTGCAGCCCGCTACGGCGACGGCTGGGGCGCGCTCGACGGCGAGGAGCAGCTCGGCGAGAGCGCGCGGTTCGGGAGCCGCATCGTCATGGAGGAGCCAGACCCATTCGTCGTTGCGGCCCGCGCCGCCCGTGGGACGGGGTGCGGCGGCGAGGGCTGCGGCTGCCGCGGCACCGAAGGCCGCGGGGGCGTCGACGACGGAGTCGGCGCCGAGCGTGCGGCGCAGAATGTCCCCGGAGCCGTCGCGGGAGGCCGCGTCGGCGCCGATCAGGACGTCCGCGGGACGTGTCTGCGCGGCAATGGCCGCGAGGGTACGCGGGAGGTAGCCGGCGCCGTCCTGGGCGACGACGACTGCGGTGACGTGCACGCCGTCCAGGATCAGACCGCCCGCTTGCGCAGGCGGCGGCGCTCGCGTTCCGACAGCCCGCCCCAGATGCCGAAGCGCTCGTCGTTGGAGAGCGCGTACTCGAGGCACTCGGCCCGCACGGTGCACGAGCCGCACACCTTCTTGGCGTCCCGGGTCGAGCCGCCCTTCTCGGGGAAGAACGCCTCGGGATCGGTCTGCGCACAGAGCGCGTCGGCCTGCCATGCGAGCTCGCCGTCGATCGGCGGGGCCGACTGCAGAAGCGTCAGCCACACCGGCTCCACCGGACGCGCCATCGGCACGCGCTCGGGCGTGGGCCGACCGGGCGCCTGCCGATCGAGCAGCGAGACCACCTCGGCCTCGTGCTCGTCGCCCGGCTCGTCGGCGTCGTCGTCGGCGAGGTCGCCGCCGTCGAGCGCGGCGTCGCCCAGCGCATGCTCGGCGAGGAACGCGGTTGCCGCATCCTCGAGGGCGGCGGCCGACATCTCGCGATACCGCTCCCCCGCCTCAGGGTCGGCCGGGTCCACGTACCAGTCCGCGGGAATGCCCCGCGGATGCGCGTACATGGCCTGTGCGGCCTCGATTTCTTCGTTCTGGAAACGCTCCGCCTGTCCCACGGTGCTCCTCCTCGGTGGTCGTCCACGCCTGCCTGCCTGAAAAGGCACCAGACTCCGGGAGGCTCCCGGCTTGGCCCCATCTGCCGGCGCAGTTGCTGTCCGGTTCTAATTACACGTGTGTAAGTCGGTCCGGTCAAGCGGGGGGCGGGAATTGTAGCGAGCGAAATTGCCGGATCCGGCTTCGCCACGCCCGAGCGCGTGGGCTCGGAGTAACCGTGGAGGGAACGACGTCCGAGGTCAGGCCACAATAGAGCCATGGAATCGACCGTCGCCACCGTCCTTCACCGACTCCGTGGAGGGAACTCCTCGGCCCCCAGGCTGACCTGGTACGGCCCCGATGCCGAACGGGTCGAGCTCTCCGGGCGGGTGCTGGACAACTGGGCGGCCAAGACATCGAACCTGCTCACGGAGGAGCTCGACGCCGAGACCGGCGTGCGCTTCCGCATGGACCTTCCCCCGCACTGGAAGAGCGCGGTCATCGCCCTAGGGGCCTGGCAGGCGGGAGCGGTGCTCGTCGACGGCGCCGCCGACCTTGTGTTCTCGGCCGAGGCCGGGCAGGAGCGGGAAGGCTCAGGGGTGCGCGTCGTCGTCGCCCTCGGGGCACTCGACCTCGCCTATCGGGGCGTCCTTGCGCCGGGCGACATCGACTACGCCGCACTCGTGCGCCAGTTCGCCGACTCCTTCGAGCCCTTCGATCCACCCGCGGGGAACGATGTCGCCGCGGAGCTCGACGGAGAGCGGATCACACAGTCTGGGCTGCTTGAGCAGTTCGCCCGAGCTGCCGAGCCGGGCGCCAGGGTGCTGGTGGACGGGGGGCGGCCGCTGCGAGAGGTGCTCGCGACGCTTCTCGGCGTCTGGGCGGCCGACGGCTCAGCGGTCCTCCGCCACCCGGACGTGGAGGACACACCGAACCTGCGCGCCACCGAGCGAATCACTGCCGGATAGGCGCGGGACGGCCGGGTAAGCGCTCGACGGCCCGGGTAGGCGCTGGCGCTAGGCTTCGCGCTGCTCGGTTGGTCCGTGCCCTCCGTGGGCCGTCCCGCCCTGCGCGGACTCGCCCGCGGCGGCCAGGTGCCCGGACTCGTGGTGCCCCTCGATGATCTCGTGGTCGACCTCGAAGCCGGGCTCGGCGTCCAGCTCGGTGTTGAACACCCAGAAGCGGTACGCGAAGAAGCGGAAGATCGTGCCGAGGATGAGGCCGACGACGCTGCCGGCGACGAAGATCGAGACCTTGTCGGTCATGAGCAGGACGTACTTCGTGAAGGCGACGCAGCCGGCAGCGATGAGGAGGCCCACGCCGTTCATGACGGCGAAGAGGACTGCCTCGCGCACGACGTTCGCCTGCTTGCGGTGACGGAACGTCCAGTACCGGTTCGCGACCCACGAGAAGATGCTCGCGACGATCGTCGCGATCGACTTGGCCCAGACCTCGCCGCTGTGGAGCGGACCGTTGAGGAGCCAGATGAAGATGGCGGAGTCGACGACGAACGCGATGCCGCCGACAGCTCCGAACTTCGCCACTTCCCGCCAGAAGAGCGAGACGAGACCGTTCAATCGATCCGAGATGGCGTTGATCATGTTCCTCCGAGTCCGTGCACTGCGGCCCCTTGCCTCGGGCCTGTCGTCGGCGGCAGGACCGGCCATGAAGCCAGGCCCCAAGTGCCGCTTCACGAGCCGTAGAAGCGGGACCCAGGAGCCGTGGAAGCTCTGGGAGGATCTGGCCGCGCGACGCTCAGGGATACATTCTACGCGCGAACCAGGAAGTGCCCTCAGGCAGTTCTCAGGGTTCACAGCCAGGGGCAACGGGTTCGGTAGGCTTGGCGGGTGAGTTTCCCTGTGATCGGAGTCGTCGGCGGCGGCCAGCTGGCCCGCATGATGGCTCCTCCCGCCACTGCCCTCGGTATCGAACTGCGCGTCCTGGCCGAGGCCGCGGACGTCTCAGCGGTGCCGGCCGTCGCGACCGCACCCGTGGGCGACTACCGGAGCCTCGACGACCTGCGTGCGTTCGCCCGAGGCGTCGACGTCCTCACTTTCGACCACGAGCATGTGCCGACCGAGCACCTCCTGACGCTCATGGCCGAAGGAGTCAACGTCCAGCCCGGGCCCGCCGCGCTCGTCCACGCGCAGGACAAGCTCAGGATGCGCGCCGCCGTCGACCGCCTCGGCCTCCCCAACCCACGCTGGGCCGCAGTCCACCACGTCGACGACCTCGTCGCGTTCGGCCACGAGATCGGCTGGCCGATCGTCCTCAAGACCCCTAGGGGCGGCTACGACGGAAAGGGCGTCCGCGTCCTCGGCTCATCCGCGGATGCCGCTGCGTCGATTGACTGGTTCGGCGCCATGACCCCGCTCCTTGCCGAAGAGATGGTCCCGTTCTCGCGTGAGCTCTCGGCGCTCATCGCCCGCACCCCGAGCGGCGCCTCCCGGGCGTGGCCCGTCGTCCACACCGTGCAGGTCGACGGCGTGTGCGACGAAGTCATCGCGCCCGCCCCGAACCTCGATCCCGCCGTCGCCGAGGCCGCGCAGTCTGCGGCTCTCGCGATCGCCACCGAGCTCGGCGTCACGGGCGTCATGGCGGCCGAGCTCTTCGAGACGCCGGGCCGCGGTCCCGGCTTCCTCATCAACGAGCTCGCGATGCGCCCGCACAACACAGGCCACTGGACGCAGGACGGCTGCGTCACGAGCCAGTTCGAGCAGCACCTCCGCGCCGTCCTCGACCTCCCGCTCGGGGGCACCGGCGTGCTCGGAGAATGGGCCGTCATGAAGAACATCCTCGGCGGCGAGAACAACGACCTCTACTCCGCGTTCCCCGCGGCCCTCGCGGCCGACGCCGACGCGAAGCTCCACACGTACGGCAAGTCGGTCCGACCGGGCCGGAAGATCGGCCACGTGAACCTTGTCGGCCGGGGGGGCAATGACCCCGAGGAACTGCGGTCCCGGGCCGCCCGGGTCGCCGGCGTCGTTCGCGACGGCCTAGCGAGTGCCGACTTCCAGACCAACTCCCACAGCGACACGAAGGAGACCGCGTGAGCACCCCCGGAGCCGTCCAGCCGCTCGTCGGCCTCGTCATGGGGTCCGACTCCGATTGGAACGTCATGGAGGCCGCAGCAGAGGCCCTCGCGGAGTTCGGTGTGCCGTTCGAGGCCGACGTCGTCTCCGCCCACCGGATGCCGCATGAGATGGTCGCCTACGGAGCCTCGGCGCGCGAGCGCGGGCTGCGCGTCGTGATCGCGGGCGCCGGCGGGGCAGCCCACCTTCCGGGCATGCTTGCGGCCGTCACGACGCTCCCGGTCATCGGCGTCCCCGTCCCGCTCAAGACTCTCGACGGGATGGACTCGCTCCTCTCGATCGTGCAGATGCCGGCCGGCGTGCCGGTCGCGACCGTCTCGATCGGCGGAGCTCGCAACGCGGGGCTCCTCGCGGTGCGGATCCTCGCCTCAGGCTCCGACGCCCTCGCCGACCGGCTCTCGGCGGACCTCTCGCGCTTTGCGGACGAACTCAATGCCACGGCGGCGCGAAAGGGCGAATCGCTGCGGAGCAAGGTCGCGGAAGTGTTCGCGCCACGAGACGCACCGGCGCAGGACGCACCGGCCCAGCTCGCGCCGGAAGCCGCGCCGGGAGAGCCCTTCTCCCTTTAGTGGACCTACCTGAGAGGCAGCCAGAGCAGCCCATGCACCTCCTGCTGAACACCCTCCGCCCCTACGCTTGGGGCTCGACCACCGCGATAGCGGAGCTCCTCGGACGCGAACCCTCGGGAGGGCCCGAGGCCGAGCTGTGGATCGGCGCGCACCCGGACTCGCCGTCGCGCGTCGTCGGCGAAGCGGGTGAGCAGGAGGCCGAAGCTCCTGCCGAGGGCCCGGGAGCGGAGCGTGAAGACGGCGGCGGGCTCGACGAGCTCATCGCCCGCGACCCCGAGGCTGCACTCGGTGCCGAGAGCATCGCGGCGTTCGGGCCGCGACTCCCGTTCCTCCTCAAGGTCCTCGCCGCCGACCACGCCCTCTCGCTCCAGGTCCACCCGACCCTCGAACAGGCTCAAGCGGGCTTCGCGGCCGAGGAGAGTGCCGGCGTCGACCGCGGGGCGCCGCACCGCAACTACAAGGACGACAACCACAAGCCCGAGATGATCTTCGCGCTGAGCCGCTTCGAGGCCCTGTGCGGGTTCCGGGCGACGGCGGACGCTGCGGCGCGCTTCGAGGTGCTCACCGCACTGCTCGCCGGACACGAGGCGGCAGAGGTCACGGAGCAGGTCGCGGAGCTCCTCCGGGGCCCGGACGAGGGCGAGGCGCTGCGGGAGGCCTTCGCACGGCTCATGGCAGGCGGCAGCCAGGTGCGGACCGCCGTGCAAGCGGCCGCAGCCGCTATCGAAGCGTCCGCGACGGACGACGCCGGGCTCCTCACCGTTGCGGCGCTCGCCCGCGAGTACCCCGAGGATCCGGGCGTCCTAGTCTCCCTCCTGCTCAACCGCGTCACCCTCGAGCCCGGAGAGGCGCTCGCCCTGGATGCGGGCAACGTCCACGCCTACCTCTCGGGGCTCGGGATCGAGGTCATGGCCTCCTCGGACAACGTGCTGCGCGGGGGCCTCACCCCGAAGCACGTCGACGTCGCCGAGCTCCTGGAGACGGTGGACTTCAGCTCGCTCCCCCTGCCGACGGTCGAGGCCGACGAGTCTGCCCTCGGCCAGGAGCTCTACCGGCCGGGCTTCGCGGAGTTCCAGCTCCAGCGCATCCACGTCCCGGCGTCGGAGGCCGGGATGGGCGCCCCCAGTCCGGAACCGGTGCCGGTCGCGCAGGCCGGGGCCGCGGTCGTCCTCGTCGTGGACGGCTCGCTCACCCTCGACACCCCCAAGGGCGACCTCGTCGTCTCGCGTGGGCAGGCGGCCTTCGTGCCGGACATCGAAGCTCCCGCCCTCGCGCACGCGGGCGACGGCGGAGTGCTCGCGTTCGCTGTCACGACGGGGCTCGGGACGGACCTCGCCTAGCGCTGCCCGTTCCCCGGACCGCGCTTCGGCAGCCGGAGCTCGCCGGGCGCCGGGAGCACCCAGCCGCGCCAACGCGCGAGGATGCTGATCGCAGACGTCGTGAGGATCGAGACCGCCATCCCCCAGGTCGGGTGCCCGAGGCTCATGAGCAGCGTCATCTCGGCACTCCCTATGAGCGCGCCCGTGGCGTAGAGGGTGTTGCCGCCGAAGATCACGGGCAGGCGGCCGATCACGATGTCACGGATCATGCCGCCGCCCACGGCCGTGAGGACGCCGAGGAGGATCGCGGGGAGCCACCCGAGCCCCGCCCCGAGGGCCTTCGCCGCGCCGGTGGCCGCCCAGCAGCCGAGGGCGAGCGAGTCCGCGAAGAGAAGGCCTCCTCGCGCGAAGCGGCCCTTGAGCGGCAGCACGAAGGCGACCGCGGCGCCCGCGATGGCGAAGATGAGATAACCCGAGTTCGTGAAGGCGACCGGGAAGCCCACCTGCAGCAGGGTGTCCCTGAGGAGGCCGCCGCCCAACCCCGACACGATGCCCAGCACGACGAAGCCCACGGGGTCGAGCTTGAGCTCCCTTGCCACAGCCCCGCCCAGGATGGCGTTCGCGAGCACGCCCGTGAGGTCGACGGTATCGAAGAGCGCACCCGGGCCGATGTTCACTTTTGGCCGGCCTACCGCCCGGCGAGCTGCTTGGCCCGGCCGCGGGCACCCTTGGCCCGGCCGACGGCTGCCTTGGCCTGGCCGACGGCTGCCTTGGCTGCGGACCGGCCACTCTGCAGGGTCCGGCGGGCGAGCGGCATGCCCGTCGCGTAGACCGGGTAGAGGGGCGAGAGCGGCAGTTCCCAGGTCCCGGCGAGCAGGTTCTCGTGCGGTGCGAACTGCTTCTTGAAGTCCGAAATGCCGTCGTTGAGGAGCCCGTTGAGGTCGTAGCGCGTGCAGCCGTCGGCCTTCATCTCAGTGAAGGCGGCCCACTTGACCCCATAGTTCGCGCGCGCCTTCTGGCCCGCCGCGGTTACACCGCCGTAGAGCTCGAACGCTGTCCCCGCGCTCTTGGCGATCCAGACGAACGCCACGGGCTCGCCGTCGTCGAACGCCGCCACGATCGGCGAGTCCTCGCCCAGGCAGCGCCAGATGTCCCGGTAATAGGCGTCCGAATGGATGCCGAAGCCTGCCCGACTCGCCGTCTCGTGATAGATGGCGAGGATCTTCTCGAGCTCCTCCTCGCCCGCGACCCGGCGGAACTTCAGCTCGCTCTTGAGGTTCTTGCGCACGTTCGACCGCGTCGTGCGGGACATCGCCGCCATGAGCTCGTCCTCGCTCTGGGTGAGGTCGAGGATGAGGGTTCGCGGGATGAGGATCGTGTTCTCGGTGCGCTTGAACCCGGCCGCCGCGAGGCGCTGCTCCCCCACCGAGCCGGAGTCCCAGTCCGGCTCCGCGACGAGGGCGACCGAACCCCGCGTCGCGCGCACGTGGCGGGCGACGGCGTCGACCACCTTCGCGGCGTCCTCCGGCGCGCAGACGGGACCGCGCGAGAGGTAGGCGAGCGACTTGAGCGGCCACGGCAGCGCCCGGTACAGGACCTGTGCGCCTCCGATCGTGGCGTCGCCGTCCAGGACCGTGAGGCGCTCGACCTGCCAGTGGTGCGCGGCCTTGACCTCGCCCCAGCCCCACAGCTGCAGCGGGTGTCCGCCGTGCTCGTTGACGAGGCTGTCCCAGACGCCCCGGTCAGTGCAGGCACGGACGGTCAGGCTAGGCGGGGGGGTCATGTTCCTCCTGTGGTGGGGCAACGCTAAAGGCCGCGGGCCAGTCTAGCCGCCCGAGGCGGATCTGGACTGGGACGGGCCCGGGCTTCAGGCCTGACGCGCCCAGGGCTCCCACTTGCTCGCGAGGTGCTCGGCCTCGACGAAGCGGACGGTCCCGGACTTGGAACGCATCACGATCGACTGCGTCTTCACGCGGTCCTTCTCGTACCGGACGCCCTTCAGGAGGTCCCCATCGGTGATCCCGGTGGCAGCGAAGTAGCAGTTGTCGCTCTTCACGAGGTCGTTCGTGGTGAGCACGCGATCGAGGTCGTGGCCGGCATCGAGGGCCTTCTGCTTCTCCTCGTCGCTCGTGGGCCACAGGCGACCCTGGATCACGCCGCCGAGCGACTTGATCGCGCACGCGGCGACGATGCCCTCCGGCGTGCCGCCGATGCCCATGAGCGCGTCGACGCCCGTACCCGCCCGCGCCGCCGCGATCGCGCCGGCGACGTCGCCGTCCATGATGAACTTCGTGCGCGCGCCCGCGGCCCTGATCTCCTCGACGAGCGGCTTGTGGCGATCGCGGTCAAGGATGCACACGTTGATCTGGTTGACCTTGACGCCTTTCGCCTTGGCGATGAGGTGGAGGTTCTGCTTGACGGGGAGCCGGAGGTCGACGAGGTCTGCCGCTTCGGGGCCCGTCACGAGCTTCTCCATGTAGAAGACGGCGGAGGGATCGAACATCGTGCCGCGCTCCGCGACCGCGAGCACCGCGAGGGCGTTGTTGATTCCGAGCGCCGTGAGACGGGTGCCGTCGATCGGGTCGACCGCGACGTCGACCTCAGGACCCGTTCCGTCGCCGACGCGCTCGCCGTTGTACAGCATGGGCGCCTCGTCCTTCTCCCCCTCGCCGATCACCACGACACCGTTGAAGTGGACCGTGTGGAGGAACGAGCGCATCGCGTCGACGGCGGCGCCGTCCGCGTGGTTCTTGTCGCCGAAGCCCACCCAGTGGCCGCCGGCGATGGCCGCGGCCTCGGTGACGCGCACGAGCTCGAGGGCGAGGTTGCGGTCCGGCTCGTCGGCTCCGAGGGTGAGAGAGCTGGAAAGGGTCGAGTACTGGCTGTCAATCGGCGCAGGGGACACGGTGACCTCTTCTTCGAGTCGGATTTCTTTCGATCATAGTCTGCGGGGCGGCAGCGCACCCTTGCGATGACGGGGGTCACATGGGTCCGGATGTGACGGGAAACGCGGGACAGCCGGGCCCGTGGGATGCGGGACAATGGATGGGTGAGCAGCACGCACGAAGAGGCCCAGCCCGGCACCGACCGCCCGATCGCGAAGCCGGTCCTGACCCCCGCCGCGGCAAAGCGCGCGAACGCTTCGGTCATCGGCATGATCATGGCCCTCGCCGTGTCCCTGCTCGCCATCGTCCCTGTCATGCTGCTCAGCGCGAACTCGGGGTCGCAGGTGCAGCGCCCCACGATCGACGTCTCCGCGGTGGCTTCGGACGCAAGGGGCGTAGCCGGGTTCTCCCCCGCCGCGCCGTCGCTCCCTGCCGGCTATTCCGCGAACTATGCGCGCTGGGTGTCGGGGTCTTCCGACGGCGTCGACCACTGGGACGTCGGCTGGGTCACTCCCCAACAGCAGTTCGTGTCCATCGAGCAGACGGCGATGGCGAACCCGACGTGGATCACGCAGCAGGTCAAAGAGGCGCCCACCACCGGAACCCGAGACGCGGGTGGGATCACGTGGACGCTCTACGACAAGCCGGGAGTCGAGAAGAGCTACGTGGGCAAGATCGGCAAGACCACGGTGATCGTGAGCGGCTCGGCGGGCTTCTCCGAGTTCGACGTGGTAGCCGCCGCCGTCGCGGCCACCGGGGGCCGATAGGCCGTACTGGGGGCCAAAAGACCGGCCCTGCCCGCGGCGCTGCCCACCGATGGGCCGCCGGGCCGGCAGCTCCAGTGTTGTGACGCTGCGATGACACCAATGCGGACAACAGGTAGACAGATGGGTCTAGAGTGGCCTCGTGTCTGAGACCCTGACCCCCGCAGAAGCCTGGCAAACCCTCCGCGACGGCAACGAACGCTTCGTCGCCGGGATGTCGATCCATCCGAACCAGAATGCCGCCCGACGCAGCGAGCTCGTCGCGACGCAGAACCCCTTCTGCGTCATCTTCGGGTGCTCCGACTCGCGTCTGGCCGCCGAGATCATCTTCGATCTGGGCCTCGGCGACGCCTTCGTGGTCCGGTCGGCGGGCCAAGTCATCGACGACGCGGTGCTCGGCTCGCTCGAGTACGCGATCGACCCGCTCGGGGTCCCGCTCATCGTGATCCTCGGCCATGACTCATGCGGTGCCGTGACGGCCAGCGTGAACGCGTTCTCGACCGGCACCATGCCCCAGGGCTTCGTGCGGGACCTCGTCGAGCGCATCATGCCGTCCGTCATCACCGCGCAGCGCAACGGCGCCACGACCGTGGACGAGACGGTCGTCGAGCACGTCAAGCAGACCGGCGACCGTCTGCTCGAGACGTCCCAGGTCATCGCCCGGGCGGTCGAGGAAGGCCGCACCGCCGTCCTCGGCGTCTGCTACCACCTCGGCGAGGGCAAGGCCGAGCTCGTCTCGAGCCTCGGCAACATCTGAGCCGGAGCTCGGGCGCAACGTCCAAAAGCCGGTTCGGAACGGCCCCCGCCCGGGGGCTAATCTGGGTGGCATGACTGACTCTGCCGTGCAGGATTCTGCCGAATACCGGATCGAACACGACACGATGGGCGAGGTGCGTGTGCCCGCGGCCGCCCTGTACCGGGCCCAGACCCAGCGCGCCGTCGAGAACTTCCCGATCTCGGGCAAGACCCTCGAGCGCAAGCACATCGAGGCCCTGGCCCGCGTCAAGAAGGCCGCGGCCCGCGCGAACGAGGAGCTCGGCGTGATCGACGGGGATCTCGCGGACGCCATCGCCGGCGCCGCCGATCGCGTGGCCGCTGGCGAATTCGACAGCCACTTCCCCATCGACGTGTTCCAGACGGGCTCCGGCACGTCCTCGAACATGAACATGAACGAGGTCCTCGCCGAGCTCGCGAGCCGCGCGCTCCGGGAGAAGGGCGTGGACAAGGTGGTCCATCCGAACGACCATGTCAACGCCTCGCAGTCCTCGAACGACGTCTTCCCGACGTCGGTCCACGTGGCTGCGACCAACGCCCTGCTCAACGACCTCGTCCCCGCGCTCACGCATCTCGCGGCGGCGCTCGGCCGCAAGGCCGAGGAGTTCAAGGACGTCGTGAAGTCGGGCCGCACGCACCTCATGGACGCCACGCCCGTCACCCTCGGGCAGGAGTTCTCGGGCTACGAGGCCCAGGTCCGGTACGGCATCGAGCGGATCGAAGCGTCCCTTCCGCGCGTCGCGGAAGTCCCACTCGGAGGCACCGCGGTCGGCACCGGCATCAACACGCCGGCGGGCTTCCCTCAGCGCGTGATCAAGCTCCTCGCCGAGGACACGGCGCTCCCCATCACAGAGGCCCGGAACCACTTCGAGGCGCAGGCGAACCGCGACGGCCTCATCGAGGCGTCCGGCCAGCTCCGCAACATCGCGTACTCCGTGATGAAGATCTCGAACGACCTCCGCTGGATGGGGTCTGGCCCCAACACGGGCCTCGGTGAGATCGCCCTCCCCGACCTGCAGCCCGGGTCGTCGATCATGCCTGGCAAGGTCAACCCGGTCATCTGCGAGGCCGCGATCATGGTCGCGGCGCAGGTCATCGGCAACGACACGACCATCGCCCTGTCCTCGACGAACGGTGCCTTCGAGCTCAACGTCGGCATCCCGGTCATGGCCGCCAACCTGCTCGAGTCGATCCGCCTGCTGGCCAACACGGCGCGCGTGATGGCAGACAAGATGGTCGACGGAATCACCGCGAACGTCGAGCGCGCCCGCTTCCTCGCCGAGGCGTCGCCGTCGATCGTCACGCCGCTCAACAAGTACATCGGCTACGAGAACGCAGCCGCCATCGCGAAGAAGGCCGTCAAGGAGGGCCTCACGATCCGCGAGGCCACGATCGCCCTCGGCTTCGTCGAGCGCGGCGAGCTCACGGAGGAGCAGCTCGACAAGGCCCTCGACGTCACGACGATGACGGGGCAGGCCAAGGCCTAGACAGCCATGCCCACCCCCGACTTCGTCCTGGCGCTCCGGGACATGATCGGCGTCCACCCTCTGTGGCTGCCCGGCGTCAAGGCAGTGGTGACTGACGACGCCGGGCGGCTGCTCCTCGTGCGCCGCGCCGACAACGGCCGCTGGACGGTCCCCGCCGGGATTGTCGAACCGGGCGAAGAACCCGCGGCCACGGCCGTCCGGGAAGTGCTCGAGGAGACCGGGGTGCACGTGCGGGTCAGCCACCTCGCCGGTGTCGGAACGACAGCTCCCGTCGTGTATCCGAACGGCGACCGGGCACAGTACCTCGACGTCGTGATGGCGTGTGCCTACGTCTCGGGCGACGCCAGGGTCAACGACGACGAGAACCTCGAGGTGCGCTGGTTCGAGCCCGAGGGCGTTCCGGACCTGCCGCCGCTGCACCGGAGGGCGATCGAGTGGGCCCTCGACCCCGGGCGCGGGGCGCACTTCGTGGGCGCTCCTGCGGGAGAGTCCTAGCAGCTAGGCGGGCAGCAGGAGCGCGAGGGCGGCGCCAGCCAGCATGAACGGCCCGAATGGGATGGCCGTCTTGCCGGTCGCGCGCCGCAGCACGATGAGGACGACGCCGTAGAGTCCACCGAGCAGGAACGCGGCCGCGGTGCCCCAGAGGAGGTGCTCCCAGCTGAGGTATCCGAGGTACAGGCCGAGGACGCCCGCCAGCTTCACGTCGCCGAGGCCCATGCCGGCGGGGTACACGACGCGGAGCACGAAGTAGACGGCCCACAGCACCGCCCCGCCGCCGACCACGCGAGCCACCGCTCCGCCGTCGAACGTGGCGCCCGCCGAACCGATCGCGGCGGCAACGGCGAGCGGCAACGCCGCCCAGTAGCTCGGCAGCACAATCCGGTTCGGCAGGAGATGGCTCCGGATGTCGATCACGGCGAGCCGCGCCGCCATCCAGACGAAGTACGCCAGGCACGCCGCGACAAGCCAGAACGCGACCGGGCTCGTGTGCCAGAGCTCGGGGAGTCGGTGGGTCACAGTTGGACCCTATCCGACGACTCCCTCACTCCGTGGCAATCACCCTTGGATCTCGGCTCCTAGATCGCCCCTTAGATCTCGGCCCGCTCGAGCAGCTCTGTCACGAGCGCCGCGATGGGCGAACGCTCGGACCGTGTGAGCGTCACGTGCGCGAAGAGCGGGTGGCCCTTGAGCGTCTCGACGACGGCTGCGATCCCGTCGTGCCGCCCCACCCGCAGGTTGTCGCGCTGGGCGACGTCGTGTGTGAGGACGATCTTCGAGTTCTGACCGATGCGGCTCATGACCGTGAGCAGGACGTTCTTCTCGAGCGACTGCGCCTCGTCGACGATGACGAAGGAGTCGTGCAGCGACCGTCCCCGGATGTGGGTGAGGGGCAGTACCTCGAGCATCCCGCGGTCCATGACCTCGTCGATGACGGCGGGGCTGGTCACCGCACCGAGCGTGTCGAAGACCGCCTGGCCCCAGGGGTTCATCTTCTCGGCCTCAGTGCCCGGCAGGTAGCCGAGCTCCTGGCCGCCCACGGCGAACAGCGGCCGGAACACTACGACCTTCTTGTGCTCGCGGCGCTCCATGACGGCCTCGAGGCCGGCACACAACGCGAGGGCCGACTTGCCCGTGCCGGCCTTCCCTCCGAGGGACACGATCCCGACAGCGGGATCCATGAGGAGGTCGATCGCGAGCCGCTGCTCCGCGGAGCGCCCGTGGAGCCCGAAGACGTCACGGTCGCCGCGGACGAGGCGGACCTGCTTGTCCGCGCCGACGCGGCCGAGGGCCGAGCCGCGGGAGGACATGATGACAAGCCCCGTGTTGACGGGCATCTCGGCCGCTTCCGGAAGGAAGACCGGCTCGTGGCCGTACAGCGCCGAGACCTCCGCCTCGCTCGCCTCGATCTCCGCGACCCCGGTCCACCCCGAATCGACGATCTGCTCGTTGCGGTACTCGTCCGCGTCGAGCTGCATCGCGGACGCCTTGACGCGCATCGGGAGGTCCTTCGAGACGACCGTGACGGAACGTCCCTCATTGCCGAGGTTCTTCGCGACGGCGAGGATCCGCGAGTCGTTGTCACCGCTGCGGAAGCCGGCGGGCAGCACCTCTGCCGAAATGTGGTTGAGCTCGACTACGAGCGTCCCGCCCAGCGCACCGATCGGAATCGGGCTGCCGAGGCTCCCGTGCTCGAGGCGGAGATCGTCCAGCAGTCGCAGCGCCTTGCGGGCGAAGTAGCCCAGCTCGGGATCATGGCGTTTCGCCTCGAGTTCGGTGATCACGACAACGGGGATCACGACCTCGTGCTCCGCAAAGCGCAGCACGGCCCTCGGGTCCGACAGCAGCACGGAGGTGTCCAGCACATAAGTCCGCCGACCGACAGCGGCGGTGGGCTCTCCGGACAGCGTTCCTGTGGTCGTCACGTCGACTCCAGCCCCCGGGTTTCCCCGGCAGTCTCCAGATTTTTCCGGCTCGGCCGTGAGGCCGAACCGGCCTCCTGGAGCAGCTGCAAACGCAACGCCCAATTCGGCCTCCCCGTTCGGGAAGCGGATGCCCCCGATGCCGCCACATTACGCCGCACGAGGTTGCCGCGAAATGAACATGCCGGGCATGTTGCCTGAATCACTGGGATCCGTTGTTGCATCTATCATTGCGTACAACAGGCTAGAGTTGTGGTTGTGTCGTTCCTGTCGCCGGTTCTTCCCGGATCGCCCGCCACTGCCGCCGAGAGGGCCTATGCCTCGCTCGCCGAGGACATCGTCTCGGGAACGCTCCAGGCGGGATCGCTCATCACCGAAGGCGAGCGTGCCGACTCCCTGGGCATGAGCCGGACGCCCGTCCGGGAAGCCTTCCTCCGGCTTGCCGCCGAAGGCCTGCTCCGCCTCTACCCCAAGAAGGGCGCGATCGTCACCGCCGAGGACGACGCCGCCGCGCGGCATCTCCTCGAAGCCCGGGTCATGCTCGAGGCGGAATCGGTCCGGGTCGCCGAGGCCGAGGCGCGGACCACCACCGAATCTGCCCTCAGGGGCTTCCTCGACGAGCAGGCGCGGGCCCGAGAACGCGGGGATGCGCTCGCGTTCGCGAGTGCGGACCACGCCTTCCATGCGGCCGTTGCAAGCGCCTCGCGGAATCCGATCCTCGACGGCTTCTACGCCCAGCTCCGCCCACGGCTCGCGCGGCTCACGCACGCCGTCGTCCGCAGCGGCAGGTCCGACGTCGCGCGCTTCCTTGCGCAGCACCGGGAACTCGCCGAGCTCTTCGCCCACGGTGATGCCGCGGGATACTCCCGCCTGCTGCGCGCACACGTCGGCCTCGGCGGCCGCGGTGCTTCGGGCTCCTGACACGGCTCCGCCCGCCAGAATCGGGGGCCCGTCCCGACAGCAGCCCGGGGCCCCAGCACCCTACCCGCTCCCCAACAACAGAAAGCCCCTCATGCGCCGCCCCTGGCTCCGTGCCTCGTCTGCCCTGTTCGCCATCGCGTGGGGCGGGAACCACTTCACCCCGCTCCTGCACCTCTACGAGGTGAACTTCCACTACTCGGTGCTCGCGGTCGACGTCTTCCTCGGAACCTACGTGGCCGGACTCGTCCCCGGTCTCCTGCTCGGGGGCGCACTGTCCGATCGCCACGGACGCCGCCCCCTCGTGCTCGCCGGCGTCCTGCTCTCGGCCGCTGCGAGCATCGTCCTCGCCGTGGGGTCCGCCTCGGCCGTGGCCATGTGCGGCGGACGGTTTCTGGCCGGTGCCTCGGTGGGCGTTGCGATGTCAGTCGGCACGAGTTGGGTCAAGGAACTCTCGGGACCGCGGTTCGACCCGACACTCGCTCCGGAAGGCAGTTCCGCCGCAGGGGCGCGACGCCCCGCCCTCGCGCTCACCCTCGGTTTCGGGCTAGGCGCAGGGGTGGCGGGCTCCCTCGCCCAATGGGGCCCCCTCCCGTCGGTCCTCCCCTACGCGGTCCACGTGGTGCTCGCGCTCGCGTCGCTCGCGCTCGTCGCCTCCGTGCCCGAAACGAAGTCCGCAGGGGGCAGCCGGAGCTCCAGGGGCCTCTGGGACGACCTCCGGGTGCCGCTCGTCGGGCATGAGAGATTCGTGCGCGTTGTCGTGCCCGGGGCGCCGTGGATCTTCGCTACCGCCGGAATCGGGTACGCCGTCATTCCGCTGCTCGAAGCACCCGTCGTCGGACGCTGGGCTCTCGCCTACGCAACCGGCCTCACGGTGCTGACCCTCGGCGTGGGCGCCGTCGTGCAGCCGTTCGTTCCCCGGATCAACGCCCTGACGCACGGGCGGGCCGGGGTCGCCGGCCTGGCGGCAATGCTCGTCGGGCTCCTGGCTGCCGCCGGAAACGCCGTCGTCCTCTCACCGTGGCTCGGCGCACTCGCGGCGGCGATCCTGGGGGCCGCCTACGGGACGTGTCTCGTCTCGGGCCTGGGCGAGGTGCAGTCGATCGCGGGCCCCGACGATCTCGCCGGCCTCACGGGCGTCTACTACAGCCTGAGCTACCTCGGCTTCCTGCTCCCGATCGTGCTGGCCGGCCTCGCAGGGTTCGCCCCCTACGCGGTGCTGCTCCTCGTGGTCGCCGCCGTGTGCCTCGCGTGCCTCGTCGCGGTCGCGCGCGGAATCAGGTCGACGGCGGCCTGAAAAGCGCGGCGGCCTGAACAGCGCGGGCGATCTGAACAGCGCGGGCGATCTGAACAGCACGACCGCCTGAACAGCGCGGCGACCTGAACAGCGCGGCGGCCTGAAAAGTACGGCGGCCTGAACAGCGCGGCCTAAAAAGCGCGCCGCTCAGGCGCCGAAGCGGCGCTGACGCCCCGCATAGTCGCGGAGGGCGCGCAGGAAGTCGACCTTCCGGAAGTCCGGCCACAGGGCCTCGCAGAAGTAGAACTCGCTGTAGGCGCTCTGCCACATGAGGAAGCCGGAGAGCCGCTGCTCCCCCGACGTGCGGATCACGAGGTCGGGGTCCGGCTGCCCCGCGGTGTAGAGGAAGCGGGAGATGTCGTCGACGTCGAGCCGATCGGCGAGCGCCGTGATGTCCTCGCCGCGGGCGAGCGCGTCCCTGAGGAGATCTCGGACGGCGTCGACGATCTCGCGGCGGCCGCCATAGCCGACGGCGACGTTGACGTGGAGGGGTTCCGACGGGCTCGGCTTCGCCGTGAGACGGGCCAGGCGTTCCGCGAGGTGGTCGGGGAGGAGCTCGGGGGCGCCCATAGCGTGGACGGAGACTTTCGGGTCGTCGTCGAGCCTGTCGAGCGTCTCGGCAATGATCTCCGTGAGCTCCGCCAGCTCGTCGCTCGAGCGGTTCATGTTGTCGGTCGAGAGCATGTACAGGGTCACGACCCGCACCCCGAGCTCGCGGCACCAGCCAAGGAATTCGTGGATCTTGTCCGCCCCGGCCCGGTGGCCTTGGGCCGTCGGGGCGTTGAACTGCCGGGCCCAGCGGCGATTGCCGTCCACCATCACGCCGATGTGCCCGGGGATGTTCTCGGGCGTCAGGACACGCTGGAGCCGTCGCTCGTAGTACCCGTAGAGGAAGGCGGGAAGCTCCATCCGGTCCTTCCCGTGACGCCGTCGCGCGGTCACGGCGCCGTCACCGCCCGGGTCTCGGGGTGCAGCCAGGCCGCGGCCCGACTCGACGCCGGACCGACGCACCAGAGTCCCGGCCACCGCTCACGCATGGCCCCCAGCCTACCGGCAGCGCGGCGGGCGCCGGCGCTGGACCCACGGGTGGGGCTGGCCCCGGCGGCTGGCTACCGGGGAGTAACTTAGGTACATGGAGGCTAGACTCGAAACATGCGGCAGCACGAGGTGAACCGCGCGGAACTCTTGGCGCTCAAGCCGTCGTGGCGGGGTTGGATCCACACCGTCGCCGCGCCCATCGCGCTTGTGGCCGGCATCGTCCTCGTCGCGTTGGCTCCCACGCCCGACCGGAAGATCGCGTGCGCCGTCTACGCATTCACCGGCCTCGCCCTGTTCAGCGTTTCCGCGGTCTACCACCGCGGCAGGTGGTCACCTCCCGTGAAGGCGATCCTCAAGCGGATCGACCACACGAACATCATGCTTGTCATCGCAGGCACCTACACCCCGCTCTCGTGGGTGCTCCTTCCGCGCCCGACGGCCGTCGTCCTCCTCGTCGCGATCTGGGCCGCGGCCGTGCTCGGAGTACTCTTCCGCGTCATCTGGCTCACCGCGCCACGGTGGCTCTACGTGCCGATCTACATTGCCCTCGGCTGCGCCGCACTCCTGTTCCTCCCCCAGTTCTTCGCGGCGAACGCCCCCGCCGCGATTCTCGTGTGCGTGGGCGGGGCCTTCTATATTGCCGGCGCGGTCTTCTACGGGTTCCGGCGGCCCAACTTCAGCTGGCAGCATTTCGGGTTCCACGAGTTCTTCCACGCCTTCACGGTCGCGGGCTTCGCCGTGCACTTCGTCGCGATCATGGTCGCGATTGTGGGCGCACCCGGCCTCTGACACCCGTCATCCTCCGGCACGCACCTGTTCCACCAGCTCCTCAGGCGTGCTGACCGGGAGCCGGCAGGCGAAGTCCCGGCACACGTAGGCGAGCGGCGACCCATGCGGGCCTGCTGGCCGGTCGGCGAGCAGCGGGACGCGTGAGTCCTCGGCCACGGCTTTCCCGGCGGCGACCACGAGCCCGGGGCTGGGTGCTGCCCACGCTGCGGCGAGCAGACGGCGTCGTTCCTCGCCGGGGGCGCCGACGACGGCGATCTCGAGGGGGCCTGCGAGGGCGGCCTCGGCCACGGCGAGGAGCCAGCCCGCCACCCGAGGCCCCTGGGCGAGGACACGTGGCAGGCCAGCGAGGATCGAGGATGCGAGCCCCCGGTCGCCGGAGGAACTGCTGTACGCAGCGTGGGTCAGAAGGACGCCGGCGAGCAAGGAGGCTCCGCTCGGAATCTCCGTGTCGTGGGGATCGAGCGTGCGCGCTCCGGCGAGAGCGGCACGTACGCCAGCCGATGCTCCACCGGAGCCATCAGCGGCCACTGCTTCACGGGCCGACCCATCACCGGCCACTGCCTCGTCCGAGAGCAGCCCATCCGCGACGAAGCGCCCAGTGGCGGCAGTGACGAGCTCCTCCGCCCACGCGTACCAGCGCTCCTCCCCGGTTGCCGCATAGAGCGCGAAGGCGCCCTCCGCGCAGCCCGCATAGTCCGCGAGCAGGCCCTCGATCCCCGCTGCCGAGCCGGCGTGGGACACGCGGAGGAGCCGCTCCCCGTCCCAGTGCACGGTTGCGAGGAGCTCCGCGGCGCGGCGCGCCTCGTCGAGGAGTTCGGGCCTCTCAAGGGCCCACGCCGCGTCCGCGAGGGCGGCGACGGCGAGGCCGTTCCAGCCAGCGACCACCTTGTCGTCCCGCCCGGGCGGTGTCCGGCGGGACCGGGCGGCGAGGAGCGCAGCGCGGTGCCGTTCGAGGAGTTCGCGCTCCTCGGGGCCGAGCTCGCGGCCCGCGTGCAGGGGAGCGGCATTCTCGGGTTGGTCGCCGCTGGGGAGCCCAAAGAGCGAGGCAAGGCGCCCGGCGTCGTCCGAGTTGTCCGCGCCCAGGGCATCGCCGAGCTCCCGGCGCGTCCAGACGTAGTAGCCGCCCTCGACGCTGCGTCCATCGCGGTCCGAGTCGGCGTCGAGGGACGACGCCAAGCCCCCCTCGGGAAGGCCGAGCTCGCGGACGAGGAAGTCCGCCGTGAGCCCGGCGGCCCGACGTGCCTCCTCGAGCGGGAACTCCGCCGAGCCTCCGAGGCGCACCCAGTGCGCGAGGACCCGCAGCAGCTGAGCGTTGTCGTACAGCATCTTCTCGTAGTGCGGGAGAGACCAGTCCGCCGTCACGGAGTACCTGGCAAACCCGCCGCCGAGGGCGTCGAAGAGGGCCGAGCGGCACATGGCCGCGAGCGTGCGGCCCGCGAGGCCGCGCGCGACGTCGGCGCTGCCGCTGCCGCTGTCAGGGGACGTTCCAGCGGAGGTTCCCACAGCGTGGCGGATGAGGAATTCGAGAACGGGCGACGGCGGGAACTTGGGGGCGCCCCCGAAGCCGCCGTGTTCGGGATCCTCGGTCCGCACGAGTCCCGCGACTGCCGCCTCGAGCGTCTGAGGCTCAACACTCCCCGCGGGGGCCTCGACGTCGAGTAGGTGCGCGGAGAATACCCCGCCCAGCCCCTCGGCGAGCGCGGCGGCCTGCTGCTCGACGGCGTCCCGGCGCTCGGTCCAGGCCTCCCAGACCGCGTCGAGAATCTGGCGGAAGCTGGGGCGTCCCGGGTACGGGAGCGGCGGGAAGTAGGTGCCGGCGTAGAACGCGCGGCCGTCCGGCAGGGCGAAGATGCTCAGGGGCCAGCCGCCCTGGCCGCTCATGGCCTGGCACGCCGCCATGTAGACGGCGTCGACGTCCGGGCGCTCCTCGCGGTCCACCTTGATGCTCACGAACCGCTCGTTGAGCACCTCGGCCGTTGCGCGGTCCTCGAAGGACTCGTGGGCCATGACGTGGCACCAGTGGCACGCGGCGTAGCCGATCGAGATGAAGAGTGGGACGCCGCGTCGCTCTGCCTCGGCAAATGCCTCGTCGCCGTAAGGCTGCCAGTCGACGGGATTGTCCGCATGCTGCCGGAGGTAGGCCGAGGGGCTCCCGGCCAGTCGATTCGCCATACCCCTGAGTCTCCCCCGGAAAGGGGACGGCTACACACCTGCACGAACCGGCGGGCGGTGCGCCCGCTCCGGCCGCGCCGGTCGCGAGCACCTAGCGCGGGGCCTTGGGACCCCGGCTGGCCGAAGACCCGTTCTCTGACTTCGCGCCGTCGCCGAGGGCCTCCGGACCGGCAGCCTCGTCCGCGTCGCCGTCGCCCTCGTCTGCGTCCCCGCGGCCCTCGGGAGTCTCGCCGGCAGCGCGCTCCTCCTCGACCTGGCTCCGGTACCGGACGCGCCGGAGGCGGCGCACCATGTCCACGATGAGAAACAGCATGAGGACGACGATGAACGCCGTCGACAGGAATCCCCAGATTCCCGGGGTGATCTGGTCGTCCGTCAGGCCCGGGCGGAGCGTCCCCGAATCAGTCGGGCTGGGCGTGGCGGCGAGGGCCAGAAGCAGAGAATGCACCCCACAATCTTAGCGTGCGAAACTATCGCAGCCCGGCGAAGAGATCCGTCTCAGTCTCGCCGTCCTGCGGGTAGCCCACGGACGACGAAATGAGGGAGTAGTCCTCCCAGGGCCACAGGCGCTGCCGCAGCTCGAGGGAGACGGCGAAGAACGAACCGTCCGGGTCCACCTGCGAGGCGTGCGCGGCGAGGGCGCGGTCCCGGATCTCGAAGTACTCGCCGCACTCGACCTGGCTCGTCACAGGGTGCCGCGCCGCCCACGGGTGGTGGCCCTCGGCGTCGTCCTCGGTGGCTGAGGCGACCCAGCGCGCGTAAGGGGATTCGAGCCCCGCCTCGAGCAGGGCCCGGTGGAAGGACTCGTACTTGCGGACGTTGAAGGGCACGTCGTAGTAGAGCTTCGACGGCTCCCATGGTTCCCCGGCGTCCCGGTACTCGTCCTCGAGCGGGGCCGCGCGGAATGCTTCGACCGCGACCCTGTGGGCCATGATGTGGTCCGGGTGGGGGTAGCCGCCGTTCTCGTCGTACGAGACGACGACGTGGGGCCGGAACTCGCGCACGAGCCGCACAAGAGGCGCCGCGGCCTGGTGAAGCGGGAAGGTCGCGAACGCGCCCCACGGCAGCGGCGGCAGAGGATCGCCCTCGGGGAGTCCCGAGTCGGTGAAGCCGAGCCACCGGTGCTGCATGCCGATGATGCGCTGCGCCTCGGCCATCTCGAGCCGCCGGACGCCAGCCATGTCACGGCTCGCGTGGGGGTGGCCCAACAGCGCGGGGTTCTGGATGTCCCCTCGCGATCCGTCCGTGCAGCTCACCACCATGACCTCGTGGCCTTCGGCGAGGTACTTCGCCATCATGGGGGCGCCCTTGCTGGACTCGTCGTCCGGGTGGGCGTGGACGGCGAGGAGACGGAGCGGCTCGTTACCTACAGACACGTCTCCTAGAATAGTGGGGTGACCCAAAGCCCCGGAGCAGCAGCCGACTCGCGACACGCCCCCGGCGGGAGCGCTCGGTACGGCGACCGCTACGGCGCCCCCCGGCACAGGCTGTCCAAGCGCGCGGGGCTGATCCTGTCCGCCATCGCGCTCGTCGTCGTCATCATCGGTGTCGCGGTGTTCGCGTGGAGCGGAAACAGCCAGACCGTCTCCTTCAAGGACGTCAACTTCACGACGCCGGACGCCTGGCACGCCACCGAGGACATCCAGGTGACGAAGGAAGCCTCCCAGACGGCCTACTGCACGGTGAAGGCGCTCGACAGCTCGTTCGGCGTCGTCGGCTGGAAGCAGCTGGAATTCGGGCCCGTTCAGGGCGCCTCCGGTGAGGTGACGCAGCAGGCGCACGTGGCGCTCCGCACCCAGGTCAAGGCCGTCTCCGTCTCGGTCGATTCCTGCTGGATCGCCGGCACCTGACCGGCCCACAGGACCAGCGGCAGCCTCGGGGAGTGTGACACGCGCCTCATTCCCAGCTTGGGATCGTCTGGCTCGGTCACTACAATGGAGTGATACCAATGCCCCGTCGGTGCAGCAGGCGGACCGGGTCTCCACCCGGCGCCGCGGCAGCGCTCCGGCGGGGTCTTTGCATGGAAGGCCGTGCAGGGATGTGCACGGATTGATGGAGGAGACGAGATGACCACCACCCACCATGGCGGCGCATGGCTCACGCAGGAGGCGTACGACCGCCTGAAGGCCGAGCTTGACCACCTCTCAGGTGCCGGCCGTCACGAGATCGTCGAGAGGATCGAGGCGGCCCGCCAGGAGGGCGACCTCAAGGAGAACGGCGGCTACCACGCGGCCAAGGAGGAGCAGGGCAAGATCGAGGCCCGCATCCGCCAGCTGCAGGAGCTCCTCCGCAACGCGCAGGTAGGCGAGAAGCCCGCTGACGACGGCGTCGTCGAACCGGGCATGCTCGTCGTGGCCAAGATCGCGGGCGAGGAGGAACGCTTCCTGCTCGGTTCGCGTGAGATCGCGGGCGACGCGGAGATCGACGTCTTCAGCGAGAAGTCCCCGCTCGGCGCGGCGATCATCGGGCACAGGCAGGGCGAGAAGCTCTCCTACACCGCGCCGAACGGCAAGGAGATCAAGGTCGAGATCATCTCGGCCACCCCGTACGCGGGCTGACTCCAAGCGTCGTCCCGACGGCATCGCGGGCGGCAACACCAGGGAGAACGACGACGGCGGCGCCGACCCATCGATGGGTGCGGCGCCGCCGTCGTCTGCGTCCGGCTGCCCCTGTTGGTCCGTGTGCCGCCGGCGGTTGTCAGACGTGGATGACGACCGGCTGGAAGCCCTCCGCGCGCAGCGCCTCGAGGACCTGGTCCGAGTGCTGGTGGCCCTTCGTCTCCATGTCGATGGTGATGGCGACGTCGCCCATGGCGATCGACCCACCCACGCGGGTGTGGTCGACGCCCGTGACGTTCGCGTCGTTCTCCGCGATGATCCGCGAGATGGTGGCGAGCGAACCAGGGCGGTCGTCGAGCATCATGCGCACCGTCAGGAACCGGCCGGCGGCGGAGAGGCCGCGCTGGATCACCTTGAGCATGAGCATCGGGTCGATGTTGCCGCCCGAGAGGATGACTGCGGTCTTCTTGGCGTCGATGCCGAGCTCGGCGAGCTTGCCGTCCATGAGCGCGGCGACGCCGACGGCGCCTGCCGGCTCGACCACGAGCTTGGCCCTCTCGAGGAGGAAGATGAGCGCGCGGGCCAGCGAGTCCTCGCTCACGGTCACCACGTCGTCGACGAGTTCGCGGATGATGCTGAACGGGATCTGGCCAGGCAGCCCGACCGCGATGCCGTCCGCCATCGTGGCGACCTTCTGGAGCGGCACGACGGCGTCGGCGGCGAGCGACGGCGGGTACGCTGCCGCGTTCTCCGCCTGCACGCCGATCACGCGGATGTCCCGGCCCAGCTGCGCCGCCCGGGCCTTGACTGCGACGGCCACGCCGGCGAGCAGGCCGCCGCCGCCAACGCCCATGAGGATCGTGTCGACGTCGGGAATCTGCTCGAGGATCTCGAGCCCCACGGTGCCCTGCCCTGCGACGACGTCGGCGTTGTCGAACGGGTGGACGAACACGGCCCCCGTCTCCTCGGCGTAGCGCTTCGCCTCGGCGAGCGCCTCGTCGACGTTGTGGCCGTGGAGGACGACTTCCGCTCCGTGGCTCCGCGTGGCCTGGAGCTTGGGGAGGGCCACGCCGAGCGGCATGTAGATGCGGGCCCTGATGCCCAGGCGCTTTGCCGCGACGGCCACGCCCTGCGCGTGGTTGCCCGCCGAGGCCGCGACGACGCCGAGAAGGCGCTCCTCCGCGCTCAGCCGGGCCATACGCACGTACGCGCCGCGCACCTTGAAGGAGCCCGCCCGCTGGAGGTTCTCGCACTTGAAGTAGACGTCGGACCCGACCATCTGGCCAAGCGCCCTCGACGTTTCGATCGGGGTCTTCGCAATAATGCCTCCGAGCAGCTCCTGTGCGGCAAGGACATCGTCCAGCGTCACAGCGAGGGTCGAGAGGACATTCATGGGTCCGGCTCCTAGGGGCTTTCGGGGGTCTCTGCGGCGCGGGGACTCTCGGAGGGGGCCTCCGGCAGAGTCAGCGCCCTATCAGTTTCCCACGCCCGGGCCGAGATGAAGCGAACCGCAGAGTTTGCGACGGCAAGGGTGGGCACCGCGAACAGGGCTCCCGGGATGCCCGCCAGGTAAGAGCCCGCGGCGACGCTGAGGACGACCGCGACCGGGTGGAGGGCGACGGCCCGCCCCATGACGAGCGGCTGAAGGACATGGCTCTCGAGCTGCTGCACCGCAATGACGACAGCAAGCATGACGACGGCGTTGACGAGGCCGTTCGCGACCAGTGCGAGCAGGACGGCGACCGCGCCGCTCACGAGGGCACCGACCACAGGGATGAAGGACGAGACGAAGACGAGGATTCCGAGTGGGAGCGCGAGCGGGACGCCGAGGATCGCGGCCCCCACACCGATTCCGACGGCGTCCACGGCCGCGACGAGGACCTGGACGCGGACGTAGCTCACGAGCGAGACCCACCCGGCCCGGCCGGCGCCGTCGGTCGCCGCCCGTGCGTTCCTCGGCAGGAGCCCGACGAGGAACGTCCAGATGCGTTCGCCCTCGAGCAGGAAGAACACGAGCACGAAAAGGGCGATGAGCGCACCCGTGATGATGTGGCCGGCGGAGCTTCCGACGCTCAGGACCCCATTGAGCACGCCGCTCTGGTTGTTCTGGAGCAGGTCCTTGCCGTTGTCGATGTAGGTCTGGAGCTGGGCGGCCGTGAGCTGGAGCGGGCCCTCGGCGAGCCACTTCTGCACCTCGCCGAGGCCTGCGAGCGCTTGGTCCCACAGCTGGGCGAGGCCGGCCGTGATCTGCCGGCCCACGAGTGTCAGGAGTCCCGCGACCACCCCGATGAAGCCGAGCTCGGTGATGGCGACGGCGAGGCCGCGCGGGACGTGGGCGCGGCGCAGCCAGACGACGACGGGCCCGAGGAGGCCCGCGAGCAGGGCCGCCACGAGGACGGGGATCACGAGGAAGCTGAGGTGCGCGAGGCCCCACAGCGCGGCGCTCACGACCGCGATGATGATCGCGAGCCGCCACGACCACGCGGCGGCGATGCGCAGGGCGAAGGGCAGGTCAGCGTCGGTCACACGGCGGTGGGTGGCTGGCCCTTGGGTAAGCGTGGAGCGGTCAGGGGCGTCGGTCCGGGGTGCGTCGGAGGCGTCCATCTGCCCATCCTGCCATCTCGCCTGCGCTCAGAGCGCGGCCCCGATCCCCCATTCCATGGCTGCCTCCCCGCCGGGAGGTACCCAGCCGAGGCTCTCCCCGCTGTTGAAGGCGTTGGCTGGCCCCGTCTGGGGCTCGAGGGCGACGGCCACCTCGCGGCCCGGGAAACGACGCGTCACGAACACGTGCGTGTAGGGGCAGCGATTGTCCTGCCAGAGCCACACGGAGCGACCGTCCGGCGCCGTGAGCGTCGCTCGGGCCACTCCGTCCTCGAAGGCGAGGCCTGTATACGCCGCATCGAGGTCGAGGGTGCTGACGCGGCGTGGGGAGGACAGGTCCCACTCCCCCGCCGCCGGAGCGGCCGAGCGCGGGATGAGCCGCGCGTCCGTCACGAGGCGGTGTCCGGCGCGCACCGTGAGCAGGAGCTCGCCGGTCTCGACGTCGCCGAGCCGCAGGTAGGGGTGGGCGCCCAGCACGAACGGCGCGGGGCGCTCGGAATCGTTGGCGAGGGCCTGGCGCACGCGCAGCCCGCCGTCGTCGTCGATCCGGTACTCCACGCGATGCCGAAGCAGAAACGGATAGCCGTGCTGTGGGAAGACCGTCCCCTCGAGGACCACCCGATCCCCTTCGTGCTCGAGGAGCTCGTAGCCCGTGTTGCGGAGCAGCCCATGGCTCGCGTTGTTCTTCGACGGTTCCGTGATGTCGAGCTGCTGGACAGTCCCCTCCAGGGTCCACCGGCCATCCTCGACGCGGTTGGCCCAGGGCGCCAGGGTGATGCCGACGGCGCCGGGCGGGATCTGGTCGTCGGCGTACGTTTCGGTGAGCTGAACGCCGTCGACCTCGAAGGAGCGGAGCCCCGCCGCGAGTTCGACGACGACGGCGGCGCTGCCACCCCGTGAAATGCGGTACTGGCGTCCGGTCGCTGCTGTGCGACGGGTGATGGCGGGACGGAGTTCGCTCATGGTTCCCCACGTTAGCCCCGACTTCCCCTCGCGCTCCGCGAGCGCGAGACGCAACGAAGCTGCCTCTTCCCTTCGCCCGCGGGAAATGTTATGTTTTGTTAGAAAAGTTGAGTTGCTGTGACTTCGCCGACAGAGTCAGCCGCCGGCAGCTTGAAAGAGTGCAGGGGGAACCGTGCTGGCAGCAGAGCGCCACGCTCGCATCGTGGCGGAACTCGAGAAGCGCGAGGCGGTCAGGGTGGCCGAGCTTGCGGCCTCGCTCTCGGTCTCCGAGATGACGATCCGGCGGGACATCGAGCAGCTCGAGAACCTCGGACTCGCCCGACGGGTCCACGGCGGTGCCGCCAGGGTGGTGGACTTCGCGTTCGCAGAGCCGGGCTTCGAGGTCAAGTTCGGGCATCACGCGGACAACAAGTCGGCGATCGCCCGGGAGGCCGTCGCACTGGTCCGGCCAGGCTCGACGCTCTTCGTCACGGCCGGCACGACGACGTTCGCGCTCGCGAAGCTCCTTCCCGCCGTCCCGGACCTCACCGTGGCTACGAACTCGATCAAGGTCGCCGAAGCCCTCGGGCACTCGGTCCGCACGATCCTCACGGGCGGTGAGCGCACGCCGTCCGAGGCCCTTGTGGGTCCGCTCGCGACCGCCTCGCTCGCCCAGCTCCACGTCGAACTCTGCTTCATGGGCGTCCACGGCCTGCACCCGCGCGGTGGCCTCACGACGCCGAACCTCCTCGAAGCGGAGACGAACAGGGCCGCAGCCGACGCCGCGGCGCGGCTCGTCGTCCTGGCGGACAGCACGAAGTACGGCCTCCTGAGCCTCGCCCAGATCGCGCCGCTCGAACGCGCCGACACGCTCATCTCCGACATCGGGCTCTCCGACGTCGCCCGGCGCGAACTCGACGAGCGGATCCCCCACGTCATCCTCGTCGACCCCGCAACCGCTGTGGGCCACGCATCCGGGAGCCACGCATGACCACAGGCACCGACCGCTCCGCCGTCACCCGAAGCACGCTCGCCGATGGGCGGGAGCTCATCTACTTCGACGATCCCGGGACTCCTCCACGTACCCCTGTGCCGGACTCCCGGGGCCTGCCGGCCCGGTCCGAGCCGGGCGAGCTCCGCTACGACGCCCTCAGCGGAGACTGGATAGCGGTCGCTGCACACCGGCAGTCGCGGACCCACCTCCCGCCAGCCGACGCGTGCCCGCTGTGCCCGAGCACGCCGTCGTTCGCGTCCGAGATCCCCGACCCCGGCTACGACGTGGTCGTCTTCGAGAACCGCTTCCCGTCGCTCGGCCCCGCCCTCGCGGAGTTGCCCGCCACCCTCCCTTGGGGTGAGGCCGTCCCCGCCGCCGGTCGGTGCGAGGTCGTGTCCTTCACATCCGAGCACACGGGATCCTTCGGCTCGCTCCCCTACGCCCGGGCGCGGACCGTGGTCGACGCGTGGGCGCACCGCACCGCGGAGCTCAGCTCCCTCCCCGGGATCCGGCAGGTCTTCCCGTTCGAGAACCGCGGCGCGCAGATCGGCGTCACGCTCCACCACCCCCACGGGCAGATCTACGCCTACCCATACCTCACACCGCGAGGCGCCCAGCTCGCCCAGACCGCCCTGCGGCACTTCGACGCGACCGACGGAACCCAGACGCTCCTCGGCTCGCTCCTCGACCGGGAACGCTCCGACGGGGCCCGCCTCGTCCTCGAAGGCGAGCACTTCAGCGCCTACGTCCCATTCGCCGCACGTTGGCCCCTCGAGGTGCACCTCGTGCCCCACCGCCACGTCGCGAGCTTCGCCGGCCTCACGGGCGAGGAGAAGGACGAGCTGACCGACGTGTACCTTCGGCTGCTCGGCGGGATCGACGCTCTCTACGAGACACCGACCCCCTACATCGCCGCGTGGTTCCAGGCACCGCTGGATCCCCTCCTCGGACCCCCCTCGCGGTTCCACCTCCAGCTCACCTCGCCGCGCCGAGCGGCGGACAAGCTCAAGTACCTCGCCGGATCGGAGGCCGCCATGGGCGCATTCATCAACGACACTCGGGCCGAGGACGTAGCGTCCCGGCTTCGGGATGCGGTTTCGGAGGCAGGCAGATGAGCCAGGGCGTGGAACGTGTGACGGCCGCCTTCCGCGACGCCTTCGGCGGGGAGGCCGACGGCGTCTGGACGGCTCCGGGGCGCGTGAACCTCATCGGGGAGCACACCGACTACAACGAGGGCTTCGTCCTCCCCTTCGCGATCGACCTCGCCGCACGCGTTGCCCTGCGCGTCCGGGACGACGGAGCGATGCGCCTCGTCTCGACAGCCGAAGCGGAGAGCGGGACCAGCCAGCTCTCCGTGCAGGGCCTGCGGCCGGAGCACGCCTCCGGCTGGAGCGTCTACCCCGCGGGCGTCGTGTGGGCATTCAAGGAGCGCGGGATCGACGTGCCGGGGTTCGACCTCGTCCTCGACTCGGATGTGCCGCTTGGGGCAGGGCTCTCGTCCTCCCACGCGATCGAATGCGCTGTCGCTACGGCCCTCAATGACCTCACGGCTGCCCGCCTCGACGCGCAGCAGCTCGTGCTCGCGACCCAGAGGGCCGAAAACGCGTTCGTCGGCGCACCGACCGGGATCATGGACCAGTCGGCGTCGCTGCGCGGCCGCTCGGGCCACGCGGTGTTCCTGGACTGCCGGGACCAGAGCGCGGAGCTGGTCCCCTTCGATGCCGCCTCGGCCGGGCTCGTGACCCTCGTGATCGATACTCGTGTGGCGCACTCCCATGCGGACGGCGGCTACGCGAGCCGCCGGGAGGCCTGCGAGCTCGGCGCCGAGGTGCTCGGCGTCAAGGCCCTCCGCGATGTCTCCGTCGAGGAGCTCGACGAGGCCCGCGGGCTCATGGACGAGATGACGTTCCGTCGTGTGCGGCACGTCGTGACCGAGGACCAGCGCGTGCTCGACACCGTCGCCGCCCTCCGGGAGTCTGGCCCCGGGGCGATTGCTTCCTTCCTCGACGCGAGCCATGCCTCGATGCGCGACGACTTCGAGATCTCCTGCGACGAGCTTGACACGGCCGTCGAGGCAAGCCGCGCAGCGGGCGCTATCGGCGCACGCATGACGGGCGGGGGCTTCGGCGGGTCCGCCGTCGCGCTCGTTCCCCTGGCTGAGGAGGACCGGGTGCGCAGCGCCGTCCTCGCCGCCTTCGCCGAGCGCGGCTTCCGTTCACCGCGGCTCTTCACCGTGACGCCGGCCGACGGCGCGCGGCGGCTCGCCTAGAAGCCCGGCGACAGAAGAGGCGGCCGCAGGACTCGTTCCTGCGGGCCGCCTCTTTGGCCAGCGGCCCAGCTAGGTCGCTTCTGTTAATCGTTGCTGTTGACGATCGCAAGCACCCGCAGGATCTCCGTGTACAGCCACACGAGCGTCACGGTGAGGCCGAACGCAGCCGTCCACGCGACCCGTCGGGGAGCACCCGCCTTGACCGCCTGCTCGATGCTGCTGAAATCGAAGATGAGCGAGATCGCGGCCAGGACCACGGCGAGGAGCCCGATGGCCACGCCGAGCGGGATGCCGAACACCGTGATGCCCCGGAGGCCCCATGGATTCTGGACGACGCCGAACAGCATCAGGAACAGGTTCACGACGCTGAACGCGAGGTAGCCGACGACCGCGATGAGGAAGAACTTCGCGAGCCGGGGCGTTGCCCGGACCTTGCCGCTCCGGTACAGGAACAGGGTGGTGCCCGCGACGGCGAACGTTCCGAGCACGGCCTGAAGCCCGATCCCCGGGGCGACGCGGTCGAGCAAGAGGGTCAGGCCGCCGAGGAACAGTCCCTCAAGACCCGCGTAGGCGAGGACGAGCGCCGGAGAGGGCTCGCGCTTGAAGGTATTGACGAGGCCGAGGACGAATCCGCCGAGCGCGCCCACGAGCATGAGGCCGAGGGCGACGGCGGGCGGGACCGCGAGTGTCACGGCCGCCCCGACCACGACGGCGCCGAGGCATACGAGGGTCTTGACGATGACGTCGTCGTAGGTGAGGCGACCCGTCTCCGCCGGGCCGGCCGACGGCGCCCTGTACAGCTCGTCGAGCTGCTCTGCTGTCATGGGCGGGCCGTAGCTGGACGGTCCGGCGGGAGGCGCCGCGACCGCGGTTCTGAAGTTCTTGCCCCGGAAGACGGGGTTGCCACCAAGGGCCATGGGTGTCTCCTCTATCAGGTGCGGTGATGGAGATGCGGGTGATGGAGATGCGGGTGATGGATCTACAGGTGCGAGGGTGCTGCGCTCAGAGGCTACCAAGTTCACGAGCGCGCCCGTGGTCGAGTTCCCCGCGCCACTAGACTGTCTCCGTGCCCCACGCCGACAGCTCCGAAGCCTCGTCCCTCAACCGGCCCTCCACCACGCCGTCGAGGCTTCCCCTGCGCATGCTCCACGACCGCATCCTCGTGCAGCTCGACAAGGATGCGAGCGAACGGCGGTCCGCGTCAGGGATCGTGATCCCGGCGACTGCCAGCCTGGGGCGTCGGCTCGCATGGGCAGAGGTCGTTGCTGCCGGGCCCAGCGTCCGCCAGGTGTCCGTGGGTGATCGCGTGCTCTTCGACCCGGAGGACCGATCCGAGGTCGAGGTGGCGACGAAGGACTACATCCTGCTCCGTGAGCGCGACCTGCACGCCGTCGCCGAGCCGGAAACCAAGGTGAGCGAGCTCGGGCTCTACCTCTGAGACCCCTCCGGCCCAGAACCTCTCCCTCCGGTCCTGAAGCCCACGCTCTCACCGGTCCTGAAGCCCACGCTCTCACCGGTCCTGAAGCCCACGCTGACGCCTCCAACGTGCCCTGAGTCTGCCACCGGAGCAGTCGTTACCTGATCTCAACCTTCGCGCGCTGACGGCGTGGACTGCGAGGACCTTCTGCCGAGTAACATGACGTTTCATCAGGTGAGATGCGTCACAAGCGCTTAACGCATCGCGCCGACGATCCGTCCTCGAGCTGACTTCGGCCAGCTCCGCCCCCGGAATAGCGGAGGTCCAACTTGAATAGACGAGAGAGCGCCATGAGGCACGAGAGCGGCATCAGGCAGAAGAGCGCGAACCGGTGGGGGAACCCGGAGCGCACCGCGCGGCTCTTCCCTTCGCTCCCAGCGGCAGCCGCGCTGCTCGGCGTCCTGATCGCACTCCTCCTGGCCGTCGCGCCGGCAGCGGGTGCGGCCGATTCGCCGTCGCCCAGCCCCGGAGCTTCCTCCAGCCAAGGATCCACCACCCAGTTCCCCAATACCATCTCGGGATTCCTGCGGAACGCGGGCCAGCCGCTTGCCAACGTCAAGATCACCGCGAAGGGCAACGGCTTCGAGGCGAGCACCAAATCTGCAGCCAACGGATCGTGGAGCATCTCGGTGCCGACGGAGGGCAGCTACCAGCTCACGCTCGACGAGTCGACGCTCCCCTCGGGAGTCAAGCTTGCCGAGGGCCAGGAGAACCCGAGGACGGTAACGTTCAACCAGACCACGAACGTGAGCACCATCTTCGCGTTCGGTGCCGGCATCGCCGTCCACCAGGGGAGCTTCTTCGCCGACCTCGCAAACCGGCTCGTCGCCGGACTCAGCTTCGGTCTCCTCCTTGCCCTCTCCTCGGTGGGACTCTCGCTCATCTTCGGGACCACGGGCCTCACGAACTTTGCGCACGGCGAGATGGTGACACTGGGGGCCGTCGTCGTCTTCTCGCTCAGCACCATCGGTGCGCCGTTCTGGCTCGCGATCCTCGGCGGCCTCCTCTCCGGCGCCGTGTTCGGGTACGCCCAGGACGCCCTCCTGTGGAGGCCTCTCCGCCGGCGCGGAACGGGCCTTGTGCCCATGATGATCGTGAGCATCGGGCTCGCGCTCGCGGCGCGCTACGTGATCCTCTTCTTCTTCGGAGGTGCGACCCAGCAGCTGCCCAACGCGCAGACCTCCGACATCGACCTCGGGCCGATCTCCGTGTCGCCGAACAATCTCGTCTCGCTCCTCATCTCGGTCGTCGTGATCGCGCTCATCGGGTTCGTGCTGCTTCGGACGCGGCTCGGGAAGGCCACCCGCGCCGTGGCCGATAACCCGGCCCTCGCCGCGGCAAGCGGAATCGACGTCGACCGCGTCATCCGCCTCGTGTGGGTAATGGGAGGCCTGCTGGCCTCCCTGGGCGGCATCCTGTGGGCCTACTACCGCCCGGGGGTGACGTTCAACATGGGCCAGCAGATCCTGCTCATGATCTTCGCGGGCGTCACGCTCGGCGGCCTCGGAACCGTGTTCGGCGCGCTCGTCGGATCCGTCGTCGTCGGCATCTTCGTGGAGCTCACCACAGTCTTCGGCCTGACGGCCGACCTGAAATACGTCGGAGCACTGGTGATCATGATCCTCGTGCTCCTGTTCCGGCCGCAGGGCATCCTCGGCCGCCGCGAGCGAGTGGGCTAAGGAGGCAGGGATGGATTTCGGTCTGATCTTCAGCGAGGCCATCGGCGAGATGGTGAGCCCCACGACGGCGGCCTACGCGCTTGCGGCGCTCGGCCTCGCCGTTCACTTCGGCTACTCGGGGCTGCTCAACTTCGGGCAGGCGGGCTTCATGGCCGTCGGCTCGTACACGTTCGCAATGTCGACGATCCACTTGGGAGTGCCCTGGTGGATCGGGCTCCTCCTCGCGATCGTCGCGTCGGTCGCGTTCGCCCTCATCCTGGGCATCCCGACGCTGCGGCTCCGCGCGGACTATCTCGCGATCGTGACGATCGCGGCCGCGGAGATCATCCGGTACATCGTCACGACGAACAGCCTCACCGACGTGACGGGGTCGGCGAACGGCCTCGCCGGCTTCCGGCAGGACTTCCTCCGCCTCAACCCGTTCCCGCCGGGGAACTACCTCGGCTACAGCAGCCCGGACTTCTTCTACCGCGTCTTCGGCTGGGGCCTCGTGATCGTACTGGGGATCGTCGTATGGCTCCTCATGCGCAGTCCCTGGGGAAGGGTGCTCAAGGGCATCCGCGAGGACGAGCTCGCCGTGCGCTCCCTCGGAAAGAACGTGTATGCGTACAAGATGCAGGCCCTGGTGATCGGCGGCGTCTTCGGCGCCCTCGCCGGCCTCGTCTTCACGCTGCCACGCGACGTCGTGCAGCCGGCCAACTACGGCACCGAGCTGACGTTCTTCCTGTGGACCTGCCTCCTTCTCGGAGGGATGTCGACGGTGCTCGGCCCCATCATCGGCGCCATGCTCTTCTGGGTCGTCCTCTCGCTGACCCAGAACGTCCTCTTCGGACTCATCCAGATCGGCGCGCTGCCCTGGCTCAACCCCTCGCAGGCAGGCCAGCTCCGCTACATCCTCGTCGGCATCGCGCTCATGCTGCTCATGATCTTCCGGCCGCAGGGCGTGTTCGGCAACAAGAAGGAGCTTGCATTCTCATGAGCCATCGTGAGCCGACGACCGCCGAGACGGTCGACTACATGGCGGACGATCGCCCCATTGCCGAGGGACCCATCGGACCGGGCTGCAGCAAGCGCGATCCGATCGTCGTGGCGGACAATGTCACCCGCCGCTTCGGCGGCATCACCGCCGTCGACGTCGAGCACCTGGAAATCCCCCGGCACAAGATCACCGCGCTCATCGGCCCCAACGGTGCCGGAAAGACCACCCTCTTCAACCTCCTGACCGGCTTCGACACCCCGAACTCGGGGTCGTGGCAGTTCGAAGGGACCAACCTCTCGGGCATGTCCTCCTACAAGGTCGCCCGGCTCGGCATGGTGCGCACGTTCCAGCTCACGAAGGTCATGGGCAAGCTGACCGTCATGGAGAACATGCGCCTCGGGGCCTCCGAACAGCCCGGCGAGAAGCTGCGGAACGCCCTGTTCCGCGGCGTGTGGGGCCAGCGCGAGAAGGACATCACGGCTCAGGCCGAGGGACTCCTCGCGAAGTTCAGACTCGACACCAAGCGGGACGATTACGCTGCCTCCCTCTCGGGCGGCCAGCGCAAGCTCCTCGAAATGGCGCGGGCCCTCATGGTGAACCCCGCGCTCGTCATGCTCGACGAGCCCATGGCAGGCGTCAACCCGGCGCTCTCCCAGAGCCTCCTCGACCACGTCAAGAACCTCAAGGCCGAAGGCATGACGGTGCTGTTCGTCGAGCACGACATGCACGTGGTCCGGCACATCGCCGACTGGGTCGTGGTCATGGCCGAGGGAAAGATCGTCGCCGAGGGGCCACCTGCCGCCGTGATGAAGGACCAGGCGGTCATCGACGCGTACCTTGGCGCGCACCACGACGTCGACCTCGGCTCGAAGCAGGGCATCGAGGAGCTCGAGGCAGATCTGGCCGCCGACGAGGAGTCGGTGGTCGGGACGGCCGACGCCGGGATCCTCTCCCGGGGCGAGGGCGAGGACGAGGCCGAGACGCTCACCCCACGGCCTCCCCAGCACGACGACTCACGCCCGCACGGGTCCCATCTGCGAAAGGACGACTCCGAATGAGCGAGCAGCGTGCAACCGCGGGGGCCTCCGGCGGGCAGGCACAGCCCGCACCCGCCGAGGCCGAGGCCGTCGTCAGCGTCAAGGATCTCGTCGCCGGCTATCTGCCGGGGGTCAACATCCTCAACGGGTGCAGCATCGAGGCGCGGCAGGGCGAGCTGATCGGCATCATCGGCCCGAATGGTGCCGGAAAGTCGACCCTCCTGAAGGCCATGTTCGGGCTCGTCAAAGTTCACTCGGGCTCCGTCGTCGTCCGTGGCCAGGAGCTCACGGGACTCAAGGCGAACAAGCTCGTGAGCCGCGGCATCGGCTTCGTGCCGCAGACGAACAACGTCTTCACGACCCTGACGATCGAGGAGAACATGCAGATGGGCGTGTTCCAGCGGCCGAAGAACTTCAAGGAACGCTGGGACTTCGTGACCGAGCTGTTCCCCGAGCTCGCACGCCGGCGCACCCAACGTGCCGGTTCGCTCTCCGGGGGCGAGCGGCAGATGGTCGCCATGGGCCGGGCGCTCATGATGGACCCGGCCGTGCTGCTCCTCGACGAGCCGTCGGCGGGCCTCTCCCCCGTCAAGCAGGACGAGACGTTCCTGCGTGTCCACGAGGTCAACCGGGCCGGGGTCTCGGTGATCATGGTCGAGCAGAACGCCCGTCGCTGCCTCCAGATCTGCGACCGCGGCTACGTCCTGGACCAGGGCAGGGACGCCTACACCGGCACCGGCCGAGAGCTCCTCCACGACCCGAAGGTCATCCAGCTCTACCTCGGGACGCTCGCGGACACGGTCGAGAACGCAGGCGAGTAGTCAGAAACGCGAGAAGACAGCACGGCGAGCAGCCGAAAGCGACAGAGAGGCCCCCGGACCCTGAGAAGGATCCGGGGGCCTCTGCCTGCCAGTGTCGGTGCTCAGGAGAGCTTGCCGTATTCCTCACTGATCGGCTGCGGGACGTTGTTGTCGTCGAACTTGTAGAGTCCGATGTAGGCCTCAGTCGGATCGCCGTTGGCGGCGAACGAGATGGGGCCGGACTTTCCGAAGTAGTGGATCGACTTCCCCTGCCGGATGAGGGTCACGCACGTAGCAAAGTCGGAGCAGTTCTCAGTGCCATGCGTGATGTCCTGGAGGTGCTTGGCGATGTCGGTGCCCTTGGTGCTCTTGGCCTCCTCGGACGCGAGCGCAATGAGGTTGACGGCGTCCCATGACTCGCCCGCGTAGTTGTAGTCCTTGAGGCTCGGGTCGATCGTCTTGAGCTGGGCCTTGAAGTCATCCTTCGCGAAGGTGCCAGGGATCGTGCCCCGTGCGCCCGAGAGGGTGCCCGCCTTGAGGTCCTTGCTGTAATCGGACGTGTTCCCGTCGACGAAGAACAGCTGGGTCGGCTTGATCCCCTTGGCCGTGAGCAGCGGGATGATCTGCTTGGCCTGGTCGAAGGAGATGACGGCGATCGCGTCCGGCTTCGCGGCCACGACCTTGTCGACCTGCGAGCTGAACTGGGAGTCGCCCTCGTTGAAGAGCTCCTGGTCGACGACCTTCCCGCCGGCGGACTCGAAGGCCTTCTTGACGTTGTCACGGAGGCCGGTGCCGTAGGCGTCGTTCAGTACGAGCATGCCGAGGGTCTGGGCGCCGCACGAGGCCATGTAGTTGCCGAGGACCCGGCCCTGCAGGACGTCAGACGGAGCGGTGCGCCAATACAGGCCGTGGGCCGGCCACGTGCTGAAGACCGGCGAGGTGTTGGCCGGGGAGAACAGGACGGTGCCGGCGCCGGTGACCTGGTTGATCACGGTCTGGGACACGCCCGAGGACGCGGCGCCGACGATGGCGCCGACCCCTTGACCGAGGAGGTTCGTGACGGACTGGGTGGCGATGTCCGTCGTCGTGTCGCCCGAGTCGCGGTGGATGGCCTGGACCTGCTGGCCCAGGACGCCGCCGGCGTCGTTGATCTGCTTGATGGCGAGGTTCACGCCGGCGATCTCAGGCGGACCGAGGAACGCGAGCGCGCCGGTCTGCGGGAGCAGCGAACCGATCTTGAGCGGTGTAGGGGATGTGGTGGACGACTTCGGGACGTCTGCGGGGGCTACGGTCGTAGCACCTGCTGACGCCTGGGGACCCCCAGCGGAGCTGGGCGCAGGGCACGAGATGCCCCCTGCGGCCGCGGAGCTGCTGCTCCCTCCGGACGATCCCCCCGACGGACTTCCGCCGCAGGCAGTCGCGAGCAGGGCAACCCCGATGCCGAGAGCGGTCAGCTTGGCCACACGGGGCAATACCTCATGACGTTCGATCATTCGATTCTTCTCTCCTCCATCAAAGGGCGCGAACTCCCCAGACAGGTGGACTCAGGTGTGTTCCTGATCACAACGTCAGGCTAGACCACCGTTGTTATTCACAGAAGAACGACAGGTCACAGCCTCATAACGGGTGCACAATTGGGGCCGCTGAACGCGCAGATGGGCGCTGAACGGGCATATTGCCGCTGAGAAGAGTGCCCCAACAGGGACTCGAACCCTGACTTTGCGGATTTTAAGTCCGCTGCCTCTGCCAATTGGGCTACTGGGGCGTCGATCCAGACTACCGTTCGGAGGCGGGCCTCCGCGGTCTGCAGACGACGACGGCGACCGCTCCCCCGCGAGGGTGCGGCCGCCGTCGTGCGGTGCTCCGGTGAGCTGCGCTGACTACTGCGCGGGCACCTTCGCGGGCTCAGCCGGCGGTGCGATCGTCTTCGGCTTCGGGCTCGCCGCGGCGACGAACGAAGCGCGCGGGTTGTCGAGGTTCTCGAGCGGCGTGTTGTCGCGGCCCGCGAAGAGGGCCGAGAGCCAGTCGAGGCCGACGCGGAACTTGCGCTCCACGGTCGGGATCGCGAGGCCGTGGTAGCCGCGGTGAGCGAGCCACGCCAACGGCCCGTGAAGGCCGATGTGGCCCACCACGTTGATGTTCGCGACGCCCTTCCACGGCCCGAAGCCGGCCACGGCGCCGAGGTTCTTGTGCTTGTAGTCCTCGAGCGGGCGGTCCCAGCGGGAGGCCCACAGGTTCTTCGCGAGGAGCTTCGCCTGACGGAGCGCGTGCTGCGCGTTGGGGACGCACGTGCCGTCCGGGAGGCCCTTGCCCGTGAGGTCCGGGACGGCGGCGATGTCGCCGGCCGCCCAGGCGTTCTCGACGATGCCCTCGTCGCCCGCCACGCGGAGGTCGGGGAGCACCCGGATGCGGCCGCGCGGTTCGAGCGGGAAGCCGCTCGAGCGGACCACCGGGTTGGCCTGGACGCCTGCCGTCCAGATGAGGGTGTCGGCGGCGAACTCCTGCGCCGGGGACTTGTCAGGCATGTTGATGAGCTTGAGGGTTCCCTCGGCGCTCGCGAGCGAGGTGTTGAGGAGGACCTCGATGCCGCGGCTGCGGAGGTGCTCCACGACCCAGTCGGCCTGCTCGGGCGTGACCTCGGGCATGATCCGGCCCATTGCCTCGACGAGGACGAAGCGGACTTCCTCCTGCTTGACGCGATCGTTCACCGCGACGGTGGAGCGGGCGAGGTCCTCGAGCTCGGTGAGGGTCTCGATGCCGGCGAAGCCGCCGCCCACGACAACGAACGTGAGCGCGGCCTGGCGCTCGGCCGGGTCGGAGGCGGTCGACGCGAACTCGATGCGCTCGAGGACCTGGTTGCGGAGGGCGATGGCCTCCTCGATGGTCTTGTTGCCGATGCCCTTCTCGGCGAGGCCGGGGATCGGGAACGTGCGCGTGATCGCGCCAGCGGCCATGACGATGTCCACGTACGGGATCTCGACGGTGCCCTCGTTGCCCGGGAGCTGGATCACGGCCTTCCGGTTCGCGTGGTCGACCGAGACGAGCGAACCCTGGATGACCTCGGACTCGGGCAGCGTCCGGCGGAGCGGAACCACTACGTGGCGGGCCTCGATGTTGCCACCGGCCACCTCGGGGAGGAACGGCTGGTAGGTCATGTACGGCATGGGGTCGACGACGGTGACGATGCCACCGGCCTGGGCGATCTTCTTCTGAAGCCCGAGGGCGACGTAGAGACCAACGTAACCACCGCCGGCGACGAGGACGCGCGGGCGGTCGACAAGATCAATGGTGGAAGGCATGGCCCTACTGTAGCAACTTGTGAAAAGTTTCACTATCTTTTTCGCGTTCTCTTCTCCGAACGCCGAGGACATGCAGCGTGCCCCCCACGAGGATCGCGAGAATGAGGCCGCCGAAGCCCAGGACCACAAGAGCCGGCCAGGGCGACGTGCCGGCGGCGGCGGCCGGTACAGGGGGTGCAGGCTCCGCGAGGGGCGGCTCGCTGGAAGGCTGACCCGTGGCGCTGGGCGTCGGGACCGGGGTGGCGGCGGCGGCGTCAGGCCGGTGGACGCGGATCCAGTCGGCGATCGAGCCGAGCGGATTGGATTTCGTCTCCGGAACGTCGGCGGTGAGGGCGGCTTCTGCGTTGAGGATCCCGTAGCCATAGATGGGGTCGTGGCCCGGAGCGCCCGCGTCCTTAGCCGTGGAGACGATGCGGTTGATGACCTGGTCGGCGCTCATCTGAGGCCACTTCGAGCGGATCAGGGCGGCCACTCCCGCGACGATCGGGGCAGCACCCGAGGAACCCGCCCACTGCGCGTACGTCCCGTCCGGAAGGTCGCCCACCAACTGCTCGGCAGGGGCGGCGACGCCGATGCTCACGCCCTGCGACGAGGCGTCCACGCTCGCGTGCTCCTGGCGGTCGAGGCCAGCGACCGTGAGGACGCCGGGTATGGTGGCCGGCGCGCCGACTTGGAGGTTCCCAGCGCCCCGGTTCCCCGCGGCGGCAACGATGACCACGTCCTTCTGCTCTGCGTACAGGAATGCAGCGTCCCAGCTCGGGGGCCAATCGGGCGATGAGCTGCCGAGGGACATGTTGATGACCTTGGCCCCGTGGTCCACTGCCCACCGCACGGCGTCCGGGATCTGCTGCATGTCGGTGCGGCCGGCGGGATTGGCCGAGCCGAGCCAGGTCGAGACGGTGAGGAGGTGAGCCTGCGGCGCGACGCCCACGACGCCGTCCGCGCCGTTGGACCCTGCCGGCACCGGGGAGCCGTCCGCGTTGTGTCCGCGGCCAGCGAGGACGGACGCGACGAGGGTTCCGTGCTCGGGCTCGGCACCGATGGGCTTCTGCCCGTCCGGCTGGCCGCTTCCCGAGACGTCGGTTCCCCCGGCAACGGCCCCTTGCAGGTCCGGGATGCCGCCGTTGATCCCGCTGTCGATGACGGCCACCGTGGTGCCGGCCCCCTTCGACACGTTCCAGGCCTTGTCGATGCCGTACTCGGAGAGCCAGTACTCGCCGTCCCGCACGGTGTCCGCATGGGCGGTCGCGGCAGGGGCGAGGACCGCTCCGGCGACGAGCGCGACGCTCGCGAAGGCTGAGAGGAATGCGGCGAGCAGCCTCGCCGCGTCACGGGACTTTCGGGGCAGTGCCTGCATGCGTCAGATCGCGGTGTCGCCCAGCGTGCTGAGCGCGATGCCGTCGAGGATGTCGTGCTCGCTCGTGATCGCCGTCGCGATGCGTCCGCGCGTGAGCTCCGCGAGCCGCTCGAGCACGCGGCGCCACACGAGTGCGCCAGCGCCGATGACGTCCGCCCGTCCGGGATGCATGTACGGAAGTGCGGTCCGCTCCGCGCGGCTCATCCCGAGGATCGAGCTGCAGGCCGCCTCGATCTGGGGCAGCGCGAGCTCCGACCCGTGGATACGGTCGGGCTGGTACGAGGGCAGGGCAAGGGCGTGGGCAGTGAGCGTCGTGATCGAGCCCGCGACGCCGATGACGGCGGTCGCCTCCGCAAGCGGCACCTCGGCGAGCGCCTCGTCGATGCCCCGGTCGACGTCGTCCTGTGCCGCCGCGATCTCTGCCTCCGTCGGCGGGTCGGTGCGGAGGTGCCGCTCGGTGAGCCGCACGCTCCCGATGTCGATGGAGCGCGCCGCGATGACGCCACCGGCGTCGCCCAGCACGAATTCGGTGCTTCCGCCGCCGAGGTCGACCACGACGACGGGCGCTCCCTCGCGGAGCGGCAGGACGCTCGCGGCCCCCGCGAAGCTCAACGCCGCTTCCTCGCTCCCCGGGACCACCTCCGGCTCGACCCCGAGCCGAGACCGGATGCCCTCCACGAAGTCCTCGCGATTACGCGCGTCCCTGGTCGCGCTCGTCGCGACGAAGCGGACGCGCTCGGCACCGAGGCTCTGGATTGTGGCTGCGTAGTCGTCGACGGCCGCGAAGGTCCGTTCGAGGGCCTCCGGGGCGAGCAGGCCCGTCGCGTCGACCCCTTGGCCGAGCCGGACGACGCGCATTTCGCGGTGCACATCGGTGAGCCTCGGCGGACGCGAGGAGGCGCCGTCGTGCACCGCACCGTCCTGTGTGTCCGCAATCAGCAGACGGATCGAATTCGTGCCGCAGTCAATCCCGGCGACCCTCATGCGCCTTCCCCCTCTGTTCGTCCGGCCGCTGAAGCGGTCCCTTCAGTCCTGACTCCCCCGGTCTCGTGTCCCCGCACCGGCGCCGGGCGGCCGGTCATCGACGGAAGGCCCTGAGGACCGTGCCGGCTCAGGTCCCTGCTCGGGACCGGAGACTCGGTGTCCCACGCCCCGACACAGTAGCAGCGGTCGCGGGTCCACCATTCGGCGATCCGCTCGATCGCCTCGTCGCCGAGCGGGTTTACACCCTGGCCCATCGCGAGCGACTGGCCGACAAGAACGTGGAGGCATTTGACCCGCTCGGGCATCCCACCGGCGGAGACACCGTCGATCTCCGGGACCGGGCCCGTCCCGGCGCGCTCACCGACGCGACCGCGCTCGGCCAGGTAGGCCTCGTGGGCGCGGCGGTACGCGGTGGCGAGTTCGGGATCGGCAGCGAGCCGCTCGTTCATCTCGTTCATCACGCCAGCCGCCTCAAGCCGGGAGACCGCCGAAGTCACGACAGGGTGCGTCAGATAGAAGGTGGTCGGGAAGGGAGTTCCATTCGAGAGCCGGGGAGCCGTGGCAGCGACGAGGGGGTTGCCGCACACGCAGCGGGCCGAGACTTCGACCACGTCGCGGGCGGGGCGCCCCAGCTGCCGGCTGATGACGTCGAGGTCCTGCGGGGTCACGGCGGTCGGGTCTGTCACGGTGTCCTTTCTGGGGCCGCCGGAGCAGGGATCACTGGGTGGCGGCGCGGCGCACAGCGTCGAGCAGCGACTGCGTCCAGGGGACGTCGGTGGGCGACGAACTGGACGCGGCCGGGCTCGTTGCGCTCGAGGACGAGGAGGTGCCGACGTCGCCGAAAACCCAGTACGAGGTCTCTCCGGGCATCACCATGTTAATCCGGTCGCGAGCCTGCTGCTGGACATAGGCAGGATCCTGCCAACGCGAGATCTCGTCCTTGAGGTTCGTCTGGTTGGTCTGCTTGGCGGCGATGTCGGCCTGGATCGTATGGATCTCGGCGCGCTGGCTGAAGAAGATTCGGATTGTCGGCGCGAGCATGATCGTGACTGCGATGAGCACGATGGCGAGCGCCACGATCCGGCCCGAGAAGGCGCGGGCGGGTACCGGATGCTGGTCCCGGGCCGTTGTTCCCTGGGCCGCCGAGAGACGGGGTGAGGGCGCGAGGGCTCGCTCCGAGGCCGGCCTGTGGGTCGCCGAGGGCGATCGCGTACGCCCGGCCTGCGCCGGACGGCCTGCGGCGGACGACGGCGCGCGGCTGGGGCCGGCGCCCTGCGGCGCCTCGTGCTGGGCGTGGCCCTTCCCCCCGCTCGACGCGGACGCAGACGTCGAAGCGCCGGCGGCCCGGACGGACCGGGGAACCTGCGGGCGTCTCGTCGCCATGGAAATCCCTCCAGAAACGGCTGCGGCGGCTATGGTCTCGTTCAACCATAACCGCCGCAGCCCGCTAAGCCGGGGAGACCGGCCGGTGCTTACGCCTTGAAGCGCGGGAACGCCGTACGGCCGGCGTAGCGGGCGGCGTCGTCGAGCTCTTCCTCGATGCGGAGAAGCTGGTTGTACTTCGCCACACGCTCGGAGCGGGCCGGCGCGCCCGTCTTGATCTGGCCCGCGTTCGTGGCAACCGCGATGTCGGCGATCGTCGTGTCCTCGGTCTCGCCCGAGCGGTGCGACGTGATCGTGGTGTAGCCCGCGCGCTGGGCGAGGGAGACGGCGTCGAGCGTCTCGGTGAGCGAACCGATCTGGTTGACCTTGACGAGCAGCGAGTTCGCCGTCTTCGCGTCGATGCCCTGCTGGAGGCGCTTCGGGTTCGTGACGAACAGGTCGTCGCCGACGAGCTGGACCTTGTCGCCGATAGCGTCGGTGAGGGTCTTCCAGCCGTCCCAGTCGTTCTCGTCGAGCGGGTCCTCGATGGAGACGAGCGGGAAGTCCCGGACGAGCTCCTCGTAGTAGGCGCTCATGTCAGCGGCGGAACGGGACTGGCCCTCGAACTGGTAGGAGCCGTCCTTGAAGAACTCGGAGGAGGCGACGTCGAGGGCAAGGGCAACATCCTTGCCCGGCTCGTAGCCGGCCTTGGTGATGGCTTCGGTGATGAGCTCGAGCGCGGCGCGGTTTGACGGCAGGTTCGGGGCGAACCCGCCCTCGTCGCCGAGGCCGGTCGCGAGGCCCTTGTCCTTGAGGACGCCCTTGAGGGCGTGGTAGACCTCGACGCCCCAGCGCAGGCCCTCGGAGAACGTCTCGGCACCGAGCGGGACGACCATGAACTCCTGGATGTCGACGTCCGAGTCCGCGTGGGAGCCGCCGTTGAGGATGTTCATGAGGGGGACCGGGAGGACGTGCGCGTTGGGGCCGCCGAGGTACTTGTACAGCGGGAGGTTCGCGGAGTCGGCCGCCGCGTTCGCGACTGCAAGCGAGACGCCGAGGATCGCGTTCGCGCCGAGGTTGGACTTGTTCGGAGTCCCGTCGAGGTCGATCATCGCCTGGTCGATCGCGCGCTGATCGGTCGCATCGAAGCCCTGGAGCGCAGGGGCGATCTGGTCGACTACGGCCTCGACCGCCTGCTGGACGCCCTTGCCGAGGTACCGGTCCTTGTCGCCGTCGCGGCGCTCCACGGCCTCGAACTCGCCGGTCGACGCTCCCGAGGGGACCGCGGCACGGCCGAGGGAACCGTCGCTCAGGAGGACCTCGACCTCGACCGTGGGATTGCCGCGGGAGTCGAGGATCTCGCGGGCGTGGATGGCATCGATAAGGGCCATGGATGAACTCCTTGCAATGGTCAGCAATGGTGAACGGAGCGTTGGGCACGGGAAATTACACGTGGATGACCTCGGTGTCACCCACAGCCTAGTCGGCGCGCGGGGGACGGCGCGACACTGTGACTCGCTGGGCCGTGTCCGGGGCGCGCGCTACCCTCGGATCCGCTCCGCAATGGCACCTGTTGCTGCCGCCCACGCAGGGTAGACAGAGGCGGCGACGCCGACGAGCGCCCCAATGCCGGTCCCGAGCCACGTGAGCTCGGGACTCAGCACCGCCGTCCACCCCTGGAGCACGCAGTAGACGACGACGGCGGCCACCCCGAGGGCCGAGCCGAGGAGGCCGCCTCCCACACCGAGCACCGCGCCCTCGAGGAGGAAGATCCGCCCGATCGAGGGGCGGCTCGCCCCGAGTGCACGGCGGAGGGCGATCTCAGCCGACCGGGCTTGCACGGCGAGGTACATCGCCGAGGTTGCGCCGAGTCCGGAGAAAAGGAGGAGGGCCCACGAGACGACGCGGACGAGGTCGGCCAGATCGGCGGAGACACCCCGGCGGAGCGAGCGGAGATCGGCTGTGAGCGAGACCGTGTACGTACCGGGCTGCGCCGCGTTCAGGGCCAACGGCAGGGCGGTGCGCAGTGCTGCAGGATAGCCGTCCTTCGTCCGGACGAGCAGGACCGGGCTGAGCCCGGCGCGCCCTGCCAGCGACGCGAAGTTGACCACGACGGCGTCGCGGAGGCCCGGAGCCCGGCTCGCGCCCCGCAGTCCGCCGATGACATCGATCCTCCGCCCGTCGATCCATACTTGTTGCCCGACGACGATGCTGTCCAGGCCGAGCGTCGCGGCCGCTCCCTCTCCGACGAGGACCGCCGGGCGGCCCTGCCTGGTGGCGGCGTCGAACGCGGCGAAGGTGTCGCGTGCGGATGCCTCCCCGCCTTGCAACCCCAGCCACGCGCCGTCGGCCGCCACGAGCTCTCCCCTGAAGCGGGACTGGCCGGGGGTGCTCTGGGGCGGGAGTACCGTGACTGCGTACTCCTGGCTCGAGAGCGTCGCGCTCACTCCGGCTCCGCGGACGCCCTCGACGGCGGCGAGCCTCTCCCGAATCTCGTCCGCCTGCGCGAAGAACCCGTGCTCGGTGGTCGGTTCGCCGGCAGCCGTGACCGTGACCTCGTCGAGCGCGGCCGCCGAGATGCGCTGCGACACCTGCGCTGCCGCACTCTCGCTCAGGCCCACCGAGGCGGTGAGCCCCGCGACACCCAGCGCAAACGCGAGGACCACCATGGCGCTGCGTCCGATCCGCGAGGTCGCTGAGGACACGGCGTCCGAGATGTCATCGAGGGGGTCCCAGCGGGTACTGCGCCGTCCAGCATCAACGGAGCCACGGTGAGTCACGGCCGCGCGGATGAGACCTGGAGGCGCTACGTCCTCTGTTACCTCGCCGTCCACGAGGCGGATCCGACGTCGGGCTGCCGCCGCGACCCGCTCGTCGTGGGTCACGACGACGACCGTCGTGCCTTCCGCGTTGAGTCGCCTGAGCTGGCCGATGAGCTCCTCGCTGCTGCGGGAGTCGAGATTCCCCGTCGGCTCGTCCGCCAACAGGATCGGTGCCTCCGTCGAGGCGGCCCGCGCGAACGCGAGCCGCTGCCTTTCGCCACCCGAGAGGTGCCGGCCTCGCGTGGACCATCGATGGCCGAGCCCCACTCGGGCGAGGCCCCGGGCGACAGCCCTCGCACGCTCCCGCCGTCGGACGCCTTGCACCCGGAGCCCGAGTGCCGCGTTCCGGGCCGCCGTCTCCTCACGAAGCACGTGCGATTCCTGGAAGACGAAGGCGAAGGTCTCCTTGCGCAGCCGGCACAGGTCGCGTTCCCGCAGGTCCCCACTGGGCGCCCCTGCAGGAGATACTCCCCCTCGTCCGCCCTATCCAGGGTTCCGATGATGTTCAGGAGCGTGGACTTGCCCGAACCGGACGCGCCGACGATCGCGACGAAGTCGCCGTCCTCGATATCGAGGTCGCATCCCCGCAGGGCAATGGTGCCTTCGTCGAAGCTCTTGGCGACGCCGCGCAGGGAGATCGCGGGCCGGGAGATAACGGGCCGGGAGATCGCGGGCGTCGGGCACGCCTCTTCGTCCGCGCTCATCCGACGATGACCTTGGTTCCCACGGGAAGCTCGGGGCTCGGGTCGATGCTTGCCCATCCGCCTTCCTGGGCGAGGATCTTGACCGGCACATCGCGCGTCGGCGGCGAGGTGCCCGCGCTCGCTCGCTCGGCGTCGCGCGTCACGAAAGTCCCCTGCGAGCCTTGTCTGACGGCGCTCAACGGCACCGCTGGCCCGCGCTTTCCTTGGCCGCTGACCGTGACGGAGACTGTGCTCGACTCCTTGAGGGCGGCGGCGTCCTGGGCGGACAACTCAACGCGGACGTCGTGACCGGCGCGCTGTTCCTTCGAGGCCTCGTTGCTCTGGAACGGCCCGATGGATGCAATGGTCCCGGGGAAGCTGGCCCCTCCCGATGCTCTGACCGTCACAGCCGTCCCGACCTTGACGGAATCCGCCTCTGGCACGGTGAACCTCGAAGTGACCGACTGCTGGCCCGCCGATAGAACGAACAGCGGCTTGCCCGGCTCGAGCCTCTGGCCGACGGCCGGGGCCTGCCGAACCGAACCGTCCCCTGAGGCGAAGGCAAAATGCTCCATGGCGACGTAGGCCCTCCCGTCGCTCTCGGGAAGCCTTTGACCGGACGACTTGTACCAGAGTCCTGTCGCCGCGAGGGTCCGGGCGTCCATCGTGCCAGTGGCTGCCCCACGGAGATAGCCAAGACGCACTAGCAGCGTCTGGAACGCCGCGACGTCTGGCCCCACATCGCCCTGACGCATGTCGCGGTAGAGCGGGATCCCTTCAGGTATCAGGAAGACGGGGATGCCTGAGACCGTCGCCAGGAGATCGCCGACGGCGACCGGCGTACCGGGGGCCTTCAGCACCGACGTCACGATCTGCTTGGAGCCTGCGGCTGGCACGTCGAACCGGACTTCATGGGTCGGGGCGCCGCTGACTATTCCCTGGACGCTCAGGCTGGACGTGACGATACGTTCCTCCACCGCTGCCATTACGCGGACCGACTCGGGGGCTTCCCGGAGCGTTACGTCTTCAGGGGAACGCACGAGCGTGCCGAGCCAATAGCTGCAGGCAATGCTCGCGACGACGAGGATTATGAAGCCAGAAATGACAGCTGGACGGCCGGCAAATGGAATACGAGGCTCCGGTCCCCTACGCGCCATGCTCAGCCAGGACCTTGCGCGCCCTGGCCAGCGCGTCCTGCTTGGTCTTGGCCAGCTCGGCCAGCTGCGCCTCCTTCAGGGCCATGAGCGCGGCCTGGTACTGCGCCTCGATGTCGGACAACCGCTGCATCACCGAGAACCTCTGCTTGCAGCGGACGTCCTTCACGGCGTCGCGGATCTGCTGTTCCTTCGACGAGTTCCCCATCGACACTCCCCACTCCCCCGATCCGGGATCTGGAGTAAGGCCCTCGGCCTTGATGCATTCGAGCCACTGGCGATTGATCTGCCGATACTCCGGATCCGCCGCTGTTAGGCCCACCGCGTCGGAAATGATCTGACCGTGGAGAGTTGTCTTCCCGGCTATCTGTCCCGGGAGCAACTCAGCAAGGAATTGCCCCGAGGCGGTGAGACTGGACTCGCATTCCTGATAGGCCGCGTAGGCGTCGGGATCACCTTCCCCGTCGTTGCGAACGCCCGAGTCGTATCTGCCCTTGATCGTTCGGATTGTGCCCTTGTCCCATCCGTTGACCGCAGCCGACCACATGACCCATGGCCCATACTTGAGTTCACCCCGCACTTCGAAATCCCCGTGGATCTCGCGCACCGGTCGGCTTTGCGCTCGTACGCAGCCCTCGATGAGGTATAAATTTGCCGCGGACACGTCCACCCACTCCTCGGAAGAGTACGTATAAACGTCCATCGGCAGGGTGATGGACGCCGATGCCTCGTCCACCACGGCCTTCACCGACGCAAACTCCTTCCGATCGATTGCAGGAAGTGGCGTTTCCTTCGTGCTTTCGCCCGAGTTCTGCCCGCTCTGGGTGGAGCATCCACTGATAGCAAAGACCAGCACGCTCGCAACCGTTATGGCCCACCACTTCACAAGCCTGTCTTTCATGCTTTCCCTCTATCGATCGGGCAGCTGCGGTCGGAAGGGTCCGCGGCCTGATCAGCGCGCCTCATCGTGACTGCTGATCTTGTCGTTCCAGCTCCCGCCGCCGGGAAATGCCAACGAAGTCAAATTGAAGGCTTGCCCTTCCTTTGCATAGAATCGATGGCCCCAGAAGTTGGCGTGCTCGTAGAACATCACGTAGTGATACGGGCTCGTAGACCAGCCGATCCGAAAAGTGCTCGCCTGATCGTTCATCCAGCCGACGTAACCGTTGCGGTATGGCGCACCGTATTTCGCCCCGACGTAGTTGATGTCGGTCCAGAAGCACACCTGGTTGTTCGCACATCCGGAGTCGGCGGAAGCGGGTGCGAGACCCGCTCCCCCGACGAGCCCCGCCAGCACGGCTGCGATTCCGGCAATTCTCTTCTTCTTCATGGCGTCCCCTCCCACCTCTGGCGCCCAGCCGTTGCTGGTTCGCTTTTTTGAATCTACAACAGGAGGTCGGCGTCAGCCAGACCAAGCAACGCGTTCAGTCAGGTCGGCATGTGGCGAACGGCTCTGCGAAGGGCGCGCTCTGGATCGAGTCCCCGGAATCTCGCTGCTCGGACAACATCCAGGAGCAGTTCCCCGAGCTCTTCTTCGGTCACAAACTCGGCCAGCGCCGACCCGTCGGTGTCCGCTTGCCGAGGCCCGGCACCGTCGAGTGCCCTACGCCGCTCGGCTCGCCCGAGCGCCTTGTCGGCGAGGGCGAGCGCGGGGAGGTGACGCGGAAGCCCTTCGACGCTGCCCTCCCCAGAAGCCGCCATCGGCAGCACGTCGTCCCGCTCGGCGGACGCCGCAAGCTCGGTCTTCTCCTCGCGCTTCGCTGCGTCCCACGAGGTGATGATCTCCTCGACGGTCGTCGGGAAGCTCGGCTGCAGCGCGCCGTCGGACGTGAAGACGTGGCGATTGCGGCGGATCATCTTGGCGGTCAGTGCCTCTGCCACAGCGTCCAGATCGAAGGTTCCGCGCTCCCGTGCGATCTCGGAGTGCAGCACGACCTGGAGGAGGACGTCGGCGAGCTCCCCCTTCAGCTCATCGTCGGGGTGCCGCTCCTCGATGGCCTCGACGAGCTCATACGACTCCTCGATGAGGTACTCGACGAGCGAGGCGTGCGTGAGCGCCGCCGTCCAGAGGCAGTGCTCGCGGAGGAGGCGCACCACCTCCACGAGACGGTCGACGGCGGCGCTCATATTCGGGGATCCCTACTCGCCCAGGTCCCCGTAAGCCTCGTTGATGAACTCCACGAGGTCCTCACGATCCTCGAGCGGAAGGAACGCCGCCTCGGCCGCGTTGAGCGTGAGCTCGAGCAGATCGTCGAGATCGTAGTCGAAGGCCTCGACGAGCAGCTCGAACTCGTCCGTGAGCGTCACGCCGCTCATGAGCCGGTTGTCGGTGTTGACCGTGACCTTGAAGCCGAGTTCGTAGAGCATGTCGATCGGATGGTCGAGGATGTCTTCGCCCCAGCGGGCGATAGCCCCCGTCTGGAGGTTCGAGGACGGGCAGAGCTCGAGCGGGATCCCCCGGTCGCGCACCCAGGCGGCCAGCTCGCCGAGCGCGACGTCGAGGATCGGCACGCCGTCCTCGTCGACCTCCCCCGATTCCTCGACTGAGATGTCCTCGGCGATGCGGACGCCGTGGCCGAGGCGCAGGGCGCGACCGTCGACGAGCGCGGACTGGATGCTCTCGAGCCCCGCGGCCTCGCCGGCGTGCACCGTGGCCGGGAAGCTGTTCCTCGCGAGATACGTGAAGGCATCCGCGAAACGCGACGCCGGGAAGCCGTCCTCGGCCCCGGCGATGTCGAAGCCGACGGCGCCGTGCGCGCGGTGGCGCACGGCGAGCTCGGCAATCTCCTGCGCGCGGTCGGCATGGCGCATGGCCGTGATGAGCTGGCCGACGGCGATGACGCGACCGGACTCCTCCACCCTCGCAATGCCCTCCTCGATCCCGGCCTGGACCGCTTCCACGGCCTCGTCGAGGCTGAGCCCCCGCGTGAGGTGCTGCTCGGGCGCCCAGCGCACCTCGCCGTACACCACGCCGTCGTCCGCGAGGTCCTCGACGAATTCGCGCGCGATGCGGCGCAGTGCGGACTCGGTCTGCATGACGGCGATCGTGTGGTCGAACGTTTCGAGGTACCGCGGGAGCGAGCCTGAATCCGCCGATTCACGGAACCACTCGGCCAGCGCTACGGGTTCGGTGGAGGGCAGCTCGTGCCCGATCTCTGCGGCGAGCTCGATGATCGTGGCAGGCCTCAGGCCGCCGTCGAGATGGTCGTGGAGGGAAACCTTGGGAAGGGAGCGGAGGTCGAAGGTCAGATCAGGGGCGGCGTCGAAGATCGGCTCAGTCACGGTCCAACTTTAGGGAAGGGCTACGGCGGGCACCAGCCGGGCCCTCGGCGCTCTTCCTGTGCGGGGCATAGTCGTCCGCCGAAACGGGTGCCTCCGCGTGCTGGCCATAGTGCGCCCGACGCGCAGCCTCCGCGCGCGCCGCTGCCCGCTCCGCATCCTTGGCGTCGCGCCAGCGGTGCAGCAGCGTGATCAGGTGATCGAGGACGACGCCGAGGATGAGCGCGAACACGACGGCGACCACCGCACTCATGAGCGGATTGTGGTGCAGCCAGGGGAAGGAGCTCGCGAGCAGGCCAACCCCGAGCGAGTACCCCACCCAAGTCAGGCACGCGAACGCGTCGAGCCAGAAGAAGGTGCGGTGACGGAATCGGGTCGATCCTGCGACATAGTTGACCGCCACTCGGCCCCAGGGGATGTAGCGCGCCGTGAAGATGAGTACTGCCCCGCGTTTGTCGAGTTCGTGCCGCGCCCAGCCGAACATCTTCTGCACCCTTGGGCGACGCATCCACCGCCAGCGATCGGTGCCGATGCCCCGCCCCAGCATGTACGCGGTGTTGTCACCCGCGATCGCGCCCACCAGGGCGGTGAGGCCGAGGACCCACAGATTCGGCTCGCCGCTGTGACGCCAGTAGGCTGCAAGCGCCACGATGAGGGTCTCGCTCGGAGCGATCACGGCGAAGCCGTCTATGAAGAAGAAGAGGAGCAGGATCGGATAGATCCACCACTGCCCCGCAGCATGCAGAATCGCATGATCCAGAACGTTCAGCATGTGAGGGTGCTCCTTGCGCGGCGGGCCTGATTTCAGTTTCGCATGCCCTCAGGCATGCCGCCATCCGCTGGAGTGGAACGCTCCGCGTAGCGACGCTGTCCCCTGGCGCCGCTAAGGTCTCTTTCAGGGTGTCATGCGAGTCGATCGATGACAAGCTTCTGGGCTGGGCGGGCCCCGGCCGGCGCAATCAGGGCAACTCCCTCCAGCGCCTCCTTCGCCCGCCCGAAGCGCTCTGGGGTGTCCGTCAGGAGGGTCATGAGCGGCTCGCCAGCACGGACAAACGCGCCCGGCTTGGCGTGCAGTCGTACTCCTGCGGCCGCCTGCACGGCATCTTCCCTGCGCGCACGGCCGGCACCGAGCCGCCACGCGGCGGTCCCCACCTTGAGGGCGTCGAGCTCGACGAGGACCCCATCGGCCGCGGCGTAGACGATCTCGTTCTCCCGCGCGCGCGGGAGGGCAGCATCCGGGTCGCCGCCCTGGGCCTCGATCATCCTCCGCCATACATCCATCGCGCGTCCGTCGCGGAGCGCCTGGGCGGGGTCGGCGTCGTGCACGCCGGCGCACGCGAGCATCTCCTCGGCCAGACGCACCGTGAGCTCGACGACGTCGTCGGGCCCGCCGCCGGCGAGCACCTCGACGGCCTCCTCGACTTCGATCGCGTTCCCGACGGTGAGCCCGAGCGGAGTCGACATGTTGGTGAGGAGCGCCACCGTGTTCACCCCGGCGTCCGCACCCAGGGCCACCATCGTCTCTGCGAGCTCGCGCGCCTGTGCCTCGTCCTTCATGAACGCACCGGACCCCACCTTGACGTCGAGGACCAGGGAGCCTGTGCCCTCGGCGATCTTCTTGCTCATGATCGAGGAGGCGATGAGCGGGATCGATTCGACCGTGCCCGTGACATCGCGGAGCGCGTAGAGCTTCCTGTCGGCGGGAGCCAGCCCGCTGCCTGCTGCACAGACGACCGCGCCCACGGCGTCGAGCTGGGCCATCATCTCGTCGTTGCTGAGCCCGGCACGCCAGCCGGGAATCGACTCGAGCTTGTCAAGCGTCCCCCCGGTGTGGCCCAGGCCCCGCCCCGAGAGCTGCGGCACGGCAACCCCGAACACCGCGACAAGGGGGGCGAGCGGGAGGGTGATCTTGTCGCCAACACCGCCGGTGGAGTGCTTGTCCGCCGTCACCGGCGTCCCCCCGCCCGGCGTCCGCAGCGTGGAGAAGTCGAGGCGCTCGCCCGAGGCGATCATGGCGGCCGTCCACCGGGCGGTCTCACGATGGGTCATCCCGTTGAGCAGGATCGCCATGGCGAGTGCGGACATCTGCTCCTCGGCCACGACGCCGCGGGTGTAGGCGTCGACGACCCACTCGATCTGACCGTCCGAGAGGTCTCTGCCGTCCCTCTTCGTGCGGATGACGTCGACTGCGTCGAACGGCTCGGCCGCGCCGGCTCTGGCTAAGGGCTCGCTCACAGTGCCTCCTCCTCCTCGGGAACTTCAAGGTCCTCGGGCCCGAACGCGTCCGGAAGGACGTCATCGATCGATCGGATGCCCCGCTTCGTCATGAGCTCCATGCCAGGGGCGCGGAACTCGTAGAGGAGCTGGCGGCAGCGCCCGCACGGCATGAGTGGCGCCCCCTCGGCGTCCACGCACGCGAAGGCGCGGATGCGGCCGCCGCCGGTCAACTGGATCTGGCCGACGAGGGTGCATTCCGCGCACAGCGTGAGCCCGTAGGACGCGTTCTCGACGTTGCAGCCGGAGACGGTGCGGCCGTCGTCGAGCAGGGCGGCTGCGCCGACCGGGAACCGGGAATACGGGGCGTAGGCCTTGCGCATAGCACTCTGGGCAAGCGCCGCGAGCATCGGCCAGTCGACGGCTTCTGCCTCAGGCGTGCTCTCGAGCGGCTGCATGGGCCCTCAGAGATCCCGGATACTGCGCAGGGCGGCCGCGGCGAGGACGCGGACACCGCACGCGATCGCGCCCTCATCGACGATGAGGTCACCGCGGTGCAGGTCATACTCCTCACCGCCGGGCGTGTGGATACCGAGACGGAACATCGACCCAGGGATCTCGGCGAGAAACCAGGCGAAGTCCTCCCCACCCATCGACTGCGGCGTGAGGACGACCGCGTCCTCGCCGAGCTCAGCCCTCGCGGCTGCTTCGATGAGCGCCGTCTCGTGCTCGGAGTTCACGACCGGCGGTACGCCGCGGGTGTGCTCGAGCCGCACGTCGACGCCGTAGGGTGCTGCCACCTGCTGGACCACCTCGTCGAGGAGCTCGCCCGCGCTGTGCCAGGCCTCCCGGTCGAGGCAGCGCATCGTCCCGGCCATATGGCCGATGGCGGGGATCGCGTTGGGCGCCGCGCCCGCTGCGATCTGGCCCCAGACCATCGAGACGCCGCTGCGCACGTCGACGCGGCGGGACAGTACCGCGGGAACGTTGATCGCGATCTGGGACAGCGCGAAGACAAGGTCCTCGGTCAGGTGCGGGCGGGACGTGTGGCCGCCACGCCCCACGAGCTCGATCCGAATGGTGTCCGAGGCAGAGGTGATGGAGCCGATCCGAGTGCCGATCCGGCCCACCTCGATCCGCGGATCGCAGTGGAGTGCCATGATGCGCGGAACACCCGAGAGCACTCCTTGGTCGATGCACGCGAGCGCGCCGCCCGGCATCGTTTCCTCGGCGGGCTGGAACACGATGCGCACCGTTGCCCCGAGGGGCTCCTCGCGGTGCTTGTCGGCCAGGACGAGGGCCGCGCCGAGGGCGCACGTCGCGTGCACGTCATGGCCGCACGCGTGCGTGACGCCGTGGTTGAGCGAGGCGAATGGAAGGCCCGTCTCCTCGATGATCGGAAGGGCGTCGATGTCGCCCCGGAGCGCGGTCGCGATCGGCCCCTCACCGATGTCCACGACGACGCCGGTCCCGTCGAGGCGCCTGGGCTCGAGCCCGGCCGCCTCCAGACGGGCGACGATGCGGTCGGTCGTTCGGTATTCCTGGAAGCTCAGCTCTGGGTGCGCATGCAGGTCACGGCGGAAGGCAATGAGATCAGGGAGGAGATGATCGAGACGGGGGCCGACGAGGGGCGTCGGGTCGGCTTCCGTGGTGTAGTTGCGCACCTGTTCACTTTAGCGCCACGCCCTCTTCGCCCATGCTTCAGGGACGGCCCCGGTCCGCTCCGGGTCTCCGATGGCCTCGGGGCTCAGAGGACGTCGGTGTCGCCGCTCGCCTTGAGCGCCGCCACGGCGCCCTTGACCTTCTGGGCGTGCTCCTTCGTGGTCACGAGGAGTGCGTCGGGCGTATCGACGATCACGACATCCTGGATGCCGATGAGCGCAATCACGCGCTTCGTATCGGAGACGACCATTCCGCTCGCGTCCTCCGTGAAGACCCGTGCGCCCTCGCCCAGGACGGTGACGGCGTCGACTTCGCGGGCGCTGTTGAGCCGGCCGATCGCGGCGAAGTCCCCGACGTCGTCCCAGCGGAAGGCACCGGGCACGACGGCGACGTCCCCGGCGGCCGCTGCCGGCTCGGCGACGGCGTAGTCGATGGCGATCTTCGGCAGGGTCGGCCACACGCGTGCGGTCACCTCGTCCCGGTCTGGGGTATCCCATGCAGCTGCGATCTCGGCGAGACCGGCATAGAGCTCCGGCTGGTTCGCCTCGAGATGCTCGAGCATCAGGGAGACCGGGGCGACGAACATGCCTGCGTTCCACAGGTACTCGCCGGACGCGAGGTACTTCTCGGCCACCTCGAGGTTCGGCTTCTCGACGAACTCGGCGACGGCACGGGCGCTGGGTGCCCCCTCGACGTCGAGCGCCTCTCCCCCGCGGATGTAGCCGAAGCCGGTCGAGGGATGGGTCGGCTCGATGCCGATGGTCACGATCTTTCCGCGCTCCCCCGAGGCGGCCGTATGGATGGCCTCGAGCACCGCGGCGCGGAACACGGAGTCAGGGCTGATCACGTGGTCCGCAGCGAACGAGCCCATGATCGTCGCCGGGTCGCGGCGGTGCAGGATGGCCGCAGCCAGCCCGATGGCGGCACCGGAGTCCTTCGGCTCGCTCTCGAGCACGAGGTCGGCCGAGTCGAGTTCGGGGATCTGGAGGCACACGGCCGCGCGGTGCGCCTGACCGGTCACCACGAGGAGGCGGCCGTTGGCGAGGGGCCTCAGCCTGTCGTACGTCGCCCGGATGAGCGTGCTCCCAGACCCCGTGAGGTCATGGAGGAACTTCGGGGCCGCCGCGCGCGAGAGTGGCCACAGCCGCGTGCCGACACCACCAGCCGGGATGACGGCGACGAATCGGTCCACGACGGGGTCGCGGCCTGGTGCGCTCGCCGCCGGAAAATCAGTGCTCATCACCCCCACTCTAATGGAGCCGGACGCACGGAGTGTGAGGGAGCAGCGCCCCGCTCTGCCCGGACTGCGGGACCCTGTGATAATCCCCACTCTCCTGACCGCACGGAAGTCGGCAAATTGAATAAGCTGTGGGCGAAGCCTAGATTTAGGCTGGAGCTCGACAGAGTACGCGTCCGCCAGCCGAGACGGGCGCCTTCTGCATCGGTGCCCTCGCCTTTCTGGTGAGCGCCCGCATCGGTGCTCGCAGGGAGGTTTATCAGTGCCGACGAAACCAGCTGGCACCCTGTACCGCGGCCGTGAAGGCATGTGGTCCTGGGTCGGGCACCGTATTACCGGTGTCGTGATCTTCTTCTTCTTGTTGGTGCATGTGCTGGACACCTCATTGGTGCGTGTGTCCCCTGACGCCTACAACGCCGTCATCGGCGAATACAAGAACCCGGTCATGGGCCTCGGCGAGACCGCGCTCGTGGCCGCCATCCTCTTCCACGCCTTCAACGGCCTGCGGATCATCGCCGTCGACTTCTGGAAGAGCGGCCCCAAGTACCAGCGCCAGATGCTGTGGACGGTCGTCATCGTGTGGGCCGTCGTGTTCGTGGCGTTCGCCATCCGCCAACTCTCGATCGTGTTCGGAGGCTGACCGGCATGAGCACCACCCCTGACATTCGATTCCCCCGCAGCACGTCCGAGACGGGCCGCGTCTCCCCCAAGTACACGCGCCACGGCAGCGGCGCCAAGGGCGGCTTCGAGATGGCGGCATGGCTCTTCATGCGCCTCTCGGGCATCGTGCTCGTCGTGCTCATCTTCGGGCACCTGTTCGTCAACCTGATGGTCGGCCATGGCGTGCACGCGATCGACTTCGGCTTCGTCGCCGGCAAGTGGGCCAACCCGTTCTGGCAGTGGTGGGACCTGGCCATGCTGTGGCTTGCCATGCTCCACGGCGCGAACGGCGTCCGCACGATCATCAACGACTACGCCGACCGGGACAGCCTCCGCTTCTGGCTCCTCGTCGTCCTGTACGCCGCCGCAACGGCCATCATCATCCTCGGCACGCTGGTGATCTTCACCTTCGACCCGTGCCCGGTCATCAACGGCGTCCATACCGGCGCCGACTTCTGCCCCAAGCCGTAGCATGCCTTCCAGGCGGCGCCCTCCGCACGCGAGCGACGCCGCAGTCTTGCGCTAGAGAGAGAAGCATCCAGTATGCAGGTCCACAAGTACGACGTGGTGATCGTCGGCGCCGGCGGCGCCGGCATGCGCGCAGCCATTGAATCCGGCCAGCGTGCCCGCACCGCGGTGCTGACCAAGCTGTACCCCACCCGCTCCCACACCGGCGCGGCACAGGGCGGCATGTGTGCCGCCCTCGCCAACGTCGAGGAGGACAACTGGGAGTGGCACACCTTCGACACCGTCAAGGGCGGCGACTACCTCGTCGACCAGGACGCCGCGGAGGTCATGGCGAAGGAGGCGATCGACGCCGTCCTCGACCTCGAGAAGATGGGCCTTCCGTTCAACCGCACGCCTGAGGGCCGCATCGACCAGCGCAGGTTCGGCGGCCACACCCGCGACCACGGCAAGGCGCCCGTCCGCCGGGCGTGCTATGCAGCCGACCGCACGGGACACATGATCCTCCAGACGCTGTACCAGAACTGCGTCAAGCACAATGTCGAGTTCTACAACGAGTACTACGTCCTCGACCTCCTCGTCGTCGAAGAGGACGCTGTGCGCGAGGACGGAACGCCGTACAAGCAGAAGCGCGTTGCCGGAGTCGTGAGCTACGACCTCGCGTCGGGCGAGATCCACATCTTCCAGGCGAAGGCCATCATCTTCGCGACGGGCGGCGCGGGCAAGGTCTTCAAGACGACGTCGAACGCGCACACGCTCACGGGCGACGGCATGGGCATCGCCTTCCGCCGCGGGATCCCCCTCGAGGACATGGAGTTCTTCCAGTTCCACCCGACGGGCCTCGCCGGACTCGGAATCCTCCTCTCGGAGGCAGCCCGCGGCGAGGGCGCGATCCTGCGCAACTCCGAGGGCGAGCGCTTCATGGAGCGCTACGCGCCGACCATCAAGGACCTCGCTCCCCGCGACATCGTGGCCCGCTCGATGGCCAACGAGGTGCGCGAGGGACGCGGCGCCGGCCCGAACAAGGACTACGTCCTGCTCGACCTGACCCACCTCGAGCCCGCGCACATCGATGCCAAGCTCCCGGACATCACCGAGTTCGCGCGCACGTACCTCGGCGTCGAGCCCTACACCGAGCCCGTGCCCGTCTACCCGACCGCGCACTACGCCATGGGCGGCATCCCCACGAACATCAAGGGCGAGGTCCTCCAGGACAACGACACGGTCATCCCCGGCCTCTACGCAGCCGGCGAGGTCGCGTGCGTGTCGGTGCACGGCTCCAACCGCCTCGGCACCAACTCGCTCCTCGACATCAACGTCTTCGGCAAGCGATCGGGCATCAACGCAGCCGAGTACGCCAAGACGGCCGACTTCGTCGAACTCCCGGAGGACCCCTCAGCCGAGACGATCGCCATGCTCGACGTCGTCCGCACCGGAACCGGAACCGAGAGGGTCGCCGCGATCCGCTCGGACCTCCAGGAGACCATGGACGCGAACATGCAGGTGTTCCGCACCGCCGAATCGATCACGACGGCCCTCGGCGACATCACGAAGCTGCGCGAGCGGTACCGGAACATCAGCATCCAGGACAAGGGCAAGCGGTTCAACCTCGATCTCCTCGAGGCAGTCGAGCTCGGCTTCCTTCTGGACCTCGCCGAGGCCATGACTGTTGCTGCCCTCCACCGCAAGGAGTCCCGCGGTGGCCACTACCGTGAGGACTTCCCCGACCGCGACGACGCCAACTGGATGAAGCACACGATGCTCTACAAGGACCCCACGGCCGAGACCGAGGGCATCAAGGGCATCCGCTTCGGCACGAAGCGGGTCGTGTTCACCCGTTACGAGCCGATGGAGCGTAAGTACTGATGACCGCGTCAACTGCAGAGCCTGCATCCAAGGTCGAGCTTCCCGCGAGCGTCGGCGGCGGGGGCGAGATCCCCACGTTCGACGTGACGCTCCGCGTGCGCCGTTACAACCCCGAGGTCTCGGACGAGTCGCACTGGGACGAGTTCAAGCTCACCATGTACGGCACGGACCGCGTGCTCGACGCCCTCCACAAGGTCAAGTGGGAGCTCGACGGCTCGCTCTCGTTCCGTCGCTCGTGCGCGCACGGCGTGTGCGGATCCGATGCCATGCGCATCAACGGCCGAAACCGCCTCGCGTGCAAGACCCTCCTCAAGGACCTCGACACGTCCAAGCCGATCACCGTTGAGCCCATCAAGGGCCTCCCGGTCGAGAAGGACCTGATTGTGGACATGGAGCCGTTCTTCCAGTCGTACCGCGAGATCATGCCGTTCCTCGTGACGACGGGCCACGCGCCCACGAAGGAGCGCCTCCAGTCTCCCGAGGACCGCGAGCGTTTCGACGACACCACGAAGTGCATCCTCTGTGCCGCCTGCACGTCCTCCTGCCCCGTCTTCTGGACCGACGGCCAGTACTTCGGGCCGGCCGCGATCGTGAATGCGCACCGCTTCATCTTCGATTCGCGTGACGACGCCGGCGACATGCGGCTCGAGATCCTCAACGACAAGGAAGGCGTGTGGCGCTGCCGCACGATCTTCAACTGCTCGGAGGCCTGCCCGCGTGGCATCCAGGTCACGAAGGCGATCTCCGAGGTCAAGCAGGCGGTCCTCGCCCGCCAGTTCTGAGTCAACCCCACCCCCGCCGGACGCGGGGCCGAGGGAATGAGGAGGGGCGCCACTGCTGCATCGCAGTGGCGCCCCTCCTCCTATGTCGCTCGGCGTTCAATGCCGCCCAGCTCCCTATCTCGCCGGGATCGCTGTGCCCGCCGGCCCTCTCTGGAAACCTACGTCAGGCACGCCCGCGGCGGCGCAGGCCTCGCAGCCAGCTCCCGATGCCGTGCTTCTGCGGCGCGTCGGGCGCGAGCGGCGCGGTATCCGGTGCCACGGCGGTCACGGGCTCGGGCGGCCCCACGCTGACCGGAACGTCCGGAAGGCCCGGCGAGCGCGCGCCGTCGTCCGTGTGCGGCCCGCGCGAGCCGACGTTGACGGGTTGACGACGGGGCCGCGCCCGAAGCTCCGCTTCGCTGCGTGAAAGCTGAGGCCCGGGGCGGAACGACGGGCGGGACGAGCCGAGCATGCCAGGCCGGCGCCCAGCGACGGCACCCGCATCAGCCTCTCGGATCGCGGCCCACGATCCCGAGACGAGGTAGACCTGGCTCACGAGGTTGAACCAGATGAGCAGGCCGATGATGATCGCGAAGGATGCGAGCAACGGATTGGCGCCCGCCCGCGCGAGCAGCTGGCTGCTGAAGAGCTGCAGCACCGTGGTGCCCGCTCCCGCGATGATCGTCGCCTCGAGCCACGCGCGCCGCGACAGCCGGAGGCCGGCCGCGAGACGGAACATGATGACGGCGGTGACCCAGTTGAGGACGAGGGGAACCACGATCCCGATGAGCCAGCTGATCGGTGCCACGACGGCCTTGTCGAGGTGCAGCAGGTCCGCGATGAAGCCGATCGCTCCCGTGAACAGGATGCTCACGCCAGAGGTGAGCACGAGCGCGACGCCGAGGAGCAGAAGGGTTCCAGCGTCGTGGAGGCGCACGATGACGGCATTGACCTGGAGCGGCGGCTCCGCCAGAACGCCCCGGAGGCCATCCCGCAGGCTGCTGATCCAGCCCAAGGAGGTGAAGACGGTGACGATGGCCCCGATGATGGCCGTCAGGCCCAGACCGGAGGGGTTGAGGAGCGCGTTGGGGTCCGCGATGCCCTCATGGCCGTCGACCTTGAGCAGGCCGGGAGCGGACTGCGCGACAAGCTGGACAGTCTTGTTCACGATCTCCGGCTGCCCGGCCAGCACGAGGCCGACGATGGAGAACCCGGTCGTCAACAGGCCGAGGATCGAGAAGAACATGTTGAAGCCGATTCCTGCGCTCATGAGCGGGCCGTGGCGAAGCCCGTAGAGCTGCATCGTGCGCGGGAGGCGCCAGGTGCTCACCTTCGCGACGATCCATTGGATGAGGGCGAGATAGCGCTTGACCCCAGCCTTCTCGTCCAGCTTCGCCCGGCCCCAGGCCTGGCGGGCATGGAGCGCGTTGAGACGCAGCCGATCCAAGTCGGTGGGCGGGGTCGGGCCGGCCTTCTGCGGGTCAGCTCCGGCGGCGCGCTGGCGCTTCTCCCCCGAAGTCGAGCTCTTCCCGTAGTTGCCAGAAGCCGTCGGCGTCGTGCTCATATAGCCCCATGCTAGCCACTGTGAAGGAGGTGCTGTAGTTTTTCAGCGCCTCCTCCGCCTCGTCGAGCCGCTCGGCGTCCACATCGTGGGCCACCGTCACATGCGGGTGGTAGGGGAACGGGAGCTCACGCTCGAGGGGTCCGCGCTGCAGTTCGACATGGAGCCGCACGCACTCCTCGAACCCCTCCGTGACCTCGAGGTACACCACATCCGAGATCGGACGGAACGAACCGGTGCCGCAGAGCGTCACCCGGAAAGGGGCCTGCCGCGCCGCGACTTCGCGCACATGGCTCACCGTCGCGTCCCAGTCCTCGGTCTCCGTCGTCGTCACAAGCGTGATGTGAGCGGGGATGACGTCGGCCACCGGGTCCCCGAAGGACGCGCGCCACTTCCGGAGCTCCGCCGCGACGTCCTCCGGGAAGCCGAGGATGACGCCGACGAGCGGATTCGCCCCGTCCTGCGACTGAGTCTGCCCTTCAGGCCGGCCTGTCATCGCCTCAGACGGAGGCAGCAGCCGGGGCCATGGCAGGCAGGAAGCCCACCTTCCGATAGACGTCCGAGAGCGTCTCCGCTGCGATCTCCCGGGCCTTGGCCGCGCCGACAGCGAGGAGCCGGTCAAGCTCGGCCGGGTCGCGGAGGAGCTCTTCTGTACGCGCCTTGATGGGCGCGACCGCGTCGACCACGATCTGCGCGACGTCGGCCTTGAGGTGGCCGTACATCTTGCCCTCGTACGAGGCCACCAGCTCGTCGATGCTGCGGCCCGTGATCGTCGAGCTGATGGTCAGCAGATTCGAGACGCCGGGCTTCGTCTCCCGATCGAAGCGGACCACCGTCTCCGTGTCCGTCACGGCCGATTTGATCCGCTTCGCCGTGACCTTCGGATCATCGAGGATGTTGATGAGGCCGTTGGGCGATTCCGCCGACTTCGACATCTTGGCCGTCGGGTTCTGCAGGTCGTAGATCTTCGCGGCGACGGGCGGAATGAGCGCCTCCGGCACCACGAAGGTGTCCCCGAACCGGGCGTTGAAGCGGTGCGCGAGCGTGCGGGCAAGCTCGAGGTGCTGCCGCTGGTCCTCCCCGACCGGGACGCCGTAGGGCTTGTAGAGCAGGATGTCCGCTGCCATGAGCATCGGGTACGTGAAGAGGCCTGCACTCGCGGCGTCATGGCCTTGGCGGGCCGCCTTGTCCTTGAACTGCGTCATCCGCGACGCCTCGCCGAAGCCCGTGAGGCAGTTCAGCACCCACGCAAGCTGTGCATGCTCGGGCACGTGCGACTGGACGAAGAGCGTCGACTTCTCGGGGTCGATTCCCGCCGCGATGAACTGGGCCGCCGTCAGGCGCGTGCGCTCCCGCAGTTCCGAGGGTTCCTGGGGAACGGTGATCGCGTGCAGGTCGGGGATGAAGTAGAAGCAGTCGTACTCGTCCTGCTGCTTCACCATGTTCACGAGCGCCCCGACGTAGTTGCCGAGGTGCAGCGAGTCACCCGAAGGCTGCATGCCCGAGACGAGGCGCTGGCGCCCGGGAGGAGTCATGGCCGGAGTGGAGTCAGTCGTCATGGTCGGTGGTCTTCCGGGGTCTGGAGCTTGTAGTCGATGACGAGCGGGGCGTGGTCCGAGAAGCGCGTGTCCCAGGCCGTCGCCCGGTCGACGACGGCGTTCCTCGCCGAGGCCGCAAGGCCAGGAGTGGCCATCTGGTAGTCGATCCGCCACCCGGCGTCATTGTCGAAGGCGCGGCCGCGCTGCGACCACCACGTGTAGGGGCCGTCGATTTGGCCCGACAGCTCGCGATGCACGTCCTTCCAGCCGATCTCGCCGCCGAAGAAGCGGTCGAAGTACGCCCGCTCCTCCGGGAGGAAGCCTGCGCGCTTCTGGTTCGTCTTCCAATTGCGGATGTCCAATGGCGTGTGCCCGACGTTGAGATCACCCACGACGAGCGCGTAGTCGCTGAGCTCGGCGAGCTCTGGGAGCCGCTTGAGCATGACGTCGAGGAAGCGGTACTTGTCGACCTGCTTGGGGGTGTCGACCTCGCCCGAATGCACGTAGGCGCTCACCACGGTGAGCTGCTTCCCGCCGTCGACCGCGAAATCCGCCTCGACCCAGCGGCCCGCCGTCGCGAAGTAGTCGTCGCCGATGCCGACTCGCGTCGCCGTCGGCTGCTCCCGCGAGGCGATGGCGACGCCGGCCCGGCCCTTCGCGTCCGCCTCGGCGTGGAGGACGTGCCAACCCTCCAGGTACCCGTTGACGACGTCGTCGGGGGCCCGCACCTCCTGGAGGCAGAGGATGTCGACGTCGCGCGGCGCGAGCCACTCGGGCATTCCCTTGCGCCATGCCGCTCGCAGACCGTTGACGTTGACCGTTGCGACGCGCAGCGCGCCGTCCTTCGGCGCGTACGCAGGCGTAGTGATGGCAGCTTCGAGGGTCACCTTGACACTCTACCCTTCGTCGACGACCGTCCCCGTGACGGGCTCCCCACCGTCGGGACGCAGCATGTCGCGGGCGTTGGCCGCGGTGATCTGGATGGTCTCGAGGGCGCGGGCGACCTGCTCGGAATCCCTGCCGAGATTCTCGCGCACTACGCGTTCCTGCACTTGGATGATCTTGAACGAGTGGTCGAGCTTGAGGTCGCGAGCGTCGTCGACCGTACGCACCTCCCCCGCCGCCTGCGGCCCCGCCATCGACGGCGCGCGGCCGCCGAGACGGCGGGCCGCCTCCTCGAACTTGGCCTGAGCCCGGCGCCCCGCATTGCGGACGGAGACGAACACGAACACGGCAAACACGAGCCACGCGAGCGAGATGACCGCGACGATCCAGCCGATCACCTCGTTCCGGTTCGCGGCGAAGATGACCGCGACGAGGAACGCGAGGACGAGGACGGACAGCCCGAGGGTGCCGATGCGGATGCCCGATCGTGTGGAGGCAGGGTGCTGGGAGCCGAGAGACTGCATGGCGACCATTCTCCCAGACCCGTCACACGGAAGGTGACGGCTGAACCGAGGTCAGCGGAGGAAGAGCGCGCGGAGACGCCGCGTCGTGAACGCGAGGCCCACGAGGACCATGACGACGTAGTAGAGCAGGTGCAGGAGCGTCACGAGGCTGAAGGCCCCCGTGCTGATCTCGCGCATGAGTTCGACACCGTGCCAGAGCGGGAGCGCCTGGACGAGCCACTGGACCGGTTCCGGGTACACCGTGAGCGGATAGAAGGTCGCAGAGAAGAGGAACATGGGGAGCATCACGAACGTGATGATGTCCATCTGCTGGAACGTCTTCATGTAGCTCGTGATGGCCATGCCGAAGCTCGCGAAGCCGAAGGCGACCATGACCGATGCCGGGACCAGCAGGAGCGCCCACGGCGTCGTGATGAGGCCCATGACTGCCATGACCCCCGTGAACCCGAGTGCATAGAGGAACCCGCGGAACAGCGCCATGAAGATCTCGCCCACCGCGATGTCGAATGGACCGAGCGATGTGTAGAGCATGCTCTGGTAGAGCTTCCCGAAGTGCATCTTGAAGAAGATGTTCCACGTCGAGTCGTAGATCGCCCCGTTCATCGCGGAGACAGCCAGGAGGGCTGGGGCGATGTACGCCGCGTAGCTGATGGGCGCGCCGTTCGGACCCTGCACGGAGCCGACGAGCTGGCCGAGTCCGATGCCCATGGAGAGCAGGTAGAACACCGGCTCGAAGAAGCCCGACACGAGCACGATCCAGTTCTGGCTCTTGATGACCCGGAAGCCCCGCTCGATCACGGCTCGGGCGTTGCGGGAGTAGAGCGCGCTCAGCGGGCGGCGGTCGGCGGCGAGGATGTAGTCGTCGTCGTGCAGGATGCTCATGCGTCCATCCGCCTCGCGTAGTTGTGGCGCGCCCAGACCATCCCGAACGTGCCGAGAGCTGCGAGGTAGACGACGTGGACGGCGACGAGCCAGACGGGTTCCGTGGGCCCGATGGTCACGAGGCGACCGAGCTGGTTCCCGTGCCACAGGGGGGAGATCCAGCCGATCCACTGCATGGCCTGAGGCATCGTCCCGAGGGGATAGAAGGTGCCCGAGAAGAGGAAGAGCGGCATGACGATGAAGCGCTGGATCATGGAGAACTGGAAGTTCTCCTTGTCGATCCTCGCCGCGTAGGCCATGAGAGGCGTCCCGAACGCCATTCCCGCCAGGACGCCCACCGGGACGATGAGCCACGAGGTCGGGCTCAGCGTTGCGCCGAACCCGAGCATGATCAGGTAGAACACAGTGCACTGCACGAGCAGCCGGATGCCCACCGCCATGACGTGGCCGGCCGCGAGCTGCCCGGGCACGAGCGGCGTGACGTGGGGCCCGTAGTAGATGCGGCGCCACTTGAAGCCGTCCATGACGGGGAACATCATCTCGTTCGCGCATGTCATGACCGAGCTCGAGACGAGGAGCGCGGGCGCGGCGAAGGCAAGGTAGCCGACGCCGGCGAAGTGCGCGCTCGGGCTGCGGTCGACGATCGAGGCGAGGCCGACCCCCATCGAGAACAGATAGAGGAGCGGGTTGCCGATGCTCGTGACGATGATGGTCACAACGTAGGCGCGCATGCTGCGCAGCATGTGCTCCATGAAGTAGAGCGAGCCCCAGCGGCGCGCCTTGGCCGCAGACACCTCGGGAGCCTGCGCCCGGAGGAGCCGGCCCTCAGTCAACGAGGGACCGCCCGGTCAGCCGCAGGAAGACGTCCTCGAGCGAGGCTCGCCGCACGAGTGATGTGATCGGGTGGAAGCCCCTCCCGCGGATGGCCTCGAGCGACTCCTCGCCATTGTCGCTGTAGACGAGGACCCGGTCGGGGAGCACCTCGATCCGGTCCCCCGTTCCGTCCAGGCGCTCCGCCACAGCGACGTTCCGATCCGTGCCGAACCGAAGCTCGAGCACCTCTCGGCTCGAGTGCTTCCGGATGAGCTGGGCAGGCGAGCCCTCGGCCATGATCCGTCCCTTGTCCACGACGATGAGGCGATCGCACAGCTGCTCCGCCTCATCCATGTAGTGCGTCGTGAGGACCAGGGTCACACCCTGCTCCTTGAGCCGGAAGAGGCGGTCCCACAGGACGTGCCGAGCCTGCGGGTCGAGCCCGGTGGTCGGCTCATCGAGGAGGAGGATCTTGGGGTCGTTGATGAGCGACCGCGCGATGGTGAGGCGGCGCTTCATCCCGCCCGAGAGGGAGTCGACCCGGGCCTTCGCCTTGTCCTGGAGCTGCGCGAATTCGAGGAGCTCGTCGGCGCGCTGGCTGAGGTAGCTGCGCGACAGTCCGAAGTAGCGGCCGTAGATGATGAGGTTCTCCCGGACGCGGAGCTCTTCGTCGAGATTGTCCTGCTGCGGAACGACGCCGAGGTGCGCACGGACTTCGGGTCCCTGCTGCTCGGGGTCGAGGCCCATGATGTTCAGCTGGCCGGCGGTGCGCTGGCTGACGCCGCCGATCATCCGCATCGTCGTGGACTTCCCCGCGCCGTTCGGCCCCAGGAGGCCGAACGATTCCCCGGCCGGAATGGCGAAGCTGATTCCGTCGACCGCGTTGACGTCCCCGTACGTCTTCACCAGATCCTGAGCGCTGATTACTGGCGCCCCCTCGGGACGAACACTGGCCACCATTGCCCCCCCGGCAACGCCTCGCGCTTCATGCGACACTCACGGCACACTACTCGACAAGCAGGGTCATTCGGAAGGGATTTCGACCAGATTCTGCAACGCATCTTTCAGAAAGATCGCCCCTCCGACGGGCCCTGGTAGTAGTCGCCGCGGAGCACCTCCAGGCGCTGGCGGTATTCGGCCTCGTCGATCTCTCCGCGCGCGTACCTCTCCCGCAAAATGGATTCGGCGCTGCCGCCCTCGCCAAAGCTCCCCCCGAAGCCCCCACCGGGAGTTCCGGGGTAGTCGCCGCGGAACGAACCCCAGTGCCGCCGCCACCAGAAGCGCCTGGCGAACGTGAAGAAGAGCGCGATCAGCAGGATCCAGGACAGCGGGATGAGCAGGAACCACGGCCAGAGCCAGGGACCGTGTCCTACAGTGTCTGCGGCAACGAGTGCTGGGGTCATGATCATGATGACGGTGTCTCCTCGGTCTCAAGGGCTGCTCTGGGATCAGCCGCTCATTCCAGTCTTCCCAGCAGGGGCCGGCACCGCGTCCCCCGAGCGGAGTGACCTGACGGGACGTGATACTCCGCGGGGAGCACCGCCGCGTACTCGACGTGGGCCGCCCGCGGCGCCCCGCGGGAGGGAGGTCCTCAGCTGAGCCAGCCCGGCCTGACGAGCCCCGATTCGTAGGCCAGGACCACGAGCTGCGCGCGATCGCGCAGGCCAAGCTTCGTCATCGCCCGGGAGACGTGAGTCTTGGCGGTCAGCGGTGTGATGTAGAGCCGCGCACCGATCTCTGCGTTGTTCAGGCCCTGCCCCACGAGGGCCACGACCTCGCGCTCCCGCTCGGTGAGCTGCGCGACGTCGACGGGCGGTGCACTCGGGGTCGAAGGGCGCTCAGCGGCAAGCCGTTCGAGCAGCCGCCGAGTCACGGACGGCGAGAGCATGGCATCGCCGTCATGCACCGCCCGCACGGCACGGACCAGCTCGTCCGGGTCGGTGTCCTTGACGAGGAATCCGCTCGCACCGGCGCGGATCGCTCCCGTGACGTACTCGTCGAGTTCGAACGTCGTGAGGATGATGATGCGCACCCCCTCGGGCTGCGCCGCCAAGACGCGGCGGGTCGCCTCGAGCCCGTCGCCCCCTGGCATGCGGATGTCCATGAGCACAACGTCGGGCACGAGCCGCGCAGCCTGGGCCACCGCCTCCGCGCCAGTGCCGGCCTCGCCCACCACCTCCATGTCCGATTCGGCGTCAAGCAGCGCGCGGAAGCCCGCGCGGAGCAGCGCCTGATCGTCAGCGATGAGGATCCGAATCACTTTCGGCCCTCTGGTCCAATACCGTCCTCGGGGAGCGCCGCACGGATCAGGAGCCCACCCGCGTCGGTCAAGGTCAGCGTCCCGCCCGCGGCCTCCACCCGCTCCCGCATGCCGCGCAGGCCGGACCCAGGCTCCGCGCCGCGGAGGCCGGAACCGTCGTCGTGCACTTCGACGACGACGTTCCCTTCACTCCGCGCGATCCGCACGTCCGCATGCCGGGCTCCGGAATGGCGCACCGCGTTCGTGAGCGCCTCCTGCACCACGCGGTAGGCGACCCGCTGGACGGCGGGCGACGGCGGCCCGCCGAGTTCGGCGTCGAGGGTCACCTCGAGCCCCATCCCCCGTGCGTCCTCGACGAGGCCTGGCAGCCGCTCGAACGGCTCGCCCGGAGTCACCGGCACGTCCTGGCGGAGCACGCCGAGCAGTTCCCGCACTTCGCCGAGGGCCTCGTGGCTTGCCTGCTTGACGGCCTCGAGCGCGGGGCGGAGCTCCTCGGGCCGACGATCGGCCAGATGGAGTGCGATGCTCGCGCGGACGTTGATGAGCGAGAGGGAATGGGCCACGACGTCGTGGATGTCCCGGGCGAGGTCGAGCCTTTCCTGGTCGCGCGCCTCCCGACGCTGCGCCTCCCACTCCCGCCGACGGGCTGCGAAGCGCTCGCGGCGCACGCGCAGACCCTCGCCGACCAGGATGACGACGGCGGTCCAGGCCGCGACCGCTGCGGGCCTGAGCCAGTCCCCCGCTGGAAGGCCCCACCCCGCCGCCCCGATGATGACCGCGGCGCCGGAACCCCACGTCCACCAGCGCGCGCCGGCGGCGGTGGCGAACACGAACGCGAGGGCAGGCGAAACGAGGACGGGGCCCCACGGATACCCGAGGGCGAAGTAGGCGATCGCGAGCGCGGCCACGGCCGCCGCCACGGGACCCGGGCTTCGGCCCAGCGTCAGGAGGAGAGCGGGGCCCGCGACGAGCAGCACGACGCCGACGACGTCGAGCGGACGCGACCCGGGCTGGTGCACCGCCACGACGTGGGTGCCGACAAGCTGGATGAGGGCGAGCAGCACCGCGCCGGCGACGCGGGCCGACCAGAGCAGGCGACGCCGGCGCCCCGGCCCGCTTTGCCAAGGGGCGCCCTGCCAAGGGCCGCCGCGCCAGCCGCTCCACGGGGGTCCGGGCGGACTGTGCCAGCCAAGCGGGCCGTGCCAGCCCGGCGGGCCATGCCGGGTGGGCACGGCACTGTCCCGGTCGTCACCTTGGCTCGCCCGCATGCTGCCGAGCCTACGCGCCGGAGGAAGCCGCCGTCGTCGGCCGCTCGGCGCAGGCGGCCCTACTCCCCTGGTAGCAGTCGGGCCCGGTAGCAGTCGGGCCCGGTAGCAGTCGGGAGAGAAGAAAGCGCTCCGCCCCTGCGGTCCGGAGACCGCGGGGGCGGAAATGCTGCACTGGCAGATCAGGCTGCAGTGAAGGTCAGACGGCGGCGGCCTGCCGTTCGGCCGCCTCGATGACGTTCGTCATGAGCAGCGCGACGGTCATGGGCCCGACGCCCCCGGGGTTCGGCGAAAGGTAGCCGGCCACGGCCGCGACGCCCGGATCGACGTCGCCGAACACCTTCGGCCTGCCGCCGTCCGGGTCCGCCTCTCGGGTCACTCCGACATCGAGCACGGCGGCCCCCGGCTTGACATCCTCCGGCTTGACGATGTGCTTGACGCCTGCCGCTGCGACGATGACGTCCGCCCGGCGCAGGTGCTCCGAGAGATCCTCGGTCCCGGTGTGCGTGAGGGTCACGGTCGCGTTGATCGCGCGTCTGGTCAGCAGGAGCGGGATCGACCGCCCGATGGTCACTCCACGCCCCACCACGACGACATGCTTGCCCTTGAGGTCGTAGTCGTGGCGGAGGAGGAGCTCGATCACGCCGCGCGGCGTGCACGGCAGGGGCGTGCTGATGGGCCGGTTCACGTTCAGCACGAGCCGTCCGAGGTTCGTCGGGTGGAGCCCGTCCGCGTCCTTGGCTGGGTCGATCCGCTCGAGGATCGCGTCCGTGTCGAGGTGCTTCGGCAGCGGGAGCTGAACGATGTACCCATGGCACGCGGGGTCGGCGTTGAGCTCGTCGATCAGCGCCTCCACCTGCTCCTGCGTCGCGTCCGCAGGCAGCTCCTTCTGGATCGAGTTCATCCCGATCGCAACGGACTGCTTGTGCTTCATGCCCACGTAGAGCTGGGAGGCCGCGTCCGCGCCCACGAGCACGGTCGCGATACCCGGAGTGATGCCCTTGGCCTTGAGGGCCGCGACCCGCTCGGCGAGTTCGGCCTTGATGGCGGCCGAAGCTGCCTTCCCGTCAAGGACGACTGCGCTGCCCGAGGTGCGGGACGCCATCGACGCGCTCACCACTCCTCGTGGCCGGGGTACAGCGGGAAGTCGGCAGCGAGCCGGTCCACGCGGGCGTGCAGGGACTCGAGGTCGGCACCGCCCTTGAGGGCCGAGGCGATGATGTCCGCGACCTCCGTGAACTCGTTGGCCCCGAAGCCGCGGGTCGCGAGCGCGGGGGTCCCGATGCGGAGACCCGAGGTGACCATCGGCGGCCGCGGGTCGAACGGGACCGCGTTGCGGTTGACCGTGATGCCGACCGCATGGAGCAGATCCTCGGCCTGCTGGCCGTCGAGCTCGGAGTTGCGGAGGTCGACGAGCACGAGGTGGACGTCGGTGCCGCCGGTGAGGACGGAGACGCCGGCATCCGCGACGTCCTTCTGGTTGAGGCGTTCGGCGATGATGCGGGCGCCCTCGATCACGCGCTCCTGGCGCTCCTTGAACTCTTCCGAGCCAGCGATCTTGAAGGCGACGGCCTTCGCGGCGATGACGTGCATGAGCGGGCCGCCCTGCTGCCCCGGGAAGACGTTCGAGTTGAGCTTCTTCCCGAACTCCTGCTTCGCGAGGATCACACCTGAACGCGGGCCCGCGAGGGTCTTGTGCACCGTCGACGTGACGACGTGCGAGTGCGGCACCGGGCTCGGGTGCAGGCCGGCGGCGACAAGTCCGGCGAAGTGCGCCATGTCGGTCCACAGGTAGGCACCGACCTCGTCGGCGATCGAGCGGAACGCTGCGAAGTCGAGGTGCCGCGGGTACGCGGACCAGCCCGCGATGATGACCTGCGGCCGCTCGGCGAGGGCCTGCTCGCGGAGCTTGTCCATGTCGACCCGGAACGTATCCTGTTCCACCTGGTACGCGGCGACCTGGTAGAGCTTCCCGGAGAAGTTGAGCTTCATTCCGTGGGTGAGGTGGCCGCCGTGCGCGAGCGAGAGCCCGAGGATCTTGTCGCCCGGGTTGATGAGCGCAGAGAGCGCCGCGGCGTTGGCCTGGGCGCCGGAGTGCGGCTGGACGTTGGCGAACTCGGCGTCGAAGAGCGCCTTGACGCGGTCGATCGCGAGGTTCTCAGCGACGTCGACGTACTCGCAGCCGCCGTAGTAGCGGCGCCCCGGGTAGCCTTCGGCGTACTTGTTGGTCAGGACCGAGCCCTGCGCCTCCATGACGGCGCGGGGCGCGAAGTTCTCGGACGCGATCATCTCGAGCGTGCCGCGCTGGCGCCCGAGTTCCTGGTCGAGGACGGCGGCGATCTCAGGATCGACGTCGGCGAGGGGAAGGTTGCTGACGGAGGACACGGTGGGATTCGCGGTGGTCACGGGATCTCCTGGGATTTGGGCTCGGCGTGCTATTGGTCAGGCTACCGGCCGTTTCGCCGGTGCCGGAACTGCATGGCGGGGCGTGACGGCACGGAGTGCTCGACCCCTGGCCCAGGCGTACGACCCACGGTGTCCCGTTCGCGCCTCCCGGATGGCGGAAGCCTCCGGTGCGGCGCTCGTCGCTCCCCGGTGGTGATCCACCCAACGCCAGTCGCGACGACGCCAGTCTACCGCGCTGCCCCCAGGCCGGCATGCCGGAGCAGCGGGCGTGAGGCGGGAACACAGCGGTTCACGCTGGGGTTATGCCACTGATTGACACGTCAATGGAGCTGGCTGATGGAGGAGGGTGCGTGGCAGCGCTGAAGAGCGTGGTGATCGGGGCCGGGCAGGCTGGCTTGAGCGCCGCCTATTGGCTCCAGCGCCGAGGTCTGCGTCCCTGGGGCGACTACGTCGCCCTTGACTCGAACGACGGACCCGGAGGCGCCTGGCGTCATCGGTGGGCATCCCTCACGTTCGACGCCGCCCACGGTCTCCACCCCCTCCCGGGCCTCCCGCTCGAGGCCCCCGACCCCGCCGAGCCAAGCTCCGCCGTCGTGAGCCGCTACTACGGGGAATACGAGAGGACCTTCGGGCTGCCGGTCGAGCGGCCCGTGAGGATCACCTCGGTCACGAGGCCCACGGACGACGACGGGCTCCTCGTGAGCGCGGCCGACGGGCGGTCATGGCTCGCCAGCACGGTCATCAGCGCCACCGGCACGTGGGACCGTCCCCACTGGCCTCGCTACCCCGGCCAGGAGCTCTTCCGGGGGCGCCAGCTGCACACGCATGACTTCGTCTCCGCCGAGGAGTTCCGTGGCCAACGCGTGCTGGTGGTCGGCGGCGGGACGTCCGCCCTGCAGTTCCTCCTCCAGCTCGACGCGGCCGGGGCGACCACGTTCTGGTCCACGCGGCGCACCCCCGACTTCCGGACTGCGCCCTTCGACGCCAACTGGGGCGCCGACGTCGAACGCCGGGTCGGCGAACGCACGCGCGCCGGGCTCCCCCCACTCAGCGTCGTCGCCGCGACGGGCCTGCCGCTCACCGGGCAGTACAGGGACGGCATCGAGCGCGGCGTGCTTGCCTCGCTGGGCCCCCTCTCGAGGCTCACGCGGGAGGGCGCGGTGCTGGCGGGCGGGCGGGGGCTCGAACTCGATGCGATCCTGTGGGCCACCGGGTTCCGGGCCTCCCTGGGGCACCTCGCTCCGCTTGGGCTGCGCGAGCACGGCGGCGGAGTCCTCATGTCCGACGACGGCGTGAGCGTCGTGCGGGAACCGCGCCTCTTCCTCGTGGGCTATGGCGCGTCTGCATCGACCGTCGGCGCGACCCGCGCCGGCCGGGCCGCCGCGGTCGCTGCCCTCCACCGGCTGGACGCACTCCCGCGTCCCGAAAACCGCGAAGGTGCCCGCAGCGCCTAACCTATACAGCGTGGTACCGAACTCCTTCATCGTCACGCTCTCCTGCCCGGACCGGCCCGGGATCGTGCACGCCGTCTCCGGCGCCCTGCTCGAAGCAGGCTGCAACATCTCCGAATCCCGCCAGTACGAGAGCCGAGAGACCGGCACGTTCTTCATGCGGGTGACCGTCGCAACGACCGCGCCGCGCGAGGAGCTCGAGCTTTCACTCGCGCCCGTGGCCGAAGCCTTCGGAATGAAGCTCGGCATCTCCGCCGACGGCGATCGGATGCGGACCCTCATCATGTGCTCGAAGGACGGCCGCACGCTCAACGACCTCCTGTTCCAGCAGCGCTCCGGCGCTCTGCCCATCGAAGTGCCCGTCATCGTGTCCAACCACACCGAGCTGGCCCCGATGGCCCAGTTCTACGGGATTCCGTTCGTGCACCTTCCCGTCACGTCCGAGACCAAGGCCGAAGCCGAAGACAAGCTGCTCGCCCTCGTCGAGGAGCACCGCATCGAGCTCGTGGTGCTCGCGCGCTACATGCAGATCCTCTCCGACGATCTGTGCCGTGCCCTCGAAGGCAGGGCGATCAACATCCACCACTCGTTCCTCCCCTCGTTCAAGGGGGCGAAGCCCTACCACCAAGCGCATGCACGCGGCGTCAAGATCATCGGCGCCACAGCCCACTACGTGACCGCCGACCTCGACGAAGGGCCCATCATCGAGCAGGAGGTCATCCGGGTGGACCACTCGAAGACCCCCGAGCAGTTCGTGCAGCTCGGGCGCGACGTCGAGGGCCGCACGCTCTGCCGTGCCGTCCAGTGGCACGCCGAGCATCGGGTGCTGCTCGACGGGACGCGCACCGTCGTCTTCGGCTGAGCTGACTTTGGGCATGCGCCGATAGTCTGGGCGCATGCCTGTCATCGACTTCGGGGGCTCGAGCCCCAACATCCACCCAAGCGTGTTCGTCGCGCCGACGGCGAGCATCATCGGCGATGCCCACCTGTCCGAGGACTCGAGCGCCTTCTACGGCGTGTCGGTGCGTGCCGACACCGCGACCATACGGGTCGGAAGCGGGAGCAACCTCCAGGACAACGTCGTCCTGCACGCCGACGCCGGCTTCCCCTGCACCCTGGGCTCCGGGGTCTCAGTCGGCCACAACGCCGTCGTCCACGGGTGCACGGTGGAGGACGACGTGCTCGTCGGCATGAGCGCGACGATCATGAACGGCGCGGTCATCGGCACAGGCTCGCTCGTCGCCGCCGGCGCCGTGGTCCTCGAGGGGACGGTGGTCCCACCTCGGTCGCTCGTGGCCGGGGTTCCCGCGAAGGTGCGCCGCGAGCTGACCGACGAGGAAGTAGCAGGGGTGCGCCAGAACGCGGCGCACTACCAGGAGCTTGCGCGAGCGCACCGAGAGGCCAACGCGGCCCGCTGACCTGGGCCCACGCCTGCCCGCGAGCGGGCTGGGCTGGCACCATGGGGCCATGGGCTTCTTCCCGCCGGCACCGGATGCCGCTCCCGAACGTCCACTGCAGCCCCGACCGCCAGAGTGGCTGGCTCCGCCGTCGCTCGAGATGCCGGCCGTGGTTCCGCTCGGCGCCATCCTCGCCCAGACCGGCCGCGTGACCCTCGCGGTCGAATCCGCGAGGGTCTTCCACAATGGGGCGACGTTCGAAATCCGCTGCGTGCGCCGGCGCACCAACGAGTCAAGCAGCGAATGGGAAGCGGGCGCCCACGACCGGGCGTGGACGGGGCGCCCCGGGTCCGGCGGCCCGAGATTCGGAATCCTGTACCCGGACGGCAGCAAAACCCTCGCCGACACGCAGCCGGCAGAGCCCTTCCCGCCGCCGCGCGCTCCGCAGGCGGTCCTCCGCCGAGTGCACAGCAGCGGTTCTGGGGGCGACCGGGAGCGGACAGCCCAGCTGGCCCTCTGGCTCTGGCCCCTCCCCGATCCGGGCCCGCACCGCCTCTTCACCGAGTGGCAGGCCGCAGGGATTCCAGAGTCGTCGTTGGAGTTCGACGGCGCCCTCCTCCGCGCCGGAGCCCGAGGCGCACGCCCGTACTGGACGTGAGCACCGCCGTCGTCCGCGCCCCATGCGAGGCCCCGCCACCGTGCAAGGATGGGACGCATGACGCGCCATATCGAACGTACGTGGCTCTCGCTCCAGGACAGCACCGACCCGCTTGCCCCCACCGGTCGATCCCTGAACTGGGGCGTCGTCGCGACGGGAGGGATCGCGCGCACCGTCGTCCGCGACCTCGCGATGCTACCGGACGCGACCCTGCTCGCGGTCAGCTCGCGCTTCGCAAGCAATGCCGAGGAATTCGCCTCCGAATTCGGCTTCCGGCGGCACTACGCAGACAACGGCGGGATCCCCGGCTACGTCGCGCTCGCACGGGACCCCGACATCGACGTCGTCTACGTTGCGACACCGCACGCCCAGCATTACGAGGTCGCGAAGGCGGTCATCGCGGCGGGCAAGAACGTCCTCGTCGAAAAGGCGTTCACGATCAACGCGCACGAGGCCCAGGAGCTCGTGGACCTGGCCCGCGAGCGAGGCGTGTTCCTCATGGAGGCCGTGTGGTCGCGGTTCCTCCCCTCGATCCAGCGGGCCTTCGAGATCGCCGGGTCAGGCGAGCTCGGGGACGTCCGATGGGTCTCGGCGGACCTCGGCTTCCCTGCACCGAGGGACCCGGCCCACCGCATCTGGGCTGTCGCAGCCGGCGGTGGGGCCCTCCTCGACCTCACGGTGTACCCGCTGCTGTGGCCGCTCGGGACCCTCGGGTTCCCCGACTCGCTCACGGCGCTCGGCGCGCTCAACGCCGACGGGGTGGACGAGCAGAACGTGCTCGCCCTCGGCTACACGGGAGGGCAGCTCGCCACGCTCACGTCCTCGCTCCGCGCGCACGGGCCCAGGGTCGCCACGGTGGCCGGCACGGAGGGCGTCCTGACGACCGTCGGCGGCATCAACAATCCGACCGAGCTCACCGTGCGGCGCGGGTGGGACCCGCCGCGCTCGGAGAAGTTCGACGTCGTCGGCCGGGGCTACGTCTACGAGTTGCGCGAGGTGACGCGCTGCGTGCAGCAGGGGGACCCCGAGAGCCCTACTATGCCGTGGGCGCACACCCTGAACACGATGCGCCTGTTCGACGGCGTGCGCCAGCAGCTGGGGATCCGCTACCCCAACGACGAGCGCGTGGCCCGCTGAGCTGCATCCCGCAGATTTGTGCAGCTGGGTCTTCCCCCAGTCAAGCCTGTCACATAACATGACTACCACTGCGAGCGTTTCAACCGAGTCCTTCACGCTGGGGAGGAGGGGACATGCGGTTGGCACCGAAGGCGCGAATTCGCGTCCTCCGCCTCGCGCGCCACGCGGCTGTTGCTGCGGGGCTCGGTGTGGGGTGGCTGCTTCTGGGGGGATCTTCTGCGTCCGCTTCGTCGGACCCAGCCCCGCCGATTCCCGTGTCCTCGCACGTCATCTCCTCGCACGTCACTGCGCCGCCCGTTGCGGGTTCCCCAACACAGACCGTCTCCGTAGCCGTCAAAGAGGTCGCGGCGGCTCTCCCGCCGGCTGCCCAAGCTGGCCCCGCTGTGCCGGCGCTCCAGGGCGCTCTCGCCTCGGCGATCGGCAGCCCGACGACGGCGGTCGGCTCTGCCGTGGCGGCCGCACCCGCTGCTGTGGCCCCCGTTCTGCAGGGCCCGCTCGAGCCTCTCACCCCCGTTGTCTCGGACGCCGCCTCGGGGCTTGGCGGGACCGTCACGAAGGTGGGCGGCGCCCTCTCTGACACTGCGGCGGCACCGGTCCCCGTGACGCTTCCCGTCCCCGTCTCGCCTCCTGCGCTCTTGGGGGGCCCCGAACCGACCGCGGGCTCCGACGTCCAGGCGGCCGACGTTCCCACAGCTGCGTCCGACGCGGCTCCCGAGCAGGCCGCTGCAACCCAAGCAGCCGCGGGTCAGACGGCCAAGACCGAGGTATCGGCTCCTCAGGATCGCGCCTTCGGGGTGTCGACTGGCCTCAGCGAAGACTCCACGGCAGCGGGAACACTCGACTGGTCGACGCTCTGGTCGGCGAGCGGCCTCGTCGGGCAGAGCGTCAATGGCGGTATGCGGGCACCTCTTGGCGAACCTCCCGTGCCGCAGCCGGACACGCCTTTCACCCCACCCGCCGGTTCGGGTACCGGCGGTGCGAGCGGGCCGACGTCGCCCGCTGCCGGAACCGCGACGCTTGCCGCGGGATTCCTGCTGGCCCCACTCTTCCTCGTTGTGGGCAGAGCGCGTCGCTCTCGCAGCTTCCTGCCCGCCTCCCCCGCCTTCGATCCAGGCTCCACTCCCGACTGAACGGGACGGGTCTGCCCGCTGCACGGCAGACACAACCGTCCCCGCGCGCCGTCGCGCGCACCATTTCAGATTTCAGGAGTGAACTGTGAACAAGCTTGCCCGCCGAGTGATCCTCGGCGCCGTTGTTGCCGGAGGCCTCATGGGCCTCGGCGAGGCGGCCGCGCTGGCAGACAGCACGACCGTCACAACCAACCCCCTTGTGAATGCATCGGTCCCCGTGGCCGTCCAGATCGGCGGCGTGGCCGCCCCGACCGCCGGCTCAGCCACCCCGGCCACGGGGGCGCTGCCGGCAGCCTCCGCGCCCGCCGCGTCGGCGCCCGCCGTGTCAGTGCCCGCCGTGTCAGTGCCCGCCGTGTCATTGCCCAATCTGACGGATTCCGACGAGCCGGCTTCTACGACGCCGACGACGCTGCCGAGCACCTCGGCGCTCAACGTCACCGTCCCCGCCATCGGGGTGCCCAACCCCACCGGCATCGATGACCCCGCGCTTGTGACGACACCAGCCGTCACCGTCCCGATCGGGACAGTGGGGGGCACCGCGGACAACACGGCCGCTGATGGTGCGGGAGCGGCGGTGCCGACCACGCCGGCGCTCAACTCCCCGGCGCTCAACGTGTCCGCAGCGCCCTCCGTGACGATCGGCGCCCCGGCCGCCGTCAACAGCCCGAGTGCCGACACGGGCTCGACCACCGGCAGCACGGCGACCGCCGCGACCTCTCCCGCCGCCGTCGCGACGGCACCCGTCGCGGCCAGCCTCGTGGGCACAGACGGCCAGGCGACGACCGCGAGCACTGCGCCGACGGTGACGATCGGCGCTCCGGCCGTTGTGACGTCCGGCGCCTCGACCGTCCCGACCACGCCGTCCGCGCCTGAGGCTGCCCTCGGGGTTCCGTCCGGCGTCCTCTCAGGCCTCGGCACCTCCTCGGGGAGCGGAATCTCGCCGGTGACCGGCTTGGGGCTCGGCACGCTGCCCGTCGGACTCGGCGGAGTCAGCGGGCTTGGCGGAGTTGGCACGGGGGTCAGCCCTCTGGCCAGCAACCCGCTTGCGCTCACCGTCGCCGTGAACGCGCCAGTTCCTGCCTCGGGTGTGGTTTCGGCTGGCCTTCCGGCCCTCGGAACCGCTGATGGCGGCAACGCGACGCTCCTGCTCAACGCGGCCCAGCCTGGTGCCCCGACGGGTACCGGCACGGGCAACGGGGCAGGCACCGGAACCGGCACCGGCTCGACCGATCTCGGCTCTGGTTCAGCGGATCTCGGCGCTGGTTCAGCCGATCTGGGCACCGCGAACGGTTCCTCGGCCGCAGGCCCGGCCGATCTCGGCACCGCTAGTGGCCCGCTTGCCGCAGGCTCGGCCGATCTCGGAACCGGCAGCAGCACCACGGGCACCGGCACCGCGCCTGCTCTCAACGGCAACGTTGCAGTCGCAGCAGGTGCCGGAAACGGCCCGGCGACGGGCGCTGGCAGCGGGTCGCTGACGGGATCTGCCAGCACGGCGGGCACGGGCGCCTCGACTGGTGCCAACGCCTCCGCTGGCACGGGCACTGGGACCGGCACCTCGGCTGCAGCAGGGACTGGCTCCAACGCCTCGGCTGGAACAGGGACGGGCACGGGCTCACCGTGCCTCGGCCTGAGCTCGTTCATCAGCGGTGCTGGCACCACGCCGACTGATCTCTCGCTCCTGCTCGCGGTTGCGATGCTCCTCCTCGGAATCGGGGTCGGCCTCGCGATGGGCGGCCTGCGCGTCGCGGGTGGCACTGCCGCTCGGCGGATGCCCAGGGCAGCCCTCTCCTAAGGGCATCCCCGAGGTGCGGTTCCGGACGGACAGCTCGGCCAGAGCTGGCCGCCGGGCCCGCACCTCGGGGTGCACACCGAAGGAGTTTCACCACTCTCGGGAGGCCTCAGCCGACGACACACCCGCAAATTGCGGGACACGCCGTCGACCGGGTTCTGAAGCTGGTTGAACTCCGAACGACTGCCGTCGTCAGTCCGTCGCTGGGGGACGGGCTGGCGACGGCGCCCCACCTTTCGTCCCCAAGGGACCGCTACCGCGTCTCTCAGCAGACTGGCCCCGCCAGACAGACCGCGCCGAGCAGACCGCGCCGAGCAGACCGCGCCGAACAGACCGCGCCGAACAGACGACGGCGCCCCGCACCGGGAGCGGTGCGGGGCGCCGGAAAGGCCCGCTGGGGCTCAGTCGCGGAGCGAGTCGATGACGCCGTTGAGCGTCCGCGAAGGACGCATCACGGCGTACGTCTTCTCCTCGTCCGGGCGGTAGTAGCCACCGATCTCGACGGGATGCCCCTGGACCCCCAGGAGCTCGGCCAGGATGGCGTCCTCCTGCTCGACGAGCGCGCGGGCGACGGGACCGAACGCGGCCGCCAGGGCGGCGTCGTCGGTCTGCTCCGTGAGCTCCTTGGCCCAATACTGAGCGAGATAATAGTGGCTGCCACGGTTGTCGATCGTGCCGAGCTTCCGGCCCGGGGACTTGTTCTCCAGCAGGAAGGTTCCGGTCGCACGGTCGAGCGTCTCGGCCAGAACCTGCGCCTGGGAATTCCCCGTCGAAGTGGCGAGGTGCTCGAAGCTCACCGCGAGCGCGAGGAACTCGCCCAGGCTGTCCCAGCGGAGGTAGTTCTCCTCGAGGAGCTGCTGGACGTGCTTCGGGGCCGAGCCACCGGCTCCGGTTTCGAAGAGTCCGCCGCCGTTGATGAGCGGGACGATCGAGAGCATCTTGGCACTCGTTCCGAGCTCGAGGATCGGGAACAGGTCGGTGAGGTAGTCGCGGAGGACGTTGCCGGTCACGGAGATGGTGTCCTCACCGCGGCGAATGCGCTCGAGCGAGAACGCGGTCGCGTCCTTCGGCGCCATGATCTCGATCTGGAGGCCGTCCGTGTCGTGCTCCTTGAGGTACTCACGGACCTTCGTGATGAGGTTCCGGTCGTGGGCGCGCGTCTCGTCGAGCCAGAAGACCGCCGGCGTCTTCGATGCGCGGGCACGAGTCACCGCAAGCTTGACCCAGTCGCGGATCGGGACGTCCTTGGTCTGGCACGCCCGCCAGATGTCGCCCGGCTCGACGGCGTGCTCGATGAGGACGTTCCCTGCACTGTCGACGATCTGGACACGGCCCGCGGCCGGGATCTCGAACGTCTTGTCGTGGCTGCCGTACTCCTCGGCGGCCTGCGCCATGAGGCCGACGTTCGGGACGGTGCCCATCGTCGTCGGATCGTAGGCACCGTTCGCGCGGCAGTCGTCGATGACGACCTGGTAGACGCCCGCGTAGGACGAATCCGGGAGGACGGCGAGGGTGTCGTGTTCCCGGCCGTCCGGGCCCCACATGTGGCCGCCCAAGCGGATCATGGCCGGCATGGACGCGTCCACGATGACGTCCGAGGGGACATGGAGGTTCGAGATGCCCTTGTCCGAGTTCACCATCGCGAGGGCCGGGCCCTCTTCGAAGCCCTTCTCGACGAGCCCCTTGACGCCCGCCCGGACGTCCTCGGGGAGCTCGTCCAGGCCGTTGAGGATCGAAGCGAGGCCGTTGTTCGGGCTGAGGCCGGCGGCGGCGAGCTGCTTGCCGTAGGTCTCGAACAGTTCGCTGAAGTACGCCTTGACGACGTGGCCGAAGATGATCGGGTCGGAAACCTTCATCATGGTGGCCTTGAGGTGAGCCGAGAAGAGGACGCCGAGCTCCTTGGCCCGGGCGACCTGCGCGGCGAGGAACTCGTCGAGCGCAGCAGCGCTCATGAACGTGCCGTCGACCACCTCTCCGGCGAGGACCTTGAGGCCCTTCTTGAGGTCCTTGACCGTGCCATCCTCGAGCACAAGCTGGATCGTGAGGGTATCGTCCTGCGGCATCACGACGGACTGCTCGTTGTGGCGGAAGTCGGCCTCTTCCATGGTCGCGACGTTCGTCTTCGAGTTCGGCGACCACGCGCCCATGGAGTGCGGGTTCTTCCGGGCGTAGTTCTTCACCGAGAGCGGCGCCCGGCGGTCCGAGTTGCCCTCGCGGAGCACGGGGTTCACAGCAGAGCCCTTGATCCGGTCGTAGCGCGAACGGATGTCCGTCTCCTCGTCCGACGACGGGTTGTCGGGGTAGTCCGGGACCGCGTAGCCCTGCGACTGCAGCTCAGCGATCGCCGCCTTGAGCTGCGGCACGGAGGCACTGATGTTCGGAAGCTTGATGATGTTCGCCTCGGGCTTCTTCGCGAGCTCGCCGAGCTCTGCGAGGGCGTCCGACGTGCGCTGCTCCTCAGCGAGGTAGTCGCCGAAGGCGGCGATGATGCGGCCGGACAGAGAGATGTCCCGAATCTGCACATCGACGCCCGCCGTCGAGGCGAAGGCCTGGATGATCGGAAGGAACGAGTGCGTCGCCAGCATCGGCGCCTCGTCCGTGTGGGTATAGATGATCGTGGCCATGGGTGGCGCCTCCCTGAAGGTCGGCAGACCGCGACGCCGGCTCGCTTCAGCGTTCGCCGCAGTGTGCATCCGTGCTGCTATGTCAACATCCTTAACTTACCGGAGCCCAAGGACGGGCGGGGATCGTGAAGCGTCCGGAGCGCCGGAAACCGCCCGTCATCACGTCATCGGGCGGCTTCCGGGGAATTGGGCCGAAAGCCCCTAGACTGCAGGAAGAGGCTCCGGCCTTGCATTACGCGCGCCGGGGGGCGCACGGCACAGATGAGGAGAAGATGGCACAGCATTCTGCGTCCGCCAACGGGACGGACGAGCACGACTCGGAGCTCGAGGAGCTCGGGACCCTCGTCCTCCGCGTGTGGAAGGAGTCAGGGGCTGAGGGCGACCTCCGCATCCGCATCCTTGCGTCCGACGGCGCATGGGAGCCTTCCGTGATGAAGGTGACCGGAAACCCGGAGGAAGCTGTCAAGAGCGTGAGCGATTGGCTTGGCGCCCGGTCCGTCGTGGACCACAGGGAAACGGGTTCCGACCAGTCGATGTGACGCCCTCCCGCACGCTGCCGGTAGTCGGCTCGGAGTTCCCCGAAAGTTCCGGTCAACCCCACTAAATCCATTGACTGGATTATCTCTCCCTCGTCATGCTGGTGTTCGTTTCAGCAGGCGTTCACCGCGGGGGACCGTCCTTTGAACACAGGCGACCTCCCGCGAGTATCGGCTATCGAGGGGGCGCGATGGAGTGGGAATTACGCCTCTTGGGGTGCTGGCAGCTCTTGGGCAACGGCCTCCCAGTCGCCGTCGGAATCAGACAGGAGCGGCTGATCACGGCACTCGCCCTCATGGGCCAGCGGCCGCGATCGTATCTAGCAGGCCTGCTGTGGCCCGAGAGCGGCGAGCAGCAGGCCGCGGGCAGCCTGCGCTCCACGGTCTTCAAAGTCCGGCATCAACTGCCCGGGCTTCTGTCCGACAGCCTCGAGCCGATTGGCCTTGGGCCGACTGTCACCGTGGACGTGAGGCGCTTCCGCGAGCGTGCGGAACTCGTCCGCGCCGGGGCCGCCCCGGAACCAGACTTCGAAGAGCTGCTCTTCGGCGCGGAACTGCTTCCAGGATGGTACGACGACTGGGTCATCTTCGAGCAGGAACGCCTGCGGGCCCTCCGCGTCGCAACCCTCGAGGCGACAGCCCGCCAGCACCTCGCCCGCGACGAGGCCGACGCGGCCGTTGTCGCCGCCCGGCAGGCCGCCGCCATCGAGCCGCTTCGCGAGTCCGCCCAAGCATTGGTCATCCGTGCGCAGGTCCAGGCAGGCGACACGGCCGGGGCCTACCGGACCCTCGAAGAATTCCGATCCCGGCTCCGTGACGAGCTCGGCCTCGAGCCCTCGGACCGGCTCAAGGCGGCGCTGACCGGCGGCTCCTTCGACGTTCTCGGGCTCCCCGCTCCCCTGCCGGCCCGGCAGCCGAGCATGCTGAATGCCCACCGGCAACTGGTCGAGGAAGCCCGGGCATCCGGCTGAGGAGCCCCGATGTCCCACGTTTGCCCACGTGGTGCCGATAACGCGGCGATAACGCCGGAATAACGCGACTTCGCTTGACTCTCGTCAGCGGTCAATTCCGATCGCTTCCTCAGAAGGCATTACCAAGGAGTTGAGTTTCATGACCAAGCTCACCGCCGCAGAACTCGCCGCCGAAACCGTCGAGCTGCTCCCCGACCGGGACACGCTTTGGACGTTCAATGTCGCCTCTGTCAACGCATACAACTCCTCGGTCGCGTTGAACCTCTTCACGATCCACTCCGAGGCGAACAGCGGCGCCTGGCAGTACGTCAGCGTTTCGCAGCACTAACCGGCATCACACCACAGGGCCGTGGGCGCGGCCGGCCCCAGCACGACCGCGCCCGGCTCGGAGGCCAGCTGGCTTCACGCTGAGAGCACTGGTTTCTCGCTGAAAGCACCGCGCTGCGCCAACACCCCGGAGCGACCGAAGAGGATCCGAGATGACGATGACGGCAGACCTCGCCTCCCCCGCTCAACGCTGGCAGCGCGCGCAGGGCGTCGAACTGCTCGGACTCGTGAACGGATCCGGCCTCGACCACAGCACGTATCTCGTCCGTCGGGCAGACGGGCAGGTCGTACAGCTCACGGAGCTGCTCCACCACATTGTCGCTGAGGCCGCGAAGCCGCTCGTCTCGGAGGAACTCGCTCAGAGGGTGAGCGAGAGCTTCGGGCGCGAGCTCGATGTGGATGGCCTCACGCTGCTCGCCGAGGGAAAGCTCGAACCCCTCGGGCTGCTCGAGCGGCCAGGGACAGCCCTGGCGGCCCCACCGCCGTCGTCCGCTCCCCTCCTCGCGCTCTCTGGCAAGACCACGATCCTGTCGCGCAGGGTCGTCAACCGGGTCGCGCGGATCGTGAGCCCGCTCTACGCCGGGCCCGTTGTCGTCCTCGCGTGCCTCGCCCTCGTCGCGCTCGACATCCGCCTGTTCTTCAGCAGCAACGCCATGGCCGCACTCTCGGCGGTCCTCCTGACCCCGAGCATGCTCCTCTCGCTGTTCGTGCTGCTCGTGGTCGGGGCTCTCGTCCACGAGATGGGCCATGCGGCAGCCTGCCGGTACGGCGGCGCTACCCCGGGCGTCATCGGCGCCGGCCTCTACCTCGTGTTCCCGGCGTTCTTCACGGACGTCACCGACGCCTACCGTCTCGGCCGGTCGGGCCGCATCCGGACCGATCTCGGGGGGCTGTACTTCAACGTCTGGTGGGTCCTGTGCGCAGGCGCCGGCTACTTCGTGACAGGCAGCCCGCTCCTGCTCCTCGTTGTCATCCTCACCCAGCTCCAGATGGCCCAGCAGCTCCCGCCGACCATCCGGCTCGACGGGTACTTCGTCCTCGCCGATCTCGCGGGCGTCCCCGACCTGTTCGCCCGCGTCGGCCCCGTGCTCCGGAGCCTCATCCCGGGACGGCCCGTCGACCCGCGCGTCCGGGAGCTGCGCCCGGTCGCGAGGTGGATCGTCACGGCTTGGGTGCTCATCGTCGTGCCGTTCCTGGCTGTCGTGCTCGTCTGGCTTGTGATCGGTCTGCCGGTGATCCTCATGGAGGCGGCAGGTGCCGTCGCCACGCATGCGAGCAACCTCGCACTGTTCCTGACCCTCGGCGAACCCGTCGAGGCAGTCATGTCACTGCTCTCGATGGTTCTGCTGGGCCTGCCCGCCCTAGGTTCGGTCCTGATCCTCGGGCGCATGGCGCGGACGCTGGGACGCCCCCTCAGCCGCTGGCTGTTGGGGGTCCTGGCCAAGCGGACGGCACCGCCCGTCATCCATACCGTCCCGCGTCACGCCGCAGTGCCCCGCCGCATCGGGTTGGGCTACCACTTCTGAATCCACTGGGTGCGCGACTCAGGTTCAGCCTGCCGCCCCTCGACGTGCCCGGCGTCGGTTCCCCGCCCGGCGCCGGGTGCCCTGCTTCACCTTCCAATGCCCCATTTCGAGCCAATGCCCCATTTCGAGCCGAATGCCCCATTTCGAGCCGAATGCCCCATCTCAAGCAAGGAGAGAAACAATGTCACGCATCACGCCCGCCGAACTGGCCTGTGAAGAAGCCGAACTCCTCGTCGAACGCCACACTCTCTTCGGCGACTTCACCATCAACGTCGCCCCAGTCATCGCCGTGAATCTCGCGTTCGCGATCAACGCGGCGACGATCAACTCGACGGCCACCGCAAACGCGGGCCAGTGGATCACCGCCGTCCAGCACCACTGAATCCAGCACCACTGAATTCAGCACCACTGAGGAGGCCGTCCAGGGAAGGGCGGCTCATCCAGAAGAAGGCGACTACTGGACGAGCCCGGCCCTGGCCTGGATGAGCCCGGTCCTCCTGGTGAGGACCGCTCAGTGGAAGAAGTGCCGGGAGCCCGTGAAGTACATCGTCACACCGGCGGCCTTCGCGGCGGCGATGACCTCTTCGTCGCGCACCGAACCGCCCGGCTGGACGACGGCCTTGACGCCGGCGTCGATCAGGATCTGCAGGCCGTCCGCGAACGGGAAGAACGCGTCCGAGGCGGCGACTGCACCGCGAGACCGCTCCGGCGCCGAGGCTGCGTCGCCGCCCGAGGCTCCACCGGCAGAGTCCACCTCGGACTGCACGGAGACGCCCAGGGAGTTGGCGCGTTCGACGGCGAGCCGGCACGAGTCGACGCGGTTGACCTGCCCCATGCCGACGCCGACCGACGCGCCGTCCTTCGCGAGGAGGATCGCGTTCGACTTCGCCGCCCGGGAGGCGCGCCAGGCGAAGGCGAGATCGGCGAGGGTGGACTCGTCGGCGGCCTCACCGCTCGCGAGGGTCCAGTTGGCCGGGTCGTCGCCCGCCGCGTCGAGACGGTCGGATGACTGCACGAGCATGCCGCCCGAGAGCTGGCGGAACTCGGTCGGATAGCGGTCGTAGCCCTCAGGAAGCGCGAGGAGGCGGATGTTCTTCTTCTTGGAGAGGATCTCCACGGCCTCGGGCTCGAAGTCAGGCGCCACGACGACCTCGGTGAAGATCCCGGACAGCGTCTCGGCCATGCCCTTCGTGACGGTCCGGTTGGCCGCGACGACGCCGCCGTAGGCCGACACCGGGTCGCACGCGTGCGCCTTTCGGTGGGCGTCGGCGATCGGGTCCTCGGCACCGGGCGTTCCCACGGCGATCCCGCACGGGTTGGCGTGCTTGATGATCGCCACCGCGGGCTCTGCGAAGTCGAACGCGGCACGGAGCGCCGCATCCGCATCCACGAAGTTGTTGTAGCTCATCGCCTTGCCGTGGAGCTGGTCGGCCTGGGCGATGCCGGAGGGCGCAGCCTTGTCGACGTAGAGGGCCGCCTGCTGGTGCGGGTTCTCGCCGTACCGGAGCACCTCGGAGCGCTCGAGCGCAAGGCCCGCGTAGGCAGGCCATTTCACGGTGCCCTCGGCGTCCTCGTCGAGGAACTGGCCCGCCGTCCAGGTCGCGACCGCGGTGTCGTACGCCGCCGTGTGGGCGAACGCCTTCGCCGCGAGCCGCCGGCGGGTCTTGAGGTCGAAGCCGCCCTCGGCAGCGGCCGTCACGACCTCGCCGTAGAACGAAGGGTCGACGACGACGGCGACGGCGGCGTGGTTCTTCGCTGCCGACCGCACCATCGCCGGGCCGCCGATGTCGATCTGCTCGACGACGGCGTCGAGCTCTGCCCCCGAGCGGACGGTCTCGACGAACGGGTAGAGGTTGACGACGACGAGGTCGAACGCCTCGATGCCCATCTGTTCGAGCGTCTCCATGTGGGCCGGGACGCGCCGGTCTGCGAGGATCCCCCCGTGCACGCGCGGGTGCAGCGTCTTGACGCGGCCGTCGAGCATCTCGGGCGAGCCGGTGACCTCCTCGACCTCCTGGACCGGAATGCCGGCGGCGGCGATCCTCTTCGCGGTCGAACCCGTCGAGACGATCCGGACGCCGGCCGTATGGAGGCCCTTCGCGAGATCCTCGAGGCCGGTCTTGTCGTAGACGGAGATCAGGGCGCGACGGATGGGAACACGGTCAAGCTGGATCACGGTCACTCGTCTCTCTCGCGCGCGCCAGAACGCTGTCTGGGCAGCGACATGGGGCGCGGTGTGGGGGCAGTTCGGGGCCCATTCTATCGAGGGGCGCCGAGGATGGACCGCGCCGAGGGAGCGCGCATGTTTCCCCCCGCCCGGAAGGGGGATGACTCTCTGGCCGGAACCAGCCGAGAATGCGCGAGGAAGGCGGCTGCCATGCAAGCAATGGTCTATCGCGGACCCTACAAGGTCCGAGTGGAGGAAAAGGATATCCCCAAGATCGAGCACCCGAATGACGCAATCGTCCGGGTGACCCTCGCCGCAATCTGCGGATCCGACCTGCACCTATACCACGGAATGATGCCCGACACCCGAGTGGGAATGACCTTCGGCCACGAATTCATCGGGGTCGTGGAAGAAGTCGGGCCATCCGTGCAGAACCTGAAGAAGGGCGACCGCGTCATGGTCCCCTTCAATGTCTATTGCGGGTCGTGCTATTTCTGTGCGCGCGGCCTGTATTCCAATTGCCACAATGTGAATCCGAATGCGACGGCTGTGGGCGGCATCTACGGCTACTCGCACACGTGCGGCGGGTACGACGGCGGCCAGGGCCAGTTCGTGCGCGTCCCCTTCGCCGACGTCGGGCCCTCCCTGATCCCAGACTGGATGGACGACGAGGACGCAGTCCTCCTCACCGACGCGTGCCCGACCGGCTATTTCGGCGCACAGCTCGCCGACATCAGCGAAGGCGATACCGTCGTCGTGTTCGGGGCAGGTCCCGTGGGGCTCTTCGCCGCGAAATCCTCCTGGCTCATGGGTGCCGGCCGCGTCGTCGTCGTCGACCATCTCGACTACCGCCTCGAAAAGGCGCGCACGTTCGCCCAAGCGGAGACTTACAACTTCACCGAATACGACGACATCGTGCTCCAGCTCAAGAAGGACACCGAGTACCTCGGGGCGGACGTCGTCATCGACGCCGTGGGTGCCGAGGCTGACGGCAACCTGCTCCAGCACGTGGCCGCGGCCAAGCTCAAGCTCCAAGGCGGCTCGCCAATCGCGCTCAACTGGGCCATCGACTCCGTCCGGAAGGGCGGAACCGTCTCAGTCGTGGGCGCCTACGGGCCGATCTTCAGCGCGGTCAAGTTCGGCGACGCGATGAACAAGGGCCTCACGATCCGCGCCAACCAGTGCCCAGTCAAGCGACAGTGGCCGAGGCTCTTCGAGCACATCCAGAACGGCTACCTCAAGCCCAGCGAGCTCGTGACGCACCGGATCCCGCTCGAGCACATCGCCGAGGGCTACCACATCTTCTCCTCGAAACTCGACGGCTGCATCAAGCCGCTCATCCTCCCGCAAGCCGCCTGAGAGGCATTCCGCCATGCCCTACACAGCAGAGAAGCCGTACAAGAATCCTTCGCCCGACGAGCTTCGGGCCAGAATCCCCGGCTGGGGAGCAGACCTGGACCCACGCGACAGGCCCTCGGTCCCGCGGGAGAAGTACGACCCAGGCGCGACGGGGGCCCATTGGGACTTCCCGGAGCGCCAACCGGGGGGCGAATCCCGCGAACGCTCGCTCGAGCACAAGTTCGTCACGCCGGTCTTCGGGACCTCCGTGCCCCTCAAGGGGCTCTCCGGCGCAATCCGCAGGTTCGCGTACAAGCGATACAGCGAGGGCCGCGCCGCCCACTGGCTTCTGCTCATCGCCGGGGACCGGGTCGACGCCTGGGAGGCCCACGCGCGGTCGCTCGTGAGCAGGCAGCCCGACAACCCCGTGACCGAGACCGGGATCCTCGCCGAGGCGGGGCACCACCCCGTCTCGTCGCGCTTCCGGCAGAACCGCTCGGACGTCTCGCACATGTGGATGGATCCGCTCATCGTGGCCGGTCCGTGGCTTGCGGCGCCCGTCGTCGTCGTCCTCGGCATCCGCGCGGCGCTGCGACGACGACGGATCGCCTGATCGGGCAGCCGGGCACCCCCGGCTGACAATCCTGCCGCGCCTCCATAGGCTGGAGGCGCATGCCACAAGCCGGGAACGAAGGAGACACCATGGGATTTTCGCCGAGCCACGCCATCCTCCGCCTCGTCACGGGGGCCTATCTCATCAATTCGGGGGTCTCGAAGCTCTCGCTCGACGAGGAAACATCAGCTGCTCTCCAAGGGATGGCGGCCAACGCCATCCCGCAGGTCAAGCAGCTTCCGCCAGCGACGTTCGGCAAGGCCCTCGCCGCGGGCGAGATCGCCCTCGGGGGCGCCCTCGTGCTCCCCTTCGTGCCGACGAGGCTCGCGGGGCTCGGGCTCAGTGCCTTCGGTGCGGGCCTCGTCGCCGTCTACGCGAAGACGCCGGGGCTCACCGAGGCTGACGGCATCAGGCCGACCCAGGCCGGCGTCGCCATGGCGAAGGACTCGTGGCTCGCGGCCATCGGCGTCGCCCTGATGCTCGACCGCAAGCGCCGCAGGCCCATCAAGGTGGTCAAGGCCAGCGGCAGCTCCAAGCGACGCTGAGCGGGCAGCACGGGCCGTTGACCGCGTCGACGGCCCGTGCATACCGTGGACGCGTGCCAGCCTGGCACGGGTCAGGTCAAGCAATGGCCCCCGCCCCACTCCTCAAGGGGACCCGACCGCGGTCCCCGGTTCCGATGCAGCCGAGGCTAAGGAGAGTGCCCATGGCCACAGTCCATCAGTCCGTCGACGTCAGCGTCCCCGTTTCCCGGGCCTACAACCAGTGGACCCAGTTCGAGTCCTTCCCGGAGTTCATGGGAGGCGTCGAATCCGTCGTCCAGAAGGACGACAGGCACCTCCACTGGACCACCAAGGTCGGGGGCCAGACCCGTGAGTTCGACACGGTCGTCACGGAGCAGCAGCCCGACCAGCGGATTGCCTGGAACAGCGTCGACGGCGTCGAGCACGCCGGCGTCGTGACGTTCGAGTCGCTCGGGCCCGAGACCACGCGGGTCAACGTCGAGTTCAAGTGGGACCCGGATTCGGCGATCGAGAAGATCGGCGCGTTCTTCGGGGCGGACGACCTCCAGGTGCGTTCCGACCTCAAGAAGTTCAAGGAGTTCATCGAGTCGCGGGGCACCGAGACCGGCGCCTGGCGGGGCGAGGTGGACTCCGCTCCCCAGTCGGGCGAGGTCTTCGGCTCCGGCACGAACGCTGCCGGGACCGAGGGCGCCGATCCTGGCGCTGGGATCTAGACCCCAGCAGTCATCCAGACAGACGATTTGCCACCGCTGGATCCGGCGGGACGCCTCACGCGTCCCGCCGGATCCAGCGGAACGTCAGGCGGCTCAGCACGAGGCCCACGACGAGCCACACCGCCAGCCACAGGGCCACCCAGCCGAGTTCCCAGCCCTGATGCTGCTCCAGCACCTTGAACCCGTCGGGCAGGAACACCGAGCGCATGCCTTGGGCGATCCACTTGAGCGGGAACACGCTCGCGAGGTTCTGCATCCAGTCAGGAAGCATCGAGAACTGGAGGTAGACGCCCGAGATGAACTGCAGGACGAGGACAATCGGGACGACCACAGCGGTCGCGCTCCGGCTGCTCCTCGGCAGGGCCGAGAGCGCGATGCCGAGGAGTGCCGAGGTCACCGTGCCGAGCACGAAGATCCATGCGAATCGCCCCCAGGCATCCCACGCAGTGGGAAGCGCGACGCCGAACGCCAGGCGTGCGACGGCGAGGAGCATGGCGGCCTGCAGGACGCCGGTCACGAAGACCCTCCCGAGCTTGCCGAGGAAGTACGAGATGGGCGAGAGCGGGGTCCCGCCGAGCCGCTTGAGCGTGCCGTCGCCCTTCTCCCCCGCGATGTCGACCGCGAGGTTCTGGACGCCCGAGAGCAGGATCCCCGCCGCGAGCATGCCCGGAAGATAGTACGCCGCGACCGAGACGTGGTCCGGCGACCCGGGGCCAAGGCTGATGTCGCCGCGCGAGCTGAATGCGGCCGCGAAGATCCCCAGCATGAGCATGGGGAACAGGAACGTGAAGAACACCGTGTCCGGGGACCGGAAGTACCCCTTGGTCTCGTAGCCCGTGCGGGCGATCCCGTGCGAGACGACGCTCATGCCGGCTCGGCCTCCTTTTCGGGGTTGGACGCGTGGACAGGGCTGGACGAGTGGACCGGGTTGGACGCGGGCTCCCCGTTCGCCGCTCCGGCGCCCGCCGCTGACCCTGCCGCGTGGACGAGGGCCAGATAGACGTCCTCGAGGTTCGGGCGGATCACTTCGAGTTCCCGCGGCTCCCCGGCGAACCTCCGCGCGAGCTCCACGACGAGCTCCGCGGGCCGCTCGGTCCGCTCTTCACGCAACGCTCCGTCGTCGTCACGCCACCTCACCAACGGGACGCGGGCTTCCGCGCCGCCGAGCTCGTCGATGCGGCCGACGGCGACGAGCCGACCCCCCAGGATCACCCCGCCGCGGTCGCCGAGGCGCGCGGCCTCATCGAGGTAGTGGGTCGTGAGCAGGATCGTGGTTCCCTCGGTCTTGAGCTCCTCGATGAGGCTCCAGAACTCGCGGCGGGCCTCAGGGTCGAAGCCCGTGGTCGGCTCGTCGAGGAACAGGAGCTCGGGGCGGCCGATGATCGCCAGGGCGACGTCCACGCGGCGCTGCTGGCCCCCCGAGAGCCTGCTGATCCGGGTCTTGGCCTGCTTCTCGAGTCCGACGGCGGCAATCACGTCGTCGACCCTGCGGGGGTTGGGGTAGAACCGCGCGAAGTGCGAGAGCTGTTCGCGGACCGTGTATTGGCCGCTCTCACCCGAGGACTGCAGGACGATCCCCAGACGGGACTTCCAATCGAGCTTGGCATGGGCGGGATCGACGCCGAGCACGGTCACGTCGCCCGCGGTGCGGTGACGGTAGCCCTCGAGGATCTCGACAGTTGTTGACTTGCCAGCGCCGTTCGGGCCGAGGAGGGCGAAGGTCTCGCCCCATTCGATGTCCAGGTCGATTCCGGCGACGGCGGCCAGGCCACCGTACTCCTTGCGGAGCCCGCGCACGCGAACAGCAGGCTCGGAGGGATTCGTTCTCATACCTTGAGCATGACGCCCGCACGCCCGCAGCGGCACCCGTCAGAAGGCTGAAGTCCGCATCCCCCCATCGGATGAGGGCGCCGCGATCTCACCCACCGCTAGTCTGCGCAGGACGTCGATGAGCAGCTTCCGCTCGGCGACCTTGATCCGCTCGTGAAGGGACTCCTCGGTGTCGTCCGCCTCGACTACGACGGCCTCCTGGGCGATGATCGGCCCCGTGTCGACGCCGGCGTCGGCCCAGTGGACCGTGCAGCCGGTGACCTTGACCCCGTAGGCGAGCGCGTCGCGGACGCCGTGTGCGCCGGGGAAGGCAGGGAGCAGCGCGGGGTGGGTGTTGAGGTAGCGGCCGCCGAAGCGCTCGATGAAGTCCGCGCTCACAATCCGCATGAACCCGGAGGAGACGACGACGTCGGGGGCGTAGGAGGCGACCCGCTCGGTGAGGGCGGCGTCCCACTCGGCACGCGTCGGGAACGAGTTGAAGTTGACCACGAACGTCTCCAGGCCTGCGTCCTCGGAACGCTCGACGCCGTACGTGCCCTCGCGGTCCGCGCCGACCGCGGCGATCTCGACGTCGAGCTCCCCGTGCGTGACGGCGTCGATGACCGCCTGGAGGTTCGAACCTGTGCCGGAGACGAGGACGACGATGCGCATGGGTCCACGATAGGCGAGATCCCGGGGCCCCTCGGCAGCCTTCATCCTTCGGCGCTCATGCGTCGACGGATTGGGCCTGGGCGCGGGCGAGCTGGCCGCGCTCGAGCCAGGGAGCCAGCGCATAGCCCACGATCGCGCCCACGGCGACCTCGATCCCGAGCCACACGAGCATCGAGAGCGGATTCGGCCCGACAACGCTGTAGCGGCCGATTCCCGCGGACCCGCCCGAAAGCCACGCCGCCGCGGCTCCGAAGAGGCCGGCAACCGCCCCGATGAGGGCCCCGACGACGAGGGCCGACACAGAGGTGGAGAACCAGCGGGCCGGAACCTTGATGGAGATCCATTCGCCGAAGTGGTCCTCCCCTGCCCGTTGGAACCACCAGCCGCCGAGCACGCCGGCGAGGACCGGGAGCACGACGGCGGCAGCAGCCAGGGGCACGGACGACGTCGGCAGCCCGGCGAGGACCGGGATTGGAGGGAGCGGGCCGACCGCCGTCGCAAGGGCGCCCGCCTTCGAGCCAGTGCCGAGCATGATGCCCGCGCCCGAGGACCAGCCCATCGACCAGACGGCGAGATTCGGCAGGTAGCCCAGCTGTGCCACTGTCAGCGCGCCACCGCCCACGCCGCCCGCGCCGAGCGCCTCGTACACCGTGGCGACATCCGCCCAGCGGATCGCGATGTCAAGGGCCAGGAGCGCGGAGGCGAGCCCGAAGGCGGCGACGGCGGAAACGAACCCGGCCCGGACCACGGCCCAGAAATAGCTTCCGGCCCAGCGCGAGTACTGGCCTGTGCGCGACAGCCACTGGGCGGCGTCGACGCCGATGAGGCGGCTCCACGAGCCTGCCTCACGCCGCGCGCCGACCAAGAGCCCCAGGCCCACCGGGATGAGCGGGACCGACGCCGCAAGAGCAACGCTTGCGCTGATGGCACTCGTGCTGCACACGAATGCGGTGGCGAAGCCCGCAAGGGCGTAGAGCGCCGCCGCGCCGAGGAGGCCCTGCCACAGGCTGTCGGCGTACGACGCGCGGGCGAGCCGCCTGCCGGCGCGCCACGAGAGCAGGAACGGCATGAGGGCGAACCCGAGGGGGACGAGGCTCAGGACAGTGGGCGGTGAAGGTGCGGCTCCGCCGCCGGGCGCCTGCGACGCATCGCTGAGATAGAGCGGGACCCCATGGACCAGGAGCCATGCCTGCCCGCCGAGTCGGGCCGCGTCCGCGGGCTGCATCGGGCCGAAGCCGCCCGTGAGCCAGACGGCAGCAATGGGGATGAGCGCGGCCACGGCCGAAATGAGGACAGCCTGCAGGGCTTCCGCGGCTCCTTGGAGCCACAGAGGCATCGGCAGGCCGCGGATCCCGGACTGGTCGGAGCGCAATTTCATCGGGTCCCACTGTGCCACGGACCGCGCCCGACGCCGCTCAGGCACACCGTCCGCTGCAGAAGTCGCCCCCCGACGGGAGTCGCCCCCCGACGCACGGAGCGACGGGAGGCGACGGTCAGCTGGGAGTGCCGGGACGAGAGTGCTAGCTGAGGCTCTCGCGATCCTCGGCATGGAAGGGGCGGATCTCGTCGAAGCGGCCTTCGCGGACCTTCGCAACCCAGGACGGGTCGCTCAGGAGCACGCGCCCCACGGCCATGAGGTCGAACTCGCCCCGACCGAACTGCTCGAGGAGCGGCTCGAGGCCCGTGGTCTCAGCGCGGCCGCCGTCTTGGAACGCGACCTGGAATGCCTGGTTCAGGCCGACCGAGCCGACAGCGATCGACGGTAGGCCGGTGACCTTCTTCGCCCACCCCGCGAGGCCGAGCTGGCCGTCGGGACCCGCGACCTCGGGGAACGCGGGCTCCCAGTGGCGGCGCGTCGAGGCGTGGAACACGGAGACCCCAGCCTCTGCGAGGGCCCCGAGGAGCGCCTCGAGCTCGGCCGGCGTCTTGGCGATCCGGGCCGTGTAGTCGCCGGACTTCCACTGGGAGAAGCGGAAGATGACGGGGAGATCGGGGCCGACGGCGGCACGAACGGCGGCAGCGACCTCGACGGGGAAGCGGGTGCGGGCCTCGAGCGAGCCGCCGTAGAGGTCCTCGCGGCGGTTCGTTCCCTCCCAGAGGAACTGGTCGAGGAGGTAGCCGTGGGCACCGTGCAATTCGACGGCATCGAACCCGACCTCCTGGGCCGACGCTGCAGCGCGGGCGAAGTCGTCCCGGATGCGATCGAGTTCCGCGACCGTCGCCGCGCGCCCGCGAGCCACGCCCGTCGAGGAGATGCCCGAAGGGCTCAGGGTCGGAAGCCCGGGGTTGAACTCGGCATGGTCGCCCCGCTCGGCGCCGAGGTGCCACAGCTGAGGAGCGATGAGGCCGCCCTCGGCGTGGACAGCAGCAACGAGCCGCTTCCAGGCCGCGAGCTGAGGCTCGCCGAAGAGCCGGGGGACGCGGGTGCTGGGCCCGGAGTCCTCGGACACGTACACGCCCTCCGTGATGAGGAGGCCGACGCCGGCCGCCGCCCGCCGCGCGTAGTACGAGACGACGTCGTCCGTGACGGTGCCCTCGGGCGAGAACTCGCGCGTCATCGGCGCCATCGCGAAGCGGTTCGGAACGCGGAGTGGCCCGAGGTCTACGGGAGTGAAGAGGTCTGCGAGGGCTGCCGGATGGACCATTTCGGTCTGTTCGTCGGTGTGTTCGATGGTCATGCCAAGCCCAACCACGGGAGGGGTCCGATCATTTCTCGCGGGCGGGAGGTGTGGCACATGTCACAGGACGCAGCCGCCTAAACTCAGTCGGGTGAGGCTCCCCCGCACTGATTCCGCCCCGGCGAGCAGCGCCGTCGTGCCCCTCTACGCGGCGGGTTTCACGACGGCGTTCGGTGCCCACAGCATCGCGACCGCGCTGGGAGCGGAGAGCCTCGGCGGGTACGGCGGCGGAGGGGCATCGGGAGACCTCGGCCTCAACCTGCTCGTCCTCGGCGTCCTCCTTGCCCTCTACGACGTGGCCGAGGTGTTCCTCAAGCCCGTCTTCGGTTCGCTCTCGGACCGGATCGGACCCAAGCCCGTGATCGTGGGCGGGCTCCTCGGGTTCGCCGTCGCGTCCCTCGTGGGCCTGTGGTCGGGCCAGCCCCTCGTCCTCGCCCTCGCCCGCTTGGGGCAGGGAGCGGCCGCCTCGGCCTTCTCGCCCGCCTCGTCGGCGAGCGTCGCGCGACTCGCAGGGAAGGACACCGGCCGGTACTTCGGGCGCTACGGGTCATGGAAGGGACTCGGGTACGCATTCGGGCCGCTGCTCGGGGCCGGCGCCCTCCTCGTCGGAGGCTTCCCCGCGCTCTTCGGGGTGCTCGCGGCCCTCGCGGTCGTCGTCGCCGTGTGGGTCGCCGTCGCCGTGCCGCGGCTTGAGCCCCTCCCGCGGCCCCGCTACACCTCGGCGGACCTCGCGCGTCAGCTCACCGACCGCTCATTCCTCGGCCCGACGCTCGTGCTCGCCGGCGCGACGGGTTCGCTCGGCGCGGCCGTCGGCTTCCTCCCCGCGCTCGCGGCCCGGGCAGGCCTCGGAACCTTCGCGAGCGTCGCCGTCGTGACCGTCCTCGCCGTTGCGTCCTCGCTCGTCCAACCGCGTATCGGTCGACTGCGCGACGCGGGCCGCATCCGGGACCGCCCGGGCATGGCCGGCGGCCTCCTGGTGATCGCCCTCGGCGCCGCAGTGGCCTCCGTCCTGCCCCTCGCGGGCGAGCTCGCAGCCGCGGTGGCCGTGTACCTCGCGGCGCTCCTCATCGGCGGCGGGATCGGGTTCGCAACCCCACTCGCGTTCGCGCACCTCGCCGACGCGACACCGGCCGAGCGCATGGGGCGCACGATGGGCAGCGCCGAGCTCGGCCGTGAACTCGGCGACGCCGGGGGGCCTCTCCTCGTCGGCGCGGTTGCGGCCGGGACCGGGATCGGCTGGGGACTCGGGGCGCTTGCCGTCGTCGTTGCCGCCTTGGCCGCGGCTGCGCCCAAGAAGGCCAGCCTCCCGTCGTCCTGAGGGGGTAGCGGGGTTGCCCGGGTTGCCCGCCGGACTCCCCAGTTTCTCCCGCCGAACTCCCCAGCTTCTGTACCGATCTCCCCAGCTTCTGTACCGAACTCCCCAGCTTCCCTGCCGATCTCCCCAGCTTCTCGCCCGATCTCCCCAGCTTCCCTGCCGATCTCCGCAGCTACTGTTCTGCTTCGAGGAGCCAATCAGGACTCACCTTGCGTCAGATCCTGGAAACTCTGGCCTGATGAGGCCTTGGCCCCATGCGAAGCTGGGGAAGCCGACGGAAAAGGTGGGGAACCCGGCGCAAAAGCTGGGGAAGCCGACGCAAAAGGTGGGGAAGCCGGCGGAAAAGGTGGGGAACCCGGCGCAAAAGCTGGGGAAGCCGTAATTCCGGGGGTGCGAAGCCTCGCGTTAACCAAGCCTTCCCCTCGCTGTCACGCCGTTTCCGCCAGCGCGTCAGGCACGAGCGGAACCGTGGGAGCGTGAGGATTGCGATAGTCGCCGAATCGTTCCTGCCCCAGATGAACGGAGTAGTCCATTCGGTTCTGCGGGTCCTGGAGCACCTCCAGGAGCGCGGAGACGAGGTCCTCGTGATTGCCCCAGCCGGGGACTCGGGGATTGGGCCGGAGTACGTCTCGGGGGCACTCGTGCATCGCCTGCCGTCGATGCCGATGGTCGGCTACTCGAAGGTCCGCGTCGCCTTCGGCGCCGTCCCCAAAGTGCGCCGCATCCTCAAGCGGTTCGCGCCCGACGTCGTGCACCTCGCCTCGCCGTTCGAGCTCGGCTGGCGCGCCGTCCGTGCCGCCCACAGCCTCGGCATCCCCACAGTGGCCATCTACCAGACCGAGGTCCCCAGCTACGCGGCCCGGTACGGCGTGCCCTTCCTCGAGAACTGGGCATGGGAGCGCGTCGAGAGGATTCACCTGCTCGCTGACCGCACCCTCGCGCCGTCGACCTTCGCCCTCAACCAGCTGCGTGGGCGCGGCATCTTCGACGTCGAGCTCTGGCGCCGCGGCGTCGACACCCAACGCTTCAACCCGGCGAAGCGCGACGACGCGTGGCGGGCCGCAGTGGCAGGCCCCGCCGAGGGCGCAGCCGGCGGCGGGACCCGCCGGATCATCGGCTACGTGGGCCGGCTCGCCGCCGAGAAGCAGGTCGAGGACCTCCGGGTCCTCGCGGACCTCCCGGACACGCAACTCGTGATCGTCGGGGACGGACCGCTCCGCCCGACCCTCGAGGCCCAGCTGCCGACCGCGCACTTCGCAGGCTTCCAGGGCGGCGAGGACCTGGCCCGGATGGTCGCGAGCTTCGACCTGTTCGTCCACCCCGGCGAGTTCGAGACGTTCTGCCAGACCATCCAGGAGGCCATGGCCTCCGGTGTGCCGGTGGTTGCGACCGGGCGCGGCGGCCCGCTCGATCTCGTCGAGAACTCGAAGACCGGCTGGCTCTACACCCCGGGCAGGCTGGACGAGCTGCGTTCGTATGTGCAGGACCTCATCGGCGACGACGCGAAGCGAGCCGCGTTCGCCGAGGCCGCCCTGCGCAGCGTCCAGGGCCGCACGTGGTCCTCGATCTCCGCTCAGCTCGTGCGCCACTACGACGAGGTCATCGCGGCCCGTGCGTCGCTGGCCGTGCGCTGAGCCCACCAACTTCCTCGAAAGGAACCCCATGAAGATCTCGGTCATCGGATGCGGCTACCTCGGTGCCGTCCACGCCGCCACCCTCGCCTCGATGGGCCACGAGGTGGTGGGCGTCGATACCGATGCCGAGAAGGTGGGGCACCTCGCTCGCGGCTTCGCACCGTTCTTCGAGCCCGGCCTCGAGGAGCTCCTCGCCGACGGCCGTGCGAACGGACGCCTCACCTTCACGACCGACATGGACCTCGTCGCGGCGTGCGAGGTGCACTTCCTGTGCGTGGGCACGCCCCAGTCGAAGACCAGCGAGCTCGCTGACCTGACGTACCTCGAGGCCGCCACCCGCTCGCTCGCGGCCCGCGCGAAGGCGGGCTCCGTCGTCGTCGGCAAGTCCACTGTCCCGGTGGGGACCGTCCACCGGGTGCGGGCCTGGCTCGCCGAGGCCGGCGTCGAGCTCGCATGGAACCCCGAGTTCCTGCGGCAGGGTACGGCGGTCAAGGACTCGCTCGTGCCGGACCGCCTCGTGTACGGGGTGGACGACGCCGACCCTGCAGCCCCCGCTGTGCTCCGCGACCTCGACGAGGTCTACGCGCCGCTCCTGCACGCCGGCGTGCCGCGCATCGTGTGCAGCTTCGCGACCGCCGAGCTCATCAAGTCGGCCGCCAATGCGTACCTCGCTACGAAGCTCTCGTACATCAACGCGATGGCCGAACTGTGCGACGCGGCGGGCGCCGACGTCACGCAGCTCGCCGCCGCGATGGGCCTCGACCCCCGGATCGGCCATCGCTACCTCGCCGCCGGACTGGGGTTCGGCGGCGGTTGCCTCCCGAAGGACATCCGCTCGTTCCGGGCCCAGGCCCGCGAGCTCGACGTGAACTCCGTGGACGAGTGGATGGGCCTCGTCGACTCGATCAACGTGGGACAGCGGGCGCGGGTGGCAGAGATCGCCGCCGAGCTGTGCGGCGGGTCGGTCGGCGGGCGGCGGATCGCCATCCTCGGCGCGGCCTTCAAGCCCGACACCGACGACATCCGGGACTCCCCCGCGCTCGACGTAGCGCTGCGGCTCGTGGAGTCGGGCGCGCACGTCGTCGTCACCGATCCCAAGGCGATCAACAACGCCGGGATGCGGTACCCGCAGCTCCAGTTCGAGGAAGAGCTCACGGCCGCCTGCGAGGGCGCGGAGCTCGTGCTGCTCCTGACGGAGTGGGCGGAGTACCGGGCGCTGAGCCCGGACGCTCTCGCCGAGATCGTTGCGCGGCCCGTCGTGGTCGACGCGCGGAACGTCCTCGACCGGGACGCCTGGCATGAGGCCGGGTGGACGGTGCGCGGGCTCGGCACGGGGGCGCCGCTGGCCGAGGCCTCGGTGCGATAGCCGCGCTTCCGGACGCGGGCCCAGGAGTGTCGAGGGCGCGTGGGAGGATTGCATCGTGCCCTTCTCCCCCGCTGACGAGCCAGCTCCGGACGAGCTCGCCCCGGACGGGCGGGCGAGCAGCGGAACACGGCCAGCAGACCTGCCGATGGTCGACGTCCACGGACTGGTGCGCGCCGTCGGCCCCTCCACTCTGGCCCGCGCGACGGCGTACTCGCGAGGCGGGCACGTTCTGAGCTTCGACTGGAACGCGGAGCGCGGGGAGCTCAGAGCGGAGGTCCAGGGCAGCGAATCCGAGCCCTACGAGTGCGTCGTGCGCATCCGCCAGGCCCCCGGACGCGACCTGTACGAGGGGGGCTGGTGCACGTGCCCCGTCGGAAGCGACTGCAAGCACATGCTCGCCGCCGTCCTCGCCGCCAACGAGCAGACCGTCCGCGCCCGCATGGGCGTCGCGACGCCCGTCCCCGCCTCCCGGACCAAGCAGCCCGCGTGGCGCACCGCGCTGGCCGAGATCCTCGCGCCGGCAGGTTCCACGGCTGGTGCAGGCCAGCGGACGCGGCTGGGACTCCAGTTCGAACTGCGGGACCTCGACGCGCAGAAGCGGAAGAGGTACGGGCTCGAATACGCGAGGCAGCACCGTGAGGGCTTCAAGCTCGCTGTCCGTCCAGTGAGCAAGGACCCGCGGAGCGGGCGATGGAACCGTGGGGGCCTCAGCTGGTCGACGTTCGGGCGCCGGGACCAGGCGGGAACCTTCGAACCCGCCCAGTTCCGGGTCCTCCAGCAGATCCAACCGCTCCAGCTTGCGGACGGCGGCAACTACTGGCGTCCCAACGACCCCTGGATCTACGTGGACGACTTCAACAGCCCCCTCTGGTGGACCGTCCTGAAGGATGCCGCCGCGGCTGGTATCGAGCTCGTGGGTTCGAAGAACTCGGTGCAGGTCTACGTGGCGGGCGTGGCGGAGGTGAGCGTCGACGTGCGGGCGGCGGACGACGGCGCACTGTCCGTCGCGCCGTCCCTCGCCTTCGACGGCGAGGAGGTTCCGGCGTCGTCGGCCGGCCCGATCGGCGACCACGGGGCGTACGCCGCGGTGCGGAACGGGAAGGACGAGCTCATCGTGCTCGCCCCGGCCTCGCATCTGCTCACCGATCGCGAGCGCGCGCTCCTCCGGCAGCGCGAGCCGATCCTGGTTCCGGACGAGGATCGGGACATGTTCTTCGGCGAGCTGTACCCAGACCTGGCGCGGACCCTCGCCGTCGCGAGCGGCGACGGCAGCGTGGAGCTTCCGCCGGTCGAGCCGCCGGTGCTCGTGCTCACGGCGACGTTCGAGCCGCGGGACCGCCTGCGTCTCGCGTGGCACTGGGAGTACCGGACGGGCGACGACGTGCGGCAGCTCCCGCTCTACTCGGCACCCGGCGAGCGGCACGCGAGGGACGAGACCGCGGAGGCCGGCGTCGTCGGCCGCGTGGCGGACGCCCTCGCGGACAGCGCGCTGGGCCCACGCGGGCAGGGAGGCCATAGGGCGCTCGGTGACGCGACCCTCGCGGATCTCGACGCGGCCGACTTCGCGGAGCGGACTCTTCCAGAGCTGAGGAAAATCGAGGGGCTCGAGGTCGTCCTGCGGGGTGAGAAGCCGGACTACCGGCGGCTCGACGGGGCGCCCGAGCTCGTGCTGAGCGCGGTCGAGAGCGACAAGCGGGACTGGTTCGACCTGGGGCTCATGATCACTGTCGAGGGACGGCAGGTCGCGTTCCAGGACGTCTTCGTGGCGCTCGCCCGCGGACGCACCAAGATCATGCTTCCGGACAAGTCGTGGTTCCGGATCGATACACCGGAGATCCTGCGCCTCAAGGAGATCATCGAGGCCTCGCACGAACTGCGGGAATGGAAGGCCGAAGGCGGGGCGCCGAAGCCCCCGCGGCTGAGCCTGTACCAAGCCGGCCTGTGGGACGAGATCGCCGAGCTCGCAGGCGAGACGGTCGAGCCGCCACGCTGGCGGGAGACTGTCCGGGGGCTCCTCGAACCCGGGGCCCTCGACCCGGTCCCCGTCCCGAAGGGCCTCGCCGCCGAGCTGCGTCCGTACCAGCACGAGGGGTTCGAGTGGCTCGCGTTCCTGTGGCGCCACGGCCTCGGCGGCATACTCGCCGACGACATGGGCCTCGGGAAGACGCTGCAGACGCTCGCACTGCTGCTCCACGCGCGGGAGGCCGGCTCGCGGGAGCGGGTTGGGGCCGCCGGGCGGGCGTCCGACGACGGCGCGGCACCGTTCCTCGTCGTCGCGCCGACCTCGGTTGTCCCCAACTGGGCAGCTGAAGCCGAGCGCTTCGCGCCATCGCTCCGGACCGTCGCGATCACGGACACCGAGGGGACGGCGGGCCTGCCCCTCGCGGAAGCCGTGGCCGGGGCCGACGTCGTGGTCACGAGCTACGCCCTGTTCCGTCTCGACGCTGACGCCTACTCCTCGCTCCCGTGGGACGGTCTCATCATGGACGAGGCCCAGTTCCTCAAGAACCGCGCGACGAAGGCGCATCAGTTCGCGCGGGACCTCGAGACCCCGTTCAAGCTTGCCCTGACCGGGACACCGCTCGAGAACAACCTGATGGAGCTGTGGTCGCTGTTCGCGATCGTCGCGCCGGGGCTGTTCCCGGGCTCAAGCGTCTTCGCGCAGGACTACGCGCGTCCGATCGAGAAGAACGGCGATGCCAAGCGCCTCGCCCAGCTGCGGCGCCGGGTCCGGCCGCTCATGCTCCGCCGCACGAAGGAGGCCGTGGCGTCCGAGCTCCCGGAGAAGATCGAGCAGCGGCTCGACGTCGACCTCGCACCGCGGCACCGGCGACTCTACGAGCAGTACCTCCAGCGTGAACGCGAGAAGGTGCTCGGCCTAGTCGAGGACCTCGACCGCAACCGTTTCATCGTCTTCCGCTCGCTCACGCTCCTGCGTCTCATGGCACTCGACCCTGCGCTCGTCGATCCGGCCCTCGAAGGGGTCTCCCCTGCCAAGCTCGACGTCCTGCTCGAGCAGCTCGACGACATCATCGCCGAGGGCCATCGCGCCCTCGTGTTCAGCCAATTCACGTCATTCCTCCGGAAAGCCGCTGAACGTCTCGACGCGGCCGGTCTCCCCTACGCCTACCTGGACGGGTCGACGAAACGGCGCGGCGACGTCGTCCGCTCGTTCAAGGAAGGCGACGCCCCCGTCTTCCTCATCTCGCTGAAGGCCGGCGGCTTCGGGCTCAACCTGACGGAGGCCGACTACTGCTTCCTCCTCGATCCGTGGTGGAATCCCGCTGCCGAGGCGCAGGCCGTGGACCGCGCGCACCGCATCGGGCAGGAGCGTGCCGTCATGACGTATCGCCTCGTCGCGAAGGGGACCATCGAGGAAAAGGTCATGCAGCTCAAGGAGAAGAAGGCGGCCCTCTTCACCTCCGTCCTGGACGATGACGCGATGTTCGCCTCTGCACTTACAGCAGATGACGTCCGAAGCCTGATCGGGTGAACCCTCGATCACGATTTGGCAACGAAGGATTTGTACTCTAGGGTAGGTCAAGGTTCGGTAACGGACCGCCCGATCCAGCGGGCACAACGCCGAGGCATAACGCGCCGTCGGCTGCATATGCCGGGTACTGCCGTCCACCGTTCGCCGCCGTTTGCGCAGTCACCATCGTCCTGACCTCGAACTGTCAGGGACCGGCGGCGCGCGAAGACTTCCGGGGACGGAATGAGTGTCGGTGGAGTCCCGAGCATCTGAGAACCCATGAAGAAGACCTTCAAAACTGCTGCACGTCGTTCTCTCGCCCTCGCCGCCATCTCCGGTGCTGCCATTGGCGGCGCCGCCCTCGCGGCCCCTGCTGCCAATGCGGCCAGCACGTCCACTTGGGACGCGATCGCCCAGTGCGAGTCTGGCGGCAATTGGGCCATCAACACCGGCAACGGCTACTACGGTGGCCTCCAGTTCACGCTGAGCACCTGGCAGGCCTACGGCGGCACCGGGATGCCGAACCAGGCATCCAAGGCGACCCAGATCTCCGTGGCCGAGCGCGTCCTCGCGAGCCAGGGTTGGGGCGCATGGCCTGCCTGCTCCGCGAAGCTCGGGCTCTCCGGCACCGCCGGTGCCAACCCGACGCCCATCCAGGTGACCCCGGCCCAGACCGCTCCGGTCCAGGCTGCTCCTGTGCAGGCTGCGCCCAAGGCCGCCGTCGCCCCGCAGGCTGCTCCGGTCCAGGCCGCCCCGGTCCAGGCCGCTCCTCGCCACGTCGCTCAGGTTCCCGTCTCGGGCCAGACCTACACGGTCAAGGCCGGCGACACCCTGAGCGCCATCGCCCAGCAGCTCGGCGTGACCGGCGGCTGGGAGAGCCTCGCTGACGCCAACGCAAGCGTCATCGCCAACCCGAACCTGATCTTCCCGGGCCAGGTTCTCCAGCTCCCGGCCCAGTAAGGCCACGAACGGTCAGTCGAGTGGCCCGGTAAACCACCGGACTGCTCGACTGCCACACACTCACGGCGAACGCCGCATCGGCCGCGACCGTCCAACCAGGACGGGCGTGGAAGGTGCGGCGTTCGCTGCGTTCCGGGGCGGCTTCGGTGCTTCCCTGCGCCGGCGTCCCCAGCTTCTGCGCCGCCGTCCCCAGCCCCCGCGCCGTCCTCCCCAGCTTCTGCGCCGCCGTCCCCAGCTTCTGCGCCGTCCTCCCCAGCTTCTACGCCCCTGACGGTGATGTCCTCCGGCGTGTCGCGGCCGCGGCCGGCGGGTCGCGTCTGGCGTGGCGCAAATCCCGGGGAACTCGGCTTGAGAAGTGGGGAGATCGGTTTTGATTCTGGGGACGACGGCAGAAATTTTGGGGACGACGGAAGAACAGACCGCCGCAGCGGAACCGGGGTCGCGCTCTCGTAGGGAGGGGCATCGTCGGGAGGGACATCGTCGGGAGGGGCATCGTCGGGTCGCGCTCTCGTAGGGAGCTCTCGTCGGGAGGGGCATCGTCGGGAGGGCCATCGCTAGGCTTGGGGCCATGGCTGCGATCGACCGCACGCGAGTCGCCATCGCCGGTGGTGGCCCCGCCGGCATGTTCCTGGGCCTCCTGCTCGCGCGGGGCGGGGTCGAGGTGACGGTCCTCGAGAAGCACGCCGATTTCCTGCACGACTTCCGCGGCGACACGGTGCATCCCTCGACGCTCACGCTGCTCGACGAGCTCGGCCTCGGGTCCGCGTTCGAGGCGCTCCCCCAGCGCCGCATCGACTCGGTGGGCGCTGATCTCGACTCCGGCCCCGCCCAGATCGGCGACCTGTCCCGGCTCCGCGGGCCCCACAACTACATCGCGCTCGTCCCGCAGTGGGACCTCCTCGAACTGCTCGCCGAGGCTGCGGGCAGTGAGCCGAGCTTCCGGCTCCTGCGGCAGGCCGAGGTCACGGGCCTCCTTCACGAGCGGCCTCCAGGGAACGTGGCAGACGACGGCGGCGCAGGCAGCCGGCGCGTCACCGGCGTCGTGTGGCAGGACCGCTCGGAAGCTGCCGAGCGTGGCCCGGACGGTGGGACGGCGCACGAGCTCGAGGCCGATCTCGTGGTGGCGTGCGACGGCCGCGGGTCGGCGGTCCGCGCTGCGGCCGGCCTCGCGCCCACGGCGTTCGGCGTGCCGATGGACGTGTGGTGGTTCCGGGTCCCCCGCGAACCCTCGGATCCGGAAGGCGCGCTCGGGAGGATTCACCGCGGGCAGTTCATGATCATGATCGACCGGGGCGACTACTGGCAGTGCGGCTACGTGATCCGCAAGGGTTCCGATGCCGTGCTCCGCTCGGAGGGGATTGCTTCCTTCCGGGAGCGCCTGGCCCAGGCCCAGCCGTGGCTCGCCGGCCGCCTCGAGGAGGCCCCGGCGTCGTTCGACGACGTCAAGCTGCTCGACGTGCGGCTCGACCGCCTCGCCCGCTGGCACCTCCCGGGGTTCCTTGCGATAGGGGACGCCGCCCATGCGATGAGCCCGGTCGGAGGGGTCGGGATCAATCTTGCGGTTCAGGACGCAGTCGCGGCTGCACGCATCCTGCGTCCTGCACTCGCAGGCGGCGGCCCCGTGCCCGAGGCGGTGCTGCAGAGCGTGCAGCGGCGACGCTGGTGGCCGACCGTCCTCATCCAGGGGTTCCAGCAGTTCGCCCACAGGGCCGTGGTGGGCAAGGTGCTGGACGACGGCGCCGCTCGCGACGGGGATGCCGCTCGCAAGCCGGACTGGACGGTTTCGGGCCAGACGCCCCTCCCCCTGCGGGTGCTCGATGCCCTGCCCGCGCTCCGCGTGGTCCCCGCGCGGCTCGTGGGGATCGGGCCGCTTCCCGAGCACGCCCCTCGCTGGGCCCGCCGCTGACCGTGCCCGGGTCTCGCCGATCGCCGTACACTCGCGCCATGAGCACTATGCCGTCCATGGAACCCCATGTCTTCGACGCCGACCTTCGTGCCCAGTTCGACGCGTTCCTCGACGAGCACCGCGCCGCGCTCGAAAGGTGCCTGGTCGGTCTCACCGAGGCCGAGGCCCGCGCTTCGCTCGTGCCGTCGAGGACCACGCTGCTCGGCCTCGTCAAGCACGGGGAGTTCATTGAGCGGGTGTGGTTCGACGAGGCCGTCACGTGCAGGTCCCGGGCGGAGATCGGGATTCCGGCGACTCCGGACGAATCGTTCGTCCTCGAGGACTGCGACACGATCGAGACTGTGCTGGCCGCCTACCGGAGGGCGTGTGCGGATTCGAGGCGCGCGGTCGCGTCGTTGGGGCTCGACGACGTCGTGCGCGGGAACCGCCGCGGCCCCCTGCCCCTGCGCTGGGTGTTCCTCCACATGCTCCGCGAGCTCGCCCAGCACTGCGGTCACGCCGACATCCTTCGGGAGCAGGTCTTGGCCGCCCGCTGAGTCCGGCTCTCGTGGGCGGAGGGGGCCGTACCGTATTCTGGTTCTAACTGGATCGGACCAGCCCCCTGCCGGAGCGGAGGCTCGCTTGCCACTCGTCAACAGCCAGGTGCCCAAACACGAGCAGCTGCGATCGATCATCCTCCGCCTCGCGAAGGACGACCTCATGCCCGGCGAACGCCTCCCGAGCGAGCGGACGCTCATGGAGGACTTCGGTGTCAGCCGCATCACCGTGCGGGCGGCGATCGGCCGTCTGGTCGCGGAGGGCCACCTCATCCGGGTTGCGGGCAAGGGGACGTTCGTCGCCGACGCGACGGTCCAGTCGACGCTACACCTCGCGTCGTTCACCCAGGAGATGGAGGCGCAGGGGCTCACGCCGAGCACCGTAGTCCTCGTCGCGGAGCGGACGACGGCGCCCCCCGAGTCCGTGCGAGCGCTCGGCTTGGCAGCGGGGGCCGAGGCGATCCACCTCCGGCGCCTCCGCCTTGCCGACGGGCGCCCTGTGAGCGTGGACGACGCGTGGTACAACGCAGAACACGCGGGCGGGCTCCTCGAGATCGACCTCTCGGGGTCCGTGTACGCGGCCCTCGCGACCCGCTTCGGGTGCCAGATCGACCGCGCGCGCCAGACGGTGCGCGCCGAAGGGGCGCCCGCGGACGTGGGCGTCCTCCTCGGGACGGGGACCGGGGCCCCTGTGCTCGTCTTCGACCGCACCTCGTCCTCGGGGGAACGCGCGATCGAGCACACCCGCTCGTGGTATCGCTCCGACCGCTACGCGCTGGGAATGGAAGTGCGGCTCTGACATCCCCTTGACACCTCGGCGGACACACCTCAAACTGAACTGGTCATAACCAGACATTACCTGCCGTTCCGGCCGGTTCCCAGCCCTCGTCACTTCACGCAAAGGTGCATGCAATGTCTACGTCTGATCCGGCTGTGATGCCCACCGAGAAGAAGCCGAATGCGGCCTTCGCCACCCTCCAGCGCCTCGGCCGCTGCCTCATGCTCCCCATCGCGGTGCTGCCGGCGGCAGGCATCCTCCTCCGCCTCGGCCAGGCCGACCTGCTCGGCGCGATCCCCGGCTTCTCCGCTGGCGCGGCGGTCATCTCCGCCGCGGGAAACGCGGTCTTCACGTGGCTGCCGCTCATCTTCGCGGTCGGCATCGCGATCGGCTGGGCCAAGAAGTCTGACGGCTCGACGGCCCTCGCCGCCGTGGTCGGGTACATGGTGATCGACGGGGTGTTCAAGGCGATGTCGCCCGTGGTCCTGGCCGGTCAGAAGGACCCCACCGGGCAGCCCGCAGTCATCAACTACGGGGTGCTCGCCGGCATCATCGTGGGTCTCTTCTCCGCGGCACTGTGGGCTCGCTTCTACCGGACGAAGCTGCCCGACTTCCTCGGATTCTTCTCCGGCCGTCGCCTCGTCCCGATCCTGACGTCCGTCACGAGCCTCGTGGTCGGCGTCGTCCTCTCTTTCCTGTACCCGCTGTTCAACGCGGCCCTCTCGTGGGTGGGGCAGGCCGTCGCCTCCAACACCGTCATCGGCGGCGGCGTCTACGGCTTCGCGAACCGCATGCTGATCCCCGCAGGTCTCCACCACATCCTCAACTCGGTGGTCTGGTTCCTCATCGGCGACTACACCAACGCCTCGGGGCAGCTCGTCCGCGGGGACCTCAACCGCTTCTTCGCCGGAGATCCGAGCGCGGGCGTGTTCATGACCGGGTTCTTCCCGATCATGATGTTCGGCCTCCCCGCCGCGGCCCTCGCCATCTGGCGCCACGCGAAGCCGTCGCAGAAGAAGATCGTGGGCGGCATCATGCTCTCGACCGCCCTCACTGCGTTCCTCACGGGCATCACCGAACCGCTCGAGTACTCGTTCATGTTCGTCGCGTTCCCGCTGTACGTGATCCACGCCTTCCTCACGGGCACGTCGCTCGCGCTCGTGAACCTGCTCGGCATCCACGACGGGTTCACGTTCTCCGCGGGGCTCGTGGACTACATCCTCAACTTCGGCAAGGCCCACAACGCGTGGCTCCTGATCCCGATCGGCATCATGTACGGCTTCATCTACTACTTCCTGTTCTCATTCGTCATCAAGCGCTGGAATCTCCGGACGCCGGGGCGGGAAGATGACGAGGTCAGCTCCGAGACCGAACCCGCGAAGTAGGCAGCCCGTGGAGATCGTCATCCTGCCCGACGACGAGGCCGTCGCCCGCACGGCGGCCGACATCGTCCAGGCCTCCCTCGAGAACGACAGCCCCGTGCTCGGCCTCGCGACCGGCTCGACCCCGCTCGGGACCTACAGCGAGCTCATCCGCCGCCACTGCGAGGCCGGGCTGTCCTTCGCCCGCGCCCAGGCCTTCACCCTCGACGAGTACCTCGGCCTGCCCGCCGAGCACCCCGAGTCCTACCGCTCGGTCATCCGCCGGGAATTCACCGACAGCGTCGACCTCCCCGCCCACGCAGTCCACAGCCTCGACGGCCAGGCCCCCGACCCCGAGGCCGAAGCCGCGCGCTACGAGGCCGCCATCGCGGGCGCCGGCGGCGTCGACGTCCAGATCCTGGGCATCGGCACCGACGGGCACATCGGCTTCAACGAGCCCATGTCCTCCCTCGCCTCCCGCACCCGCATCAAGACCCTCACCGAACAGACCCGCCGCGACAACGCCCGCTTCTTCCCCACCCCCGAGGACGTCCCCCGGCACGTCCTCACCCAGGGCCTCGGCACCATCCGGGAAGCCCGCCACATCCTGCTCATCGGCCTCGGCGAGGGAAAGGCAAGTGCGATCGCCGCCGCCGTCGAAGGCCCCCTCGCCGCCGCCTGCCCGGCGTCGTCCCTCCAGCTCCACCCCCACACGACGGTCCTCGTCGACGAAGGCGCCGCCTCCCGCCTCGAGCACCGCGAGTACTACCAGCACGCGCTGGAGCACAAGCCCCAGTGGCAGGCCTACTAGCCCCTAGCCCAGTTCGCCGAGGACCTCCGCGATCACCACGGCCGACGCCGCGGACCACGCCTGCGGGCGGCACGCCGAGGGATACGGCAGCGCGCGGGTCGAGGTGTCCGCGGGGTCGCCCGAATGCAGCTCGGGCATGCGGTAGCCGAACGACTCGGCCGCCTTGAGCAGCCCCTCGGCCAGTTGGGCGGCGGCGTCCCGATGGCCCGAGCGGGCGAGTCCGCGGATTGCGATCGCGGTATCGTGCGCCCAGACCGACCCACCGTGGTACTTGAGCGGCCAATAGCCGGCGCTCGAGGTCGCAAGGGTCCGCAGGCCGTAGCCGGAATCCAGCTCGGGGTCCAGGAGGCGGCGCGCGACGAGCGCCTCCTCCTCCCCGTCGAGGAGCCCCGTACCGAGGAGGTGCCCCATGTTCGAGGTCACCGTGTCCACGGGCTTCCCCGACCCGTCCAGTGCGATGGCGACGTACGGCCCGCGGTCGTCCTCGAGCCAGAAGTCCGCCCGGAAACGCTCCGCGAGCGCGGCCGCGGCGTCGCGGAGCTGTGAAGGTGCCGCACCGGCGGCGCCGGCGCCCACGCGCCCGAACGCCTCGAGCAGCTCGGCGCCGTGCACGAGCGCCTCATGCGCATACGCCTGCACCTCGCAGAGCGAGACGGGCCCCGTGACGAGCTGCCCGTTGCGGAACTGCACGGAGTCCCTCGAGTCCTTCCAGCCCTGGTTCGCGAGGCCGTGCCCGCTCGTGTCGAGGTAGTTGAGGTACCCGTCGAGCACCCCGTCCGCGACCCACGCGAGAGCGCGTTCGGCGTGCGGCAGGAGGCGCTCGACGGCGTCGACCGGCATCCCGGCCCGCCACGCGTCGTGGAGGAGGCAGACCCACAGCGGGGTCGCGTCCACGGTCCCGTAGTACGTGGGCGGGAGGCTGATCGCCTCGCCGTGCAGGGTGAGCGCGGCACGCCGCAGCTCGTGCATGATCTTGCCCGGCGCCTCCTGCGAGTCCGTGTCGACCTTCTCGCCCTGGAACGAGGCGAGCACCGTGAGCGTGCCTTCTGCGAGCTCGGTGCCGAGCGGCAGGAGGAAGCGCGCGGCCCACAGCGAGTCCCGGCCGAACAGTGTGAAGAACCAGGGTGCACCCGCTGCAAGGAACTCGCTGCGCTCGAGGCCGGGGAGTGCCATGCGGAGTCCGTCGAGGTCGCGGAGCGACTGCTCGAGGAAGCGCGCCAGGCGCACATCGGTGGGGCGGCGCAGCCCGCGCCAGCCGGTCGGCGCAGGTCCGCGTGCTCCGGCCACGACGGCGATGCTGTCCTCCGCGGTGACCCGCCACGAGACGCGGGCCGGGGTGCCGGCGGAAGCGGTGAGCGACCACCGCAGGACGGGGCGGCCCGGATCCGAGAGGTCGATGACGGCGCCGGGGGCTTCGACGACGGCGCTCACCTCCCCCGCGGACCAGGCCACGCCGGCGTCGGCGGGGGAAGCGTCGACGGGCTGAGTGGGGAGGCCGGACTTCACCGCCTCCATGGGCGCGAGGTCAGCCGCGAGCCGGACGGTCACGTCGGCAGAGACGGGTTCCTCGGTCGCGGAGGCGAACTCGATCTCCTCCTCCATCGCTCCGGCCTTGACGCGCCGAGAACGGCGGATCCGGGCCGCTGGATCGCCCCAGGCGGCAGCGAGGGCGCGGGGCAGGCCGACGACGACGAGGCCGCCGTCGTCGTCGTGCCACGACCCCGCGGGCTCGGGCTCGTGCCCGCCGACCTCGAGGACCGCCTCGCTCAGGACGCGCACGTCGGAGTGCATGACTCCTTGAACGGTCGCGTTCCCGGGGGCCGCGGCCCTGATCTGCCCATCCCGGCCGGACCAGGCCTGGGTGGGGGCACGGAGGACGATTTCGAGGTCGTGGAGGAAGGGCTGCAGCTTCTCGGGCATGTGATTGGTCGCTTCCTGTGGGTGATCGACGCATCGGACCGTCTGCCAATTCTGCAGACCCCACCCCTGTTTGATCAATCAAACAGCACGGGAAATCGCGCTCGCCGGACCTTCGACCGCGTCAGCTGACCATGCGAATGGTCCAGAAGTCGCTCGAGAGTCCCGTCGAGAGGAGGTACTGGTACGGCATGGTGAAGTAGCCGGCCTGGCCCCACCCTGTCCCCCAGGAGTTGCGGACCCGGAAGCGCTGGCTCGCGTTGTCGTAGCCGACCGCGACGACGGCGTGGCCGCCCAGGACCCGCTCGTTCGGTGCGGGCATCGGGGCCACACCGCTCTGGGCGACTTCCTGGCTCTCGAACGATTCGTAGACCGTGAATCCGAACACGAACGGATAGCCCGCAGCGAGGCAGCCCTGCATCTGGGGGAGGCTGCGGGCCACGCGCTGGTACGAGACTGCCCTGTGCTGCTTCGCGTCCGTGTAGCACTGCTGGCTCGGCTGGTCCGCGAACTTGGCGATGTCGTAGGGCCATTCGGTCTCCGGGCACGCGCCCTGGGCGCCGACAGACTTGATCCCATCCCGGATCTGGGCGCCCGAATCGCTCGGGACACTGTTCTCGATGACGCGCTCGTTGTAGTAGATGAAGAGGCGCGAGGGGGTCGTGTACCCCGCAATGCCCTCCTTGTCGGCGTCGAACTCGAGCGCACCGGCGATCGCGTTCGCCGTGCAGGAGCCGAGCTGGCCCTGGTCGTAGACGGGCGGGCACTGGGCGGTGAGGTCGGTCGACGCCGGGAGGGCGCCGAGGACGGCGGGCGGTGCCGCGAAGAGGTGGTCACGCTGGTCTGGGACGTCGGGCACCCAGCCGTAGCCGTGGGTGCCTCGAGATGTTGCGGGAGTGGTCATGACGGGAGACCTTCCATGCACAGTCGGACAGTTTCCAGAGCCGGTTCTCTACTCGTTCATCGCCTCCTCAGCGCCTCTGCGACTCCATCGATGCCGGGCGCGACCACGTCTGGGTCCGCGAAGTAGGAGGGATAGGCAGCGCCCGTGCGGTTCACCCAGGCGCCCTGCAGGCCGGCCCGCGAAGCCCCGTGGATGTCCCACGGATGCACGGCCACGAGCATCATGTCCTCCGCAGGGACCCCGCACGCCGCGGCGGCGTACTCGTAGGAAGCGGCCGCGGGCTTCCACAGCGGCGCGTCCGCGACCGAGAGGAGTGCCTCGAAGGCGTCCCGCACGCCGGCGCCCTCGAGGAGCCGCTCGGCGACGGACGTCCCGCCGTTTGTGAGCGTCACGAGCCGGAAGCCGTCGTCGTGGAGGGCTCGCACGCCGTCGGCAACGTCCGGGTGGACGCCCAACCGCAGCATTCCGGACATGACGTGCCGCACCGCGTCCTCGAGCGGACGGTCGAGCGTGTGGTCCCGCAGGAGGCCCCGGAGCACTTCCGCGCCGACCTCGGCGAATTCGGGGTTGTCGCCCGCGGCCGTCAACGCGAAGCCGTCACGGAGGAGCGTCGCGAACCAGAGCTTGGCGAGGTCCGCGGGCGCTCCGAGCTCGGCGAACCGGTCCCCCATCGGCTCCATGTCGGAGAGGGTCTCGTTGACGTCGAAGACGATGAGCTCGGGTCTGCGGACCATGGGCCCAGACTACGGGGTCAGGTGCGCGTCGTGAACGGTCCGCACGAGCTCGGGCGTGGCCGCGGGCAGTGGCGCGCGGCCCCACAGCCCGAGGTACAGCTCGGCGGCCGTGCCCGCGAGGGTGCCGAGCAGGGGGCCGCCCGCGGAACCACCGAGGGCGGGAACATCCAGCGTTGCGAGCCGCCCGCCGTCGTCCGCCCGCACCTCGAGCCGGACGACGCCGGGCAGGCCCGCCGAGCGGCCCAGCCGCACCTGCCGCGGATAGAAGCCTTCGACGACCTCGCGGATCCCGTCGAGCGCGACGTCCTCGGGCAGGGACCAGAGGTCGGCCTGCGGCTGACCCGCTCCCGCGGAGAGGGACTGGGCGAGATCGAACGTGTGAATCGTCGTCTCGTGCACCTGCCTGCGCGCCCAGAACGCGGCGACAGGGTCGCCCCACAGGGTCCAGGCCTTCGCGTCCGGCGTCACCGACCGCAGCGTCGCGACGAGCTCCGCCGCCCGCGCCCGATACCAGTCGGGCAGCAGCGCCTCGCCGGCCTCGAAATGCGGGTCCGCGGGCGCGGCGTCCGCGCCGACGGACGATCCCGCCCAGGCGTGGATGAGCCCCAGATGGACCAGGAGCCTGCGCGCCGTCCACCCCGGGCAGGCCGGCACCGGCGCGTCCCAGTCGGAGATGCGCTCCGCAGCCGAGGCGAAGCGCACGGTCAGCACCTCGAGCCGGTCGACGGCGGCGGTGTAGTCGTGCGGGGAGAGCAAAAGCCCGTCGTGGGTCACGCGGCAACGATAGCGTCACGGACCGGATCCCGGGTGGAGGCCCCGCACGAGCTTCGCCTTTCCCAGCGGTGTGCGCGGCACCTCGAACACCGGGAAGACCCGAACCGGGGTGCGGACGACGCCGTGTGCCGTCAGGGCCTGCGCAATCGAATCGCGCAGGCCCTGCAGATCGGTTCCGAGCGGCGCCCCTGCGACGAGGACGTCGATACCGTCGTCGCGCTGGACCACCTGCCAGCCCGTCAGGGGCACTTCCTCGAGGACGTCGTGGAACACGTTGGGGTGGACCAGCACGGTGCCCAGGGCCCCGGGGAGGCGAAGGATGTCCTCGGCCCGTCCCTCGACTCCCTCCAGCAGGGTGAACGAGCGGCCGCACGGGCAGCCGCTCCCGTCGAGCCGGACCCGGTCGGAGATCTCGTAGCGGATGAGCGGGAGCGTCCGTGAGAAAAGGACCGTGGCGAGGAGTCGCTCCCCGGTGGTGCCGGGGGGCACAGGTCGGTAGTCGGCGTCGACGGACTCGACGATCACGAGGTCCTCGTAGACGTGCCGGCGGCCGCTCGCGCACGTGGACGCGATGCCCGCGGTCTCGGTCGTGCCGTAGATGTCCACGGGAGGGCTCCCCCACGCCGCCTCGATGTCCCCCGACGCCGACGGGTCCAGTACCTCGGCCGCGCAGAGCACCGCGCGGGGCTCGATGCCGAGGCGCCCTGCCAGCTGCTCGGCCGCAAGGGGGCGGAGCGCCGACGGGTAGCCGATGAGGAGATCGGGATGGAAGGCTCCGAGGCGCGCGGCGAGATCCCGGAGGCTGTCGCCGGCATCGAGGCGCAGGGTCGGGAACAGCATCGAATTGAACGTCGCGCTGATGACCGCGGACTGATGGCTCGGGCGCCTCGTCATCAGGATCGCCGCGCGCACCGGCCTGCTCACCCGGCCGGGGAGCCCTGCCCAGGTCAACGCGCGGGTGTAGGAGGCGATGACGGACGCCCATTCGCGGTGGTCCCAGACGAAGATCCCACGCCGCCCAGTCGTCCCTGCGCTCGCCGCCGTCCACCACCGGCCGCGCCACGCCAGTGACGGGTCGGCGTCCTGCTCCACCAGCTCGCGGAGGTGGGCCTCGATGTCGACGAGGCGCAGGCTCGGCGCGGTGACTGCCTCGTCGAAGTGGTCCATGAGCTCGTCCTTCGTCACCGGTGGCAGGGCGCCGAGCGGGGCGCGCTCGAGGCCCTCGTAGCGCATGCGGTAGAACGGCGAGCGGGCGACGGCGAAAGCCCTGAGCCGCTGGAAGCCCTCAATCTGATGGAAGGCGATGCGTGCGGGACTCCAGCGTTCATGGGTCCTCAACGCTGCCCGGAGCGCGAGGAGACGAGTGAACAGCTCAGCGTCCACGCCGCTCATACGGGAACCTTAGGACGGGTGCACCACCTTGGATAGGGTCAGCCGGTTCTCCCTCCGGCCGGACCGCAGCTTCGCTCGGCCAGCCATTCCACAACGAGCCATCCGGCCCCCGCAGGAGTACCCTGCGGCCATGACTCTGGAGCGGTGGCGGAGGCTGTCCGAGTGGCCCATGATCGGCGCGGCCGTCGTTTTCCTCGTGGCGTACTCGGTTCAGGTCATCGCGAACCTGCCCGAGAGGGAGGGCATCTGGGCCGATGTCCTCGTCTTCGCGTCCTGGGCCGTGTTCATCGTGGACTACTTCGTCCAACTCGCCCTCGCCCCCAACCGGGGCCGGTGGTTCATCCGCAATCTGCACGAGCTCGCCATCCTCGCGCTTCCGGCGCTCCGTCCCCTGCGGCTGCTCCGGCTCGTGACGTTCCTGCGGGTGCTGCAGAACCGGGCGGGCGACGCGCTGCGCGGGCGGCTGCTCCTCTACGTCTTCGGCGCCGCGGGAATGCTCGTCTACTGCGGCGCGCTCGCGGTCGAGGACGTCGAGCAGAACGACCCCGGGTCCAACATCAGGTCCTTCGGCGACGCCATCTGGTGGGCTCTCGAGACCATCACGACCGTCGGGTACGGCGACCACTATCCCGTGACGTTCGTGGGGAGGTGCGTCGCGGCCGTGCTCATGATCGCCGGAATCGCCGTGCTCGGCGTCGTGACTGCGTCCATCGCAGCGTGGCTTGTCGAGAACATCACTTCCGAGACCGTCGCCGAGGTCGAGGCGGAGGTGGAGGCCGAGGTCGAGGCCGTCGACGAGACGCTCGAGGCGAAAGTCGAGGCGCTCACGAGACAGGTCGCCCAGCTGACGGCGGCCCTCGAGCGGCAGGGCTCTTCGGGTGCGCAAGAGCGCGTCTCGGGTGCGGAAGAGCGCATGCAGTGAAGAAATTCAGAATAATGCTGCAGATCTCTTGATCCACTGAAGATCTTCACTATAGTTGTGTGAGTCAGGTCACCAACCAAAAGGAACCACGATGACCACGGAGAGCGCGGCAGCCACCACACCGGCGCCTGCCTCAGCGACAACGAGCGCCTTGCTGGCGTCCGTCGGTGCGAAGGTCCGCGCTCGCCGCAAGGAACTCGGGATGACCCTCGCCCAGCTCTCCGAGGCCACTGGCCTGAGCCAGGCGATCGTGAGCCAGATCGAGCGGGGCCTCGCGAACCCGTCGTTCACCACCTTGGCGCAGCTCGCCCACGGACTGGACCTTCCCGTGGGCAGGTTCTTCGCGGGCCAGCCCGAGACGTCCTCGCCCGTCGTCCGGCGCTCCGAGCGGCGCAATCTGCGGGGCATCACCCGTGAATCGGTCGGCGAAGCCGTCCACGAGCTCCTGACCCCGAGCACGGACGGCGCGCTCGAGGTCCAGTGGATCGTCACGCCCCCGGGACATGACACGAGCAGCACCCCCTTCCATCACGGCGGCGAGGAATTCTGCCTCGTCATCTCGGGCAGGAAGGATGTCTACCTCGACGGAGTGCGCTACAGCCTCAGCGAAGGCGACTCCATCACCTACTCCTCCGAAATCCCCCACTGGTATGCAAACAGCTACGAAGAGGTCTGCGTAGCTATCTGGGTCAGCGCTCCGCGCGCGTGGTAAGCGCCCCGCCGAGAGCACGTCCCGCCACCCATCCCCCTCGCGTCGCCCGGCGATGCGTCATACCCTCGCGCGCCCGCCAGGGCCCGGCAAAGGACCTCCCATGCTCGAAAACGCGGTCAAAGTCGACCCCACCAACCCACGGCGCTTCTCCCCCCAAGTCCGCCGCGGCCTCCTCGGCCTAGGACTCGGAAACGCCCTCGAATGGTACGACTGGATGGTCTTCGGCCTCCTCTCGGCCTTCATCGGCCCCAACTTCTTCCCCGACCGGGACCCACTCTCGGCGACCCTCAACGCGCTGGCCGTCTTCGCCGTCGGCTTCGCGTTCCGGCCCCTCGGCGGCGTGCTCCTCGGCGTATTCGCCGACCGCATCGGCCGCCGCCGGGTGATGCTGCTCTCGATCCTGCTCATGGCGGCGACGACGCTGGTCATCGCCGTCACGCCGAGCTATGCCGTGATCGGCCCGGCCGCCGGGGTCATCCTCGTCGTCTCCCGGATCGTCCAGGGGATCTCGACCGGCATCGAGGCTCCGCTCTCGACCTCGCACGCTGTCGAACTCGCCCCGGAGGGGCGCGAGGGCATGGTCGCGGGCATGATGAGCCTCTATGTGAACCTCGGCATCCTCATGGCCTCGCTCGTGAGCTTCCTGTGCAGCCTCACCCTCAACGGGGCGGCGATGGCTGCGTGGGGTTGGCGGGTTCCTTTCGTGATCGGCGCCGTCTTCGGATTCGTGGTCCTGTACCTGCGGCGCACGCTGCCCGAGACGATGCGGCCTGAAGAGATCGCCGAGAACTCCACCGGAAGCGTGTGGGCGGGACTCCGCCGGCACTGGCTCGGCGTCCTCGCGATCGTGTTCGTGGTCGGCGCGGCCCAGGCCTACAACTACGCGTGGAACACGGGACTCCCGACGGCGGCGCGCAGCAACTTCAAGGAGAACCCCACTGCCGTCTTCGCGCTGACCACGGCACTCGCCGTCGTCCTCGTGGTCGGCAGCTGGGTGGTCGGGCGGCTCACGGACGGCACGGCGATGTCCCGCTGGTTCATCGTGACGCGGCTCCTCGCGATCCCCTCGGTGTTCCTCATGCTGCTCTACGTGCAGCCCGGGATCGGCGGCTTCGCGGCCGTCCTCCTCGGCGGATCGGTGGTCCTGGTCCTGAATATGACGATCTACAACGTGGTCAGCACGTCGCTCATGCCCAAGCCTGTCCGCGGCACCGGGGTGGCCCTCGGCTACGGCATCGGCGTCGCCCTCTTCGGCGGCACGGCGTCGTACCTGCTCGTATGGTTCCAGTCCCTGCATGCCAACTGGGTCTTCCCGACCTACGTCGCGGTCCTCTCCGCACTCAGCGTCATCTTCTACGTCCTCGCCCGTCGCTCGTCCGGCCTCTTCGTCGGCAAGTAAGGAAAACCATGGAAAGCCTTGATCTGCGTGTCCGCTCTGAAGAGCTCGCCGCGCCCGTCGTCAACCGCTCGCAGGTGCTGGTTGTGGGAGGCGGGCCGGCCGGTGTGGCCGCCGCCGTCACCGCGGCCCGCTCCGGGGCGAGCGTGACGCTTCTCGAGCGGTACTCGTACCTCGGCGGCCTCGCCTCGGGCGGCATGGTGCTCGTGCTGGACGACATGGTGAACGGGACCGAGATCACCGTGACGGGCATCGTCTCCGAATACGTCGAGCGCCTTCAGGCGGCCGGCCTCGCGGTCGTCCCGCCCGCCGAGGACCGCCGCACGTCCCAGGAGCTGTGGAACAAGTGGGGCCGCTACGGCACATTCGACTTCCACTCGCACTCGACCCCCAAGCCCATCTGCTACGCGGCCGCCTTCGACCCGGACGGCTGGAAGCGCGTCTCCAATGACCTGGTCCGCGAGGCGGGCGTGACCCTGCGGCTGCACTCGTGGTTCTCGCGGCCCATCGTGGACGAGGGCCTCGACGGCCGCGGCGTCATCAAGGGCGTCGTCGTCGAGACCAAGGCGGGCCCGCAGGCTTACCTCGCAGACATCGTCATCGACACGACCGGCGACATCGACGTCGCCTCCCGCGCTGGCGCGAAGCACGCCCACGATTCCTACATCACGACGCTCGTCTTCCGTCTCGGCGGCGTCGACACGGGCGAGGCCGAGCGCTTCGAGCAGGAGAATCCCAAGGAGGCGCGTGCCATCAACCGCCGCATCAAGCGCCTGCTCGGCGGCGCCTGGGAGCTGTGGTGGCTCAAGACTCCGCTTGAGGGCGTCGTCTGGTGCAACGCGCCGCACATGTCCGGCTACGACGGCGTCGACCCGGCCGATCTCACGGCAGCCGAGTTCGCCGCCCGGGACCGCATCACGGAGGCGGTCGCGTACATCAAGGAGAACCTGCCCGGCTTCCGGAACGCCTTCCTCCTCGATGCGGCGCCGCAGCTCGGGGTCCGCCAGACCCGCCTCCTCGAGGGCGAGTACGTCATGACGAAGGACGATGTAATCGCCCGCCGGCACTTCGCCGACACCGTGGCCCGCGGCCGGGACTACTACTACCCCTACCGCTCGTTCCTGCCGCGGGAGGTCGACCAGCTGCTCGTCGCGGGCAGGCACTATTCCGCCACCCCTGAGGCGCAGAAGATGTCGCGCGAGATCCCGCCGTGCATGGCCATGGGCCAAGCGGTGGGCGTCGCCGCCGCACTCGCCGCATCGAATGGCGACCTCGTGCGCGACGTCAAGGCCAGCGAGATCCAGACCCGCATGCGGGAGCATGGCGCCGACCCCGGCGACATCCCGTCCCCCAACGCGACGCTCGACGGCGTGATCCCCGCCGGCGCGGGCTCCAGCCTTGCGGGGGTGGGGGCATGAGCATCGCCACCGCACCCGCCACGCAGGAGCCTCCTGCCCCGGCCCCGGCAGCCGGTCTCCCCCTCGCCGGCATCAAGATCGTCGACTTCACTCAGGTCTTCATGGGGCCGAGCTGCACGCAGCTGTTAGGGGACTTCGGGGCCGACGTCATCAAGATCGAGCGGCCCGGCGCGGGAGACATCTCCCGCAACTCGTTCCCGGACCCGGACGGGCAGGACAACCCGATCTTCCTCTCGATCAACCGGAACAAGCGCAGCATCAGCGTCGACACCCGGACAGAGGAGGGACGCAAGGTCATAGCTCGGCTCATCGCGGACGCGGACGTGGTGGTGAGCAACTTCCGCGCCGGCGTGATGGAGCGCATGGGCTTCGGGTACGAGGACGTCCGCCGCACCAACCCCCGGGCCATCTGGGCCTCGGGCACCGGGTTCGGCACAGAAGGGCCGTATTCGCACAAGGGCGGCCAGGACGCGATCGCCCAGGCGTACTCGGGTGTCATGTGGCGCAGGGACCGCGAGGACCTCCCTCCGTCGATCTATCCGACCACGCTGTGCGACTACATCACGGGCATGCACCTTCTCCAGGGCATCCTGCTCGCGCTCCGCACCCGCGACGAAACGGGCGTCGGCCAGAAGGTCGAGGTCACGATGTACGACTCGATGCTGCACCTGCAGATGCAAGAAGCGTGCATGCAGCTCAACCGCGGGTACGAGGTCAACTGGGGTGCGATGCCGCTGAGCGGCGTCTTCGAGACGACGGACGGCGCAGTGTGCATGGTGGGCGGCTTCACCGCCGACCCGCTACGGCACATCTCGATCGCGCTCGGCCTCGACGAGGATCTCAGCGAGCGGCCTGAGTTCGCCGATCTCGAGCGCCAGTTCGAGAACAAGCCGGCGCTCCAGGCCATCTTCCGTGAGCGCTTCGCCACCCGCAGCACGGCGTACTGGACAGACAGGCTAGAGCGCGAAGGGCTCCTGAACGCCCCGGTCCACACGCTCGAGCAGACCCTCGCGGACGAGCAGACGCGGGTGAACGGCATGATCGTCGAGGCCGAGCACCCGAGCGTAGGCACCGTGCGCATGCTCAACGCACCGATCCGCCTCTCCGAGACCCCGGCGTCAGTGCGGCGCGTCGCCCCCCGCCTCGGCGAGCACAACGCCGAGGTCCTGCGCGAGAACGGCTTCGACGACGAGACGATCACGCGCCTTCAGGACCTCGGGGTGCTGCGATGAACGCCCGGGCCGACGCGCAGGAGTCGGTCGACGGCGTGCGGTTCGACGTTCGCGAGGGTGTCGCCTGGGTCGTGATCGACCGTCCGCACGTGCTCAACGCCGTCGACGGCCCGACGACGGCGCGGCTCAACGAGGTCTGGGCGAGCGTCGAGGCGGATCGCACCGTCCGCGCCGTCGTCGTCACGGGCACCGGCGAGCGCGCGTTCTGCGTCGGTGCGGACATGTCCGCCTCGGCCGTGGACAAGACCGGGCTCGAGTACTGGGCGGACCTCGATCCGAACGGTTTCGGCGGCCTGAGCCTCCGCCAGACACTCGACGTCCCGGTGATCGCGAGGGTCAACGGCTACGCTCTCGGCGGCGGCATGGAGATGGTCCTCGGCGCGGACATCGTCGTAGCGGCCGAGAACGCGAGGTTCGGCCTCACGGAACCGCGCGTCGGGCGGTTGGCGCTCGACGGCGGCATCCACCAGCTCGTGCGCCGCGTCCCCTACACGCAGGCCATGTCGATGCTGCTCACGGGGCGCATGGCGGGAGCTGCGGAGATGGCGGCCATGGGGCTCGTCAACGAGGTCGTCCCCGGCGACGAGCTCGACACCGCCGTCGAACGGTGGCTCGACCAGATCAGGACGTGCGCGCCGACATCGGTCAGGGCCGTGAAGCAGATGGTCACGCGCACGGCGCACCTGACGGCCACGGAGGCCCGCGCGATGCGTCTTCCCGCCCTCATGGCGGCGCTCGACAGCAAGGATTCGGCCGAGGGCGTGCTCGCGTTCCAGGAGAAGCGCCCGCCCGTGTGGCCCGGAGAATAGGAGGATTCATGACGATCGGACAGGAGCACGCGGCACCGCTCGAGCGGGGTGTGTGGGGCGTCGTCCCGACGCCGTTTGCGGGAAGCGCCCGCGATGTCGACACGGGCAGCCTTGCCGGGCTCGTCGAGCACTACGAAGCCGTCGGCGCCGTCGGACTCACCGTGCTCGGCGTCTTCGGTGAAGCGGCCGCGCTCAGCATCGCCGAGAAGTCGCTCGTCCTCGAGACCGCAGCGGAGGCGAGCTCGCTGCCGATCGTTGCCGGGGTGGCCGCGCTCGCGACCCGGCCGGCCATCGATGAGGCCACCGCCGCGCAGCAGGTCCTGGGCCGGCGGCTCAAAGCGGTCATGGTGCAGGCGAACTCGCCGGATCCCGACGTCCTCGCCACCCATCTCGAGGCGATCCACCGGGCCACGGGCGCCGCCGTCGTCGTGCAGGACTACCCGGCCGCGAGCGGCGTCGCCGTCCCGGCTGCAACGCTTGCCGACGCCGTGCGCCGCGCCCCCTTCGTGGCCGCGGTCAAGGCCGAGGCCCCGCCCACGGCGCTCGCGATCGCGCGGCTGACTGCGTTACTCGAGGTTCCCGTGTTCGGCGGGCTCGGCGGCCAGGGGCTCCTCGACGAACTCGCGGCAGGCGCGGCCGGCGCGATGACGGGGTTCTCGTGCCCCGAGGCGCTCGTCGCGACGGTGCGGGCCTTTGTGGAGGGCGGACCGGCCGCCGCGCGGCGGACCTTCGCGCCGTTCCTGCCACTGGTCAACCTCGAGCAGCAGCCACGCCTCGCCCTCGCGCTCCGCAAGACCCTCTTCCGCGAGCGCGGGCTCATCGCGGATGCCGCGGTCCGCCCCCCGTCCGCGCCGCTTCCGGACGAGCTCCTGCCGATCCTGCGCGAGCAGCTGGACGGCGCCCGGAGCGCGCTCACGCTCCTCGACACGGCAGTGAGAATCGGCTGATGGACCTCGGAATTGCAGGAAAGGCCGCGTTCGTCGCGGCGTCCACGGGCGGCCTCGGCCTCGCCGTCGCGCGGGCCCTCGCCGCCGAAGGGGCCCGCGTCGCGATCACCGGGCGACGCCGGGAGCTCGCCGAGCAGGTCGCGGCGTCCCTTCCCGGGGCTGTCGCCATCGCTGTGGACCTCCACGAGCCGGACGCGGTCGGCGAGGCCGTCGGCCAGGCCGAGGCGGAGCTGGGCCCGATCGACATCGCAGTGCTCAACGGCCCCGGCCCACGCCCGGGCGCGGCCGCCAGCCTCTCCGCCGAGGACCTCGCGGGCGCGTTCGACCTGCTGGTGCGCCCGCATCATGCCCTCGTCTCCCGCGTCCTCCCCGGCATGCGGCAGCGCCGCTGGGGCCGGATCCTCGCGGTCGGCTCGAGCGGCATCGTGGCGCCGCTGCCGAATCTCGCGATGTCCAACACCGGCCGCGCCGCCCTCGCCGGATACCTGAAGACGCTCGCCGCCGAGGTCGCCCTCGACGCCGTGACCGTCAACCTGCTCCTCCCCGGCCGCATCGCGACCGACCGCGTTGCCGAGCTCGACGCGGCCGCGGCCAAGCGCCGGGGAATCTCCCTCGACGAGGTGCAGCTCGAGTCCCGCAAGACCATTCCCGCCCGCCGCTACGGCGCACCCGAGGAGTTCGGGGCGGCGGCAGCATTCCTGTGCAGCGCGCCGGCGTCGTACATCACCGGCGTCGCCCTGCGCTGCGACGGCGGACTCATCCGAAGCCTCTGACCCCCGACACCCAAGGACACCTCAATGACCTCCTTCACCACGGAAACCCCGCGAAACCCCGGTACCGCGGCGCCGCCTGCGCTCGCCCACCACCTCATCGGCGGATCCTGGGCAGGCGAGCCAAGCGTCGAGCGCCGGAACCCCGCGCGCCTCGACCAGATAGCGGCGCTTTCCCCCGCGGGCACGGCCGCCGACGCCGACACCGCCGTGGCGGCCGCGGTCCGCGCGCAGCCGGCATGGGCGAGCCTCCCCGCCCCGGCGCGCGGCGCGATTCTGATCAAGGCGGCCTCGCTGCTCGAGGAGCGGGCGGAGGGGATCGCCACTGACCTCGTGCGTGAGGAGGGCAAAACCTTGGCCGAGGCCTCGGGCGAGGTCAGGCGTGCCACCGACGTGCTGCGGTTCTTCGGCTCCCTCGGATGGGCGGCCTCGGGCGAGGTGCTGCCCAGTTCTCTGCCCGGGACCACCGTCACCACGCGCCGCGAGCCGCTCGGCGTCTTCGCGCTCATCACGCCTTGGAACTTCCCACTCGCCATCCCCGCGTGGAAGGCCGCGCCTGCGCTCGTTGCGGGGAACGCCGTCGTCCTCAAGCCCGCCGAGCTCACCCCGCTTTCGGCGACTCACCTCGCCCGAGCGCTCCATGACGCCGGGCTCCCCGCTGGTGTCTTCAACGTGGTGCACGGGAAGGGCCGTGTGGTCGGCGAAGCGCTCGCGCGGGACGGGCGCGTGGCCGGGCTGTCGTTCACGGGCTCGACCGCCGTGGGACTCCACCTCAACGGCATCCTCGATGCACGGCGCGCCCGCGTGCAGCTCGAGATGGGTGGCAAGAACGCTGTGCTCGTGCTCGACGACGCGGCTCCCCAAGCCGCTGCTGCGGTGGTCGCCGCAGGCGCATTCGGGCTCACGGGCCAGGCCTGCACCGCGACGTCCCGCGTGTACGTCACCCCCGGCGTACGCGGCGAATTCGTGGACGCGCTCGTCCACCAGGCCGCGGCCTACGCGCCGGGTGACGGGCTCGACGGCGCGCGCATGGGTGCCGTGGTGAGCGAGGCTCAGCTGCGCCAGGACGCCGCGGCGGTGCGCGGCGCCGTCGAGCGCGGGGCGCGCCTCCTCACGGGAACGGATGACGGCGAGCCCTCCCGAGGCGGCCTGTTCTTCCTTCCGACGGTGCTCGCCGACGTCGACGCGGACGACCCCGTAGTCACCGACGAGATCTTCGGCCCCGTCGTGGTCGTGCTCGAGGTGCCCGACTACGAGGCCGGCCTCGCGTCCGTCAACGCCTCCCGCTACGGACTCACCGCGGGGATCTGCACCGATTCGCTCGCGCTCGCGACGGACTTCGCGGAGCGGGCGCAGGCGGGCGTCGTGAAGGTCAACCGGCCCACGTCGGGCCTCGACCTCAACGTGCCGTTCGGCGGCATCAAAGACTCCTCGACCAACACGTTCCGGGAGCAGGGCAGGACGGCGATCGAGTTCTACACGTGGGGCAAGACGGTGTATCTGGGCGTGTAGTCAATCTCCCGGGCCCACAGGCACACTGGTCGTATGGCTGTTGATCTCGACGAATTGAAGCGGCTGCGCCGTGCCCGCGACCGGATGGACCGCGAGTACGCGCAGCCGCTCGACGTCTCGGCCCTCGCCCGCACAGCGCTCATGTCCACTGCGCACTTCAGCCGCCGCTTCCGGGAGGCGTATTCGGAGACGCCGTACGCCTATCTCATGACGCGGCGCATCGAACGGGCGAAGGCCCTCCTTCGCTACGGGGAGCTGAGCGTGACCGAGATCTGCTTCGCGGTCGGGTGTACGAGTCTGGGCTCCTTCTCGTCGCGGTTCACGGAACTCGTCGGGGAATCGCCGTCGGCGTACCGGGCGCGGGACCACGAGGACTGGCGGGTCCTCCCGAGCTGCCACATCATGGTCGTGTCGCGGCCCCGGAAGACCGGGGGCGCCAGCCGGGATTCAAGCAGTTTCGGAGAAGCGCTCGTCAAGGCGTCGGCCTAGCATCAGTTCCATGACAGTCTCCCTCAGCACCGTTCACGTCCTCGTCGATGATCCCGACGCGGCCATCTCCTTCTACCGCGACACCCTCGGCCTGACGGTCCAGAACCAGGTGGCCCGCGAAGGCTTCCGCTGGGTTGTCCTCAGCACCCCGAATCAGCCCGAAATCCAGATCGTCCTCTCGCAGCCGCAGGCCGGCCGCTCGAAGGAGGACGGCGAGGCCATCTCCGCGCTGCTCGCGAAGGGCGAGCTCGGCGGCATCAACTTCAGCGCCGAAGACCTCGACGCGACGTTCGAGAAGGCCGCCGCAGCGCCGGGCGTCGAGGTGCTGCAGGAGCCGATGAGCCAGCCGTGGGGCGTGCGCGACGCCGCCCTCCGCGACCCTGCGGGCAACACCGTCCGGATCCAGCAGGCGTAGTCCCCTTCCGGCGCAGCATCCACCTGAGGCACCGCTCCCGAGGACTTCTCGGGGCGGTGCTTTTCGTTGGCCCCGAGCCTTTAGCCCCGGCGGGCTGAGAGTCGGGCCCGCAGCCCCTCGACGAGAATGTCGAGGCCGAACTCGAAGGCGTCCTCCGCGCGCTGCGCCGGGGCCGGGGCGTGGCTGAGGGCCCGTGCAAGCGTCGGATACCCCTCCCCGGGAGGCGCCCACACGACGTCGGGCGCGGCCAGATCAAGGGCGGCGCCGATCGCGAAGGCGTCCACGGTGGAAATCGCCGCGAGCACCTCGCCCCCAGCGAAGCCCGCTCGCTCGAGGGTGAGCGCGATGTCCTCGTAGAGGCCGATCACGAGGTCGTCCTGGACCGTCTGCTGAACGAGGAGCGGAGCGAGCCGCGGGTGCCGGGCGAACCCGTCGCGGTAGGCGCGCACGAGGGTGCGCAGGGCGTCGTCCCAGGGGAGGTCGCCGACGACGGCGCGCGGTGCCGCCGTCTCGATGACGCGCCGACGCATGAGCTCGACGATCTCGTCCCGCCCCTTCACGTGGTGGTAGATCGACGACTGCGTCACGCCGATCCGCCTCGCGACCCGAGGGAGGCTGAAGTCGCCGCTCTCGTCCACGAGCTCGAGCGCCGCGTCGGTGACGGCCTCGACCGTGATGAGGGGCTCGGAGGGGCGGGCCACGTCAGCTCCCATCGGCTGGATTGGTCGGGTATTCCCTCGACCCTACCCCGTCTCCCCTGACCGGGCCCGCTCTGCTCAGCCGGCACTCTCTGTGCCACATGCCGCCCTGCTCCCATGCCGCCCTTGTGCTCCACGTCACCTTGCCGCATACTAAACCGAAAGCCTTTCGTTTTAGGCTCCGAGATCTCGACCATCCCCCATCAGACCCACTCCCAAGGACTCCCCATGGCCCATACAGAGACCAGCACGGGCACCACAGCGGCAACGGAAGCCGCGCCCAACGACGGCCTCAAACGCAATGCCATCGGAACTTTCGGCATCGCATTCCTCGTCATCTCAGCAGCAGCACCGCTCACTGTCATGGCTGGCGTCGCCCCTGTGGCGATCAGCCGCGGAGGCATAGGCGCCCCCGTCGGCTACCTCGCCGCCGGCATCGTGCTCGCCCTCTTCGCAATCGGCTTCATGGCGATGACCAAGCACGCCAAGGCCGCGGGCGGCTTCTACACCTACATCACCATCGCCCTCGGCAAGACCGTCGGGCTCGCAGCGGCGATCCTCGCCGTCGTCTCGTACAACTGCCTCCAGATCGGGGTCTACGGCCTCTTCGCCGTCCAGACCCAGGCGATGCTCTCCTTCGTGTTCGGGCTCAACGTCCCGTGGCCGATCGTCGCGTTCGCCGCCATTGTGGCGGTGTGGTTCCTCGGATACCGAGGGATCGACGTCGGCGCCAAGGTCCTCGCGGTCCTGCTCACCGCCGAGACGGCGATCCTCGCCGTCATGGGTGTCGGGATCCTTGCGCACGGCGGCGCCTCGGGCGTTACCGCAGGCTCGTTCGCCCCGCAGGCCATGTTCAGCCCGGGGGTCCTTGCGATCCTCGGCATCTGCTTCGCCGCGTTCATGGGCTTCGAGTCGACCGTCCTGTACCGGCGCGAGGCGAAGGACCCGGACCGGGCCGTCCCGCGGGCGACCTTCATCGCGGTCGGCTTCATGTCGGTGTTCTACGCGTTCATCGTCTGGACCGTCGTCCAGGCCTACGGGGATGCAGGCGCGGTCGACGCCGCCAACAGCCAGCAGCAGGGCATGTTCTTCGCGACCATCGCCCAGTACGTGGGGCCGTGGGCAGAGGTCGCGATGTACATCCTCATCGTGACGAGCGTCTACGCGTCGCAGCTGGCCTTCCACAACGCGATCAACCGCTACGTCTACATGCTCGCCCAGGACGGCGTGCTCCCGGCCTTCCTCGGCCGCACGCACCGCAAGCACAAGTCCCCGTACCGCGCGGGACAGGTGCAGACGGTGCTGGCAGCCGTCGTGATCGGCCTGTGTGCGGCGCTCGGCGCGGACCCGTACCAGCAGCTCCTCATCTGGGTCAACACTCCGGGCATCTTCGGCATCGTGGGCCTTCAGGGCCTGGTCGCGATCGCCGCCCTCGTCTACTTCCGCCGCCACCCCGAGGCGATCCGCAATCGGCTCACCGTGCCGCTGACCGCTGCGAGCGCCGTCCTGCTGTTCGCGGCCGTGGTCCTCATCGGAGTCAACATCGAGCTCCTCACATTCGCCGACGCAGTGACCAACGCGGTCCTCATGTCCATCGCGCCGGTGGTCTTCGCCGTCGGCCTCCTCCTGGCGCGGTGGCTGCGACGTGCCCGCCCGGCCGCCTACGCACGAATTGGAAGCACTGAGAGTGGGAGCACTGAAGCCCATGACGCCTGATCGCATCATCCTTGCCGACACCATCCACACCCTCGAACCCGGGCACCGCGGGCCAGTGCAGGCCATCGCCACCAGCGGCGGCCGGATCACCGCGCTCGGAACGCGCGACGACGCCGGCTCGTGGGCGGCCGCCGGTACCGAGATCCTGGACCTGGGGTCGGCTACCGTAGTGCCCGGGCTCGTCGATGCGCACGCGCACCCAGTGTTCGGCCTCGACATCACTGCGGGCGCGGACCTGAGCGGCGTCCAGGATCTCGACGAGGTCCGACGGCGGCTCGCGGCGGAGGCGTCCCGGCTCGGCCCCGGCGAGTGGATCCAGGCGTGGGGCCTCGACCCGAACGCGTTCGGGGGCGTGCCCGTCACCGCCGAGGCGGTCGAGGGCGTCCTCGGCGGCAGGCCGGCGTTCGTCCGGCTGTTCGACGGCCACTCCGCGCTTGCGAGTTCGCGGGCGCTCGAGGTCGCCGGCATCGATGGCCCTCGGTCGTTCGACGGCGCGGCATCTGTTGTGTGTGACGCGGACGGGCGGCCGACAGGGCTGCTCCTGGAGTTCCCCGCGTGCGAACTCGTGGCCCGCCATCTGCCGGCAGAGACGCTTGAGCAGCGCGGCGATCGTCTCGCCCAGGTGCTTGAGGGGTTTGCGGCAGCAGGCCTCACGGGGGTTCACGTCATGGACCACTCGGAGGAGTCCGCGGCCCTGTACCGGGCGCTTGAGGAACGCGGCGAGCTCCCGGTTCGTCTCCGCTGTTCCCCATGGTGTTCCCCCGGAACCGGCCCCGACGCCTGGGCAGCCCTAGCTGCCACAATCGGCATCGGCGGGAGACGATGGGAGGTCGCCGGCATCAAGCTCTTCATCGACGGAACCATCGACAACGGCACGGCCTGGCTGTACGAACAGGACACGCTCGGCGAATCCACGGCTGCCTACTGGCCGGACCCCGCGGAATACTCCAGGGCGGTGGCGTTCTTCGCGGAGCGCGGCATCCCGACCGCGACCCACGCGATCGGCGATGCGGGCGTCGGCCATGTGCTCGATGCCCTCCTCGCCCTCAAGCCCGTGGTCCGTGGACGCGCGGTTCACCGCATCGAGCACATCGAGACGGTGCCGGACGCCGTCGTCGAACGCTTCATCGGTTCGGGCGTCGTCGCCTCGATGCAGCCGACCCACTGCACCCACTACTCGCGCGCCGACCAGAGCGACAACTGGAGCGTCCGTCTGGGACCGGTCCGCGCCCGGCGCGCCTGGCGATGCCGGGACCTACGCGATCTGGGCACGACGCTCGCGCTCGGTTCGGACTGGCCGATCGCCCCGTTCCCGCCGCTGCCGATCATCGCCGACGCCCAGCTCCGCCGCCGGGCAGGAACCCACGACGAACCCATCCTGCCGTCGCAGGCGCTCACCGCACGTCAGGCCCTCGAGGGCTACACCTCGCATGCGGCACGGGCCGCCGGCGCCTGGGGCGAGTCGGGTTCCATCGCCGTGGGCAAGCGGGCCGACCTCACCTTCCTCGAACTCGACCCCCTCACCGCGGAGCCGGATGAGCTCGCCGAATCGGCAGTGCTCGGCACGGCGGTGGACGGCGACTTGCGGCTGGGGATGGCGAGAGCTGAGCGACTCTCGTTCTGACGGCACTTTAAGCGGATTCATCACGGGAGGTCAGACGCGGGGGCGCCCGGGCGGGGGCCCGGGCGGCCCCCCAAAAGGGGGCCCCGAA
>NZ_SSNH01000003.1:0-116771 GCF_005877005.1 Sinomonas susongensis | reverse complement strand
TGGTAATTTTTCGGGTTTTAAGCTGGGGTGGCCAGCGGCGGGGCCGCTTGGGCGCCCCCGCGTCCGTCCCCAAAACAGGGCGCAAGAAACGCAGCATGACCGAGGTACCACCAGCCCAATCCCAATTCCGGAAACAACACCCAGAGTCCCGCGCCAACGAGGACCGCACTCAACGGGCCGGCCACTGCGACGCCCAGCGCGGCCCTGGTCGTGAGCTGGCCCGCCGGGTTGAGGGACAGCCGAAAAGGGGTCGATGTCACCGACACCATGGAGACGTGTGTGCACAGACCCAGTCCGACGAAATGCCCGCATTCGTGCACCACATACGATCCAAGCAGCCCGAAGGCCGTGTGCAGCATGATCAGCGATGCGAGCGGAACGGTGCTCCACGAGTGGTAGGCAACGCCCAGCCAGACGGCAACCGCCAAGAACGCCGCAGGCGCTGTCAGGACCCAGATGTGCCGGAGGAAAAGAGCAACGCCGAAACGGAGGGTGCGGACCAGGATTCCGCGTCTCGGGTCATGGCCGCACGCCATCAGCCAGCCGCTGTCGGTAGGCGCTGAGCCAACCATAGAAATAGATCGAGGCCCAGGCCAGCCCCGAGAATCCGAGCCACAGGACGGCCAAGACCACCCAGTTCTGGATCCCGATCGAAACCCACGTCGAACCGTCAGGCCGGTCCTCGGCCGCAAAGTAGACGGCTCCGAATAGGCCCTCTGACCGGCTGTCGGATTCCCGGCTCGAAAAGATGACGACCAAGAGGGCGAGAGCCGCTAGGACGAGGGTGGCGAGGAAACCTAGGACCACCGCATTAACGGCGTGGAATAGACGCTTCATGGCGCTTTCTCCTCATGATGTTCTTCACACCCGCCACCGAGTAGACGACGGCGAGGATGTTGGCACAGACGCTCCCGATCCAGAGCCAGAGGGTCGCAATCTGAAGCAGCCCAACCATGGCTGCGAGGCAGACGATGACGGCCAGACAGAGTGCGTAGCCGAAGAAGACCACGGGCGGACTGTCGTTCTCGGCAACGATGACCACGGCGATCAGGGTGGTCAGAATGGCACCGCTGGAAATTGCAACGGCTGCGAGCAGTAGACCCTCGAACGCCTGTGGGCGGCAGAAGACAAGCAGCGCGACCGGAACCGCAAACACCACGGTGACGAGCAACTGCCCGGCGACCATGCGCCAGACTTCGACACTCGCACCGCGCGCGTAGCCCGGCATGCGCCGAAGCGAGTCTGTCACGGCGTAGACATAGATGCCTTGCGAGAGGAGGGCGACCGGGGCGAGGACGAAGGCAGTGCTCCCCCGCACCCACAGCAGCAGGGCAAAGAAGGAGGCCACGACGACGGCAATCCACCATTCGCTTCGACGGACTATGGCCACCGCTGTCGGCCAGAGCGGTGAAGCTCGGAATGGAACGAAAGCCTTCACGAATCTGCGGGAAAGGGGAATTGTTGCGGGCGACGTGAGGAGCGCGAGAAGGAGGAACAGAACCGACCAGGCGAGGAAAACGAGCACCACGCCGAGCAGGCCTAGCTTCTCGCCGAGAAACGGGAAGCCGTTCACCCCGTAGAAGCCCAGACCTCCCCCGAGATAGTCACGGCTCATCGCCCGAACAAGGGTTATGGAGGCGGAGTTGTACCAAAACGTCAATGCGACCATGGACGAGAGGGTGAGGCTGTACACCAGCCTTTTCAGTCCGAACGCCTCAGCGGCACGCACCATCAGGTTGTGCAGCACCGAGAGGACAAGATATGCGGCGACGGCCGTGAGAAGGATGGAAGCCGCCAACCCCGGAAGCGCTTCGAACCCGATTCTGGCAACAGACGCCAGGGCAAGCGGGAGAAAAAGTCCGACAACCCCTGCGACCACCATCCCCAGCTCGTACAGAGCCAGGGCCGCCGAACGTTCACGATGGCTCACGGGAAGTATCGCGGTGCATCGAATCAGGCCGTCTGACTTCGTGAAGAGGACTTTGACGAAGACGAACACCACGAGTGTCCAGAACACCACCGGAACGGTCGAGATGTGGAGAGCAAAGAGCAATTCCGGGCGGCCCGGGATCATGTCCCGCAGGACGACCGAACCAATAGCCGTCAGGACGGCCAATCCCAGCAAAATGCCGGCAGCGAGAAGCACTCGAGCAAGCCGACTTCGGAGAAATCCTGCGGACAGCGCGGTGCGCAAGAAGCATCGGAGGAAGAGCTTGGTGAGGATGACCACGTTGGCGCATCTCACGGGGGCTCCGCCTCACTGAGGGTCGAACGCACGACAAGCTTCAGTTGGCTCCCGTTCCCCACCACACTCGGAACCTCGAGATCGGCCACAAGCCGGCCGCCCCGGAGCACGAGGACTCGGTGGGCGATCTCCTCGAGAAGCCCGAGATCATGAGTGCAGACGAGCACGCTCTGGCCCCGCGCGGCCATATTCAGAAACTCCTCTTTGCAAGCGTCGAGCGCGTCCAGGTCGATGCCGTTGAGCGTCTCGTCAATAACCGTCAGTCGGCGGCGCAGGAGGAAAGCGCTGATGAGCAGCAGCTTCTTCTGCATGCCGTGCGAGTAGTCCTCGATCAGGTCCCCCGCGCGCCCTGCCATTCCAAACCGCACGAACTGCTCTCGAATGCGGATCTCGTCCGCGCATCCGGGTTCTCGGTACAGGCCTGCAAGCACCTGAAGATATTCGAGCCCCGTCAGGAACTCGGGGAGCACGTTGTCGCTCGGCAGGTAGATCATCTCGGTGCGGACACCCTCGGCGCGATGGTCCTGGCCGTTGACGAGAATCGAGCCGCCCTTGCCTTCGATCAGATTGAAGATGAGGTGAACGAGGGTCGTCTTCCCCGAACCGTTGGGGCCGACGAGCCCGACGACCTCGCCTGCCTCCACCATGAAAGTGACACCAGCCAACGCATAAGCGTCCGCCGAACGATATCGGAAAGCCAGCTCATAGGCGTTCAGGGGAGGACTGTCGAACGTGTTCACGAATCGGCGTCAGCGGCACTCGAAGGCGACATTGATCCCAAAGTCTTTGAACTGCCACGCACCGGTGAAGTTCTTCCGTTCGTGCGCCACACACCAGATGGCCAGGCCGGCGAGGATTCCAACGCCGATCGAGAGGATCACGGCGACAAAGACGAGGAACCACGCGTCATACCGAAGCAGGGCGGCGTCGAAGCGAACCTTCGAACGCTCGATCAGTTCCGGCACCGACAGGATGGGCATTACCAAAGAAGACATGACGCTTGGTCCTTTCCGCGGTTTCACCCGTTACAGCCAGCCTGCTCTGACACGAGTTGTGGTTTGTTGTATATACTCAACTTGCAGCTCCATCGTGTGTGCTGTCCCGAAGGGCGTCAAGCCGATCAACCTAGGTATGCGGGTTTGTCATTCAAGTCATCGACAGGGGCGCCCTGACCCGCCTCGGGAGGCTTCCGGGACGGGCATTGAGTTGGCGAGCTGGAGGAGCGCAACGGCCTTGGGCAAGAGCGCCTCGCCCTGAGGGTTGAGCCTCATGCCTCCTCGGCTTCGTCCGAACAGCCTGGTCCCCACGTAGCGCTCGAACTCTGCAACTTGGCGGCTGATCGCAGACTGGGTGAACCCGAGTTCGGCTGCGGCGCCTACCGTGCTTCCGCACCTCGCGACTGCCACGAACGCGCGAACTGCGCTCAAGGTCAACGCGCCAATGCCCCCAGCGCCCATGGGGGCAGGATATGCATGCGAGTTCACCACCGAGGTGCCCGCACTGAGTTGCCGATCATCTTGTGTCTGACGGAGGCGGGGCGGGGCCCCCTTCCGCGCCTGGGCGTCACATCCAGGTCTGGCGTCACATCTAGGTCCTTGACGCTCCCCGTCACACAATTGACTCTATGGACAAGTCTGGGGATCGGGAGGGGACCGCCGTGGAGAAGATTCTGGATGTCCTGGCGCTTGGCAGGGTCCGGTTCCACGAGCTGAGCATGCGCGGACGCGTCGTGCTGAGCCAGCTGCCGCTCAACGTCACCATGCTCTTCATCTGCCTCCTCGTTGCGCTGACCGACGCACGCGAGTTCGACGACCCCGGCTTTGTCACTGCGCAGGCCTGCGCGCTCGCCCTGTTGGCCATCGCAGCCGCGCTGCCGTGGGATCGGATCCCCTACGGCTGGTTCCTCGCGGTCCCGATACTCGACTTCGTTCCCATCGGCATCCTGCGGTACTCCACCGAATCGACGCTCTCCGGACTGGGAATCCTCGGCGTGTTCCCCATCATGTGGCTCGCGGGCTCCGGGTACAGGCCGCGGATCATGGTGCCGATCGGCGGCGTCGCCGCGCTCTTCATGGTGTGGGTGCCGCAATTCCTGACCGGCCGCGCCACTCCCCACGCCCTCGCCTCCGACCTCCTCGTCCCCTTCATGCTTCTGGCCATCGGGCTGGGATCGTCCGTCATGACGCTCAGTGCCATGGCCCAACAGGCCCGCGTCGAGGAGCTGCTCGAGCGCACCGAGAACCGGGAACGCCTCCTCAACACCGTCCTCGACACCGTCGACGTGGGCGTGCTCGTCCTCGACGACGACGGCAAGAGCGCCTATATGAACGCGAAGCAGCGTCAGCTCTATGTCGCGTCGCTGCCGAACGGCGTCCCGACCACGCGCGAGTCCGAGCTGCTCATCTACCGGGACGGAAGCGACCAGCCGGTTCCCCCGGAGCAGCGGCCCCTCGGGCGCGTCATCGCCGGCGAGACGATCGAGCACGAGGTCTACCAGCTGGGCCACGGCCCCGACGCCCGCACTGTCTCCATCTCGGGGCGGCAGTTCAGCGGTGCCTCCGGGAACAACGCCGGCACCGTGTTCGCCTCGACCGACGTGACCGAGGTCGTCGCAGCCGTCCATGCACGGGACAAGTTCCTCGGCGCGATGTCCCACGAGTTCCGCACCCCGCTCACGAACATCCTCGGCTACGCCGAACTGCTCCAGGACGACACCTCTCTCAGCCCTGCAGCAAAGTCGGACCTCCAGATCATGATGCGCAACGCGCGGCACCTCAACCACATGGTCGACGACATCCTCGCGGCCTCGCTCACCGGGGACGACGCGGCCAGCATCCGCCTGCCGCTGGACCTCACGGAGCTCGTCCGGCAGACAAGCGATTCATTCGGCCCCGAAGCCACGAACCGGGACATCACGCTCGACCTCGCCGCCGACACCGCCCTCCCGATCCTCGGCGACCGCACCGGCCTCGTCCGGATCCTGAACAACCTCGTCTCGAACGCGCTCAAATACTCGCCCGCGGGCACCACTGTCACCCTCACCGCAAGGGAGGAGGGGGAATGGGCCGTCTGCGAGGTCACCGACGAGGGCCTGGGCATCGCCCATGAGGACATGGGCCGCCTCTTCACCCGTTTCCAGAGGAGCGACGCCGCGCTCCGCTCGGGCATCCCCGGCACAGGCCTCGGGCTCGCCCTCGCAAAGGAAGTCGCCGAGCAGCACGGCGGCGAACTCGAGTGCACGAGCGAGGTCGGCGTGGGCAGCGTCTTCACCCTTCGGCTTCCCCTCAGGACAGCGAAACAGCGCATGACTTTGTCGTAGGTCCTCGCCGCCGGGCCTCTGGAGGCGCAGGATTAAGGCCCGGACCGGAACACGGAGGCGCGCATGTCGGCGAAAGGCACCAACGGCTCAGCAAAGGGGCCTGCCAGCCCGGAGGCAGCCCCCGGCCGCCCGGAACTCATCCGCAACGTCGTCCTCGTAGGCCATTCCGGGGCGGGCAAGACGATGCTCCTCGAGTCCGTGCTCGCCGCGACCGGAACCATTTCCAGGATGGGGTCGATCGCGGACGGCACGACCGTCGGGGATTCCGACCCGTCGGCCGTGCATCAGCAGCGGTCGGTCACACTGTCCGTGGCCCCCGTCGTCGTCGGCGATATCAAGGTGAACCTCCTCGACACCCCCGGCTACGCGGACTTCATGGGTGAGCTGCGGGCGGGCCTGCGCGCCGCCGACGGTGCGCTGTTCGTCGTCTCCGCAGTCGACGGCGTCGACGCCACGACGACGGCCCTCTGGGCGGAGTGCGAGCGGGTCGGGATGCCGCGCGCCGTCGTCATCAGCCGGCTCGACCATCCGCGCGCCGACTACGCCGGCGTCCTCTCCGAATGCCGCGCAGCGTTCGGTGATTCGGTGCTCCCCCTCTACCTGCCGCTCCGGGCCGGCGACGGGGGTACGGTCACGAAGCTGCTCGGGCTGCTCTCGGGCACCGTCTCGGACTACTCGGGGGGCGATCTGCAGCCGAACTTCCGGCCGGCCGAGCCGGACGAACTCGAGGACTGGGAGTCCGCGCGCGGCGAGCTCATCGAGGGGATCATCGCCGAGAGCGAGGACGAGACGCTCATGGACCGGTACCTCGGCGGCGAGGACATCGCCCTCGACACCCTCATCGGCGACCTCGAAACCGCCGTGGCACGCGGTTCGTTCTTCCCCGTCGTCCCGACCTCGTCCACCAACGGGCTCGGGACCGCGGAGCTCCTCGAGGTGCTCACGCGCGGCTTCCCGTCGCCCGCCGAGCACGCAGTTCCCGAAGTGACCGACCTCAACGGAAACCCCGTCCCCGACCTCGCGTGCGATCCGGCCGGCCCGCTCGTCGGCGAGGTCGTCCGGACCACAGTCGATCCGTTCCTGGGCCGCGTGTGCCTCGTGCGCCTCTTCTCGGGCACCCTGCGAGAGGACACGCCCGTGCACATCGCGGGCCACGGGCTCGAAGAGCGCGGCCATCCCGACCACGACAGCGACGAGCGCCTCGGCCACCTCTACTCCCCGTTCGGCTCGAGCCTCCGCCCGGTCCAGTCGGCGGTCGCGGGCGACCTCTGCGCCATCGCGAGGGTCTCGGCGGAGACCGGGGACACCGTCTCCTCGCGGGAGCGGCCCCTCCTCGTGGGCGCTTGGGACATGCCCGAGCCGCTCATGCCAGTCGCCGTCGAGGCGGCGTCGCACGGCGACGAAGACGCTCTCGCCAAGAACCTGGCACGGGTTGCGGCGGGCGATCCGACCCTGCGGGTCGAGCGGAATCCCGAGACTCATCAGCTCGTCCTGTGGTGCATGGGCGAGGCTCACGCCGAGGTAGTGCTGGACCGGCTGCGTGAGCAGGGCGTCAAGCTCCAGACGGTCGACGTCGTCACGCCCTTGCGCGAGACGTTCGCCGAGAGCGCGATCGGCCACGGGCGGTACGTCAAGCAGTCGGGCGGCCACGGCCAGTACGCGATCTGCGACATCGAGGTCGCCCCGCTCGAGCGGGGCGGCGGCTTCGAGTTCGTCGACCGGATCGTCGGCGGCGTGATTCCCGGCCCGTTCATCGCGTCGGTGGAAAAGGGTGTCCGCTCGCAGATGGAGAAGGGCGTGGCCAAGGGCTTTCCCGTCGTGGACATCCGCGTCACGCTCGTGGGCGGCAAGACGCACAGCGTCGACTCCTCGGACGCAGCGTTCCAGGCCGCAGGCGCCCTCGCGCTGAGGGAGGCAGCCGCGGCGGCGAAGATCCAGCTGCTCGAGCCGGTCTCCTCCGTGACGATCACCGTCCCGGACGAGTACGTAGGCGCCGTCATGAGCGACCTCTCCTCCCGCCGCGGGCGTCTGACCGGCACGACGTCGTCAGCCGAGGCGACGACCGAGATCACGGCCGAGGTGCCCGACGTCGAACTCCTCCGCTACGCCGTCGAGCTCCGGGCCCTCACCGCCGGGACGGGCACGTTCCGCCGCGAGTACCTACGCCACGACCCGGTCGCCGGCGGCTGAGCCCGGGAGGTGCTCGCATAGCGCGGCCACCCGTGAGCGTATGGCCCTGTGGACGGGGCGGAGCGCGGTGTAGGCATCCGTGTCGGCCGACGGCTGCACGGGGTCCGCTAGGGCGGACATGCTTCGCGCCGCCTCCTCCCAGGTCGGGTGGAGGCCCGCCCCAACCGCAGCGCAGATCGCCGCACCGACCCCGGCGGCGTCGTCAACGTCTGCCCGCCGGACGGGTAGGCCGAAGACGTCCGCGAGGATCTGGACGAGCAGGGCCGAACGGGCTCCCCCACCGGAAACGATGAGCGTTTCGAAGGGGTGCCCGAGCCGCGCGGCCATGGCGTCCGCGTGGTCGGCCATGGTGAGGGCGATCGCCTCGAGGATGGACCGGTGGATGTGCGGTCGGCTCTGGGTCCCGGAGAAGCCCACGATGGCTCCGCGGCGGTGGGGCTCTCCGGCCGGGGCCAGCCAGTCGAGCACGGTCATGAGGCCGTCGCTGCCCGCGGGAACCTCTGCGGCCTCCCGGTCGAGGGACGCTTCGAGGCTGTACATGCCCTCGTCCCGCCGCGAGTCGCCCTCGAGCAGGGAGCGGAACCAGCTCACCGTCCACATGCCTCGCCGGATGCCGTCGCTCTCGGCAAGGTGCTGCCCCGGGCGGGAGCCGAAGTTGATCCAGTGGTCGGCGGAGCCGGGGTCGCCGGCCTCGCCGATGGTCATCGAGGAGACATAGGTGCCGAGCGAGAGGAGCAGCTCCCGCGGTGATGAGAGGCCGGCACCGAGGGCCTCGACGGCCTTGTCGTTCGACGTCGCGAAGACCGGGACTCCCGCCGGCAGGAACGTCGCGGCCGCCGCTTCCGGGGTGATGGCCCCGAGCAGAGCCCCTGGCGCGACGAGCTCGAAGAGCATCGACCGCGGCATGCCCGTGTCCTCGTAGGCCTTCGGATCCTCCGACCACTGCCACGTCCGCTGGTCGATCGGCCAGACGCCTTGGTAGTTGCCTGCGGCGTCCCGGAACCTCCCCGTGAGCCGATGGCTGACGTACCCCGAGGAGGTCGTGATCCAGGCGACGCCCTCGTCGTCGTGCTTGTAGGGGCGGCCCACGCGTTCGTCCATCCAGCTCATCATCGGCTCGGCGAGCCGGCCGTCGGCGTCGAGCAGCGCCCGGCAGAACCGGATGGTGCACAGCCCGACGCCGACGATGCTGCCGGGATCGCCCTTGAAGCGGCCCAGAGCCAGCCGGCACGCTGCCGCGATGGAGTCCCACACGTCGTCGCCCGGGTGAACGCAGCGGCCATCAGCCCGAGTCTCGTACGGGAGCAGGCCGACCCTCGCCGAGGCGTGGACCGCCCCATGCTCATCGACGACGAGCACCTTCGTGCTCTGGGAGCCGTTGTCGATCGCGACGACGAACGAGGACACGCGTTCAGCCCTCCAGGGGGAAGATGGTTCCGGGATTCATGATCCCGTTCGGGTCGAGCGCGGCCTTGAGACGCTCGAGCAGGGGGTAGGCCGAGCCGTGCTCCACCGCGGTCCACGGGGTGCGGTACTTGCCGATGCCGTGGTGGTGCACCATCGATCCGCCCAGACGGAGGGCCTCCTCCACGATGATCGCGTTGATCGGCTCGTGGTATTCCGTGATCTCCTCGCGCGGCTCGCAGCGGATCCAGTAGTCGTACACGAAGTAGAGGTTCGTGCCCGTCTGGTAGCTGTGGGACGAGTGGGCGCCGAGCATCGTGAGATCGTCCGCGCGGGGGAACTCCGTCCGCACGCGGTGCATGACCGCCCGGTAGAGCTCGTCCACCCGCGACCAGTCGACCGAGACCTCCGTGGTGTACCCGAGGTGGCCCTTGGTCACCATGTCGCGCCGCTCGGCGTCGATCGAGGACTGGTCCCAGTTGAGGTGCGCGAACCACTCCTCGATCAGCCGCTCCTCCACGCGCTCGTGGGGGCGGGAGGCGAAGGTCTCCTCGATCGCCGCGGCGGTGGCGTCGGCCAGGGGCTTCGGTCCTTCCGCGACGAGCACGACGACGTTCTTGTCCTTCGCGAAATGGGAGAAGTGCTGCTTCGCGTCCTCGGGCGAGTAGACCCGGCAGACGGAGGGGCGGTACCCGGAGGTGACGAGCTCGCGGAGGGCCTCGACGCCGTCGCCGAACTCGTCCAGGAGGAAGCCGAAGAAGCGGTTGTTCTCCGGCTGGTACGGGAAGACCTTGACGGTCACCTCCGTGATGTAGCAGAGGGCACCCTCGTTGCCGATCACGATGTGGCGGATGTCAGGACCGGCCGCGCGCCGGGGGACGTTCTTGATCCGGCACACGGTTCCGTCCGGGAGGACGGCCTCGAGTCCGACGACCATGTCCTCGATCCCCCCGTAGAGGGTGGAGAACTGGCCGATCGACCGGGTGGTCGTGAGGCCCCCGTACTGGGCGAGGGGCTTCGACTGGGGCGAGTGGCCGGTGGTCAGTCCCTGCGCGCGGAGGGTGTCCTCGAGGATCTGGAGGGGGACGCCGCACTGGACCGTGGCCATCATGTCGACAGGATTGATCGCGAGGATCGCGTCCATGCGCGATCCGTCGAGGACGATCGAGTCGGCGACCACAGTCTCGAGGCCGCCTTCCGTGGCCGTGCGTCCCGTGCGCGGCACGACGGCGACCAGGTTGTCGTCCGCGAACCGGAGGACGGCGGCGACGTCGTCCGTGGTCCTCGGGTAGGCGATGACCGCGGGGAACGGGCCGTCGTAGATGCCGTGGGCAGAGGTGTACTTCTTGAAGCGGTCGACGCTCGCGTCGCGGAGGGCGGCGTCGTCGGTCTCGACTTGGTCTTGGCCGAGCAGGCCCGCGACCGACTCGGCGATCTTCTCTCGGCTCAGGGGGGAACGGGATTCCATGGTTCTCCTAGGGTCGGTGGTCGGTGGGTCAGCGGACGAGGTAGCCGCCGTCGACGGTCAGGGTGTGCCCGTTGACGTAGTCGGCGGCCGGGCTGCAGAGGAAGACGAGGGCGCCCATGAGCTCCGCCGGGTGGCCCCAGCGGCCCGCGGGGATGTGCTCCACGATGCGCCGATTGGCGTCGGGATCCGAGCGGGTCTTCTCGGTGATGGCGGTAGCGAAGTAGCCGGGAGCCAGAGCGTTGACCTGGATGCCGTGGCCGCCGAGTTCGTCCGCGTAGGACTTGGTGAGGCCGACGATCCCGGCCTTCGTCGCCGCGTACGCCGGGGACCATTGGCCGCCGAGGAAGGAGAAGAGCGAGGCGATGTTCACGATCTTCCCCGAGCCTTGCGGGACCATCACCTCTGCTGCGGCGTGGGCGAAATCGAAGGCCGCCGTGAGGTTGACCTGGATCATGGGATCCCACTTGCTGCGGTCGAAGGACAGCACGTCGTCGAGCAGGCAGATGCCCGCGGAGTTGACGAGGATGTCGAGACCGCCCAGCCGCTCGACGCACTGGGCTACCGTCCGCCCGGGAACCCCGGTTTCCGTGATGTCCGCCTGCTCGAACTCGTAGCGGCGGCCGTGCTCGGCGACCATCTTCGCCGTCGTCCCGTCGTCGTCCGCGAGGCTCGGGGCGAAGACATCAGCGCCTGCCGCCGCGAGCGCGACGGTGAAGGCCCGGCCCAGGCCGGTGTTCCCGCCGGTGACGAGGGCGCGCTTGCCCTCGAGCGAGAAGAGCCGCGGCCCGAAGTCTGCGATCTCCATGCTCAGCCCTTCCTTGAGGCGAAGGGATCGGAGATCCCCACATAGCAGGTTTCCAGATACTCATCGATCCCTTCGAGGCCGCCCTCGCGGCCGAGGCCCGACTGCTTGACGCCGCCGAACGGGGCGGCCGGATTGGACACGACGCCGGCGTTGATGCCGAGCATCCCGGTCTCCAGCTCCTCTGCGAGCCTCATGGTGCGGTCGAGGCTGCGCGTGTACGCGAAGCACACGAGGCCGAAGGGGGTCGAATTGGCCAGCTCCACGGCCTCCTCTTCGGTGGCGAAGGTCGTGATCGGTGCAACCGGACCGAAGATCTCCTCATCGAGGATACGGGCGCCCCGTGGGACATCGGTCAGCACGGTGGGCTCGTAGAAGTAACCGGCCCCCTCGAGCCGGCGCCCGCCGAGGGCCAGGTTCGCGCCGTCGTCGACCGCTTCGGAGACGAGCGCGTCGACCTTGTCCCTCGTCGCGGCGTCGACGAGCGGCCCGATCGTGGACGAGGGCTCCGTCCCCCGCGCCGGGGTGAAGGACCGCATCCGCTCCACGAAGGCCGCGGTGAACTCCTCGGCGACGGATTCGTGCACGAGGAAGCGGTTGGCCGCCACGCAGGCCTCCCCGCCGTTGCGCATCTTCGCGAGCACGCCGCCGGCCACGGCGGAGGGGATGTCGGCGTCCTCGAAGACGAGGAACGGCGCGTTGCCGCCGAGCTCCATCGAGACCCGGAGGACCTGGTCTGCGGAGTCGGCGATGAGACGCCGGCCCACCTCGGTGGAACCCGTGAAGGACAGCTTCCTGAGCCGGCTGTCCTTGATCAGGGGGCCAGTCACGGCGCCGGCACTCGTCGTCGGAATCACGTTGAGCACGCCAGGCGGGAGGCCGGCCTCCTCGAAGACGGAAGTCAGCAGGAGCGCCGTGAGGGGCGTCAGCGCGGCCGGCTTGAGGACCATCGTGCAGCCGGCGGCGATCGCCGGGGCGATCTTCCGCGTGGCCATCGCGAGCGGGAAGTTCCACGGCGTGATGAACAGGCAGGGGCCGACGGGGCGCTTCACCACGAGCAGCCGGTTCACGCCGTCGGGCGAGGTGGAGTACCGGCCGCCGATCCGCGGCGCCTCCTCGGAGAACCAACGGAGGAACTCGGCACCGTAGGCGACCTCGCCCCGGGATTCGGCCAGGGGCTTGCCCATCTCGAGCGTCATCGCCAGCGCGAACTCGTCCGCCCGCGCGGTGACGAGCTCGAAGGCCCGCCGCAGGATCTCGCCCCGTTCGCGCGGTGCGGTCTTCTCCCAGGACCGCTGGGCCCGGTGGGCTGCCTCGAGCGCCGCTTCGCCGTCGTCGGGCGTCGCGTCGGCGACCCGTGCGAGCACCTGCTCGGTGGCCGGGTCGAGCACCTCGAATTCGGCGCCCGACGACGAGGGCCGCCATGCTCCGTCGATGTAGAGACCCGTGGGCAGCTTCGCAAGGAAGGCCTGCTCCTGGTCCGTGATCACCTCGGTCATCGGGTGCTCGCCTCCTTGGCTGGGCTGAGGCGGAGGGGTCCGCCCGTGAGTTCCTCGTAGAGCCGGAAGGGGGTCATCTCGCCTGCACGGTCGCCGTGCACGGCCCGGCTGCGCCGGAACACCTGCTCGACGAGGGCGGAGAGCTCGACGGAGACGCCGACCGAGCGGGCGAGGTCGATCGAGAGGCCGAGATCCTTGCAGGCGAGGGCGAGCGCGAAGCCCTCGTCGTAGTCGCCGTGCTCGAGGATCGAGAGGACGTCCTTCTCCACGAAGTTGCTGTTCGCCGGGCTCGCCACGAGGGCGTCCCGGAGCACGCCCAGGTCGACGCCGGCCTTGACCCCGACCGCGAGGACCTCGGCCGTGGCCACGAGGTGGGAGAACCACAGCTGGTTGATCATGAGCTTGACCGCGTAGCCGGCCCCGTGGCCGCCCACGTGGAGGATCCGCTCGGGGTCGCCCATCGCCTCGAACACCGGGCGCAGGCGCTCCACGTCCTCGGCCTCTCCCCCCACGAAGATCTGCAGGGAGCCGCTCGCGGCGCCGACGGACATGCCGCTGACCGGCGCGTCGAGGACGTGGAGTCCGCGCGAGGCGTTCGCCCTGCGGACCGCGTCGGCGACCTCGGGGACGGAGGTGGACATGTCCACCCACGTGCCGCCGTCGGCGATCCCTGCGAGGATGCCCGCGGGGCCGTTGACGGCGTCGGAGACGTGGCGGGGCGTGGGGAGCATCGTGATGACGAGATCGCTCGAGGCGGCAACCTCGGCAGCCGATTCAGCCCACCGGGCTCCCCCTGCGACGAGCTCGGCCGCGGACTCCGGCCGGAGGTCGTTCACCACGAGCGGGAAGCCGCTGCGCTGGAGGTTGCGGGTCATCCCGCCGCCCATGCTGCCGAGGCCGATGAAGCCTACGGTCGGACGGGTTGGTGTCGTCATAGTTCCTCTTCCTGGGAGAAGTCGTCGTCAGTTCGGCGCGGTGTAGAAGGGGTTGGCCGGGCGGTGCCGGGCTGCCAGGACTGCTTCGAGCCCTGGCTCCCCCGCGACGCCGTTGCGGAGGGCGTTGGTGGTGGCGGCCCTGTTGTTGCGGTAGACCGCATCCGCGTCGTTCGCCTCGGGGTTCACCCAGACGGCGGCGATCACGACGTCGAGGTCCGCTGCCGCCTCGGGGATGATCCCTTCGGCGACGGCGTCCGCTACGCCGGCGGCGACGCCGGCCTGTGCGGGGCCCCAGATGAGCACACCGTGTTCGTCGTTGGCGGGCGCCGCCTTCGTCACGAAGAGGGTCATCGGCTTGACCGGGAGCGACGGCGCGAGCACCGCGACGAACGGGACGTGGCCTGGGCTGGGCGAGGCCAGCGCCGAGGCCCATGCGGCCCCGGCCGGACCGGTGCGGGGCCCGGCCACGGTGTTGATGTGGGCCGCGTTGACGCCCTCGCCAACGAAGCTCTCCCCGATGCGGAGCTCGATCGCTGCCATCAGATGAGGCCCTTGCTCTTGAGGAAGTCCTGGGCGACCGCGGAGGGCTCGTCACCGTCCACGTCGACCTTCGCGTTGAGCTCCTGCATCTGCTCGGTCGTCAGAAGCGGGGCCACCTTGGCCAGGACGTCGGCGATCGCCGGGTACTTCTTGAGGATCGAATCCTGCAGGGAGAAGGCGCCCTGGTACACGGGGAAGAAGCTCTTGTCGTCCTTCATGACCGTGAGGTCGAGGGACTTGATCCGGCCGTCCGTGGCGAACACTTCCCCGAAGTTGCAGTCCTGCCCCTTCTGGGTCGCGGTGTAGATGAGGCCCGTGTCGAGCATCTTGACGTTCGAGTCCGGCACGTTGAGCCCGTAGGCCTTCTTGAGGCCGGGCCAGCCGTCGTCCCGGGTCGAGAACTCGCTCTCGACGCAGAAGGTCTGGTCCTTCACCGGAAGCTTCGCGACGTCGCTCAGGCTCTTGACGCCGAGGCTCTTCGCCGCGTCGGAGCGGACCGCGAAAGCGTAGGTGTTGTTCATGGGGGCCGGATCGAGCCAGTCGATGCCCTTGGCGGCGTCGGCCTTCTTGACGGCGTCGAACTGCTGCTGCGGGTCGGTGATCGGCTTGGTGTTGTGCTGGTAGGTGATCCAGGCCGTGCCCGTGTACTCCCAGTAGCCGACGAACTGCTTGTTCTCGAGCGCCTGCCGGACGTTCTGCGAGCCGACAAGCTTCGTGTTCGCCTTGACGTCGGCGCCGTGAGCGTTGAGCAGGTCGGCCGTGATGTAGGCGAGGATGTACTGCTCCGAGAAGTCCTTCGACCCGATGTCTCCGGTCAGGCCCTTCAGCTCATCTCCCTTGCCGCCGGAGACGGCGGCTCCGTTGGCGCCGCATCCGCTCAGCAGCATGGCGGCGGCGATTGCTCCTGCCGCGACAGAAACAAGCGTCTTCCTGGACATAGTTCTCCTTATGGTTGTGTGCGCTGGGCTGCTCGCAGCCCGGCGGGCTGGTCAGAGTCCGCCGGGGGCGGACGAGGTCTTCGACGACTCCGGCGAGCCAGTCGATGAGGATTGCGATGGCGGCCACGAGCACGGCGCCGACGAGGAGCACGGGGAAACGCTGGAGCTTGAGGCCGTTGACGATCATGTCGCCGAGGCCGCCCGCGTTGATGAACGTCGCCACCGTCGCGACGCCGACGCAGAAGACCAGCGAGGTGCGGAGCCCCGCGAGGATGGTCGGCGAGGCGAGGGGCAGCTCGATCTGGCGCAGCACCTGGTTGGGCGACATGCCCATGCCGCGGGCTGCCTCCTTGGCCTCGGGGCTCACCTGCTCGAGCCCGACCATGGTGTTCCGCAGTACCGGGAGGAACGAATACGCCACGAGGGAGACGAGCGCGGTGAGGAAGCCCGTCTGCCACACGAGGGCCAGGAGGATCACGACGCCGACGGCGGGAGTCGCCTGCCCGATGTTGCCGAGCGCCAGGACTACCGCTCGGAACACCCGCGACCCCGAGCGGTGGACGAGGACGGCGCAGGGTATGGCCAGGAGCGCCACCAACGCCGACGCGACCACCGTGAGCACGAGGTGTTCCCGGATCCGCGCGGTGATGTAGCCGGGATTGAGCGTGCGCTGCTCGATCGAATCGAGCGGGAGCGTCGAGACCCAGAAGAACACGAGGGCGAGGCCCACGGCGACGATCACAGGTGCTGCCGCCCGGCGGAGGCGGCTGCGGGCTGCGGCCGATGTCCGGGGTGTGCTTCGCGCCGTGCTCAGGTCCGTTGCCGTGCTCACCGCAGGCCCTCCAGCTCCGCGGCCCCGACTCCGAGCGCTCCTGAGATGCCGGAGTGGTCGAGGGAACCGAGTGCCTGGCCCTCGTCGTCGACCACTGTCACCCTGGGACTCCCGGTGACCACCATGAGGTCGAGCGCGTCCCGCAGCGTTGCGGTGGCCAGGACCTTCGGGGCGCTCTCCGCCGATCCCGGAAGCAGCGGCGCTTCGAGGACGGGGATGAGGCCGAGCCGCTTGAGGGCGGCACCGTGCCCGATGAATGAGGCGACGTATTCGTTGGCGGGCGCGGCCAGGATGTTGGCCGGGGTGTCGAACTGTTCGATCCGGCTCCGGCGGCTCAGGACCGCGATCCGGTCGCCCAGACGGACGGCCTCGTCGAAGTCGTGCGTCACGAAGATGATCGTCTTGCCGATGTCCGCCTGGAGGCGCAGGAACTCGGCCTGCAGCCGTTCGCGGGTGATCGGGTCTGTGGCCCCGAACGGCTCGTCCATGAGCATCACGGGCGGATCGGCGGCGAGCGCACGCGCCACTCCGGCGCGCTGCTGCTGGCCTCCCGAGAGCTGGCGGGGATAGCGCTGGGCGAAGGTCCCGGGATCGAGCTGCACCGTTTCGAGGAGTTCCTCGACCCGGCTGGCGATCCGGTCCTTGGACCAGCCGAGCATGCGGGGGACTGTGGCGATGTTCTCGGCGATCGTGCGGTGCGGGAACAGGCCGATCTGCTGGATCACGTAGCCCACGTGCCGGCGCAGCTGGTTGGGGTCGAGCGAGAGCACGTCCTTGCCGTCGATCCGGATGCTGCCCGAGCTGGGCTCGATCAGCCGGTTGATCATCTTCATGGTCGTGGTCTTCCCACAGCCGCTCGGTCCGACGAACATGACGAGCTCACCCGGCTCGATCCGCATCGAGAAGTCCTCGACAGCGGGCTCTGCCTGCCCCGGGTAGTGCTTGGTGACGCCTTCGAGCTCGATGCTCACTCCCTCCGACTGCTCAGAGATGGCGGTCAGGATTCCAGTGTTGGTGGTCTCAGCCACGGAGCCCCCTCGAGGTCGTGTATCGGGCAATGAGGATGAAGACGCCGTCGACGGCGAGCGCCAGGAGGACTGTGCCCAGCGTTCCGGTGACGGCGTAGTTGATGGCGTTCTTGGACCCGACGGACGAGAGTCCCTTGAAGATGTATCCGCCGAGTCCCGGCCCTGCGACGTAGGCAGCGATGGCGGCGATGCCGATCGTGAGCTGCGCCGAGACGCGGATGCCGGTGACGATGACGGGCCAGGCGAGCGGCAGCTGCGTCGTGATCATGATGCGCCCGCGTCCCATTCCCATGCCGAGGGCGGACTCGACGATGTGCGGCGGGACCTCCCGCAGCCCGACGACCGTGTTGCGGATGATCGGCAGCAGTGCGTAGAAGACCAGCGCTACGACCGAGGGCCCCAGCCCAGGCCCAGCAGGGGCGAGAGCAGTGCCAGCAGCGCCAGCGAGGGAACGGTGATCGCGATCCCGGCCGTGGTGAGGGCCGCGGTCCGGGGCAGGGGGCGGTTCCACACGGCCACTCCGACGAGGACTCCGAGGGCTGTCGCGATCAGGAGCGAGATCACGAGGACCGCGAGGTGCTGTCCGGTGAGGCTCAGGATGTCTGGCCATCGTTCTTGGACGAAGTCGGCGAACGTGCCGAGGCTGAAGCTTGGGTTCATCCAGGGTCCCCTCTCTTCGTTGAGGAAGCGTCCCCTTCTTCGTGGGACTGCTAGTGGGCTCTGTCACACCATTAGACCCTGTTCGATGCCATAAGCCCAACGCATGTTGCCAATATGGCAATCCATGACGGTATAGTGGTTCCATGACCGCCGCTCAGCCGCGCAGGAATTCCTCGGGACTTGCCCGGGACATCGAGATCCTCGAGCTCCTCGGCGAGCCAGAGGCGGTTCGGGGCGGAGGGCTCGGCGTCATCCGCATCTCGCAGCTCACGGGGCGCGACAAGGCGATCGTTTCCCGCACGCTGGCGACCCTCGCGGACGCGGGCCTCGTAGAACGGGACCCCGAGTCCCTGACCTACCGCCTCGGCTCGAGGCTCTTCGCCCTCGCCGGACGGACGACCGAGAGCCGCCTTGTGGCCGAGGCGCGTTCGTATCTTCGACGGGTCGCCCAGTCCACCCGCGAGACGGCCCACCTCTGCGTCCTCCGAGGCGGGAACGTGCTCACGATCCTGAGCGAGCTCAGTCCGCACGAGTTCCATACGACCGGGTGGGAAGGCGTCACGACAGCCGCGTGGCGGACGCCATCAGGCCGGGTCCTCCTGAGCGACTGGGACCGGGAGTCACTGGCCACCTGGTACGCCGAGCGCGGGCACGACCTGCCCGTCGTCGGGCCGATCAACCCGACCATGGCCGGGAGCGGCTTCGCAGTCCTGTCCTCGCCCCCCGAGGACAAGGCCGTCGTCACGGACTTCGAGAGCCTGGTGGCCGAGATCGGGAGGATCAGGGAACGCGGGTACGCGCTCCTGGACGAGGAGCTCGAGCGGGGTGTCGTGGGGGCATCGGCCCCGGTGCGGGACTCCAACGGCCGCATCATCGCCGCCGTCAACGTGAGTGCGCCGAAAGGGCGCGTCGGAGATCTGGACAGGTTGGGCCGCTTCGTCGCGGCGGCGGCAGGGGAGCTCTCGCAGCGGCTCGGGCACTCGCCCCTCAGGTAGCCGTCACGCCAAAAAAACGTCCCGGCCCGCTCGACCCGTGCCGGAGACGGCGGGCCGAGCGGGCCGGGACGGTCCCAGTGGTGCGTCAGCGCGTCAAGGCAGTTCGCACCGACGGCCAGGACTTGAGCACGCGCAGCACGTCCTCGTTGGACTCCTTGGCGAGCGCGGCCTCATAGGAGGCGTTGAGCACGTCGTCGAGCGCGACCCGGCGGCCGAGCGACGCGCTCTGGATTGCCGCCTCGACCATTGCGAGGCTCATGACGTTCGCGTGCACCTCGCCCATTGGCGTCGCACCCGTCCGCAGGGCCGAGGCGAATTCGCGGAGCGAACCCGCAATGGCCTCGCCGGGGTCGGTCTCAGGGCGTACGACGTCGCCCGCCTCCTGGGCGTCGACGTCCAGGGTCGGCTCGTGGTCGCCGTCCCACAGAACGGATCCGTGCTCGCCCGAGATGCGCCAGGCACCGTTCCAGGACGTCTCGGCGCCCGGGCTGCACCAGCTGCCGTTGAACACGAAGCGCGCGCCGCCCGCCATCTCGAACGTTGCGGTCGACGCCGCGTTGCCCGCGTACCAGCTCCACGCCGGGTTGTACTCCTCGCACAGGACCGAGACCGGGTCGGCGTCGAGGAGGAAGCGGGCCATGTCGAACTGGTGGATCGCCATGTCGAGCAGGAGGGGGCTCGCCATGGCGTCGCGGAAGCCCCCGAAGTGGGGCGCCTTGAAGAAGTCCACCGAGACGATCCCCACTCGGCCGAGGGCCTCGGCCTGCGCCTTGGCCGCGAACAGGTGCCGGTTGTAGCGGCGCGACTGGCTCACCATGAACAGCTTCCCCGTGAGCTCCGCACATGCCGCGAGCGAGAGCCCCTCCACGACGGTGGATGCGACCGGCTTCTCCCCCAGCACCGGGAACCCGGCGAGGAGCGCCGCCGTCGTCACCGGGTGGTGGGCGGCCGGGATGGTGACGTTGATGATCGCCTCGGCGCCGGTGCTCCGCGCGAGGTCGACGGCGTCGGGTCCCACCGGGAGCGCCGGCCGCCCGAGTTCCGCCGCGGCTGCCTCCGCCGCGGCGACGTCGAGGTCGGCAATCCCGGTGAGCTCGACGTCGTCGTCCGCTTCGACGGTGCGCAGCCAGGCCTTGCCCATCGAGCCGGCGCCGACGACGACGACACGGAGCGCCGCCGTCATGCCTCCGCCCCGGAGTTGGCGGCGGCGATCTCGGGCGCGGCCTGCGTGTAGTCGACGCCCTTGAAGAACTCGCCGCTCTCGTAGCGCAGCAGGGTCGGGAGTGCGCGCTCCGGCCGGTCCGAGCGCGCCCACTCGACGCCGTTCGCGAGGACGCGCCGGACGTCGGGGTGGTGGTAGACGGGATAGTCCTGGTCGCCGGGGCTGAAAAAGAAGATCTTGCCGTGGCCGCGGCGGAACGTGCAGCCCGAGCGGAAGACCTCTCCCCCGCTGAACGAGCTCACGAAGACGAGCTCGTCCGGCGTCGGGATGTCGAAGAATTCGCCGTACATCTCCTGTGCAGGGATGTCGATGGGGTGCGGGACGCCCTGGGCGATCGGGTGGGTCGGGTTGACGGTCCACACGAGTTCGCGGTCGTCGGCGCCGCGCCAGCGGAGCGTGCATGTGGTGCCCATGAGCTTCTGGAAGATCTTCGACCAGTGGCCCGAGTGCAGCACGAGCAGGCCCATGCCCGAGAGGACGTGCCGGTGCACGCGCTCCACGACCTCGTCGCTCACCTCTCCGTGGGCCATGTGTCCCCACCAGGTCAGGACGTCGGTCTGGGCCAGCACTTCCTCGGTGAGGCCGTGCTCGGGCTCGTCGAGGGTTGCCGTCCGGACGACTGCCCGCTCCCCGAGATGCTCGCGGATGGCGTCCGCGATCGTGTTGTGCATGCCGTCGGGGTAGATGGCGGCCACGTGCTCCTCCTGGAGCTCGTGCCGGTATTCGCCCCAGACGGTGACGCGGATGGGCTGGGTCATGCGTTTGTCTCCTCTTTTTTGAGAACGGCGGTTACTTCACCGACCCGGCCGAGGTGCCGGCGGCGACGAATTTCTGGGCTACGAGCAGGAGGACGACGGCGGGCAGCGAGGCGAGCACCGCCGTCGCCATGACCGTGCTCCAGTCGGTGACGTACGAGCCGATGTACTGGTACAGGCCCAGGGTGACGGGCCGTACGGCGTCGGTCGTGGTGAGGGTGAGGGCGAACAGGAAGTCGCTCCATGCGAAGAGGAACGTGAACAGGCCCGCCGTGATGAGGGCGTTCCGGCTCACGGGGAGCACGATCGACCAGAACACCCGCAGGTGCCCCGCGCCGTCGACGCGTGCGGCCTCGATGATCGAGGACTGCATGGAGCCCATGAACGCCCGGATGATGAGGATCGCGAACGGAATTCCGGCCGAGGAATCGGCGAGGATGAGCCCGGGGATCGAATTGAGCAGGCCCAGATCGTTGTACGCGGTGTAGAGCGCATTCGCGACGACAATTCCCGGGATCATCTGGCTGATGAGGATTCCGAAGAGCACGATATTCGTTCCGCGGACCTTGAAGTAGCTCAGGGCGTAAGCGGCGGGGGCCGCGATGGCGAGGCTGAACACGACGCTCCCGAGGGAGACGGCGAGGCTCGTCACGAGGTTCCGGCCCTGCTGGGCCAAGGCGGTCCCGTAGCCGGAGAGGTTCGGGTGGATCGGGAACCAGGCGGCATCGACGGTCGCCCCGTTGGGCTGGAGCGACGCGTTCACCATCCAGTAGACGGGGAACAGCATGATGACGAGGAACAGGATCCCGAGGGCGGTGTAGGGCGTGCCGGAGCGTTTGACGGCGCGGACTGCTCCCGGGCGAATCCTCGCCGGCCGGATCGAGACGGTGGACATTTCCCTCCTTTCAGTCTTCGACGCTCCGCCGGCTCGCCCGCAGGTAGACCAGGGCGAACACGAGCGAAATGAGCACGAGGATATTGCCGAGCGCCGAGCCCTCGCCGAAGCGGAATTGCTGGAAGGACAGCGCGTACGATTCGGTCGCGATGGTCTGGCTCGCGTTGGCCGGCCCTCCCCCGGTCAGGGCGAGGATGATGTCGAGGACCTTGAGCGTGTAGACCACGCCGAGGACCAGGACCACGTTCACGACGGGCCGGAGCATGGGCCACGTGACGTACCGGAACGCGCGCCAGCCGGTCGCGCCGTCGAGCGCCGCCGCCTCGTAGAGCTCGTCCGCGATGTCCTGGAGGCCGCCGTAGAGGATGGTGACGTTGAACGGAATGCCGATCCAGATGTTCACGCCGACCACCGCGATGAGCGCGAGCGACGTGCTCGTGAGCCACGGGACCCCCGTCGGCACGACGTGGATCGCCTCGAGGAAGCGGTTGAGTGCGCCGGAGTCCTTGTCGAGGATCCACTTCCACACCGCGCCCGAGGCGATGAGCGGGAGGAGCCACGGGAGCAGGAGCAGCGAGCGCAGCACCCCGCTCAGCGGGAAGCGCTTCCGGAAGAACACCGCGAGCGCGAGGCCGATCACGAACTGGCCCACGATCGAGCCCGCTGTGAACAGCGCGGTGTTGAGCGCCGCCGTCGTGAAGATCGACGAGCCGAGGACCTTCGCGTAGTTCGCGAAGCCGACCCATGGTGCCTCGCCCGTGTAGAACGTCGCCGTCCCGTAGTCCTGGAAGCTCATCACGAGGTTCTTCACCACGGGGTAGCCGAAGAACAGGATGAGGTACGCCGCCGCGGGGAGCAGGAACGCCCACTGGTACAGGGTCTCCCGGCGTCGCCTTCCGCCGCGCAGGCTCCCCGGCCCAGCCAGAGGCTGGGGCCGGGTCGCCGCGCGGGTGGTGGTCGTCGTCGTCATTCGCTCAGCCTCTGCCTGCTCAGCCGTTGTTCTGCGCCTGCTGGAGCGCGTCGCTCGGCGACGCCTTGCCCGTCAGCGCGGTCTGGATGGCGGTGTAGATCTTGGTCGCGGCCTTGGGCCAGTCGGCGCCGAGCTCACCGGTCCGGGCGCGGGCCGTCTTGATGAGGTTCGTGAAGACGGCGAGCTTGGGGTTGTCCGAGGCGAACTGCGCCGCGAGCGTCGTCTTGGCAGGGACGGTGTTGCGCTGCTTGGCCATCGAGAGCTGCATCTGGTCGCTGTTCATGCAGGAGACGATCTCCGCGGCCTTGGCCTGCTTCGCCTTGTTGCCCGTCTGCGGGACGGTCCACGTCTCGCCGCCGAGCGGCGCGATCTCGGTCTGGCCCGCCGTCTTCACGGGGAGCTGCACGACGCCGTAGTTGAGCGCGGCCTGCTTGTCGAGGGTCGGGATCTGCCACGGGCCGTTTACCATCATGGCGGCCTTGCCGGCGACGAACTGGTCCTTCACGTCCGCCTGGGTCCAGTTGAGGACCGACGACGACGCCGAACCGGACTTCACGAGGTCGGTCCAGAGCTGGAGTGCTTCGGCGGTCTGGGGTGTGGCGATGTTCTTCTCGTCGCCGCCGTTGCTCCACATGAACGGCAGGAACTGCCACGAGCCCTCGTAGGTCGCGTTGGCGTCGAAGGCGACGCCGTACTGGCCGCCCGAGGTGAGCTTGGCGGCGTCGGCCTTGAGCTCGTCCCACGTCGTGGGCGGCTGGACGCCAGCCTTGGCGAGGAGGTCCTTGTTGTAGAAGAGGGCGATCGTGTTGACCGTCGGGGCGAGGCCGTAGACCTTCCCGTTGTACGTGCCGGCCTGGAGCACGCCCTGCGCGAAGCCGTCGGTGCTGATGTTGAAGTCGCTCAGCGGGGCGAGGGCGCCGGTCGCGGCGATCTGCTGGAGGTCGGGGTTGTCGAGCATGAGGACGTCCGGGAGCGTCTTCGATGACGCCTGCTGGAGGACCTTCTGGATGAGCGACGATCCCGGGACGGTCTGGCGGTCGAGCGTGACGCCCGACTTCTGCGCGCACTGGTTGAGGGCGTCGCCGATGAAGCTCTTGTCCGGCTCGTTGTTGTAGTAGTCGAGCACGGAGATAGTGCTGGCCGACCCGCTCGACGTGGTCGAGGCGCCGCCGCAGCCGGCGAGGACCGCCGGGAGCGCGAGGGCCGCGAGGGCGAGGCCGCTGCGGGTGATGAGGGAGGTTCGCTTCATCGGTACTCCTCTTTCTCTTTCTCTCTCGGTTTGTCGATGCGTATCGACGATGCGCATCGATTGCTGCTGGATTTGCTGTGGAGCTGTTTTCCGTCAGCGCTTGCTGTGCGGACGGACGGTGCTCTTCCGGTGCCTGAACACGGGCCGGATGAGCTCCAGGGCCTCATGAGGCCTGGACATGGGATCGGTGAGGTCACGGACGATCATGTGGACGACTCGGCGCGAGACCTCGTCGGGTTCGAAGCCGATGGTGGTCAGCGGGATGCGCTGCCGCTCGGCATCGCTGTCGGATGAGTTGACGACGACGGAGACGTCCTTCCCGAGGACGAGGCCGAGGTTGTTGAGGGCCTCGACGACGAGGTCCTGGTTGGCGGCTTCGGGCGCGATGAAGGCGGGGATTCCCCTGCTCTGCTCGAGGGCCTTCGCGACGGCCTTCTCCATACCGGCGACCGTGATGCGGCCCGGCGCGTGGATGATCTTCGTTCCCGTTGCTGCGGCGGCCTTGTCGACGCCGCGATGGAACCGCTTCACGTAGTTCACGTGGCGGCGGATGACTTCGTCCTGCCAGTCCACGAGGGTGATGGTCTCGTGGCCCAGCTTCGCGAGCTCCTCGATGCACATCTGGCCAGCGAGCTCGAAGTCGGCGTCGATGCACTCGAGGCCGTCGTGCTTCTCGGGGATGCCGATGAGGACGCTCGGGACGGGAAGGTTGCGGATGACGGGGACGCGGGCGTCGTCGCCTTCGACCTGCATGATGATGAGCCCGTCGACGAGCTGTTGGCCTACCACGCGCTCGAGGCCTTGTGGGCCTTCGTCATCGGTGACGAGGAGGATGTCGTAGTCGCTCTGCCGTGCCGTGGCGGCGATGACGGAGATGAACTCCATGATGCTGCCCATGTGCAGGTCGGGGACGAACGGGATCGCGAGGCCGATGACCTGGGTGCGCCGGCTGGCCAGGGCCCTCGCGCCGGCGTTCGGCTGGAACGCGAGCTGCGCCATGGCGTCCTCGACGCGCTTGCGGGTCTTCTCGGAGATGGGGCGGCGGCCGCTCATGACGTACGAGACGGTGCTCTGCGAGACTCCCGCCAGGCGGGCCACGTCTTTGCTGGTTGGCATCGCCGTCACCTCCTCGTGCTCTCGTCGAACCGTATCGTCGATGCGTATCGAGGGCGAGTATGGCATGGGTCACAAGAGGAGGGCAAGGGGGATCAGCGGGCCAAGGCTTTGTCGGTCGTGCGAATGAAGGCACTAAATCCAACTGGGCGTGTGTTTCTAAAGCTCGCCAAGGATCGCTGCGCGGCCCCCTCCATGCCTTCTGACGCCCCGTTACGCCTTCTGTCGCCCCATTTAAAGCGGCAGGTTGGAAGCCACGCCTCAGCAGCTTGTATCCACGTGGGACAAATTCCGAAGGAACTACGTCTCATCTCACCGGCCGGCTGCTGAGAGGGCGCAACAGGCCCGACACAGTTAGCGGATGCCACCGTGCCCGTGGCAGGCACCCTGCCGGGTAGTCCCCGGCCACGCATACCCGTCCTTGCAGACAATGCCGCTTCCGACGTAGGGGAGCTGCGGAGTGGTATCGGGGTCAACGTTGGCACTTCCACCGCTAGATCCAGCACCGATGCCAACATCTGTCCCGGCATCTACCCCTGCACCGACTTGGGCGGTCGCCAAAGGTGTCGGCATCGGCGTCGGCGTCGGCATCGGCGTCGGCGAAGGCGTCGGCGAAGGCGTCGGCGAAGGCGTCGGCGAAGGATAGGGCGCGTCGGTGTTGTGCCTAACGCCGAGAGCGATGGTCGAAGACTTCGGTGCAGCACTGCCTGCTACAGGGCCTTGGGAAATTACGTCCCAATTGGCCTTGACGATGATCATCTTGCCTTCGACCGCGTCAGAGGCGGCCACCTTGAAACCCAGCCCTTCGAGTTCCTTCTGTGCCTTATCCAGCGTCTTGCCCACCTCATCGGGAACAGTGACACTTGTGACCGTCGCCACAGGGGACGGACTCGCAGATTTTCCCGCCGCGGCCGCGGCCTTACTCGAGCACCCTGTGAGGAGCAGCGCAGCAAGGACAAAAAGCGCAAGTGGCTTCTTCAACAATTACCCCCATACAAGCAGCGCCGCGCTCGAGCGTGGACGACGAATCGGCTGGAACAGACGGGCGTAGACTGCACACCGCTGCTCACAGGAAATATACAGCTTTCTGGATCGCGAACTTCTTGAGCGACACGCATTGATTCGCGGAGGGAGGATGCCCAGATTGTTGAAGGCCATGACGACGAGTCCTGGCTGGCAACCTCGAAGGGATGACGGCTCGCCGCGCTTGTGGGTCTTCTCGGACCCGGAGAGCCAGCCGCTCATCACGTACGAGCCGGTGCTCTACGAGACTCCCTCCGAACGGGCCACGTCCTTGCTGGTCGGCATCGGTCTCCTCCTCGTGTGCATCGGACTGCATCGTCCATCCGTGTCGAGGCGTAGGGCATGGGGTAACCGAGGCCTGCAAGGTTCAACATCGGGATCCGCGTAAACCTCCGTGAGGGAACCGTGCATCCAGTCGTACTCCCGATGGCGAGTACTCCGCTCTTGCATTAATTTGCGCGCTCCAACACGCCGCCAAGGAGGGAAACACGCCCCTGAGGCATCTGTCCAGATGACCAAGAGGGTCGATAGTCTCCGTCATAGATGTATCTTGAGACAGCGTGGGGGGACAATTCATGTCGGAGTTGACACAGGCGTGGGGGGCTGACCCTGCTCTTGTCCGGGAGGTGGAAGAGCAGTTCGACCGCGCTATCGCGTCGTATGAAGCGAACCCGAATCTTATTGGGGAGCATGCGAATCTCGAGGAGTCTATTCGCGTCGGCGGTTACGCGAACCGCACGCTGCTGGAGCTGGTGCAGAATGCGGCTGATGCGATGGCGGGTGCATCGTCTTGGGCAGGCTCCGACGTCGGTCGAGTCGAGATCGTGCTGGACCCGCAATCCCGTACCTTGTACTGCGCGAACTCGGGCCGTCCGTTCTCGAAGAAAGGTCTGACCTCCATCGCGCATGCCTATCTCAGTGGGAAGCGCGGGGACGAGATCGGCCGGTTCGGACTCGGCTTCAAGTCGGTCCTCGCTGTCACCGACTGCCCGCAGGTTCTGAGTCGGTCGGTCTCTTTCGAGTTCAATTCGGACAGGGCAAAGGAGGCTATCCGCAGCGTTGGAGTGGCTGGACGCCGGCTCCCCATCCTGCGTACGGCGACACTGCTCGATCCTGAGAAGCTACTCGACGAGGATTCGATTCTTCGCGAGCTTGCGGGATGGGCCACGACAATTGTCAGGCTCCCGGAGCTCTCAAGCGTTGACCGGTTGCGCAGAGAGATGGAGGCATTCTCATCTGAGTTCCTTCTGTTTGTCGGCGCGGTCAGGGAGGTTCATCTCCGAGTTCTGGGCGACGGCGAGCTGGACACGCACCATGTCTCGCGCAATCTCGGAAATGGGCTGTTTCGGATCGAGCGTCCAGATGGGACCGGGGATGAGTGGATCGTTGGGGAGCGAATGCACACTCCGTCCTCGGCTGCACGGCGTGAGGTAGGCGAAGCCGTCTCCCGTGACCAGGTAAAAGTTACAGTCGCCATTCCGGCACGCTACGCCAGACAGCGTGTCGGAAAGTTCTGGTCGTACTTCCCCCTTCAGGACGAGACTTCGGCCTCAGGGCTGTTCAATGCGCCCTGGAGCGTCAACGACGACCGTACGACCCTGCTGCGCAATGACTACAACCGGGAGATCCTCGCAACGCTGGCCGAGGTGTTCGTCGACCTGCTCCCGGGTGTCAGCAGCCCTGGAGATCCTGCTGCTCACCTCGATTACCTCCCTGCGCGTGGTCAAGAGGTGCGCTCGTTTGGCGACACGGTTCTGTGTGCCCTTGTTCCGAGGCTGGCCGTGAACACGCCGCTGATCCCCAACGGTGAAGGTGAGCTCAGCGCAGCGGCGGAGCTGCTGCCCCTAGACTTCGCGGCGCAGGCCGAGTACCAAGTCGAGGAAAGCGTTCACCACGCCTGGATCAAGTCCCCCAACACCGAGAGAAATGTCCCCCACTGGCGGTGCTACAGCTCTTCCCAGCGTTTCCTGCGTCTCCGCCAGCTCTTCGCAGTAAGTGCGAACAGGGAGATCCTCGAGGAAGATAGCCGCGACATGAAGCGGGCTCTCGAGGCCATCCCGAAGCGCGGAATCCTTTCGTGGCTGCGTGAGTGGGCCGATGGCGAGGACGTCACGTCATCGGCAGATGCACTCAAGTTCGTGATGAACCACCGCAACAAATCCGAGATGCAGCAGGCAAGGGTCATCCCGACCAGTGACGGACTCAAGTCCCTGCACGACGCGAACTTCGTCTTCCTTGAGCAGGCGGACGATCTCGAGGTCGAGGGGGCTGTCTTCGTTAATCCGGAATTCCTTGCGAGTCCGGACACTGAGAAACTGCTACGGGAAGCTGGCTTCCGTGACCTCGGTCCGGTGGCGATCCTTCATGCGCGGATCGCGCAGCTGACCGCCACCGATTTGGAGCTCCAGAGCCGTTTCTGGGATGCCGTGCTCGACGTGAGCCAGCGCGAGGCTGCCGAGGTGATCCGGGCCCACCCCCATTCCGCTGTCCTCGTTCCTACGCGTGATGGTGGCTGGGCGTGGCCGCAGCAGGTGGTCGATCTTGACGAGTCACTCCCAGACGCGGACGGCGGCGTCCTGCTCGATCGTCACCGCTGTATGCCGGCGGTGGCGCATTTGCTCGGGGTGATCGAGGCGCCGAGGCCGGATTTCTCATTCGAGGATGAGCTTGCCGCCGACGAGTACCGCGATTGGGTGCTAGCTGAAGTCAACTCGCACCTGACGCCCGGCGATAGGCCCGTCGAAGCCGTTTCCCTGTATCCGAGCAAGAGCTCATCTCCGGGTCCCTTCTCGATTCTGCTCATGCTTCGAGACGCCAAGGCCTCGGAAGCGACGCGGGAGGCCTGGACGCGGGGGCTCCTGGAGTTCGGCGACGCACCTTGGGACTGCGAAGACTCCTCGACGGGCGTCACTTACCGCGTCAAGTCACCCGTCCGTTGGGCAGTGGAACAGGCCGGACTACTCAGTACCAGTCAAGGCTATCGACAGCTTGACCAGGTCGTCGCCCCATCGCTGGTGCAGTACCGCGACTTTCTTCCGCTATTCACCGGCCCGAGGAGCATCGTCGATACCCTCGACATGCCGGATTCGCTCGATCGGATTCCGCGCGAGGTGCTGCGCGACGCATTCTCCGTCGAGATCCTGCCGCCGAACATCAGCGACGCGTTCCTGGTGGACTTCATCCTTGCAGCGACCCCGCTTGCCTATCCGCAAGGCCAGCCGCCGAAAGTTCCTGCGCGTGTGGGCCGAGTCCTTGAGGCACAGTCGACGAAGAATGTCTACGTCGCCGTTACAGACGAGCAGCGGGACTATCTCGCCCAGCATCAGCGTGCATATCTCCGGGCAACCGAGGACGAGGCGAAGGAACTGGTAGAGCGCGTCGGGTGCCTGCGGTTCGAGGATAGCTTCGCCTTCTCAATCCTCATCGACGGCCAGCAGGAATCGGAGCGAGTCCTTGACGTGTTCACGGGGCTGCGCTCGGTCGCCCAAGCGCCCGCCCTGACGGCAGCGACAATCGCTCGTGCCGCCTCAATCACCAAACGGGTTACCACCAAAGACGGCGTAGAAGATCAGTCCCGCGAGTGGCAACGAGACGGGGCAGCACTGATCGTCAGCAACTCTGTCGACCTGCATCGAACCCTTGCCATCGTCAGCGAAGCGTTCGATATGGGCTTTTCCAAGTCCGATATCGAACGAGTCCTGCAGACAGGTCTCAGCTACCAGCTCGAACAACTGCGCCAGGAAGCCATCGCAGCACAGTCTGACGCTGATCGTCTCAGCGTCTACTTTGGCGATGACGACCTGCGTGATGCCCTCCCAAAGGGACTCTGGCAGGGCCTTCAGGCACAGGGGCCGGTCACGGCCTCTACGTCTGTCGCCGAGCTGTTTCTCACCGTCTACGGCAAGGACTCCCTCAAGCTGCTATCGGAATCGTTCAGGCGGCTGGGGTTCAGCGATGTGCCGGGCCAATGGGCCGGTGGGGCTGCGACCATCTCCTGGCTGCGCCGGATGGGGTTCGGCGCGGAATACGCAGGACAGCGCGCCCAGCATCAGGATCCGGAGTTCATCGTTCCCGGCGCCACCATCCTCAGCCCCTTGCACGACTACCAAGCCGACATTAGCCGCCAAATGCGCGAGGTGCTGGTCGAAATGGGCGCCGACGGACGACGCGCGAAGGCGATGGTGGAGCTGCCCACAGGCGCAGGCAAGACTCGGGTGGCCACCCAGACAGTGCTCCAGCTGTTCATCGACGGACTGCTTCGCGGCGCCGTGCTGTGGATCGCCCAGTCACAGGAGCTGTGCGAGCAGGCAGTGCAGACCTTCAGCGAAGTCTGGCGCGGACTCGGCGACGAGCGACCACTGACCGTCGGGCGTCTCTGGGAGAACAATGAAGTGCATCAGCCCGACACAGACTTCAGCGTCATCGTGGCCACGGACGCCAAGCTGGAGGCAATCCTCGCCAACGCCGAGTACGAGTGGCTGAGCGCAGCCAGCGCGGTTTTCGTCGACGAGGGCCACGTGGCGGGCACTTCAACCCGTTACACCCGGCTCCTCTCGTGGCTCGGCGTCGACGGCCGCAACTGGCAGCGGCCCTTGGTCGGACTCTCCGCGACACCCTTCAAGGGGAAATCGGTGCAGGCAACAGACGCCCTGGCGGCCCGCTTCGGGCGTCGCAAGCTCTCTGCGTTCGAGGAGAACCCGTATGCGGAACTGGTTTCCCGGGGAGTGCTGGCACGCGTAAAGCATGAGGTGCTCCAAGGAGTCGAGGTCAGCATGACTCCGTCAGAGCGGGCGCAGGCCGAGAAACAGCGCAGGATCGACGCGGCCGTGCTCGACCGCGTCGCAACGAACCACGCCCGCACGCGAATCCTGGTGGACAGCATCCTCAGGCTTGATCCTGACTGGCCGGTTCTGGTGTTTACGCCGAACGTCCTCTCGGCCCAGGTCCTCGCAGCGACCCTGCGCTACCGGGGCATCGAGGCCAGTTCCGTCAGCGGACAGACTGGACGCCAGGAGCGACGGGACGTCATCGATTCCTTCAAGTCCGGGCGGACCAAGGTCTTGGCCAACTGCGATCTGCTGATCCAAGGCTTCGACGCCCCCGGGGTACGGGCTCTTTACATCGCGCGCCCGACCTTCAGCCCGAACGCCTACATCCAGATGGCCGGGCGTGGTCTGCGGGGGCCAGCGAACGGCGGCAAGGAGGAGTGCCTGATCGTTGACATGGCCGACAACTTCGGCAGCTCGGACATCAACAACCTGCTCGGCTTCCGAGAGTATGAGGAGCTGTGGCAGGAGCAGCGGTCGTGATTCTGTGCCCAGACCTCCCCGACATCGAGAAGTCGGCCCAGAGTGATGCCGAGCGTGCCGTTGCACGGCTCCTCGCGACGATCCCAGACGCAGATGCCGTTGCCTTCCACTCGGTGAAGGTCCGTTCCCATGCGTACAAGCAGATGGCGGAGGCGGACTTCGTCATCCTGTGGAAAGGCGTGGTCATCGTCGTTGAGGTGAAGGGTGGCGGAGTGATGAAGCATGAGGGCGTCTGGTACACGGTCGACCGGAACCGGGACACGCACAAGCTGCCATCTTCACCGATGGAACAGGCAAGGTCAGCCATGTTCGCACTTCGGACCATCCTCAGAGAGGAGGGCGTCGGCTGGTTTGCAAGCGAGGCCATTGTGATCACGCCTAGTATCGACGCTCCGCCTTCGTCGCCCGAGTGGAAGTCCAGCCACTGGCTTGCTGCCGCATCAATGACATCTGCAGGCCTCGCCGCCTCTATCAGCACCGTGGCCCAGGGCGCCCAGAAGCCATCGAAGACCGAGCGATTCGCCACCGCTCGCGAACTACGCTCCCGGCTCTTCGGAGAATTCTCGCGGATGCCGATCATCGATGCACAACGCGGCGCCATCCTCGACGAACAGAACCGCGCCACCGACGGCCAGGCCCGCGTACTCGCCGGCCTGGCCCGCAATCCGCGCATCATGGTCCGCGGAGGCGCCGGCACCGGAAAGTCGCTCGTGCTGGCCGAGGCAGCCAAGCAGGAAGCTGGCGCAGGACGAACGGTGCTTATCACCTTCCGATCACCCCGTCTGCGCGAGTTCTTTCGGCCCAGGGTCGCTGGCCGCAGCATCGACGTAATCGCATTCGAGGACCTGCAAGTGGACCAGCCATACGATGTCCTGCTCGTCGACGAGGCACAGGACCTCATGTCCGCCGAGGCGATGGACATCCTCGATGGACTCGTTGTCGGCGGCATGAACGCAGGTCGCTGGCGGATGTTCGTCGATCCGAACAACCAGGCCCATGTCGACGGCCGATTCGACGAGGAGGTCTTTGAACTCGTCGAAGCCGAAGCATTCACCTACGACCTCAGCCTCAACGTGCGCAACACGAAGGCGATCGTGCACATGGTGCAGGAATATCTGGGGGCAGACGTCGGCGACCCCGGTATCGTGAACGGAGAACGCGTCCAATGGCAGTGGAGCGACAAGGAAGCAGGTGTTTCCGAGGCGCTCAGCGTCGCCAAGCGGTTCGTCTCCGAGGGCGTGCGTACCCAGGACATCTGGATCGTCCCCGTGGCCTCAGAGCAGAGTGTCGATGAAATCCACGACGGAGTCCGGGTCCTGAGCCCGAGAAATGCTAAGGGTCTCGAGGCTGACCACGTGATCGTCTGCGGTCTTCCGCCGGAATTCGACGACCGCTCCCTCGCGGCCTTCTATGTCGCCGTGACAAGGGCCCGGGTCTCGCTCCACATCGTCGCAGACAACGCCGACAAGAAGCAACTCCTGACTCTGGCTCGGAAGACGGGAAGATGACGATGACGCTCACACCATCCCAGCAGGCTGCTCTCGAGCACCTCCGAGCCGCCTACATCGGACCCGAACAGGGCGAGAACGAGACGCTCATCAACCGCCCCTCGCTCCAATACGCCGTGGGCATGCTGTTCCCCCAGAACGATGCCGCGGCAACGCACGCCGACTCCCCAGCCGAGGACCCGGAGTCGCCCGACTTCATCGCGGCCGACGTCGAGGTGGGCGAGCTCGAGGAGGAAGACGCTGCGCCGCCCCTTGCCGAAGACTGGAGGCCGTCCTCGGCCGCGATCTCCTTCGTGACCGACTCTCCGTCAGTCGTGTGCGAGTTCAACGCTGGCACCTACACGCCGGTCGTCGACGACGGGCCGCCGCGCTGGAGCCGCGCAGGCCATTCCATGAGGGACATCGAGCTGAGCCACGACTCGCCGCACCGACAGCTGAAGCTCGGTGAGGTACCGGTCGAGATCGGATCGCGGTGGAGACCCTACCGCTCGTCCTTCCTGGTCACAGTGCACGTCCGCGTCCGGAGCGAGTCGACCGGAGACGATCGGGACGACATAGCCCGGATGATCTTCCAGGTCGGACTCTCGGTGCGACCGGCAGAAGGGGCACGTTTCCTCGAATACGACATGACGCGCTCGATCGATGTCGACCCGGAATCGCGGGAGCTTCGGCTCCGTTATCGAGACCGCAAGGTCTACGCCGTCGGGCACGGGATGGCCGCTGGCTGGGACAGCAGCGGCGGAGGCGAGTGCAGACGGGTCTACCTCGATCCGGTGCCGGCATTCGTGGTGCCAGCGATCGAGACGACCGGCCTGGCCGAGGGATCGGCTGCCTCACGAGCGCTCGACCTTGCGTTTCTCGCCTCCATTGAAGACGCCGCGGGCGACGTCGTGCCCGCACTCGAGTCCTTCGTCGACGGCTACGAGGCCTGGGCGAAGCTTCAAGAGAGCACGGCAAAATCCCTCGGCGAAGACGCCCAGAACATCGCCTCCCGATCGCTGGAGGCCGCCGAACGCATGCGAGCCGGCGTCCACCTCCTTTCATCGGATGAGCACGGTCAGCTCAAGAGGGCATTCGCGCTCGGAATGACCGCGATGCGCCTTCAGATGCGTCAGGCCGCGTTGGGCCGGCAAGAGGCCGATGCGGAGCCCGCCTGGCGGCCGTTTCAGCTCGGATTCGTCCTCACCGCACTGTCCTCCACCGTGAGTGAATTGGATCCGGCGCGGGAGCTCGTCGATCTCATCTGGTTCCCGACCGGAGGGGGCAAGACGGAGGCGTACCTGGGCCTTGCCGCGATCGAGATCTTCCGCAGACGACTTGCCCACGGAACCGCCGGAGGCGGGACCGCCGTGATCACCAGGTACACGCTCCGCCTCCTCACTTCTCAGCAGTTCCAGCGCGCCGCATCCCTCGTGTGCGCCATGGAGCTGCTGCGCGCAGAAGATCCTCGAGTGAAGGGCATGGCCCCATTCACGATCGGACTCTGGGTCGGCAACGAGGCCACCCCGGGCACCCGCGCTGATGCGAAACACGCGCTGGAACGGCTGTACAAGGCCCGCAGCCCCCAGGACGCCAACGAGTTTCAGGTGACCGAGTGCCCATGGTGCCTAACAGAGCTGGTTCCCCGGCACCGGGACACGCGCAGCGCCTACGGCGCTCAACTCGTCGGGAACGACGTCATCTTCACGTGCACCAACAACCGTTGCGAGTTCTCCCGACGCGAGCTCCCGATGTCGGTGGTGGACGAGGTCCTTTACGATGCACCGCCGACGATCCTGCTCGCAACGGTCGACAAATTCGCCCGTCTCCAGTTCAACCAGCGGGCTGGGAGGCTCCTCGGCATCGACACGATCTTCAAGCAGCCGTCGCTGATCATCCAGGACGAGCTGCACCTGCTCTCGGGCCCGCTCGGCACCACAGTCGCAGTCTTCGATGCGGTCATCCAACTGCTGCTGAGACGGTCCGGGACGCAGCCAAAGATCGTCGCGTCCACTGCGACGATCCGAGCCTCCGAGGACCAGGTTCGGGGCCTGTACGGACGAAAGGTGGCCCTGTACCCGCCAGCCGGGCTGGACGGAGACACGACCTTCTTCTCGCGTCCAGTCGAAAGTGGAGAAGGACGTCTCTACATCGGTCTCATGCCGCAGAGCGTGTCGCAGGCATCAGCACTCGTCGCGGCGACGGCGCCGCTGCTCGAGATTCCCCACACTGTAGCGGCATGCCCCGGGGTCGATCACCGTCTGGACCCTTATTGGACCCTCGTTATGTACCACAACAGCCTTCGCGAGCTTGGGCGCAGCGGAGCGCTGCTGCTCGACGACATCGACGCGAGATTGGAGGCACGCGCCGATCGTCTCGGCCTAGTTCAACGGCCGCTGCGAGCCGAAGCGATACTCGAGCTGACGAGCCGCCGCGGCCCCGAAGAACTTCCCAAGGATCTGCGAGCCCTTCGCGCCAGCGCCGACCAATCGGACCTGGCCATCGACGCCGTGCTGTCCTCGAACATGCTCTCAGTCGGAATCGACGTGCAGCGTCTCGCCCTGATGCTCATGGTCGGCCAGCCGAAGACGACAGCCGAATACATCCAGGCCACCAGCCGGGTCGGCCGCGGTAAGGTCAAGGGAGTCATCGTCACCCTGTTCCGTTCCAACCGCGCCCGCGACCGATCACACTTCGAGACATTCCGCAGCTATCACGACGCGCTGTACCGCAGCGTAGAACCGACGAGCGTTACGCCTTGGTCCCTGTCCTCCCGGGACCGCTCCCTCGCTGGCGCACTAGTCGCTCTCGTCCGCCACTCGCTTCCTTCGCTCGGCGCGGATGCATCAGCTGGCAGCTTCGACCTGGACAACGGAGGGCTCCGCACGGTGCTCGACCCGCTCATCGGCTCCTTCCTTGCGCTGGTGGCACAGGCCGACAAGCGCGAGGCCGACGAGGTCCGGGATCAGGTGTGGACGCTTCTGCGCGCCTGGGATCGCATGGCCAAGAGAGCGCGCGAAGACGGGGAAGATCTGCGTTACGAGCGGCGCCCCCCATCCGAGAACGCCCTGCTGAAGCGTTTCGGGCAAACCGGCGAGGGCTGGACCGTGGCGGACTCGATGCGGTCCGTCGAACCCAACGTAGCAGTGGAAGTTCAGGAGCCACTGCAGGAGGTGGACCGTGCAGAAGATCCGGCATGACCTTCGGCTCTCGGAGACGATCTCACCATTCGGCGTCGGTGCGATAGTCGATGTCAGAGGCGAGTCCCTGATAGCGCCCGACACCTCCTGGTGGGACCGGCGCACTGCCCCCGAGATCCATTGCGAGCGATTGCTTACGAGCCTAGGCGGAGGCCTGCTGCGGCAGCCGCCAGCTCACGCAGGCCGAGCCTCCGAGGCAACAGCAAGCCTCCCCTATTGGCGGTTCCCCGCTTGGCGGTTCTGCGAACGATGCGCCAAGCTGTCGCAAATATCCCGCTCCGAGAAGGGCAAATGGCGTAATGCTTGCGAGTGCGGGGGCGCTCTCGTCCCCATGCGATACGTGGCTGTGTGCGAAGAAGGCAGCCATGTGCAGGACATCCCGTGGTTCAAGTGGGCGCATCGGGGCCACGACGAGGGAGTCACCGAGGAGGTCCGCTTCTGCAGGGCCTACAAAGAGCTCAGGTTTGAGCGATCCAAGAAACACGGCGAAGGCCTGGCGTCGCTTCGGGTCGTATGCGGAAAGTGCAAACGGTCCCGGCCGCTGGTCGAGCTCGTGACAAAGGATGCGCTGCTGCGAGACGGGATCCGGTGCAACGGCCGCCAGCCGTGGGAAAGCGAGGATTCGGTGATTGCACCGTGCGACTCCCACCTCGTGGCGGTCCAGCGAGGCGCCACCGGCAACTACATAGCGACACGCATCTCGGCCTTGGACATCCCTGAAGAGCAGCCAGAATCGCTTCGGCTGGCCCAGCGAATCCGCGAACACGACTACTTCGCTCGATTGGTTGCCGACAACGGGGGGCCGAAGTCCGAGCAGATCGCCGACTGGATAGCCGAAGAGCTGGGAGTGACAGCTGAAGTCGTGCTGGGCGTGGCGAGCTCGGAGGGTGAGGATTCCGACTCGCCAACGCTTGGTCTCAAAGATGGTGAATGGGCCGCCTTCGTCGCAAAGCTTGCCGCTGGCCGTGACCGGACGAACGGCGAGTTTGTCGTCGACGGGTGGACGGGTGCTGGAGTCGACGGTGGGCTGACGAGTCTCCGGGGCGTGCTGTCAGGGATCGGGCAGGTGCGCCGGGTCAGGGAAGTCCGTGCCCTCAAAGGCTTCCAACGACACAGCGCAACGGCGGCATTCATCCCCGCCGATCTGGACCGTGATCCTAAACACCGCCCCGTCTATCCAGCCATCGAGATGTTCGGCGAGGGCGTCTTCCTGCGTTTTGACGAGGAGGCCCTCTCTCGCTGGGAAAGCTTGCCGCCCGTTCGTGCGCGGGCGAACATTCTTGTTCAACGGCGCTCCCAATCAGCGTGGGCGCATCGGCTCGATTTCCCTGAGCCGCGGTTCATTGCACTCCACACGATGGCGCACTTGCTCATCCGACGGCTGGCGTTCGCGAGCGGCTATTCGTCCGCTTCCCTCCAGGAGCGCATCTACGCGAACTCGGACCGAGCCGACAAGACGGCAGGCATTCTCGTCTACACCGCCGCCGGTGACGCCCAAGGGACGCTCGGCGGCCTCGTCCGTCTCGGCGAGCCGAAGCACCTGATACCGCTCCTCGTAACTGCGCTTGACGACGCCGACATCTGCTCGAACGATCCCGTCTGCATCGAAAGCGACCGCCAAGGATCGTCCCAGCTGAACCTTTCTGCCTGCCACGGATGTGCGCTGGTGAGCGAGACATCGTGTGAGACCGGAAATCGGCTACTCGATCGACAACTGGTTCTCGGTGGAAGCAACGTACCTGGTCTCCTCGAGTCGGTGCTCCCCGAAGTCAGACAGAGAGGCGGTGCCGAGTGAGCGATCGTGCGGCGTGCCAGCCCGGCGGCGCATTCTCGGGAAGATACACTCTCGGGGTGACCAGCCAGATTGCCGTTCTCGACCTCTTCGCCGGAGCCGGCGGCCTCACTGCGGGCCTGCACGCGGCCTCGAATCGGTTCAAGACGGTCGGAGCGGTTGAGTGGGACCCAGCTGCGGCCGCCTCCTACGAGGCGACGTATGGCAAAGGCCTCGTCTACGCCGGTGACATCAGGACCTGGCTCGAGGAGCAGATGGTTCCGCAGGTCGACGTGCTCATCGGAGGGCCGCCGTGCCAAGGGTTCTCGAGTCTGGGCAAACAGGACATCCAAGACGAGCGGAACTTCCTGTGGCGCGAATACGCGCGGACGATTCGCCGCGCAAGACCGAAGTACTTCGTCGTGGAGAACGTCGCCGAATTCAAGAAGTCACCGCAGTACGTGCTGTTTCGCGCCGCGACCGAAAAGGGCGGTACTATCCCTGAATACTCCTTCGAGGCCGCGGTTCTGAATGCCGCTGACTTCGGTGCGCCACAGGCCCGCAAGCGCACAGTCATCATCGGATATCACCGCGACCTCGGCTTCCCCGGGATGCCTCAGCCGACCCACTCGTCCGCACCCGAAGATACGGGACTCAAACCGCACGCCACTGTCGCTCAAGCGCTCAGACGTGTGCCCAGTGCGCCCGACCGTGACGACATCTTCGACGCGAGGCGTACCGAATTCAACGGGCGCCAGTACGCTGGCTCCTTTCGTGTTCGAGACATGCACTGGAGCCGGAACTACACTCAGCTATCGATGCGCCGCTTCAGGGTAATCCCGCCCGGTGGCAACCGTCGCGACCTCGAAGCGTATCCCGAACTCATGCCGCCGTGCTGGACGAAACACAAGACCGGTTCGGGCGACGTGATGGGCCGCCTGCACTGGGACCGGCCGTCGGTCACGATCCGTACGGAGTTCTTCAAGCCCGAGAAAGGTCGTTACCTGCACCCTGTCGAACACCGTGCAATCACTCATTACGAGGCAGCGTTGCTCCAAGGTTTCGGTCCCGACCACCGATTCGTCGGCTCGCGCACGGACATCGCGCGTCAGATCGGGAATGCAGTGCCCATTCCACTCGGAGCAGCAATCGGACGCCTCCTTGCGAGCGTGGTCTGAACCGGCCTGCCAGAGGCCGGGGTCGCGACAGGATCTGGCGGCTTCGAGGTCCTGTTGACGGCGCCTAAGGTCACGATTCAAGCCCTCACGCTCGTCATTCATGGCCGTGCGAGTGGAATACCTCCGTCGCACACTACTGGGGCCGGGTGAGAGCACCGGGCACTCTCGCAACCGGCTTCACCATCGAAAGAAGAGAAGGCAATCCGGTGAATCTAGATGTGTTCTTTCGGGGCCGGTTCTCGCCTCTAGCCGCGTAACTCATCGGCGTCCGAGCTCCCTCGAAGTGTGGCACGCGACCGACATACCGCTGAGGGGTTTGTTTCAGATCGATCACCAGACGGTGCTGTTCCCTCGCAATCGCTGATGAGTGGAAATTCTGGCCGTGCGACGACGTGGCCTACAAACTTGTCTCACCCCTTCGCAACGGGACTTCACGCTCCTGATCTCCTAAACCGTCTCGCCACCGAAGTCTGGCAACTACACGGCGGACTCCATGCCCGCTTGGTTCTACGAGCCATGGAATAGGGTAGCGCCCCGCTGAATCAAGTCGAGCCAAGGGAAACTCGTCGGGGGCGCTGTCAAAGAGTGTCAGCTGAACCCCGTGGCGATCATAGACGGAGAGCTCCAACTCTTCCGCCGCAGCTGGTCCCTGATTCCAAAGAACAAGATGATACCCCACTTTCGAGACGGTGCCATCTTCCCGGGTCACGTGAGCCCAATCTTTAGTTCGATGAAAGTAGGCAGTGACGCTAGCGATCTTACCGGCCTTGGCCTGGAACCTATGCTGCGAAACAGCCACGAAAACGGAAAGGCAAAACGAAACCACCGCGGCAATGGCAGTTACGCCGTTCCAATCCACTGATCCTCCTTTGTCTTCTGGCAGGCGAAGCAATCGCTAAATTACGCAAGAACGGCGCCTATCGATTTGAACGAAACGGATCGCCTCGGGACCGGCCGCCCTATCCTCATCGAACGGCTGCCTCTCCATGTGCCCACCCGCTCCAGACAACCACTAATCGGGCCTTATGTAAGCAGTGAAGATGCCCAACGTAGGTGTCTAGTCCTTACTGGTTAGGCCGCCGAGCGAATAGAGCGCGAGGTCCACGTCCCTGGCCGACCACGAAAACCCGTGCAGCTCCGCCAGGCCGCGCAGGTCCTCCACCAACTTCATGTATCTGGCATACCTTCCGGGCGCGCGGGAGAGCGAGAGTCCTAATGACTCAAGACCAATTTGTGCCCGCCGGTCGTATACAGCCATGCGGGTCGGTGCAGCCGCGAGAAGTAAGGCTGACGCGAGCGCGTCTCCGACGCCAAGTCCGGGCAACGCGGCGAGGGCACGCCGACCAGCAGCCGCTGCTTCAATTACAGTCAGCATCTCGTCATTCACAGCATCGACCGCCGGACGTGTAGCGGCTCGTACCTCCGCCTCCCCGATGACCAGCAGGGCTCTGACCCAGGGCGTGTCGGCTCGAAGACGCTTCCAGAACAGCAAAGCCCCAATATCAGCCTTGCCGATGCTGCCCGTAACTCGAATTCGCTCGGAAGTCTCGCGGAGCACCTCGTCATAGGCCGGAGCGGAAACGGCCTGGAAGTCTGCGTAAGCGCTCTGAAGCTTCTCCCATGCCCTCGAGGTGAGGGCCTTTTCGATTTCATCCAAATCATTCACCTCCGAACCATCCCAAGAAGAGCCGCCAGTTAGGTTCTGCGACACGATGTCGAGATTCAGCGGCCTCGCCGTCCAGCGCCCGGGCGCCGGGCCCAGTTCGCCCACCTGAGCGTCTGGGACGCCGCTCACCCGCTCGCCACCGTCTGACCCCGCTCCGCCCACACGTCCAGCACCCACCAAAGGAGTCCACATGGAGCTTTCCCCTCTCCAGAACGATCGCGCCGCCGGTACCCTCGTCGCCATGGCTGCTGGCGACGCCCTCGGCTCCGGTTACGAGTTCGGCGCTCCCCTGCCCTACGGCACGCCCGTCGACATGATCGGCGGCGGCCCCTTCGGCTTCGCCCCGCCGAATGGACCGACGACACCTCCATGGCCATTCCCCCTCGCCGAATGCCTCCTCGCCCAGGCCCGCACCGTCGAGGCCGGCGAGCCCGTCGACTGGACGGCGGCCGCCCGCGCTTGGACTGCCTGGGCCCGGGAGGCGAAGGACGTCGGTTCGCAGACACGCTCCGTGATCTCCGCGGCGCGTCGCCTCGCCGAGGGAACGGACGACGCCGAGCCGACGGCCGCGCAATTCGTCGTCGCTTCTGCGGCTCACCTCGAGCGGACCGGCCGCGCGGGCGGGAACGGCTCGCTCATGCGCACCGCGCCCGTCGATCTGGCGTTCCTCGCCCGACCCGAGGCCGATCTCGCCCGCGCCGCAGCGCAGGCCTCGGCCCTCACCCACGCCGACCCCGACGCCGTTGACGCCGGCGTCCTGTGGTGCCTCGCCATCCGTCACGCGGTCCTGACGGGTCGGCTGGACGTTCGCGTGGGGCTGGCGTTTCTGGATGCCGATCGGGCCCGGCTATGGGCACAGCGCATCGCCGTGGCCGAGGCGTCGCGGCCGCGGGACTTCTCGAACAACGGCTGGGTCGTCGAGGCGTTCCAGGGAGCGTGGAGCGCGATCGCCTCCACCGCTGCGGGCCGCGAGGGCCCGGCGCACCTCCGGGCCGCCCTCGAGGATGCAGTGCGCGGGGGCAACGACACCGACACTGTCGCAGCCATCGCCGGCGGCCTCCTCGGGGCCGCCTATGGCATCTCCGCGGTGCCGTTCGAGTGGCGCCGCCGCCTCCACGGTTGGCCGGGACGCAACGCGGTGGACCTTCAGCGGCTCGGGATGGAACTCGGTGCTGGAAAGGGCCCCAGAGTCGGATCTTGGCCCAACATCGACCGGTTCGACCACTCCCCCTACGTCTCGCCGTCGGCAATCGAGGTCGTGACCCACCCCGCCGATCCCGGTGTGCTCCTCGGCGCCGCCGCGGCCGTCTCCCGCGACGACTACGACGCCGTCGTCAGCCTCCGCCGCATGGGCATCGCCGACGCCAACGTCCCAGCGGAGGACCATGCGCGCTTCTGGCTCATCGACTCCTCCGTGCCGGAGGACAACGCGCACCTCGAGTTCGTCCTCCAGGACGCGGCCGACGCCGTCGCCGCCTTCCGCGCCGAAGGCAAGCGCGTGCTCCCGCACTGCGTGCAGCGAGCGATATCGATGACGCCGTCGAGCTACAGAACGGCGACCCGAAGACCGTTTGACAGAGCATTTCCTAGCAGTTCATAGTCGCTCTCTGACAATGTCCTCGATACCCGAACCTCATTCACTCCAACCGTTAGGGCGGGAATTCCTTTGGATCTGTTAGCTGGAATCACCCGCGATCAACTCCACATCTTCGTTTGGATAGTCCCTGCTGGCTTCACGCTGGCGGCCGGGCTTTGCCGCCCGCGCCAATTTCATGGGGCCGCGCTTGGCGCCGTCCTGCTCTTCGCAGCCCTGAATGCGGGGGCCGGAGTCTATGTTCTGAACCATTTCGCTGACTCACGCTGGGCCTCAGGGAGCGAGCCACCGCTGAGCGCCCCATCGTTTTCGGGGCCGCCTCTCGTTAGGTCAATACCTGACGCCTCTAGACTCAGCTCTTAACAAGGTGGTCGGCGGGGTGAATGGGCGACTCGTTGCGAGCAGCCACTGGTTTTCCCCCTACCGCCACTTAGATCGCTCCCGTCCTAGGCTCGGCTAAACGCCTTGCAGCAGGCGAGGTGAGCCCTCCGCATCGCGTCGGGGAGCGCAGATAGCGCCCCCGTGATCAGCTCTTGGCACGCAGGGACATCGCGAACGACACAAGTGAACCCAGCACGAGGACAATTCCAGAAACGACTGACCATGGCGAGTCCTCATGAGCAGAGGAAAAGACGTAGAGGGAGTAGAAGCCCAGGATAAGTCCGATCAGAAGCCAGATTGTCGAATTGCGATTCATAATGATTTTTTTCCTCCGGTATTTTGGAGATGGACAGGACGGTCGCCGACGGAAGGGAGGGTGAGCGTCAGCCTTGCCCACGGCCCACGGCCCACGGCAGAGAACTCGAGACCGAATCGCACAGCCACTCGCCCAAGAAGACCTCCTTCTGGCTCGTCACCTCGGCCCTTCCGCGGGTAGGAAGGGATCCCGGCGCCTCCACCCGTGCGGGATAGGCGCGCACGGGAATCGTCGTGTCCGCGAGCGTGACGGGAATAAGTGCATCCAGAGGTGCTGAGGAGTCCGACGGCGGTTCTGTTCCGATGGTTGCTCGCGCCAAATCGGCATGAATGACCATTCCTTGAGACTGCAAGGCAACTCGATCCCCGGGATCAATTGACCCGGCAGACGAGTCGACTGGGACCACGATTCGCAACTCGCCGTCGGTGTAGCTATAGCCCGCTACCACAACAGGCTTCACCGGAATGACGGCGAGGAGTCCGGCCGCTGCCGCCGTCCCCAGCACGAGGACGGTCAGCCGTCGCCACAGTGGGCTTCCTCTCATGGAAGCAGACTTGAAGAACCGATAGATGCCCTTGAGGGCTAGGAGGATCAGAAGACAGAGGACAATCAGAACGATGCCGCGCCCTACGTAGCCAAGTTGCTGCAGCAAAACCGCAGTTCTCTGAAAGCCGATGATCATGAAGGCAACTCCCGAGACGAAGCTGGCAAGTCCGAAAGATGCAAGGAGACCTCGGCTCCGGGACTCGACCCTTGAGCCCAGAATCCTCGAACTGACCACGTCGTCCAATGCCGTTAGCGATTTCCGACGCAAATGCGGAACATTGACAGCGCTCATCAACGCCACATAGCCGTCGAGCTTGATGAACGGAACGAGATTCAGGATGGCAACCGCGTAGCAGATGACCCCGAAGAGGATGGCAGCGTCCCGGTACGGCGTCGGCGGAAGAATGCCTTGGGCAACGAGCGCCACGCTACCCAATCCGAGGTGGACAAGTGGACCGGCAAGAGCAACCGCCACCCGTTGTCGGGACGAACCCAAGCGCCAGCCATCAGTCACGTCACAGAAGAACGCCGGCGTCAAGTAGAACAGCATGATCCCGATCCGTCTCGGCGTCCCACCAAAGTATACGAGCGCCATTCCGTGACCGAACTCGTGCAGCAAGGTAGAGAGGAACATCGCGGCCGCGACCCACAAGTAGGACTCCAAGGGAAGCGGCGTTGCCAGTACGCGGCAAAGGTCTGGTCCGGCCGCGAACGCCCCAATGATTCCGCCAGCGAAAACCAATGCGAAGGTCAACGTCAGGGGACGGGCCATGGCAGCTACTCCAGGGCGGAGGAAATGGAGGAACGGTGTGGGGTTGAACAGAGTCACCTGCACGGTCAGGGGCGCACGGAATTGGATTCGCGAGATTGTCTTCGGCCTGGCATTGAGGTCGAAGGCGCCTGTGTGAACCAATTGGCGCACTATCTGAACAACGTCGTCGGACGTCCAAGGACTCCCGAGATACTGGGCGACCTCGGCGGCGTCCCGCCTGCCATCGAGGATTGCCAGGACCTTGGCGACGTCGCCTGATACGCGGGCCTTGGGCACTCCTGCCACTGCAAGGATCCAGGGCTCTCCCATATTCCGTGGCTCATCCACGGAGGCATGGGGCGCCAACTGCACTGGCCAGCCGACCGGCGCCTGAGCCTCAAGCCTTTCTTTCAGCATGTTCCGTTCCCCTCGTGAATGTTCATATGAGCGGGTGTGGCATCGAAGTAGTGAGTTTGTGGTCCGACCGGCCGTCCGGCTTCGTGAGCACCGCTGAAAGACCCTTGGACTCATTCATCGTCAGAGGGAACGCGCCCGGGCAGATTGCCTTGCCAGCTTCCCACCCGAGCTCTTGAATCGCCGAGGGAAGCCGGTGGGTGAGGCTGACCCAGTGCGCACTGATTCCCTTCTCGGCCAGATATTTGACGAGGGCGTCGAGGTCGGGGGCGGGGCGGTCCCGAGGCATCGGCAAAGCCCGAAATGACTGGACCCAAGCACGGAGCTCGGCTATCGCCGGACCCATAGTCCAGAAGTCCGCCCTTGATTCGTCGTTGGTGACCACGAACCCGCTCATCGTGGATCTTGGAACGTCTGCGCGCTGTGCCCTGGCACGGAAGAGCTCACGGATCTGAAGTCCCTCTTGGAGTGCACCCCTCAAGGCGGAAATAGGATGCGCGGAAGCCTTGATTCCCACCGAACCGAACAGCCGACCCCTCTCGCCGCCTAGGATCACGCACACAGCAGTCTCCAGTGGGCCCCCGTCGTCCGGGACGAAAGCGAGGGTGGGCGCGACGCCGGCCACCCGCGCGGCTTCCAAGAGCCGCACGAAACTGCGAGTTTCCGGATCCGAGGAACAGCCATCGGCGATATCGTCCACCCTGAATTTCTCAAGCGATGGCCTCAATTCCCAAGCCCACAAGAAGGCGTCACGCTCGAGGATTTCAGCGACTCCCGCGACCTTCGCGAAATGTTCCGACGGCCCAGCGGCGGCGCCGTTGGGCGAAGGATCGAAGAACCTTCCAACAGGGGCTCCTTCATTGGATTTCCCCGGACTGTAGTCCACGGCCGGAGCCGGAACATGCGATTCTGCCCCCGTCAGCAGGTCCGTAGCCCGGTACCACGGGAACTCGAAGGTCTTGGCCGACGCGTCCCCAAGTCCGGCAGCCGCAAAGTCGATGCGCCGCTCAGGGCAGACATTGTCGGCCACGAGGTAGTCAGAGTCGGCAGGGACAGGCGCAAGCGCGAAGCGCTCGACGGCTTCGCCAGCACCCCTGGTCATCGACAGCCGCCTACTGACATCGAAAGCACCGACGGTGCCCGAAAGCCCAATGCCGCCCTGCAGGCCATTAGCCAGATAGGCCACGGTGCGCCAAAGGCCCACCTCGTTCGGGAGGTAGACGGCCGCACGAGACACGAGCCCTAGCGAGGGATCCAAGGTGCGGACCGGGTCGACCATCACGTACCGCACACCCACAGCTCGACCCCGCCAAGCGCCGGGCTGGGCGAAGAGATGCGGACGGGCCGCCTTTCGAGGATGTGCAAGCCCTCGGCGGCGAGCTCGGCCCTGACGACGTCGTTGCCCACATACGCTATGTCGCTGGTGTAGGCGGCCGACCGGTAGGCGCCGGCCTCCTCAAAATCAACCCGGATGATGGTCACCTTCCTGGTGCCCCGCGCCGGCTCCCGGCGCTCTACTGTGAAGAGAATTGAACTTCCATCGAATACCGAGAATGCCGCCTCATGCCGTGTCGTTCCGACGCCAGGGAGCGGGTCGAGGACGGTCAACACGAAGCGGCCGTCAGGTGCCAGGCAGTCGCGCACGCGGCGAAACAGCCCCTTGCGACGCTCGCCATCCAAGAGCGTCACCGAACTGGCACCTAACACGATGCAGCCGAACGTGCCAAGGAAGTCAAGCTTGGACATGTCCGCACACACGATCTCCAGATGGGTGCCTCGAGGATTGAAAGATCTAGCACCCGACCTTTCCTTCAGCATCGCGAGCATTTCCGGGGAAGAGTCAACGGCAGTCAAGGCTCGCCCCAGGGCGGGCAATGCCCGGGTTATCCGTCCGGATCCTGAGGCCAGTTCGAGGATCGGTCCTGTGGTCGCGCGTGCGGCGCCGAGAATCTCGGGAAGCTCCGACAGGTCGTCGGCCGTGATCCTGTCATAAAGACGGGATCCAGCGACGCCATAGAGATCCTCTGGCGGATCAAGGTGGTGAATTGCACGCAGGATGTTCACCGCCGTCGTTTCAGGTGCTGTCATCGGCTCCTACTCTCGAGGATTGGACCTTGGTGCGGGCGAACGCGCTGGTGGCGGAGACGAAGCACCTCCGCTCCGCCACCAGGGTCCGCGGATTAGGTCGCAGCGAGGCCGACGACGATTCCGGCGATGATGATGACGTCGCCAACGCGGATGTACCACGGGGTGTCGTCAGGAGTGTCGAGGTTCTCCAGTTCCTCAATCATGAGCTCGAGATGAGAAGTTGCACTCATCGCCCCTCCTTTCACGGGTTGTGCGAGTGCGGATGTCCGGCCTGATGGCAGCGACTAGGTAATGCCGACAGATATGCTGACGGCAACAATGCCAATTGCCACGCCTTGGGTCACACCCATGAACCAGTTATTGAAGTCCGGTGTATCCATCGACTCGATCTCTTCGACGGAAATGGCGAGATCCTGCTGCATTTCGTTTACCTCCCTTCATAGTGAAATGGGTGCCTCTTCGTGGCCAGTCAGGTTATCCCTACGGCAATTCCCACCAGAGCAAGGCCTACGGTGATCCCATGGATCCGTTCGCTCCAATCATCGGGAACGTCGATGGTTTCCAGCTCCTGAATCTCAAGATTCAGCGGCTTCAGTGCGGCGCTGCTGTTCATGTGCACACCCCCTTTCCCTTGCCGCTTGTGGTTCGCCGGTTGACTCGGCAAGTCTGGCTGCATTGAAGAGAATGTCGTGAACCTGCTCGGCTCCTACACCTCGCAGCATTGGCAGGGCTCCGCCCCAGTTCCTGAGCGCGGAATTGGTCGTGTCTGACACGACTTGTTCGCTGATGTCGTCCAGTCCGTATACCCCCCATCTCCGCAGCAACTCTCCAATGCCTGCCGCGGCGCTGTGCCCAAGTGAAGGATGGGCCGCAGCCACTGCAGCCCAGACTGCCGGCAACCGATCGGGTTTTCCCCACGTCGGTGAGCCGTTTTCGATATCGTCCCAAATCGATTCGATGACGGTGGCCGTCGCGGTCATTTTTCGTACCCCTGTCATATAGGCCAATTCATTCGCGATATACCAGTGCTTTGCGGCGTACGGGTTGCGGCATGTCAAGGACCATCCCGAGTGGGTTTCCATGCTGAACCGGGCTGCAGCCAACCGAAGCTCAAGGGAGTCTTCGCAAGCGAGCCGATTTCCCAGTCCGACAATCCGCACCAGAAGGGCGTAACCGTCCTCGTCAAAGATGCTCGGAACACTGCCGATCATGGTCCCGGCCACCCTGAGAAAGGATTCAAGAATTCCTTCAAGCACCAAGGATTTCGGGAGGGTCGCAAGATGAACGGGGTCGAGCAGTGCCACATCGCCTGAAAGGTGACGCGAGACGACGAGGCGGCGGCCGACGTCGGCATCTAGGCACGCGACGGCACTGACTTCGGCGCCGGTCCCCACCGTTGACGGCATAAGAACCGTCCGCGCTCTCCCTTCCGGCTCGGCCACGGAAGGCAGGACAATCAGGCCCGACCGCGTGGCTTGGCGAGCAGTGAAATCCGCCAGTCCCGGGTTGGCCGTGAACAGTACCGCCAGCGTCACAGCGTCCATGACAGAGCCCCCGCCCAATCCGACAACAGTGGTGAGGCTATGCGTTCGGATGAAGCTGCTGACCGTGCGGAGCGTCGCGAATGACACAGGTCCGGCGTCGAGATCCAGGACAGCCGCTCCCTTAAGGTCGCCATCCAGCAACCGGTCGCGATGCGTTGCGAGCGCGCGGTCCACCACGAGCCCGGTTTGACCATCGATCAGCCTGCCGAGATAGTGAGCCGCCATTCCCTCGTCAAGAATGACGCAGCGCGTCCTCCAGGTACGATCCGCGATCACGTGAAGACCCCCGCCCGCTGGGCCTCATCAAGGCCGGCCATGATAGCGGCGTGAAGTTCGTGGAAATTCTCTTCTGTGTAGACCAAGGCCGGCAGGAGTTGGATTCGGGCAGGACCCGGGTGCACGATCGCTCCCGCACGATGAATGTGCCGGACCACCGCGAGAACAGCGTGAGGCGACAGCGGCACGCCGCCGACGGTTTCGAGCTTGATGCCACGCATGCCACCCCGACCGCTTGCACCGGCTATCCCGGCAACTCCTTCGAGGCGGGCCATGAGATCTTCAAGACCGGACGAGACTTGCGCTGTCAGGCGGCGATGGTCCAGCCGCTTCATTTCGGCGATAGTGGCGAGGATTGCGGCGCAGGTAGCCGGCGTTCCAGCTTGCGTCTCGCCGTGGACAAAGATGGAAGTGTTGGAGTCGAAGCAACTGACGATCCGTTGGCCAATCAGGAGCGCGGCGCAGGCGCACGTGCCGTTAGTCAGCCCTTTGGATGCCACGATGAAGTCTGGGGCCGAAGGCCATTCATCCGACACAAACCATGAATCAACGCGTCCGAATCCGGTGGCCACCTCATCCGCCACCACGAGAAACCCATAGTCGTCCCGGTAGCGCAGAAGCAAGGCAATGAAGTCCTCCGGCACGACCTCCGCACCGGATCCGAGGACAGGTTCAACGACGACCGCGGCCACTCGATGCCCTTCCCTGCGCATGAGCAGAGCCAATTCGGCTCCGCCGTCGTCGAAACGTATATGCCGCACATTTCGCCGGTCGACGCCGTAGAGTGACTGCCCGAGCTCATCCCCGCTGAGTGCATGGCTTCCGAACGTGAGGCCGTGATAGCTGCCGCTCAGCCCGACGATGAGCTTTCGTTCGGATTGTCCCGCCAGGAGGAAGTAGTGACGGGCTAATTTCATGACAGCGTCATTTGCTGCCCCTCCCGAAGTGGAGAAGAACACTCGCTCAAAACGGTGAGTCGAGAGCGAAAGCAGCGCATCGGATGCCTCGATCGCCTTGCGATGGGCTGACCTGAACAGTGGAAGGTAGGACGCGTTCTCGTATTCTGATGATATGGCAGCAGCTATGCTTGAATTGCCGTAGCCGAGATTGGCATTCCACAGACCACTCTTCGCGCAGAGACGGCGCTGACCGTCCTCGAAAGAGACGTGCACTCCCTTTGCGCTTAGGGCTATGTGGCTTGGGGCGTGGAAATCGGGCTGTAATGTCAGGGGAACCCAGAGTGTGTGGCGGTGGATGGCTGCTGGGACAGGAGGTTCTGACGTCATCGGCGAGTTCCGAATAGATCGATGCCCAACTGATCGAACCTCGCACGAATTGCTTCCGCTGATTTCTCGGCAACGCCAGTAGAAACACCGACAGATCTTGCCACCGCTGAAGCAGCGGCCTGGACGTCCCGCATATTCGAGAGCGCCTCGACGATCGCTGCGGCATCCGGGCCGATCTTGAATCTGCGCCCAGACTTGGTATCCAACAGCACGTGCTCCCCGGCCCTCTGAATGATGAAGGGGGCGGAGGGCGACGGAAGCGTAACTGTGGGCGCCGCACCGTAGACGCTAGATCCAAAACCGACGAGGGAGACGTTTGGGCGATCCTCGCGTGTAATGAACTGCCAGGCCTGGAGTGCAGCTAAATAGCGGGGAATCCAAGGCCGGGAAAGGAGCGATTCTCGAAGGACCTCGACATCACCCGCAGAGGCGAGAACCGATTCGGGCCGGAGGGCCGCGTTCCTATCTCGAAGTTTGATCAGAGAGTCACCCACCCGTCCGAGCCTCGTACCGTTGACGCCGTTGAACACGGCTCCGTCCGAAGCGATGTGGAGCCTTGCGAGCGGTGAGTCTGCGTCGACGCTCCCGCCAAGGAATCCCCGTTCGGCCAATACGGCGTTTGCTTCGGAGAGTTGACTCACGAAGTGCCCGGATGTGCGGGCCTCCCCGGCGTCGTCGAAAAATGCGCTCCAGTCTTCCGGCGTGGTAGTCCTGACAATGGTGGGCCCGACGAGATTGAGGAATGGAATAGCTAGATAGTCTTGGATCTCGAGGCTGAGCCTGCCATCTACCAACAACTCTTCGCCTGCTGGCTCGAGATATCCGGCTACCGGGACGACGATGCCATCGCTTTCGACGCCGTCGAGCACGAAGACGAGGGAGCGCTCACCGGCAATCTCCCGCGCGTACTGTGAGTGTTTGGGATTCTCAACAAAGATGACATGGTCTGGAATTCTGCCCGGGATTCCTGTGATCCACTGATCCATTCCCGCGGCAACGATCTGTTGCTCACTCAGAGTCATTCGCGGGCCCCGTCCGGTTGGTTCTTCGCGCCGTTGGCGTCCATGGAACCGGCTCTAGTTCATGCACTCGAAGACCTTCTTTCGTCAACGATCCTTGTCCTGGCTTGTGAAGGTCGCGACCGATTCGGCGGAACCGCCTCCCCGCTTGAGATCCGGGGTCGAGGAGGCCAATGTTCCACAACTCCATCTCCGGATCCCCCACTCCTAGTTCATTCATCCGGCTTTCCTAGTGCCGCAGTTCAAGCCGGCATCCCAGGCCCAAACAACCATGGATCGAGGAGGTCAAACACTCAGTGAGGGTCCGAAATGGCTAGCGAACGACAAGTTGGGCCATCGAACATCGGCTCTTGCCGACAGGCCGTTCCTAGACATCACAGGCACCAGCTCAACCGGGATAGCGCCATCCTCTGCGCCGCACGAAACAAGTACCGATGGTCACAAGAGCGCCGGTCCACGCGCCACATCCGTCAAATGCTCTCGCCGTTCGCCGTGCGACCGAAAAGCGCGATGCGTAGGCGTAGGGCCCTGGCCAGGACTGCCGATCAGCACCAAGCTCGGCGCTTACCCAGAACTAGGCCGACTCGTTTTGCGTCACGTTCTGGCCCCCAGAAAACACTTGAACCTTCAAGGGAGCACCCTACTTTCGTCTAGGCGATATGGGAACACGCAGTTCTAATATCGAACGCCCATCCAGTGCCTGTCACAACGATGTGAATTGAGGGAAGCTCATGTCTCTTCCGGTCCGCGCGTCCATCCCAGCGGAGAACTGCCGCCGGTGAGCGCCGCCCCGACCGCGGTCTCCGCGCGCAGCATCAACGCCCGGCTCGACCGCCTTCAGGTGTGGTCGCTCTCACCGTCGTTCATCGCCATCATCGGCCTGGGGTTCCTTTTCACCTTCTACGACATCTTCGACATCAACGTCTCGTTCATCCAGACGTGCGTGAGCCTCCAGAAGGGCTGCACGCCCGAGACCGCGCTCGACGCCCTGCCCCTCCCAGTCGTACTCAACCTCGCGGGCTACGTGGTGGGCACACTCGTTCTCAGCCCGGTCGCCGACCGCATCGGACGGCGCAACATGCTGCTGGTCACCATGCTCATCACCGGCTTGGGCTCCCTGTACACGGCGTTTTCGACGGACTACCTGAACTTCACCATCTCCCGCATCGTGACGGGTATCGGCATCGGCGCCGACCTCGCGATCGTCAACACCTACATCAGCGAGGTCGCACCAAGGCGTTCGCGTGCGAAATTCACCACCGTCATCTTCATCATGTCCGCCCTCGGGGCGTTCTTCGGTATCTGGCTCGGCCTCTGGCTCACGACGCCCGCGACCCCGTGGCCCCTTGGTCTCCCGTTCGCCGCCGCCGGCCCCGGCTTCGAGGATGGCTCGCGCTGGATGTACGGGATCGGCGCGATCCTTGCCGTCGTCGCGATCCTGCTCCGGTTCGAGCTCCCCGAGTCCGCGAGATGGCTCGCGCAGCGAGGCCGACTCCAGGAAGCAGACAAGACCGTCGCCGACATGGAGCAACGCGCCCTCAAGAAGGGCTCGCTCCCCGAAGTTGTCGCTCCCGCGACTCCTCAAACGTCCGACGACGCCGAAGCCGCCTTGCGAGGGGAGGACGACCAGTCGTCGCGAACGACGACGGCGCGCACTCCCCAGGGGTGCGCGCCGCCGCCGTGCCCAAAGGGGCACCACTGAGGGGAGCCGGTTGCTGAGAAACGCATTCAGCGGATGCCCGTGTCGCACGAGATGTCAGCTCGGGGCGCATGTCCTGCTCGAACCGTGATCGGCATCCTCGAGCATCGCGGCCACGCCGCTCCCGTCACGGTGAGAACGTAGTTCCCGGCCGCCAGATCAAGGGCGTAGTGCCCAGCCGCATCGCTACGCGTCGAGGAGACGACGACACCGCTCGCGGTCAGCGCCTGAACATCCGTTGCGACCGGACGCGGCGGGCACGCCTGGTCCTCCCTCTCAACAGGACAGGTCGGTCCAGCCGCCACCAACCCGTACACGCCCGTGCCGGTGAGGCCTCGGAAGGAGGCACCAACGTCGTCCCCGGTGGCGGTGGGCGCTGGAGGCGACGATGATGCGGAGCTTGCCCTGCGCCGTCGTCGTTCGCTAACCAGGCGCGCCTGCCGCCACCTGGGACCAAAGACAGGCAGGCCGCGGTCATCACGCGATGACCGCGGCCTGCTTGCATCATCCAGAGACGGTTAACGCGTCAGATCGAACCGATCGAGGTTCATGACCTTGCTCCACGCCTTCACGAAATCACGGACGAACTTCTCCTTCGCGTCGTCGCACGCGTAGACCTCGGCAATCGCGCGCAGCTGCGAGTTGGAGCCGAAGACAAGGTCGACGGCCGTGGCCGTCCACTTGGGTTCGCCTGTAGCCCGGTCGCGCCCCTCGTAGACGTTCTCCTCGGACTCGGACGCCCTCCACTCCGTTCCCATGTCGACCAGATTGACGAAGAAGTCGTTCGTCAGCGTCTCGGGCCGGTCCGTGAACACTCCGAGCTGCGACTGCCCGAAGTTGGCGCCGAGCGCCCGCATCCCGCCCACGAGGACGGTCATCTCGGGCGCGGTCAGGCTGAGCATGAACGACCTGTCCACGAGCATCGTCTCCGGTGGCAGCTTCTGGCCAGCCCGGAGGTAGTTGCGGAAGCCGTCTGCCTTCGGCTCGAGCACCGCGAACGACTCCACGTCCGTCTGCTCCTGGGAGGCGTCCGTGCGTCCGGGCGCGAAGGGGACCATGATCTCGAAACCGGCCTTCCTCGCCGCCTGTTCGATTGCCGCACCCCCGCCCAAGACGATGACGTCAGCGAGCGAGACCTTCTTGCCGCCCGTCTGGGAGTCGTTGAAGTCCTGCTGGATCTGCTCGAGGGTCTGCAGCACCTGGGCCAGCTCCGCAGGCTGGTTGACCTCCCAGTCCTTCTGCGGCGCGAGACGGATGCGTGCGCCATTCGCTCCGCCGCGCTTGTCGGTGCTGCGGAAGCTCGACGCCGACGCCCAGGCCGTCGAGACGAGCTGGGAGATGGAGAGGCCCGAGTCCAGGATCTTGGCCTTGAGACCCGCTAGATCGTTCGCCCCGACCAGTTCATGGTCGACGGCGGGAACGGGGTCCTGCCAGATCTGCGGCTCCGGGACCCACGGGCCGAGGTAGCGGGTGACGGGGCCCATGTCGCGGTGGAGCAGCTTGTACCAGGCCTTCGCGAAGGCGTCGGCGAGCTCCTCCGGGTGCTCGTAGTAGTGCTGGGAAATCGGCCCGTAGATCGGGTCTTCCCGCAAGGCCACGTCAGTGGTCAGCATCATCGGCGCGTGGCGCTTCGACGGGTCGTGAGCATCGGGAACGGTGTTCTGGGCCTCGGGATTCGTGGGTCGGAACTGCTTCGCTCCGGCCGGGCTTTCGGTGACCTCCCAGTCGTACTTCATCAGGTTCTCGTAGAAGCCGTTGTCCCACTTGGTCGGCTCATTGGTCCACGCACCTTCGAGTCCGCTCGTGAGCGTGTAGGGTCCGTTGCCCGTCCCCGCGAAGTTCTTCCAGCCGAGGCCCATCTGCTCGATGGGCGCAGCCTCGGGCTCGGGTCCAAGATTCTCCGGCTTGACTGCGCCATGGGTCTTGCCGAAGGTGTGGCCCCCGGCGATGAGCGCCACAGTCTCCTCGTCGTTCATGGCCATCCGTCGGAACGTCTCGCGGATATCGTGCGCCGCCCCGAGCGGATCCGGATTTCCCTGCGGACCTTCGGGGTTCACGTAGATGAGGCCCATCTGGACTGCGCCAAGCGGATTCTCGAAGTCGCCGGGGGACGTGTAGCGCTCGTCGCCCAGCCAGGTGTCCTCGGGACCCCAGAAGACCTCTTGCGGTTCCCAGATGTCCTCCCGCCCGAAGCCGAACCCGAAGGTCTTGAAGCCCATGGATTCCATGGCGACGTTGCCCGCGTAGACGATCAGATCCGCCATCGAGATCTTGCGGCCGTACTTCTGCTTGATGGGCCACAGCAGGCGTCGCGCCTTGTCGAGGCTTGCGTTGTCGGGCCAGCTGTTGAGGGGAGCGAAACGCTGCGCGCCGCTCCCGCCACCGCCCCGGCCGTCCTCGATGCGGTAAGTTCCCGCAGAGTGCCACGACATGCGGATGAAGAACGGCCCGTAATGGCCGTAGTCCGCGGGCCACCAGTCCTGGGAGTCGGTCATGAGCGCGATGAGGTCCTGCCTCAGCGCCTCGACGTCGAGGCTCTTGAACTCCTCGGCATAGTTGTAGTCCTGGCCCATGGGGCTGGACTCGGGCGAGCCTTGATGGAGGACCTGCAGGTTGATCTGGTTCGGCCACCAGTCGTGGATCGTCCTGGGCCGACTCGTCTTCGGAGTCGGAGTCGGGATTGCCGGGTTCTCGCTTTCGCTGCCACTCTCAGACACGGCTGTCTTCTCCTTTTCCCTGTTCGCTTCGGTTCGATGGCTTGTCTCGGATGTCTAGGGCTTGGTGGAAGTCATGGCCAATGTGGGGCACATCGACGCCAGTGCCAGTCGGCGCTGCGCGCTCGAACTCGGAAGTGCTCGGCACCCTTCGGAGTATTGACCACTCTGCGGGGATCAGTAAAGGGTCGATCACCGAGTCGACACTGGGGCCCGGCGACCCGCCGCGCCTGGGTGAGCGGCGCCGTCGTCCGTTGGGCCAGTTCTGGCGCGGGCCGCGATCCCCCTTTGACTTCGGGGTGATGATGGGTCAATGAGCGACGACACTGAAATGGTCCAGCGCGGCATCGGGATCCTGACGGCGACCCTCTCATGGGAGCCCGACGACCCCGCGGCCACGAAGATGTTCAAGGAGTCCTTGAAATCGCTGGTTCGGCTCGACGAGGGTGTGTCGGTTTCGTTCGCCGGCGGCACGCCGGAACAGATCGAGGCGCTGCGCGAGGTTCTCCCCCAGCTCGTGACCGGCGTCATCGAGGCGCTGGCACCGGATTACACCCGACTGGTGCTTGGGATGGCCGCAGGCTTCAAGACCGTGGCCGACGCGTACAAGCGGGACATGCCGGACGCCGACATCGAGGGGATCCTTTCGCAGCCCAGGAGCGCGGCGACGGTGGGCGGGACGTCGTCGCCCACCGGCACGATGGAGCGCTCGTCCACGACGGCGTGCGTCGCGAAGCCGGAGACCCCGAGGTGATGCGCCACCGGCTCCCCGCCGCGCTCAAGGTGGCGGGTGCCCGTCAGGAGGGTCCCCTCCGCGTTGGATGCGCTGCCCGCCGAGCACGGCAGCCGTCCCTCCGTCTTGCACGCGGCGCATTCGCCGCAGCGGGGCAGGAAGGTCATGACGACGCGCTGGCCCACCCGCACCGACTGCACGCCCGGACCCACTGCCTCCACGATCCCCGCCGCCTCATGCCCGAGGAGCATCGGCAGCGGCCGCGGGCGAGAGCCGTTCACGACCGAAAGGTCCGAGTGGCACAGTCCGGCAGCCTCGATGCGGACCAGCAGTTCGCCCGGGCCGGGACCGGTGAGGTCGAGCTCGTCGATCGTGATGGGGCGGCTGTCCGCGTACGGAGGCTCGGCGCCCATCGTGTTCAGCACGGCACCGCGGATGGTGCGGGGGTTCGTCATGCTCCCACCGTAGGCCGCCGCGACAGTCGGCGGGAGGCGGTTGAATAAGGTCGGCGATGCTTGCCCTATGACAACAGGACCGTCTTTGGCAGACTGCAACAAGTGACGCATCCGACCGATCTCCTCGGGCAGCTCTTCGCCGGCGCCTTCGACGTCCTCAAGACGTTCCGCCCGCGCCGCCCCATCCATCCGCAGGGTGTCCTGCTCAAGGGGACGCTCGAGCGCGTAGGCGGCGGCCCGCCGTCGGGCATCGACTTCCTGGACACCCCGGGCACGACGCCGGTCACCGCGCGTCTCTCGCGCTCGCTCGGCGTGCCCGTGTCGTGGCCGGACATCGTCGGCCTCGCGGTCCGCCTCCACACGGACGACGGCGACGCCGACGTCCTGCTTGCGTCGACCGGTTGGCGCGTCCCCAACAGATTCGCGCTGACGTGGCATCGGACGGCGGGAGCTGCGCGGCTCACCTCGCTCATGCCGTACCGGGGCCGGAAGGGCCCGGTGCTGCTCGGGGCGACGACGAGGGGCGCCGACCCGGGTGCGCCCGGGCGCTACCGGCCAGACACCGAGTGGGAGCTCGACCTCTTCTGGGCCAGCCCCTTGGGGCCGTGGCGGAGGTTCGGCTCGCTGCGGCTCGGAGCCGAACTCGACGGAGAGGGCCGCGTCCAGGACACGGCTCTCCGTTTCGATCCGCTGCTCAGCGTCCTGCCCACGGCCGGCACGTACGAGTGGACGCGCCGGCTCCGCGAGCACTCCTACAGGCTCGCGCGGTCCTGATCACCGCCGTCGAACGCCGTGATCACGGACGCCATGTCCTCTGAACCGTGGCCGGCCTCGATCGCATCCTGGAACTGCGCGGCCAGCGACTGCATGAACGCGGAACGCGTCCCCGCGTAGTCCATCGCCTCGACGATCAGCTGCGCGTCCTTTGCCGCCCCGCTGAGCGGGAACGCGGGCGGGAATTCGCCGGCAATCATGGCCTTGCCCTTCAACTGCGCGTAGGCACAGTCGGTGGCCCCGCCCGAGATGGTCTCGAGAAAGAGGGTGGGGTCGAGGCCGAGCCTCTTCGTGAGGTCCACGGCCTGGGCCGTCGCGCCCACGATCGAGAGGACCCACGAATTGGCGACGAGCTTGAGCTTGTGGCCGTCGCCGAGCAGCTCGCCCACCCAGACTGTCTTCGAGCCGATTGCGTCGAAGACCGGCTGGACCCGCTCACGCAGGTCGCTCGGGCAGCCCGCGAGGACCAGCAGCGTCCCCTCCTCGGCTGGCTGCCTCGTGCCGAGCACGGGTGCGTCGACAAAGGCGATGCCCTCGTAGCCGGCGCGCTCCGCGAGCCGGGCGACGCCGGGCAGCCCGACCGTGCTGCTCTGGATCCAGACAGCATCCTCGCGCATCGCCGGGAGCGCCTGCCCCATGACGTCCTCGACCGCGTCCGCGTCGAAGAGCATGGTGAGGACGAAGTCCGCCTCGGCGACCGCGTCCTTCGCGTCGCTGGCTATCTTGATGCCCGCCTCCGCGAGCGGCTCGGCCTTCTCGCGGTGACGGTTCCAGGCGGTGACGTCGAACCCCGCTCTGACGAGGTTCTTCGCCATGCCGCTGCCCATGATGCCGGTTCCGAGTACTGCCACTGATGTGCTCATTGCGCCTCCGAGTCTCGTTTCCTCCACCCGATTCGATACCCAGCCGCTTGCCGTGGCAACCGGGCGTGGGAGGATGAGCATCGTGGCGTACGACGACGAGCTCGCAGGCAGGATCCGCGGCGTCCTGACCGGAAAATCCGATTTCACCGAGAAGAAGATGTTCGGCGGCCTCGCGTTCATGATCGGCGGCAACATGGCCGTGAGCGCGAGCGGCCAGGGCGGCATGCTCCTCCGCGCGGATCCCGCCGCGAGCGACGAGCTCTGCTCGCATCCCGGCGTGGAACTGGCCGTCATGCGCGGCCGGCCGATGGACGGCTGGCTGCGGGTCGACCCGGAAGCGATCGCTTCCGAGGACGACCTCGAGCGGTGGGTGCGGGTCGGCGTCGAGTACGCGAGTTCGCTGCCGCCGAAGTAAACCCGACCCTGACCTTCCTTCACTGATTCCCCACCTCGCACCCAACGCACTTCGGAACCTTCACAAAATTCTGAAACAAGTGCACACTGACGGGTATGGACGCAGTCATCAAGACGACCGATCTGCACAAGAGCTTCGGCCACGTCAAAGCGCTCGACGGCCTCGACCTCGAGGTTCGCGAGGGCGAAATCCACGGCTTCCTCGGCCCGAACGGCGCGGGGAAGTCCACGACGCTGCGCATCCTGCTGGGGCTCGCGCGGGCGTCCTCCGGCAGCGCCAGCCTGCTGGGCCGCGACCCGTGGACCGACGCCGTCGAACTCCACCGCCGCATCGCGAGTGTCCCCGGGGATGTGAGCATCTGGCCCAACCTGTCCGGCGGCGAGGCCATCGACCTCGTCTCCCGCCTCCGGGGCGGTTCCGACGACGCCGCCTACCGCGAGCGCAAGCGGCACCTGTGCGAGCTCTTCGACTTCGATCCGACCAAGAAGGGCCGCGCGTACTCGAAGGGCAACCGCCAGAAGGTCGCCCTCATCGCGGCCCTCGTGACACCCGCCGAGGTCTACCTCCTCGACGAACCCACGAGCGGCCTCGATCCCCTCATGGAGTCCGTCTTCACGCGGGAGATCCGCCGCCTGGCTCGGGAGAACGGGGTGACCGTGCTCCTCTCGAGCCACATCCTCTCGGAGGTCGAACAGCTCGCCGACCGTGTGAGCATCATCCGCTCGGGCCGGATCGTCGACGGCGGCACCCTCGACTCGCTGCGCCACCTCACCCGCACCGAGATCTCGTTCTGGCAGGACAGCGTCGACCCGACCTCGCTCAATGCCCTGAGCCAGGTCCACGACCTCACGGTCGCTGAGGGCCGGATCAAGTTCAGCGCGGACTCCGACCGCGTCCACGAAGTCCTTCCCCTCCTCGGCAGCCTCGGGGTCAAGGGCCTCCTCGTCACGCCGCCGTCGCTCGAGGAACTCTTCCTCCGCCACTACGGGGATCACGTCACCCCGGCGGCACCGGAGCCAGCGGACGACGGCGCCCCGCACCGCCGTCGTCATCGCTCCGCCGCGCGGACGGGGGCCTGAGATGTCCACGCTCTGGATCCTGTACCGGCAGCGGCTCCGCCGCGACCGGCTGCAGCTCGCGGTCTGGGTGCTCTCGATCGGCGTGCTCGGCCTCTTCTCGGTCTCTGCAATCGCGAAGACGTTCGGCGACGAGGCCTCCCGCGCCCAGGTGCTGCAGCTCGCGACAGCGACGCCCGCGATCCTCGTGCTGCGCGGCCTCGCCCGCGGACCCGCGCTCGACTCGTTCACGTTCTTCGAGATCTACGCGTTCCTCGCTCTCCTCGCGGGCCTCATGAACACGTTCATGGCCGTACGGCACACCCGCGCCGAGGAGGAGTCGGGGCGGGCCGAGCTCGTGGCAGCGACCGGGGCGGGCCGCTGGTCGCCGCTGGCGGCGACAGTTCTGCACGGGCTCGTGGCGGATGCGCTCGTCTCCGTGGCTGTCGCGCTCGGATTCATCGCCGGCGGGCTGGATCCCGCCGGGTCCTTCGTGGCGGGCCTGGCAACGGGGGCCGCGGGCTTCGCGTTCCTTGGGGTCGGCCTCCTCGCGGGCCAGTTCTTCAGCACGTCCCGCGCCGCGAACGGCATTGCGGCCGCGCTCGTGATGCTCGCGTACCTGCTCCGCGGCTATGGCGACGCGACCGGCACGGTGAGCGCGGACGGCATGACCGTGACCGCGGCGTGGCCGAGCTGGCTCTCCCCCACCGGCTGGGGCCAGCAGACCTTCGCCTACACCGGCAACCGCCTCTGGCCGCTCCTCCTGCCGGTGGGCCTCGCCGCGGCCTGCATCGGCGTCGTCGTCCTCATCATGGCGAGGCGCGACGTCGGGGCGAGCGTCCTCGCAGGACGCGCGGGACGACCCGATGCGCGCGCCTCGCTCCGCGGAACCTTCGCGCTCGCGTTCCGGCTCCAGCAGGGCACCATCGTCGGCTGGTGCCTCGGCGGCCTCGCGACCGGACTCATCACGGGCTCCCTCGGATCGGCGATCCAGTCCACCCTCTCGAGCAACGCGTCGATCACCGACGCCCTCCGGGCCATGGTCGAGGCGCAGGGAACGTCCATGACGCAGCTCCTCGTCGCGGCCCTGTTCGAGATCGCGGGCGTCCTCGCGGCCGCGTGCGGCGTGCAGGCCGTGCTCCGCATGCGGCAGGAGGAGGCCGCCGGAACCGCCGAATTCGTCCTCTCGGAACCCGTCGGCCGGGCGCGCTGGCTCGGGAGCTTCGTGGGGCTCGGCGCCATCTCGGTCGTGCTCGTCATGGGGTTCACGGCCCTCGGCGCGTGGGTCTCCCTCGTCGCCTCGGGCGACACCTCGACCGCCGTCGGCGACGTCTGGCAGACCGCGCTCGCCCAGCTGCCCGCCGCGCTCATCTACCTCGCGCTTCCCGCCGCGGTGTTCGTCGTCTGGCCGCGCGCCACCATCCCGGCGGGATGGGCGCTGCTCGGCCTCGGCGTCGTGCTCGGGATCTACGGCGGCATGCTCGGCTTCGACGAGAAGATCAGGGACATCTCCCCCTTCACCCACACCCCCGTGGTCACGAGCACGGGAACGGACTGGAGCGGCGGCTTCTGGATGCTCGCCGTCGCTGCGGTCCTGGCCCTCGTATCGCTTGCGCTCATGCGCCGCAGGGAAATAGGAACGGCATGACAGACTCAGCCCGAATGCCCGGCTCGGCGGAGACCTCCGCGGCCGTCCTCGCCGCTGCCGGGTTCCCGAAGATGCCGGCCCGCGCGCTCATGGCGCTCGTGGTGTCGCCGGACGGCGCGCTCACCGCCGCCGAGCTCGCGGAGGTGCTCGCCGCGAGCCCGGCCGCCGTCTCGGGCGCCGTGCGGTACCTGCAGACGCTCGGCTTCGTGCACCGCGTCTCGCAGCCGGGCAGCCGGCGCGACCGGTACGCGCTCCCCGACAACGCCTGGTACGTCGTCACGCTCCGGCAGAACCCGGTGTACGAGCGCTTGGCCGACCTCGCCGAGGCAACCGTCGAGGCCCTGCCGGAGGACTCCCCGGCGCGGGCCCGGGTCGACGAGATGGGCCGCTTCTACCGGTTCCTCATGGCGCGGCTGCCGGAGCTCCTCGACGAGTGGGAGGCGGAGCGGCTCGAGGTGTAGTAACCGGCCCGGGTGTAGCAGCCGGAGCGAGGCTCCCATCTCGACGGCGTGACTTCAGCGGAACGCAACCCGGGCTTCACCTGCGCATGGCAGGCTCCTCCGCGGGGGACAGCAGCAGCACCGAACCCATAAGGAGCACTGCCCATGCCTGGTTTGAACCGTCGTCACTTCCTCCAGCTTTCGGCCGCCGCAAGCGCAACCACTGCGATCTCGCAGATGCTCGGCGAGAGCGTTGCCCGCGCCGCGTCCATCCCTGCCAACCGAGCGACCGGCTCGATCAAGGACGTCGAGCACGTCGTCGTCTTCATGCAGGAGAACCGCGCGTTCGACCACTACTTCGGCACCCTCAAAGGCGTACGCGGCTTCGGCGACCCGCACCCGGCCCTCCTCCCGAGCGGCGAGATCGTCTGGCACCAGAACAACGGGACCCGCGACGTCCTCCCCTACCACCCGACCGCCCCGAACCTCGGGATGCAGTTCATGGAGGACCTCGACCACTCGTGGAAGCTCACGCACGAGGCCTTCGACAACGGAAAGTACGACAAGTGGCTCCCGGCCAAGTCCGAGGCGACCATGGCGTTCTACGAGCGCAGTGACATCCCGTTCCACTTCGCGCTGGCCGATGCGTTCACGGTGTGCGACGACTACCACTGCTCGGTCCTCGGCCCCACGGACCCGAACCGGTACTTCATGTTCACTGGCTGGGACGGCAACGACGGCACCGGCGGCGGCCCCGACCTGTGGAACGCCGAGGTCGGCTACTCGTGGAGCACGTACCCCGAGCAGCTCGAGAAGGCCGGCGTGAGCTGGAAGGTCTACCAGGACGTGGGCGACGGGCTCGACGCCGCTGGCTACTGGGGCTGGACGAGCAACGCGTACATCGGCAACTACGGCGACAACTCGCTCCTCTACTTCAAGCAGTACCAGAACGCGCAGCCCGGCAGCCCGCTCTACGACAAGGCACGCACGGGCACCAACGCGAAGGCCGGCGACGACCTCTTCCGCATCTTCCGGAACGACGTCGCCTCGGGCACCCTCCCCCAGGTCTCGTACATCGTCGCGCCCGAGGCCTACACGGAGCACTCCAACTGGCCCCCGAACTTCGGCGCCTGGTACATGGCGAACATCCTGGACATCCTCACGTCCAACGCTGATGTGTGGAGCAAGACCGCGCTGTTCATCATGTACGACGAGAACGACGGCTTCTTCGACCACGTCGTCCCCCCGCACCCCAACACGCCGCAGATCCCGGGCGACTCGACAGTCTCGACCGCTGATGAGTACTACGCCGGCGCGAACGACGTCCCCGGGAACTTCGGCCTCGGTGTCCGCGTGCCCATGATCGTCGCCTCGCCGTGGAGCATGGGCGGCTGGGTGTGCTCGGAGACGTTCGACCACACGTCGATCATCCGTTTCCTCGAGGCCCGCTTCGGCGCCCAGTCGCCGAACATCTCGGCGTGGCGCCGGGCGGTCTGCGGTGACCTCACGAGCGCCTTCGACTTCGCCGGGACCGCCAGCACCGTTCCCGCGATGCCGGACACGTCGTCGTACAAGCCCGCGGACCAGAATCGGCACCCGAGCTACGTGCCCACGCCTCCCGCGGTCAACTCGATGCCGAGGCAGGAGCCGGGCACGCGGGCGTCGCGCCCGCTCGGCTACGCGCTGGGCGTCGAGGCAGCGGTCGACGGCGGGAAGCTCACCGCACGTTGGACCAACGCGGGCAAGCTCGGGGCGCACGTCCAGCTCCGCTCGAACCTCCTCGCCGCAGCCCCCTACTCGTACACCATCGGTGCGGGCACGTCCCTCAGCGCCTCCTGGAATCTCGGCGCGACCTACGACGTGCAGATGCACGGACCGTCCGGCTGGTACCGGCGGCTCGCGGGGACGACGGCGGCCGCGGACATCCGCGTGACGGTCGCCGGGGACGGGGCCGCGCGGCATGCGCAGTTCCGCGTGGAGAACGCCGGCACGAAGACGGTCGAGCTGAAGCTCAGCGACGCGTACGGTGCAGGGTCGCAGGCCTTGACGCTCAACGCAGGTCAGGCCAAGACCGTGGTGGTTCCGACCCAGGGCGGCTGGTATGACCTCACCGTCGCCTCGACCACCGAGCCGACGCTCGTGCGCGTCCTGGCCGGTCGCCTCGAGGACGGGCGCCCGCTCACGAGCGATCCGCAGCTCGGCCGCTAGCACCCGCTCCGCGAGCCGCCGGTCTCGCCCGCGTTCGCTTCGGCGCACGGGGGTGAGACCGGCGTGTCGTCGGACGACACGGCGCACCCGCCCCTAGAAGTGGGACGGAGCGCTCGATAGCGTGGCTCCTGAACGCGTCAAGCAGAAGGCACGGGAGGGAGACCGATCATGGCACGGATCGCAGTCATCGGCGGGCACGGAAAGGTCGCACTCAAACTCGAGCCGATCCTCGCCGGACGGGGAGAATTCGTGAGCGCGGTCATCCGCAACCGGGAGCACTCCACGGATGTGACGGCGGCGGGTGCCCACCCCGTCGTCGCCGATGTCGAGCAGCTCGACACCCCTCAGCTCGCCGACCTGCTCAACGGCTACGACGCGGTCGTGTGGTCAGCCGGGGCCGGCGGCGGAAGCCCGGCACGCACGTACGCCGTGGACCGCCACGCTGCCATCCGCTCGATGGACGCCGCCGCCAGCGCTGGAGTGCAGCGGTACGTCATGGTCTCGTACCTCGGTGCCCGGAAGGACCACGGAGTCCCGCCGGACCACTCGTTCTTCCCCTACGCCGAGGCGAAGGCTGCCGCCGACGACTACCTGCGCTCGACGTCGCTGGACTGGACGATCGTCGCACCGAGCACCCTCACCCGGGAGCCGGGGTCGGGCAGGATCGACCTCGCGGACCACACCGATTCACGGAACGTCAGCAGGGACGACGTGGCAGCCGTCGTCGCGACGGTGCTCGGGATGCCGAACACAGTGGGCAAGTTCATCGGCTTCAATCAGGGGGAAACCCTCATCCCGGACGCCCTCGCATCGCTCTGAGTCCCGATCCCGGCAGCCCTCGAGGAGGAGAGCATGGCCAAGCTCATCTACAGCGCGATCACCTCTGTGGACGGCTACATAGCCGACCGGGACGCCGAGTTCGGCTGGGCGGTCCCGGACGAGGAACTGCACGCCTACGTCAATGACCTCCTCCGGCCGGTCGGCACGTACCTGTACGGACGACGGATGTTCGAGGTGATGAAGGTGTGGGATGACCCCAGGTTCGCCGAGGACGCCTCGCCCGCCGTGGCCGACTTCTCCAAACTGTGGCGAGCCGCGGAGAAGATCGTGTTCTCGGGAACGCTGACGGAGACCGACACGTCGCGCATGCGCCTCGAGCCACGCTTCGAGCCGGCTGCGGTCCGCGAGCTCAAGGAGACGGCCGAGACCGACCTCGTGATCGGCGGCGGGGGCCTGGCCGCCCCCGCATTTGCGGCCTCGCTGATCGACGAGGTGCACCTGTTCCCCGCCCCAGTGTCGGTGGGCGGCGGGACCGCCGCAATGCCGGGCTTCCGGGTGGACCTCGAACTCATTGAAGCGACGACATTCTCAAGCGGCTTCGCCCACCTGCACTACCGGGTGCGGAAGTAAGGCGCCGAGGGTTGCATCTGGCTCCGCGAGGTCCATCATGGGCCCCATGGGAACCGTGACTGATTACCTTGCGACGCTGTCGGGACCGAACCGCGAGACCCTCGAGCGCGTCGTGGCCGTCGCGCGGGAAGTGGTCCCCGACGCCACCGAAGGGACGAGCTACGCCATGCCCGCACTCATGGTCCACGGCAAGGCGTTCCTCAGCGCGCTCGAGACCAAGAAGCACCTCGCGATCTACCCGTTCAGCGGCCAGGTCTTCTCCCGCCTTGCGGACAGGCTCGAGGGCTTCGACTGGGACAAGGGAACGCTTCGCTTCTCCGCCGAGCACCCGGTGCCGGACGACGTGCTCCGCGAAATCGTCTCGCTCCGAGTCGCTGACATAGAGGCCAAGCCTGCGCGGAAATGATCCTGCTGTGGCCCGCATCTGCCCTCCGGCTGGACTCCTCCCCTGTTAGCCGCTACTTCATCTTCCCGTGATCTAATTCTGGGGTGCCCACCCCCAGCACGCGCAGAGAGCAGGAATGATGGCGGATGCGAGCGTCCCCGAAGGCCAGTACTGGTTCGTCGGGTCGTACTACTCTGACCGGGACCCCCAGGACCAGACCGACCGGTTCGTGACCGAAGGAATCTGGGAGAACGGCTTCGAAGACCGTTACCTCGAGACCGTCAAGTCGATGAAGGTCGGCGATCAGATCGCCATCAAGTCCACCTACGTCCGCAAGGACGGCCTGCCGTTCGACCCGCGCGGCCACGCGGTGCCAGTCCTCAGCATCAAGGCGATCGGCGTCGTGACCGCGAACCCCGGAGACGGCCGCCGCGTCGAGGTCGACTGGACACGCCTCAAGAAGCCCCGCGAGTGGTACTTCTACACTGGCCGCCACACCATCTGGAAGGTCACTCCGAGCCACTGGATGCGCGAGGCCCTGATCCGCTTCGCGTTCTGGAAGGAGCCCCAGGACGTCGACAGGTTCCGCAACGACCCGGCCTGGGCCAAGCGATTCGCCGATGCAGACCCCAAGCCCGAGCAGCGCTTCGAGTGGACGGCGTTCTACGAGGAGATGGCGACGGCGCTCCTCGCCTACCGCACCCGCCGCCCCGAGCTCCTCGGGCACCTGAGGGACATGCAGGACCGTCACGAGGAACTGGGCTTCCTCGTCGACCGGGACCGCCGGGACAACCCCATGCCGCTTCGGGACATCTGCCCCTTCACAGTGATGGGCACCTTCAATCGGGGGGCGACGCCGGAGAAGCGCACCGAGATTGCCACCGGCTGGGCGGAACTCCTCGGCGTGCGGACCCCGGCACCGACGAGCTTCGACGGCATCCCGCTGCTGAACAACCAGAACTCGTGGTTCTTCCCCACGGCCGCCACCCGGCACAAGGACGACATCGACACCCTCTGGGACGTGTTCGAGTGCGCCCTCGCGGCCGCCGACTCGAGCGAGGACCACGAGCGCCTCCGCTTCGCTGACGCCTACAGCCGCGCGCGTGACATCTACCGCGTCGGCACGAAGCTCACGATGGGCCTCTTCTGGATCAGGCCGTGGAACTTCGTCCCGCTCGACGGCCGCTCCCGGCAGTACCTCAAGACCGAGCTCATGCTCGATCAGGACTTCTTCGCGGCCGACGGTATCGCGTACGTGCAGCTCCTCGACACCCTTGCCTCCAAGTTCGAGGACCCGCAGTTCGCGGTGCACTCCTTCCCCGAACTCTCGTGGACGGCGTACCTCGAGCGCGATGGCCGAGGGGCCCATGCCGAGGCGGCCGAGGCGCCCGAAGTCGAGGACGACGACCCCACGCCCATCTCGCCACAGGCGAGCTACACCGTGCACGACATCGTGACCGACGGGTGCTTCATCCCGGAGCCAGCGCTCAACAGCTACCTCGCGCGCTGGCGCTCCAAGAAGAACCTCATCCTCCAAGGCCCTCCCGGCACCGGCAAGACCTGGCTCGCACGGCGGCTCGCGTACGCCCTGATCGGCACCAAGGACAACAAGTCTGCCCTCCGCGCCACGCAGTTCCATCCGAACTCGAGCTATGAGGACTTTGTGCGCGGCTGGCGGCCCGGCTCGGACGGCAAGCTGACGCTCGTGGACGGCCCCTTCCTCGAGATGGTCGAGCGCGCGAACGCCAACCCTGACGTACCTCATGTGATGCTCATCGAGGAGATCAACCGCGGGAACCCCGTGCAGGTCTTCGGCGAGCTCCTGACTCTCATCGAGGCGGGCAAACGCTCGCCCCGCGAATCGCTGCAGCTTGCGTATCCGCGCTCGGGTTCCGAGTCGGTGCACGTGCCGAGCAACCTGTACATCATCGGCACGATGAACCTCGCGGACCGTTCGCTCGCCATCATGGACCTTGCGTTCCGCCGTCGCTTCGCCTTCGTCTCGCTTGAGCCGAACGTCAACGATGCATGGCAGGCGTGGATGTCGAATCGTCACAACGTGCCTCCCGAGCATCTCGAACTGGTCCGCACCCGGTTCCAGGCGCTCAATGAGCGGATCGCCGAGGATCCGGCCCTGGGCGGGGAGTTCCGCCTCGGCCACAGCTTCGTGACCCCGCCCGCCGAGGAGCGAGTGACCTCGTTCCCGGACTGGTTCCGGGGCGTCGTGGACACCGAGATCGTCCCAACGCTCGAGGAGTACTGGTTCGACGACCCAGCAAAGGCTGCGGCGGCCACCGAGGCCCTCACGGAAGGGCTCGTGTGACGAGCTCTGGCTGGAGGACGACGCCGGACGGTCCCGGTCTCGTCGCCGTCGACGGAGCGGAAATCCCCATCCGGAATGTCTGGCTCCTCCTGCTCTATGCGTCTGAGCTCTACCAGTCGGGCCCCGAGGCGTTCGACGGGATCGAGGACTACCCCGAGAAGCTGCCCGAGCTGCTCGCCGAGCTCCTCGTGGCGAGCACCGAGGACCGCCTGAGGCGACCGCTCACGCCGTCGTTCGCTCGCACCGCCCGCGACCTCAGCCGGGTGCGTGGCGGAATCGACACCCTGCGCACCGAATCCCATCAGCTGCTGTCCCGGGGGCTCGTGGCGTGCAGGTTCGACGAGCTCACGGCCGACACCCCTCGCAACCGGATGATCCGGACTGCCCTCGAATCGGTCGCGCCGCTGTGCCCGGACGAAGAGCTCTCCCGTCGCTGCAAGGCCCAGTCCCGGCGCCTCGGAGGCCTCGGCGTAGGCCTCCTCGACCGGCGTGCAGGCGACCGCAACGCCCACATCCGGATCACCCGCAACGACGCCCGCGACCGGTCGGTACTGCTCGCCGCGAAGCTCGCCCTCGAGCTCGCCCTGCCATCGGGCTACATGACTCCGGGCCACGGGCGCGGAGACCTGTCGGAGCGGCAGTTCCGCCATCTGTTCGAACGCGCCGTCGGCGGCTTCTACATCGCCCATGGAACCAGTCGCGGCTGGACGGTCCAGCGGGGCAGGAAGGTCGACTGGAAGGCGAGCGAGGCCACAATGGGCCTCGCCGCGGTCCTCCCGCACCTGGTCACGGACGTCTGGATCGACGACACCATCCGGGGACGACGGCTCATCCTCGACACAAAGTTCGCTCCCGCGCTCACGGCCGGGCTCCTTGCGAAGGAGACGCTGCGCAGCGGCCACCTCTTCGAGCTGTACACGTGCGTTCGGGCCCAGGAGGCCTCCCGCGACCGGCTCGCTACGTCCGCCGGTGGGCTTCTGCTCTATCCGGCAGTCGGCTGCTCCCTCGCGGAGTCGTTCGTGACGGCCGGCCACCGTCTGGGAGCAGCGACCGTGGACCTCTCGCTCTCCTCCGTCGAGGTCCGCGACCAGCTCATCGCAGCGGTCAAGCCCTACCTCGGCTAACTCCATCCCTCAGGCCGCCTTGCACTGGCCGAGCAGATCGGCCGCCCTGCGGTGCTCGGCGTCCGTCATCCAGAGCCCGTACTCGGCCTTGACCTCCACGACCCGAACGGCGTATTCGCAGCGGTAGGCGCGCTGGGGTGGGAGCCATGTCGCGAGATCGCCGTCGCCCTTCTCCTGATTGGCGGGGCCGTCCACCGCGAGGAGGTTGGCCGGATCGTTCGCAAAGGCGCGCCGTCTCTCCGCCGACCAGCGCTGGGCGCCCTTCTGCCACGCATCCGAGAGCGGCACGACGTGATCGATCTGGACAACGGCCGAGCGCTCCCCCCGGGCGAAGCTGATGCGCTTTGCCGTGTACGGATCGTCGAGCGTGCCGGAAGAGACGACGCACCGCGCCGAGCCCCTCGCGAAGACGACGTCGCGGAGGTCGCGGGCCAAGACGTCGTTCCTCGTGTCGCAGCCGTTCCGGTCGACGTCGTCCCAGGCCTCGCCGAAGCGTTCCCGCGTGTATCCCGTCTTGGGCGCACGCCCTTCGACACCTATCCGTCCGAGCGCGGCCCTCGCGGCGACGAGCCGCTCCGCAGGGACGCTCCCGATCTGGGAGGACGCCCATGGGGCCGGCGAGGCAAGCCCAGGCGGATCGATGATCCCTGCGAGCCACGCCGCGAGCACGGTGGCGGCACCGACGACGACGATCGAGACAGATCGATGCAGCTTCCCGCGACGGCGGGCAGCGCGAGGCGCGCGCGGCAACATGGCTCCCCCATAGGACGAATGGTGCGACGCTCTGACCCTAACCGGCCGGAGCCAGCAGCCGCCGTCCTGGATCGGCTATGTGGATAACCGCAGTGCCACAGGAAACGACTGCCCGGCGGCTGTCCTCCTGATCGCTCCGGATGACAGCCGCCGGGCAGTCGAGGCCCGTAGAGGTCAGGAGAAGGCAACGTCCTTGGTCTGGTGGTTGTACTCGATGGTGACGGGGCCGCCGTCGTGCTTGAGCTCGTGGTTCGCACCATTCGGGAAGCCGAACGCGCCGTAGTTCTCGTCCCACGAACGGTTGATGGCGATCTTGAACGTGTAGGTTCCGGGCGGAAGCTCGACCGTCCGGCGCCACAGGGACGTTTTCGGGTCGAGGCCCATCTGGACCGCGTCGAGGCTCGGCTCCCAGTCGGCCTCCGCACCCAGGGCAGCGCCGAAATCACCTGCGATTGCCACTGAATGGGGCTGGGCGACGGGAGCCTGAGCACCATTCGACTCGGGCGCGCCGAATGCCAGCACGTCCGACTCGGCAGCCTCGGACTCCGCAGCCTCCTCGGCGACAAGCGCCTCGGCCGCCTCCGCGACAACCTCCGCGGCTTCGCCGACCTTCTCGGCAACCTTCTGCGCCGCCGTCCGCTTCTTTCCAGCCTTCTTCTTGACCGGCGACTCTGCGGGCACCGCTACCCCCGCAGGAATCGGGGTCCCCTCGGCGAGCGCCTGGGCAAGCGTGTCGACGGTCGGAAACGCCACGAGTGCGCGGAGCCCCTCGTCCGTGATCGACCAGCCCGAGCGCCCCTTGACCATCCAGCCCGCCTTCACGAGCTTGGCCGTGGCCGTCGTGAGCGCCTTGTGGCCCCGCGGAATCCCGCCGGACAGGAGCGTCGACTCGTTCTCATCGAACGGCACGAGCTCGACGGCCTGGGCGAGGACGGTTCCGGCGTTCGGGTTCTCCCCCGCCCATCGGGCCTCGGCCAGCCCGTCGAGCACCGCCTTGAGTCGAGCATCCAGCTTCTCGGAGGCGTTCTTCGCCATCCCATCCCCTCTCATTGCGTGGATCACACCTTGCCTCCCCATGCTTTCGGGTTACCAGCTGGTTCGAGACAAGGTGACTGACTGTGACGCACCCTTGTGCCGTCACAGGCCAGCCGTCCCAGAGTGGATGCTCTGGGTATCCAGCATCTTAATTGCAGACTACGGTTTGCCGCAGGCGGCACGGCCAAAAATGTCTGACCCGAGTGATCTCATGGATACGAGGGAGTGGAAGGAGTCCCATGTTCTTTCTCGGGGGCCAGACCGAGCCGGTGCTGTCCGCCTCGGACATTGTGACGGCGGCCAAGTGCGAATTCGCGCTGCTCCGGCAGCTCGACGAGAAGCTGGGCCGCGTGCCGCAGCTCGTCGTGAGCGATCCGATGCGGGAGCGGGCTGCCCTCCTCGGCGATCGTTACGAGCTCTCGATCCTCGACGAGTTCAAGCGCCGCTACGGGATGTGGTCCCCGGGCCGCAGGGCAGGAGTGGCCGAGATCGTGCCGGCCGAGACCATGGAACGCGAGGTGCTCGAGGCCAAGCAGGCGGAGTCGCTCGAGGCCCTCAGGGCAGGCGCGGACGTCGTCTACCAGGCCGCCTTCTTCGACGGGCGCTTCCACGGGCGGTCCGACTTCCTCATCCGGCAGGCGGACGGCCACTATCAGGTGTTCGACACAAAGCTCGCCCGCCACGCGAAAGTCGAGGCGCTCCTCCAGCTCGCTGCCTACGGCGAGCAGCTCGCCAAAGCCGGCTTCCCGCCGTCGGACGAGGTGACGCTCATCCTCGGCACGCGCGAGGAGGCGTCATTCAGCCTGCCCGACCTGCTTCCGGCCTATCGCGAACGACGGCGAAGGGTCGCCGACCTCGTCGCCGGGCACCTCGCGCTGGGCCAGCCTGCGCTGTGGGACATGCCAGACGTCGCAGCCTGTGGCCGCTGCGACTACTGCTCGGTCCAGGTCGCCGAACATCGGGACGTGCTGCTCGTCGCGGGCATGAACCTCGCGCGCCGGAAGAAGCTGCGCGAGGCAGGGATCCGGACCATCGAGGATCTTGCTGCCGTCCCCGAACCCCACGACGACGCAACTCTCGCGCGCCTCCGCGATCAGGCTCGCTTCCAGACGGGGCTCGAATCGGGCGACGGCGGAGCTCTCGCCCCCGCCCACGGCGACGAGCCCGCCCACGAAGTCCGGTTCAAGGTCCTGCCGCAGCACACCATCGGCGCGCTTCCGCCCTCGGATCCGGGCGATGTGTACTTCGACTTCGAGGGCGACCCGCTGTGGCAGGACGCCGCGACGGGCCTCTGGGGTATCGAGTACCTCTTCGGCGTCCTCGAGCCGTCAGCGGACGACGGCGAACCCCGCTTCCGCCCGTTCCTCGCCCACACGCTGGGCGAGGAGAAGGCCGCATTCCTCGCGTTCGTCGACTACATCGAATACCGGCGGGCCCGCCACCCTCGGATGCACGTCTACCACTACGCGGCCTACGAGAAGACCGCGCTGCGACGTCTCTCCCAACGGCACGCCGCCGCCGAGGACGTGATCGACACGTGGCTGCGCGAGGGGCTGCTCGTGGACCTCTACGAGACGGTCAGACACAGCATCCGCATCTCGGAGCGCTCATACTCCATCAAGAAGCTCGAACCGCTCTACATGGGCGATGACCTCCGGACCTCCGAGCTCCAGAGCGCGGCCGGATCCGTCGAGATGTACGCGGCCTTCTGCACTGCACGGGCCGACGGTGACGAGGTCGAGGCCAAGCGCCTCTTGGACCTCATCCTCGACTACAACGAGGACGACTGCTTCTCCACACTGCGGCTCGATCGCTGGCTTCGTGGGCTCGCGGCGCTGCGGCCCGGCGCGCCAGCCCTCTCGCGGGAAGTGTCGGAACCGGCCATCGTCGTCGAGCCCGAACCCGCGGAGAGGCCGCTGCTCGAGTACCTCGAACGCCGTGGAAGCGACGGCACCGAGGCAGGAACGCGAGATGGCCACGAGCGCGCGAACGACACGGCCATCGCGCTGCTCGCCGCCGCAGTCCGCTACTACCCGAGGGAACGCAAGTCGTACTGGTGGGCCCACTTCGACCGGCTCGAGCGCCCGCTCGCCGAGCTCGAGGCGGTCCGCGACGCGTTCCTTGTGCGCGAGGCCGAGGTCCTGGAGGACTGGAAGCCGGACAAGCAGACGTGGGCGCGCACCGTGAGGCTCAAGGGGCAGATCGCACCCGGGTCGGACTTCCGCACGAGCCGAAAGTGGTTTCGGGAGTTCGCCCAGCCGCTTCCTGCTCCGCTCCAGCCCACGGACGCCCAAGGCCTCGGCCGGAACGGCATCCCAGGGACGGTGCTCCTCTCCGTGGGCTCCGACGGAGTAGATGACGTTCTGGACGTCTTCGAGAAGACCCGCAAGGGCATGGAGCCCTACGACCAGCTCCCGGTCGCGCTCACGGAGGACCCGCCACCCGATTCGAAGAGCATCGAGGCTGCCCAGCGGGAGCTCGCGGTCCGGGCCGCCGAGGCGCTCCCCGAGATGCTCGAGCAGCCCTCCGTCGACCTCCTCCGGCGGATTTCGCCGAGGACCCGCGGTGGGGTTCCCCTTCCGGCGGCCCGGGACGCTTCGGAGCTGCCTGCGGTGATCGAGGCGGCAGTCCGGCTGCTCGACCGGTCCTACCTCGCCGTCCAAGGTCCTCCCGGAAGCGGGAAGACCTTCGTGGCGAGCCGGGTCATCGAGCGTCTCGTCGCGTCCGGCTGGAAGGTCGGCGTCGTCGGCAACTCTCATGCTGTGGTCGAAAACGTGCTGTGCAGGTCGATCGAGGCAGGAGTCCCCGCGGACCGCGTGGCGAAGAAGCTCAAAGACGGCGCGGCCTCGGAGGCCCAGGTCCCCTGGAGTCTTGTGGGAGACAAGGACGTCTCCACGCTCCTCGGTGTCCCCGGTGGATGCCTCGTCGGCGGGACCGCGTGGACCATGACCGGCTCATCGGTCCCGGCCGGTTCGCTCGACCTCCTCGTCGTCGACGAGGCAGGCCAGTTCTCGCTCGCGAACACGATTGCCGTAAGCCGAGCCGCGTCCCGACTGCTCCTCCTCGGCGACCCGCAGCAGCTCCCCCAGGTGAGCCAGGGGCAGCATCCGGAACCGGTCGACAAGTCAGCGCTCGGCTGGCTCGCCGACAGTGAAGCGGTCCTCCCCGAAGACTTCGGCTACTTCCTCCCCCAGTCGTGGCGCATGTCGCCCGCGCTGTGCGAGAAGATCTCACGCCTTTCGTACGCGGATCGCCTCACGTCGGCACCGCCGGCGCACGGGCGCTCCCTCGAAGGTGCCGCAGCGGGCGTCGAAACCGTGTTCGTGGAGCATGCCGGGAACGCGACGGCCTCCAGCGAGGAGGCTGCCGAAGTCGTGAGACAGGTCCGGAAGCACCTCGGCCTCACGTGGCACGACGGGCACGCCACGCGCGCGCTCGTTCCCGAGGACATCATTGTCGTGGCGCCGTACAACGCCCAGGTCAACCTCATCCGCTCGGCCCTCGATGCGTCACGGCTCGGCGAAACGCGGGTCGGCACAGTGGACCGGTTCCAGGGGCAGGAAGCCGTCGTCGCGATCGTCTCGATGGCATCTTCCGATCCGTCCGAAGCTCCGCGCGGGATGGAGTTCCTCCTCAACAGGAACCGGATCAACGTGGCGGTCTCGCGAGCGATGTGGCGCGCCGTCGTCGTCCGCTCGCAGCGCCTGACGGCCTATCTGCCCTCGAAGCCGGCAACGCTCGAAGAGCTGGGAGCCTTCATCGGCCTGTGCGAGGGCTGAGGCTCGCGGACGGCGCACGGCCCTCAGCGCTCGAATAGGCCCTTCCCCACATAGGGTGCGAGGCGGCCTCGCTGCTCTTCCGTCAGGCGCAGGAGCCGCCCGGAGCGTTCGTCGACGAAGGCAAGCGACGTCGTCGCGCGCACGCACTCGTGGCCGTCGACCGGATCGTGGATGACATAGTCGAGCGTCAGGGCGGCCGCCTTGAGCCCACTCACCCAGACATCCACCTCGGCAGCGACGTTCCGGTAGTCGAGCGGCTTGACGTAGCGCACGCGATGTTCGACGACGAGGGCGAGCGTCCCCGCGGGGACGTCCGAGAACAGGGGAACCAACGCATCGACGCCGGACGCGCCGGTGCCGCCGGGAGGGCCGAAGGCGGCGATGCGGGCCTCCTCCAGCATCCGCACGATCTGCACATTGTTGATGTGGCCGTAGGCGTCCATGTCACCCCAGCGCATGGGGACGCGAACCCGCAGCCGGGCCCCGGCGTCGCCCGGTGTGGGTTGCGCGGCGGACGCCCCGCCGACTTGTTCCGCTGTCGTCATGCCGTCCGGTCTATCACAGCGGCGAGCGTCTCGTTCGGGCGTGGAAGGGATCTGCACGGTGCGTGCGGCATGACGGCGTCATCCAGGTGTGGCGGGCGGTCTCAGAGCTTCCGCAGGTTCAGCGGGCCTTGACCGTGCCAGGTGGCGCGCATCCAGTCGAGCACCCCGTGGATCACGGCCTCGGCACACTGGGTGGAGTCGGCGAGGGCACGGAGTGCGAAGCCCGGCACGGCGAGGCGCGTGACGCCGACAAGGGGCACCCCCGGGGAGTCCGCGCGTGCTGGGAAGCGTTCGGCGACCAGCGCGCGCACGGCGGCGACAGCGCCGTCGTCGGCTCTTGCGTCCACGACGAGCAGCGACGCGACGTGCGAGCGTCCGCCGAGCATGAGGGGCCCCGCGCCCCCGTCCCCCGGCTGGATGAGAAGGTTGTCGGCCACCGCGAGGCGCCCGGAGATCCTGACGCGGGTCACGAGGGAAACCTCGTCGAATCGGAACGCGGAGCCGTCGGGCGCCCAGCCCTGCGTGACAATCTCAGCGAGTGCGAGCGACGCATCCGGAGCCATCTCGACGAGGGTGTCCTGGTGGTAGCGGGCATCGCGGTAGGCGATGAGTGCGTCAGGGACCGACTCGAGCCGCGCGCCCGGCCCAAGATCGAAGTGCTGGAAAGCCTGGGCGGGGCCCTGCGGCGTCCGGTAGACCTTCGTCGCGGACTGTGTGGTGAGCAGCACAGACGCGCCGGCCAGCACATCGATCCGCGTGGAGTACGAGTCCCCGCCGAGGTAGCCGCCGCCCGGGTTGAGGATCGTGAACGAGGGCTGCCCTGAAGCGTCCGGATAATGTGCCCGCAGCACCCGCAGGGCGCCCGACGTGAACTGGCCGACGGCTGTGCTGCGGCTCCCACGCACCCCGACGCGAAGACGCAGCTCGCCCGTGAGGGGCGGGGCCGCCGTCGTCCCTTCCCCTGCAGCGGTCCCGGGGGGCGAACCCGGCGAGGACTCGAGCCTGCTCGTCACGCGAGGTCCGACATGAGGACGTCCCGTCGGATCCAGTCGAGCACGTAGTCGAGGCCCTCGTCCGTCTTGAGGTTCGTAAAGCAGAACGGCCTGTCGCCTCGGAAGGACCGGGAATCGCGTTCCATGACGGCGAGATCGGCTCCCACGAAAGGCGCGAGGTCGGTCTTGTTGATCACGAGCAGGTCCGACTTGATCATTCCCTGCCCTGCCTTCCTCGGGATCTTCTCACCCTGCGCGACGTCGATGACGTAGACCGAGAAGTCCACGAGCTCAGGGCTGAACGTCGCGGAGAGGTTGTCACCGCCGGACTCGACGAAGATGAGTTCAAGCCCGGGATGCCGCTCCTTCAGCTCCTCGATCGCCGCTGTGTTCATGGAAGTGTCCTCACGAATCGCGGTATGCGGGCAGCCGCCCGTCTCGACGCCGACGATCCGATCCTCCGGCAGCACCCCATTCCGTGCCAGGATCCTGGCGTCCTCGATCGTATAGATGTCGTTCGTGACGGCGGCCATCGAGAGCTCGCCGATGAGCGCGCGCGTCACGCGCTCCACGAGCTGGGTCTTCCCTGCGCCGACAGGGCCGCCGATGCCGATGATCACTGGATCGCTCATGGTTGATCAACTCCTAGCTCATGAACATGCGGGCACGCTGGTGCTCGTGGCGCATCTGGTGGATTTCGAGGGCAGGTGCGGCGGCGCCGAAGTGCCGTGGGTCGGCCATGCGTGAGCGGGCGACGGCGCTGGGCACCTTCGTGCGGAGCCCTGCCAGGACCCGCTGGCCCGCGAGTTGACCGAGCGGAATGGCCCGGACGGCGTTGTAGGTAAGGGAGGTCAGAGTCGAGTAGAGGTACGCCTCGACGAGCGTCTCCTCGCCGAGTCCCTGCCCGGCGCCCGCGAGCGCGAAGGCGATGGCGTAGTGGCCCGCGCAGCGGCCCCGGGCGACCGCAGCCCCATACTCCTCGGCGAGCGGCGATGGGAACGCGTAGTGCGCGATCTCGAGCACCCGCCGCCCCATCTTGAGACTCGCCGCGCGGATCTGGGCCGGGACGAGGAGGGCGGTGAGTTCCGCATCGAGCACCTCGATGCCGGCGGAGCCCCCGACGCCGACCACCGCGCAGGCGCGCCGGACCGCGACGGCGTCGGTGTAGGTGAGCTGCGTCGCGAGGAATCCCTCGAGCCAGGCGAGGAGCGTAGGCTCGTCGCGCACCTCCTCGGAATCCAGGTATGACTCGAGTCCGAAGGAGTGGCTGAACGCCCCAGTCGGCAGTGCCGAATCGGTGAGCTGGAGCAACGTGGCGAGCTGGGACATGTCAGTGCGTGTGCTCGGCGTGGCGGAATGGCACGCCCATGACCCGTTCCTCGCGCGAGTACGGCACGCCGTGCCGGTCGAGGAAGTCCTGGACTGTGTGGTCGTACTGGCACACCATGACGTCCCGGCCCGCGGCGCCCCCGATCCCGCTGTCCGGCCCGAAGAACTGTGCCTGGAGGTGCCGGTTCCCCAGCGAATGCGCGGTGAAGAGTGCCTCGCCGATGGTCCGGGGCGCGATGACGAGGACGTCGGTCGCCTCAACGGAGACCACGATGATGTTGCCGGCCCCGACGGCCAGGACATCTCCGTCCCGGAGGTCGGGCGAGCCGGGCGGCAGCCGGATCCCGATCTCCGTGCCGTGGTCCGTCCGGACCCGCAGGATTCGCTTCGTGAGGTCATCACTTGGCAGGACGACCCGCTCGCGATGGTGGCCCTCGTACGCGCCGGCGGGGTCGTCGTCGTGCACATTCCCGAGGATCTGGGTGACGATCATGATGCCCTCTCCTAGAAGAGAAAATAGCGCTGCGCGAGGGGCAGGGTATCGACGGGGTCACATGTGACGAGCTCGCCGTCGACCCTCACCTCGTACGTCTCTGGGTCGACCTCGAGGTGCGGCGTCTCACCATTGAACGGCAAGTCCGACTTCCGGAGCGACCGCATTCCCCCCACCGGGCGGACCAGCTTGCGCAGGCCGAGCCGCTCGGGCACGCCGAGATCGATCGCGGCGCGCGAGAGGAACGTGATCGAGGAGCTCTCGACGCTGCGCCCGTGCGCAGCCCACGCCATGCGGAGCGTCTGAGGCTGCGGGGTTGGGATTGACGCGTTGGGGTCCCCCATGACGGAGTTCGCGATCATGCCGCCCTTGATGACGAGGTCGGGCTTGACCCCGAAGAACGCCGGATCCCACAGGACGAGGTCGGCAAACTTGCCCACCTCGACCGAACCGACGGAATCGGCAATGCCCTGGGCGATGGCGGGATTGATCGTGTACTTGGCGATGTAGCGCTTGATCCGGAAGTTGTCCCCGCGGCCGCCGTCGGCTTCGCGGAGGGCTGTGCCGCTCTCCGCCGGGGCAAGCGGCCCCCGCTGCGCCTTCATCTTGTCCGCGAGCTGCCACGTGCGCGTGATCACCTCCCCGACCCGGCCCATGGCCTGGGAATCGCTCGACATGATCGAGAAGACACCGAGATCGTGGAGCACATCCTCCGCCGCTATCGTCTCGGGCCGGATCCGGGAGTCTGCGAACGCCACGTCCTCCGGAATCTGCGGGCTCAGGTGGTGGCACACCATGAGCATGTCGAGGTGCTCCTCCGCCGTGTTCCGGGTATACGGGATGGTGGGGTTCGTCGAGGCGGGCAGCACGTTCGGCCGCCCCGCGATCGCGATGATGTCGGGCGCGTGGCCGCCTCCAGCGCCCTCGGTATGGAACGTGTGGATGACGCGATCGCCGATCGCCGCGACCGTGTCCTCGACGAAGCCGCACTCGTTGAGCGTGTCGGTGTGGATGGCCACCTGCACGTCGTACTCGTCCGCGACCCGCAGGGCCGTGTCGATCGACGAGTGGGTCGCGCCCCAGTCCTCGTGGATCTTGAGGCCGATCGCCCCGGCCTCGATCTGCTCCGCCAGCGGCTCAGTCCGGCTCGCGTGGCCCTTGCCGAGGAAGCCGAAGTTCATGGGCAGGCCCTCTACGGCCTCGAGCATCCGGGAGATGTGCCACGCACCGGGCGTGACTGTCGTCGCCTTCGTCCCCTCGGCCGGGCCCGTGCCGCCGCCGATCATCGTCGTGATTCCGGACGCGAGCGCCGTCGGAACCTGGTCGGGCGAGATGAAGTGGATATGGGTGTCGATCCCGCCCGCCGTGAGGATCTTCCGCTCCCCGGCGATGATCTCGGTCGACGCGCCGACCACGATGTCGACACCGTCCTGCAGCAATGGGTTGCCCGCCTTGCCGATGGCCTGGATGTGCCCGTCGCGCAGTGCCACGTCGGCCTTGTAGATGCCTGTGCAGTCGACAACGAGCGCATTCGTGATGACCGTGTCCGGAATGTCCTGGGAACGAGTCCGCCGGCCGTTCTGCCCCATGCCATCGCGCAGCACCTTGCCGCCCCCGAACACGACCTCGTCCCCGTACACGGTGAAGTCGTCCTCGACCTCGGCGAACAGGCCCGTGTCGCCGAGGCGCACGCGGTCACCGACGGTCGGCCCGTACAGCTGGGCGTACTGCGATCGCGGAATGGTTCGGTTGGGGATCCCCGGACCGACGACAGAAGGAACGGACGACGGCGCCTGCCCGCCGTCGTCGTCCGCCTCGCCGCCCGCTTGGCCACGGGCGGCTGGTGCCGCGTCGAGCGGGCCGTCCACGAGACCGCGCAGCCCGTAGACCTCCCGCGAGCCGCCGAGGGGTACGAGGCGCACGGTCTTGCGGTCGCCGGGCTCGAAGCGCACAGCCGTTCCCGCCGGGATGTCGAGGTGTAGGCCGTAGGCGGCGTCACGGTCGAAGTCGAGGGCTCGGTTCGCCTCAGCGAAGTGGTAGTGGGAGCCGACCTGGACGGGGCGGTCGCCGGTGTTCGTGACGTCGAGCTCGGTCACGGGGCGCCCGGCGTTGAGGACGATCTCGCCGGCCGCAGGGAAGATCTGGCCGGGGACGAACGGCTGTGACGGGAGGGCCTGCTCGCTCATCGGGTCCTCCTAGCGGATCGGCTCGTGGACGGTGACGAGCTTCGTCCCGTCAGGGAACGTGGCCTCGATCTGCACGTCGTGAATCATCTCCGCCACGCCCTCCATGACGTCGTCGCGAGAGAGGATCGTAGTGCCCCAGCCCATGAGCTCGGCGACACTCCGGCCATCACGAGCGCCTTCGATGAGCTCGTAGCTGATGATCGCGACCGCTTCCGGATAGTTGAGCTTGAGCCCTCTGGACTGCCGTCTCCGCGCGAGATCGGCCGCGACGACGATCATGAGCTTCTCGTGTTCGCGCGGACTGAGCCTCACGCTGTCTCCTCACCTTGGCGGGGACACCCTGCTTCGGGATGCTAGGCGGCTCATGTTACTCGGCTGGCACGCGCCGTCCCTGGGAGACTCCTTCGCCGGGAGTAGCCGAAGTTACTCCGCCGGCGGGAGGACTGTCACAGGTCCGCGGGGAACAATGGGGCCGGAACCGCTACAGAGCGAACCCGATCGGCATGCACCAGAAGACCTCACCAACTCCGAGGAGACCCCATGACCACGCCAGCAACGCCTCAACCCCACAAGCTGATGCGCCGTTCGCGGGAGGCGCTTGCGTCGCTCGGCGTCCAGTTCCTCCTCGGAATGGGCGCGAACCTCGTTGGGACGCCGCAGGACAATTCCGGCGGCGGCCAAATCGTGGCCGCCTCCCTGCTGGGCCTGCACATTCTCGTCGGGGTGGCAGTCGTCGTCGTCGCGGTCCGCCTCTGGATGGTCGCCCGCGACGAGGAAATCGGCGAGCGGATTGCCCTGTGGGCCCTCGTGGTCCTCGTGGTGACGTTCCTGATCGGCATCGGCACGATGCTCACGGGCAGCGGGTGGCTTTCGTTCCTCATGGCCCTCGGCTGGCTTGTCGGATTCGGCCTCTACATCCAGACCTTCATGCTCGGCTCGCGGGCCGCGACTGGCCCTTCCCGTACCGTCTCCTAGAAGCCCAGGCGGGTGTACGAGTCGATGGCTTCGTCATAGTCCTCATGCCCCGGCCCCCAGAGACGGCTCTGCTCCGGAGAGGGGGAAGCAGGTTCCCGAGCGGCGGCCAGGGCGTGGGGAGCCTGGCCATCGGACTCGGTGCTCCTCGCGGCCTCGCCGTGCGGCCCCTGCCCCTGAGCCGACTGATACCCCCGATGCATCCAGATTGAGCGCATGGCCTTCCCCTGTGGAGGTGGTCTCTCCGCCCGATGCTAGGGGCCGTTTCAGGCTCCAGGCGCCGAGCGCGGGGGGAGACGCACAGAGTTGGCCCGGTGTTAACCCTTCTCTCACCCACCAGCCATTGCAGTTTAACGGCAGACATTGAGCGTTGCTAACGGCCGTTACATATTGCATGGACTTCAGGAGGCAGAAGTGGTGGATCGCAAGCAAACAGGGCGGGCTCTGGCGGTGGTCGCAGCGGCAGGAGTCGCGTTGGCCCTGGCAGGATGCGGGAGCGCGACGACGGCAGGATCGTCTTCCAGCGCGACCTCCAGCAGCGCTGGGGCCACGTCGGGCGCAAAGACGCCGCTCGTCGTCTACTCGGCGCAGGGCTACGACTCAGACGTCACCAAGGCCTTCACGGCCGCGACCGGGATCCCGGTCAAGCTCGTCGACGATTCGACCGGGCCGCTGCTGACCAAGGTCCAGGCGGAGAAGAACAACCCCCAGTGGGGGCTTCTGTGGGTGGACGGGGACACGGCATTCGCCTCATTGGACCAGCAGGGCATGCTGGCTCCGTACTCGCCGAGCACCACACTGACCGCCGCGGGCCAGGCACTGGTTCCGGCCGACCACTCCTACGTGCCCGTGAGCACGACCGTGATGGCAGCCGTCATCTACAACGCAGCCAAGACCACGACCGTCCCCTCGAGCTACCAGGACCTGACCACGGCTCCGTATCAGGGCAAGGTCGGGATGAACGACCCGTCCCAGTCGGGGCCGACCTTCCCGTTCATCGCAGGGCTCATGAACCAGCTCGGCGGGCAGTCCAACGGGATGAACGCGGGCGAGGCCTACTTCTCGCAGCTCAAGAGCAACGGGCTCCATGTGTACCCGACCAACGGTGACACCCTGCACGCGCTGGAGACCGGCCAGATCGACTACGGCATGATCCAGAGCTCGGCTGCTGCTGGCGAAATCCTCAAGGCCCCGAAATCGGCTTCCTTCGATCCGAAGGTCGTCTACCTCCCCAAGGCCACCCTGCTGCCCGGAGTGATCGGGATCGACAAGAAGGCCCCAGCCGACGTCCAGGCCGAAGCGCGCCAGTTCGTCGACTACGTGCTCTCGCCCGCAGGCCAGAAGATCATGCAGGATTCGGATCCGCAGGGCGATTCGCTCTTCTGGCCGATCGTGCCGGGCATCCAGGCCTCTTCGGCGCTTCCGGCCATGCCCGAGTACCAGCGCATCGACCCCACGTTCTGGGGCCCGCTTGAAGGCCAGGTCAACACCTGGTTCGACTCCACGATCAAGTAGATGGGCTTCGCTCCCATGCTGGCCCGGGCCGGGTGGCGCTCCGCCGCCCGGACCCGGGCGTCGTCCTTCCGCGGGGGAACCTGGATCCTGTTCTGGGTCGCCGTCTTCGGCCTGCTTGTGCTCCCCATCGCGCTGTTCCTGCTCGTGGCGTTCAGTCCGGCCCTCTTCGAGCAAGGGCCCTCGTGGCTCACCCTCGAAGCCTTCAAGTCCCTCCTGACCCCGACGTTCCTTCCCTCCGTGATGGACACGCTGGCGGTCGGAGTCGGCGCAGGCGCCCTGGCCACCGTGGTCGGCGGAGCAGTCGCGTGGGCCGTCCAGCGCACCGACGTGCCGCTTCGCCCCCTGTGGAGCGGTGCGATGTTCACCCTCCTGCTTGCCCCGTCCTATCTCGTGGCCCTCGGGTGGGAGCGGCTCCTGGAACCCAACGGCGTCCTCGACGTCCTCGGGGTCCCCGACGCCGGGCTCCGCTCGATCATCTACGGTCCCATCGGCGTCACCGGCGTCCTGGCAGTGAAGGGCCTGCCCTTCGCCTACCTCGCCGTCTCAGGCGCACTGAGGGGCCTCGGCGACGAGTTCACCGCCGCGGCCCGGGTACACGGCGGCGGTCCATGGACCGCCACCCGGATCACCGGTGCGCTCCTTGCCCCGGCGGTCTGGTCCTCGTTCGCCATCGTGTTCGCTGAGTCGATCAGCGACTTCGGGGTCGCCGCCACCCTGGCCAACGACGCCAAGTTCCCCGTGGCGACCTACACCCTCTACAACGCCGTGCAGGCCTTCCCCGTGGACTTCCCGGTCGCGGCTGCGGTCGGCTGGGTCCTGCTGGCCATGGCTGGGCTCGCCGTCTTCGCGCAGAACCGGGCGCTGAAGGGCCGCAGCTACCGGGTCTTGGGTGGCCGCAGCCGCCGCGTCCGGAGGGTCGAACTGGGGCGCTGGCGCCGGCCTGCCGTGGCCTCGCTGCTCGCCCTGCTCGTCATCGCATCCCTCGGAGTTCCGGTGTTCGGGGCGCTGAGCGCCTCGGTCATCAGCGGGCTGGGCTCGCTCATCGGCTCGCACGGCTTCACCTTGGACAACTACTCGAGGGTGATTGCGAGCCCCCAGCTCCACGGGCCGCTGCTGTTCTCGGTGGGAATGGGCGCGGCGACCGCCACCGCCGTCGTCACCCTCGGGCTCGTGGCCGCGCGCCTGCTCACCGGTTCCGCGGGCAACTTCTCGCGCCGGCTGCTGGACCTGCTGCTGCTCACAGCCGTGGCCCTGCCCGGCATCGTCTTCGCCGCGGGCTACATCTTCACGTACAACCTGCCCCTCACGGACGCACTCGGCCTGCACCTCTACGGCACACCAACCCTTCTGCTGCTGGCCTACATCGCAACAGCGCTCCCCTCGACGACGCGTCTCCTGGTCGGCACCGTGGGGCAGGTTCAGCATTCCCTCCCACAGGCCGCCCGGGTCCATGGCCAGGGACCCCTGGGCGCATGGATCAGCAGCGAACTGCCGCTCATAGCGCGGCCGCTCATCTCAGCCTGGCTGCTCACGTTCGGCGGAACACTGCTGGAGCTGCCCGTCTCCGAGCTGCTCTACCCGCCGGGCCAACCCCCAGTGGCGGTCGGCATCACCAAGGCACTCTCCAACTACGACTTCGGAGGTGGGACCGCAATGGAAGTCCTGGCCATCCTGCTCGCCCTGGCCGTCACAGGCCTCCTCTGGGGCCTGTGGGCCCTGTTCGCACCCGCCGGATGGCGGCGGCTCGGAGCCACCTCATGAGCGGGCATCCCATCGTCGCGACGGGCCTGGGGAAACGGTACGGGAAGGTCGAAGCACTGTCCGGCATCGACCTCGATGTGGCCGCTGGGGAGTTCCTTGTGCTCCTCGGCCCGTCGGGCTCAGGGAAGTCGACGCTCCTGCGGGCCATCGCCGGCGTCGAACGCCCTGACTCCGGCCGGCTCCAGCTTGCCGGAGCCACGGTCGACGACGAGCGCACCCACGTGCCGTCGGAGCGGCGGGACCTGGGCATGGTGTTCCAGGACTATGCCCTCTGGCCCCATCTGACCGTGGAGAAGAACGTCGCCTTCGCGCTGCGCCGGCGGCGCCTGACCGGCGCGGAGGCCTCGGGCCGGACCCGGGAGGCCCTGGAGACAGTAGGCCTCGCCGAACTGGCCCACCGGTACCCGTCCGACCTCTCCGGAGGCCAGCAGCAACGGGTGGCGCTGGCGCGCGCGATCGTCTCCCGGCCCGGCCTGCTGCTCTTCGACGAACCACTGTCCAACCTGGACGCCGATCTTCGCGAAAGGCTGCGCGTCGAGATCGCTGCGGTGACCAGACTCTGCGGGGCGACCGCCGTGTACATCACCCACGATCAGTCCGAGGCATTCGCGCTGGCTGACCGCATCGGCGTCCTCGAAAAGGGCAGGCTCGTCCAGCTCGACCGCCCAGAGGAGGTCTACCGGCAGCCGGCGAGCCCATTCGTCGCCCGGTTCACCGGCACCGCGGGGGAGCTCCCCGGGCGGGTCCTCGACCCGGGAGGCCACCACGTCGTCCTCGACGTCGCCGGAGCTCGGCTCCGCGCGAGGGCGTTGGGAATGCTCCGGGCGGGAGATGCCGCCACCGTGCTCGTCCGCCCGGACGCAGCAACCCTCACGCCCGTCTTCGACCGGGCCGACATGCCTGCGGTGGTCACCGACGTCGCATATCGCGGGCGCGGCTACGAACACGCGGTCCGCACGGAGGCCGGCATTCTCACAGGACTCCACGCCTCGACGCGATTCGAGCGTGGAACAACCCTTGGCCTGCGCCTCTCCCCCGATGGATGCCATGCCCACCCCGTGACAGAACGGGGTATCAAGAGTGATGATATGAATGTAACAACTGTTAGTTTTGAGCCTCGCTCCGAGGCTCTCCCGCAAGGAAGGCGCCCTGCCCTATGACTGGATTCGCATTGTTCGCCGCAGTGTTCCTCGCCTGCACCGTCGAAGCCGTCGAGGCCTTGACGATCATCCTCGCCGCAGGCACCGGGCGCGACTGGCGCTCAGCACTCAAGGGCATGGTCGCCGCCCTGATTGTCCTGGTCGCCATCGTGGCCGTGCTCGGCCCCGCCGTCACAGCCCTGCCGCTGACCGCGCTGCGGCTCGTGGTCGGGGGCCTGCTGCTCGTGTTCGGCATCGGCTGGCTGCGGAAGGCCATCCTTCGCGCGAGCGGCAACAAGGCCCTGCACGACGAGGACGCCGCCTACGTGAAGGAGCTCGAGGCAGCCCAGAAGGCCTCTGGGGGTCGCCGACCCCTGGCCGGCGACTGGTATGCGTTCACGCTGTCCTTCAAGGGGGTCCTGCTCGAAGGACTCGAAGTCGTCTTCATCGCCCTGACGTTCGGCAGCAACCAGCACGACATTCCCCTCGCCTCCCTCGGCGCACTGGCCGCGGTTGCCGTCGTCGCCGCGACCGGCATCGCGGTGCGCGCTCCCCTCTCCCGCGTCCCGGAGAACACCATGAAGTTCGCCGTGGGGGTCATGCTCACCTCGTTCGGCCTCTTCTGGGGGGCCGAAGGAGCCGGCGCCGACTGGCCGGGGTCTGACGCTGCGCTGCTCGTCATCATCCCCGCAGTCCTCGTGGTTGCGCTCGCCTACGTCGCGCTCTTCCGGCGACGCCCGGCCGCCGCCGTCGCTGAGACCACCCCGCACACCGCCGCCAGCTGAGCGGTCGAACAAGGAGAAGACGAAAAATGCAGAAGATCAAGGCTTTCGGGCTCTTCTGGTGGGACTTCCTGATCGGAGACGACTGGCTCGTCGCAGCCGTCGTAGTACTCGGTCTCGCCGCGACCTACGTCCTCGGCCAGCAGCCCGGGATCCCCGCCTGGTGGCTCATGCCCGTCGTCGTACTCGTGATCCTGCCGGTGAGCATCTGGCGCCAGCTGCCCAAGAAGCGGTGAGCCCCGGGAAGGGGTGAGACAGACGGCCACGGGGGCGGACGCAACTAGCGTCCGCCCCCGTTGCCGTGCGGTCAGGCTTCGCCGCCGTCCTCCTCGTAGACCCGGGAGGCGTAGGCCTCGAGCGCCTCGCCGCACGCGGCAAGGGCCGCCTCCGTCTTCTCCCGCAGCGGCGCACCGAAGGCATCTCTAGCCTGCACCTTCTCGAACCAGCCGCGCAGCTTCAGCAGCTCCACCTCGTTCTCCTCCAGCTCCCCGTAGGTGAAGTGCGAGGCCGCATACTCCTTCTCCAGCCCGGCGTGGAAGTCGCCGCACTTGTCCAGGATCTCCTCGTACTCGGCATCCCGTGCCTGCTGGAACAGGGCGAGGACTTCACTGTTGCCCGCGAGCGCCTCCGCGCTCAGGATCAAGGCCGTGCCCTCCATGTCCAGGATCTCCCGGCGGAGCTTCCGCAAGGCGTGCTCGGAGGCCTTGCCGGCGGGCATCGCCGCCACGGAGTTCTGCAGGTAGACCGCGCCCATCGAACGCAGCCGCCGCCACACCGTCGCCCGGTGCCGCGTCGGCTCGGAGGGAACCCGGTACACAAGCACAAGCCAGCCGGGTGCGCCGGCCCTCTCAGTCGATCCGTCACTCATAGTGCCAGTCTGCCAGCCTTGGAGGGACCTTCATTCACCGCCGCAGCCATTCGGCAGTTCCCTGCCTTCCTGACCGTTTCGGGTACAGATCATCTGTACCCGAAACGGTCAGATGGCGACCTTAGCTGTACCCGAAACGATGAGATGGCGACCTTAGCTGTACCCGAAACGATGAGATGGCGACCTTAGCTGTACCCGAAACGGTCAGGCGGCGGTGGGGCTAGGTGGCGGGCTTCCCGTTGCCGATCGCCCCAACCGTCGCCGCCCGGCCCGCCGTGGCGGCCGCAGCCTCGGCCTCGAGGTCGATGCCGCCGGCAAACTGGCTCATGTAGAGCCGGTGGTATGCGCCCCGCCGCTCGAGGAGTTCCTCGTGGTCGCCCTGCTCGACGATCTTGCCGTCCTCCATCACGAGGATCGTGTCGGCATCGCGGATCGTCGAGAGGCGGTGTGCGATCACGAACGACGTCCGGTCGGTCCGGAGCGCGCGCATGGCCTTCTGGACGAGCAGCTCGGTGCGCGTGTCGACGGAGGAGGTGGCCTCGTCGAGGATGAGGAGGGACGGATTCGCGACGAACGCGCGGGCGATGGTGATGAGCTGCTTCTCGCCCGCGGCGATGTTCGTGCCCTCCTCGTCGATGACGGTCTGGTAGCCATCGGGGAGCAGGCGCACGAAGCGGTCCACGTAGGTCGCCTTCGCGGCTGCCATGACCTCTTCCTCGGTCGCGTCGAGGTTGCCGTAGCGGATGTTGTCGTAGATCGTCCCCCCGAACAGCCACGCGTCCTGGAGGACCATGCCGATCTTCGAGCGCAGCTCGGACCGGGACAGGTCGCGGATGTCCACGCCGTCGAGCAGGATCCGGCCGCCCTGGATCTCGTAGAACCGCATGACGAGGTTCACGAGGGTCGTCTTGCCCGCGCCGGTCGGGCCGACGATCGCCACGGTGTTCCCGGGATGGGCCGTGAGGGAGAGGTTCTCGATGAGCGGCTTGTCCGCCGAGTACGAGAACGAGACGTCCTCGAAGTCGACGTGGCCGTCCGTGACCGCCGGGAGATGGTTCGTCGCTGTCTCGGGCTCCTGCTCCTCGGCGTCCAGCAGCTCGAACACGCGCTCGGCGGACGCGACGCCGGACTGGAGCATGTTGGCCATTCCGGCGATCTGGCCGAGCGGCTGCGTGAACTGCCGCGAGTACTGGATGAACGCGGTCGCGTCCCCGAGGCTCATGAGGCCCGAGGCCACGCGCAGCCCGCCGACGACGGCGATCCCGACGTAGGCGAGGTAGCTGATCCAGTTCATGATCGGGAACATCATCCCCGAGACGAACTGCGCGCTGAAGGATGCCTTGTAGAGCTCCTCGTTCTTGCCGTCGAAGCCGGCAACAAGGTCGTCGCGCCGGCCGAACAGGATCGCGAGCTCGTGGCCGGAGAAGGACTCCTCGATATGGCCGTTGAGGATGCCCGTGTTCTTCCACTGCGCCTGGAACATCTTCTGGCTGCGGGAACCGATCACGCCGGTCACGACGGCGGAGAGCGGCAGCGCGATGAGGGCGATGAGGGCGAGCTCCCACGAGACGACGAACATCATCACGATGATGCCGAGCACCTGCAGGATCGAGGACAGCAGCTGGGAGAACGCCTGCTGGAGCGCCTGCTGCACGTTGTCGACGTCGTTCGTGACGCGGGAGAGCAGGTCGCCGCGCTGCCGCGTGTCGAAGTAGCCCAGCGGGAGCCGGTTGAGCTTGGCCTCGACGTCCCGGCGCAGCCGGTAGACGACCCTCATGACGACCCGGTTGAGGATGAAGCCCTGCGCCCACATGAAGAGGCTCGCCACGAAGTACATGACGAGGATGACCGAGATGAGGTACGTGAGCTGGTTGAAGTCGATGCCATGCCCCGGAACGAGGTTCATGGGCGCGAGCATGTCGGCGAGGTTGCCCTGCCCCTGCGACCGCAGCCCAGCGATCATCTGGTCCTTGGAGACGCCCGCGGGCATCTGCTTGCCGATGACGCCCGCGAAGATGACGTCCATGGCGTTGCCAAGGATCTTCGGCGCGATGACCGAGAGGACCACGGAGACGAGGATGAAGGCGACGACCACCACCATCCACCCGGACTCGGGCCGAATGAGGCCCAGGAGCCGCTTGGCGCTCCCCCGGAAGTTCTTCGCCTTCTTCATCGGCATCTGCTGACCGAAACCGCCGCCCCCGCCTTCGCGGGAGTGCGCATGCGAGTCGAGGTCGTCGTCGAGCTCTTCCTCGACCGCTTGCTTCACGGCGCCCGCGGGCGGTGCCTTGTCAGCGCCGTCGTTCCGGCGCTTGTGGTCGGCGCCCATCTGTTCGTGGCTCATGCCTGCTCCCCCGCTGCTCCCGCTCCGGTGCCCGCGCCGGCACCAGCGACGCTCTCGGCTTCTTCCGCTGTGATCTGCGACTGCACGATCTCCTGGTACGTCGGGGACGTCTCGAGCAGTTCCTCGTGCGTTCCCCGGTCGACGATCTTGCCGTTGTCGAGCACGAGGATCTCGTCGGCGTCGACGATGGTCGAGACGCGCTGCGCGACGATGACGAGGGTCGCGTCCCGCGTCCGCTCCTTGAGGGCGCGGCGCAGGCGTGCGTCCGTCGTGACGTCGAGAGCGGAGAACGAATCGTCGAACAGGTAGACCTTGGGCTGCGAGACCAGTGCGCGCGCGATGCACAGGCGCTGGCGCTGGCCTCCCGACACGTTGGTGCCGCCCTGGGAGATCCCCGACTCGAGCCCGTGCGGCTTCGCGCGGACGAAGTCGGCGGCCTGCGCGACCCCCAGCGCATCCCACAGCTCGTCGTCGGATGCGTTCTCCTTGCCGAAGCGCAGGTTGTGCGCAATGGTGCCGGAGAAGAGGTACGGCCGCTGCGGCACCATCGCGACCCTCGACGTGATGTCGTGGTGGGCCATCCTGTTGACCGGGACGCCGTCGAGGAGGACCTCTCCGGACGCGACGTCGTAGAGCCTCGGCACGAGGTTCAGGAGCGTGGACTTCCCGGCACCCGTCGACCCGATGATGGCTACGGTGTGGCCGGGACGCGCCGTGAACGTGACTCCGCTCAGGACCGGGGCCTCGGCCCCCGGGTACGCGAACGAGACGTTCCGGAACTCGAGGACGCCCTCGTTGCGCTCGGGCACTACGGGCTGGGCCGGCTCTGCCATGGAGGGTTCGACGTCGAGCACCTCGCCGATGCGGTCGGCGCACACGCTCGCGCGAGGGATCATCATCGCCATGAACGTGCCCATCATGACGGCCATGAGGATCTGAAGGAGGTACTGCATGAAGGCCGTGAGGGAACCGACCTGCATGGCGCCCGTGTCGACCCGGTGGCCACCGAAGTACAGGACGGCGGCCGTCGCTGCCTGCAGGAGCAGCATGATGATCGGGAACATGAGGACGAAGATCCGCCCGACCTTGAGCGAGACGTCCGTGAGGGCCTGGTTCGCCTCCGCGAAGCGGTCTTCCTCGTAGCGCTCGCGCACGAAGGCGCGGACGACGCGGATGCCGATGATCTGCTCGCGGAGGACGCCGTTGATCGCGTCGATCCGGGCCTGCATCCCGCGGAAGAGGGGCATGAGGAGGTAGACGAGGAACCCGACGACGGCGAACAGCACGCCGACCGAGACCCAGACGAGCCACGAGAGGCCGGCGTCCTCGCGGAGCGCCATGACGATCCCGCCGACGCACATGATGGGCGTCGAGACCATGAAGTTCAGGCCCATGAGCAGGACCATCTGGACCTGCTGGACGTCGTTGGTCCCGCGTGTGATGAGGGTCGGGGCCCCGAAGCGCTGGACGTCCTGGGACGAGAACGCGGCGACCCTCCGGAACACGCCCTGGCGCAGGTCGCGGCCGAACGCCATGGCGGTCCGCGAGCCGAAGTAGACGGCCAGGATCGCCGTCACGACCTGCACGAGCGCCACGGCGAGCATGATCTCGCCCTGCTGCCAGATGTAGCCGGGATCGCCCTTCGCCACACCTTGGTCGATGATCTGTGCGTTAAGGCTCGGGAGGTAGAGCGTCGCGATGGTTGTCGCGAGCTGGAAGACCGCCACGGCGAGGATCGACGGCCAATAGCGGGCGCCATAGCGCCTGAGTAGGGTGACAAGCATCGGTGTCCTTCTGTCGGGCCCGCTTATGGGCAGCGCCCGCGGGAGCCGGCTCTTATGGAGCAGACTCCGCAGAGCAGGTCCAGATTAGACCCGAGCAGGAGCGCCGGGGATCCTCCCTAGGGAGTAATTCGAGAGGCTGCGGACGATATCCGTCCGCAGCCTCTCGAATTCGTGTTTGAGAACAAAAAGGGCTCAGTTGGCGCTATGCCGCCCGCGGGTCGCGAGGTAGAGCGCGGCCTCCTTCTGGAGCTCCCGCTCGGCGTCCAACTCCTTCTTGATCCCGCCGAGGGCCTTCGCCGTTTCCTCCTGCCGCTCAGCCGTCGCCTTCTGCTGGTCGGCGAGCTGCTGCTGGACGGCAAGCTGGTCCGCGATGCGGGACATGACCGTCGCGAGCTTGGCCTGCTGGACCGCGAGGAGGCGCTGCGTCTCCTGGAGCGCGGCGAGGGTCTCGGCGTCCGTGAGCTGGACGTCCGCCACCGCGGGCTCGTCGGCTTCGGCGAGGAGCAGCTGCAGCTCGTTCTCGAGCTCCGACCCGTCGCCGAGCTCCTGCGAGCCAGCCAGCGCCGCTCGGATCGCCGCCCGGCGCATGGGCGGCAGAGTGCCGGGAGCGGACCACGGCGAGCTGCTCGCCTCGGTGGGACCGTCGTCGTCCGCCTCGTGACGGGCGACGGCGGGTGCCGCGGCGGCGGAGGGTGTGCCGCCGGCGACGGCCTTGGACGCGTCGACGATGTCCACGGTGCGGCGCAGCGGGACCTCCTTGATGAAGAGGACCGCGAGGAACGCGACGACGCCGATGATGCCCGCGATGAGGAAGGAGCGTGCCGACGCGTCGCCGAACGCGCTGCGGACGATGTTCGCAATCGGGGCGGGCATGTCGTTGAAGTCGAGGCTCGCACCGCCAGTCGAACCAGCGGGGAGCTTGATCCCCTTGGCCGCAAGGCCCTGGGTGATGAGATCGGCCGAGCGGTTGTTGAGGACCGTGCCGAGGACCAGGACGCCGATTGCGCCGAAGACGGAACGGAAGAACGCGACCGTTGAGCTGGCCGTGCCGATGATCGCCACCGGAACCGTGTTCTGGACCGCGAGCACGAGGTTCTGCATCGTCATGCCGAGCCCGAGTCCGAGCAGGGCCGAGAAGATGCCGGTGACCGTGAGGTTCGTGGTGTGGTCGATCGTGCCGAGGAGCCCCATGCCGCTCGCGATGAGGAGGGTACCCGTGACGAGGTACGCCTTCCACTTGCCGAAGCGCGAGATGAGCTGGCCGCTCGCGACCGAGCCGACGAAGTTTCCGGCGATCATCGGGAGCGTCAGGAGGCCTGCCTCGGTCGGCGTCGCGCCGCGGGCCACCTGGAAGTACTGGCCCAGGAACGAGGAGGACGCATACATCGACACGCCGACGGCGGACGACGCGATGACGCTGAGCGCGGTCGTGCGGTTCGCGAGGATCTTGAGCGGGATGATCGGCTGCGCGACCTTCGACTCGACCAGCATCAGCAAGACGACTCCGACGAGCGCGCCGCCCACCATCGCGGCCGTCTGCCAGGACCACCAGTCGTAGTAGCCCGCCTGGCCTGCGAAGGAGACCCACACGAGGAGCGTGCTGACCGAGGCAGACAGGAGGATGGCACCGAGCCAGTCGATCTTCGCGGGGCGGCGGACGTGGGTCAGCTTGAGCGTCACCTGGATCAGGATGAGCGAGATGATGGCGAGCGGGACGCACACGAAGAAGGTCCAGCGCCAGCCGAGGGGCGAATCGACGATGAAGCCGCCGAGGAGCGGGCCGCCGGCCGTGCCGACGGCCATGACGGCGCCCATGTAGCCCGAGTACCGGCCGCGTTCGCGCGGCGGGATCATCGCGCCGATGATCGCCTGGGCGAGCGCCATGAGGCCGCCCATGCCGATGCCCTGGACGACGCGCGCGGCGATCATCTCGGGGATGCTCTGCGAGATGCCGGCCACGACTGAGCCGATCACGAAGATGATGATGTTGAGCTGGGTCAGGAGCTTCTTGTCGAAGAGGTCAGCGAGCTTCCCCCAGATCGGGACGGTCACGGCGCTCGCGAGGAGCGAAGCCGTGATCACCCAGGCGAAGTCCGTCTGGTTGCCCTTGAGGTCCGACATGATGGTCGGGAGGGCGTTCGAGACGATGGTGCTCGAGAGGATCGCCGTGAAGAACGCGGCAAGGAGGCCTGTGAGGGCCTCGAGGATCTGTCGGTGCGTCATCTGCGGTGCCGGTGCGTCAGCGGGCAGCAAGAGCATTCTCCTTCTGTTCGTGGTCGGTTGCGAGGGCGACGGCGGGCTTGTGGGCCGCCTGCCGGATTGTGTCGGTGAGCCTCCGGATGGAGTCCGTGCACGAGGCCGCGTCGGACTGCTCCCAGCCCGCGAGCATCTCGAGGAGCACGGCGATCCGCGCATCCTCGACCTCCGCGAGCTTGGCTCTCCCGCTCTCGGTGAGTTCGAGCAGCTGGGCCCGGCGATCCTCGGGGTCGGGGCGTCGCGCGACGAGTCCGCGTTCCTGCAGCTCGTTGATCTGCCGGCTCAGGACCGGCGCCGTCACGTTGAGCTTCTCCGCGAGGTCGACGGCGCGGCCGCCGAATTCGCCGATCACGCGGAGCACGCCCGCCTCGGCTGCCCCCAGGTCCCCGGACCTGCGTTCCTGGACGAGGCACCGCAGGACGCGCTGGAGGTCGAAGACGCTGTGGATCAGGTCTCGCGCTGTCTGCGATTCGACGGGCATGGTCACTTCCCTCGGTTGATTGCTTGTAGCAACTATATAATGAAAAGGTTGCTTAGGCAAACTATGTGATGAAGGCCATGCGGCCCCGGCGCCGCACCCTTAACCGCCAAGGGCCACGTCCCGCTCACTGGTGAGCGGGACGTGGCCCTTGGCGGGTCGGGGCGCTGGGCTAATGCACGTCGAGGTGCGTCGGGGCGAACATCCTGAGCTGCGTCTCCACGACGACGACGTTCGGCCCGTCCGCGGCCAGGCCCTCCTCGAGCGCCCCCCGCACGTCCTCGGGCGCGACCTTACGCGCTGGCACGCCGAACGATTCGGCAAGCTTCACGAAATCGGGCCGCGCGAGCTCGGTGGCCGTGGCCTTGCCGAAAGCGCCGATCATGTACTCGCGCAGGATGCCGTAGCCGCCGTCGTCGACGATGAGCCATGTGACGGGCACGTTGTGCTGGCGCGCCGTGGCGAGCTCGCTGATCGAGTACATTGCCGAACCGTCGCCCGAGACCGCCAGCACGCGCGACGGCCGGCCGATGGTCTCGAGGCCCACCGCGCCGCCGATCGCGGAGGGGAAGCCGAAGCCGAGGCCGCCCGCGCCCTGGGCCGAGTGGAACTGGCCCTGCCGGGCGTCCCAGCAGCTCCACCCCCAGTAGGCGGCGATCGTCATGTCCCAGAAGGTCTGCATGTCGTCCGGCACCGCGGCCCGCACGTCCGCCATGAAGCGGAGCTCCTTGCCGAGATCCTGGGATTCGAGGCGCGCCCGGACGGCCGCGAGCGAATCCGCGACGAGCTGTTCCGGCGCCTTCCCGTGCCAGTCCGGCTCGGGCGCCCGCCCGCCGGTCCGCTCGAGGGCGGCGTCGAGCGCCGTGTTCAGAGCCGCAAGGGCCTGGCCGGCGTCCGCGCGGATACCGAGGCCGGGGCGGTTCGACTCGAGGACGCGGGGCTCGGCGTCGATCTGGATGATGCGTCCGCGGGGCTCGAACGTGAAGTAGTTCGACGTTACCTCGCCGAGCGAGGAGCCGACGACGACGAGCACGTCGGCGTCCTCGAGCACGTCGGTCATGTGCCGGTCCTCGACCCACGACTGCAGCGAGAGCGGGTGCGTCCAGGGGAACGCACCGTTGCCGCCCGGAGTGCAGATGACAGGGGCGCGGAGCCGCTCGGCGATCTCGAGCAGAGACTTCTCGGCGTGGCCGCGCCGGGTTCCGCCACCCGCGATGATCGCCGGTCGCTCGGCTGCCGCGAGCCACTTCACGGCCTCGCGCACGAGCTCGACGCGCGGCGGGTTGTCCGCGGCCACCGCGAGGGCGTCCTCGACGGGCGGGACCACGATCGGGTCGAGCAGGACGTTCTGCGGGATCTCCACCCACACCGGACCCTGAGGCGAGGAGATCGCGTCGGTCCACGCGTCCTGGATCGCCGACGGGATGCCCGAGGCATGCTGGATGAGGCGCTGGCTCTTGGTCACGTTCGCGGCCGAGGCCTTCTGGTCGTCCAGCTGGTGGAGCATGCCCTTGCGCCGGGCGCCGAGGCCCTCGAGCGGTATCTGGCTCGCGATCACGACCATCGGAACGCCCGTCGCGTACGCCTCCTGAAGGCCGGCCAGCGACGTGAGCGCCCCGGGGCCTGTGGAGAGGAAGAGGACGCCGACCTCGCCGGTCGCGCGGGAGTAGCCGTCGGCGGCGAACGCCGAGTTGTTCTCGACGCGGCTCGAGACGAACTTGAGGCTCCCCCGGCCCATGGCGTCGAACAGGCCGAGCGCATGCTGGCCCGGGATGCCGAACACGGTCTTCGCGCCGAGGGCCTCAAGCGTCTCGACGACGAGGTCGCCGCCGTTGCGGTACTGCTCCCGCTGCTCGGCCGCCGTTCCTGCGCTCACTGGGCACCCGCCGTCGTGCGCTGGCCTGCCTGCCCAGCGCGCTCGGCGCCGCCCCCTGCCTTCGGCAGCTCGCTCATGAGGGAGACGAGGTCGTAGGCGACGTGGCTCGCGGCAACCCCCGTGATCTCGGCGTGGTCGTAGGCCGGGGCGACCTCGACGACGTCGGCCCCGACGAGGTTGAGCCCGCGCAGCCCGCGGAGGACCTCGAGGAGTTCGCGGCTCGTGATGCCGCCGGCCTCGGGCGTCCCGGTGCCCGGTGCGTGGGCCGGGTCGAGGACGTCGATGTCGACCGAGACGTACAGCGGCCGGTCGCCGATGCGGTCGCGGAGCTTCGCGACGACCTCGCGGACGCCCTGGTAGTAGACGTCGGACGAGGTCACGATGCCGAAGCCGAAGCGCCGGTCATCCTCGAGGTCGCGCTTGCCATAGAGCGGTCCGCGGGTTCCCACGTGGCTCAGGGCGTCCGTGTCCAGGATCCCCTCCTCCACGGCCCTGCGGAACGGGGTGCCGTGCGTGTACTCGGCGCCGAAGTAGGTGTCCCACGTGTCGAGGTGCGCGTCGAAGTGGAGGAGGGCAACGGGGGCGCCGGCCCGCTCGGCCGCCGCGCGGAGCAGCGGGAGCGCGATCGTGTGGTCGCCGCCGATCGTGAGGAGGCGGGCGCCGTCGGCCGTGAGGTCGAGGGCGTCCTGCTGGATGGACTCGATCGCCGCGTTGATGTTGAACGGGTTCACGGCCATGTCCCCCGCATCGGCGACCTGCGCCTCGGCGAAGGGAGACAGGTCGAGGGCCGGGTTGTACGGGCGGAGGAGGCGGCTCGCCTCGCGCACGTAGGTGGCGCCGAAACGCGCGCCGGGCCGGTAGGAGACGCCGCTGTCGAAGGGGACGCCCACGATCGCGACATCGGCGCGCTCGACCTGGTCGAGGCGCGGAAGCCGGGCGAACGTCGCGGCGCCGGCGTAGCGGGGGATGCGGGACGAGTCGATCGGTCCGATCCGACCGTTGTCCTCGATGCGCAGCTCTTCCAAGGGGTACCTCCAGAGTTCTTGCCGTTGTGATTCACACTACAGCAGAGTTGCCTTTCATGCACCACTTGTTTCCTTCGGGACGTACGACGGCGACGCTCCCCTATCGGTTCAAACCTCCCCAGCACTGTGAGACGCGCGACATCGGCAGTTAAGGATGCGTAAAGGCTCCCTTCCCGGCCGTGACCCGGCCCTAGTGTCCCAGAGGACATCCGGAAGAAGCAGGAGACATGACAACACTGACAAGGCCGCCGGCCGAACCATCGGAGCGCGAAACGCGCACCGCCGGCGGGTTCCGCGCTTGGCTCCTCGAGGGAATGCCGGAAGCCTCAGGCCACCACCCCGGGCCGCACGGCGTCCCCAAGGACGAGCACAGGCCGTCCTCGTGGTGGAAGGTCATGTGCCTCACCGGCGTCGACTACTTCTCGACCCTCGGCTACCAGCCGGCCATCGCCGCCGTCGCGGCGGGGCTGCTCGCGCCCATGGCGACCGTGATCCTCGTCGCCGTCACCCTCGTCGGCGCCCTCCCCGTGTACCGGCGGGTCGCGAGGGAGAGCCACAAGGGCGAAGGCTCCATCGCGATGCTCGAACGCCTCCTGCCCCGGTGGGGCGGCAAGCTCTTCGTCCTCGCGCTCCTCGGCTTCGCCGCGACCGACTTCATGATCACCATGACGCTCTCCGCCGCCGACGCGAGCGCCCACCTCATCGAGAACCCCTTTGCGCCGGAATTCCTCCACGGGCAGCAGATCATCATCACCCTCGTGCTCATCGCGCTCCTCGGCGTCGTGTTCCTCAGGGGCTTCCGCGAGGCGATCAACGTCGCCGTCGTGCTCGTGGGGCTGTACCTCGTGCTCAACGCGATCGTCATCTGCGTCGCGATCACGCACCTGTTCACCGACGGTGTCGCGGTCGGCAACTGGTGGTCCGCCCTCACGACGCAGCACAGCAACCCGCTCGTCATGGTCGGAATCGCGCTCATCGTCTTCCCGAAGCTGGCCCTCGGCCTCTCCGGCTTCGAGACGGGCGTCGCCGTCATGCCTCAGATCAAGGGCAGGCCGGACGATACGGAGGCAGACCCCAAGGGGCGCATCCGCGGCACCCATCGCCTCCTGACGACGGCAGCCGTCATCATGTCGGCCTTCCTCATCACCTCGAGCTTCGTGACCATCCTGCTCATCCCCGAGCAGGAGTTCCAGCCCGGTGGAAAGGCAGACGGGCGCGCCCTCGCGTTCCTCGCGCACCAGTACATGGGCAACGGCTTCGGGACCGTGTACGACATCTCGACCATCGCCATCCTCTGGTTCGCAGGGGCCTCCGCCATGGCCGGCCTGCTCAACCTCGTCCCCCGGTACCTCCCCCGCTACGGCATGGCACCCGCGTGGACCCGGGCCGTCCGCCCGCTCACGCTCGTCTTCACGGCGATCGGCTTCCTCATCACGTGGATCTTCGAGGCCAACGTCGACGCGCAGGGCGGCGCCTACGCCACCGGCGTCCTCGTCCTGATGACCTCCGCGGCCATCGCCGTGACCCTCTCCGCGCGGCGCAAGAAGCAGAAGCGGCTCACGTGGTTCTTCGGTGCCGTGAGCGGCGTGTTCGCCTACACCACCATCGCGAACGTCCTCGAACGTCCCGACGGCATCCGCATCGCGGCGCTGTTCATCCTCGGGATCATCGTCGTGAGCTTCGCCTCGCGCGTGCGCCGCTCCTTCGAACTGCGGGCCACCCTCGTGCGGCTCGACGAGCAGGCGCTCGAGTTCCTCGCCGAGGTGGACCAGGGCCCCATCCGGCTCATCGCCCACGAGCCGAAATGCCTCGACGCCGATCGGTACCGGTCCAAGCTCGCGCATGCCGGGGCCGCGAACCACCTGCCCGTGGACGCCGACGTCCTGTTCATCGAGGTCGTGGTCGACGACAGTTCCGAGTTCGAGCAGGAGCTCGACGTCCGCGGCATCAAGCGCCACGGCTTCAAGGTGCTCGAGGTGCACTCCAACAACGTGCCCAACACCCTCGCCGCGATCCTGCTGCACCTGCGGAACGTCACCGGGCTCATGCCGCACATCTACTTCCGGTGGACCGAGGGCAACCCGGTCATGAACCTCACGAAGTTCGTGTTCTTCGGCGTCGGCGAGATCGCTCCCGTGACACGCGAGGTGCTGCGAGAGGCAGAGCCGCGCCTGACCGAGCGCCCCTGGGTGCACGTGGGCTGACCGGCACCCGGCGCGGCTGGCCATACCGGGGCACCGTTCGCCGCCCGGGCCGCCCGTCCCGCCGCCGCCCCGCCCGTCCCGCCACCGCCCGTCCCGCCCGGCCCGCCGCCGTCCGTCCCGCCCGTCCCGCCGCCGCCCGTCCGCCGCCGCCCGTCCCGCCGCCGCCCGTCCCGCCCGCCCGCCCGTCCCGCCCGGTTGTCGGTTCCCAACCGGTCGGGAGGCGGCGCGTCCGGCGCGGACACAGGGTCTCGAGCCCGAGAAACGGGCAGGACGGCCCGCACCGGCCGGAACCGATTCCTCCCCCACAGCACCGGTAATGGCGTGTCGTCCACAAGGGGCCGGAGGCAAGCCACCCGTTCAGCTCCGCCGTGGCCTGCTGGAGGGATGGATCCCCTTCAGCTCCTCCACTCACTCGGCGGCGTCGCCCGCTCCTCGACGCTCCGGGAGGCCGGGCTCAGCAAGCACGACCTCAGGCTCCTCGCGGCGCAGGTGCGGAAGCCCAAGCGGGGACTCTACGCATTGCCCGAATGCCGCCAGGACTTCCTGACCGCCCTGATGCACAACGCCGTCCTGACCTGCGCGTCCGCGGCCGAGGAGTACGGCCTATGGTTGAGGAATCCCTCTCCCCGACTGCACCTTTCGTGCGAGCACGGCCATGTGCCCGACGTCCGGAGCCTCAGGTCGCAGCCCACGGTCCACCGTGGCGCACGCTACCCGCCCCACCACACGTTGCCGATCGCATCCCTCGAAGACGTCGTCTTTCATGCCCTCCGCTGCCTTCCAGTGAACGCCGCCGTGCCGCTCGTCGCCTCAGCGCTGCGCCAGTACGGCCTACGGCGTGAACTCCTCGAACAGGACCTCGCGGCGCGCAAATGCGGCACTTCCCTGCGGCGTCTACGATTGGTCGACACGCGGGTGGAATCGCTCCCCGAAGCAGAGGCCTTCCTCCTGCTCGCTGAGCTAGCTGGCGAATTGGGGGTCGAGGTCGTGCCGCAGGCCCTCGTGCCAGGTGTGGGCCGGGTCGACTTCCTCATCGCCGGGTTCCTCATCGTTGAGATCGACGGCGTGGCCTACCACTCAGATCGGGCGTCCGTGCGGAGGGACCGACGCCGCGACAACTCGGCCATTCTTGAGGGCTACCTCCGCCTTCGCTATCTCCCCGAGGAGATCTGGACCGACCCCGAACGGTTCGTCGCGGAGGTCAGGACTGCACTGACGGGCCGGCCGACGCGATGAGGGCGACGAACGCCCCGAGCACGTTCCTCCAGCCCGGGTATTGTTCCCCGACCGGCCGCACACCGGCGTGTCTCGGGGACGCGCCGGGGCGGTGGCCGAGAAGTGGGCTGGACGAACATCGCCAGCGCCGGCTCGGGTCACACAAGCCCGGACGCAGCTTCGAACAAGGCCGGACGCGGCTCGCACGCGCCCGGACGCGGCCAGAGGCTAGCGGCTCGCGGCCGGAACCAGGACCCAGAGGACGGTCGTCGGCTTGTCCGTCGGGTTGACCCACGAGTGCGGCTCGCGGCCCGGGAAGGTGAGGGTGTCTCCTGCGGAGAGCTCGTACCGGTCGTTCGTCATGACGAGCTCGATCCGGCCGCGCACCACGTGGAGCACGTCGACGTCGCAGTCGACGGCATAGAGCTCCGACTCCCCTTTGCCCCGCGGCTCGATCTCCGCCTGGATGATCTGGAGCCGCCGCTCGGACCGGGCAGTCAACAGGCGCTCGACGATGCCCTCGCCGCCGAGCGAGATGCGTGGGGCCTCGTCCGCACGGGTGAGGTGGGTCTCGGGCGTCGCGAAGAGCTCCCCGATCGGGAGCGAGAGGACCTGGCAGAGGGTCACGAGCGAGGAAACGCTGGGCGAGGACTCGTCCCGCTCGACCCGGCTGAGGAAACCCTTCGAGAGTCCAGCAGCCTCGGCCACCTGCTCGATTGTCATTCGCTGGGCTTCACGGGCAGCGCGGATCCTGGAGCCGATCGCGATAGCGACATTGCTCGGTTCGACCGGCAGGGCTTTCATGGGTCGCCTCTCTGGGATCCGGCAGGGGCCAACGCCGCCTGCGCTTGGTGATCGAGTTTATAGGACAACACCCGATGCCTGCTGGGAATCACTCGCCCGGACCGGCACTCCGGAAGGAGATCAGGGCAGCCTGACGAGATGTGACCTTTGAGGCGCACCGAAGTCTCAAGCGAGGGCCGACCGGCCGAAAAACCGCGGAAATGCGGGCTAAAGTGTCATGGGCAAAGGGGCCGCAGAAGAGCCATCCAGCCCAGGAGCACCATGCCGACCACGAGATCCTCGGAAGCCGACCACAAGCCCGAACACCCGACCTCGGCGGACTACCGTCGGTGGCGGCAGTACCTCGCCGACGAGCGGGCCGAGGCTTCGATCTACCGTTCCCTCGCTGAGCGCCGCGAGGGCGAGGAGCGCGAGATCCTGCTCGGACTGGCCGATGCCGAAGGCCGGCACGAGGCCCACTGGAGCGCCCTGCTCGGCGATCAGGCCGGAAGGCCCCGCCGCCCATCCCTCCGCAGCCAGCTCCTCGGCTTCCTCGCCCGGCATTTCGGTTCCGTGTTCGTGCTCGCGATGGCGCAGCGCGCGGAAAGCCGGTCGCCGTACTCGACTGATCCGTTCGCGACTCCCGCCATGGCGGCCGACGAGCGGATCCACGAGGAGGTCGTGCGTGGGCTCGCCGTCCGAGGGCGTACGCGCCTCTCCGGCTCGTTCCGGGCGGCGGTGTTCGGCGCCAACGACGGCCTCGTCAGCAACCTCTCCCTCGTGACCGGCATGGCTGCCTCGGGAGTCTCGAGCCACGTCGTGCTGCTCTCCGGCGTGGCCGGCCTGCTCGCGGGAGCCCTCTCAATGGGGGCGGGCGAGTACATCTCCGTGCGTTCACAGCGCGAGCTGCTCTCGGCGTCGCGGCCCACACAGGTGACCCTCTCGGCGGCCCCCGCCCTCGACCTCGACCAGAACGAACTCGTGCTCGTGTACAAGGCGCGCGGCATGAGCCAGGCCGCGGCCGAGCACCGAGCGGCCGAGCGCCTTGGCTACTTCACGTGCGACTGCGACCCGAGCCTGTCGCTCCAACCCGAGCGGGCGGACGCGGACGACGAACACGAGGCGATCGGCTCGGCCTGGCAGGCCGCGGTCAGCAGCTTCTGCTTCTTCGCCTCGGGCGCCATCGTGCCGATCCTGCCGTTCCTGTTCGGAATGGTCGGGATCCCGGCGCTCGTCGTGGCCGCCGTCCTGGTGGGCTTGGTGCTGCTGGGGACGGGCGCCGTCGTAGGCCTGTTGGCCGGGGCGTCCCCGCTCTGGCGGGCCGTGCGGCAGCTCCTCATCGGCTTCGGCGCGGCGGCCGTCACCTACGTGCTGGGGTGGATCTTCGGGGCCGTCATCGGCTAGAGGCCCCGCGTGGGGCCGGCTCTGCCGGGCCCCGCCCGCGCGGGACCCCTCCTTCACCCGAGCGCCGCGACCGCCTCTTCGACGGAGTCCACGAGGTGCAGGCGGTCGGCCATGCCACGCTCGCCCGCAAGGCTGCGCAGCAGCGGCCACGCCGGGAGCTCCTCGCTCCAATACCGCTTCCCGACGAGGACCATCGGGTTGATCGCCTCGGGCGTCGCGTAGAAGTTCTCGCACGCGTCCTGGAAAACCTCCTGAACCGTCCCGGCCGCCCCGGGAAGGAACACCACTCCCCCGTTGGCCTTCTCCAGCAGCACAGCCTCGCGGACCGCGTTGGCGAAGTACTTCGCAATATGGGTCGCGAACATGTTGGGCGGCTCGTGGCCATAGAACCACGTCGGGATGCCGAGGCTCGGAGTCCCGCTCGGGCAGAGGCCGACGACGGCGAGCGCGGCTCGCGCCCAGGCGCTCACCGAGGGCCGGAAGCCGGGGACGAGCGAGAGGCGCCGGAGGGACTCCTCGAGGGCATCCTCGGGCTGGCCCGAGAGGTAGGCACCGAGATTGGCGGCTTCCATCGCACCCGGGCCCCCGCCCGTGGCGACCACGAAGCCCGCCCGCGCGAGGCCGCGCCCGAGGCGGGCGGCGTCGTCGTACGCCTGGCTTCCCCGCAGTCCAGCGTGGCCGCCCATGACGCCCACGATCTTCCGCCCGCCGAACGGCCCCTCGAGCGCCCCCTGAAGCGACTCGCCGATGTGGTGGTCGTGCAGGGCGACCGACAGTGCACTCGCGACGCCGGCCCGGCCCTGCTGCTTGGTCCACGCGTAGATGAGGGCGTCCGGGGTCTCCTCATAGGGACGGGACTCGACACCCTCGTACAGCTCCTGTCCTGTGTAGAGGCCGGGGCGGTACGGGTTGAAGGGCAGCCCGGGGATGGCCGGGAAGACGAGCGCGCCCCTCGCACGGAGCGACTCCTCCATCCCGGGCGAGAGGGTGCAGCCGAGGAAGACTGCGCCCGAGGGGTCCAGGGCCTTGAGCGGGGCCGAACGGCCGGAGAAGTCGATGGACTGGAGGTGCCACCCGGACATGCGGCGGGCGCCCTCGGCCACGAGCCGGTCGAACTGCTCGAGCGATTCGACGTCGAGCGTGCGTGGCATGGGGCCGAGCGCGGGAGTCGCATTCATGGGGACAGACTAGCCAGATCGATCCTCAGCCGAGCCGGAAGACGGGCTCGAAGCCCGGGTCGGCGATGGCCGGGCGACGCAGGGAGAACGCCTCGATCGGGAGCGACGCCGTGCCGTCCGTGAGCAGCTCGGAGAGGATCCGCCCGACAAGGCTCGCGAACTTGCCGGCGTGCCCGGCGCCGTTGAAGACCGCGACGTGCGGGGCGTGGGGAAGGGTGTCGAGGACGAAGTCGCGGTCGGGGGCCATGTCGTACACGCACGTCCTGTTCGCGTAGACGGGGCCGGCCGCGGCAGGCAGGTACCGTTCGAGGAAGCCCCGCAGGATCGCGGCCTCGTCGTCGTCGCCCTCGAAGACCCGCTCGCCGCTCTCGATGAACCGTCCGCGCATGTCCCGCGCGAGCTTCACCCCCGGTTCGCCGTACACCGGGAAGCCGTAGAAGGCCTCATCGCCGTGGAAGATCCAGACGGGGAACTTGGAGGGCGTGAAGTCCGCGAGGTGCTGGGACGTGAAGTAGCTGACCTGCTCCTGCGAGAGAGTGAGGCTGTAGTCGAGGCCGAGGTCCGGCATGAGCTCCCCGAGCCAGGAAGCGGCCGCCACGACGAGGTTGTCGGCGTCGAAATCGCCGCGCGCAGTGCGCACCGTGACGCTCTCGGGCCGGACGACGACGCCCGTCACCTTCGTCCCGGGCAGGAACTCGACACCGTGGGCGAGGGCGAGCGACGTGTGCGCAGCCACGCTCTTCCGGATGTCGATGAGTCCGCCGGACTCCTGGTACATGCCGGTCACATCGTCGTCGATGTTCCACTGCGGGTAGCGGGCCCGGATCTCCCGGGCCGTGAGGTCTTCGTACGGGATGCGCTCGGCGGCGAGCGCCGCCCGGTACGCGCCGAGCTCAGCGAGGCTGGCCCCGGCTGAGGTCGCGAGGTCGAGGCCGCCGGTCTTGACGTACAGCTGGAGGCCGGAGCGTTCCTCGATCTCCTGCCAGGCCTCGAACATCGCGGGCGTGAGCTTGGTGTAGTCGGTGCTGTGGTAGGCATGGCGGATGATGCGCGAGGCGTCGCCGGAGGAGTTGAGCGTGTTCACGAGGTCGAACTGCTCGATCACGAGCACCCGGGTCCCGGGGCGCCGGGACAGCCAATAGGCCGCCGCCGAGCCGATCGCGCCGGCACCGATCACAAGGTGCGTGTAGCCCATGCCTCTCCTCTCGCGAGCCCCCGCCGCGAGGGGCCGGAACTATCCTCCCAGAAGTACCCTGCCCTTCGGACTCGACCCCGCGCTGGAGCGCGGGGTGATGTCCGAAGGGCGGGGCGCGGCGTCATCCGGCGGGAGGAGGCTCAGCCCCCGAAGGCCGCCCGGAACGCCTCGAGCGCGTCCTCTGGACCGCCCGAAGCGCCTCGAGGCCGACCGCCCCCTCGTAGCCGGCCTCGCAGGTCCGTGAACATCATCTCGGCGCACACGGCGAGCCTCATGCGCGGTCCGTTTCACGCGACGCGACCGTGCCCACCAAGGCCGCCTGCCCCGTCTCGATCGACTCGAGGCAGGCGCGGGCGACGGCGAGCGCGCGCCTTGCGTCGTCGAGACCGGGGGTGAGCTGAACACCGTGGTCCGGGGCCTCGCCCCCGTCGCGCTTGGCCCGCACGTGCGCAGCGAAGTCGGCGAGCTCGGCGGTGTAGGCATCGGCGAAGAGCTCGATGTTGAGGCGGGGGGTCGCTGCTGAGAGGCCCTTCGCGCCGAAGCGGACGGCCGCCGTCTCGGTAGCACGTCCGGCCTGGACCATCCCGCGCGAGCCGAAGACCTCGCCCCGGACGTCGTAGCCGTAGAGGGCGGAGAAGCTGGCCTCCGCCACGGCGATCGCGCCGTTCGAGTAGCGGACCGTCACTACCGCGGTGTCGAGGAAGCCGGTCCCCCTGAGCTGCGGCTCGACGAGGGCGTCGGCTGCAACGTGGACGCTCACGGGCTCCGCTCCCGAGTTGTACCAGTTGAGGGCGTCGAAGTCGTGGATGAGCGTCTCGAGGAAGATGGTCCCTCGCGGCACGCGTTCGGCGTTCCGGATGCTTCCCGTTCCGGGATCCCGGGTGAGCGAGCGGAGCAGCTGTGGGGTGCCGACGACGCCGTCCGCCACGTCCCGCCGGGCGGCGAGGAAGTCTGCGGCGTAGCGGCGGTTGAACCCGATCTGCCAGTGGATCCCCGCCTCGAGAGCGGCCTGTTCGACACGGGCGAACTCGTCGAGGTCGAGCGAGGCGGGCTTCTCGCAGAACACGTGCTTGCCTGCACGGGCAGCGGCGACGGAGAGCTCTGCGTGGAAGCGGGCGGGCCCGGCGATGACGACGGCGTCGATCTCGGAGTCGGACATCAGGTCCCCGGGCTCGGGGGTGACGCGGGCGACGCCCAGCTCGGCTGCGAGCGACTGCGCCACCTCGAGCGCCGGGTCGGCGATGGCCACGAGGCTCGCTTCGTGGATGCGCTTCGCGAGGCTGTGGGCGTGGAATGCGCCCATCCAGCCTGCTCCGATGAGGCCGACGCGGACGGGCTCGGGGCGTTCGGACGCGACAGGAAGGTACGTCATGGTTGATCCTCTCGGAACAGCGGACTAGAACGATCTAGAAGATTGCTGGGCACAGTCTTGCACGCCTCCAGACTGACTCGCTAGATCGTTCTAGTACACTGCTCGGAGGAGTCGAGACGGGAGGCACCAATGACCAAGCGGGCGACCCTCGCCGACGTCGCCGCCGCGGCGGGCGTCTCGCGAGCCCTCGTCTCGATCGTCATGAGGGGTGCGCCGGGCGCGAGCAAGGTGACACGTGAACGCGTTCTCGCCGCCGCCGCGAGCCTCGATTACCGCCCGGACACCCGCGCGCGGCTGCTCCGCAGCGCCCGCAGCCATCTGCTCGGCGTCGTGTTCGACGTCGACGGCCCGTTCCACTCCGAGCTCGTCGAAGCCCTCTACCCGGCCGCAGCCGCCCGCGGGTTCGACGTCACCCTGAGCGCCCGGGGACCGCGCCGCGACGAAAGCGAGGCAGCCCGATCGCTTCTGGACCTCGGGGCAGAGGCACTCCTCGTCCTCGCGCCGGACTCGACGCCGGAGGCGCTCTCGGCGCTGCCGGTCCCTGTCGTCTCGGTCCTGCAGCCCCAGTCCGATCCTCGCCTCTCAAGCGCCGCCACGGACGACGCCGCCGGGATCGCACTCGCCGTCGAACACCTCCGCGGGCTCGGGCACCGCCGGATCGCCCACGTCGACGGAGGCAGGGCCGTCGGGAGTGAGGCACGCCGCTCGGCGTTCGCCCGGCTCGCGGCGGATGACGGCGCAGAGCCCCTCGTGTTCCCCGGCGGACCCTCTGAAACCGACGGGATGGGGGCCGCGAGGACCCTCCTCGCACTCCAGGCCTTGAGCTCCCCGGCCGAGCTGCCGACCGGCGTCGTCGTCTTCAACGATGACGCCGCCCTCGGATTCCTGCACGTGCTCGGCACCGCAGGGCTCGACATCCCAGCGGACCTCTCAGTCGTCGGATACGACGACTCACGTCTCGCGGCCCTCGCCCATGTGAGTCTCACGAGCGTCCGCCAGGACCCTGACGCGCTGGCGGCCGCGGCAGTCGATGCCGCAGCCGCAGCGTTGGACGGGCGCCGTGCCCACACCCTCGTGCCACCATCGCTCACAGTCCGGTCGAGCACGGGCCGCCCGACCGCCGGGAGCCGGGAAACGCGCGGCCGCCACCCGTCGGGAAGCTAGGCCTCCGCCAGAACCCCGACCGACTGGGCGGCCTCGAGCAGCACACCCGCGGCCACTTCGAGCCCTTCGATACGCCCGAGGGAGACGTCCTCGTGCTCGATGTTGACCATCATGTCCGAGTCCACCTCATGCAGGGCGCGGAGGAACTCGGCCCAGTAGGCGGCGTCGTGCCCGCGTCCGAGGGCGACGAAGTCCCACGCCGAGTCCCTGGGCCACTCGTTGGCCCATTCGTCGCCGCCGAGGTTCGTGCGGGGCTCCTCGGGAGACAGCCGGCGGAACCGGTTGTCCAGCACGCCGTAGAGCTTCGCGTTCTCCGGGTTGATCCGCACGTCCTTGGCCGCGGCGTGGAAGACGAGCGGTCCGAGCTCGCGGACCACGGCGACCGGGTCCATCTGCTGCCAGAAGAGGTGCGAGGCGTCGAGTTCGACGCCGACATGGCTCGCCTTGGTGAGCTCGACGAGCCGGTAGACGTCGGCCGTGTTGAACACGAGGTTCTGCGGATGCAGTTCGAGTGCGACCTTCACGCCGTGATCCGCAGCGAAGCGGTCTGTCTCGCGCCAGAACTCGGCGGCGATCTCCCACTGGTAGTCCAGGACGGCGAGCGCGGCGGAGTTCCACGCGTTCACGATCCAGTTCGTCACCGTCGCTCCAGGCTCGCCGCCGGGGAGGCCGGACATGGTCACGACGCGGTTCTGGCCAAGGCGCTCCGCGAGTCGGATCGAGCGGCGGATGTCTTCGGCGTGCTTCCCGCCGATCTCGGGCTTGGGGTGCAGCGGGTTGCCGTTGCAGTTGAGCCCCGCGATCGAGACGCCCGTCCCCTCGAAGACGCCGAGGTACTCGTCCCGAGCGGCATCCGAGACCAGGATGTCGTCGAACGTGGGCACGTGGACCGCGGGGAGGAACCCGCCGGTGTTGATCTCGATGCCGCTCAGGCCGAGGCCGGCAATGACCTCGAGGGCCTCGGGGAGGGAACGGTCGTGCAGGATCGCGTTGTAGACACCCAGCTTCACAGCGAGACCTTCTTTCCATTGTTCTGTGCGGACTCGGTCACGGCCGCGAGGACTTCCATGTTGCGCACGCCGTCATCGAACGTCGCGCACCGCGGGAGCGATTCGGACTCGGGAACGCCGGCGACCTCCTCGAGGAACGCGCGGGCCTGGTAGGCGAAGGCCTCGTTCTGCCCGAACCCGACGCTGGGCGCGTCCATCGGAAGGCCGCCCGCAATGTAGGGGTGCTCGGGGCCCAGGATCACTTGACGGTAGCCGTTCTGCACGGAGGGGCCGTCCGAGAGGAACAGGCCGATCTCGGCGGGGCGGCGCTGGTCGAAGAGCGCGGCGCCGTTCTCGCAGAACACCTCGAACATGAGCGAGTTCGCGTGGCCGGCGGCGACACGGGAGACGGAAAGGGACCCGATGCACTGTTCGAACTCCGCGGAGAAGGCGGCGACGTCGTCGTTCTCCACCGCCTCGAAAGCGTCGCTCACTGCCGCATGGTCGTGGCCCATGACGGCCCCGAGCGGGAGCGGCCGCTTGGCGATCGCGGTGGAGAGCTGGCCCCCGGAGACGGTCTGGATGTCCCCGCACAGGAACTCCCCGACGTAGGCCAGATGGCTTCCGACGTCGGCGAGGGCGCCCGATCCAGGACCGCCCTTGTACCGCCAGCTCATCGGTGCGCTCGGGCTGCAGCCGTAGTCGGTCCAGTACCGTCCGCTGAAGTGGAGCGGACGCCCGAGGGTGCCGTCCTGGATCAGTTCGCGGATCGCTGCGATCCCGGGGGTGCGGCGGAACGTGAAGCCGATGCGGCCCAGCGTCCCTGCCGCCTCGGCGGCGCGGGCGGCGTCGGCCATCGCGCGGGCATCCCCGAGGGTGTCCGAGAGCGGCTTCTCGCACAGGACGTGCTTTCCAGCAGCCAGGAGGCCCTCGACCACCTCGCGGTGCAGCGCGTTCGCGATGACCACGCTCACGACGTCGATGTCCTCGGCCTCCGCGATGGCCTGCCATGACGCGTCGTGGCGCTCGTAGCCGAAGCGTCGGGCGGCGGCCCGGCCGAACTCGGCGTTGACGTCCCCGATCGAGACCAGGCGGATCTCGGGCAGGGTGGGGCGGTAGAGCGTGCTAGCGGCACGGTAGGCGGCGGCGTGGGCCTTGCCTGCCATGCCGGCGCCGATGACGGCGACGCCGAGGGACTCGGACATGGTCTCTCCTTTGAGGCGGGGCGGTGATTGAGGAAGTCTGGGATGAGGGCGGCTTTTGGAGCGCTCCACAAACGAGCATAGGAAGGACACATTGTCCTGTCAATAGGGTCGTGGCGTGCGACGACGGCCCCTCACGCGGGTGCCATGATGGTCGCGTGACGACGAGAGACTCCCCCGCCCGCCCGACGATCTACGACGTCGCGCAGCGGGCTGGGGTCTCCAAATCCCTCGTCTCCCTCGTCCTCCGAGGGGCGCCCCATGTGAGCGACGCCCGCCGTGATGCGGTGCTCATGGCCATCGAGGAACTCGGCTACCGGCCAAGCCGTGCCGCGAGCGCCCTCGCCAGCCAGCAGACCCGCTCGGTCGGCGTCCTCATCGACGACTTCCGCAACCCCTGGTTCGTCGAGCTCCTCGCGGGCCTGCGCTCAGTGCTCGATCCCGCCGGCTACACCGTGAGCGTCGCCGACTTCCAGCTCGAAGCCGCCTCTGGACGCAACCCGGTGGACGGCTTCCTGGCCCAGCATGTCGACGCCCTCGTGCTCGCCGCCGAGCCCGACGCCGCGCTGCTGAAGAACGTCTCCGTGCCCGTCGTCGTCGCGGGCGTCCGCGAACTCGGCCCGGCCACGCTTCCCGACGCCGACGTCGTAGCGGGCGACGACGAGCGCGGCGGTGAGCTTGCCACACGCCACCTGCTCGGGCTGGGGCACCGCACGATCGGACATGTGAGCGGTCGGGGCGGGCCGGCGGCACATCGTCGCCGGGGCTACGAGCGGTCCATGCGGCAGGCGGGGCTCGAAGCGATCGTCGCTGGGACCGACCGCGGAACGGCGGAGCCCGACGGCTACGCGGCCGCCGTCGAACTCTTCAAGGAACAGCCGGGCCTGACCGCGATCGTCGCCGCGAACGACGTGATGGCCATCGGCGCCCTCGCCGCGTTGGACGAAAGGAGGCTTGCCGCGCCGAGCGGGATCGCCGTCGTCGGCTACGACAACTCGCCGCTGGCCGCCTACCGCCACCTCGCGCTCACGAGCGTCGACCCCCACAGCCGGGAGATCGGCGCCGAGGCCGCCCGCACCCTGCTCGCCCGCCTCGCGGACCCGGACGCGCCGCCCAGAAGAGCCCTCCTCGAGCCAACCCTCGTGGTCCGGGCCTCAACCAGCCCGCCGAGGCCTTAGTACTGACATGCTTCCGATCACGTCACTTCGTGGCTCATTTGTCACCCCGGAGCGACAAGGGCCGAGCGGCCGGCCCTGCTCAAAATGCCTGACATCGAGCGGTCACAAATGCTAAGATCAATGCAGGAGCTTTGTCCTATCAAATAAACATACGAAGCCGGGTATTCACCGCCCAGCCCAAGGAGGGGTCATGGCGACCAGCCTCAACATCCCCATCGACCGCTCATCCCCCGTCCCGCTCTACCATCAGGTCGTGCAGGGCATCGAAGGGATGATCCGTACCGGCGCGCTCGAGCCGGGGTCCAAGCTCGAGAACGAGATCGAGCTCGCGGCGCAGCTCAATCTCTCCCGCCCCACGATGCGCAAGGCCATGGACGAGCTCGTCCGTGCGGGGCTGCTGGTCCGCAAGCGCGGCGTCGGAACCCAGGTCGTCGCGAGCCAGGTGCGTCGCCATCTCGAGCTCTCGAGCCTCTACGACGACCTCTCGCGCGGAGGCCAGAAGCCGACAACCCGGGTCCTGGCGTTCAGCCACGGCCCCATCGAGGACGAGATCGCCGATACTCTCCAGCTGCTGCCCGGAGTCGGCGTCTACCACTTCACCCGCCTCCGCTCGGTGGGCGAGAAGCCGCTTGCCCTCATGGAGAACTGGGTACGGGACGACATCGCGGAGCTCACGGAGGAGGGGCTCCGCCAGCGCGGCATGTACCAGATCCTGCGCGAGGCAGGCGTGAACTTCCGGCTCGCGAACCAGCGCATCGGGGCGACCGTCGCCGATGACTACCAGGCCGAGCTCCTCCAGACCACGCCCGGATCCGCGCTCGTCACCATGGAGCGCACCGCGGTCGACGACACAGGGCGCAACGTCGAGACCGGTCGGCACGTGTACCGCGCCGACTCGTACAGCTTTGAGATGACCCTGGTCCAGCGCTGACTTCCCCTGGATTCGGATCACAGACAGGAAGGAAAACACCCTATGGCAGAGTGGGTCTACCCTCTGGGCTCGGCTTCCGAGGGCGCCTGGCAGGTTTCGCTCGGCGCCCATGACAGCAGGCTCGACGTCGACGGCTGGGAGCATACGGGCATCAAGGTCGCCGAGCTCGCGCCGGGCGCGAGCGTCTCCCTCGAGGCTGCCGGCGAGGAGCGCATCGTGGTTCCCCTGGACGGAGCCTTCAAGGCGGCGGTCGACGGCGAGGAGCACACCCTGCGCGGGCGCGACTCCGTCTTCGCTGGCCCGAGCGACGTGCTCTACACCGGAGTCGGTCGGGCCGTGGAGATTTCGAGCGCTCAGGGGGGCCGGGTCGCCGTCGCGCTCGCCCCAGCCAAGACCGAGTACCCGACCCGCCTCGTCAGGGCCGAGGAGACGCCCGTCGAGCTTCGCGGCGCTGGCAACTGCTCGCGGCAGGTGCACAACTTCGGGACCCCGGCCGCCCTTGAGGCCGACCGCTTCATCGTGTGCGAGGTCATCACCCCCGCCGGCAACTGGTCCTCATACCCGCCCCACAAGCACGACGAGGAGAAGGACGGCGAGACCTTCCTCGAGGAGATCTACTACTTCGAGACCCGCCTCGCCCCGGGCTCCCTCACCGCCACCGCCGCCGAATCGGGGGAGGCCGACACCGCTGGCAAGGACCCCGTCGGCTACGCGCGCGTATACGCCTCGGACGACCGGCCGATCGACGTCAACGCGGAGGTGCGGACCGGGGACGTCGTCCTCGTCCCCTACGGCTGGCATGGTCCCGCGATGGCCGCGCCGGGCTACGACCTCTACTACCTCAACGTCATGGCTGGCCCCGGCCGGGTGCGCGAATGGCTCATCAGCGACGACCCCCACCACGGCTGGATCCGCAGCACGTGGGAGGCCCAGGACATCGACCGCCGCCTCCCCTTCACCGCCTGACCACCGTCTCGGGTACACCAACCCACCCCCCTCACCCGTCTCGGGTACACCAACCCACCCCCCTCACCCGTCTCGGGAACACCAACCGCACGATGTCGGAGAGCACGACGGCGGGTGCCCGGCCCCTCAAGGCCCGGCACCCGCCGTCGTGCTTGAAGCGAAGTGACATTGGCGCACCCGAAACGCCCTGAGGAGCGAATATCTGTACCCGAGACGAAGGCGGAGGGTGGGCCGCTCCCTTCCTGTGGCGACAGGACCGACCGCCGGGGCGTAAATCCCAGAACGACACAGACCGCCGGACCCTAATGGATCCGGCGGTCTGTGTTGGCGTACCCGAGACGCCTTGAAGAGGCGTTAGCTGTACCCGAAACGGATGCAGGGGCGGTTAGCTGTACCCGAAACGGATGCAGGGGCGGTTAGCTGTACCCGAGACGGGGTTTAGGGGCGGTTAGCTGTACCCGAGACGCGGTCCTTGATGGTGCGCAGCTGGTAGCGCGAGACCTCGTCCGCGTTCTCGTCCTCGGCGAAGACGCTCGAGACCATGACAGTGTCCTCGCGGTCCAGAAACCCGATCTCGCCCAGGCCGCCGAAGAACTCGTCCCAGTTCACGTCGCCGTCGCCGATCTTGAGGTGCTGGTGCACCCTGACGGGGTTGCCGGGCGGATTAGTGATGTACCGGAGGCCATGCGAGGCGTGGTGGTCCATGGTGTCCGAGACGTGGACCACGCGCAGGCGATCCCCCGCCGCGCGCATGATCTCGAGCGGCTCGTCCTTCATGTGGAACGTGTGCGACGCGACGTACACCATCCCGACGTTCGGGGAGTTGAGGCCACGGATCACTCGCAGGGCGGCGAGGCCCTCCTCGACGAAGTCGTCCGGGTGCGGGTCGATCGCCACGTGGACGCCCTCGCGCTCGAAGATCGGCAGGAGCTCCTCCATGGACTTGTAGAAGCAGGCCTCGGACTCCTCCGGCTTCTCCGGCCGCCCCGAGAACTCGGTGTTCATCTGGTTCGCACCGAGGTCCACGGTGATCTGGATCGCCCGCTTCCAGTAGCGAACGGCGGCCTCGCGCAGCTGCTCGTCGGGCCCGGACCAGCGGAGTACCGGCAGCACGGAGGCAACCTCGACGCCGGCGTCGGCGCATGCCTTGCGGAACTGGCGCACGAGCTCGTCGTCGGCCTTCGGGTGCGTGAAGAACGGAATCATGTCCCGGTGCGGGGTCAGCTGGAGGTACTCGTACCCGAGATCGGCCGCAAGGGCCGGGAACTCGAGCAGCGAGTGCGTGGCATGGAACGGAGTGGGGTCGAGTGCGATCTTCACAGGGCGCTGCCCCCGTACAGGGCGGGCTTCTCGTTGAGCACGACGGCGACCTTGTCGCCGCTCTTCTGCGCCTCCACGCCGGCCTCGCAGCAAGCGGCGGTCGCGTAGCCGTCCCACGCAGAGGGCCCGCCGATCTCGCCGCGAAGGGCTGCGTCGACCCACGACTGGACCTCGCGATCGTAGGCGGCACCGAAGCGCGCCTCGAACCCTGGCGTGACCTCGCCGCCCCAATGGCCCGCGCGGCGGAGGTACGGCCCGGTGTCGCCCCCGATCTCGACGATGCCGTCCTCGAACGCGGCCTCGGTCGCGACCTGGTATCCGAACTGGGCGTTGACGAAGATCTCCACGTCCGCGAGGACGCCTGACGTGGTCTCGATGAGGACGTGCTGGGGGTCGTGCTGCCCGTTCGGTGCCTTCGAGGTCGACTTGCCGAGACGCACCTGCACCGACGTGATCTCCTCGCCGGTCAGGTAGCGGATGACGTCGAACTCGTGGACGACGGAGTCGTTGATGAGCATCTCGTTCGTGAAGCCAGCGGGGGTGTCCGGGTTGCGGTGCCGGCAGTGGAGCATGAGCAGCTCCCCGAGCTCTCCCGACCGGACGAGCCCGCCGAGCTGCAGGTATTCCTGGTCGAAGCGGCGCATGAAGCCCACCTGAATGCGCTGGCGGCCCAGCTTCTGCTCGGCCTCGACGATCTTCCACGCAGACGCGGCGTCAGGAGTGAGCGGCTTCTCGCAGAGGATCGGGATGTCGCGCTGGAGCGCCTCGAGGAGGGCCTGCTCGTGCAGGAACCCGGGAGTGGCGATGAGGACGGCGTTGACATCCCCCGCTTCGTACGCCTCGTCAGGGGTCGCGAAGGCCCGTGCCCCGGGGATGCCCTCGACCGCGGCCTTGGCACGGTCCAGGTCGATGTCGACGACGGCGGCCACTTCGGCGCCGTGGATGCGCGTGTGCAGGCGCTGGATGTGGTCGGCGCCCATACGGCCGGCGCCGATGACGGCGACGCGCAGGTTCTCAGTCATGGAATGAGCCTTTCAGAGAGGGTCCGGCGTGGACCGAGGGGTCAGGAGACGCGGGTCCGGGAGCCGCACGAGAGGAGGTAGCTGCGGGTCCGCTTCGCGATGGGGAGCGGGACGTCGAATGCGACGGGGTACATGTCCTGCTCCACGATGCCGAAGATCGGACGGCCGAGGCCTTCGACGGCCTCGATGACCTCGCGCAGGTCGGGAAGGCCCGACGGCGGCTCGGCCATGACGCCCGCGAGGTTCGCAGCCGCCCAGGTCAGGTTCTCGGCCCGGACCTTCGCGAGGACGTCCGGATCGATCTGCTTGAGGTGCAGGTAGCCGATGCGCTCGGGATACTTGCGGATGAGGTCGACACTGCTCGCCCCGCCGTACTCGGCGTGCCCCGTGTCGAGGCACAGGGTGAGCAGCTCGGGATCGGTGTTCTCGAGCAGCCGCTCGATGTCCGCCTGCCCCTGGACGTGCGAGTCCGCATGCGAGTGGAACTGCTGCTTGAGCCCGAACTGCTCGCCGAGCCGCCGGCCGAGCTCATCGTGGCCCTTGAACAGCGAGTCCCACTGCTCAGAGGTGAGCACCTCGTTCTCGACGGCCTCGCCCGTCACGTCGTCGCGCCACATGGCGGGGATGACGACAATGTGCTCGCCGCCCATGGCGGCGGTCAGCTCGGCGACGCGGCGAGCAGGCTCCCACGCCTCCTCGAACGCTGCGTCCTGCGGCCGCCCACCCCTATGGAACGCGGTGAACACGGTTCCCGCCGAGACCCGGAGGTCGCGGGCCTTGAGCTCGTCGGCGAGCCGCGAGGGATCGGTCGGGAGGTAGCCGTACGGCCCCAGCTCGATCCACTTGTACCCAGCCTCGGCCACTTCGTCGAGGAAGCGCTCCCAGGGGATCTGCTTCGGGTCGTCGGCGAACCAGACTCCCCACGAATCCGGTGCGGTGCCGATGATGAGCTTGTTCTCGATGTCGGTCATCGGTTGCCTTTCAGCGTTGGCGCGCACGCCTAGTTGGAGGGGAAGTTGTAGGAGGCGCCGGAGGCGTGGGTGGGTTCGGGCCAGCGTTGGGTGACGACCTTGGCGCGGGTGTAGAAGGAGACGCCTTCTTCGCCGTAGATGTGCTTGTCGCCGAAGAGGGAGTTCTTCCAGCCGCCGAAGGAGTGGTAGGCGACCGGGACGGGGATCGGGACGTTGACCCCGATCATGCCCACGTGGACCCCGCGGTGGAACTTGCGGGCGTTGGAGCCGGAGGAGGTGAAGATCGCGGTGCCGTTGCCGTAGGGGTTGGAGTTGATCAGCTCGATGGCCTCCTCCACGGTCTGCACCCTCACCACGCCCAGGACCGGGCCGAAGATCTCCTCGGTGTAGGCGGCCATGTCCGTTCCCACGTTGTCGATCACGGTGGGCCCGAACCAGAACCCGTCCTCCTTGCCCGGGACGGTGAACTCGCGCCCGTCCACGACCAGGTCCGCCCCGGCCTCGGCCGCGGAGGTCACGATCGACTTCATCCGCTCCTTCGAGGCCGCGGTGATGACCGGGCCCATCTCCGCCCCCGGGTCGGTGCCCTCGGCGACCCTGACCGCCTCGGC
>NZ_SSNH01000029.1 GCF_005877005.1 Sinomonas susongensis | reverse complement strand
GGTGGGTTATTCGGCGTCGTGGTCGGTTTCGAGGATGGTGACGAGGTGGTCGAGGTGGGTTTCGGCGTTGGGGCCTTGGGCGCGGAGGGTGACTTTCTGGCCGTGTTCGGCGCCGAGGGACATGAGGGAGAGGATGCTGGAGGCGTCGAGGGCTTCGTCGGCGGGTTCGCCTTCTTTGGCGATGGTGATCTCGAGGCCGGTGTTGGCGGCGGCTTCGGCGAAGATCGCGGCGGGGCGGGCGTGGAGTCCGACGCGGGAGGCGATGGTGGCGGTGCGTTCTGCCATGGTGGGGGTTTCCTTTCAGAGTCCGAGCTGGTCGAGGATGGGGAGGCGGTCGCGGACGGTGGTGCGGGCGTCGGCGGCGGTGGGGGCGGCGAGTGCTGCGGCGGCGAGTTCCTGGGCCTGGGGGAGGGTGACGGTGGCCAGGACGTGGGCGACGGCGGGCAGGGCGCGGGGGGTCATGGACAGGGTGGTGGCGCCGAGGCCGGCGAGGACGACGGCGAGGGCGGGGTCGGCGGCGGATTCGCCGCAGACGCCGACGGGTTTGGGGGTTCCGGTGCGGGCGGCGGCGTGGGCGGCGCCGTCGGTGGTGGCCTTGACCAGGTGCAGGACGGCGGGCTGCCAGGGGTCGTTCAGGGCGGCGAGGGGGGCCAGGAGGCGGTCGGCGGCCATGGTGTACTGGGTGAGGTCGTTGGTGCCCAGGGAGGCGAAGTCGGCTGCTGCGAGGACGTGGGCGGCGGTCAGGGCCGCGGAGGGGACCTCGACCATGACCCCGGCGGTGGGGAGCCCGGCGTCGTGGGCGAGGGCGGCGAAGCGGGCGGCTTCCTCGGGGGTGGAGACCATGGGGGCCATGACCCAGACCTCGGCGTGGTGGGCTGCGGCGGCTTCGGCGATGGCGGCGAGCTGGCGGGCCAGGACTCCGGGGGTGGCGGTGTCGGTGCGGTAGCCGCGCACGCCCAGGGCGGGGTTGGGCTCGTCGGTGTCGGTCAGGAAGGGCAGGGGCTTGTCGGCTCCGGCGTCGAGGGTGCGGATGACGACCTTCTTGTGCGGGAAGTGCTCGAACACGGCCCCGTAGGCCTTGACCTGCTCGTCGTGGGTGGGCTCGGTGGGGCGGTCCAGGAAGGCGAACTCGGTGCGCAGGAGCCCGACGCCCTCGGCGCCTGCTGCGGCCGCGGCGGCGGCCTCGGCCCCGGTGGCGACGTTGGCCAGGAGGGGGATCCGGTGCCCGTCGGCGAGCCGGCCGGTGCCGTCGAACGCGGCCAGGGCCCCGGCGCGGGCGGCCCAGGCCGCGGCGGCGGCGCGTTCGGTGTCCCCGGGGTCGGTGGCGATGCGCCCGGCGGCGCCGTCGACGTAGACCTCGGTCCCGTCGGGGATGTCCTGGACCCCGGGGGCGGCGACGACGGCGGGCAGGCCCAGGGCGCGGGCCAGGATCGCGGTGTGGGACTGGGGGCCGCCGCCGGAGGTGACCAGGGCCAGGACCCGCCCCGGGTCCAGGGTCGCGGTGTCGGCGGGGGCGAGGTCGTGGGCGGCCAGGACGAACGGGGCCGGGGAGTCCGGGATCCCGGGGGCGGGGGCGCCGGAGAGCTCGGCGACGATCCGGGCCCTGACGTCCAGGACGTCCGCGGCCCGCTCGGCCATGTACCCGCCCAGGGCGCGGAGCTTCTCGGCCACCGCGGCCCCGGACTCCCACACGGCCCGCTCGGCCGAGCGGGCCCCGCCCGGGGTCCCGGGATCGAGCAGCTTCACGGCACCCTTGACCAGCATCGGGTCCGCGGCCATCAGCGCGGTGGCCTCCAGCACGCCCCGGGCGTCCCCGGCCGCGGCCGCGGCGCGGGCCCTCAGCCCGGCCTGGACCGCCTTGGACGCCGCCCGGATCCGCTCCGCCTCGGCCTCGGCCGAGGCCCCCGGCACCGGACCCGCCGCGGGCTCCCGCACCGGGGCCGGCATCTGCAGCACCGGCCCCACCACACGCCCCGCCGTCACACCCACACCGTGAAACTGCTG
>NZ_SSNH01000028.1 GCF_005877005.1 Sinomonas susongensis | reverse complement strand
CCCGCAACGGCACCCCGCACAACGCAGGGAAACCACCACAAGGGGCCCGGACGGCCACGACGGCACCGCAAGATGCTCGCGTCCACTATACAGTTCTCAAACAACAACCCCCTCCGCCCCCACGCGCAGGCCCCAACGGGCCCCCACCGGGAACGGGAGGAACAGATCCGGGACTGCTGCCCCAGGACCCAACAGCGTGCCACACCCCCACAGCAGGCCAACCCGCACACCCCCCACCGCACGAACACGGCAGCGAAAGGCACACGAGCACCCGCCACAGGACCGGCCCGGACCCCCCGGCACCGCAGCCGCTTTCCAGCACCACCCCGGCACACCCACCCCCAACGGGGAAGGCACACCACGGCAGCACGTACTCGCACCACAGCACCAACAGGCACCAGGCCATCCGATCCGATGTTCCACCCACGAGCACCCGCCGCAGGACCCACGCCTGCGAAACGGGCTCTCCATGCCCGCACCCGCCAGGACCCGCCCACCACGCACCAGGCGCAGCAGCACAGGACCCCCGGGCAACGGGGGAGGCTCCTTAGAAAGGAGGTGATCCAGCCGCACCTTCCGGTACGGCTACCTTGTTACGACTTAGTCCCAATCGCCAGTCCCACCTTCGACGGCTCCCTCCCACAGGGGGTTGGGCCACCGGCTTCGGGTGTTACCGACTTTCGTGACTTGACGGGCGGTGTGTACAAGGCCCGGGAACGTATTCACCGCAGCGTTGCTGATCTGCGATTACTAGCGACTCCGACTTCATGGGGTCGAGTTGCAGACCCCAATCCGAACTGAGACCGGCTTTCTGGGATTGGCTCAGCCTCACAGCATCGCAACCCTTTGTACCGGCCATTGTAGCATGCGTGAAGCCCAAGGCATAAGGGGCATGATGATTTGACGTCGTCCCCACCTTCCTCCGAGTTGACCCCGGCAGTCTCCCATGAGTCCCCACCCGAAGTGCTGGCAACATGGAACGAGGGTTGCGCTCGTTGCGGGACTTAACCCAACATCTCACGACACGAGCTGACGACAACCATGCACCACCTGTGAACCGGCCCCGAAGGGAAGCCCCATCTCTGGAGCGGTCCGGCCCATGTCAAGCCTTGGTAAGGTTCTTCGCGTTGCATCGAATTAATCCGCATGCTCCGCCGCTTGTGCGGGCCCCCGTCAATTCCTTTGAGTTTTAGCCTTGCGGCCGTACTCCCCAGGCGGGGCACTTAATGCGTTAGCTGCGGCGCGGAGGACGTGGAATGCCCCCCACACCTAGTGCCCAACGTTTACGGCGTGGACTACCAGGGTATCTAATCCTGTTCGCTCCCCACGCTTTCGCTCCTCAGCGTCAGTTACAGCCCAGAGACCTGCCTTCGCCATCGGTGTTCCTCCTGATATCTGCGCATTTCACCGCTACACCAGGAATTCCAGTCTCCCCTACTGCACTCCAGCCTGCCCGTACCCACTGCAGACCCGGGGTTGAGCCCCGGGCTTTCACAGCAGACGCGACAAACCGCCTACGAGCTCTTTACGCCCAATAATTCCGGATAACGCTCGCGCCCTACGTATTACCGCGGCTGCTGGCACGTAGTTAGCCGGCGCTTCTTCCGCGGGTACCCTCACCCCGAAGGGCTTGTTCCCCGCCGAAAGGGGTTTACAACCCGAAGGCCGTCATCCCCCACGCGGCGTCGCTGCATCAGGCTTGCGCCCATTGTGCAATATTCCCCACTGCTGCCTCCCGTAGGAGTCTGGGCCGTGTCTCAGTCCCAGTGTGGCCGGTCACCCTCTCAGGCCGGCTACCCGTCGTCGCCTTGGTAGGCCATCACCCCACCAACAAGCTGATAGGCCGCGAGCCCATCCAAGACCGCACAAGGCTTTCCAGCCCCCACCATGCGGCAGGGACCGGGCATCCGGTATTAGACCCAGTTTCCCAGGCTTATCCCAGAGTCAAGGGCAGGTTGCTCACGTGTTACTCACCCGTTCGCCACTAATCCACCCCGAAGGGCTTCATCGTCCGACTTGCATGTGTTAAGCACGCCGCCAGCGTTCATCCTGAGCCAGGATCAAACTCTCCGTCAAAAACAAAAAGCAAAACAGGCAGCCAGCACGCCCGGAAAAGACGCGCAAAAACCACCCGATCCCAGCCAAAAAACCCAGCCCACACCACCACAACGGCAGCACAGGCCAGACAATCCAGCCATTCAAAAAAACGGCATCGAATCAAACATGGCACACTATTGAGTTCTCAAACAACAGGCCC
>NZ_SSNH01000027.1 GCF_005877005.1 Sinomonas susongensis | reverse complement strand
CTGCCTTGCCTCTCAAATGACCTATGACATCTGCGTCAGTCGAAAATGAAGACGCCCTTGCCGATCTTGCGCTGATCGAACAGCTCGTACGCCCGCTCCGCCTCATCCAGCCGGAACTCGTTCGTGAACAGGGATTCCACGTCCAGTCCGCGCTCGGCCACGAACAGGGCGCACTCCTCCTGCTGGTTCTTGCTGAACGTCAGCGAACCGACGACGGTCTTGCGCAGCTGGATGAGTTCCTCGCTATCGAACTCGACCTTGCCGAAGACTCCGACCATGCCGACGGTCCCCCAAGGGCGGAGAGCCTGGATCGCCTGACGGCGCACGGTGGCATTGGCGCTGCATTCGATGGACTTGTCCGCGCCCTGGCCGTTGCGGGTCAGTTCGCGGATCGCGGCTACGGGGTCCTTTTCCCGCGCGTCGACAACATAGTCGGCGCCGAAGGCCTTGGCCATTTCCAGCCGCGAGGGCTCGACGTCGACGGCGATGACGCGGGCGCCGAAGGCCTTGGCCAGCATGGTGGCGCTCAGGCCCACGGGGCCCTGGCCGAAGACCGCAACCGTCTCGTCGGCGGACAGCTCCACCCTCTTGATCGCAGCGAATGCGGTCCCAAAGCCACAAGAGATGGCCGCACCGGTCTTGAACGAGAGCGAGTCGGGCAACTTGATGAGAGTGTGCGCGGGAACCTTCATGAAGTCCGCATGCCCGCCGTCGCCGTCCAGGCCGCCATAGACCTTGCGAGCGTTCGGACAGTACTGCGTAAAGCCCGAACGGCAGAATTCACAGGTGCGGCACCCGTCGTAGTGGTGGACCATGACCCGGTCTCCGACCTTGGCCTCGCTGGGTCGCACGGCCTCGCCCACGGCCTCGACCACACCGCATGGCTCGTGCCCCTCGATCACCAGCTGGGAGCCGGTGCGCTGCGGTCCGTGGAGGTGATTGAGGTCGCTCCCGCACATCCCAGAGGCCTTCATGCGGATGACGACTTCATCCGGCCCGGGCACCGGGTCCGGATACTCGCGGATCTCGAGCTTGCCTTCGCCTAGGAATACAACAGCTTTCATGTCAACGCTCCTCCTTGAGGTGAACAGTGGCGGGCAACACGGCACCCTGTTGACTAAGTCTCATATTACAGGATATCTTCAAAACATGCTCCGAGTTGTGACCCCCGGCACAGCACCAGAGGATCAACCCGCAGCCGACAGTTTCTCCTGATCGAGGCGTTCCACCCGACGTCGAGAGGGAGCGTTTCGCCAACACATATACCCCGTGTTCGCACCGTTGCACCGAACACCAATCCAAAAGGCAGTAAGACGCATGAGCGGACAATGTCGATCGAACCCGTGCGGAAGCCAGACTCCCAGCCTGGCCGATCACACTCACACCACTACCAATCCCCGCCACGCCTCCGGCATGGCACGACCGGGAGGCCTCGGCCGATGAAAACTCACGTCAACGCGGGCCTTCGGCTCGACAATCTTCCAATCAGCAAGTTCCACCGGCGCATGGTGCTGCTGGTGGGCCTAGGCATGTTCTTCGACTCGTTCGACAACACGCTCTCGTCCTCGGTGCTGGCATCGGTGCTGCCCACCCACTTCTCGACGCTCGAGCTGAACTCCCTCTTCCTCTCGGTTACGTACGCCGGCCTCGCGATCGGAGCGGCCTTCGCGGGCTGGCTCGGCGACCGGGTAGGACGCGGCTTCGCCTTCCAGTTCAGCCTCGCGATCTTCGGCGTCCTCGCCCTGGCCGCGGCGTTTGCGCCGTCGATGGAGGTGCTCATCGCATTCCGTGCCGTGATGAGCGTCGGGCTTGGAGCAGAGTACGTCATCTGCTACGGCATGATCACCGAATTCATGCCGCGCAGCCACCGCGGGCGGTACTTGGGCTATCTCGGAATCTTCGCCGGGCTCGGTGTTTCGCTCTCTTCGCTCCTGGGCTGGCTGGTCATTCCCGCGTGGTCTTGGCGCGCGATGTTCGTCATCGGTGGCGTGGGCTCCCTGGTCGCCTGGTGGTTGCGACGGAACATGCCCGAGTCCCCGCGCTGGCTGGAGTCGCGCGGGCGGCTCGAGCAGGCCGAGGCCATCCTCCAGAAGATCGAGAGGGAATCCGGCGTCTCCAACCAGACTGCAGCCGTGGCTCCAGTCGCCCCGCAGGCGGCCAGCGCTGCCGATGAGAAGCCCCAGTGGGTCCCCGTCACCGTGCTCTTCTCGCGCCCTGTCATTCGAAGGACGCTGATGGCCCTGATCCTGACCGTCATTGCCCTGAACGGTTCCTACGCCCTCACCGGCTGGATGCCCACGTTCTTCGTGAAGCAGGGGATGACCGTCTCGAGCTCCCTCGGGTTCAACGCAGCCATCATGGCTGGCTGGGTCGTGGGACCGTTCGTCTGCGTATTCATCACCGACCGCCTCGGACGGCGCAGCACGCTCATCGGGTTCGGAATCCTCGCGGCGATCTTCGCCGGCATCTATCCGTTCATGAAAGAGCCTGGGCTGGTCATCGCCATCGGCTTCCTCCTCGTCTCCGTGGTCGCGTCCTTCCTCGTCCTCGGCCTGGGAACGACCCCCGAGTTCTTCCCCACTGCCTTCCGCTTCCGCGGCGGCGGCTTCGCACAGACCGTCGGCCGGGTCAGCCTGATCTTCTCCCCGTTCGTCGTCCTGTGGCTGTTCAACAGCTACGGCATCGTCGGGGTGATCCTTACCGTCTCTGGCATGTACGTCCTCATGACGGTGCTCAACGCCGTCGCCGGGGTGGACACGTCCCGTGAGGCGCTGGCGGAGATCGCCCCGCCCGGGGACGAGTCGGACGGCGACGAAGCGGATACCGCATCTCCCCGCCCGTCGGTCTCGGGCTCCCAGGGCTGACGCCTCCGCCCATCATCCGTATGGCCAGCCGGGCCGGTGTTGCCGGTCCGGCTGGCCATCCGTGAGTTCCGGCTGGATGAGGCGGAGCGGGCGTACGAGCTGTTCGATCAGCGCAAGATCGGCAAGGGCGTCTTCATTTTCGACTGACGCAGATGTCATAGGTCATTTGAGAGGCAAGGCAG
>NZ_SSNH01000026.1 GCF_005877005.1 Sinomonas susongensis | reverse complement strand
CCGTCCTGTCGATCATGCCCTTCGACGACGTCGAGGAGGCCATCGCCATCGCCAACGACAACGACTACGGCCTCGGCGGAGCAGTCTGGTCCCAGAACATCTCCACCGCCCTGCGCGTCCTCCAGGGCGTCCACACCGGCACCATGTGGGTCAACTGCTACGGCTACATCGACCCCCTCGTAGGCTTCAACGGCACCAAGCTCAGCGGCTACGGCTCCAAGGGCACCTCCGCCCACATGGACACCTACCTCTACACCAAGAGCGTCTACATCCAACTCTGACCACAGCGGCAACTCAACCGGGGACGTTATGGGAGAGACCCATGACGTGCCTAGCTTCCCCCGGCCGTTGATCCCGCACCTTGTGGGGCATCGCGACTGAGGGATGCAAGAGGTCGAGTGCGGCCCGGTCGAACCAACAATGAATTGGCGTTGTCGCATCATTGAAGAGGGCGACAGCTGCCTGAATATAAAGAACGAGATTTTGGAGAAATCTAGATGACAAGATCAGCTGCGCCATCAACGACGATGGCGACGGCGGGCTATAGCTCGCGGCGTCTGCGGCCAATGGAGGCTCGGACAGCAGTGAGCGGAGCGTTGGGCTCGGCCTTGGAATATTTTGACTTCGCGCTCTACGGTGCCCTTTCTGCGACCCTTTTTCCCACCCTCTTCTTCAACAATCTGGGGCCGACAGGTGGCCTGCTGGCGTCCTTTGTAACGTTTGGCGTCGGCATTGCAGCACGGCCGATAGGTGCCATCATCTTCGGCCACCTCGGCGACCGGCTGGGCCGGAAGCCCATCCTTTTTGCAACGTTGCTTTTGATGGGCGGGTCGTCGGTTCTGATCGGCATCCTGCCGACTGGCCAAGGCATTGGCATCGCGGCCGTCCTGGTCGGATTGCGCTTCATCCAGGGCTTGTCACTGGGCGGGGAAACCTCGGGAAACCAGATCATGACCATGGAGCACTCTGACAAGAGCCGGCGCGGACTTCTTGGCTCCTTCAACATGATCGGTTCACCGATCAGCCAAGTTCTCGCCAACCTTGTCCTTGTGGGGCTCAATTCGACCCTCACAACCGAACAATTCGCATCTTGGGGCTGGCGAATTCCCTTCCTCGGCAGCATTTTGATCATCGTGATGGCCGTCTTTATTCGGCTCAAGCTCGAAGAAACACCCGCTTTCGTCACGAAGCAGGACGCCGGTGTCCTCGCGGGGAAGCCCCAGCGCAGCGGTCTGCGGGTGTTCGCAACGCATCCACGACAGGTTGCACTGACAACACTTGCCTGGGGCAGCTCCGCCCTGTGCTTCTTCCTCATTGCCGTGTATGGACTCAGCTACCTGCCCGCTACGACCGGCATGTCCTCCCAGGCTGCCTTGACGATTCTGATGATAGCTAACGGCGTTTCTGCTTTGTTCATCATCGCCGGCGGATTCCTTAGCGACCGCATTGGCAGGAAGCCCGTATTCTTCCTTGGCTTGGTAGGCTCGTTCGTCGGCATCGGCCTGTTCTTCACAGTCGCCAGCTCCAACGTCGTCATTACGGGCCTCATCGTGACGCTCGTGCTGTGTTCCATCCAGTTCCTTGGCGGCGCTCAGCCGGCGCTGTTCGCCGAACAGTTCCCGACCGAGGTCCGTTTCTCTGGCTCTGCCATGTCATACACGCTGGCCAACTTGATTTTCTCTGCGCCCGGGCCGTTTATCGCCACAGCCTTGTCCGCCGTCGGGGGCACCAAGCTCGTCATGCTGTTCGCCTTCCTCGTCACCATCGCATCCGTCGTCGCAGTGTGGAAGTCGAAGGACGGCCGCCGTCTTGACCTTGCCACATTCACCGCGGACGAACCCGCGGAGTCGAAACTGTAAGGAGGCGGCGTCGCTCATTGTCCCGTAGACGCGACGGGCTACCTCGTGACGCCAGCCTGCCTCCATCGCCTCAGACGCGGCGAGGGAGGCAGGCCTTCGACCGCGGTGAACCAAGGCTTTGGAGGCCAGCTCTTTCTCGCAGGCGATGGAATCCTCGGCTTCAAACGTCTAAACGCATCAGACCTTCGAAAGGCGTGAACAAGGCCCATGACAGACACGGCATCACATCTGGAGGACCGGCTCCGGCGCCCGTCGGGGATCCGGTCCCTCACGCTCGGCGATGCGCGGTTGAGCTTCGTTCCGGACGGCGTGCTCCAACTCAATGCGCGGCTCTGGCTGCCCGATGCCACGGATGAGGACTGGGCGCAGTCCCCTGAGTATCTCGATGAGACCGGCAGTCTGGTGGCGAGTGTCGGGGGACTGCTCGTCGAACGCGACGGCAGGGCGCTGCTCATCGATGCCGGACTGGGCCCGGTGACGATTGAGCCGCCGGAGAGCCGGTGGGGCATTCTCAGGGGCGGGGCCCTGCTCGACAGCCTCGCAGCACTTGGCCGGAGTCCTGCGGACATCGAGGCGGTCGCGCTCACACACTTGCACGGAGACCATGTCGGGTGGGCGTGGCATGCCGCCCCCGGGAGCAACTTGACCGCGTTCAGGATGGCCGACTACCTGGTCGCCGAGCCCGAGTGGTCCCAACGGCACCTCGCCGAAGCGAAAGGCATGGGCGAAGCGCTCAATGCCATGCAGCACCGTGTGCGCACCGTGGAAGACGATGAGGAGATCTTCCCCGGCGTCCATGTCATGATCACCCCGGGCCACACTCCGGGTCATGCCGCTTACGTGATCAGCGCGAGCGGGCAGCGGGTGATCGCCTTCGGCGACGCGTTCCATTCATCAATTCAAATAAGCCACCCGGAATGGGGAGCCACAGTCGACCATGACCGAGGAGAATCCGAGGCTACCCGTCGCAACCTCATCGCCGAGCTGGCGCAGCCCAACACAATCGGATTCGGCGTCCACTTCGCCGACGTGGTGTTCGGCCGCGTCAGCACCGACACGGGCCGAGCGGTGTGGCACCCCCTCGACGCCTGACTGGCTGAGTCTCAAGCGGTTGATCGCGCGCTGCCAGGAAGCGTGGAACACCTTCTCTTGAGGTATCTGGTTGTAACACCTTCAGCGTGAGCACAATTTCGATGATTGACGATATCCCGCGATATGGGATATCGTCAATCATGCCGCCGGTCCTGCGGAGATGCGGGGCGGGGGCGCAGGCGGCCGGAGCGCCGCAGCCCGCCGGCTCCCGCCGCGGGACGGATCGACTT
>NZ_SSNH01000025.1 GCF_005877005.1 Sinomonas susongensis | reverse complement strand
TAAATGCGTCGAGGGCCCCACGGTCGTTGTGGGGCCCTCGGCGGGTGGTGTTGTCCGGCGGTGTCCTACTCTCCCACACCCTCGCGGGTGCAGTACCATCGGCGCTGTGGGGCTTAGCTTCCGGGTTCGGGATGGGTCCGGGCGTTTCCCCCACGCTATGGCCGCCGTAACCTTCTCTCCTCGCGCCCCCGGGTGGCGGGGGTGGGGAAGCGTGCGGGTTGCGGTGGGCCGGCCCTGGGGGCCGGCGCGCGGTGCTGTATTCGGTTGTGCTGTATTCGGTGCTGCTGTGGTGTTCCCCGGTGGCCCGGTCCCCGGCCCCGTGGTATGGGGGTGGGGCGGGGGTGGGGTTTGTTGTCTGGGGACCGTAGAGTGGACGCGGGCAGTGTTCCGTGTGTGTGTGAGGCTGTCGGCCTATTAGTACCGGTCGGCTTCGCAGGTCTTCAGTCCCTGCTTCCACGTCCGGCCTATCAACCCAGTGGTCTGCTGGGGGCCTTCCAGGCTCGCGCCTGCGGAGATCTCATCTTGAAGCGGGCTTCCCGCTTAGATGCTTTCAGCGGTTATCCCATCCGAACGTAGCCAAGCAGCGGTGCACCTGGCGGTACAACTGCCACACCAGAGGTTCGTCCGTCCCGGTCCTCTCGTACTGGGGACAGCCCTTCTCAGATCTCCTGCGCGCGCAGCGGATAGGGACCGAACTGTCTCACGACGTTCTAAACCCAGCTCGCGTACCGCTTTAATGGGCGAACAGCCCAACCCTTGGGACCTACTCCAGCCCCAGGATGCGACGAGCCGACATCGAGGTGCCAAACCATGCCGTCGATATGGACTCTTGGGCAAGATCAGCCTGTTATCCCCGAGGTACCTTTTATCCGTTGAGCGACGGCCCTTCCACGAGGTGCCGCCGGATCACTAGTCCCGACTTTCGTCCCTGCTCGAGATGCCTCTCTCGCAGTCAAGCCCCCTTGTGCACTTGCACTCGACACCTGGTTGCCGACCAGGCTGAGGGGACCTTTGGGCGCCTCCGTTACCCTTTGGGAGGCAACCGCCCCAGTTAAACTACCCGTCAGGCACTGTCCCTGGCCCGGATCACGGGCCGAGGTTGAGATGCCCAAAGCGACCAGAGTGGTATTTCAACGGCGACTCCGCCGGCACTGGCGTGCCGGCCTCGCAGTCTCCCACCTATCCTACACAAGCCGCTCCGAACACCAATACCAAACTATAGTGAAGGTCTCGGGGTCTTTCCGTCCTGCTGCGCGTAACGAGCATCTTTACTCGTAGTGCAATTTCGCCGAGCTCGCGGTCGAGACAGCGGGGAAGTCGTTACTCCATTCGTGCAGGTCGGAACTTACCCGACAAGGAATTTCGCTACCTTAGGATGGTTATAGTTACCACCGCCGTTTACTGGGGCTTGAATTCTCCGCTTCGCCCCACGGATGGGGCTGACAGGTCCTCTTAACCTTCCAGCACCGGGCAGGAGTCAGTCCGTATACATCGTCTTGCGACTTCGCACGGACCTGTGTTTTTAGTAAACAGTCGCTTCCCCCTGGTCTCTGCGACCCCTCCCCGCTCGCCGCCGCATGGGCGGTCCACGGTCGGGGTCCCCCTTCTCCCGAAGTTACGGGGGCATTTTGCCGAGTTCCTTGACCGCGATTCTCTCGATCGCCTCGGTATTCTCTACCTGATCACCTGTGTCGGTTTGGGGTACGGGCGGCTAGGACCTCGCGCCGATGCTTTTCTAGGCAGCATAGGATCACCCGATCCCCCCTCGCGGGGGTCCCGTCGGACCTGAGGCTCATGGACGGCGGATTTGCCGGCCGTCCGCCCTGCATCCTTGGACCAGGACTACCATCGCCTGGCCGGGCTGCCTTCCTGCGTCACACCTGTTAATGCGCTTGCCTCGGGGCCTCGGTTCCCGCGCTCACCCCGCCCCCGCAGCGCCCCGAAGGGCGCACGGGTCACGGGGATCCGTCGGTTAGCATCGGCCCTCCGGCACTGGCGGTCCTTCGCCGGTACGGGAATATCGACCCGTTGTCCATCGACTACGCCTGTCGGCCTCGCCTTAGGTCCCGACTCACCCAGGGCAGATTAGCTTGACCCTGGAACCCTTGATCATCCGGCGGACGGGTTTCCCACCCGTCTTTCGCTACTCATGCCTGCATTCTCACTCGTGCGGGCTCCACCGCTCGGTCACCCGGCGGCTTCGCTGCCCGCACGACGCTCCCCTACCCAGCCCCACCCCTGAACCACGAAGGCTAGGGACACATGAGGCTGCCGCGGCTTCGGCGGTGTGCTTGAGCCCCGCTACATTGTCGGCGCGGAATCACTTGACCAGTGAGCTATTACGCACTCTTTCAAGGGTGGCTGCTTCTAAGCCAACCTCCTGGTTGTCTCTGCGACTCCACATCCTTTCCCACTTAGCACACGCTTGGGGGCCTTAGCCGGCGGTCTGGGCTGTTTCCCTCTCGACCACGGAGCTTATCCCCCGCGGTCTCACTGCTGCGCTCTGTCTTGCCGGCATTCGGAGTTTGGCTGACGTCAGTAACCTGGTCGGGCCCATCGGCCATCCAGTAGCTCTACCTCCGGCAAGGAACACGCAACGCTGCACCTAAATGCATTTCGGGGAGAACCAGCTATCACGGGGTTTGATTGGCCTTTCACCCCTACCCACAGCTCATCCCCTCCATTTTCAACTGAAGTGGGTTCGGTCCTCCACGACGTCTTACCGTCGCTTCAACCTGGCCATGGGTAGATCACCCCGCTTCGGGTCTAGACCGCGCCACTGAACGCCCTGTTCAGACTCGCTTTCGCTGCGGCTCCCCCACACGGGTTAACCTCGCGACACGGCACTAACTCGCAGGCTCATTCTTCAAAAGGCACGCCATCACCGGAACATGCCGGCTCTGACGGATTGTAGGCGCACGGTTTCAGGCACTCTTTCACTCCCCTCCCGGGGTACTTTTCACCTTTCCCTCACGGTACTTGTCCGCTATCGGTCATCGGGTAGTATTCAGGCTTATCAGGTGGTCCTGACAGATTCGCACGGGATTTCTCGGGCCCCGTGCTACTCGGGGACACCCGCAAGGGCATGGAAACAGGCATTCAAGGCTACGGGACTCACACCCACTCCGGCCGGCCGTTCAAGACCGTTCGCCTATACCCGTCCACACCCCGGCACGCCGGCAGACGCACCAAGCAGGACCCCACAACCCCATGCGCGCAACCCCTGCCGGGTATCGCACGCGCACAGTTTGGCCCTCGTCCGCGTTCGCTCGCCACTACTGACGGAATCACTGTTGTTTTCTCTTCCTGCGGGTACTGAGATGTTTCACTTCCCCGCGTTCCCCCCACACCGCCTATGCGTTCAGCGGCAGGTCACCGCACATGACATGCGGCGGGGTTTCCCCATTCGGACACCCTGGGATCAACGTCCGGTTATCGACTCCCCCAGGCTTATCGCAGATTCCCACGTCCTTCATCGGCTCCCGATGCCAAGGCATCCACCGTACGCCCTTGAAAACCTCGCACCCACACGGGCGCGGAACACTCTCCAAGGATCAAAAACAAGGCCACACACCCCACCGCCCGACAGGCGGCAGGGCACAAAGACCAAGAAACAAGAAGAAGAAATTGCACACGGCACCACCACAGCCCGCCCACCA
>NZ_SSNH01000024.1 GCF_005877005.1 Sinomonas susongensis | reverse complement strand
CCGTCCTGTCGATCATGCCCTTCGACGACGTCGAGGAGGCCATCGCCATCGCCAACGACAACGACTACGGCCTCGGCGGAGCAGTCTGGTCCCAGAACATCTCCACCGCCCTGCGCGTCGTCCAGGGCGTCCACACCGGCACCATGTGGGTCAACTGCTACGGCTACATCGACCCCCTCGTAGGCTTCAACGGCACCAAGCTCAGCGGCTACGGCTCCAAGGGCACCTCCGCCCACATGGACACCTACCTCTACACCAAGAGCGTCTACATCCAACTCTGACCACAGCGGCCCTATTACCAACACCGCGTAGACAACTTCACCAGACGTGGGGCGAAGGCCAAACAGCGGCGGCCCGCCTCGTAAAGGCCGGGACCGCCGCCGTTTCGCTGCCCTGACCCAACGTCGCGATCACGCAGGGATTCGCATCCGTAGGTGGCGTCGACGTCGCGCTTCACCGGACTAACTCAGACCAAGCCTCCAACTCCTTTCGCCCATCGCCCGTACGACAGAGCACCCCCGGTCCGAAGACCGGGGGTGCTCTGTGAGTACACCACTCGCAGGGACGTCCTTCTACGCCACGAGCTGCTGGTCCTGATACAGGCCTGCGGCGCGGGCACGCTGGGTGGCCAGCTGGATGACCAGGTCGAGGTTGGGGGTTGGCACCTGAGCCAGTTCGGCCAGGTCGAGGGGGACCCGGAACATGGCATCGACCTCCATGGGGCGGCCGGCCAGCAGGTCCTGGGCGATGCTCTGGAGGTGCCCGGACTTCGCCAGCTTGCTCAGGCCCTCCTCGGGGTTCCCCGGGTCACAGCCCAGGGCTTGGGCGATGGCTGCGCCTTCGTCGGCCATGGCCTTGGCCGTGCCGGCGATGGCCGGCTTGTCGAGGACGTCCTTCATGGGCGAGGCGCTCAGAACGGCCAGCGAGCCCCCGATGAGGTTCATCAGCAGCTTGGCCCAGACCGCGTCGCGGATCTTCGGGGTGACCGTGACCTCCAGACCGGTCGGGCCCAGGAGCGAAGCCAACGTTTCCAGCCGCGCGTCCGGCTTCCCGTCCGGCCGGCCGATGATCAGACGGTTGACGGGATTCTCGGCCCGGATGACGCCGGGCGCGACGACGCTGCAGGCTGTATAGGCGACGGCGCCAACTGCGCGCGCGGGGCCCACGTGATCCCACAGCGCCTGTCCCGGGTCCAGACGTGGGAGGTGCGTTCCGTCCAAGTTCCCGCCATGGGAGTGGAAGTACCACCACGGGATGCCGTTGGTGACGAAGAGCACCAGGCTGTCCTTGTGGAGCAGGGAGCCGATGTTCTCCGCGATCGCCGGAAGGGCGGGGGCCTTGACCGCAACGATGACGATGTCCTGTGGTCCGAGCTCGCTCGGATTGTCGGTGGCGGTCGGGTGGGAGAGAAGCTCTCCGTCCCGGGTCTGCACCCGGAGCCCGTGCTGCCGGATAGCGGCCAGCTGCTCGCCACGGGCGATCAGCGAGACCTCGGCCTGGCCCTCGGCGAGCCGTCCGGCGATGTGACCGCCGACGGCGCCTGCGCCGTACACGCAGATTTTCATGTGCGCTTTCCTGTCCTGTGAGATGTCGGTCAGTCGAACTGCCGGCGCTTCTGCGCCGCCGCTCCGCTGAGGAAGGTGATGTCGTTGCCGGTGGAGACGAAACCGGCACCGAGGTCCAGGTACTGGCGCACGAGGTCGGGCCGCCCTCCGAGCCCGCCGATGCCCACGGCCTTCCCGTTGGCGCGGCAGGCGTCTATGACCTGGAGGAATGCCTTGTGCACCTCGGGGTGATCTACTTGCCCCGCTGCGCCGAGCTCGGCGCTGAGGTCGCTGGCGCCCACGAGGAGCATGTCCACGCCGTCCACTGCGGCGATGTCCTCCACTGCTTCCAGGCCGGCCCGGGACTCGATCATCGCCACCACCATGGAGGCCTGGTCGAGCTCGCGGATGGTCTGGGCCGCCGGCAGGGAGCGATAGTTCAGCTGGGGCGCGGAGCCTGAGAAGGAGCGGATGCCCAGTGGCGCGTGCTTGACGGCGCTAACCGCGGACCGTGCCTCGTCGGCCGACTGCACTCCGGGCACGATGATGCCCATGGCGCCCGCGTCCATGACCTTGGCGATGAAGAAGGGGTCGGGGCCGGGGATGCGGACGAGGGGGGTGACTCCGAGCGCATTGCATGCCATGCAGATCTGGCCGGCGGCCTCGAGCGGGAAGCTGCTGTGCTCCATGTCGATGTAGATGGAGTCGAAGCCGGCGGTGTAGGCGATCGAGGCGATGTCGACGGTGCGCACGAGTCGGACCGTCATCGAGAAGACCGGCTCGCCCCTGGAGAGCTTCTCCTTGGCGGGGTTGCGCAGCAGGGGGGTGGATTCGTTGTTGTTCATGTTCGGGAGGGCTCCAGACGGGCTCGGGTTGTCTCAGCCGAAGAGGGTCGGCAGAGCTTGGGCTTCGTCCTCGAACCCGTAAACGGATTTGATTTCGAGGTATTCTTCGAGGCCGAACCGGCCCATCGAGCGGCCGATGCCGGACTGCTTGTAGCCGCCCATGGGCGTGTACGAGTCCGTGGGCGCGCCGTTGTAGCTGACTCGTCCGGCACGCAGCCCGTTCGCGACGCGGCGTGCATTCGTGCGGTCGCTGCCGAAGACGTAGCCCCCGAGCCCATAGGGCGAATCGTTGGCGATGCGCAGGGCGTGCTCCTCGTCACGGTAGGACAGGACGGACAGGACGGGGCCGAAGATCTCCTCCCGGGCGATCGTCATCTCCGGCGTGACCCCGGTGAACACCGTGGGCTGGATGAAATAGCCCTGGTCGAGACCTTCGGGGCGCTCGAGGCCGCCGGTCACGAGGCGGGCACCCTCATTGATGCCGGTTTGGATGAGATCCTTGATCGACTTGAACTGGGCAGCGCTGACGACGGGGCCCATGGTCGTCGAGCCCTCCAGCGGGTCGCCCAAGCGGTAACGCCGTGCCTCGTCGACGAGGAAGGGCACGACCTGCTCGATCTGGCTTTCGTGCACCAGCATCCGGGCGGGGGCGTGGCAGGACTGGCCGGCGTTGAAGAAGCAACGCTGGATGTTCCAGCGCGCGGCTCGTTCCAGATCGGCGTCGGGCAGCACGATATTCGCCGACTTTCCACCCAGCTCAAGGGAGACTCGCTTGACCGTGCCTGCGGCCGCCGCACCTACCTGCTTGCCCGCTGCGGTCGATCCCGTGAACGAGATCAAGTCCACATCAGGGTGGCGCGAGAGCGTGTCGCCGACCTCGCGGCCGGTGCCGTTCACCAAATTGAAAACACCCGCCGGAACGCCGGCCTCGTGCAGGACCTGAGCCATGAGAGCACCGCTCGCGGCCGAGTTGAGGCTGGGCTTTGCCACGATCGTGCAGCCGGCGGCCAGGCCGTAGATGAGCTTGATGACGCCAGTCTGGACGGGCCAGTTCCACGGGGAGATCAGTGCGCAGACGCCGATCGGCTCGCGACGGACGATAGCGCCGCCAATCCGCGACTCGAAGGGGTACTCCCGCAGGAGGTCCCGGGCCACCCGCATGTGTTCAGCCGGGCCCGTGACCTGCGCGCGATTGCTGATGGGGATGCCGACCTCGCGCGCAATCAGCTCGGAGAACTCATCAGCATGCGACTCATAGACGTCGATGATGCGGTCGATCAAGGCGATTCGCTCGGCCACCGAAGCGGTGGAGAAGCTTTCGAAAGCGCGCCGGGCGGCGGCGACTGCGCGCTCCGCATCCGCGGCGCCGCCCATCGCCACTCGGGCGAAGGCCTCCTCGCGGGTGGGGTCGACGAGCTCGGTTTCGCGGGGCTCGATCGGCTCGGTCCACCGGCCGTCAATGTAGAGGTGGGGGTACTGCCTCATGCGGAAGTCTCCTCAGACTGGGTGCGGATTATCTGTCCTTGGGTCAGCTGCTGTGGGTGTAGCCGCCATCGCAGGCGATGGTCTGACCGGTGATGAACGCCGACGCCGGCGTGGCCAGGAAGAACATGACGCCCACCAGATCGGTGGGCACCATCCCACGCGGGATGCACTGCTGCGACGCCGCGCGCTCACGGCCTTCAATGGTGGGGTTGACGGTGCGCTCGACTTCCGTGGCGACCATGCCAGGCCGTATGCAGTTGACCGTGATCCCATCGTGGCCCAGCTCGCGGGCCAGAGAATTCGTCATGCCGATCACTGCGGCCTTGGACGTAACGTAGTGGAGGTAGTTGACCGTGCCGCGCGTCACCGTATCGGACGAGACATTGATGATGCGGCCGAAGCCCGCAGCACGCATGTGGGGAGCAACCGCCCGGACGCAAAGGTAGGTGCCCGTGACATTGACTCTCAGCACCTGTTCCCATTGTGCGAGGGGGATCTCTTCGAAGGGCCCCTTCTCAATGGTTGCGAAGATCGCGGCGTTGTTGATCAGCACGTCGACCCGGCCCCACTTCTCAATCACGGCGTCGACCATCGCCGCGACAGAGGATTCGTCGGCCACGTCCACCCGGACCGCCAGGGCGTCCCCACCGGCATCCTGGATCTCCTTGACGACAGTGTCGGCCTTGCCCAGATTGAGGTCGGCGACGACGGCAAGCGCTCCGGCCGCGGCGAACTGACGCGCCAGCTCACGGCCGATGCCCTGCCCGGCGCCGGTGATGATGACCACCCGGCCCTCGACGCTGAAGTCGCGCGCCGATGCCGGGACGCCGGAATCCTGCGGGGTGTGGGTCAAGGGTGTCATCGTCATCGTCGATTCCTCGCGTCGCGCTTTGTGGTGGCGTTGCAGGCGACCGCGGGTCAGAAGAATCTGCCAGTTGGCGCGCCTTACTCCTATAGACAATATCCCGCGATATGGGATATCGTCAATCATGCCGCCGGTCCTGCGGAGATGCGGGGCGGGGGCGCAGGCGGCCGGAGCGCCGCAGCCCGCCGGCTCCCGCCGCGGGACGGATCGACTT
>NZ_SSNH01000023.1 GCF_005877005.1 Sinomonas susongensis | reverse complement strand
TCCTACCTCGAGGCCATCGCCTTCGAGATGAACAACCGGCCACGCAAGACACTAGGCTTCAAAACACCACGAGAAGTCTTCCTCGAAGACATCGAACAGGCCGTTGCCAACATGCCTTGAATCCGCCCTGTACCCGAGACGGCGGGAGGTGGGGGGTTTCTGTACCCGAGTCGGTGGGTGGTGGGGGTTTCTGTACCCGAGTGGGTGGGTGGTGGGGGTTTCTGTACCCGAGTCAGCGGGTGGTGGGGGTTTCTGTACCCGAGTCGGTAGGGGCGGGTGCGTCAGAGGAGGACGACGGCGCCGCGTCACTTTTGCTGGCGAGAGCTCCGCAGGCGTATGATGACTTAAAGTCAAATTGACCTTAACTCCGAAGGAGGCCCGTGAGCACCCTCTTCGCAGGCCCCTTCGGTGCGAACGTCTCGGAGCGCGCCCAGCTGCCGCCGTCGTTGGCCATCTCGACGGTCATCTTCGCGCTCAAGCCGAGCCGCGACGAAGGAACCCCCACGCTCTGGCTCCCGCTCGTCCGCCGGGTGAAGGAACCCTACAAGGGGCAGTGGGCGCTCCCGGGCGGCCCGCTGACCGCAACGGAATCGCTCGAGGACGCGGCGCGCCGGAACCTCCGCGAGACCACGGGCCTCGCCCCCGAGTACCTCGAGCAGCTGTACGCCTTCGGCGGCCTGGACCGCGCGAGCCGGCCGAGCCTCGGCAGCCAACGGGTCGTCTCGATCGTCTACTGGGCGCTCGTGCGGCCCATGGAGGCGGAACTCCTCGTAGACGGCGAGGGGGAAGCCGACAATGTCGCGTGGCACCGGGCGGACACGGCCGGCGAGGGCGAGGGCGGCCTCGCGTTCGACCATCGGGAGATCATCGACTACGCCCTGTGGCGCCTGCGCAACAAGATCGAATACGCCCAGATCGCCTACCACTTCCTGGGCGAGACGTTCACCCTCGCCCAGCTGCGCGAGGTCTACGAAGCTGTCCTGGGCCGCACCCTCGACCCCGCGAACTTCCGTCGCCAGGTCAAATCGGTCCCCCAGATCGAGCCGACCGACCAGTTCCTCGAGGGCGGCAAGCACCGCCCTCCCCGCCTCTACCGCTACACCGGCCCTGCCCAAAGGAGCACCACATGACGTCCGTCGCGACCGCCATCGACCTCATCACCCGTGCGCAGGCGGAGCGCCTCGCTGGCGAGGCGCCCGCCAAGGCTGCAAGCACGTGCAGCGCTGACCTTGCAAAGGGCCCCTGGGAGTTCGACGCGGCTGAGGCCCTGCGCGGCCTGCCGTCGTACGGTCCCGGGGCGTCGAGCGCCGACGTCGCGCCGTCGTCGGCCCCTCGGCAGGGCCAGCTCCCGCAGGAGTACAAGGAGGCAGGCGAGGACGAACTGCACGCCCGCATCGTCGCCGCGAAGGAGGCCCTCGGCGACCGCGTCGTCGTCCTCGGGCACTTCTACCAGCGCGATGAGGTCGTCGAGCACGCCGACTTCGTGGGCGACTCCTTCCAGCTCGCCAACGCCGCGCTGACCCGCCCCGATGCCGAGGCGATCGTGTTCTGCGGCGTGCACTTCATGGCGGAGACCGCAGACATCCTCTCGCGGGATGACCAGGCCGTGATCCTGCCCAACCTTGCCGCGGGCTGCTCGATGGCGGACATGGCGGACATCGACTCGGTCCAGGAGTGCTGGGACCAGCTTGAGGAACTCTTCGGGACCGAGCCGGACGAGGACGGCCGGGTACCCGTCATCCCTGTCACCTACATGAACTCCTCCGCCGCGCTCAAGGGCTTCTGCGGTGAGCACGGCGGGATCGTCTGCACGTCGTCCAACGCTGCGACGGTGCTCGAGTGGGCGTTCGAGCGCGGCCAGCGGGTCCTCTTCTTCCCCGACCAGCACCTCGGCCGCAACACGGCGAAGGCCATGGGCGTGCCGCTCGGGCAGATGCCGATGTGGAGCCCGCGCAAGCCTTGGGGCGGCACGGATCCCGAGACCCTCCGCGATTCCCGGGTGATCCTGTGGCACGGGTTCTGCTCGGTCCACCGGCGCTTCAACGTCGCCCAGATCGAGAAGGCCCGCGCGGACTACCCGGGCGTGCGAGTGATCGTCCACCCCGAGTGCCCCATGGAGGTCGTCGACGCCGCGGACGAATACGGCTCGACGGACTACATCCGCAAGGCCATCGCGGCAGCGACGGAGCCGACCGTCTTCGCGATCGGCACGGAGGTCAACCTTGTGAACCGCCTCGCGGCCGAATACCCGCAGCACACGATCTTCTGCCTCGACCCGGTCATCTGCCCCTGCTCGACGATGTACCGGATCCACCCGGGCTACCTCGCCTGGGTCCTCGAGGGCCTCGTCGAGGGCGAGGTGCGGAACCGCATCGAGGTGCCTGCCGAGGTCGCCGAGACGGCGCGCGTGGCCCTCGAGCGCATGCTGGCGGTGCGGCCGTGACCCAGCCCTCGTCTGGGCCCAGGAGCGAGACCCGGAGGCGCAGCTCCGGGGCCGCCCGCACGCTGGGCACCTCGCGCACCCCGCTCAGCCTGGCGATCGTCGGCAGCGGTGTCGCCGGCCTCTTCGCCGCGGTCTCCGCCGCCGAGGCGGGCGCCGCCGTCGTCCTCCTCACGAAGGGGGCGCTCGCGGACAGCAACAGCATGCTGGCCCAGGGCGGGTTCTCCGCAGTCCTGCCTGAGGGCCTCCGAGCTCCTGGCGACAGCGTCGAATCCCACGTCGCGGACACGATGGCCGCGGGGGCCGAGGCCGGCATCCCGGCCGCCGTCGACGTCATGTGCGGCAGCGCGGCCGCCGCCGTGGACTCGCTCCTCGCGAACGGCGTCGCGTTCGACCGGGGCCCCGACGGGCGGATCCTCCTGGGCCTCGAGGCGGCGCACTCGTTCCCGCGCATCCTGCACGCGGGCGGGGACGCGAGCGGGGCCGGCATCACGCGGGCGCTCATCGCGCGCGTTCGCCGCCTTGAGTCCGAGGGGCGCATCGAGGTGCTCGAGCATGCCATGGCTACGGACATTGCGCTCGACGGCGGTTCGGTCGCGGGCGTCGACTATGTTGCGTCCGGCGGGGGCACGAGCGCGAGCGTACGACGCCGGGTGGCGGCCGACGCGGTCCTGCTCGCGACCGGGGGAGCGGGCCAGCTCTTCGCGCAGACCACGAATCCCACCGTCGCGACGGGCGACGGCGTTGCCCTCGCCTTCCGCGCGGGAGCAGTGCTGCGGGACCTCGAGTTCTACCAGTTCCACCCGACCGCCCTCCAGCTGAAGGCGGCCGACGGCACGCTTCGCTCGTCCCTGGTCTCCGAGGCCGTGCGGGGCGAGGGCGCCGTCATCAGGGATTCGTCCGGGCGCCGTTTCGTCGCCGACTACCACCCCCTCGGCGAGCTCGCGCCCCGGGACGCCGTCTCGCGCGCCCTCGCTCTCCACCGCCGTGCCGGCGGAGGCCAGGCGTACCTCGACGCAACCGGGATCGAGGCGGAGCGCGGCGCTGGGTTCCTTGCCCGGCGGTTCCCCAGCCTCGACGCCATGACCCGCGCCGCGGGCTACGACTGGCGCAGAGACCTCCTTCCGATCGGGCCCGCCGCCCACTACTGGATGGGCGGCGTCGCCACCGACGTCGATGGCGCGACGAGCATCCCCGGCCTGTATGCGGCGGGGGAAGTCGCGTGCACCGGGGTGCATGGGGCGAATCGCCTGGCCTCGAACTCGCTCCTCGAGGGAGTCGTGTTCGCCGCCCGGGCGGTCGAGCGGTTCGTCGGCGGCTCCGAGGGGGTCTGGGAAGGCCCGGTTCCCGGCGACGGGAGCCTCCTGCCCTTCGACACCGAGCCAGAGGTGCCGGCCATGACGCCGGCAGACCCGCGAGCGAGCGTCGAGGCCCGCGCCGGCGTGGCCGCGCTCATGGACTCGGAGGCGGGCGTCCTGCGAGATTCCGAGGGCCTCGGACGGGCGGCCCGTGCGCTCGCCGGGAAGCATTCGGATGACCCAGAGACCGGGAACCTGATCCTTGCCGGACGGCTCCTCGTCGCCGCTGCGGCGGCCCGAGAGGAGTCCGTGGGCGCGCACTTCCGCCTCGACTTCCCCGACCGCCGACCCTTGACGGAGGGCAGCACCGGCCGACGCACTGCGGAAGCCGGAATCGACGTCGTACGCCAGCCTGTCCTGGCGGGAAAGGCCGCATCATGACGGCGAACACTGTCCAAGCCCAGGCTGCTCTGCCGCTCGTCTCGGCGTCCCGGATGCCTCTGTCCCCGATGCCTCTCCCGCCGGCCGCGCTGCGGCGCGTCCTCGAGGCCGCCTATGCCGAGGACGCGCCGCATGGGGACCTCACGTCGCTCGTCCTGATACCCGAGTCGGCCCGGGCCACCGCCGAGCTCCGCGCGCGCGTTCCCGGAATCTTCTCGGGCGGACCGGTCGTCGAGGCTGGCTTCCGGATGCATGACCCGGAGGCCCGGGTCGAATTGCCGGTCGCGGAGGGGGCACCCTTCGAGGCGGGAACGGTGCTGGCCCGCATCACGGGCCGAGCCAGGGAACTCCTCACGGCCGAGCGCGTTGTGCTCAACCTGGTCCAGCGGATGAGCGCGATCGCCACCCTCACGGCGCGCTACGTCGAGCTGACCGCGGGGACCAAGGCACGCATTGTGGACACCCGCAAGACGACGCCCGGCCTCCGTGAGCTCGAACGCTATGCGGTCCGCTGCGGCGGCGGTCGCAACCACCGCTTCAGCCTCTCGGACGCCGTGATGGCGAAGGACAACCACCTCGCCGTCCTGACGGGTGGCGACCCCGCGAAGCTCACTGACGTGCTCAGTGCCGCGCGCGACCGGCTCGGGCACACGACGCACTTCGAGGTCGAGGTCGATGCAATCGAGCAGATCGAGCCTGTGCTCGCTGCCGGGGTCGACACGATCATGCTCGACAACTTCACGCCCGCGCAGCTGAGGGAAGGCGTCGCGCTCGTCGCGGGGCGGGCGATCGTCGAGGCGAGCGGAGGCGTGAACCTCGGGACGGTCGCGGAGATCGCAGCCGCCGGCGTGGACGTCATCTCGGTCGGTGCGCTCACGCACTCTGTCGCCAACCTCGATCTGGGGCTCGATGTCGTGCTTGACACTTCGGAGCCCGTCGCCCCGGAGCCCGTCCCGGAGGGGATCCTGCCATGATCTACCTCGACGCCGCGGGCACGACGCCCGTGCGCCGCGAGGTCCTCGAGGCCATGTGGCACTACCTCACGGGCGACTTCGGGAACGCTTCGAGCCACCATGAGCTCGGCGAGCGGGCACGGAGCGCGCTGGAGGCCGCGCGCACCGACGTCGCCCGCGTCCTGGGCTGCCGTCCGGGCGAGGTGACGTTCACGTCGGGCGGCACGGAGGCGGACAACCTCGCAGTGAAGGGGATCGCGCTCGCGCGGCGGGCGGCCGACCCGCAGCGGTCGAGGGTCGTCGTGAGCGCCATCGAGCACCCGGCGGTCCTTGAGTCCGCGCGGAGCCTCGCGCGCCTGCACGGGTTCGCGGTCGACGTCGTCCCCGTCGACGGCGCGGGACGGGTCGCCCCTGAGGCGCTCGCCGCCGTCGTCGGTCCGCAGACCGCAGTGGTCTCCGTGATGTACGCGAACAACGAGGTCGGGACGACCCAGCCGATCGCGGAGCTTGCCGCGGTTGCGCATGCGGCGCGCGTGCCGTTCCACACTGACGCCGTGCAGGCAGCCGGCGCGCTCCCACTCGGCGTGCGCGATCTCGGTGTCGATGCACTGAGCATCTCCGGTCACAAGCTCGGGGCACCCAAGGGGGTCGGCCTCCTGTACGCCTCAGGACGCCTGAGCGTGGAGCCGCTCGTCGATGGCGGGGGCCAGGAGCGCGGGCTGCGCTCGGGCACGGAGAATGTCGCCGGCGCAGTCGCGCTCGCGACTGCCCTTCGCCTCGCGGAAGCCGAGCGTCCGACGGCGGCACCCCGTCTCGCAGCGCTCCGCCGGACTTTCGTGGACCGCGTGACCGAGCTTGTGCCCGACGCCGTGCCCACCGGTGACCCCGAGCAGCGGCTGCCCGGGAGCGCGTCCTTCTGCTTCCCACGGGTCAGCGGCGAATCCGTGCTGCTCGAGCTCGAGCGGCGCGGCGTCATCTGTTCGTCGGGCTCGGCCTGCGCGGCGGGGTCGAGCGATCCTTCGCATGTACTTCTGGCTCTCGGCCTCGACGCCGAGACGGCGCAGACAGCAGTGCGTTTCACACTGCCGTCGACGATCACGGGCGACGAGCTGGAGGCCGCCGCCCTCGCTCTCTCCGATTCCTACGCCGCCGTGACGGGAATCGCCCGGCGGTAGTCGGGAGGGAGCGCCGGGTTCCCCAGTTTTAGCGCCGGGTTCCCCAGCTTCAGCGCCGGGTTCCCCAGTTTTTCGGCTGTCGCACCCCCGACACGCAGAAGACTGCTGCTGTTCCTCGGCGCGTCGAGGAGATCGACCCGGAGAAGCTGGGGAACTGGGAGCAGAAGCTGGGGAACTGGGAGCAGAAGCTGGGGAACCCGGCCCGAGAGCTGGGGAACTGGGAGCAGAAGCTGGGGAACCCGGCCCGAAACCGACCTAGGCGTTCCGCGCCCGGCGGAAGACCCAATAGCGCAGCAGGACGAAGCGCGCCGCCGTCGCAACCCATCCCGCGACGGTCGTGGTCCACAGCTCCTCGGCGATGCCCGCGTTGGGCTCGGCCCAGAGGAGGGTCCAGAGGCTCCCGCTCGTGAGCGCAAGGGCGATCACGAGGGCCACGAGGCCGTGCAGGTGGTCGTGGAGCCGGCGGCGGCTCCCGCGGATGCGGAAGGTGAACCGACGGTTGAGCTCGGTGTTGAGCAGTGAGGTCACGATGAGCGCGACGGCGTTGGCTGCCGTCGGCCCGACTGGGATGCGGAGGGCCGCGTAGAGGCCCATGGAGGCCGCGGTGCAGACAACGCCCACGCCGGTGAACCGCGCGAGCTGCCGAGCGACAGGACGACGGACGGCTCCCCGGATCCGGCCCCACCGTGCTGAAACGGTGAGGTCCGACCGGGGGCCTTCCGTCATCGTGGGGCTTGTCGGTCTCATGGCTTCAGCGTGCCACCGACTTCTGTGCCCCCGCTGTGCCGCAGCGATGCCTGGAGCATGCCTGGCTCACCTGCGGGGGAGGGGTCGGTTGGCGATGACGGGGGAGGTGCCGGTGTGGCCGTTGCGGGCGGCGGCGATGGTGTGGATGCGGTCGCGGCAGGCGTACCAGCCGATGACCATGAGGATGATGGCG
>NZ_SSNH01000022.1 GCF_005877005.1 Sinomonas susongensis | reverse complement strand
AGCCCCACAGCGCCGATGGTACTGCACCCGCGAGGGTGTGGGAGAGTAGGACACCGCCGGACAACACCACCCGCCGAGGGCCCCACAACGACCGTGGGGCCCTCGACGCATTTAACAGCATTTCAACCACAACCCTTTCAGTCGGGTGTGCTAGCGTCGACTCGATCGTGACCCCGTCCGACGGTAGGAGGTGAGACCCATGAATGCAGTATCCGCACTGGGTGCTCCCCCGCAGCCCACGATCACGCGACTGAGCTAGTCGCCACCGGGAGCGCCTCACAGGCAATTCGCGAAAGGCGACTCCCATGAGCTCTACACCTTCTTCATCTTCTTCTTCACCTCAGCACTCCGCTCCGCCCGAGCGGCTTCGCCCCGGCGGCGATCGCGCGTTGGTCCTCGCCGGCGCAGGATCCACAGGCAACGCGTGGGAGATCGGCGTCGTTGCCGGCCTGTTCGAGGCCGGGGTGGATCTGACACAGGCCGACCTGACCGTCGGGACCTCAGGCGGTTCGACTGCCGCGGCCCAGGTGACGACGGGCATGCGGCCCACCGAATTGCTTGCGCACATCCTTGCCCCTGCGCCGCGGCCACAGACGGGCGCGGCCCGAGCAGACCGGGGGCGTGCTCCGATCGGCCCGGCGTCCGACCACATGGAGAGGACGAGCCGCATCATCGCGTCCGCTCGGGACGCGGCCGACATGCGCCGCAGAATGGGTGCCGCTGCCCTCGAGGCGGACGCGGCCTCCCATCCTTCTCTGCAGGCGCAGTGGCGCGCGGTCGTTGCTACTCGGCTTTCCGATCGGAATTGGCCGCAACAGCTCTTGCTCATCCCTGCAGTCGATGCCCGCACTGGCGAGCCGGTCGTCTTCGACCGCCACAGCGGAATCGATCTGGTCGACGCCGTCGCCGCGAGCACATCGAACGGTTTCGGCGTCCCTCCCTACAGCGTCGGGGGGAACCGGTACATCAACGGCGGCTACCGACGCAACGAGAATGCCGATCTCGCAAGTGGCTACGAGCGGGTGCTGGTGCTCTCCCCCTTCGGCGGAAGATCGCGGTATCCGATGGACTGGCGGATGGACTTGGGCACCCAGGTCGACGAACTCCGTGCGAGCGGCAGCAGAGTTGTGACGATCTTCCCGGACGGCGAGGCCGAGCACCTGTTCGGCGTGAATGCCATGGATCCATCGCTCCGTCCGCCCGCCGCCAGGGCCGGCTACGACCAAGGGAAAGCCCTTGCGGAGCAGCTCCGCGAGTTCTGGGGCTGACTCCCCTCGTGATCCCCCGGCATGGATCCGTAGGCGTGGATCCCTAGGCGAATCGTTCGACAACCCTCGTCAGCATCTTGCGGCCGCTCTCCTCGAAAGGGGCGTCGCCGACGTCGTGCGCCCACACCAGGGTGCCCAGAGCCTGGAGGATGTTGTCGAGGCGCCACGAGTCCATCTCCTCGGCGGGGTCCCGGCCGTATGCCGTGAGGAACGCTGTCCGCAGTTCAGGGTGGTCGGTGAAGTAGGCATGCTCGAGCCGCACGAAGTCGGTGACCCACGGTCGGTAGCCGGCTCGGCCGAAGTCGATGACCCCTACCGTCCCTCGGTCTTCGACCCAGTTGCGAGGCTGGTAGTCCCCGTGCGTCGCATAGAGCCACCGAGCGGACGGTCGATGGGCGTCGACGATGCCACGAACGGCGGTGAGGTGGGCGGCCGGAGCAAGGCCTCTCGCTCGTTCGAGGAAGTCGCCGATCTTGTGAACGGCGGCTGAGTCGTAACTGCGGGTCTCCTGAACCGGACGGTGGAGGAGGGCCAGGAGCTGACCCGCCTGGGCGAACGTCGCTGGCGAGTGCTCGTAGGGGCCGCCTTGGACGAGACGGCCGGGGAGCCACGTCGAGACGACGAGGCCCGCTCGGCCATCGCCGTGGAGGAGGCGCGGCGAGCGCGCTCCGAGAGGCGCGGTCATGCGCTGGTGCGCCCTGATCTCGCGCTGGATGTGGTGGGACGTGCGGCTGGCCTTGACGACGGCGGGTCCTCTCGGAGTGCCCACGCGGAGGACGCGGATGTCCTGGAGTTCCCACGACATGTCCTCTTCCACATGCCATTCGCCGAGCCAATCGTCGAGGAGGCGAAGCTGCTGCGGGGAGAGGAGATCGGCGGGTGAGGGGGCCACGGCACCACGCTACGCCCACTATCAGCCCCTCAAGAGCCCCATTTGACCCAGAAATCCCCGAAAACACGCGGAATCTGCTGGCACGCCGAGCATTAGCTGGTAGTTTCGTCACCAGCAGTTCCGGGCGCACGCCCGCGAGCTGACGTACCAACCGACGTCCAGGAGGACACATGGCTAAGAACCGCAGCGAGCTTGTTGCCGAGGTGGCGGGCAAGACCAACCTCAGCCAGACTGCCGTCAACGGTGTGCTCGACGCACTGTTCGAGGTCTTCGAGAGCTCCGTCGCCAACGGCGAGAAGGTCAGCATCCCGGGCTGGCTCGCCGTCGAGCGCACCGAGCGTGCCGCCCGCACCGGCCGCAACCCGCAGACCGGCGCGGAGATCCAGATCCCGGCCGGCTTCGGCGTCAAGCTGACGGCTGGCTCCAAGCTCAAGGCCGCCGCTTCCAAGTAGCAGCGCACTCTCAGCTCCCGGGGGCAGCGGCTCAGACCGCCGCCCCCGGGAGCTTTTCTGCCCCGGCCGCTCCGTCAGGTTCATCGACTTGTCCACATAGAGCGGAACCCGGCTCTCGGGCTGCTCGGCATCTGGGAGAATAGGGGGGTGCCGAGCTCCACACGATCTGCCCCCGCCCCCTCCCGCGCCAGCGCTGAGGAGCGGGGAACCGCACGGGGGTATGTGTACGGTGCGGCCGGTGCGGCCCTCGTTGTCCTCATCGCGGCGCTTGTGTTCTCCGGGGCGGCAGGCGCCCGCCAGGTCCTCGACCCGGGCACCTTGGTCCGGTGGGGTCTTCCCATCGCGCAGACCACGCTCAACATCTCGGCCTCGCTGGTGCTCGGCGGGCTGGCGTTCGCCATCGGCATCCTGCCTCACCGCAGGCGCCCGGAGCGAGCGCGCTCAGGTTCCCGAGACGACGGCAGCCACCTGGAAGAGCATCCGGCGTTCAGCCGTGCCCTGCAGGTCGCGACCGTCGCTTCGCTCGTGTGGACGGCGAGTGCGGTCGGCGTCCTGGTCTTCACCGATTCGGATCTGATCGGCCAGCCCGTCTCGGGAAGCTCTGACTTCACCAAGCAGCTCGTGTTCTATATGACGCAGCTCGACGTCGGCCGAGCGTGGCTCGTGACCGTCATCATCGCAGCGACCGTCGGGACCCTGCTTTTCGCCGTGCGCTCCCTCTCGGGCCTAGCGCTCACGTTCCTGCTCGCCGTCGGCGGCCTGGTCCCGATGGCCCTCATCGGCCATTCCGCGAGCTCAGGCGACCACGAGGCCGCCGTGAACTCGCTCGGCCTCCACCTGCTCGGGGCGGGGCTGTGGGTCGGTGGCGTCGGGGTGCTCGCACTCCTCGGCGGAACCCTCGCCGGACGCATCCGTACCGTCTCGGGGCGGACTGCTTCGGGGCCCGACCTCCTTGAGGCCGTCCTGCGCCGCTACTCGGCGCTGGCCCTGTGCTGCTTCATCCTCGTCGTCGCCTCCGGCATCATCAACGCCTCCCTGCGCGTTCCGAGCTGGGGCGCCTTGTTCGGGTCGTCCTACGGTCAGCTCATCATCGGCAAGGTGGTGTTTGCCGTCGTCCTCGGGGGCATCGGCTACATGCACCGGCGATGGGTCATCCCGCAGCTCTCGCGTGGAGCGTCGCCGAGGCGAGTCCTGTGGCAGCTCATCGGCGTCGAGGCCATCGTCATGGGCGGCGTGTCTGGCCTCGCGGTCGCCCTGAGCCGTTCCGCGCCACCGCAGCCTACGTCATACGCCGCGGACGCATCGCCCGCGTTCATCCTCTCCGGCTACAACCTCCCGCCCGAGCTGACAACCCAGCGCTGGTTCACCGAATGGCGGCCGGACTGGCTATGGATCACGATCGCCGTCTTCGGTGCCGTTGCCTACGCCCTCGGCCTCCTGAAGATGCGCCGCCGCGGGGATTCCTGGTTCTGGCCGCGGAGCGTCTCGTGGTACGTCGGGCTCATCGTGCTGACGTACATCACGAGCGGCCCCCCGTCGGTGTACGGGCGCGTCCTCTTCTCAGCGCACATGGTCGACCACATGATGCTCACCATGGTCGCGCCCCTCTTCCTCGTGCTCGGCTCGCCCATCACCTTGGCGCTGAAGGCACTCCCGCCGCGGCAGGACGGCAGCCGAGGAGTGCGCGAGTGGATTCTCGTGTTCGTGCATTCGTGGTGGTCGAAGCTCATCACGCACCCGCTGTTCGCAGCCGCGAACTTTGCAGGGTCGATCATCATCTTCTACTACTCGGACCTCTTCGGGTACGCGATGCGGGACCACATCGGGCACGAGCTCATGAACGTCCACTTCACGATCACGGGCTACATCTTCATCCTCACCATGATCGGTTCGGATCCGCTTCCCCGCCGCGCCCCGTACCCGCTGCGTCTGGTCCTCCTGTTCGCGACGATGGCATTCCATGCCTTCTTCGGGGTGACGCTGATGGGTTCCAACGTGCTGCTCGAGCCCTCCTACTTCGGCAACCTCGGCCGATCCTGGGGTCTTTCGGCCATCGCGGACCAGCAGCAGGGCGGTGCCGTGGCCTGGGGTATCGGGGAGATCCCCACGCTCGCGGTGGCGATCGGGGTGGCCCTCATGTGGTCGCGTTCCGATGCGCGAGAGACGAAGCGGCGTGACCGAGCCGCCGACCGAGATCATGACGCCGAGCTTGAGGCGTACAACGCCATGTTCAACGAGCTCGAGGAAAGGGACCGCACCCGCGGCATATGACGCGGGGCTACGGAACCGAATGAACGCCGGAACAAAGCCTTCGATAATGGGGTTGCCCCTAGAGCCCTACCATCTGCCGAAACGTCAGGAGTGCCCGTGACCGCCGATTCCGCCGAGTCCACCAGCGCCAGCACGGCCGGACTGCGTACCGCGCACCGCGTTCGCGCGAGCGAGCTCGAGGGCAGGGGCTGGCTCAACACCGGCGGCACGGAGCTCGGTCTCTCCTCGCTGCGCGGAAAGATCGTGGTCCTCGACTTCTGGACGTTCTGCTGCATCAACTGCCTTCACGTCTTGGACGAGCTGCGCCCGCTCGAAGAGAAGTACGCGGACGTCCTTGTGACCGTTGGCGTCCACTCGCCGAAGTTCGAGCACGAGGCAGATCCCGTTGCACTCGCTGCGGCGGTCGAGCGGTACGAGATCCACCATCCCGTGCTCGACGATCCCGAGCTCCTCACATGGCAGGCCTACACGGCCCGCGCCTGGCCGACGCTCGTCGTCGTCGACCCTGAGGGGTACATCGTTGCCCACCTCTCCGGTGAGGGGCACTCGGCGGGCCTCGGGGTCCTGGTCGAGGAACTCGTCGCGGAGCATGAGGCGAAGGGCACCCTGCACCGCGGCAACGGCCCCTACGTTGCGCCCGAGCCGGTCTCGCGCACCCTCCGCTTCCCGGGGCAGGCCATCCCCCTGGAGAACGGCAACTACCTTGTGGTCGACACGGGCCATCACCGTCTCGTCGAGCTGCGTTCCGACCTGGAGACGGTCCAGCGGATCATCGGGTCAGGGACGAAGGGCCACCTTGACGGCGCGGCTGAGACCGCCCAGTTCAACGAACCGCAGGGCGTCGCTGTCCTCCCGGCCGACGTTGCCTGGCAGACAGGCTACGACGCGATCGTCGCCGACACGGTGAACCACCGCCTCCGGGGCGTGACGCTCAGCTCGGGCCACGTGCAGACCGTGGCGGGCAACGGAATCCAGCGGCTGCTCGACGCGGGCCCGGCCCGCGTCGACGGTGACGGCGCCGGAACCTGGGCTGAGGGGCGGACGACGACGAAGGCCGGTCCCGCGATCGAGTCATCCCCCGACGGGCACACCGCGGACTACGCGGGGGACGCCTTCGACATCGGCTACGTGGGTCACGGCACGAATGTCTCCCTTTCATCCCCGTGGGACGTGGTGTGGAGCGAGAAGCTGCGCAAGGTCGTCATTGCGATGGCCGGCACGCACCAGCTCTTCACGTTCGACCCGCTGAGCGGCGAGGTGGCCATCCTCGCCGGATCGGGGCTCGAGGGCCTGCTCGACGGATCGGGGCCCGAAGCCTGGTTCGCCCAACCGTCGGGGCTCGCGGTCGACGCCGAGGGGAACCTCTGGGTCGCCGACTCCGAGACTTCCGCGCTCCGCCATGTGCTCCTCGGATCCGATTCCAACGGATCCGGAAGCAGCGTGGTGGTTGAGACGGCCCTCGGGAAGGGGCTCTTCGACTTCGGCTTCCGGGACGGCAGCGCCGGCGAGGCACGCCTCCAGCACCCGCTCGGCGTCGCTGTGCTTCCGGACGGCTCGGTCGCCGTTGCCGACACCTACAACGGGGCCGTCCGCCGCTACGATCCGTCCGGGCAGGCAGTGTCGACGCTCGCGCGCGGCCTTGCAGAGCCGAGTGACGTCGTCGTCGTCCGCCCCAAGGAGGGCGAGCCGCTGCTTCTCGTGACCGAAAGCAATCGCCACGGGCTCTCGCTCGTGCCGATCCCCAAGGACGCCCAGCAGGTCGACGAGGGAGCGAGCCAGACCCAGCGCCCCAAGTCCGCCTTGGCGCCGGGTTCGCTCGGCCTGACGGTCCGCTTCAAGGCCCCGACCGGCCAGAAGCTCGACGAGCGCTGGGGCGACCCGACGCAGCTGAAGATCTCTTCGACGCCGCCCGAGCTCCTGCGGGCTGGTGCCGGGACCTCGCAGGGCCTTCTGCGGACCCTCGAGCTCAACCCGGACGTGGCCGAGGGCGTCCTGCACATCACGGCACGCGCTGCGGCGTGCGACGGCGCTCCGGGCGAGGAGATCCCCGACCACGCCGCGTGCCACCTCTACCAGCAGGACTGGGGAATTCCGGTCGTGCTGCAGGAAGGTGCCGAATCGGAGCTCGTGCTCGACCTGCGCGGCATGAACTGAGCCTGAGCCCTCAGCCGAGGACCGGCGTGACAGTGATCGTGCTGCCCGAGACGTTGAGATCCACCCTGAAGATAAAGCCGAGCTCGACGTTCAGCTGGCTGACCTGACCAGTGAAGAGGTCGATCTGCCGTGCGGTCAGGCGGGCCTTCCCGGGCAACGGCGAGACGGTCCATTGGCCGCTGAAGGGCGTCACACTCGCGCTCGGGTACTGGGTGATCGACCAGGCTATGGTTCCGTCGACGATCCGGTTGTCCGTCGAATAGGAGAAGGGGCAGTCCGGCTGCAGCCGCTGCTGCGACGACGCGGTCCTGGCGCATTGGTCGAGGAAGTCCTTCGCCTTCGCATCGAGCGCGGCGGTGAGGGCGGGGGTGGCCTTTGTGTCGAGCGACAGTGATTCCTGGCTTGTGCGCTGTGCGACGACGGCGGTCACGGGGGCAGCGGCGAAATACTCTCCCGGGAGCGAGCCGACGTAGCTTCCCGGGTAGAACACCGGAAAGGAATTCCGGCCGGACGGCATGTTCACGGCCGCACCGTTGATGGTGGCGCGCGGCGAATTCACCACGGATGCCTGCAGCGTGGGCAGCTGGCCCGGGACGATGCTCCACCGGGGGAAGAACAGCCAGTCCGAGCCGGTCTGCTGCACGAGGAAGTCGCTCGTGTAGCTCTTGCCGCCGGAGGTGAAAGTCACCGGCACGGTCTCCTTGCCGCTGCCCGCGGGCTGGGCTGTCCCGACCCTGAGGTCATGTATTCGGGACATCGAATCGCGCAGGGGAGGGCCGTCGAGGAGCGCGGCACTGCCGGAAGGCACCTGGGCATGCAGGGCGCCCAGTGCCTTGCCGCCGTCGCCCGCCTGAAGCGCGTCGAGATAGGCGTGGACCGGCTGCTCCGGCCCCTGCCCGCTCGCCACCGCCGCTATCGAGACGACCGCCGCGATCACCGCGAGCACCAGCCCGAGGCCCCAGATCAACGCGATGCGCATTGGGCTCGCGGCCTTCTGCCTTCCCTCGACCACCGACGGTGCGCTCACAGGCCGCTCATCGTGGCCTCGGCCACGCACGCGAGAATCGTGCGGATGTCGGTCGAAGTCGGAGCAAGCATGTCGCTAGCCTAACGGCCACCGAGCGCAGGGGTTGTGCCAGTACGTTCCGGGGAGTGGGGATCTGTACCCGAGTCGGATGGGGGAGGGAGGATCTGTACCCGAGACGGGTGGGGGAGCGGGGATCTGTACCCGAGACGAGTGGGGGCGGGCTAGGAGAGCAGTGCCGCCATGATTGCCATGGCCGGGACGGCGAGGACTGTCGTGATGAGGACCGTGTCCTTCGCGACGACGAGGCCGTGCTGGTACCTCTGGGCCGCGACGTAGACGTTCTGGGCCGTGGGCAGCCCCGCGGTCACGACGGCTGCGAAGAGTGCATGGCCGCCGAGGCCGAGGGCGAACCGGGCAAAGACGAACGCAATGAGCGGGTGCACCACGAGCTTGAGCCCCGATGCGAGCAGCGTGTCGAAGCGCCGCCCGTCGCCAGCCCGCAGCGGGCGGGAACCGTGGAGGGAGATGCCGAAGGCCATGAGGATGGCCGGGATGGCGGCCCCGCCGATGAGGTGGATCGGCTGCATGATGAGGTCAGGGAGCTTCCAGCCCGTCCCGGCCAGCACGAGGCCGATCGCGGATCCCACGATGTTCGGGTTCGTCACGACCGGCAGTACGAACTGGAGGGCGCGCGCCGCGCCGGGCTTCGCCGTCGAGGTCGTACCGTCCAGGATGAGCAGGTATGACGGCGTGAGCAGCGCGAGCTGGAAGATCAGCAGGGGTGCCACGTAGCTCGCGTTGCCCAGTACGAAGACAGAGATGGGGATGCCGAGGTTGCCGGAGTTGGCGATCGAGGAGCTCATCGAGGCGATGAGGGCCTCGGGCAGTTCGCGCCGTCGGAGGAACCGGAACGCGCCGAACGAGACGATTCCGACGAGGGCCGAGCTCACGGTGATGACCAGCAGGTGGGACGAGAAGACGGTGCGGAGATCTGCGTTGCTCAGGGTGTCGAGCAGGAGCGCCGGGCTTGCGACGAAGAACGAGAGACGGCTCAGCACAGTCTGGGCACCCTCGCCCAGAAGCTGCTTCCGAGCGACGAACCAACCGGTGCCGATGATCGCCCAGACGACGAAGAAACCGGACAGGACCCCTACCACGGCGCGCTGCCAGGTGATTTCAGGCCAGTCCTCTGCACGGGGTACAGCCTAGAGCACACGCGGTGGCGGGCAGAAACCGATTTCACATGGCGGCGCGTCGGCTCGGCCAGCGGCGCGGCGGCCGGGCCGGCGGGGCGGCGTGAGTCAGTTGAGGTGCGCTTGAACCGCGAAGGGCGGCCGCAGGACGCCCGGCGTGATGCCCTCGGCCGGATCCGTGCCGAGTTCGACGACCTTGTTCTCGGCATTCACATGCACGACCGTCGGAACGTACTCGAGCGCTTCCTCGTTGCTCATCGCGGCGTAGCTGATGAGGATGACGATGTCCCCCTCATGGATCAGGTGCGCGGCGGCACCGTTGATCCCGATGACACCTGAACCGCGTTCGCCCGCGATCGTGTACGTCTCGAGCCGGGCACCATTCGTGACGTCAACGATCGAGACGAGCTCGCCGGGCAGGATGTCGGCGGCCTCGAGCAGGTCCAGGTCGACCGTCACCGAACCGACGTAGTGCAGGTCGGCGTGGGTGACCGTCGCGCGGTGGATCTTCGACTTGAACATTGTCCGGTTCATCGCAGGCCAGTCTACTCCTGAGCCCCTTCGGCGCGCCGTGGCGAACCTCACTCGCCCGGCATGCTAGGGGTGGCCCTCCCGGGCGACCGGCTGATGTCAGGTCCGGCTCAGCGTTCGCCCCATGATGGCGTCCGTGAGCGCGTCGACGGCTGCGGAGTTTGCGAGCGGGTTGCGGATGAGGGTGAAGTCGACGTCGCCGACCGGCGGGAGGTCGAAGCGGCGCGTGATGATAGAAAGGTCCTCGGGGACGAGCGTGGTCGGCATGACTCCGACGCCGAGGCCGGCACGTACCGCGGCGAGTACGCCGGCAATCTGCTTCGTGCTGCAGGTGACCTTCCACGTGCGGCCGCTCGCCTCGAGGGCCTCGATCGCAAGCGTCCTGCTGAGGCTCGGCGCGGGGTAGACGACGAGCGGCACCGGCTGGCCCCGCTCGAGGACTGTCTGCTCAACGCCGACCCAGGAGAACACATCGTGGCGCACGACCGTCCCCTCCTGCGCCCCGGCCACCCATTTGATGAACACGAGGTCGAGCTGGCCGGCCTTGAGCCTACGGTGGAGGTCGTCGCTCTGGCTCACGGTGAGCTCCAGGTTGAGCTGTGGGTAGGCGCGGCGGAATTCGCGCAGGATCCTGGGGAGGCCCGTGATGGCGAGGTCGTCCGCTGTGCCGAATCGGAGCCGCCCTCGCATGGCTGAGCCGCTGAAATAGCGAAGGGCCTCGTCGTGGGCGGCGAGGATGGTCCGCGCGAAGCCCGCCATGGCGTCGCCATTGTCGGTGAGGCGGACGCCGTGCGTGTCACGGATCAGCAGGCCGCGGCCCGCCGCCTTCTCGAGCTTGGCGACGTGCTGGCTGACCGTGGGCTGGGCGATTCCGAGGCGTTCCGCCGCGAGGGTGAAGCTGAGGTGTTCGGCGACAGCGAGGAAGCTGCGGAGATGGACGGGATCGAACATGCCTTCCATCCTCGCGAGGGGAATTGCGGAATGCAATAGCGCTTATATGGCAAATAACCTTCCGCAATGGTTTCTTCGGTGCCTAGCGTGGAATTACTCGAACGCTTGACTGAACCGAACGAAACTCCAGGACTCTTCCGTGACCTCGCCTAGCTCTGCCATGCGCTCTTCCGCGTCCGACTCCCTCAGCGTTTCCCTCCCTTCCCAGCGCTCCAGCCCGACGGTCCCGCCCACGGGGCCCATCGTCGTCGTCGCCGAGCGCCTGCCCTGGCGCCAGACCTTCGTCTCCCTCCGGGTGCACAACTTCAGGCTCTTCGCCATCTCGCACTTCATTGCCGTCATCGCCGTCTGGATGCAGCGGATCTCCCAGGACTGGATCGTGCTCCAGCTCTCAGGCTCGGTCGCCGCGGTCGGCGTGACCGTCGCGATGCAGTTCACGCCGGTGCTCCTCCTCGGCCCGTGGGGCGGCCTCATGGCCGACCGGTTCTCGAAGCGACGCCTCCTCCAGATCTGCCAGGCCGGCGCGGGCGCCTGCGCTGCGGTGCTCGGGACGCTCGCCCTCACGCACTCCCTCCAGGTGTGGCATGTGTACGCGATCGCCGTCGTCCTCGGCCTCGTGACGGTGCTCGACCAGCCCTCGCGGCAGGTGTTCGTCAACGAGCTCGTCGGCCCGGAGTACCTGCGCAATGCCATCAGCGTCAACTCGACCACGTTCCAGCTCGGGGGCCTCATCGGGCCGGCCGTTGCGGGGGCGCTGCTCTCCGCGGTGGGCGGCGGCTGGGCGTTCGTGGCCAACGCGTTCGCGTGCACTGTCACCGTCCTCATGCTCTCGGCGCTGCGGGTCCACGAACTGCACACCGCACCGCCCACGCCGAAGTCCAAGGGGATGCTGCGGGAGGCCGTCCGCTACGCGTGGGCGAAGCCGACCATCCGGTGGCCCTGGGTGCTCGCCGGGGCGGTTGCGGTCTTCGCGCTGAGCCTGCCCGTGCTGCTCGCCGGCTACGCCGACCACGTCTTCGGAATCGGCGCGGGCGGGTACGGCATGCTCAACACCCTCGTGGCTGTCGGTTCGGTGGTCGGGGCCGTTGCCTCGGCCCGCCGTCGGCTTCTGCGGCTCAGGACCGTGGTGCTCGGCGCCGGACTCTATGGCGCGCTGCTTGCGCTCGCGTCCTTCGTGCCGTCGCTTCCCGTCTTCGGGGCCCTCATGGCCGTCTCGGGGTTCTGCGCCCTGACCTTCCTGACCTCGGCGAATCAGCTCGTCCAGACGAGCGCGAACATGGCCATCCGAGGCCGTGTGATGAGCTTGTACACGATGGTGCTCATGGGCGGGCAGGCGCTCGGCGGCCCGATGCTGGGCGGCCTCGCCCAGCTGTGGGGGACGCGCTGGGCCCTTCTCCTCGGGGGAATGGTGCCCGCCGTCGTCGCCAGCCTCCTCGCGCTCTGGCTGAGGGGCGTCGGGAAGCGGAGCCGACGCTCAGACGGGCAAGAGGCTCAGAGCGGCCGTTCCGGGTAGGGGCCGTGGGGCAGTCGCGGTGCGGGGTCCCGATGTCGACGGAGGGCGAGCCGCAGACCGGCCAGGCCCGCTGCCGAGATGATGATGATCCCTGCGAAGTAGAACACCGACGAGAGGGATGAGACCTCCTCCGAGGTGCCGGGGCGCAGGAAGCCGTATTCGAGTGCCGGCACCGCGTTTCCCGTGACGACGACGGCGATGAGGGCCGCGAGGCCGCCCATCGAGTCCCAGAGGGCGTGCAGGATGACGACGGCGACGAACGCCACGATGACGCGACCTGTGAGCCTGTACTTCGCGGCGTGGGCCGTCGCGCCGAAGATCACGGCCCCCAGAAGGGCCGTCCACAGGACGTGGCACACGGGTGTGAGGATCGACCTCATGGCCTCCGTCTGCAGCATCGACGCGAGGTCGATCCCCTGCGAGGTGACCGCAGCGTTGAACGCGTACCCGGCGGACTCGAAGGCCGCGAAGCCAGCTCCGACCGAAGCGCCGAGGAGGGCTCCCTGCCGGGCCGTCTTGGGCACCACCGAGCGGCCGACGACGAGCAGGACGAGCGCTTTCACGGCCTCCTCGATGAGCCCGACACGCAGGTAGATCCACGTTGTGACGTGGAGGTCGGCCTCGAGCAGCGACGCAGCGAGGACCCCGACCACGCCGCCAGCGAAGAAGGCGAGGAAGACCTGGATCGGCGCCAGGTTCCCCGTGATGCGTTCGACAGCGAACAGCACCACGCTGAACGGCACGAGGAAGCTGCCGAGCAGGATGAGCGTCGGGATGAGGTTCGGATTGAGTGTCGACGCCGTGACGAAGATCGTCGCGATCCAGAGCGCGAGTCCGATGAGCAGAGCCTTCCACCACCAGCCGTGGCGATGGGTGCGTGCGGCGGGGTAGTACTGTGCGTCCACGACGCGGCACTACCCGGTGACCCGGCGCCGAAACGACAGTGCACGGCTCGGCGATCCGAGTTATGGTCGGCGGCATGTGCCGCAACATCCGCTGCCTTCACAACTTCGAACCGCCGACGACCGATGATGAGGTGCGAGAGGCCGCCCTCCAATTCGTCCGCAAGGTCAGCGGATCGACCCGCCCCTCCCGCGCGAACACCCCGGCGTTCGAACAGGCGATCGACGAGATCGCACAGGCAACCAGGCGGATGCTCGACCAGCTGGTAACGAGCGCACCGCCCAAGAGTCGCGAGCTCGAGGCGGCCAAAGGCCGTCAGCGGCACGAGAAGCGCATGGAGCGCGAGGTCAGGATCCGCAGCTCGTAGGAAAAGGATGAGGGCGGAAAAGATCCAGGCCCCCAGCCGAGGGCTGGGGGCCTGGATCGAGGGCACGTGGAGCGGCCGACGGGAATCGAACCCGCGTATCAGGCTTGGGAAGCGTGCGCTCTGCCATTGAGCTACGGCCGCGTGCCCCGGAGGGCTCCATCAAGCTTACAACACCCGGTGGAGTGCTCCGTGCAGGGAAATCACCTGCGGGGGAGGGGTCGGTTGGCGATGACGGGGGAGGTGCCGGTGTGGCCGTTGCGGGCGGCGGCGATGGTGTGGATGCGGTCGCGGCAGGCGTACCAGCCGATGACCATGAGGATGATGGCG
>NZ_SSNH01000021.1 GCF_005877005.1 Sinomonas susongensis | reverse complement strand
TCCAATCCCCGCCTGGATCATCAGCCGATCCTCAGCAGTCAGCTCCCTACGCGCCATGCGACTCCTCAGCTCATGCCCCCGAAATCATCGCAAGCGTTGCTTCGAAGTCCTGAACTCAAGGATCAACCGGGCGGGAAGGTGCCCCCCGAAGGCACTTGGCCGAACACGTGCCGCCGGATCCACGCGTGCATCGCTATGGCCGCCGCTGAGGCTGCGTTGATCGAACGGGTCGAGCCGAACTGTTCGATCGAGAGCGTCGCCTCGGCGGCGGCATGCACTTCCGGTGTCAGCCCCGGGCCTTCCTGCCCGAAGACGAGGACGCAGCGCCGTGGGAGGTCGTAGGTCTCGAGCGGAACAGAGTCCGGGAAGATGTCGACCCCGAGGAGCGCGAGGTCCTCGGAACGTGCCCAGGCCACGAAGTCGTCCACGGTCGCGTGGTGGCGGAGGTGCTGGTAGCGGTCCGTGACCATCGCGCCCCGGCGGTTCCACCGCCGGCGGCCGATGATGTGGACCTCTTTCGCGAGGAATGCGTTCGCGGTGCGCACGACAGTGCCGATGTTCAGGTCGTGCTGCCAGTTCTCGATCGCGACGTGGAACTCGTGCCGGCGGGTGTCGAGCTCGGCAACGATCGCCTCGTGCTTCCAATACCGGTACTGGTCGAGGACGTTGCGGCGGTCCCCCTCGGCAAGGAGTTCGTGGTCCCAGTGGTCGCCCTCGGGCCAGGCGCCCTCCCACGGCCCGACGCCGACCTCATGCTCGCGCTCGTGTTCGCGCTCGCCCTGTTCCGTCACCGGTCCAGCGTAGAGGACAGCGGTGCGGGGCCGCCTACGCGGGGTACACCGTCACGGCCGCGGCCTTGGCCACGAGGACGACGACGGCGCCCGGCACGAGGTCGAGCTCGGCAGCAGACGCCGGAGTCAGGTCCGCGACGACGGTGGCGCGGGGCGTCGCGGCGTGAACGCGCACCTGGGGGCCGCGCGGCTCGAGCTCCTCGACGACGGCCCGCCACGCATTCCGCGGCGAACCCTGGGGAACGTCCGGGGCCAGTCCGGACCGGCTTGGATAGACCGCGACGTCGGCGGGCCGGAAGACGGCCACGGCATCGTCTCCAGGGAGGGCTGGGTCCGCTTCCGCCGGGCCGGTCCCGAAGACGTCGCCGAGGCCTTCGACGTGGAGCCGCCCCGGCGCTGTCGTCCGCCCCTCGAGGAAGTTGAGCCCGGCGAGCCCGGCTGCAAAACGGCTCCGCGGTCGCTCGAGCAGCTCCGCCGTGGGCCCCTCCTCCACGACCCGCCCTCCGTCGAGCACGACAACACGGTCCGCGAGCATGTGGGCGTCGAGGGCCTCGTGAGTGATGACGAGGGCCGTGCGGTCGGCGAGCACGCGACGCAGCAGGCGGCGCAGGGCGGGAGCGGCGGCGACGTCGAGCGCAGCGAACGGCTCGTCGAGCAGCAGGAGCCGAGGTGCGGCGGCGAGCGCCCGCGCGACGGCGACCCGCTGCGCCTGTCCGCCCGAGAGCTGCGCGGGGCGCCGGTCCGCGAGCGCGACGGCGTCGACCTCGCCGAGCCAGTGCTCTGCCGCCTGCCGTCCGGCCTTCCGCGAGGCCCCCTCGGCACGGGGGCCGAACGCGACGTTGTCCAGGACGGTCAGGTGCGGGAACAGCAGCGGTTCCTGGGCGAGAAGCGCGACGCCGCGGGCGTGCGGTGGGACCCAGATGCCGGCGGAGCCGTCGAACAGGGTGCGCCCGTCCAGCACCGCGCGGCCCGCATCGGCCCGGAGCAGCCCGGCCGCCAGCGCGAAGAGCGTCGACTTCCCCGCGCCATTGGGGCCGAGCAGGGCGACGGTCTCGCCGTCGCGCACGTCGAGCGCGGCCTCGAGTCCCCGGTCCCGGACCGACGCGTCCATGCGAAAGCTCACGCCGCGACCGCCCCGGCGAGGCGCCGCCCGTAGGCGACGCCCACGACGACCGCCGCCACCACGACGAGCACGAGGGCGAGGGCAACTGCGGCATCGGGATCGATCTCGCGTTGGAGGTAGACCTCGAGCGGGAGGGTCCGGGTAACGCCGCCGAGGCTGCCCGCGAACGTGAGAGTGGCCCCGAACTCGCCGAGGCTCCGTGCGAAGGAGAGCACGAGCCCGGAGGCGAGGCCCGGTACGACAAGCGGGAGCGTGACGCGCCAGAAGACGTGTGTGGGGCCGGCGCCCAGCGTCGCGGCCACCGCCTCGTACCGGCCTCCCGCCGTCCGCAGTGCTCCTTCGAGGCTCACCACGAGGAAGGGAAGCGAGACGAAGGTCTGCGCCATGACGACCGCCGTCGTCGTGAATGCAAGCTGCACGCCCGCGACGTCGAGCAGGCGGCCTACGAGCCCGAGCCGCCCGAACGTATAGAGGAGCGCGAGGCCGCCCACGACGGGTGGCAGCACGAGCGGCAGGAGCACGAGCGCCCGCAGCCAGCGACGGCCGCGGGCGGGGCCTCGGGCGAGCACGAGCGCCATCGGGACGCCGAGGACGAGGCACGCGGCCGTGCTCGCTAACGCCGTCTCGAGGCTCAGGCGCAGCGCAGCGAGCGAGGAGTCGGAGGTGACGAGCGGGACGAAATGGAGCCAGTCGACGCGCGTGAGCATGCCGACGAGGGGAACGAGCACGAACAGGACGCCGAGACCGGCAGGGATGTAGAGCCAGCGGGGAAGGCCGGAGTAGCCCCGGGGCTCAGGGCGCGCCGAAGCCGGCATCGCCGAGCACCTTCTGCCCCTGCGCGCCGCGCACGAAGTCCACGAACGCCTGGGCGAGCGCGGCGTTCTTGGAGGCCTTGAGCGCGACGATCGGGTAGCTGTTCACGGCCGACGACGACTCCGGGAAGGTCACCCCGCTCACCTTGCCGCGGGCGCCCTTGACGTCCGTGACGTACACGAGGCCCGCATCGGCGTCACCCGAGATCACCTTGCCGAGCACGTCCGTCACGGACTGCTCCTCGCTCACCGGCTTGAGGGTGAGCCCTGCCGCCTTTGCCGCCTTCTGGGCCGCACTCCCGCAGGGGACCTGCTGCGCGCAGACGACGAGGCGGACTCCGGACCTCGTGAGGTCCTGGAACGTGCGGACGCCTGCGGGATTGGACGGCGGTACCGCGATCTCGAGCACGTTGGTGGCGAAGACCTGCGGGGTGCCGGCGGCCAGTCCGGCGTTCGTCGCCTTGGTCATGTTGGCCTGGTCGGCCGATGCGAAGACGTCCGCAGGTGCCCCGTTCTGGAGCTGGGAGACGAGGTCTGACGAGCCGCCGAAGCTGAAGTTCACCTTCGATCCGGGGTGGGCGGCCTCGAAGTCGTGGCCGAGTTCCGTGAACGTCGCCGTGAGCGAGGCCGCCGCGAAGACGGTGACCGAGCCGCCGGAGGTGGCCGACGGCGACGCGCTGCCGCTGTTCACCGCCTGCGGGGCCCCCCCGCACGCCGTGAGCGCGAGGGCGAGGGCGACGCCGACCGACGCGAGGGCCTGCTTCAGGACGATTCTCATGAGGCCTTCCCTCCGGCCGTTTCGATGATGACGGTCGTGGCCTTCACTACCGCGGTGGCGACGCTGCCGGGTTCGAGCCCGAGCTCCCGCACGGCCTCGGAGCTCATGAGCGAGACAACGCGGTACGGCCCGCACTGCAGCTCGACCTGGGCCATGACGCGGTCCTCGACCACGCTCGTGACGAGGCCGACGAAGCTGTTGCGCGCCGAGCGGGCCACGCCGCTCGAGTCTCGGGGCGCCGTCGCCTGCCGGCGCGCGAGTTCGGCGAGCTCGGCGCCGTCGACCGCCGACCGCCCGGAGGCGTCCTTGGCGGCGGTCAGGACGCCCGAGTCCACCCAGCGCCGGACGGTGTCATCGCTCACGCCGAGGAGGCTGGCGGCTTCAGCGATTCGAATGAGAGGCATGCCATTGAGTGTAGGGTCGCAGTTGCGGAAACAGAAGCCACTTTCCTCCGCACGTGCGGGTGTGTGGAAGCTCATGCCCAGCGCTGCGAAGCGAGGTGGAAGACTGGGGGGAGACCGTCCCCCTCAGGAGGAACAATGGCCGACTACCCCGCAGCTACCGCCGAGCGCGACGGCTCGCTCGCGACTCCGCCCGATCTCGACACGGTTCCCAAGCCCGCCCCCATCGGCAGCAAGGTCGTGTACCGCAGCGGCCAGGAGATCGAGTGCTGGCTCACGGACATGGACGGCGTGCTCGTGCACGAGAACCATCCCATCCCCGGCGCCGATGAGCTCATCCAGCGTTGGGTCGACACGTCCCGGCGCTTCCTCGTGCTCACCAACAACTCGATCTTCACGCCCCGCGACCTCGCTGCGCGCCTCCGTTCCTCCGGGCTGTCCATCCCGGAGGAGAACATCTGGACGTCGGCGCTGGCCACGGCCGTGTTCATCAAGGACCAGATGCCCGGCGCACGGGTCTACTGCATCGGCGAGGCCGGGCTCACGACCGCGCTCCACGAGGCGGGCGTCATCCTCACGGACCAGGACCCGGACTACGTGGTGCTGGGCGAGACCAGGACCTATTCCTTCAACGCGATCACGACGGCGATCCGCCTCATCGTGGACGGCGCCCGGTTCATCGCGACCAACCCGGATGCGACCGGCCCTTCGAAGGAGGGCGTGCTCCCCGCGACGGGGGCGATTGCGGCCCTCATCACGAAGGCCACCGGACGGGAGCCGTACACCATCGGCAAGCCCAACCCGATGATGTTCCGGTCCGCCATGAACCAGATCGACGCCCACTCCGAGACCACGGCAATGATCGGCGACCGGATGGACACCGACATCGTCGCGGGGATGGAGGCGGGGCTCCACACGGTCCTCGTCCTCTCCGGCATCACGCAGCAGCAGGACATCAAGACGTTCCCGTTCCGTCCAAACCAGGTCGTGAGCTCGGTTGCGGAGCTGCTCCAGCAGCTCTGAGGCGGAGGACGCGCGGCCGCCGCGGCGAGCGCACGTTTGTGCCGAAGGCGGAGGTTTCCAATAGGGCCTGTTGAAGTGGACTGTTGCGCTCTGGGCGGTCCCTCTCCTAGCAGCCGCAACAACCGTCGCGAGCAACCTCTACCTCGCCCGGCGCGGGCTGTTCCTCATGCCCGATGGAACGGTCGTGAGAGGACTCACACGACCCGCCTTGTAAACGCTTACATCTCCTGCGTAAGATTCTCCGGGCGTTGGACGGGACGCTTGCGGGAAGCACGAGCTCACCGCCGCAGGAATCTATCCCTCATCGGCATCGACCTGAATCTACTGCAACACCACCACCCGCCACGCCACTGAACCACGGAGGCCAGCATGCTGTCCCAGACCAAGTTGGACATCTGGACCGGTACCGAAGCCCTGCTCTTCGATCTCGACGGTGTCCTCACCCCGACCGCGATCGTGCACGAGCTCGCGTGGCGCCGCCTCTTCGAGGACTACCTCGCCGCCGTCGGCCGCGGACCGGCCTACGCCGACAGCGACTACTTCGACTACATCGACGGCAAGCCCCGCTTCGACGGGGTCCGCGACTTCCTGGCCTCGCAGGGGATCACCCTCCCAGAGGGGCCGGAGGACGACGACGCGTCCCACGAGACGGTCCAGGGCCTCGGCAACCGCAAGAACCGCCTCTTCAACACGATCATCGAGACGGACGGCGTCGACCCCTATCCTGGCTCCGTGCACCTCGTCGAGGCCGCGAGGGAGCGAGGACTCAAGCTCGCGGTGGTCTCGTCGTCCCGCAACGCCCCGGCCGTGCTGCGCGCAGCCCGGCTCGCCGAGGCTTTCCCTGTGGTGGTCGACGGCGCCGTCGCGGCCCGCGAGGGCCTCCCCGGCAAGCCGGACCCGGCGACCTTCATCCGCGCCGCGGAGCTGCTCGGCGTTCCGCGCTCGGCCTGCGTCGTCATCGAGGACGCCGTCTCCGGCGTTCAGGCCGCGGCGGCCGGCGGCTTCCGCGCAGTCGTCGGAGTCGACCGCGGCGCCGGAGCAGAGACCCTCCAGGCTGCGGGCGCAACGCACATCGTCGACGACCTGGCCGAACTCCTCTAGACCCCTTGTCCCCCTCCCCCTTTCTCCTCCCCTCTGTATCCATACGGTCCGGGCCGAATTCAGCCCGGACCATCCGCTTTCCAGAAACGGCATCTCCATGACCCTTGTCACCGCAGATCGTCAACGCTTCCCGCTCGATGCGTGGGCCCTCGTCGAGGCGAGCCACGCACCGGGTTCCGAGGGGATCCTCGAGACGCTCTTCAGCCTCGGCAACGGGCACCTCGGCATCCGGGGAGCGCACATGGCAGACTCCGACAGCGCCCTCCCCGGGACGTTCCTGAACGGCTTCCACGAGACCTTCGACATCCGTCACGCGGAGAGCGCCTACGGCTTCGCGAAGCAGGGCCAGCGCATCCTCTACGTGCCCGACGCGCACGAGACCATCGTCCGGGTGGACGGTGAGCAGCTGACCCTCGCCGGTTCCGAGGTAGTGGACTTCCAGCGGCGTCTGGACTTCGCCACGGGCGTGTACGAGTGCATCATCACCTGGCAGTGCACGTCGGGCGCGCGCGTCACCACTCGCGAACGGCGGGTTGTCGGCGCGGAGTCGCGCGCAAGCGTCGGCATCGAACTCGAGATCAGCGCGGACCGGCGGATCGTCGCGGACGTGACGTCCGTCGTCGTCAACCGGCAGGACCAGCCGCGCGACGACCATTCCGACCACGACCCTCGCCGCGCCGGCCGGCATGCCGAGCGGGTCCTCGACTCGGCCCTCGCGGAGGGCTCGAACGGCAGCCTGCGCCTCGCGTGGACCACGATGACCTCGCGCCAGCACGTCGCTATCGCGGTCGACCACGTCGCCAACTCGCCCATGCCGCCGTTCTCGACCGAGGTCGAGGCGGACCGCGGCAGCGTCCGCTACGTCCTGCCGATCGACCCGCACGAAACGTTCCGGCTCGAAAAGCGCGTGAGCTACGCGGTCGGCGCGGAGAACGCACCCGATCTCGCGGGCGACGCCCTCGAACCGGTCGGCTGCGTGACGGCCCTCTCGGAGGCCGCGGCCACGTCGCTGCGGACCTTCGGCGAGCTCCTCGAGGAGAGCAGGGCGCGCTTCGAGCGCTACTGGGCCACCGCCGACATCACCATCGGCAGCTCTCCCGACCTCCAGCAGGCTGTCCGCTGGAACCTGTTCCAGCTGGCCCAGGCAACCTCGCACGCGGGCGTCGCCGGCGTTCCGGCGAAGGGGGTCACCGGTTCGGGGTACGAGGGCCACTACTTCTGGGACCAGGAGATCTACGTCCTCCCCTACCTGACCTACACCGATCCGGACGCCGCGCGGCAGGTGCTTAAGTTCCGCCACGAGATGCTCCCTGCCGCGGCGGCGCGTGCTGCCGAGCTCAACGTCGACGGCGTGCTCTTCCCATGGCGCACCATCAACGGCCAGGAGGCAAGCGCCTACTACGCGGCCGGCACGGCGCAGTTCCACATCAATGCCGCGATCGCGTATGCGGCGGCCCGCTACGCGTGGGCTACTGGGGATCAGGAGTTCCTCGCAGGCGAAGGAGCCGAGCTGCTGATCGAGACGGCCCGCATGTGGGCATCGCTCGGCTTCTTCGGCAAGAACGGGAACTTCCACATCCACGGCGTGACGGGTCCGGACGAGTACACGGCGGTCGTGAACGACAACCTGTACACAAACGTCATGGCGCGCTTCAACCTGCGGGCCGCCGCTTCGCTCGACCACCCCGCCGTCTCCAACACGGAGCGGCTCCTGTGGTCGCACATCGCCGAGCACATGGCCCTCCCGTACGACCCGGACATGCGGGTCCACGCGCAGGACAACGACTTCATGACGCTTGAGCCCTGGGACTGGGAGACGCCGCGATCGCAGTACCCGCTGCTCCTGCACTTCCACCCGCTCGTCATCTACCGCCACCAGGTCCTCAAGCAGGCGGACACAGTACTCGCGATGCTCCTGCAGTGGCAGGACTTCACGGCGGAGGAGAAGCAGCGCGCCTTCGACTTCTACGACCCCATCACGACCGGCGACTCGACGCTCTCAGCCTGCGTGCAGGGCATCATGGCGGCCGAGGTCGGGTATATCCCGGAGGCCGTCCGCCACTTCACCACCGCGGCGTTCATCGACCTCGACAATCTGCACGAGAACACGATCGACGGCGTCCACACGGCCTCCGCGGGCGGCGTCTGGGCCGCGCTTGTGAACGGCTTCGCGGGCTTCCGCGACCAGGGCCCCCTGCCGTACTTCGATCCGCGCCTCCCCGAGGGCTGGGAGAGCCTCGAGTTCCGGCTCCAGCTCCAGGGCCGCTCCCTGCGGGCGCGGCTCACGCCGGGGCGCCTCGAGCTTCAGGTCGAAGGCGGCGATCCGCTCGACGTGAGCGTCCGTGGAAGCATCGTCGCGGTCGGCTCAGAGCCGGTGGCCGTCGAACTCGACGCACCTCCGGTCCCCGAGCCGAGCGTCTTCCCGCGGCCGTTTCCCACAGCAGGGCTGAGTGCGCTCTCGTCCCTGTCCTGAGCCAGCCGGACTGAGCCAGCCGGCTCTGCTAGCCCGCTCCGCCTCCCGCTCCCCCCACGGGGCGCGGGAGCGGATCGAGCTGTGGCAGCAGCCTGCCGAGCACGTTGTTGTAGAGCGAGGCGTTCCACTCGGGGCTCGCGTGCGCCGGGAACGCGCCCGTTGTCTCGAGCGACGAGGAGACGAGGTTGTCGGGGAAGTAGCGCTGCCATCGCGCCCGCGCGGACTCATAGTCCACGGTCTGGTCCCCTGGGTTCCCGATGAAGCCCATCTGGACCTGCCCCAGCTCCCCCGAGTACCGGGTGACGTCCCAGTCGTAGATGTACTCCGACTCTGTCTGGATGAGCACGCTCGAGGGCGCGAGTGGCGTGAGCTGCTCGAGCGTCTCGTCGACGACCTGGGTCCACGTGCGCTCGTGCTTGTTGATGATCCGCTCCCCGAGCTCGTAGCCACCGCGGAGCATGCTGGGGACCCGGAAGCCGAGCTCGTACAGGTCGACGATGCCCTCGAACCAGGTGAGGTCCTTGACGTCGTACTTCGAGGCGGGCGTGGAGTCGAGCACGATCGATCCGATCTGGGGCACGCGCGCGGCCGGCGCCGCCCCCATGCGCAGCAGGCGGGACGCTGCGTCGACCGCGAGCATCCCCCCGAAGGAGTGGCCGTAGAAGTGCAGCCGCGTGAGCCTGTTCTGGCTCGCGTAGCGGAGGATCGCTGCGACGACCTGGTCGACGTCGAGCCCGTCGTTCGAATAGCCGAGCGCCGCAAGCTGGCCCCGCTCGCCGAGCGACGGCGCGAGCAGGGTGATGATGAGCTGTCCCTGCTCCCAGCTCGTCTTGTAGCCGGGGAACAGGACCCAGGACGTGCCCGGGAAGCGTCGCTTCGCGTCGTCGTCGTTCGCGGTGAGCATGACCGTCTGCCGGCGCTGGTTCTGGATCACCCGGGTCGTCAGCATGTCCGTCGCGAGCAGCCCGGCGGCTATGGCCCCGCTCAGGAACGCGCGGCGCGAGACGCGCCGCATGCGATCCGCGGAACGCAGCAGCGAGGCAGGGCTTTGGAGCCCGCCCTCGGCGAGGGCGGGCCGTGGGGGCGGGTGCTCAGTCGAGTCCCAGCTCATCCTTGCTGAAGGCATAGAGGTAGGGCACGCCGGCCTCGGCCTCGATGCGCTCCTTCGCGCCCGTCGCCCGGTCCACGATGACGGCGACGGCGGTCACCTCGCCGCCCGCGTTGCGCACGCCCTCGACGGCGGTGAGCGCCGAGCCGCCGGTGGTCGAGGTGTCCTCGACGACCACGACTTTCCGCCCTTCCACGGACGGGCCCTCGACCTGGCGGCCCATGCCGTACGACTTCTGGGCCTTCCGGACCACGAACGCATCCACTTCGCGGCCAGCCTCCCGTGCCACGTGCATGATCCCGGTGCCCACCGGGTCCGCGCCCATCGTGAGGCCGCCCGCGGCCTCTACCGTGACGCCGGCGCTGTCGATGAGCTCCAGCATGACGCGCCCGACGAGCTGCGAGGCTTCGTGGTGGAGGGTGATCCGACGGAGGTCGATGTAGTAGTCCGCCTCCTTGCCGCTCGAGAGGGTCACGCGGCCATGCACGACGGCGAGCTCCTTGATGAGCTCGAGGAGGCGCGCCCGGGCGGCGGCCAGGTCGGGCAGTGCGGAGTCAAGGGGCGCAGTCATGGCTACGATTCTAGTTGCAACCCCCGACACGATCGTCGGCGACGCCCGCAGGGCGGCAGCGCGCGAAAGGCACCGATGGACTCCACGACCCCCGACGAGGTCTACTTCGCAACGCCCGACGCCGAGCTGCCGCCCGTCCAGGAGGTCACCTCCCCCGCGGCCGCCCGACGGCTTGCGGACCGCGACGACGTCATCAAGACCCGGCGGGGCTATGCGCTCGTCAACCGGACCCTCACCCCACACGAGGCGATGGTGGAGGATCTGCTCTTCGTGCGGGACGTCCTCGACGGCGCGGGGATCCAGTTCCTCCTCGTGCGCGGCAATGATGCCCGGCCCGTGATCGCCGTCGACTGGAAGCGGCGCAAGGAACTGCGCAAGGCACTCGTGGACGCCTGCCGCAACGAGCCCTTCTACTCCATCACCGTCGACGCGCGGAAGGGCGACGCACTGCTCGTGGCCGACGGGCGTCTCGCGGCGAGCGGCAAGGCGCGCATGTTCCGGCTCTACCGGCCCCGGCTCGAACCCGAGGGCGGCCTGCTGTACGGCCAGGAGACGGGCGTGCAGATCGAGCTCTGGAAATGGGAGGGAGACCTCCTTCAACTCCCCATCGAGAACTCGCTCACGCGGCGCACCGTCCCGGGCGCTGAGGCCGTGCGAGGAACCGTGGAACGCTTCGGGCGCACGTGGCCCACCATCGAGAACATGTTCGCGGACCACGCCACGGACATCGACTTCGAGATCGACATCGTGTTCTCGTGGGTCGACGGGAGCGACCCCGACTTCCTCCGCTACCGCGCCTCTTTCCTGCCCGGCGTGGCGCTCGGCGAGGGGGACGAGGCCGAGGCCCGGTACCGCCAGATCAACGAACTCAAGTACGCCCTGCGCTCCGTGCACATGTTCGCGCCGTGGATCCGGCGCATCTTCATCTGCACCGACTCCAAGGTCCCCGAGTGGCTCGACGCGGATCATCCGAAGATCACGATCGTGCGGGCCGAGGAGCATTTCCGCGATCCGTCAGTGCTTCCCGTGTTCAACTCCCAGGCCATCGAGGCTCAGCTCCAGCACATCGATGGCCTCTCGGAATACTTCCTGTACTCCAACGACGACATGTTCTTCGGCCGCCCCATCGGGCCGGACATGTTCTTCTCGCCGGGGGGAATCACGAAGTTCATCGAGGCGTCGACGCGGATCGGCCTGGGCGACAACCACCTCTCCCGCTCTGGCTTCGAGAACGCAGCGCGCGTCAACCGGCGGCTCCTCTACGAGCGGTTCGGCCGGATCACGACACGTCACCTCGAGCACACCGCCGCTCCCCTGAGGAAGAGCGTGCTGCTCGAGATGGAGAAGGAGTTCGCACCCGAGTTCGAGGCGACCGCCGCGAGCCGCTTCCGGGCCAAGGACAACATCTCCGTCACGAACTCCCTGTACCACTACTACGCGCTGCTCACTGGCCGGGCGGTGACGAAGGTCGGGGCGAAGGTGATCTATGTGGACACCACGATGTACGCAGGGCTCGAGCTGCTCCGGAAGCTCCTCAAGAAACGCAATCAGGACTTCTTCTGCCTCAACGACGGATCCTTCCCGGAGGTCCCGGCGCAGGAACGGCAGGAGCGTGTGACGGACTTCCTCGAGAAGTACTTCCCGATCCCAGCCCCCTGGGAGCGCCGCCCCTAATCGTCTCGGGTACACCAACTCCCACCCTCACATCGTCTCGGGTACACCAACTCCCACCCTCACATCGTCTCGGGTACGCCAACTCCCCTCTCAGGCAGCCTGAAAGAGGAGTTTCTGTACCCGAGACGAATGGAGTGGATGCGGGTGCGGGGAGCGGGGGAAGTCAGACGACGGGGAGCATTCCCGTGGTCGGATGGGAGCCGTTGCTGAACGCGCGATCGTCCTGGAAGACGCCGTCGTCCGCGGGGAACTCGACGCCGGCCTCGGCAAGAATGCGCCCGACCTCGCGCGGCGCGACCTCCTTGCCCACCGTCTCGCCGCCCGCGGCGGGGACCACCGAGTGCATGACGGTCTCGCCGTAGACGTGCACCAGGTTGTATGCCTGACCGGTGTCACGGCCGCGGGTGCCGCGGATGCCGGTCTGAGGGTCGACGACGGCGGCGAGGTCCTGCGTGTAGCAGGTCGCCGAGGCGACCGACACGGGGATTCCCGCGAACGTCGCGCTCGTGGAGTAGTGAAGGTGACCGGCCAGGATGGCGCGCACATCGCTCCCCCGCAGCACGTCCGCGAGGGCACTTTGGCCGCGCAGCTCGACAAGGACCGCCAGATCCTGGACGCACGGGACGGGCGGGTGGTGCATCGCGAGAAGCGTCCCGTCCGGAGCGGGGAAGTCGAGCTCCTCCGCGAGCCACTCGAGCTGCGACGGCTCGAGTTCGCCGTGGTGGAAACCGGGGACCGTCGTGTCGAGTGTGACCACCCGCAAGCCGCCGAGCCAGTGCACCCGGTCGAGCGGTTCGCTCGACGGCTCCTCGTCGAGGAGCACGGACCGGAGCGAAGCCCGGTCGTCGTGGTTCCCCATCGCCCAGATGAGCCGCGCCCCGAGCCGTTCGGCGGCGGGCTCGGCGATCTCCCGGAGCCGCCGGTATGCGGCTACCTGCCCCCGGTCGGCAAGGTCTCCCGTCACGACGATCGCTTCAGGTGCCCCTCCGGCGTCGGCCGCCTGCTCGAAGACGCGCTCGAGAGTCGCTCCGGGGTCGAGGTGGCCTCCGAGCCGCTCTCCTGCGAGCAGGTGAGTGTCACTGAGGTGGAGGAGGAAATGGCGGGGCCGAGGATGCTCGGCCTTGACGGTGCCCATATCAGCCTTCTTGTCCTGTTCGGGGTTGAGCCCCAGAGTGCACAGATGAAGTCAGTGCACACATGAAAAACGCACAAGAGCTTAATGTCCAATGAACACACCGCAAAACCGGGAGGAATCTCCCGGAAGCCGAACCTCGCCCTCACAGCCACACTTCGCCGGGCTTTCAGCGCCTCCGGAGAACGCGGGCACGGGCTCGAACGCGTCCCATATGACGCTCAGTGACGGGAACGAGTGTGACCGGAGCGCAGCCACTCCGCCGCCTCGCGGGCAATCTGCTCCGGCGGCTCGGTGATGTCGAAGACCTGGCCCAACTCGTCAGGCTCGAGGTTTTCGAGCGTCTCGATCTGGGAGTCGAGCAGCGCGGGCGGCATGAAGTGCCCGGGGCGCGTCTTCATGCGCTGGGCGAGGATTTCGCGGCTCCCAACGAGGTGCACGAACCGGGTGTCCGGCGCGGCATGACGGATCATGTCGCGGTAGGTGCGCCGTAGGGCGCTGCAGCCGATCACCATCGTCCCGTGGGAGTTGGCCATGTGTTCGCCGATCGTGCGGAGCCACGGCGTGCGGTCCTCGTCCGTGAGCGGGATGCCTGCGGCCATCTTCTCGATGTTCGCCTGCGGGTGCAGCACGTCACCGTCGAGGTACTCGCCGCCGAGCTCCTTGGCGAGCAGCTCCCCGACCGTGCTCTTGCCCGAGCCGGAGACGCCCATCACGATCACGTGCAACACCTGCGGCACCCCGCCCACGTCCGTCACCAGTCGTGGACCGTGCCGTCGATGAGGCGGTTGTACGGCAGGTACGCCTGCTGGTACGGGTAGGCTGCCGCGGCCTCCTCGTTGAACTCGACGCCGAGGCCCGGCTTCTCGCCCGGGTGGAGGTAGCCGTCGATGAACGTCATCGACTGCTCGAAGACCGTGTTCGTCGCGTCAGAGTGCTGCATGTACTCCTGGATGCCGTAGTTGTGGATCGCGAGGCCCACGTGCAGCTGGGCGGCGAATCCGATCGGCGAGATGTCCGTGGGCCCATGGAAGCCGGACTTGATCTGGTACTGGGCCGCGTAGTCCATGACCTTCTTGAGCGGGCTGATCCCGCCGAAGTGGGTCGAGGCGGCGCGCACGTAGTCGATGAGCTGCTCGCGGATCAGCAGCTGGAAGTCCCAGACCGTGTTGAAGATCTCGCCTATCGCGAGCGGCGTCGTCGTGTGCTGGCGCACGAGGCGCAGCCCTTCCTGGTTCTCGGCCGGGGTGCAGTCCTCGAGCCAGAACAGGTCGTAGGGCTCGAGGGCCTTGCCCAGCTTCGCGGCCTGGACCGGGGTCATCCGGTGGTGGCCGTCGTGGAGGAGCGGAATGTCAGGGCCGAACTCGTTCCGCACGGCCTCGAACACGGTCGGCAGGTGCTTGAGGTAGGCCCGGGTGTCCCAGTCCTCCTCGGCCGGGAACGCACCGCGCCCGGCGGGCTCGTAGTCGTACCTCTCCCCCGATGCCTGGGTCTGGGCTGCAACGCCATAGACGGCCTTGATACCGGGGATCGCGGTCTGGACGCGGATCGACTTGTAGCCGAGTTCGAGGTGATGCCGGATCGAGTCGAACAGCGAGGGCAGGTCGGTGCCCGACGCGTGCCCGTAGGCGCGGAGGCCGCGGCGGGACGCGCCGCCCAGGAGCTGGTACACGGGGAGGTTCGCAACCTTGCCCTTGATGTCCCAGAGCGCCATGTCGACGGCAGCGATCGAGGCCATCGTCACCGGGCCTCGCCGCCAGTACGAGGACCGGTACAGGAACTGCCACGTGTCCTCGATCATGTGCGGATCCTTGCCGATCAGCAGCTGGGCGACGTGCTCCTTCAAGTACGCCGCGACGGCGAGCTCGCGCCCGTTGAGGGTCGCGTCCCCGATGCCCGTGATGCCCTCATCGGTCGTGATCTTCAGCGTCACGAAGTTCCGCGACGGGCTCGTCACGAACACCTCAGCGGCAACGATCTTCACGGTGGTCCTCTCCATTCAGAACGGTTCCTCGTACCGTGCGTGGTCTGCGCGGTCTTGGCTGCACCTCAGGATACTGAGACTCGCCGCAACAGTGGCAATCGGTTGCCACTGTTGCCAATTTCATCGGGCGGCGAACCCCAGGAGTCCGTGGACGAGGTCGACGATCGCGGCATCGGCTGCCAGGTCGGCGTCGACAAGCCGAATGAGGGCCTCGGCCCGGTCCCGCCCCGGGCGGCCGAGCGCCTCCCGTATGGCCCCCAGGAGCGGGTCCGAGATTTCCGCGGCATCCGCCAGCCAGTCGATCCAGGCGGCGATCATGCGCGCTGCTCCAAGGCCCGAACGGCCGTCCGCCCGTTCCGCCCTCAGGACCGGCACGCCCCGCAGGCGCAGCTTGACCGAGCCGTCCTGCGCGATCTGGGCGAGGTAGTGGGCGATCCGCGGGTTCGCGAACCGCTCGAGCAGGGCCGCCCGATACGCAGGCACCTTGAGTTCGGGCAGCGTGAGATGCCGGGCAGCCTCGTCCCAGAACTCCTCCATCGCGCTGCTGCACACGGGATCCGCGAGCGCCTCCGCCACGGTTTCATGCCCCCGGAGCTGGCCCGAGTAAGCCAGCAGCGTGTGGGCCCCGTTGAGGAGCCACAGCTTCCGGTTCTCGAACGGCTGGATGTCGGGCACGAACTGGGCGCCCGCATCCTCCCAGGCCGGCCGCCCCGCCGGGAAGTCGCCCGAGAGGATCCAGGAGGCGAACGGCTCGGTCACGACGGGAGAAGCATCCCGGTACCCGCACCGCTCCGCGACCTCGGCGACGTCGTCCGGCGTCGTCCGTGGGGTAATCCTGTCCACCGACGTGCCGACAAAGCTCACGTTCTCCCGCACCCACCCGCCGAGTCCGGGGTCGAGGTCCTCGGCGATTCCGACCACGGAGGACCTCGCCACCTCGCCGTTCCCGGCGAGGTTGTCACAGCTCACGACGGCGATCGGCCCGCCTCCCGCGGCCCGGCGCGCGGCGAGCCCGCGAACCAGGCGCCCGAGCGGCGCGTCGGGGCCGCCGTCGTCGTACACCTTCTCCGTCACGGTGAGGGTCACGACGGCGGTGTCCGCGGCGGCGAGGAGGTCCTCGAGACGCGCGGTGTCCGCGCCGTCGACCGCCTCGGCGATCGACCCGACGACCTCGAAGCGGTCCCCGTCGGCCGAGCGCTCGACGAGCGTGAAAAGTCCCTCCTGAGGGGCTAGCGCGAGCGCGGCGTCGGGACGCCGCCCGGTGAACGAAGCGATGCCCCACTGGGCGGCATCCGAGGCGTGGGCGGTGAACCATGCCTGATGCGACCGATGGAAGGCGCCCAGGCCGAGGTGGACGATCCGCACCGGCGGCGCCGGCTCCCCGTTGCGGCTCAGGAGCGGCAGCTCAGTGGTGGTGCTCGGCATGGGCTTCCTCCTGGAGCTTGGCGATGGCAGCTGGGCCACTAGAGCTTGAACACGCGCCGGGGCGCACGGTCGACGATGTCGACGATGAGCTCATGCGCGCGGGCCTCGGTGATGCGGTGTTCCGCGACCAGCCTAGCGAGGAACGAGGCCTCGATCCGGCGGGAGGTGTCGTGCCGGGCCGGGATCGAGCAGTAGGCACGGGTGTCGTCGATGAAGCCCGACGAGCGCGAGAAGCCTGCCGTCTCGGTCACGGCGGACCGGAAGCGGAGCATAGCGTCGGGGGCGTCGAGGAACCACCACGGGGCACCGATGTACACCGACGGGTAGAACCCGGCCAGCGGGGCCAGCTCCCGGGAGAACACGGTCTCGTCGAGTGTGAACAGGACCAGGTGGAAGTCCTTCGCGGTTCCGAAATCCTGCAGGAGCGCGTGCACACCCGCCGTGTAGTTGACCGCGAACGGGATGTCGTGGCCCGTGTCCCCGCCGTGGGCGGCGAACGTCGGCCCGTGGTGGTTTCGGAACGAGCCGGGATGGATGGTCATGACGAGCCCGTCCTCGACCGACATCCGCGCCATCTCCCACATCATGTGCGCTTCGAACGCATCACGGTCGGCCGGGGTCGCCTCCCCGCGGCGGGCCTTGTCGAAGAGGGCCTCGGCCTCCGACCGCTCGAGCTTGAGCGTGAGCGGGGTCCGGACGCCGTGGTCGGCCGAGACGGCGCCACGGTCCACGAAGAACCGGCGCCGCGCCTCGAGCGCCCGCAGGTAGCCGGCGAACCCGCCCACCCCGCTGGCCGCCTCTGCCGTGAGCCGCTCGACCCGCTCGGCCCATTCCGGGTGGGCGACGTTGATGTAGGCGTCAGGACGGAAGGTCGGCACGACCCGCCCGTGGAAGGACTCGTCCTTCGCGAGCCGCTCATGCGCCTCGAGGGAGTCGAGGGGGTCGTCGGTCGTGGCAAGGACCTCGATCCGGAAGTCTTCGAAGAGCCTTCGGGGGCGGAAGTCCGGTTCGGCGAGCTTCGCCGCGATCGCGTCGTACACGGCGTCCGCGTTTTCCGGACCGAACGACTCCACCATCTCCGCGGGGAGGCCGAAGACGTGCTCGAACTCGCTGCGCAGCCAGTATCCCGAAGCCGTGCCGTCGAAGAGCGGCCACGCTTCTGCGAAGTGCCGCCAGCCCTGCAGGGAGGCTTCGGGCCCGTGCCCCTCGCCGAACCCGAGTTCGCTCAGCGGAACGCCTGACGCGTGGATGAGCCGGGTGACGTAATGGTCAGGGGTGACGAGGAGGGCTGTGGGGTCCGGGAACGGGACGTCGTCCGCGATCCACTCGGCAGGTACGTGCCCGTGCGGGGACAGGATGGGGAAGTGCTCGACGTCCGCATACAGCTCGCGCGCGATCTGGCGTGTTCCGGCCTCGGCAGGGAAGAGCCGATCCGGGTGGGCGGCAAGGGAATCAGTCATCGTCTCTTTCAATTCGTGCTGGCGGACAGGGCGGGCAGGAGGCTCGCTCAGACGGCCCCGACGCCTGCCGCTTCCAGGACCTTCGCGAACGCGCGGGCCGCGACCCCGAAGGCGTACGGGCCGCTGAAGCCCCCCGTCTCATAGGCGTACGCGAGGTGGGGCTCGAGAGACGCGAAGCCCTCGTACCCGCTGTCGCGGAGAGCCTCGACGGTCCGGAGCACCTCGCCGTCGCCCTCCCCGGCCGGGACGACCTGGCGGGTTGAGGACAGCGCATCCTTCACCTGCAGGTACACGACGTGCGGGCGGAGGCGCTCGTAGCCGTCCGAGAACGGCTTGACACCCACCTGGACGAAGTTCGCCGGGTCCCACGCAAGCTTGAGCGCGGGGGAATCAACGGTCTCGACGATGTCGAGGACACGCTCGGGGATGTCGCCGAAGATGTCCTTCTCGTTCTCGTGCACGAGCGTGACCCCAGTTCCCTCGGCCCGCCGGGCCAGCGCCGTCATCCGCTCGATCACGGCGTCCCGGACGTCCTCCGGCGCCTTGCCCTCGTAGTAGAAGGAGAAGATGCGGATGTAGGGGGCGCCGAGCACCTCGGCCGCGCGGAGGGCGCGGCCGAGCCGCTCGACCTCATGCTCGACCGGGAGGCCGACGTCGACCTTCCCGATGGGCGAGGCGATCGCCGACGCCTTGAGCCCGGCCTCGTCGAACACCTTCTTGAGCTCGGCAAGCTGTTCCTCGCCCAGCTCGATGATGTTCGTGCCCCACGCGCTCCGGACCTCGATGTGGCTCGCACCCAGGGCGCGCATGACAGCCGCCTGGACCCGAGGGTCGTCGTCGATCTCATCACCGAAACCGGACAGTGCCCACTCGACATTCGCCATAGCTACTTGACCCCTCCGGCGGTCAGGCCGCCCACTAGATACTTCTGGAAGAACAGGTACAGGATCACGACCGGCGCCGCGCACACGAGCGCGGAGGCCATCATCTGGCCGTAGTACGGGATCGCCCCTCCCTCGGTGCTCGTCGCGAAGATCTGCAGCGCGACGGCCGCGGTCTGGCTTTCAGGATTCGTCATGACGGACGCGAAGAGCACATCGTTCCAGCCCAGCAGGAACGCGAAGATCCCGGAGACGATGATGCCGGGCCAGCTGAGCGGCAGGATGATCCTGGTGAGGATCCCGAAGCTGGTCGCGCCGTCGATGCGCGCCGCCTCCTCGAGCTCGCGGGGCAGGCCCCGAAGGTAGGTGACCATGACCCACGTCGAGAACGGGAGCGCGAACGTCAGGTAAGTGATGAACAGGCCCCACCGGGTGCCGATGACCTGGAGGCCCAGGTACGTGGCCGAGGAGGAGAACAGCACGAACACCGGGAGCACGAGGAGCGTGCCGGGCACCGATTGGAGCGCCAGGAGGCCGCGCATGATCGTGAGGCGGCCGAAGAACTGGTACCGCACGAGCACGTATGCCGTGCCGATCGAGAGCGCGGCCGAGACCACGGCGGTCGAGCCGGCCACGAGGATCGAGTTCATGAGGCCGTTCGCGAGGCCCACGTTGGTCCAGATGTTCGCATAGTTGCTCGGGGTAAACACCGCCGGCCAGAAGTCGCCGCGAGCCACCGAGATGTCGGAGTTGAGGCTGGCGAGGACGATGTAGACCACCGGAGCGAGCACGAACAGGGCCAGGGCCGCGATGACGAGGGCTATCAGCCAGGTGGGCAGGAGGCGCGTCACCTGGGATTGCTGGCGTGAGCCGGGGCGGTCGACGACGGCGGTCCCCCCCGGGCGGGTGGCCATGGTGGCGGTCATTTGCGGCCTCCCTGTTCGGCGTCGTCAAGCTTGACGACGCGAAGGTAGATGAAGAGCGGGATCGCGATGAGGATGAGCGAGACGACCGCCATCGCGGCGCTCAGGCCGAAGCGGAAGCTCTGGAAGCTCGTCACATACGTGAGGACGGGCAGGAGTTCGACGTCGTGCGGCGCAGGGATGCCGAACAGCACGAACGGGAGCGTGAAGTTGTTGATGTGGTTGAGCATTCCGATGATGAAGGCGAGCGAGATCGGCCCCCTGAGGTAGGGGAAGACCACGTATCGGAGCTTCTTCCACCAGAGGGCGCCGTCGAGGGCGGCGGCCTCGTGGACCTCGTGGTCGACGGCCTGGAGGCCCGCGAGCGCGAGCAGGTAGATGAACGGCCAGGACGCCCAGATCTGCACGAACACGAGGGTCCAGTACGTGTTGGGCCCGTTGAGGAAGAGACCCGGGTCCGCGCCGAACACGTGGAAGGCCTTGTCGATGATGCTGCCGGGCTGGAACATCGTGCGCCACACTGTTGCGACGACGAAGGACGGCAGGACGTACGGGATGAGGAACACGGAACGCACGAGGGCGCGGCCCTTGAACGCGTTCTGTGTCGCGACGGCGGCGGCGATGCCGATGGGCATGGCAATGACTGTCGCGATGAAGGAGTAGGAGACGCTCAGCCAGACGCCGTGGAACAGGTTGGTCTGGCTCACGGCCTCGATGTAGTTCGCCACCCCGATGAAGGGGGCCTCGATCCACTGCCGCAGCGTGTACTGGTCGAGGTCGAGGAACGACATGTAGATGCCGAGCAGGAGCGGGACGATGATCACGATGACCATCAGGACACCGCCCGGGATGAGCATCCACAGGGGCCGGTTGCGCTCGGAGGGACCCCGACGACGGCGGCCGCCTGCGGGCGTCTCGAGGCCCTCGGCGATGACGGGGACGGACCTCGTCGGGCTCTCGCCCGAGGTGCTGTCAGGGCCGACGGCGGGGGCCGGCCCGGCGGCCCGGCGCGCCGCGCGAGCGGCGTGCCGGGTCCCGGATGCGGGATTGCTTGTTGTCATGATGTGCCTCGTCGGATCGGCGTCCGCAGGTTACTTTGCCCTGTTCAGGGACTGCTGGGCCTTGTTCTGCGCATCACTGATGCGGGAGTTCAGGCTGGAGTCGGACACGTTGCCGGACGAGAGGTCCGGGATGCTCTGCACGACCACGTTGAGAAGATCAAGCTGGATGTCGCTCCACGCGCCGGTGAACGGCGTCGCCTTGGATTCCTTGGCCGCCTGCGTCAGGGCCGCCATGTGCGGCGCCGAGTCAAGCGACGCGAGCGCGTCGGCGTTGGCGGGCAGGTCGCCGAAGATCTTCTGGTAGTTGAGCTGCTCGTCCTTGCTCGTCACGAGGTTGATGTAGGCGAACGCGAGGTCCTGGTTCTTGGAGTAGTTCGCAACCACCAGGTTGTCACCCGAGAGGATCGATGCTGCCGAGTTCGAGCCTGCCTTGTCCGACGTCTGGCCCGGGGCCACGGTCGGCATCAGGGCGTAGTCCCACTGGTCCTTCAGCGCGGACTTGTCGAGAGTCGGGATCGAGCCGGAGCTCGTCATGAGGAAGTAGGCGTCCTTGCCCGATGCGAAGTCCGCGAGGGCCTGGCTGTTGGTCCAGCCGACCGAGGCGGGGTTGACGACCTTGTCCTTCGTGAGCCAGCCGAAGTACGTGGAGTACGCCGTCTTGACCGTCGGGTCGTCGAGCTTCGCCGTCTTGCCATCCACGAGCGGGTTTCCGGCCTGGACGGACATGCCCCAGATGTACTTCCAGGGGTCGAAGTTGTCCTTGTAGGCGATTGCCATGCCGTACTGGCCCTTGGCCGGGTCAGTCAGCTTCTTCGCCTGGGTGGCCAGATCGTCCCACGAGGTCGCGGGCTTGTCGATGCCGGCGGCCTGGAGCAGGGTCTTGTTGTAGGCCATGACGAACGGGCGGCTCGCGAACGGAACGCCGATGAGGTGGCTCTGGTCCGGGCCGGAGATGCCGAGTGCGGCCTGGTTGAAGCGGTCCTTGCCGCCGATCTTGCTCCAGTCGGAATCGGAGAGGACCTTGAACGCGCCCGTGGAGTACGCAGTCGGCGTGAAGGTCGTGCCCAGTGCGTAGACATCAGGGCCCTGCCCGGAGACGACCGACGTCTGGATGCGGGTCAGCTCCTCGTTGGCCGAGGTGAAGGTCTCGAACTTGAGGGTGGCGCCCGTCTGCTGCTGGAACTTGGCGGCCGTGTCGGACATCCACTGCTTCTGCTGCTGGGGGTAAGCGGTGTTGACGCCGACGAGAACGTCGAGGGTCTTTCCGGCCCCGTTCACCGCCCCGCTCGACGAGCTGCTGGATGATCCGCTGCCGCAAGCCGACAGGGCGAGTGCCGCCGCTGTGGCGATCGCGGCCAGACTGGCCTTGGTGCCGAAGCGCATGTGTCTCCTCCTTGAGTACCACGGGGAAGTGCGAATGTGACCGAACTCACCCCTGCATCGATAAGCATGAGCCTAGGAACATGTGCAACAGGCGGCAAGCGATTGCCAAAAGTTGCCAGCGATGCTCCAATTGACGCCATGAACCCTGAGACGCCCTCTTCGGCCGAGCGGATGCCGACCATCCGCGACATCGCTGAGCTGGCCGGCGTCGCCACCTCCACGGTGTCCCGCGCACTCTCGAATCCCCAGCGGGTCAACGCCCGGACGCGCGAGAAGATCGAGCGCATCGCCTCGGAGCTCCACTACGTTCCGAGCACCCAGGCGCGGGGCCTCAGCTCGGGGCGCACGGGCGTCATCGCCGTCCTCGTCCCGGACATCACGAACCCCTTCTACTTCGACATCATCCGAGGCACGCAGTACCAGCTCAAGGCCTCGGGCTACACGCAGCTGCTCGTCGACACGGAGGAGGCAACCGACGTCGAACTCGACACCCTGCGCAAGCTGCGCCGCTCCACCGATGGGGTGCTCCTCGCAGCGTCGCGCCTGACCGACCAGCAGCTCAGCGACGCCGCATCGCGGCAGCCGCTCGTCACCATCAACCGGGCGACGGCGGAGGCGCCCACAGTGCTCATCGACACGCCGGGCGCCGTCGTCCAGGCCCTTGAGCACCTTGCGTCGTTCGGGCATCGATCGGTCGTCTATGCGGGAGGCCCGACGAGTTCGTGGTCGAACCACCGCCGCTGGAAGGCGATCGAGGAGGCCGCCGCAAAGCGCGGAATGTCTGCGACGCGGCTGGGCCCCTACGCGCCGACGGCCCTGTCCGGTGCTGCCGCGGCCGATGCCACCCTGGGAGCGGGGGCGACGGCGGTCATCGCGTTCAACGACCTCCTTGCCATCGGCATGCTCGGGCGATTCCGCGAGCGCGGGGTGAGGGTGCCGGAGGACATCAGCATCGTGGGGTGCGACGACATCTTCGGGGCCGACTTCTGCAACCCGCCCCTCACGACCATCTCCTCGCCCATCGAGCAGGCGGGCCGCGTCGCGGTCTCGATGCTCATGGCGCAGCTCGACCCCATCCGCGGCGGTACACCACGGAAGCTCGCCGTAATGCCCACGCACCTCAAGATCCGCGCGTCGACGGGGCCTGCGCGGGCCTGAAGCCGCTTCGCGCCCTCGAGCGACGGAAGCCGCTTTGGAGCGACGGAAGCGGCGTGCCGCAGAGCGACACGCCGCCGTCGTCGAGCATCCGGTCAGAAGGCGGATTCAAGGCATGTTGGCAACGGCCTGTTCGATGTCTTCGAGGAAGACTTCTCGTGGTGTTTTGAAGCCTAGTGTCTTGCGTGGCCGGTTGTTCATCTCGAAGGCGATGGCCTCGAGGTA
>NZ_SSNH01000020.1 GCF_005877005.1 Sinomonas susongensis | reverse complement strand
TCACACACACACGGAACACTGCCCGCGTCCACTCTACGGTCCCCAGACAACAAACCCCACCCCCGCCCCACCCCCATACCACGGGGCCGGGGACCGGGCCACCGGGGAACACCACAGCACCACCAGCAGCACAGCAGAACCGAACACAGCACAATCGAATACAGCACCGCGCGCCGGCCCCCAGGGCTGGCCCACCGCAACCCGCACGCTTCCCCACCCCCGGCACCCGGGGGCGCGAGGAGAGTAGGTTACGGCGGCCATAGCGTGGGGGAAACGCCCGGACCCATCCCGAACCCGGAAGCTAAGCCCCACAGCGCCGATGGTACTGCACCCGCGAGGGTGTGGGAGAGTAGGACACCGCCGGACAACACCACCCGCCGAGGGCCCCACAACGACCGTGGGGCCCTCGACGCATTTATGACTCCGACTAAAAGACTCCGACTGGGCGTTAGGATCGCACAGTGGACCCCTTGTTTTCGGATCGGCCTCAGCCCGACGAGCCAACGCGGGAGATGGCCGCGCCGCCACCCCGCATCTATCAGTTCACGGTTCCGGCTCCTCGTGACGTTGCCTACAGCGCCTTCACTGGCGACCTTCATCTGTGGTGGCCCCGGAGCTACACCGGGTTCGGAGAGGGAACGCACGCCTTCATCGAGGACGGCGTCATCGGCGAGGAATCCGAGGCGGGGGAGACGCAGGTCTGGGGCGAAGTGCTCTCGGAGGATCCGCCGTCGTCCATTGAACTGTCCTGGACGCTCGCTTGGACCCCCACGTCCCCGATGCGGATCCGCGTGGAATTCGAGGAATCGGACGCTGGAGCGGCAAGCCTCGTGACGTTCACCCACAATGGCTGGGCGAGTGGGGCCGAGGGCCGGGAGCAGTACGAGAAGTACAGCGAGTGGCCCGTCATCCTTGGCCGCTACGTCGCGTACTTCGGGCTCTCCCCCGACGCTGTCGCGACTGTCCGCTGACTCATGCACCTCACCGACTCCGCGGCGAGCCGGTCGTGCCGCTCCACGCAGCCTTGTAGACGCGTCCAGAAGCATGGGCGATGATCCTCCCATGAGCAGCTTCGAGGGTTTCCCGCCGGAGGGAATCGAGTTCTACGCCGAGCTTGAGAACAACAACACCCGTGAGTGGTGGGGTGAGCACAAGGACGTCTACGAGCGGGCAGTTCGTGGGCCGATGGTGGCGCTCCTGGACGAACTCTCGGACGAATTCGGCGAGGGGAAGGCGTTCCGCCCGAATCGGGACATCCGTTTCAGCAAGGACAAGTCCCCTTACAAGACCTCGCAGGGGGGATTCGCGGCGACTGGGGATGGGATGGGCTACTACGTCCATCTCGATGCGACAGGCCTTCTCATAGGCGGCGGATACCACTCGCACACGCCGGCACAGACGACGAAGTTCCGAGCTGCCGTCGACGCTCCCGCGCCAGGCGGCGAGCTGGCCGGGATCGTCGAGGAACTGCGCAGCCGGGGCTATGCGATCGAGGGGGAGCAGCTCAAGACCGTCCCCCGTGAGTTCGACCGCGAGCACCCCCGCGGCGAACTCCTCAAGCACAAATCGCTCACAGCGGGGCGCTCCCTCGGAGTGCCGTCGTGGCTTGGCTCGCCTGAAGCCAAGGAGCGCGTGAGGGAGAGCTGGAACGAGATTCGTCCCCTCGTCGAATGGCTCACCGAGCACGTGGGCTAGCCATGGCCCCAGAGGGCGACTAGGAGCGACAGCGGGCGCTGCGCCGTCAGTCAGCGCCGTCAGTCAGCGTCGACAGGTGCTTCCACATCGACGTCGGCCTCGTCGTCGTCGAACTGGTCTTCGGCCTGCCTCGCAGCCTCGGCCTCGAGGATCTTGAGGGTCTGCGTGTCCGGATTGAGCATGATCGCGGCCTCGTCGCGCCGATGCCGCAGGACCGTGTCGATGTAGGACTGGAGAGTCTCCGCGAGGGGGACGTGGCGATCGAGCCGCTCAGACATGTACCAGCGGTGCTCGAGGACCTGGTGGACTACCTCAGCGGGTTCGAGCTTTCCCGAAAGCTCCTTTGGGATGGCCCGGACGATCGGCTCGAAGACCTGGGTCACCCATGCATGGGCGGCGATCTCCTCGTCCTGGTCGGGGTAGTTGTCCGCACGGAAGGAATCCATGTCGTTGAGGAGCCGGCGCGCCTGGTTCTCCTGCGCATCGAGGCCCGTGAGCCGGAGGAGACGTCGCTGGTGGTGGCCGGCGTCGACGACCTTGGGCTGGAGCTGGATCGTGGAGCCGTCCGCCGTCGTCTTGATGGCGTACTCCTCGACGTCGAACCCGAGCTCGTTCAGGCGCCTGATGCGGGCGCTCACGCGCCAACGCTCGCCGAGCTCGAAGGACTCCTTCTCGGTGAGCTCCGTCCAAAGGTTCCGGTAGGAGTCCATGATGCGTTCGCTCGTCGCCACGGGGTCGACCTCGGCGTCGATGAGCCCGCCCTCGAGGAGGTCCATGAGCTCGCCCGCGATATTCACGCGTGCGATCTCGAGATCGTATTCGCGCTGGCCCGTGGAGAGATCCGGATACAGCTCACCCGTCTCGGCGTCCACCAGGTAGGCGGCGAAGGCCCCGGCGTCGCGCCGGAAGAGGGTGTTGGACAGCGAGACATCGCCCCAGTAGAAGCCGATGAGGTGCAGCCGAACGAGGAGGAGCGCCTGCGCGTCGATGAGGCGAGTCAGCGTGTCCCTCCGCAGCATCTGTGAGAACAGCGCCCGGTACGGGAGCGAGAACTTGAGGTGGCGCGTCACGAGGACGGGGTCGAGGGGCCGGCCATCGGGGGTCTGCCGGTCGCGGATGACGGCGACCGGCTCGACGCAGGGAACGTCGAGCCGCTGCAGGCGGCGCAGCATGTGGTACTCGTGGCGCGCGATGTGCTCGCCCGTCTCCTTGACTGCGATGACTGATCCGCCGAGTTTCGCGAAGCGCACGATGTGCCGTGAGATGCCGCGGGGGAGGGCGGCAAGGTACTCCTCGGGCCAGTCCTCGAGGGCGATGTGCCAGGGAAGGTCCAGAAGCTCGGGATCTGCAGCCGCCGCGGTGATGCTGAGGGATCCCATGACATTCGCGGGGGGCGGGTCGTTGAGCGGTTCCTTGCGGGGCAGTTTGCCCAGCATGGCGTAGTCGGTCGGCTCGTCCTGCCAGTTGGCGCCGTTCATCCTGCTCATTTCCGGGGGAAATGGCTGTGCCCGCCGGAGAACCGGCGGGCACAGCGCTGTTGTCCTGATCAGGTTAGCCGAGACGTTCGCCCGACTTCGTGTCGAACAGGTGGACGTGACCCTGCTGGGGGCGCACCCACACCGTGTCGCCCTTCATCGGAGGACGACGGCCGTCCGTGCGGGCGACGATGTCGTGCGTCTGGCCGTTCACCGTCGTGTGGCCGTAGATGTACGCGTCAGCACCGAGCTCCTCGACGACGTCGACCTCGACTGCGAGGCCGTCCCCCTGAGTCGTGGACTCGAGGTCCTCCGGGCGGACGCCGAGAGTGACCGTGTTGCCCGTGGCCCCGGCAAGGACCTCGCGGCCGACCGGGTAGACCGCGCCGCCGAACTGCACGCCGCCGTCGACCTCGGGGAGCTCGAGGAGGTTCATCGCGGGCGAGCCGATGAAGCCGGCCACGAAGACGTTCTGCGGCTTGTCGTAGAGGTTGCGCGGGGTGTCGACCTGCTGGAGGAGGCCGTCCTTGAGCACCGCCACGCGGTCGCCCATGGTCATGGCCTCGACCTGGTCGTGCGTGACGTAGACGGTGGTGACGCCGAGGCGGCGGGTGAGAGACGCGATCTGCGTGCGAGTCTGGACGCGGAGCTTGGCGTCGAGGTTCGAGAGCGGCTCGTCCATGAGGAAGACCTGCGGGTTCCGGACGATCGCTCGGCCCATCGCGACGCGCTGCCGCTGGCCGCCGGAGAGCGCCTTCGGCTTGCGGTCGAGGTACTGCTCAAGGTCGAGCAGCTTGGCGGCCTCGTGAACGCGCTGTGCGCGCTCTTCCTTCGAGACGCCGGCGATCTTGAGGGCGAAGCCCATGTTGTCCGCCACCGACATGTGCGGGTACAGGGCGTAGTTCTGGAAGACCATCGCGATATCGCGGTCCTTGGGCGGGACGTCCGTGACGTCACGATCGCCGATGAGGATGCGGCCGGAGTTGACGTCCTCCAAGCCCGCGAGCATCCGCAGGGAGGTGGACTTTCCGCAGCCGGAGGGGCCGACAAGTACGAGGAACTCGCCGTCCGCGATCTGGATGTTGAGCTTGTCCACCGCGGGCTTCTCTGTGCCCGGGTACAGGCGCGTTGCGTTGTCGAACGTCACTGTTGCCACAGTAATCTGTCCCTTCACCGGCAGGTACGTGCCGGACGATCCGTAGTGAATGGTTCGTGTTGTTCAGTTGTATGCCGTCAGGGCTGCCCAATCTGGCATCGCCGATTCTGGCACGGAATGAGCCGAGGCGGTCTTCCGCGGCTCACAAATGAGTATGGCATGCGTCACATAATGTTCCCAAGTGTGACGTCGAGCACAGACCGCTCTGTGGCCGAATAGTTATGTGGCGTGCTCTGTGCGGCGCGCGCCGCGCAGCAGCACGAGAAGAGCCATGGCGTGGGCGATGTCGCCCGGCTCGCGCACGCGGAACGCGGCGGCAGTCTCCCCGTCGCCGACCTTGATCCCGACGTCGCCCTCCTCGAGGGCGAGGAAGCCGTCCTCGTCGGTGACGTCGTCGCCCGCGAACAGGACGGCGTCGGCCTCGGTGACCTGGCGGAGGAAGGCGATGCCCTCGCCCTTCGTCGCGTGGACCACGGAGCCTTCGAGGACTCGCTTGCCCGTCTTGAGGTAGATGTCGCCTCGCCCTGCGAGGCGCTCGTGGGCGGCTCTGACGGCCGCGGCGGCAACGTCGTCGTCCGCTTGGCGCGTGTGGAGGACACGGCCTGCGGGCTTCTCCTCCACCCAGGTGCCCGGGGCCTGCGCTGCGACCTGGGCGAACGCGGCGTGGAGGGCCTCGAGGGCCTGGCGCTGGTCGTCGTCGAGGGCTACCGGATGCTCCTGGCCGTCAAGACGGATCTCGGCCCCATGGCTGCCGATGAGCAGAGTGCGCGGGTCCGGCGACGCGACGTGGGTGAGGCTCCCGAGCGAGCGACCGGAGACATACGCGGTCCAGGTCCCCGCTATGCCCGCGAGCTCCGCCACCGCCGCCGCCGTCTGGGGGAGAGGGCGCGCCTGCTCCGCCCGCTCGACGATGGGGGCGACGACGCCGTCGAAGTCAAGCGCCACGAGGAGGCGGTCGACGGCGGCGAGCCGCTCCAGCGCTGCCCGCAGCTCCGCAGGGACTTCAGGCCTAGCCATGGGTGACCTCCGCAAGACGGTTGAGGAAGGCAGCGGACCATTCCTCGACGTTGTGGACGATGATCTGGCGGCGCATCGCCTTCATCCGGCGGCTCGCGGCGCCGGGCGGCAGGTTGATCGCCGCGACCATCGCCTCCTTGAGCCCCGCGATGTCATGCGGGTTGATGAGCAGTGCCTGCTTGAGCTGGTCCGCGGCACCCGTGAACTCGCTCAGGACGAGCGCCCCCGTCCCGTTGTAGCGGGCCGCTACGTACTCCTTGGCGACGAGGTTCATCCCGTCCCGCAGCGCCGTCACGAGCATGACGTCCGCCGCGAGGTAGAGGGCGACCATCTCCTCGACCGGGTAGTTGTGGTGCAGGTAGCGGACAGCCGTGTGCTGGAGCGTGTCGAAGGCGCCGTTGATGCGGCCCACCGTCCCCTCGACCTCTTCCCTGAGGAGGCGGTACTGCTCGACGCGCTCGCGGCTGGGGCTCGCCACCTGGACGAGGGTCACCTCGCCGACCTTGATGCGCTCGTCGACGAGGAGCTCCTCGAACGCCTTGAGGCGGTGGCGGATGCCCTTCGTGTAGTCGAGGCGGTCGACGCCGAGCATGATCGTCTTCGGATCGCCCAGGTCGTGCCGGATCTGGCGGGCACGCTCCTGAATCTCGGGATGGCGCGCGAGCTGCGAGATGCGCTCCGTGTCGATCGAGATCGGGAAGGCCTCCGCGCGGACGACGCGCTCGCCGCGGCCGACGAGGAGGTTCGTGCCCTTGCCGCCTGCGCCCCCGTAGCGGCGTGCGGCGCGGGCGAAGTTGAGGGCGTCGTTCGGGCGCTGGAAGCCCACGAGGTCGGAACCAAGGAGCCCCTCGAGGACTTGGCGGCGCCAGGGGAGCTGGGAGAAGATCTCGGGCGGCGGGAACGGGATGTGGTTGAAGAACCCGATGCGGAGGTCCGGACGCCGCGCGCGCAGGATCGCGGGGACGAGTTGGAGCTGGTAGTCCTGAACCCAGACCGTCGCGTGGTCGGCGGCGCGGGCGAGGACGGCGAGGGCGAACCGCTCGTTGATCCGCCGGTAGGCGTCCCACCAGGTGCGGTGGAACTCCGGGGGAGCGATGACGTCGTGGTAGAGGGGCCACAGGGTCGAATTCGAGAACCCCTCGTAGTAGAGCTCGACCTCCGAGGCCGACAGGCCCACCGGGACCAGGGCCATGCCGTCATGCTCGAAGGGCTCGATCTCCTCGTCGGGGGAGCCGACCCAGCCGATCCACGCGCCGTCGGACTTTTCCATGATGGGGGCGAGCGCCGTCACCAGGCCGCCGGGGGAGCGCTTCCAACCGTCATTCGGGCTGTCTCCGGCGCGGTCCACGGGCAGGCGGTTCGCTACGACGAGGAAGTCGTAGGATCCTGCCGCCCTGCCGTCCTTGGCCGCCGTGTCTGGTGCTGTCCGTTCAGTGTCCTGAGCCACTCTCGCGCTACCTCGCATTCGCTGGAATCTTTCTCCACCCTACCGGGGAGCGGTGCGGCAATGGTCACAACGTTGTCAAGGAACCCTGCGCGGGGCCCGCACGTTGCGCCGATTGAGTGCTTCTGCCGGGCTGCGTCCTGCCTGCTGGAATACACTGTCCCCGACGCCGACCGGGCGCGCTGCTGCGCGCCGCGACCTGACACGAGGAACGATGAGCCCCTCCAATCAATCACGCCCCACAAAAGCGGAGCGGACTGCCGCGGCCCGCGAGAAGGCCCGCCAGATCCGCGAGGCACAGCAGAAGAAGGAGAAGCGGAACCGGCTTCTCGTCCGGTGGGGCGTCGTGGTGGCGCTCGTTGCGGTCATCGCGATCATCGCGATTGTCGTCTCCTCATCGATGCAGCAGAGCGCGCCTATCGCGAACAGTGGCCCCAGCCCCGCGAACATGAACGCGAACGGCGGGATCACGCTCGGCAAGGGCAGCGCTGTGACGGCTGAACCGGCGTCGACCGTCAACGCTGCCAGCATCCCCACGCCCACCGCCCAGCCTTCCCAAGGCCAGCAGGCCAACGCGAAGGGCGTCGAGGCGGCCCCCAAGGGCCAGCCGGCGAAGGTCGTCGTGTACGTGGACTTCATCTGCCCCGTGTGCGGCAACTTCGAGAAGACCTACGGCGACAAGCTCACCCAGCTTCGCAACTCGGGCGAGATAACGCTCGAGTACCGGCCCATCGCCTTCCTCGACCAGAACTCGACGACGAACTACTCGTCGCGCGCCGCAGCCGCGGCTGCGTGCGTGGCGAATCAGTACCCGGACAAGTACGCCGACTTCTTCGCCCAGCTCTACGCCCAGCAGCCGGCAGAAGGCTCGGCGGGCCTGTCCGACCAGCAGCTCAAGGACATCGCCTCCAAGCTCGGAGCCGACATCTCCCAATGCGTCGACAACAAGACGTACAGACCCTGGGTCAAATACACCACCGCCCTCGCCGCCGCAGACGGCGTAACCGGGACTCCGACCGCGTTCGTCGACGGCAAGCAGTGGGGGATCGGCGACTCGGCGAACCAGGCGTTCGACGCGTTCCTGCAGGCCGACCTCGACGCTCGGGCCAAGGCCTAGCCTTTCCGCCTCGCCCAGGCGACGCACGACGGCGGCCCGGTCCCCCTGGTGGGGGCCGGGCCGCCGCGCTTTGCTACCCTTGTGGGTGGCGCTCGTGCTGCGTACGCCTTGCCCCCTTAGCTCAGTTGGCCAGAGCATCTGTCTTGTAAACAGAGGGTCGCCGGTTCGAATCCGGCAGGGGGCTCATCGAAGCCGCGGGAACTCAAGGGTTCCCGCGGCTTCTCGGTTGGTGAGATTTGACCAGGTCATCGAAAACCCATCTTTTTGGCCTCCCCGCGGCGCCCTTGGGCGGCTGGGCCCCGGCTGGAGGGCGAACGCTGCGGTTGCCTCCGGTCCCTGAGGGGGAGTGCGGCGCACCAGTGCGGCATGGACACCGATCACACCGCTGCGGAGAATCCGTGGGGGCTGGAGCGCCTGCTGGACGTCGGCGAGCTCGCCGCGTACCTGGGCGTTCCGGTCTCCACGGTGTACGACTGGCGCACGCGGGGCCTGGGCCCGCGCGCTTACCGCTTCGGGAAGCACCTGAAGTTCGCCGTCTCCGACGTGCGGGTCTGGGTCGAGCAGCAGCGCGATCCCGGGCCGTCGTCGCCGACGGGCGGGAGGTAAAGCGGTGAGCCGCCAGCGCCTGGCCATCGGCACCTTCGGGGAGATCGGCTACCTGAGCGCGGCGAGCGGGCGCAGCGTCGCCCGCGCGCGCTACCGCGGCTGGGACGGGAAGACCCGGCTGGTCCAGGCCACCGGGGCGACCCCGAAGGCCGCGGAGCGGGCGTTGAAGGCCAAGCTCTCCGAGCGGAGCCTCTTCCAGCCGTCCTCCTCGAAGCTCACCGCAGACAGCCCGTTCCCCGAACTGGTCGCCTACTGGCTCGAAGACCTCGACCTCGAGCGACGGCTCTCAAAGAGGACCAGGCAGCTCTACGAGGGCAACATGCAGAGGCTCGTCCTGCCTGCCTTCGAGAGCCTGACCCTGCGGGAGATCGGCGTCGCCCGCTGCGACAACTTCCTCAAGCAGCTTGCCAGGCAGAGCTACAACCGCGCGAAGCAGGCGCGCGTCGTCCTTCGCCTGGCCCTGGGCCTGGCCGTCCGGCACGAGGTGCTGGCCCGCAACCCGATGGATCATGTCTCATCCCTGCGCCGTCCGGCGCGCATCCCGGATGCGCTCACCCCGGCAGAGGTGAACGCGGTCCGGGCCGCGGTCGCGTGCTGGGAGGCCGGACGATCGTCCTCGGGCCCGAAGCCTGACGGCCAGCTCGGGGCGATCGTGGAGGTCATGCTCGGCACGTCCGCGCGCATAGGGGAGGTCCTGGCCATCCGCCGCCGCGACGTCGACATCACCGGGGCACCTCCCTCGATCCGGATCGCCGGAACGATCGTCAGCAACCGGGGCGAGGCGACCGTGCGGCAGGATCATCCGAAGACGGCGAAGTCCCGCCGGACGGTGGCGATCCCGTCGTTCACGGCCGAGGCCGTCCGGGCCCGGCTGGCGAAGCTGGAGGACCCATCGCTGGATTCCCTGCTGTTCTGCAGCAGGGAAGGGAAGCCGCTCACGACGAATCACGTCCGCCTCCAGCTCCGCCGGGTGATGGACCTGGCCGGGATCGCCGGGGTCACCCCGCACATGTTCCGCCGGACCGTCGCGACGGCGATCAATGCCCAGGCCGGTGTCGACCTCGCCGCCGAGCTGCTCGGCCACACGGACCCGAAGATCACCATCGCGCACTACATCCGCCGCAACGAGATGGTCAACCCTGCCACCGCCGAGATGCTCGAGCGGGCGTTCGCGAAGGACGCGTGATCTTCCCTCGCCGCCTGCCTGCGTGCGACGCTGGACGGGGCCGAGCACAGGGCGAGAGCATTGCCGAACTGGCGGGCTCGGAGAGCGACGGCGGCATGAGGGGACTCGTGGGACGCCAGAAGCTGTGCAGAGCGGTACCGGGTCCTCCGGGACGGTGGAGCAGGCAGTAGTCTGCTCGCTCACGAGGGTGGCCAGTTCGGGCAAGTTCTTTGGGGTTGGAGGCTGCGGGCGAGGATGACGTCGACGATGGAGGCTCCGACCAATTTCCGCGAACCCGGCGCGAGCGAACGGGGCACGGGCATCATCGTGCTGCGTTTGGGGTCGACGCGGTGCCGCCACCGTGGCGGCACCGCGCGACCTGGGCTTATGCCCGCCGATGGTGAACCGCGACCCGCCCGCCGTCCTCGCCACCGCTGCGCGTGCCGGTGTGGCGGGGGTGGTTGACGGGTTTCTGTACGGCGCGGAAGCCGGCGAGCGCCTCGGCGGCGAGATGCTCGAGATCGGTGGCCCAGGTCTTCACTCGGATGCCCCAGCCGTGCGCGACCGGTTTGCAGGTCTTCCAGTTCGCCTTTGACACGGTGGGGCCACGGTGGCCCCACCGTCTGACCTGGGGTTATCCCCGGTGCCGCTGAACGGTGAGTCCTCCTGACGACGCGTTGCGTTCTCGGCGAGCAGGGCGTGGTGGGCCCGTAGGCCGCCGGCAGTTCGCCGATGCCCAGCCGCAGCAGGAGACCCGTCCCGCGGCGGTGTGCGCCAGGCCGGGGGTCGGGATTGCCGAGCACCGGGTGCAGCACGGCCAGCCGCGGCGTGCCGGGAATGTCCAGTTGCGCGGGCGTGGAGGCGGCGGCTGGGGGCCTCGAAGGTTGAGGCTCTCGAGGTGGCCTCAACGTGCCTGGTGCAGATGTGCTCGATCCCTGCATGCGCGCCGGGCCGGGGCCATCCCCGCGGGGTGAACCCGTACCGTCCGTCTGTTTGCGGCTCGCTGTGATCATCGGTGCGGCACCTCCTAGAAGGTAGGTGCACACGCGCTCCCCGAGCAATCGGTGTGGCGCCTGGACGGACAGGCCCAATCCACCTGGCCTGATCCTGGACGGGCCACCCTGTGGACATGCGCAGGCTGCGCCCGAACGCTGGCACGGGCGGAAGCCGACGGGCGGCCGCTCACGTGAGTTAACGGCGGCGACTGCTTGGCCGGGACGTGTCGGGTGTGCCAGCTGAGCCCAGCCGGGAGGTCGATCCTGAGGCCGGCCGATCTGTAACAGACCAGGGCGGCCACCGACGGTCGGTCCGGGCAATGAAGCGGGCATCGTCTGGGTTCGCCCGTCCGAATTCGTGATCTCGGGCCTTCTCGACCGTGCTCGTGTGATCATCCGGGGCGGGGCCGTCCGTCTCGACCCGGCTGAAGATCGCGCCCCTAGAGGGTCTGCCGCCGCTCGTGGCCATGTCGGCGACGCCGGGTCAGGGTCTGTTTCACGTGGTGGCACTATCGCCTCGGGCTGGTCGAGCGACGCGCATGCCCGTCCGCCGATCTGGCTGCCGCACCACTTCTAGACCCTCGCGCGGAACTGGGGCAAAAGACGCAAAAGGACCCTATCGCCCCGCAAAACCATGCTCCGGACGATGGGGGTTGGGGTGCACTCCAATGCCGTCACCTCCCGTCCCGCCGCGGCCGGTGCTGCCGGGCCGTCAGGTGTTGGCCCCGTTCGGGATGCTCATGCGTTCTCCCCGCGCTTGGGCAGCTGACCGTACGCCTCGTCGGTGACCGGGTCGAGCCATTCGTTGCTGACGCCTTCGCCTGGGGTGATGAAGGCTAGATGGGAGAACCATGAGTCGGCCTTCGCCCCGTGCCAGTGCTTTGTGCCGGCGTGGACACGAATCGCCGTGCCCGGCTCCATGCTTATGGGCTCCTCGCCCTCGGCCTGGTACCAGCCACTGCCTGCCGTGCACAGCAGAATCTGGTCCCCGCCCCCTGCGGTGCCGTGGTGGATGTGCCAGTTGTTGCGGCAGCCCGGCTCGAAGGAGACATTGCTGACCGGCACGTTCCCCGAGGTCAACGGAGCGAGGTAGCTCTGCCCGATGAAGTACTGGGCGAAGGCATCATTCTTCTCCCCGAGCGGGAAGATCTGGTCGAACTCGGTCTCACTCATGAGATCTCCTTGCTTGTTGTGTTGTCGGTCGTGCGGTGCCAACTCAGTCGGGCTCATTCGGTCACGGTTCACGAGAGTGTCACGTGCAGTTGATCCGGCAGGGACTACCTGCCGCTGAAGATGCGGAAATTCACGTGCGCCGTAGTCGCGGATCCAGGTCTGCTCTCCGATGGTGAAGTCGAGTTCGGCGTTGCTGTGCATGGGCCGTGGTGCGTGGTCTTGGGGTGGCTGTACCCGGCAGTGCGGGGCACCGGGCGCGAAGCCCAGCGCCGGGATCATGCCTGGGTCGACCTCGTGAGGGGCCGGCGATCGGGTCGACCTCGACCATACCTCGCCGGCGAACTGCTCGAGCGGGTCCTTGCAGCTGGGGCTACGGGTTTCGATGTTCATGCTGCTTCCCTCCTGGGATCGAGCACGGTCAGAAGGCAAGGACGAATCGGCCGCGCGTCCCGCCAGACCGTTCGACAAGGACTCCGACCGAAGTCGATGAGGTGAGGTTGCTCGGCAGGTTGCAGAGCTTTTAGGAGCGCGGGCGCGGCTGGTCCGACGTCCGCTGCCGGTTCGTCATCGACGCGTCAACCGTCGCCTAGGATCCAAAGAACGATGACGCCCTGAGCCTCCGCGGCGTGGGGCGTCGTCGTTTTTGCTACCTGAGGGATCAAGCCGGTGTGATCCGCACCGTCGCGGCACGGGGACGCGCCCCGACCATCGGGGGGAAATACGGACTATCGCCGTACTTGGCGCGGTAGGCGGCATCGACGCCGTCGTTCACCGCTGGGTCAGCGGCCTCAAACAGGACGTCGAAGGTCTCGCCGGCGGCGCTGATCCTCCCCGCGCCCTGACACAAGGCCGCCTTGTACCAGCGAGAGTCGACGCCATTCCAGGGCCGCACGTAGAGGCTTCCGTCGACGACCACGGACCAGATCCACGTCGGGGTCCCGTAAGTGGCTCTGTCTTCCCGGAAGGGCGAGATGTGAAAGTCGTCGGTCTCTGCAATCCGGCGGAGAACACCGGTGTCCCATTCGGTCATGAGAAGGCCTAGCCCCGGAAGACGCTCTTAGCGACCGACATCGCGGACATGGCCTTGGGCCAGCCCGCATAGAAGGCGAGGTGAGTGATCGCCTCGATGAGCTCTTCCTCGCTGAGCCCGTTCTCTTTCGCTTTGGCGAGATGGAACGTGAGCTGCTCGGTGTTGCCGCCGGCCAGGAGTGCAGAGACCGTGACGAGGCTGCGGTCCCGAGGGGACAGTTCCGGGCGCTCCCACACTTGCCCGAAGAGGACGTCGTCGGTGTAGGAGACGAGAGCCGGTGCGAAGTCGCCGAACATCTTCTCGGCTCCGGAGGGCTCGTTAGACGAGGATTGCTGGTGAGAAGGGGTTTTCCGCGTGGTCACGTAGGGTTCCTTTCTTCTTGAGTGGTCTGTGTGAGGAATCGGCTCGCGGCGGCTGCGAGGAGGCCGACGGCGGCCGCGCCGACGAGGCTGGACGTCACTCCGGCTTGGAAGTGCGCCGGATCGGCCAGGAGAGCGCCGAAGACGGCGACGGCGAGGGCTCCCCCGACTTGGCGACTCGCGTGGAAGACCCCGCTGGCGGTGCCGGAGAGGTGCCGGGGGACGCTGTTGAGCAGGACTCCGCTGATGGGAGGAACCACGAGGGGGCCGCAGAGGCCCACGAGGACCATGAGGCCTGAGATGACCCAAACGGGGGCGTCCGAGGGCAGAAGGGCTATCGCGACGAGGCCCGCCGCCATGGAGAGGAAGCCCAGGGCGATGAGGGGCTTCGCGCCGAAGCGTTCGGCGATCCTGGCGACGAAGGGTGTCAGGACGAAGCCGATCAGCATCATGGGCAGGAACACGGTTCCGGTCTCGAATGAGGTCAGCCCGCGATGCTGTTGCAGGTAGAGGCTCATGACGAAGGGCAACCCGTAGTTGCCTACCATGAACGCGAAGCCCGCGGCCGAGGCCACCGCGACAGCCCTGGAACGGACCAGCTCGCGTGGCACCATCGGATGTCGCACGCGTGCCTGGACGAACGCGAACGCGACAAGCGCCGCGACGCCGACAGCGAGCGCTGCGATGACCTGCGGGGCGGCAAGCCCGAGTGTGCCAGCCTCGATCACCCCGTAGGTGATGCCGCCCATGGCGAGTACCGCCGTAGTCTGCCCTGCCCAGTCGAAGGGCGCCTCCCTGCGCGGAGACGGGCTCGCGCGGGCCAAGAGGATCAGGGCGACAATCCCCGCGGGGAGGTTGATGAGGAAGATCAACCGCCAGCTGACCAGATTGAGCAGGCCGCCGATGACGGGTCCCGACGTCGAGGCAATCGCGCCTCCCATGGCCCAGACCGCGACGGCCCGCGCCCGGCGAATGGGGTCGGGGAAGGCGTGGCCGATGAGGGCCATCGACGAGGGCATCATGACAGCTGCCCCGGCGCCTTGCAGGAACCGCGCCGCAACGAGCGCGCCCAGGCCAGGTGCGAGCCCACACGCCAAGGACGCGGCGACGAATAGAGCGACACCCACGCCGAAGGAGCGGCGCGCCCCAAGGCGGTCAGAGAGGGCTCCGGCGGAGAGGAGGAGCGCGGCGAACGCGAGCGTGTACCCGTCCACGATCCATTGCAGTCCCGCCATGCCGCCGCCGAGATCGGCGCGCATGCTGGGCAGAGCCACATTGACGACGACGGCGTCGAGGGTGATGACGAAGAACCCCAGGACCGAGGCACTCAGGGCAGCGGTCCTTCGCGCGTCGCGCGGCGGGGCCCCGCGTGGGATCACGGAGTAACGAGCCTCCACAGACATCTCCTCGTTCAGCATTTCTTCTCTAGCCATTCAACCGAGCAGGCGGGAGATCAGGCAGAGCCTGCCGTTACTGGTTCTGGCAGTACCGCCCTCGCCGGTCCAGCGCCTCGTCTTTGGTGCCGTCCGAGCCGTGGTCCAGAGTCGGATGGAGGAAGGCTTCGCCCATGGCACCTCAGCCTGGGCAGGGTTGGCCTCAGCGGTTCTCGCCAGCAGCGATGAGGAGCGAGCTTCTCAATCCCGCGCGGCGAGGATCTTCTGCCGCTGAGTTCCCAAACCGACAATCCCACTCTGGGCGGAGTGCCCATATTGATGAGGTCACCGGACTCGAGGACCTTGAATTGGCCCTGCTAGCTGATGCTGTCCGGCGGCGGCGTTTAGAGGGTGAGAAGGACCTTGGTGGCGCGCCGCTTGTCCATGGCCTCGTATCCTTCCGCGGCCTGGTCGAGGGGGAGGGTGAGGTCGAAGACTGCGCCGGGGTCGATGGCGCGATCCCAGATGAGCTGGATGAGCTCGGGCAGGAAGCGGCGGACCGGGGCCGGGCCGCCGTGCAGGTGCACGCCGGAGAAGAACAGCTCGTCCCCTGGCAGTTGGACGTCGTGCGAGACGCCGACGTATCCGACGTGCCCGCCGGGGCGGGTGGCCCGGATGGCCTGCATCATCGCCTCCTGGGTGCCGACGGCCTCGATGACGCTGTGCGCCCCGAGACCATCGGTGAGCTCCTTGATCTTCGCCACGCCGTCGTCGCCGCGCTCTTCGACGATGTCGGTCGCGCCGAAGCGGCGGGCGAGCGCCTGGCGGTCGGCGTGCCGCGACATCGCGATGATCCGGTCCGCCCCCAGCTGCTGGGCGGCGAGGATGCCCAGCAGTCCGACGGCGCCGTCGCCGACGACGGCGACGGTCTTGCCGGGCCCGGCCTCGGCGGCGACGGCGGCGAACCAGCCGGTGCCGAGGACGTCGGAGGCGGCCAGGAGGGAGGGGATGAGGTCCGGGTCGGGGTGCCCGGGGGTGGCGACGAGCGTGCCGTCGGCGAGCGGGACCCTGGCATACTCGGCCTGGGTTCCGATCGCCCCCATGAGCTCGGCGTGGACACAGCGGGATTGGTAGCCGGCCTGGCAGATCTCGCAGGTGTTGTCGGAGGCGAAGAAGGAGCCGACGACGAAGTCTCCGACGCGGATGTTCTTCACATCCGCCCCGATCTCTGTGACGACGCCGACGTACTCGTGTCCCATCGGGTTGCGGTCCACGGGCTCGGCACCGCGGTAGGGCCAGAGGTCGGACCCGCAGATGCAGGATGCGGCAAGGCGGATGATCGCGTCGGTGGGCTCGATGATCGAGGGGTGCTCGCGTTCTTCGACGCGCACCTCGCCCGGGGCGTGCATGACGACTCCACGCATGATCGTGGTTCTCCTTACTTGTTGAGGGTTGAACTGAGGTCCATCGCGGCAGAGCGCACGCGAGGGAAGGCCGCAGAGGGATGGCGGGAGAGGGCGAGGGAGGCGCAGGCCGCCAGGAGCACACCGGCCGTGGTGACAATGCCCAGCGGAAGGACGCTTGCGGCGCCTGCGATGCCGACCAGCGGCGCTGCCGCGCCTCCGAACCCGAAGCGGACCATGCCCAGCAGCGACGACGCGGTCCCGGCGATGTGCGGGTGCTCCGCGAGGGCAAGGGTTGTGGCGGGCGGTGACGAGATCGCTACTCCGCTCGCCAGCGCGAACAATGAGACGATCACGACCCATAGGGGCATCGGTGCCAGACCGGAAGCGAGCAGTCCGAGCCCGCCGTGCCCGGCGACGACGACGCCGGCAGAGAGGGTGCCGGGAATGCTCCAGCGCTCGGCAGCCCGTCCTGCGAGATAGCCGAACACCATGAAGCCGGCCGAGTTGAGCCCGAAGGCCAGGGCGTAGGCCTGTGGCGAGAGCCCGTAGATGTCCTGCAGCACGAAGGTGGCGCCGGCGAGATAGGCGAAGAGCGCGGCGTAGAGGAAGCCCTGGTTGAGGACTGCGGCGAGGAACCGCCGATCGGAGAGCAGGGCCCGGAAGTCACGGAGCGTGTGCGTCCAGCCGCCGGTCGTCCGTTCAGCCGGCGGCAGGGTCTCGCGGAATACGAGAAGGGTGGCTACGAGGATTGCTGCGCCGATGACCGCGAGGAAGATGAATAGGCCGCGCCAATCGACCAGCGTGTTGAGCGCTCCGCCGAGGAGTGGACCGACGATCGCGGCGAACCCGCCGATGACGGTGAGGCGGCCGTAGAACCGGATGAGACGACCACCGGAGTAGATGTCCCGTCCGGCTGCCTGCGCCACGACGATGCCCACACCGCCGGCCAGGCCTTGGCCGAGCCGGGCGATGATGAGGAGTTCCACCGTGGGGCTCGCTGCGCAGAGAACGGAGACCAGAATGTAGGCGGCCGCGCCGATGAGCACGATTCCCCGCCGGCCGAACCTGTCGGAGAGGGGTCCCGCGATGAGCTGTCCCACAGCGAGCCCGACCAGGCACGCGGTCACGGTCAATTGGGCGACGGACGTGGCGGCACCCAGCTCCAAGGTCAGGGCGGGGAGGGCCGGCAGGTACAGGTCCATAGAGATCGGGCCGAACACCGTCAGCAAGAGCAGCAGCGAAGGCAGGAGGCGGCCGTATGTCGGGCGCGGCCGGGCATTCGAGTCGGGCATGTTCACCAGCCTCTCCTAGTGGGAAGCCGACAGGGAGTCCCTGACGAGGGGTGTACTGGCAGGGAACCCCTCGCAGCCCTCTCCGGCTCTGCCTGGCGTGGCGGGTGCGGAAGGGGTGCCCTGACAGAGACTCCCTCCCCGGCCGGCCACGGCCTAGCCTGAACTCATGGACAACCGAGACGAGGTACGCGAGTTCCTCATGAGCCGCCGGGCCCGGGTCAACCCGAAGGACGCCGGAATCACGGCCGGAGGCAAACGCCGGGTTTCGGGACTCCGCCGCAGCGAGGTGGCCGATCTGGCCGGGGTGAGCGTGGAGTACTACGCCAAGCTGGAGCGCGGCGCAATCGGCGGAGCCTCCGCGTCAGTGCTCGACGCTCTCGCCCGGGCCCTGCAGCTGGACGACACCGAGCACGCCCACCTGCTGGACCTCGCCCGGGCCGCTGATGGCATTCCGACCAGTGGACGGGCCCGGCGCCGTGCAGGGAAGCCCGCCGAGCTTCGCCCGAGCCTGCAGTGGGGTCTGGACTCGATCACCGACGCCGTCGCATTCGTCCGCGATCCTCGGCAGAACCTGGTGGCAACCAATGAGCTTGGACGCGCCTTCTATTCACCGGTCATCGGCGACGGCGGCCGCACCCCGAACCTCGCCCGATTCCAGTTCCTGGACCCGGCCGCCCACGATTTCTACCCCGACTGGGAGCTCTTCGCAGAGATGTGCGCCGCCATCATGCGATCCGAAGCGGGTCGCGACCCCCATGACAAGGCCCTTCAGGACCTCGTCGGGGAGCTGTCCACCCGCAGCGAAACGTTCCGCCGACTGTGGGCAGCACACGACGTCCGCAGCCACGGGGCAGGGACCAAGCGCTTCCACCACCCGATTGTCGGGGACCTCACCCTGTCCTATGAGGAGTTCGCCGTCACCGCCGAACCCGGGAACGTGATGCTGATCTACACCGCAGAGCCAGGCTCGCCCTCGGCGGATCGCCTCAGGCTGCTCGGTTCCTGGGCTGCAGATCACCGGTCGATGGAATCGCGCGTGACCGGCTGAGCCTCATGGGGCCGCGGTCAAGGAGAGGTCATCCTCAGATGCGGGCGACGGCGAAGAACTGGGCGTCGCAGAGGAGGCGGTTGTTGCCGCCGAGCCATTGGACTCGGACGTCATCAGTCGTTCCGATATAGTCCTTGCCGCCTGCTGGACTGCCCGTACCGCCTGCTGGATTTCGACAGGGCGATTCCCGTCCCACGCGACACCCACACTCCCCACGGATGTCTTCTGGTCGGTGAGGATGGGGGCCGCAACGCTGTAGACCCCGGGGTTGAACTCTCCTCGGGTCAGGAGGTAGCCATTCTTCTTGATCTCGCCCAGAGCCTTGCGGAATTCGCTCCACGTGCTGCCCAAGCCGGCCTTCTCAATTTCTGCAGCCTGCCGAGCGTAGATGGCTTTGAGGCGGTGATGGGGGAGATAGGCCAAGATGACCTTCGACCCCGCTCCGAGGAACAATGGCCGCCGCTGCCCGCGACTGAACCGGTTTGCCGGGCTCAGAGGGGCACGGGCCTCCCCGATGCACAGGACCGAATCTCGGAATGCGGTAAGCAGGACAGAGGAGTGCCCGATTTTGTCCACCAGATCTTCGAGCACGCCATGGCTTGCCAGGAGCAGCGGGTCCGTCAGCCGGATCTGCAGGTCCATCTCGATGATTCGCGGGCCGAGGCTGTAGTAGCCATTGCGCACGGTGGTGAGCAGCCCGGCGTCGTTCAGGGTCTTGATGTAGCGATATCCCGTCGACCTGGAGGTCTCCAGTGCCTCGATGATGTCGGCCGTCGACCAGACGGGTTCTGCCTCGCTGAAGAGGTCGAGGATCTGGAGCATCTTTGCCGGGCTGCCCGCACTGTCCGGCGTCGCTGTCGCTGCCATTCTCGGACTATATCCCATATTCTGGGATATAGTCAACAACGTCGCCCACGTCTGTCCGGCGTAAGGACGACGGCGGCCGGTCGCCAAAGCGGGGACTTGGACCATGATAGTGGCTCGCCTGCCAGGAACAACGAGAATAGACCGAGGGCCTGAGCGGAATGAATATCCGCTCAGGCCCTTTTTAGGTCAGGCTCCTGTCATCCCGGGCCTCGGTCGGCGGATCAGGCCCGCGGGACTGCCATGTACTTGTACTCGAGGAACTCGTCGATGCCCATGCGTCCGCCCTCGCGCCCCAGGCCCGAGGCCTTGACGCCGCCGAAGGGGGCGGCGGGGTTGGCCACGATTCCGGTGTTGAGGCCGACCATGCCGACCTCGAGGGCCTCGCCGACGCGGAAGCTGCGGTCCAGGTCCTGGGTGAACAGGTAGCCGACGAGGCCGAACGGGGTGTCGTTGGCCATGCGGAGCGCTTCCTCCTCCGTGTCGAACGGGACGACGGGAGCCACGGGGCCGAAGATCTCCTCGGTCATGAGGTCCGCCTCGGGCGAGACGTCGGAGAGGACCGTGGGCGCGTAGAAGAAGCCGGGGCGCTCGGGGCGGTTCCCGCCGCAGACGACCTTCGCGCCCTTGGCGACGGCATCGTGGACGAGCTCCTGGACCTTGCGCAAGGCTTTCTCCTCCACGAGCGGGCCGACGTCGGTGCCCGCCTCGGCGCCGTCGCCGACCGAGAGTGCGCCCAAGCGGGCGGCGAGGCGGCGGGCGAATTCCTCGGCAACGGGCCGCTGGACGAAGATCCGGTTCGCGGCCGTGCAGGCCTCGCCCATGTTGCGCATCTTGGCCGCGACGGCGCCTTCGACGGCGCGGTCGAGGTCGGCGTCCTCGAAGACGATGAAGGGGGCGTTGCCGCCGAGCTCCATCGAGGAGCGCATCACGTGCTGGGCAGCCTGCTGGAGCAGGCGGACGCCGACCTCGGTCGAGCCGGTGAAGCTGACCTTGCGGGCGATCCCGCTGGACATCCACGGCGTGACGACCGAGGACGCCTTGGTGGTGCACACGACGTTGACCACGCCTGCGGGGAGGCCGGCTTCGACAAGGATGTCCACGAGCGCCAGGGAGGAGAGCGGGGTGAGGGCGGCGGGCTTGAACACGACTGTGCAGCCTGCTGCGATGGCGGGGCCGAGCTTGCGGGTTCCCATGGCGAGGGGGAAGTTCCACGGGGTGACGAAGACGCAGGGTCCGACGGGCTCGCGCGAGACGAGCATGCGGTTCTTCCCGTCGCCGGAGGTTCCGAAGTCGCCTCCGATGCGCACCGCTTCCTCGGAGAACCAGCGGAAGTATTCGGCGGCGTAGGCGACCTCGCCCTTGGCCTCGGCGAGCGGCTTGCCCATCTCGGTGGTCATGATCAGGGCGAGCTCGTCCTGACGGGCCATGATGAGGTTGTAGGCGCGGCGCAGGATCTCGCTGCGCTCACGTGGAGCCGTCTTGGCCCAGTCCTTCTGCACCCGTCCTGCGGTCTCGATCGCGCGCCGGGCGTCCTCTGGGCCGCCGTCGGCCACGGTTGCGATGACTTCCTCGGTCGCGGGGTTGACGACGTTGAAGCGGGCGCCGGAGGCGGCTTCGCCCCACTGCCCGTCGATGAAGACGCCGGTGCTGAGTTTGGCGATTGCCTCGCGTGCTCGCTCTGAGGTGCGGGGCTCGCTGACGTTGGTGGTCATGGGAGTTCCTCTGCTTCCTTGGTGTGGGGTCTTTGATGGTGGTCGGTGTCGAGCTGTTCTACGGCGTTGTGCCCGGGTCGAGGATCTGGGCGAGGTGCAGGCCGGGTCTGGAGGAGTCGAGCTGGTTTACCTGTCTGGCGCACGAGAAGCCGTCGGTCAGCACGGCGACCTGATCGTCAGTGGTCCTGAGCGCGGGAGCGAGGGCGTTCTCTGCGACCTGCATGCTCACGTCGTAGTGCTGGGCTTCGAAGCCGAAGTTCCCCGCCACGCCGCAGCAGCCGTCGGCATCGACAATGTTGCGCACTCCGGCCGCCTTGAGCGCCGTCCGCTGGGCCGCGGCCCCGAAGACCGAGTACTCGTGGCAGTGCGTCTGGAGCACGGCCTGCTCCGGTACCGGCCTCGCCGGGGAGGGGTCCCAGCCGGCTGAGACGCGGTCGGCGACGTGCGCGGCGAAGCTTCGCACGCGGGCCGCCACGCGCTTGGCCTGATCGGTGTGGACCAGTTCGGGCAGGTCCTTGCGCAGCGCGGCCGCGCAGCTGGGTTCGACGACGACGATCGGCCGGTCGGTGCCGTCGTCGAGCGCTTCCGCGGCTTTGGAGAGCAGCCGCTTCGCCGTCCCGAGCTGGCCCGTGGAGATCCAGGTCAGGCCGCAGCAGGCGTCGGCGGAGCATTCGACGGCGTCGCCTGCGCCCGCGAGGACGCGGGCCGCCGCGCCGGCGACCTCGGGCCGGAAGCCGCGCGTGAACGTGTCCACGAAGAGGACCACCGAGTCCTCGCCGTCGGCCTTGCCTGCGGCCGGGACGCCGGCGGCGGCGACTTCGCGTCGCCATTCGTTCGCTCCCGCGAACCGCGGGAGCGCGCGCTTGGTCGTGAGGCCGCCCGCCGCGGCCGCGACCTTGCCCAGCGGGGTCGCGAGGACGGCGTTGACGAGGCCCGAGAGGCGGCCCGTGAGCTTGAGCCAGCGAGGGAGCCAGCCCAGGGAGAAGTGCGAGAGGGGACGGATGCGGCCGCTGTAGTAGTGGTCGAAGAACTCCGACTTGTAGGTGGCCATGTCGACCCCGGCCGGGCAGTCGGTCGAGCAGGCCTTGCACGCCAGGCACAGGTCCAGCACCTCGCGCACCTCCTCGGACTTCCAGCCCTCCTCGACGGTGCGGGCGCCGCGGACCATGTCCTGAAGGACGCGGGCGCGGCCCCGGGTGGAGTCCTTCTCGTCGCGCGTGGCGCGGTAGCTGGGGCACATCACGCCGCCGGTGTCCGCCCGGCACCGGCCCACGCCGATGCAGCCCTGGACGGCGTGGACCCACGGGTCCGTGCCGTGGGATGCTGCCGGGCCGTGGGATCCAGCCGGGCGCAGGTCGAAGCTCGTGCGCCATTCGCGCTCGGGTACGCCTGCGAGGGCGAGGTGGGCGTCCATTGGGTCCGGATCCGTCATCGAGCCCGGGTTCAGGATGCCCGCCGGGTCCCAGAGCCGGCGCGCCTCGGAGAAGGCGGCCATCACGGCGGGGGAGTACATCAGGGGCAGGAGCTCGGATCGGGCGCGGCCGTCGCCGTGCTCTCCCGAGAGCGACCCGCCGTGCCGCACCACGAGTTCCGCCGCGCGGCGGGTGAACTTGCGGAAGACGTCCCGGCCCTCCTCGCTGCGCAGGTCGTAGGTGATGCGGATGTGCATGCAGCCGGCCCCGAAGTGCCCGTACATGACCCCGGTGAGCTCGTGCTCGGCCAGGAGCTCGCGGAGGTCGGCGAGGTAGTCGGCCAGCCGCTCCGGGGCGACCGCAGAGTCCTCCCAGCCGGGCCACGACTCGCCGCCCGAGGCGAGGCGGGAGGACAGGCCGGCGCCGTCTTCGCGCACGCGCCAGAGCGAGGCGCGCTCGGCCGGGTCCGCCGCGACGCGGCCCTGCACGAGCCGTCCGTTCTCCGCGAGCCGTGCGAGCAGCCGGTCCGCGTGGGCGCGCACCGTGTCCGGGTCGTCTCCGTCGAGGTCCACGAAGAGCCAGGCGCGGCCCTCGGGCAGGCCCAGGACCGAATCGGGCCCCCGGCGGCGGCGCATGGTGGCGACGATGGCCTCGTCGGTGCCCTCGACGGCGGCCGGGGAGAACTCGAGGATCGTGGGGATGTCGCGGGCGGCGTCGACGACGTCCTCGTAGCCGAGGCAGACCAGCAGTGCGGCTGCGGGCTTGGGCACGAGCTTCATCCGGGCGCCCACGACGATGGCCCACGTCCCCTCGGAGCCGACGACGGCCCGGGCGATGTTGAACTTCCTCTCGGGTAGGAGGTTCTCGAGATGGTAGCCGGAGACCTGCCGGGGAATCCGGCCGAGTTCGAGGCGGAAGGCGCCCAGGTTCGCCTGTGCGAGCCGGGCCAGCGACGCCGCGAGGTCCTCCGCCCGGGCTGCGGAGAACGAGTCGGCGGGATCGGTGGCCCGCAGGCCCGTCTCGGTCGCCGTCACCCGGGCGCCGTCCGATGTCACGAGGTCGATCTCGGCCACGTGGTCGGAGGTGCGGCCGTAGCGGACGGAGTGGTTGCCGCAGGCGTCGTTGGCGATCGCGCCGCCGACCGTCGCGCGGTTCTTCGACGAGGGGTCGGGGGCGAACGTTTGCCGGCCGGCGGTGGCGCGTTCCACCTCCCGGGAGAGCGATGCGAGGATCACGCCGGGTTCGACATCGACGGTCCCGGCCTCCGCGTCGATGCCGAACACGCGGTCCATATGCCGCGAGAAGTCCAGGACGAGCCCGGGGCCGACGGCGTTGCCAGCCATCGATGTTCCGCCGCCTCGGGCGATGACCGGTGTGCCGCTCGCCCGGCACACCCCGACGGCGGCCACGACGTCGTCGACCGTGCGCGGGAACGCGACAGCGAGCGGTTCGACGCGGTAGTTGGAGGCGTCGTAGGAATACTCCGAACGCCGACGCGGGGATCCATCCACCGACACCCCTGCCGCCGCCAGCTCCTGGAGCAGCGCCCTCGCCGGGTCGCCTGCGTCCACCCGAGTACTGCCGGGGGAGTTGGGCTGTTGCAGCACCTTGGGGTCCTCCAACACCTGGCGGCTGGCGGAATGCGTCATGGGCGTGGGCTCTTTCTCGGAAAAAGACTTGTGGCGGGTGGGTGCGGGCCCCGCGCCGGGGTCCCGCGCCGCGCCTGTGGGGTTCTAGAAGGTGTGGAGGACGAAGCGGAGGAATTCGGTGGGCTCGATGGCCTCCACGGGCACGGGGCCCTCGTTGGCGAGGAACTCGTAGCCGGTCTCGGGGCCGTACTTCTCC